>CAVPNS010000001.1:0-638838 GCA_963706815.1 uncultured Gammaproteobacteria bacterium
GTACCAGCAAGCGGCGGCTGGAGAGCTGGATCGCGACGCTGTTCGGCGGCCGCGTCGCCGAGGAACTGGTGTTCGGCGCCGATGCGGTCACGACCGGCGCCTCCAACGACATCGAGCGCGCCACCGAACTGGCGCGCAACATGGTCACGCGCTGGGGCCTGTCGGACCGTCTGGGGCCGCAGACCTACAGCGAGGAGTCCGGCGAGGTGTTCCTCGGCCGCAGCGTCACCCAGCACAAGCAGGTCTCGGACGTGACCGCGCATGTGATCGACGAGGAAGTGCGGCAGGTGATCGACAGCAACTACCAGCGCGCCTACAAGATCATCAAGACCAACATGGACAAGCTGCACGCGATGTCCGAGGCGCTGATCAAGTACGAGACGATCGACGAGGAACAGATCAAGGACATCATGGAGGGCAGACTCCGCGTCCGCCGCGCGATTGGGACGATCACGCCGACGCCGCACCGCCGCGCGGACCGCCGGCTGAGAAGCCCGACGCCGCCGCTGGTCAGTCCTGCCGGGCAGCACTAGCGCGGAGCCGGCCGAGCGCAGACACCATGAGCCGGCCGGCCTGCCCATGCCGGCCGCTTCGTTCATCGCGCACAGATGATCTGGCGCTGTCGACACCGAATCCTGGACCTCGACACGTCCGGTCGTCATGGGCGTGCTCAATGTGACGCCGGATTCCTTTTCCGATGGCGGGCGCTATGCGGACCCTGACGCCGCGCTCGACGCAGGCGGCGCGGATGGTCGCCGAGGGCGCGGCCATCATCGACATCGGCGGGGAATCGACGCGCCCCGGGCGCGCTGCCGGTCGATCCGGCGTCGAGAACTGCGCGCGCGTCGCTGCCGGTGATCGAGCGCATCGCGGCGCGCCTCGACGTTGCGATTTCGATCGATACCAGCAAGCCCGGCGTGATGGCGGCCGCGGTCGGCGGCTGGCGCCTCGATCGTCAACGACGTGCACGCGCTGCGCGCATCGGGCGCGCGCGAATGGGCGGCCGCAGCCGGGCGTCGGCGTGTGCCTGATGCACATGCAGGGCGAGCCGCGCACCATGCAGCGTCGACCCGCAGTACGGGGATGTCGTGCGCGAGGTCGGCGACTTTCTCGGTGCGCAGCGCGAGGCGTGCGTCGGCGGCCGGGATCGCCCGCGAGGCGATCTGTGCTCGATCCGGGCATCGGCTTCGGCAAGCGCGAGGCGCATAATCTGGCGCTGCTGCGCGGCTGCCGCGAGCTCGCGGGCCTGGGTCGCCGCTGCTGGTCGGCGTGTCGCGCAAGAGCTTGATCGGCCGCATCCTCGGGACCGGCCGTCGAGCAGCGCCTGTACGGCGGCTTCGGCCTGGCGGCGCTGGCGGTGCAGCATGGGCGCAAGGATCATCCGTACCCACGACGTCGCGCCGACGGTGGATGCGGTGCGGGTGGTGAGCGCGGTGCTCACAAGGATCATAGAAGCGTGACGAAGAGCTATTTCGGGACCGATGGCGTACGCGGCCGCGTCGGCACGGAGCCGATGACGGTGGATTTCGCGCTGCGCCTCGCGAGCGCCGCCGCGCGGGTGCTGGCGCCCGACGGCGGCCGGGTGCTGATCGGCAAGGACACGCGCGTCTCGGGCTACATGTTCGAGTCGGCGCTGGAGGCGGGGTTCGTCGCAGCCGGCGTCGACGTCATGCTGATCGGCCCGCTGCCGACCCCGGGCATCGCCTACATGACGCGCCGCTTGGGCTGCAGCTTCGGTGTCGTGATCAGCGCCTCGCACAATCCTTATGAGGACAACGGCATCAAGTTCTTCGACGGCAACGGGCAGCAAGCTGTCCGATGAGGTCGAGCGGCAGATCGAGCGCCTGATCGACGAACCGGTCGTCACGCAGGAGTCGCAGCGTCTCGGCCGCGCCTCGCGCATCGATCGCAGCCGCACGCAGTACCAGGAGTTCTGTGCCGCGACGATCCCGGCCGGCATGACGCTCTCTGGGGCCAAGATCGTGATCGACTGCGCCAATGGCGCCGGCTACAAGGTCGCGCCGCGCGTGCTGGCGGACCTTGGCGCCGAGATCGTGCCGATCGGCTGTTCGCCGAACGGGCGCAACATCAACGACGGTTGCGGCTCGACGGCGCCGGAGCTGCTGCAGCTGACGGTGCCCGGCGTGCGCGCCAAGCTCGGCATCGCGCTGGACGGGGACGGCGATCGCGTCGTGATGGTCGATGCGCTCGGGCGCATCGTCGATGGCGACCAGCTGCTGTACATCCTGGCCGTCTCGCGCCAGGCGAACGGCACGCTGCAGGGACCCGTCGTCGGCACGGTCATGAGCAACCTGGGGCTGGAGCATGCGCTGGCGGCGCGCGGCATCGAGTTCCGGCGCGCGCAGGTCGGCGACCGGTACGTGCTGGCGCTGCTGAACGAGTCCGGTGCGACGCTCGGCGGGGAGACCTCCGGGCACATCCTGTGCCTGGACAAGACGACGACCGGCGATGGCCTGATCAGCGCGCTGCAGGTGCTGGCAGTCATGAAGCAGACCGGCGCGGAGCTCGCCGAGCTCGCCGCCGCGATGCCCCGGTATCCACAGGTGCTGCTGAACGTGCGCGTTGCGGCGCGCTTCGACCCGATGCGCGAACCGACGGTGGTGGCGGCGGCCGAACGCGTCGAAAAGCGCTTCGAAGGCAAGGGGCGCATCGTGCTGCGCGCGTCGGGCACGGAACCGCTGATCCGGGTCATGGTCGAAGGCTACGATGCGGCGCTGGTCAGGAATGGCGCCGCCGAAATCGCGGCGGTCGTCGAGGCGGCTGCCCGGTCACACTAGGTACTTGCAGTCCGGGGGCTGCAGGGCTAATCTGCGCCGCCATTTACCCGGGGCAATCCCCTGGAAGGTAATCATGTCTATGCGTCGCCCAATGGTGGCCGGTAACTGGAAAATGCACGGCTCGAAGTCCGCAAACAGCGCGTTGCTGACGGACCTGGAGTTGCGCGTGAAGGCCGACTGGCCCGTCGACATCGCGGTATTTCCGCCGTTCGTGTACCTGCCGGAGACCGTGCGCGTGCTGACCGACTCGGCGATCGCCGTCGGCGCCCAGAACGTCTGCGCCGAACCGTCCGGGGCGTTCACCGGCGAGGTGGCGGCCGCGATGCTCAGGGACATCGGCTGCAGCCACGTGATCGTCGGGCACTCGGAGCGGCGGGCCTGGTACCACGAGGACGATGCGCTGATTGCCCGCAAGATCATCGCGGCGCTGGGCACCGGACTGACCCCGCTGCTGTGCGTCGGCGAGACATTGCAGGAGCGTGAAGAGCAAAAGACCGAGTCGGTCATCGGCCGGCAGATCGACGCGGTGCTTGGCATGAACGGCGTCAGTGCCTTCTCGAGGATCATCGTCGCGTACGAGCCGGTCTGGGCGATCGGTACGGGCCGCACCGCGACACCGGACCAGGCCCAGGCCGTTCACCAGTTCATCCGTCGCCGGATCGGCGCGCAAGATGCTAATATAGGCGGCCAACTGCGGATCCTGTACGGCGGGAGCGTGAAGGCCGGCAACGCCGCCGACCTGTTCTCGATGCCCGATGTGGACGGCGGGCTGGTCGGTGGTGCCTCGCTGAACGCCGAGGAGTTTACGGAGATTTGCGCGGCTGCGGCCGCTCGCCATTGAGAGTTTGCCTATGCTGCATAGTTTCGTTTACGTGGTACATGTGTTGCTCGCGATATTGATAGTCATTCTCGTGCTGCTTCAGCGCGGCAAGGGAGCGGAGGCGGGCGCCGGCTTCGGATCGGGTGCGTCCGGCACCGTATTCGGCGCACGCGGCACCACCACGCTGTTCTCGCGCCTTACGGCGGTGTTCGCGGCGATGTTTTTCGTCACCAGCCTGTCGCTTGCCTACCTGGGTTCCCATACCAGCGGCGAGCCGACGACGGTGCTCGAGAGGGCCGCACAGGCGGCGACCAGCGCGCCAGCGGCGCCCAGCGCTCCGGCGGCGCCCGCAGCGCCGGCCGCGCCGGCGAAGAGTCCTTGATGGTAGATGGAGAGATGGATAAAGCCGACGTGGCGAAATTGGTAGACGCGCTAGTTTGAGGGGCTAGTGGGGCAACCTGTGCCGGTTCGACTCCGGCCGTCGGCACCATCTTCATAGATAGGATTCGGCTGCTTACCTGATACAATATCGCGTCAAAAAAACGGGCCCGACGTCGAATAATGTTGCGACAGTATCTGCCGATCCTGATCTTCCTGGGCCTGGCCACCGTGCTTGGGCTCGCGCTGTTCACAATCGGCTGGATTGCGGGTCCCAGGCGGCCGGACCCCGAGAAACTGTCCCCGTACGAATGCGGCTTCGAAGCGTTCGAAGACTCGCGCATGCGATTCGACGTCCGTTACTACCTCGTCGCGATCATCTTCATCGTGTTCGACCTGGAGATCGCGTTCTTCTTCCCGTGGGCGGTTTCGCTCGGCAATACGGGATCCTTCGGACTCGTCGCGATGCTCGTCTTCGCGCTGATCCTGGTGGTGGCGCTCGCCTATGACTACCGCAAGGGAGCGCTCGAATGGGACTAGAAGCCGCGACTGCCGGAACTGGCGCTGCCAGCGGATTCGAGGTCACCAGCATCGACAAGCTGATCAACTGGGCGCGCACCGGGTCGCTGTGGCCGATGACCTTCGGGCTTGCCTGTTGCGCCGTCGAGATGATGCAGGCGGGCGCCGCCCGCTACGACCTGGACCGGTTCGGCGTCGTGTTCCGGCCGAGCCCGCGCCAGTCCGACGTGATGATCGTCGCCGGCACGCTGGTCAACAAGATGGCGCCCGCGCTGCGCAAGGTCTACGACCAGATGGCCGAGCCGCGCTGGGTCATATCGATGGGGTCCTGCGCGAACGGCGGCGGCTACTATCATTATTCCTATGCCGTCGTGCGCGGCTGCGACCGCATCGTCCCGGTCGACGTCTATGTGCCCGGGTGCCCGCCGACCGCCGAAGCGCTGATGTACGGAATCATCCAGCTGCAGAACAAGATCAGGCGCAACAAGGCGATCATCCGGTGAGCAGCCAGCCAGACGCAGCGCCGCAGAACCCGCCCGCCGGGCGCGTGGAGCAGCTGGCTGCGGCCATCACGCGCGTGTTTGCGGATCGCATCAAGCTGCTTCCCGTGCATGCCGGCCAGCTGACCGGTGAAGTGGCGGCCGATCGCTGGCTGGAAGTGGCGCAGACGCTGCGCGATGCCGGGGAGCTGAAAATCGAGACCTGCATCGACGTCTGCGGCGTCGATTATCTGGACTACGGCAAATCCGAATGGAAGACCGTGGCGGCGACCGGATCAGGCTTCAGCCGCGGCGTGACTCCCGAGTCGGGCGGTGTTGCGCGGGCAAACGGGCGGCGCTTCGCGGTCATTTATCACCTGTTATCCGTGTCGCTGAACCAGCGCCTGCGGGTGCGGGTCTACTGCCCGGACGATGAACAGCCCGTCGTCGACTCGGTCTGCGATGTCTGGGCCAGCGCAAACTGGTTCGAGCGCGAGGCGTTCGACCTGTTCGGCATCCTGTTCCGGGAACATCCGGACCTGCGGCGCCTGCTGACCGACTACGGGTTCATCGGCCATCCGTTCCGCAAGGACTTTCCGCTGATCGGCAATGTCGAAGTGCGCTACGACCCGGAAAAGCGGCGCGTGGTCTACCAGCCGGTCAGCATCGATGCGCGCGTGCTGGTGCCGAAGGTCATACGCCACGACAACCGCTACGACGAGCAGCTCACCGGGGGGAAACCCGATGGCTGAGATCCGCAGCTACACGATGAACTTCGGACCGCAGCATCCGGCCGCGCACGGGGTGCTGCGCCTGGTGCTGGAGATGGACGGCGAGGTGATCCAGAGGGCGGATCCGCACGTCGGCCTGCTGCACCGGGGCACGGAGAAGCTCGCCGAGAGCAAGCCGTTCAACCAGTCGATCGGCTACATGGACCGGCTCGACTATGTCTCGATGATGTGCAACGAGCACGCGTACGTGCTGGCGATCGAGAAGCTGCTGGGGCTGGAGCCGCCGCTGCGCGCGCAGTACATACGCGTCATGTTCGACGAGATCACGCGGATCCTGAACCACCTGATGTGGCTCGGCGCGCACGCGCTGGACATCGGCGCGATGACGGTCTTCCTGTATGCGTTTCGCGAGCGCGAGGACCTGATGGACTGCTACGAGGCAGTGTCCGGCACGCGCATGCATGCGACGTACTACCGTCCGGGCGGCGTCTATCGGGACCTGCCGGAAGCCATGCCGCAGTACCAGGCGTCCGAATACCGCAGCCGCAAGGAAGTGGACCGCCTCAACGAGCGGCGCAGCGGCGGGCTGATCGACTTCATCGGGGATTTCGCGCGCCGCTTTCCGGCCTGTGTCGACGAATACGAGACGCTGCTGACCGACAACCGGATCTGGAAGCAGCGCACCGTCAACATCGGCGTCGTCAGTCCGGAGCGCGCGCTGCAACTCGGCTTCACCGGACCCATGCTGCGCGGCTCAGGCATAGCGTGGGACCTGCGCAAGAAGCAGTCCTACGAGGCGTACGACCGCGTGGATTTCGACATCCCCGTGGGCAAGGGGGGCGATTGCTACGACCGGTACCTGGTGCGCATCGAAGAGCTGCGTCAGTCGAACCGGATCATCGAGCAGTGCGTGGCCTGGCTCAAGGCGAATCCCGGTCCGGTCATGATCGACGACCGCAAGGTGAGGCCGCCGCGGCGCGAGGAAATGAAGGGCGACATGGAATCCCTGATCCACCACTTCAAATTCATGACCGAGGGCTATTGCGTACCGGAAGGCGAGACCTATGCCGCCGTCGAGGCGCCGAAGGGCGAACTCGGCGTCTACCTGGTCTCGGACGGCGCGAACAAGCCGTACCGGCTCAAGGTGCGTGCGCCGGGATTCGCGCACCTGGCGTCGATGCATGAGATGGTGCAGGGCCACATGCTCGCTGACGTGGTTGCGGTCATCGGTACCCAGGACATCGTTTTTGGAGAGATCGACCGATGAGCGAGCAGCTGTCGCAACACCTGCGTGACGAAATCGACCATTGGGTCGCGAAGTTCCCGCCCGAGCGCAAGCGTTCCGCGGTGATCTCCGCATTGCGCGCGGCGCAGCACGAGAACAATGGTTACCTGACGGCGCCGATCATGGACGCGGTCGCCGGGTATCTTGGCCTGCCGCCAATCCAGGTCTACGAGGTCGCGAGCTTCTATTCGATGTTCGAGACTCACCCGGTCGGACGGCACCACCTGTCGGTCTGCACGAATATCTCCTGCATGTTGCGCGGCGGCGAGGACCTGCTGGGCCATGTCGAGAAGAGACTCGGCATCAAGGCCGGCGAGAGCACGCCGGACGGCCGGATATTCCTCAAATGCGAGGAAGAATGCCTCGGGGCCTGCACCGGTGCGCCGATGCTGATGGTCGATCACGTGTACCACGAACACCTGACAACCGAGAAGATCGACAAGATCCTGGACGAGTTGAAATGATGGCCGGGTGGAACTGATGGCGTATGAACAGAACCTGCTGATCTTCGACGCGCTGAAATTCGAACGTCCGTGGACGCTCGAGGGCTACCGCAAGTCCGGCGGCTACGAGGCATGGGAACGGATCCTGCGCGAGAAGACGCCGCCGGAAAAGATCATCGACGAGGTCAAGGCGTCGGGATTGCGCGGCCGCGGCGGCGCCGGCTTTCCGACCGGACTTAAGTGGAGCTTCATGCCGCGCTCCTCGCCGGTGCAGAAATACGTCGTCTGCAATTCGGACGAATCCGAGCCCGGGACCTGCCATGACCGGGACATTCTGCGCTACAACCCGCATTCGGTGATCGAGGGCATGGCCATCGGCGGCTACGCGATGACGTCGACGGTCGGCTACAACTACATCCGCGGCGAGTTCCTCGGCGAACCCGTGCCGCGGTTCGAGGCCGCGCTGAAGGAAGCCTACGCAGCCGGGCTGCTGGGCAGGAACATCCGGGGCAGCGGCGTCGACTTCGACCTGCACATGTACGTCGGCGCCGGCGCCTACATCTGCGGCGAGGAAACCGCGCTGCTCGAGTCGCTGGAAGGCAAGCCCGGCCGGCCGCGTTTCAAGCCCCCGTTTCCGGCGGGCTTTGGCCTGTATGGCAAGCCCACCACGATCAACAACACGCAGAGCTTCGCGTCGGTGCCGTCGATCATGCGCAGGGGCGGGGCCTGGTTCGCGGGCTTAGGGGTGGCGAACTCCGGCGGCACGATGATCTTCTCGGTCTCCGGACATGTCGCGAAGCCAGGCAATTTCGAATTGCCGCTGGGCATTCCGTTTGCCGATGTCCTGGCGCTCGCCGGGGGAATCTGGAAAGGGCGCAGGCTCAAGGCCGTGATTCCGGGCGGTTCCTCGTGCCCGGTCATGCCGGCCGCGAATATCGAGGGCATCACGATGGACTACGACGCGCTGAAGAAGGCGGGCTCGTCCATCGGCACCGGTGCAATGATCGTGATGGACGAGACGACCTGCATGGTGCGGGCGCTCGAGCGACTGTCGCGGTTCTACATGTCCGAGTCCTGCGGCCAGTGCACGCCGTGCCGCGAGGGCACGGGATGGCTCGATCGCATGCTGAAGCGCATCATCGCGGGCCAGGGCCGCAGCGAGGACCTGACGCTTCTGATGGATGTGGCGAACCGCATCGAGGGCCACACGATCTGCGCGCTCGGCGACGCCGCCGCGTGGCCGGTGCAGAGCTTCCTGAAGCATTTTGGCCATGAATTCAAGTTCATGATCGAGCACAAGGGCCGGTCAATCGTCGCCGCGCAGAGCGCGGCGGCTTAAGGGTCATCGATGAGCGAAGATCTGGTCAACATCGAAGTCAACGGAGTGCCGGTCAAGGCCCGCAAGGGCCAGATGATCATGCAGGCGACCGATCCGGCGGGGATCTACATCCCGCGATTCTGCTACCACGCGAAGCTCAGCGTGGCCGCGAATTGCCGCATGTGCCTGGTCGAGGTGGAAAAGGCGCCCAAGCCGCTGCCCGCGTGCGCGACGCCGGTCACGGAAGGCATGAAGGTGTTCACGAAGTCTCCGAAGGCGATCGCGGCGCAACGGGCGACGATGGAATTCCTGCTCATCAATCACCCGCTCGACTGCCCGATCTGCGACCAGGGCGGCGAGTGCGAGCTGCAGGACCTCGCGGTCGGGTACGGCCGGGACATCTCGCGGTTTGCAGAGCGCAAGCGCAGCGTCAGGGACCAGAGCCTCGGGCCGCTGATCTCGACCGACATGACGCGCTGCATCCATTGCACCCGCTGCGTGCGCTTCGGCCAGGAAGTCCAGGGATACCCCGAGCTCGGCGTGACCGGACGCGGCGAGCACATGGAGATATCCACGTACATCGAGCACAGCATCGATCACGAGCTGTCCGGAAACATCATCGATCTTTGCCCGGTGGGTGCGCTCAACAACAAGCCGTTCCGCTATCATGCGCGCGCGTGGGAAATGACGCAGCAGCCGCTGGTGTCGCCGCACGACGGCTTCGGCACGAACCTGTTCGCGCACGTCCTGCGCGGCCGGCTGATGCGTATCGTGCCGCGCGAGAACGAGGCGATCAACGAGACCTGGATCGCCGATCGCGACCGCTTCGGCTTCGAAGGGATCTATTCGGCGCAGCGCATTGCGCAGCCGATGCTGCGCGTCGACGGCGTATTGAAGGTGGTCGACTGGGAGACGGCGCTGACCGCGGCGGCCGACGGACTGAAATCGACCGTGGCTGCGCACGGCGCTGCCTCGACCGGGTTCCTGGCCGCGCCGATGGCGACCGCCGAGGAGTTCTTCCTGCTCGCGGGCCTGGCGCGGGCGCTCGGCAGCCACAACATCGATCATCGGCTGCGCCAGCTCGATTTCCGCGCCCAGGCCCATGAGCCGCCGTTCCCGGGCCTGGGGTTTCCCATCGCCGAGGTTGAGCGCCTGCAGGGAGCCCTGTTCATCGGTGCCGACCTGCGCCAGGAGATGCCGCTGCTCGCGCATCGCGTGCGCAAGGCCGCCGTCAGGGGCGGGGCCAAAATCGCCTTCCTCAATCCGCGCCGTTTCGAATACCTGTTCCCGGTCGCGGCCTACGGAGTTGCCGGACACGATCTGCCGGGCGAGCTCGAGGCGCTGGTGCAGGTGGCGGCGGGGAACGCGGGCGCGCAGGGCACCGACCAGCGCCGCGCACTGGTCGCCGCGCTGCAGAGCGGTGAGCGGCGCGCGGTGATTCTCGGCGCGCTGGCCCAGCGCCATCCGGCCTATTCGCAGCTGCAGATACTCGCGGCCCGGCTCGCGCAGCTGTGCGGCGCGAGCCTCGGTTTCCTGACGGACGGCGCCAATTCCGCCGGCGCATACCTCGCGGGCGCCGTACCGCACCGGCTCGCCGGCGGTGCCGTGGATGGCGAGGCCGGCCTGAATGCGGCCGCGATGCTGCGGGCCCCGCTGAAGGCCTATGTCCTGTTCGGCGGCATTGATCCGGATGCGGATCTGAACGGCGGCACCGCTGCCCTTGCCGGCGCCGAGTTCGTCGTGGCCGCGACCACGCATTTGCCGGATTCCCTGAAGTCCACGGTCAACGTGGTATTGCCGATCGGATCCTTCGCGGAGACGTCCGGCAGCTTCGTCAACATCGAAGGCCGGTGGCAGAGCTGGAGCGCGGCCGTGAAGGCGGTCGGCGAAAGCCGGCCCGGGTGGAAAGTGCTGCGTGTGCTCGGCAACCTGCTCGACCTGCCGGGATTCGAGTACGTGAGCAGCGAAGAGGTCCGCGAGGCGCTGAAGGCCGCGTGCGCAAGCATGGCCGATACCGGCGACGCGCGGCCGGCGCTGGCGGCGGCGGTGGCGGCGGGTCCCGCCGCCGCGGGCGCCTGGGTGGAGCTGCCGCTGTACCAGGGCGACGTGCTGGTGAGGGGCTCCGATGCGCTGGCGAAGACGAAGGACGGGCAAATGGCCCGCGCAGTGATCTGAACATGTGGCAGTGGAGCATACCGCGCGACTGGCTGTCGGCACTGATCGGCGCCTACTGGGCCGACCCGCTGCTGACCGCGGTGCAGATCCTGATGGTCGTGATCGGCATCATCGTGACCATGGCGTTCTATACGCTCGCGGAGCGCAAGGTGATCGGCTGGATGCAGCTGCGCCGCGGCCCAAACCGCGTGCCCGGACTGCTGATCCCGGGTCTTGCGCAGCCATTCGCCGACGTCGTCAAGCTGATATTCAAGGAGATCGTGATCCCGGCTGACGCGAACCAGTTCCTGTTCCGTCTCGCGCCGTTCCTGTCGATGATCCCGGCGCTCGCGATCTGGGCCGTGATCCCGTTCGCGCCGGAGCGCGCCTTCGCGAACATCGACGCAGGGCTGCTGTATGTGCTGGCGATGACCTCGATGGGCGTGTACGGGATCATACTCGCGGGGTGGGCCGCCAATTCCAAATACGCGTTCCTGGGCGCCATGCGCTCGGCTGCGCAGATCGTCGCCTACGAGATCGCGATGGGTTTCGCGATGGTCGGGGTGCTGATGGCGGCCGGCAGCCTGAACATCGGCGTCATCATCCAGGCCCAGCACGGCGGCCTGCTCAGCTGGAACTGGTTCTGGCTGTTCCCGCTGCTGGTCGTGTACTTCATCTCCGGGGTCGCCGAGACCAACCGCGCGCCGTTCGATGTCGCCGAAGGCGAGTCCGAAATCGTCGCGGGCTTCCACGTCGATTATTCCGGCATGGCCTTTGCGCTGTTCTTCATCGCCGAATACGTCAACATGATCCTGATCTCGGCGCTCACCGTCATCTTCTTCTTCGGCGGCTGGCTTTCCCCCTTCGACGGACTGCTGCCCTCAACGAACCTGCTGGCGGCGCCGGGCTTCTTCTGGTTCGGGCTCAAGACGCTGTGCCCGATGTTCGGCTTCCTCTGGCTGCGCGCGACCTTTCCCCGCTATCGCTACGACCAGATCATGCGCCTCGGCTGGAAGGCGCTGATCCCGGTGACGCTGGTGTGGCTTTTCGTCGAAGGGCTGATGCTCTATTTCCGCGTGGGACCGTGGCGGGGGCACATCTGATGCAAGGCATACGCAACTTCCTGAAGACGTACCTGCTGCTCGAACTGCTGCAGGGCCTGTGGGTGACCCTCAAGAACCTGTTCCGGCCCAAGGTGACGCTCAATTACCCGGAGGAGAAGGCCCCGCAGAGCGCGCGCTTCCGCGGGCTGCACGCGCTGCGCCGGTATCCGAACGGCGAGGAGCGCTGCATTGCCTGCAAGCTGTGCGAGGCGGTGTGCCCGGCGCTCGCGATCACGATCGAGTCCGATGTCGCCCCGAACGGCACCCGGCGCACGACGCGCTACGACATCGACCTGTTCAAGTGCATCTACTGCGGCTTCTGCGAGGAAGCCTGTCCGGTCGACGCGATCGTCGAGACCCGGCTGCACGAATATCACATGGAGAACCGGGGCGAGAACATCATGAGCAAGGACAAGCTTCTGGCCGTCGGCGAGCGTTTCGAGGCGATGATTGCCGCCGACAAAGCGGCCGACGCAAGGTACCGGTAGATGTTCCCGACCATCCTGTTCTACGTGTTCGCGGTCGTGCTCGTCGGGGCTGCGCTGGGCGTAGTCCTGGCGCGCAACCCGGTGCACTCCGCGCTGCTGCTGGTGCTGTGCTTCTTCGACAGCGCGGTCATCTGGCTGCTGCTGGATGCCGAATTCCTCGCCATCGTGCTCGTGCTGGTCTATGTCGGGGCGGTCATGGTGCTGTTCCTGTTCGTCGTCATGATGCTCGACGTCAATGTCGAGGAATTCCGCAAGAGCCTCGCCGGCTACTGGCCGGTCGCGGTGGCGGTGGCCGGATTCGTCGTTTTCGCGATGCTTAACGTGATCGTCGTGCGCCACCTGGGCGGCGTCGCGCTGCATGCCGCGCCGCCCCTTGCGGCGGATTACTCCAATACGCGCGCCCTCGGGACCGCGCTGTTCACGCGCTACGCCTACCCGGCACAGGTCGCGGCCGTGATCCTGCTGGTCGCTTCCGTGGCCGCCATCGTGCTGACGCTGCGGCGCCGCGAGGGCGGCAAGCCGCAGGACATCTCGCAACAGGTCGCCGTGCGCGCCAGGGACCGCGTGCGCCTGGTCAGGATGGATTCGGAGAAGAGCCCATGATATCGCTGACCCACGTGCTGGCGCTGTCGGGGATCCTGTTCGCGATCGCGGTCGGCGGGATCTTCCTGAACCGCAAGAACATCATCGTGCTGCTGATGTGCATCGAGCTGATGCTGCTCGCGGTGAACTTCAATTTCGTCGCATTCTCGCGCTTTCTCGGCGATATCAACGGGCAGATATTCGTATTCTTCATACTGACGGTTGCCGCGGCGGAAGCGGCGATCGGGCTGGCGATCCTCGTGGTGCTGTTCCGCGAGCGGCGCAGCATCAACGTCGAGGATCTCGATACGCTTCGGGGCTGACCGCACGGCACAGGGAACCAGAGAACAAGAATGGAAGGAATTTACCTCACGATCGTCCTGGCGCCGCTGCTGGCGGCGATCATCGCCGGACTCGCCGGGCGTTCGATCGGACGCGCCGGTGCGCACACGGTGACGATCGCCGGCGTCGCGTTGTCCTGCGGCCTGTCGCTCTACGTGCTGTACCGGATGCTGTTCGAGGGGATGGGCACCTATAACGCAACCGTCTACACCTGGCTCGTCAGCGACGGCCTGCGGATGGAGGTCGGCTTCCTCGTCGATCACCTGACGGCGATGATGATGTGCGTCGTCACGTTCGTCTCGCTGATGGTGCACATCTATACCGTGGGCTACATGCACGACGACCCGGGGTACCAGCGGTTCTTCAGCTACATCTCGCTGTTCACTTTCTCGATGCTGATGCTGGTCATGTCGAACAACTTCATGCAGCTGTTCTTCGGATGGGAAGCGGTCGGGCTCGTCTCGTACCTGCTGATCGGCTTCTGGTATACCCGTCCGAGTGCGATATTCGCCAACCTGAAGGCTTTCCTCGTCAACCGCATCGGCGATTTCGGCTTCGTGCTGGGCATTGCCGCGGTGCTGCATTTCACCGGCTCGCTGGACTACACGACCGTGTTCGCGCGGGCCGGACAGATAGCGGCCGGGCACGTGCCTGTCTGGACGGGGCTCGCCTGGCCGGCCATGACCTTCACCTGCATCTGCCTGTTCATTGGCGCGATGGGCAAGTCGGCGCAGGTGCCGCTGCACGTGTGGCTGCCGGATTCAATGGAAGGCCCGACGCCGATTTCGGCGCTGATCCACGCCGCGACGATGGTCACGGCGGGCATCTTCATGGTGGCGCGCATGTCGCCGCTGTTCGAGCTGTCGGAAACCGCGCTGTCGACGGTGCTCGTGATCGGCGCGACGACGGCTTTCTTCATGGGGCTGCTGGGCATCGTCAACAACGACATCAAGCGGGTCGTCGCGTACTCGACCCTGTCGCAGCTCGGCTATATGACCGTGGCGCTCGGCGCATCCGCGTACAGCGCGGGCATCTTCCACCTGATGACGCACGCATTCTTCAAGGCACTGCTGTTCCTGGCGGCCGGCTCGGTAATCATCGCGATGCACCACGAGCAGGACATGCGCAAGATGGGTGGGCTGCGCCGGTACATGCCGGTCACCTACTGGACCTGCCTCGTGGGCTCGCTCGCGCTGATCGGCTTCCCGGGTTCCTCGGGCTTCTTCTCGAAGGACGTGCTGATCGATGCGGTGCGGGAATCCCGGCTTCCCGGGGCGGGCTACGCGTATTTCTGCGTGCTGGCGGGCGTGTACGTCACGGCGCTGTACACCTTCCGCATGTTCTTCATGACGTTCCACGGCAAGGGGCGCATGGACCATCATACCGAGGCGCACCTGCACGAGAGCCCCTGGGTCATCACGCTGCCGCTCGTCGTGCTGGCGATACCGTCGGCGCTGATTGGCTGGTTCACGGTCAGGCCGATGCTGTTCGGCGATTTCTTCGACGGCGCCATCAAGGTGCTGCCGGCGCATGACGTGCTGCGCGTGGTCGGCGAGGAGTTCGGCTCGCCGGGCACCTTCCTCGCACACGCCTTCGGCGGCGCGCCGATATGGCTCGCAGCGGCCGGAGTCGCTACCGCCTATGTCGTGTTCCTGCGCAGGCCGGAGCTTGCCGATTCCGCCGAACGCTCGATGCACTGGCTCTACCGGATACTCGTCAACAAATACGGCTTCGACTGGTTCAACGAGAACGTGCTCGCGGCGGGCGCGCGCAGGCTCGGCGGCGGCCTGTGGAGAGGCGGGGACCAGGCGGTCATCGACGGCGCGGTCAACGGCAGCGCACGCGTCATCGGCTGGATCTCGTCGGTGTTCCGCTATGCGCAGTCCGGATACCTGTACCACTATGCGTTCGCGATGATCCTGGGACTCGCGTCACTGCTGATGTGGCTGATGTGGCGCTCATGATGTTCCAGGATCACCTGTTGTCCCTGCTGATCTGGGTGCCGATCGTCGGCGGATTTGCCGTGCTGGCACTCGGCAATGAACGCGCGCCTGCGGCGCGGTGGGTCTCGCTGCTGGTCGCGGCAGCGACGCTGGCGCTGAGCGTCCCGCTGTACACGCGGTTCAGCGACACGACGGCTGCGATGCAATTCATCGAGAAAGCGGCCTGGATTCCGACCGTGGACTCGCAGTTCTACATCGGCGTCGACGGCATCTCGATGCCGCTGATCCTGCTGACTACGTTCACGACCGTGCTGGTCGTCATCGCCGGCTGGGGGAGCGTCGAGAAGCGTGTATCGCAGTATTTCGCCTCCTTCCTGATCCTCGAGGGGGCGATGATCGGCGTGTTCGCCGCGCTCGATGCCGTGCTTTTCTACGTTTTCTGGGAAGTGATGCTGATTCCGATGTTCATCATCATCGGCGTCTGGGGCGGCCAGCGGCGGGTCTACGCGTCGATCAAGTTCTTCCTGTACACGCTGCTGGGCTCGCTCCTGATGCTGGTTGCGCTGATCTACCTGCACATGAAGTCCGGCAGCTACGACCTGCTGGCGTTCCAGCGCCTGAACATCGGCATGACGGCCCAGATCCTGATCTTCCTGGCCTTCTTCGCAGCGTTCGCGGTCAAGGTGCCGATGTGGCCGGTGCACACGTGGTTGCCCGACGCCCACGTCGAGGCGCCGACCGGCGGATCGGTCATCCTGGCTGCGATCATGCTCAAGATGGGCGGCTACGGATTCCTGCGCCTGTCGCTGCCGATTGCCCCGGATGCGAGCCGCGAACTCGACTGGCTGATCATCGCGCTTTCGCTGGTTGCGGTCGTCTATATCGGCTTCGTTGCGCTGGCGCAGACGGACATGAAGAAACTGATCGCGTATTCGTCGATTGCGCACATGGGGTTCGTCACGCTGGGCGCCTTCATCGGATTCCGGATCGCGGCCCATACCGGCGCCATGACCGGCATCGAAATGGGGCTCGACGGCGCCATGGTGCAGATGATCTCGCACGGGCTCGTGTCGGGCGCGATGTTCCTGTGCGTCGGGGTCATGTACGACCGGGTGCACAGCCGGGAGATTTCCGCCTACGGCGGCGTCGTGAACACGATGCCTAAATTTGCGGCCTTCATGGTGCTGTTCTCGCTGGCCAATGCCGGCCTGCCCGGCACCTCGGGGTTCGTCGGCGAGTTCCTGGTGATACTGGCGGCCTTCAAGGCGAACTTCTGGTACGCATTCCTGGCCGGCACGACCCTCGTACTGGGCGCCGCGTACACGCTGTGGCTGGTCAAGCGCGTGATATTCGGCGAAGTCGCCAATGCCAAGGTCGCCGCGCTTAAGGATCTGGACGGACGCGAATTCCTCGTGCTGGGTGCGCTGGCCGCGGCGGTCCTGGCCGTCGGCCTGTGGCCGGCGCCGCTGCTTGATGCGATGCGCGTGACGACGCAGCACCTCGCGCAGCAACTGCTGCTCTCCAAGATCGCACCGTAGGGCACATGATGAACGCTTTCAGTGTCACTGAATTCAATGCGGGACTCGCCTACGCGAAGCCCGAGATATTCCTCAGCGCGGCGGCCTGCGCGATCCTGCTGCTCGATCTCGTGATCGGCGATGCGCGGCGGCAATGGTCCGGCATCCTTGCCGTGGTCAGCCTGCTCGTTACCGCAGCGCTGGTCGCGGCGCAACCGCTCACGGGGCGCATCGTCGCTCTCGGCGGCATGTTCGAGATCGACAACATGGCGCGCCTGCTGAAGATTTCCGCGCTGCTGGTCGTTGCCGTGGTGTTCGTCTATTCCGGCGATTACCTGCGCCGGCGAAACCTGCTGAAAGGCGAGTACTACGTCCTGGGGCTGTTTGCGACGCTGGGGATCATGGTGCTGGTGTCGGCGGCCAGCCTGATCACGCTTTACCTGGGGCTGGAGCTGCTGTCGCTGTGCCTGTACGCAATGGTCGCCTTCGAGAGGGACTCCGGCAGGGCGGCAGAGTCGGCAATCAAGTATTTCGTGCTCGGATCGCTGGCCTCCGGAACGCTGCTCTACGGCATGTCGATCATCTACGGAATGACCGGCAGCCTGCAGCTCGACCAGATAGCGATTGCGCTGCAGTACGGGCTCGCCGGAAACGTTGGCGTGATTTTCGGCATTGCATTCCTGATCGTCGGCATTGCGTTCAAGTTTGGCGCGGTGCCGTTCCACATGTGGGTGCCGGACGTGTACGAGGGTTCGCCGACCTGCGTGACGCTGTTCATCGGCACGGCGCCGAAGTTCGCCGCGTTCGCGCTGGCCATGCGCCTGCTGACCGAGGGAATGGGCTTTTCGCAGCCGGACTGGAGCCAGATGCTCGTCGTGCTCGCGGTGCTGTCGATGGCGATCGGCAATACCGTGGCTATCGCGCAGACCAACCTGAAGCGCATGCTCGCCTATTCGACAATTTCGCATGTTGGCTTCATCCTGATGGGCATCCTGTGCGGCACGCCGCTCGGATACCAGGCGGCAATGTTCTACACGATCACGTACGTGATCGTCGCGACCGGTTCCTTCGGCATGATCCTGGTGCTGTCGCGGCAGGGCTTCGAGGCTGACCAGCTCGCGGACTACAAGGGTCTCAACGCCCGAAGTCCCTGGCTGGCGGGCATGATGGCCATCTTGATGTTCAGCCTTGCCGGATTGCCGCCGTTCATCGGCTTCTGGGCGAAGTTCGGCGTCATCCAGGGGCTGCTGGGCGTCGGTTACACGTGGCTTGCCGTCGTGTCGGTACTGCTGTCGGTCGTTGGCGCGTTCTATTACCTGCGTATCGTGAAGCTCATGTATTTCGATGAGCCGACCGACCAGGCCGCCATTGGGGGCTCGGCCGTCGTGCGCACAATGCTGAGCGCGAACGCGCTGCTGGTCCTGGTCCTGGGGCTCGTGCCGGGCACGCTGTTCGCGCTATGTGCCCAAATGCTGCGGTGAGGGCCGGGTAGCGGAATTTGACCCGCCGGGGTTGCAATGCCGTCGATCATCGGTACAATGGTCGGCTCTCCGGTGCGGGGTGGAGCAGTCTGGCAGCTCGTCGGGCTCATAACCCGAAGGTCGTAGGTTCAAATCCTACCCCCGCTACCAAATTACCTAAGCGATTGAATATAAACGGAATTGTTGCCCTGTGGCATTTGCACTAGTCGGCCACGATGACCGTTTGTGTTACTTTCTACTCGTGGATAAGTCGATTACTCGTTTTCAGAGTCTCGCGGCAATGAAGTCCGATGAGTACCGGGCATGGCAGCGCATATCCGGGAGTGAGAGACTTCACGCTGTGTTGGAGCTTACCCTCGACCTTTACGCGTTGAAGGGGCAGGTCGCGGATGCACCAAGACTTCAAAGAACTGTTATCGGCTTTCAACGCCGAGCAAGTTAAATACCTGATTGTTGGCGGATATGCGGTTTCATATCACGCGCAACCGCGTGCAACCAAGGACCTGGATATCCTGATTGGTGTGGACGCGCAAAACAGCAAGGCCGTATTCGCTGCACTCGCAAAATTTGGTGCGCCTGTCGAAGGATTGAGCGCAAGGGATTTTACTGAACCGGACAATTTCTTCCGCATGGGCACTCCGCCCATCATGGTCGATATCATGCCTCGCATCAATGGAGTCGAGTTCGAGGCGGCATGGGGTCGCCGGGTCGAAGTTCCGATGGGAGACGATTTGTCGGTACCATTCATATCGCGAGAGGACTTGCTTGCTGCAAAGCTTTCGGCAGGCCGTGCCCAGGATCTCGCCGATGTAGAGGCATTGCGAGCGGCGGTTGGGCGTCATGATGAAAATCGGCCAGTGGAATCGACGATGTCGCTTGAGCAGATCAGGGCGAAGAGCCGCGAAGATTGGCTGAAGCTTCGCAACCAGCCGAGCCTAGCGGCGTATTCCGGGTCGCTGGAAAAAAATGCCGGACTTGATACGGGGCCTGACGAGGATACGGCGTAGCCAATCGCGCCTATCTGACAGCTCGCGGGTCCGGTATCGACAGCAGACAAGTATCGAAGCGTCCCCCCGCTACCAATCAAATCAGATAGTTAGACAATTGCCTCAACCCCGACACTCGTGTCGGGGTAGCAACAAATCTTTGACTGCTGCGCCTATGTCTTTTCGTGGCACCGTCAGCTTTAGTCCCGCCATTTTTTTATTTTCCGGCATTTCTCAAGGGAATTCCTTGGGTTCAGCGCCGCGTTGGCAGTGACCCCCCCCCCCCCACATCCATCCCCCAAAAAGAAAATCGGTTCCGCTGACGATTTCCTGAGGCGATGAGGGACGAATCGGAAAACACATTCATAGCCAGGCGGTTCGTCGGTATAGGCAGCAGCATCCATTTGCCGGTCGATTCCCTGTGCGGAATGCCCGCGTGCAGCCTCACATCAGGTACTTACCCTCTCGGTTGACACCTCCCGTAAAACCCCCGGAAGTGATCCTGTAGCGATCGGCCTAACGCGAGAATAGCAACTGGCCGTTTTGGAGAAGCGCGACCGGCGGCTTTCGGCCCACTGCGGCCATTGGACGGTTGGAATTGGTCGCCACTAAGCGGCCGCTCGTGGCTTAAGGTACGCTATACCCAACGCCGACAAGAGCGTGGATATGGCCGATCGAGCGCGATTACAGAATAGTCGTTCTTGCGATCCAGTGGGAACACCGTGACCGACCCTGGGAAGGCGGTGTTCCTGAGCTACGCGTCGCAGGATGCGGAGGCAGCGCAGAGGATATGCGAGGCACTGCGCGCGGCCGGCATCGAGGTCTGGTTCGACCAGAGCGAGCTTCGCGGTGGCGATGCCTGGGATCAGATGATCCGGCGCCAGGTAAAGAGCTGTTACCTGTTTGTGCCGATCATCTCGGCGAACACGCAGTCACGCGCGGAAGGTTACTTTCGCCGCGAGTGGAACCTGGCAGTGGCCCGCACGCTCGATATGTCGGAGGATCAGGCCTACCTGGTCCCGATCGTCATCGATGGTACTTCCGATGCAGATGCTCGGGTACCGGAGAAGTTTCGCGAAGTGCAATGGACGCGCCTGCCAGCTGGCGCGACTACCGATATCTTCATCGAGCATGTGCGTAGGCTGATTGAACCCGGGACCGCCTCATCCACTTCGGCAACTGCGCACTCGCCTCCTGTACCTGTCCCCTCGACGAGGGCCTCGCCCTCGACCGTACAGGCTCGCCCGCCTGCGAACCGTTCGATTCTGACATGGATCGCCATGGCTGTGTTGATTCTGGGTATCGGCTTTCTGCTCGCCGAGCGGCTCCTGGTATCGAAGCCCGCAGCGCCTGCCGGTGAGACGCTGAGCGATAAATCGGTGGCTGTGTTGCCCTTTGCAGACATGAGCGAGAAGAAGGATCAGGAGTATTTCTCCGATGGTCTTGCCGAGGAACTCATCGAGCAGCTCGGCAGGACGCCGGGCCTTAAAGTCATTGCCCGCACCTCCTCCTTCTCGTTCAAGGGGAAGGCCGATGATATTGCAACGATTGCGGCGAAGCTGAAAGTCGCCAACATTCTCGAGGGCAGCGTGCGCCGTTCGGGCGACAAGCTGCGGGTCACGACGGAGCTCGTTCGCGCCGACTCCGCGCAGCCGGTGTGGTCCGAGACCTTCGATCGGGAGTTCAAGGACGTGTTCGCGATCCAGGACGAGATCGCCGCCGCCGTGGTCTCGGCCCTGAAAGTCAGACTCACGGGCGCACCGGTGGCCGCCGCCGCCCACGGCACGACCAATCCGGAGGCCTATAACGCCTATCTGCTGGGCCGGCAGCTTTACGGCCAGAGTACCAAGGCTGGCTTTCTAGGGGCCATCGAGGCATTCCGGAAGGCGATCAGCCTCGATCCGCGCTACGCCGATGCGTATGCGGGTCTGGCGATGTCGGAACATTTCCTGGGGGACTATACAGACCACCTCGCCCTCCTGGCGCAGGCAGACAAGGCCGCCGACAGGGCTGTTGAGCTTGATCCGGGTCTCGCGGGCGGCTACGCGACCCGGGGGTATCTGCGCTACGCCCAGAATTTCGACTGGGCCGGCGCGGAGTCTGACCTCAAGCACGCACTGGCGCTTGAACCGACGAACACCCGGGCATTGTCGCGTTATGGCCTTTTGCTGATGTATACGGGACGTGACAAGGAAGCGGTGGCGATGCTTCGCAAAGCGGCCGAACTCGATCCGTTGTCCAACACTATTTGGCAGAATCTCGGGTCAGTACTTACGTATTCACGGGAATATCCGGCGGCCTATGAGGCATTTCGTCACGCACTCGCTCTTCAGCCGGCAAACCCGTTTAACAAATACAATCTTGCGCGCCTGCAGCTCATCGACGGAAAAGCGCAGGACGCGCTCGCAACGGGCCAGGACATCTCCGACGAGGATTTTCGACTTACCGTCATGGCGCAGGCCCAACATACTCTGGGCCATACAAAAGAATCCCAACAGGTGCTTGAGAAGCTCATCAGCACAAGTGCGGAAGACTCCGCCTATCAGATCGCCAGTGTCTATGCCTGGCGAGGCGAGATAGACAAAGCGTTCGAGTGGCTCGAGCGGGCCTACCACCAGGATGATAGCGGACTTACGAATCTCAAAATTGATCCGCAGTTCGCATCGCTACAATCCGATCCACGGTTTGCAGCGATGTTAAAGAAGCTGAACTTCCCGCCGTAGCCCGGGCGGCGCATTAGTTGGCCTGCCGCGGAGCGGACGCTCGCCAGCGGCAGGATTGGGTCAAACCCAGTCGCTTGCGCAGCGTATGTAAAAATAGCGGCAGCAACGTTTTCAGGGGTGATTTAAGATCGCGGTTACCCCTTTGTCGTCAACCCATCCCGCATCTAATGCGTTCAAGCGTGCCCGATACTTCGAGGGGCTTTTGGGTGTTACGGACTTCGAGCCGGGACGAATAGGGGCCGCTGCCACTCATATTGGGTGCAGGGGTGGAATGGGCGATGGTGGCCCGGTGCGGTTGTACTGGACCGGCAGTTGTTAGGTGGGGTAACGTGTCCGGGTAATGCGGCGCGGCAGCCATGGGGCGACGACGAACAAATAAGCTCGATGTTGATTGGGAAAAAAATGAAGCATCTGCGCAGTTATTTTGCGTGCATCACGATTTTTCCCTGGCCACCGCATTTCTTGCGGCGTGTAGTGGCGTTGCGCCGCCGCTGGTATCCATATCAATCACGCCCAGCACCGCTGATGTGGGTGTCGGCGCAACCCAGCAACTGATGGCGACCGCGACGTATGCCGATGGCACCACCAGGGACGTCACGAACATTGCCAATTGGTCCTCAAGTGCATCTGCGAACGCCGTTGTCGCAAGCAATTCCGGACTCGTGAAGGCACTCAGCGTCGGCTCATCCGAAATAAAGGCAACTTTCGGTTCGGTTTCCGGTCAAGCGACGGTTAATGTCTCGCCAGTGGTAACGACTGTTGCCGGAAGCCTTGTAGCAGGCAATGTCGATGGGCCCGGTACTACGGCCAGTTTTTCCCGGCCGGTCGGACTGGTCCTCGACAGTGCCGGGAACCTGTTCGTATCGGACTTCGGAAACAATTCGATTCGTAAGATCACGCCCGACGGTGCCGTGACGACTTTCGCCGGCAACCCGACTGCGGGCAGTGCGGACGGCGTGGGCAGTGCGGCTGGCTTCAACGGACCGTACGGCCTTGCCATTGATGCTGCTGACAATCTTTACGTTGCTGATAGCGGAAATTGCACTATTCGCCTCATAACGCCGGCGGCCCTCGTCAGCACGATTGCTGGAAAGTCGCCCTGCTATGTTATCAATAACTACTTTGCGTATCCGAACAGCCCCTATTTAGGCCCCACCGCCGTCGCGGTGGACGCTTCCGTGACACTGTATGTCGGCGATCAGGGCACAATCACGAAATTGACGTCAGCCGGCGTTTTCAGCGACCTGTTAGGCGTCAATTGCGGCGGTTCTGGCGATTTACATTGCGATGACAACCCGTCACTGGCGACTTACGGCCTTGCGCTGGATATTTCCGGAAACCTTTACTTTTCTCAGTGGGGATGTCCGCGCGATGATTACAATTTCGCGGTTGGCGTGATTTCATCGGGTGGGTCGGCTACGTCCCTAATAGCCGGGCCTGGCCTGGGCTCACCGTGCGCCGGGAGCGGTGCGACATTCAATTATCCGGGTGGCATCGCCTTGGACGCGTCCGGGAATATCTATGTGGCCGACACGGGCGACAATGAAATCAAAGAAGTCACTCCAGTCGGGGTAGTGAGCGTGGTTGCAGGCAGCACCACGGCCGGACATGGCGATGGGCCACTCGCTGTCGCAAGTTTTGCGCAACCCATCGCAGTAGCGTTTAGCGGCGGATCGATGTACATAGCAGATGGTGGGAACTACGAGATTCGGCGGATCATATTCAGTATCGCGTCTGGACAGTGAGGAACTGATCGAATCCGCGCCAGCGCGCCGCACCCGGGCGACGGTGTTCGTGAGGACGGAAGCGTGGGACAGTCTGATTTACGAAAGCGATCTCGAACAACCAAACGTCTCAAAGTA
The DNA here is from genome assembly GCA_963706815.1 of uncultured Gammaproteobacteria bacterium. GTDB lineage: Bacteria > Pseudomonadota > Gammaproteobacteria > Steroidobacterales > Steroidobacteraceae > Bog-1198. The sequence continues at coordinate 23,953 of CAVPNS010000001.1, forward strand.
TCCGGGAGTCGCCCCATGGTGCGCCCGAAAGGCGACCCAGCGCGCAGAACTGGAGGCCGCCGGCCAATGACTCGTCATGACCCTGAAGTGACGCTCACCAACGTCCGCCTTGCTGGTCAAACGCCAGACGCTCTAGCCAGCCCCCGCTGCCAATCAAATCGTTGCAAGGTCATGATCCCAGCGTCGACATTGGCGTCTGGGTAGCGCCGGGGTAGCAACAAATCCTTGACTGCTGCGCCTATGTCTTCTCGTGGCACCGTCAGCTTTAGTCTCGTCATCTTTTTATTTCCCGGCATTTCGCAAGGGAATTCCTTGGGCTCAGCGCCGCGTTAGCGGTGACCCCCCACATCACCCCAGTCGATTTCGAGCGCCTGAGGCCTCACATGGGAAAGGGGCGCGGGGTGATTGAGATCAGCATACGCTGGCACGTGACCGAGGAGGGTCTCAATCCGGAGCGCTTTGAATGGCTCGCGAAGCAGATCAACCCGCGTTGCGATCTCGATATATCGGAGTCGGGCATGCGCGCCGGCGCCGGCGGATCGCCAGATCCGCTATCCCTCGGCGACGTGCCCAACGAGATGCTGATCGAATGCGGCCTGAGCCGTGGAGCCGTGGAAGGGTCCTCATGCCGGTGCGCCGAGCCTGACACGATATTCGTCCCCCTGGCCGATCTCATTGTTCCTGGCATGCGGGACCTGAGCGAGGGTCGGGTGCGGCGTCTTCTTTGCGCAGTCCGTGACCAGGTCGAACTGCGCGCGGTAGTCATCTGTCGGGAGCCTCGCGCCGCTCGGGCGACATTACTCGACGGGCTGTATTGATCCCGGGTTTCCCTGGCACTGGGGTTTGCCTTAATTCCGGCAATTCAGCCGAGCCTAGAGGATGCCGCGCTGTGCTACCGGTATGAGGCGCCCACCTGTGTCCAGCTATGCATTGCAGTGCAGCGTAATTTTATCCGTGTTGCATATCACAAAACCTCGGGAAAAATCGTACTGCCCGCGCTCGGCGATGTTATTTATGGGACATGATTTATTGGACATAACGGACATCCTGCGGCGGCCCTGTCGCCAAGGTTTGGCGGGCAATGCGATTCGAAAGCGATTTGCCGAACAGCGGGACACTCGCCATTGACGATCTGCGCCAAAAGATCGCGCTGTTGACGGCTGCGCATGGATACCGTGACCCGTTCACGATCAAGCATCAAAGCCGGGTCGCTGATCTGGCTGTCGTTATAGGAGGCCGTCTTGGGCTCGGGGCGCAGAAGCTGGAGATTCTCCGACTCTCTGCGATCGTTCACGACATCGGCAAGATTGCAGTCCCTTCCGAGATTCTCGGCAAACCGGGTGCCCTGACCGATCCCGAGTATGCGCTGGTCCAGACGCATTGCATTATTGGTCGCGACATTCTCGAACATCTTCAGACGCCATTTCCGGTATCGGACATTGTCTGCCAGCATCATGAACGTCTCGATGGCAGTGGTTACCCGCACGGACTATCGGGATCGGGCATTCTGGTGGAGTCCAGGATACTAGCGGTCGCGGATGTTTATGACGCCATGATCAGTAACCGGGCATATCGTCCCGGGCTGCCTCGGGACTTCGTGCTTGGCGAGATGCAAAAGATGGCTGGGCGGCAGCTTGACGCCGATGCCGTCGATGCTTGCCGGAAGTTCGCTCTGGCGGCACCGTCCATGCGGTCCGATGCTCAGACCACGGATTCTGTAGCATGAAGCCTCACCCCGCGCCAAAATCCATGACGGACCTTGAGCGCCAACTCGTGGACCTTCCGGTGTTGCCGGCAGTCGTGAGCGAAGTCCTGACGCTTGATCCGGCCGCGGAGGATTACTTCGATCGGCTCCTGCATCTTGCCGAGCGTGATCCGCCATTCGCGGTGCGCGTGCTGCGCTGTGCAAATTCCGCTTCCAGCGCCCCTTCATGTCCCATTACATCGTTGCATCAGGCCGTCATGCGCCTCGGTACGGACCGGTGCGCGGGCCTGCTGTTGGCGCTCGCTGTCGTTAAGGTGTTTATTCCGCGCTCCGAGGACCAGCGCGCATTGTGGGTTCACGCGCTGCAGACCGCGTTGTTCGCGCGGATGTTCTGCAAGGCCATCCCTGCTATTCGATGTAATGCGGACCAGGCATATCTTTGCGGCTTGCTGCACGACATTGGCCGCTTTGTGCAGTTTGAGGGCGCACCGGCGGATCTCAACCGGATTGACGACATGAATTGGGCCTCACCTCAGGAGTTGGTCGAAGCGGAGCATAAAGCGCTAGGATATGACCATGCGACGCTCGGTTGGCATGCATGCAAAAAGTGGTCTCTGCCGGATTCCATTGGTGACGTTGTTCGTCGCCACCATGAAAATCTGCCTGTTGACGCCAATGGATCAGGAGATCTCATAAGAGTGGTGCAATGGGCGGACAAGCTCAGCGTGGCACTGATAATGCATCCGGACCTCGTGAGTGGCACCGCCGATGAATTCGATCGCCGCTTGGGCGCGGAGTATCCGTCAATCGGCCCCAGCGGCGAGTTCCAATCCGCGCAGCCCTGGCACCGATGCGTTCCGGAAGTCCACGCTGAGTCGATACGGCTTGCACGCCAGTTGAATTTGGCTTGGTAGCATCGCCGCCCGCAACCAGGTCTGCGCGCTGTGTAATGGAGGCGGGGCAGGGGTATTGCACTGATTTATCCCCCAGAACGAACGTAAGAGATGTTCTTGGTGGCAATAGTTCTAAAGTCAGTGAACCCAGCAGTGGTCATCTCCCGATGGCCAGTGCTTAGACTATCGCAGCTAAGGAATGGCGGCTATCTGGCTGGTTGGAAGTTCGCCAGTTCCAGCGGCCGCTCATGGCCGGAAATTGCCTGATTAGCCTTCTGAAACCAATGGTCCCTTGACTACGCAGCTATCGGACAATTCCTGTCCGCTCGGGTTTGAGGTTGCACAGCTGAGCCTTACCGAGGAAATAACTTTTGCGGCTTACGCTTGAAGAATATTTCGTGGTGGATGATGTTCTTATAATTCCGAATCACGCCCCCGCTACCAATTCAAAAAAATTGGCACTTGCCATGCGGGCTGCTTCGGCACTTCGCTGTTGCCGTGCGCGCGCGTTAGCGCCTACCTGTCTGGCTCGAGTGTTTGCGCCATCCGGTCCAATACCTGAGTGAGTTGCGCTTCATTTATCGTGCCGAGTCTGGTCGCGTCCGACGCGTCGATCGTCGCGATCTTCGCTGTCCGAATCACGGAGGGTGCCGGAAGTCCTGCACGCGGCAGAGAGCTGATCGCAACATCGTGCGTCCATGCCCGGTTTTCCGCGCTCGTGATCATGACCACCCAGATCAGGTTGTGGTCCCGCTGCAGGACCGGAGCTGACACGACAAGGGCGGGGCGCGATTGCCGGGTTGCCTTGTCCGTGTAAGGAAATGGAACCTTGACGACATCGCCCTGGTTAAAGGTTGCCATACGCCTTACGGTCCGCCGCCGAATCCCACTCGCCAAAAGTCCGAAACGGGTCGTCGCCTTCGGAGACCTGGCGGGCCTTCATGAGGAGCACCTGGTCACCACGGATTTCATAGAGGAGTTCGTCTCCCTCTTTGAGCTTCAGCGCTGACCGGATTGGCTGCGGAATTGTCGTCTGGGACTTGCTGGTCAGTTTACTTGTGATCACGGGCCGCCCCCGAGTAAGGATAGTCCTTACTGTACGGAATTTCCTTACCAATATCAACTGGCTCGCGATCAATGAATACTTCGTGGCAGGTCGGGTTCTTATAACTCCGAATCACGCCCCCGCTACCAATTAACAAATGTATTACTGATCAATTAGATACGATCTAATCGTGCAGTTTTGTTGATACCAATTACGGGTTGTGATCATGGAAGAATACACCGTCGTATTCAAAATCCATGTTGGCATTTCACGCACCTGCCGCGCGATTGGCCAAAGTATTAATCTGCTGAGACCGCACCAACGTCGAATGGGTGACGATGACCCTTGCTGCCGTCCGCGAACGACCGCTGTTGGGAAAGCCAGTGACAACCCCCGGCATGTGGTCGGGAGTTCTCACGTTCTGCCATTAACGCCGCGCGACGATCTGATCTCTCGATTTTAGTTCGCCAAGTGCCGCACGCACTTCTTTCTTCAGGTGATTTAGTTCGGCAACTTGCTGCCTGAGGTCACGGATCTCCGCGGCCTGATCGGCATTTTGCTGGGCTAATGCCCGCATCGTTGCCTGCTCCTTCTGCACCTCATTCAGCAGCATAGGCGCGAGTTCATCGTAGCGCACGCCGTCGATGCGTCCATTCCGGTCTCTGACCACGAGCTCCGGATACACCTGCGCTACCTCCTCGGCGATCAGCCCATAGTGCAGCGTGCGCTGCGTATCGGTCTTGTAGTGAAACGTCACCGGGCGAAGCTGCCGGAGCTTCGCCGTGTCCGCTCCCATTGGCGCAATATCCGTCTTGTAGCGCTCCGAGGAGGCCACCGCGAAGAGCTGACCCTCGGGCGTGACGCTCACCGACAGGCCGGTGAGCCCCGTCGCGTTGTAGATGCCCGCGATATACGTGGCGGTCTGCACGGTCTGGTTGCTGACGCTATAGACGCCCGGATTGCCGATGCGGATCGTGTTCGCATCGGTTGACACTCCCACGGTACCGATTTCGATATTGTAGCTGCCGGTCGCATTAAAGCCGGCCTGGTAGCCCAAACCGATATTGTATGAACCGGTCGAATTATTAAAAAGCGCGTCCATCCCGGAGGCGGTGTTGTACCCGCCGGTCTTGTTGGCGGCGAGCGCGTCAATTCCGGTGGCGGTGTTTGCACTGCCGGTGGTGTTCGCATAGAGCGCCAGATTCCCGGCGGCGGTGTTGTCGTTGCCCACGTTGAACGAAAGCGCTTCATAGCCGACGGCCGTGTTGTTGCTCCCGCCGGTACTGTTCTGCATCGCGTTGGCCCCCACCGCCGTGTTCTGCGACCCGGCCGCCAGCACCGCCATGCTCATGTCGCCGATCGCGGTGTTGGAGGTGGAATTGGCGGTGCCCGATTGCAGCGCGCCTGAGCCGCTCGCGGTATTGCCGGTTCCCTTGATCGTCAGGGCCATTCCCGTCGACGAGGTCCCAGTCGCGGTGTTGCCACTGGCATCGGAGTAAACCTCGGTGTAAGAGACCCCGCCGGAGCCCGATTGGCCCGAGCCCGAGGGCCCATACCCCAGCTGACCCGTGTTCGAATCGATGTACACGGGCACCGCCTTGGCATCTCCTGCCAGCGAGGTCGTCGCGATGCCCGAAATATAGGTGTGCAGATGATAGGTCGGAATGCCAATGCGGATGGTGTTGCTCTCATCCGCTGATCCCCAGCTGCCGATATCGATATTCAAACTGCCCGCAACGATATTTTGACCGGCATAGGGTCCCACACCGACGTTGCCGGTGCCCGAATTGTTACTGGGCAGCGCCTGGTATCCGAGAGCGGTGTTATAGGACGCATTGTTTAAGAGCAACGCACTCGAACCGGTGGCGGTGTTGTAGTTGCCGCTGACATTCAAGCCCAACGCGCCCGCCCCCGTGGCAGAGTTGTAGAGGCCGATCGTGTTGGCATTCAGTGCTTGATCGCCGGTGGCAGTGTTGGAACTACCGGTCGAGTTGGCACTCAGTGCTTGATAGCCGGTGGCGGTGTTGTAGCCGCCGGTCGTGTTGGCAGTCAACGCCATACTCCCGATGGCGGTATTATTGCTCGCCGTGCCGGCTTCGCTGTCAGGTTTGTTGGCCTGTAGCGCCCAATACCCCACCGCGGTGTTGCCAGACCCGCTCGTATTACTCTGCAGAGCGTTATTCCCGAGAGCGGAATTGTAGATACCGGTCGTATTTCCCGCGAGCGCGAAAGCCCCAACAGCAGTCGTGCCGCCGATGGTTATATTTTCAAGCGCATCGTGGCCCATGGCCGTATTGTCGCTGCCGGTCAGGTTTACTAGTAGTGTCTTATACCCGACGGCAGTGTTGTAGCTGCCAGTAGCATATTGAATACCACTTTGAGTGGAGTAACCCGGCATTACGTCGTACCCTACCGCGGTATTACCTGTTCCGGTCGAGAGTGTAGCGAGCGCGACGTATCCTGCAGCAGTATTTCCGCCGCTTCCCCCGCTCAACAGAACCAGTGCGGAGGTGCCGATCGCCGTGTCGCCGTTTGAGTCGCTGGTGACCGAGTCGCAGCCCGGAGTAGCGCATGTCGGCGTCGCTGCGTAAGCCGACCCCACTCCTGACGATAGCGCAATGATCATGATGAGGTTTCGCAACTTAATGGGTACCATGGCTTTAATCCCCGTTTGTTGTTTTTGCCAATCGACATACGATTGAAATCGCGGCGTTTTCACGCACGGTGCACCGGACGCTGGGATGATCCGTTAGCAGCAAAGATTACCCCTCGCAAGGTCGCTGTGCAAAGCAGACGCGAATCCGCATTTCGATTTGCTATTGATTATCTGAGGCCGTACGGGGTTGAGAATACGTCCGTTCGGCGTGTCGCGGAATGAGGGCTGTGAGATGCCAATTTCCGTAGCTCGGGCGTCCGGGTTTGGCCGGTACCTACCTGATTCTCCCCCCAAAAGCAGCCATTCATTCGTGCAACTGTCAGACAATTTCTGTCAGATCGAGCCTGGACTTAAACAGCTAATCCATCCGGACGGACCGGGATTTGGCAGGTTCAGCTCAGGGCGTAGCGTGGGACCCAACTCTGGGATCTGGAATCTGTAGCAGGCAAGTATCGAAGCGAACTCCAGCTACCATTTAAAATCGCAGCCGTACAGCGTACCCGTGCTGCGCGTAGGTGCTAAAGGCTGACCACGTTCAACCCGGATTGCAGCGCAGCGTCCCGCATTCGTCGGTCGAAGGTAAGTACATGCGTCGCCGCTCCAGATAATGCCAACGCCAGATGTAGTGCATCGAGCGTTCGCAACGGCACCACCGACGTCATCAGCAAGAGGCGCTCCGCTTCGCGATGTACCACGGGGTCCAGTTGCAATCGAACAAACGCGCCGGAGTCGGCGTCCGCCAGCAAGGCGTCTCGAATTCTGATCGCCGCGTCGGCGCTCAGTTCACCCTCTCGCTTACGGCGCGCGGTCGCCGACAGCACCTCGGTGATCGCCAATTCCGAAACCATCAGGCCAATCCTGCCGCGCAAATACGAGTCGACTTCATCGCTATTCCCCTCGGGAACATACAGCTTCGCCAAGGCGCTCGAGTCGACGTAGAGCGGCATTTCGGCCGTTGACATGAGAGCGCCCGAACTCAGCTTCTGTCCGCTCTATCGTCGATAATGGCCGAGGATAGCGGCGTGACGAGGACTGGAATGCTGCGCCGGAATGCGGCACGGCCCCGAAAAGGCTTGGTTTCGTCCGGGCGCGGCGCCACCAGGCGCGCGACGGGCCTGCCCCGGTCGGTAATTGTGACTTCGTGACCTTTTCGTACCTCTTCAATCAGCGCGGAAAGATTCTGCCGCGCTTCGCGTATTCCAGTTTTTTTCATCCATGCATTGTGCTACATGTAGCACTAACATGCAAGAAGACATTCTGCCTGCATTTTTGGTCTGTGGCCGTGGGATGATGGCGGGGCGGGTTTCAAACACGCCAGGGGGAACGGTGTGTGGGAACGGAGAATCCGTTGCCGGCTACTTAATCCGAGGGTCTAGAGGTTCCAGCAGACAAGTATCGAAGCAACCGCCCCCCGCTGCCAATTAATTCCGGCCCAAGAGGGCGCCCGCTGCCAGCGGCCTGAAACAGGATTTGCCTGTCAGCAAGATTTCGCGCAATGCGCTAGCCAATGGGGATGCCATTGATCGACACCACGGTGTTGACCGTGATCGTCACGTTCGTGTAGACCTTGCCGGCATACTCCACGGCCGGTATCTGCAGCACACCCGTCTCCACGGCGTATTGATCCAGCGCCAGCGCTGGCATTCCGATTGGCAATGGCGCGCTGACCGTTTTGATGTCGACCGTGACGACGACGTTGTGGTAGATGGTACCGCCAACCTGAACCGACGCGATGTGTAGATACGTGCCGTCAAAGCGGTCCGCGCCGATCACCTGGCCGACCGAGACCAGGCCCGGCGCCGCAATGACGACGTTGTAATAGGTATTCGAGCCCACCGTGACGGCCGGGATGCTCAGCTGCTTCGTCGCGGGATAGTAGATATTCCCGCTGCTCTTGGGTGCAGCGCCCGTCGGGCCGCTGACGATGTTGGCGGTCGTGGCGGTGAGCACCATATCGGAATAAGTGGCACTGCCGATCACAACCGAGGGGAGCGTCAGATCTGAGCCGTTATAGAGGTCTGCAGAGCTAATTGCGAACTGGGCGGCAAAAGCGTCTTCATCGCCGCCGTTCTTGGGCTGATAGGCGGCGCCTGTCGTGGGGAAATCCGTGGAAGTCGCCGCGCCGGCCACGTAGACGCCCACGCCGTCCAAAGCAATGCCGAGGCCGTAATCCTGGGAACTGCCGCCAAGATAGGTCGAGTACAGCAGGGCCGTTCCACCCGGATTGATCTTGGTGACAAAGGCGTTTACACCAATGACGCCGTTTTTCTGGAGGTCGCCGGCGGCGTTATTGACGATCTGGTAGGCGCCCGAAGTGACGGGAAAGTTCGTCGAAGTTGCCAAGCCAGTCACATAGGCGTTGCCCAAACCGTCGACCGCAATGCCGTAGCCGGCATCCCCGGAACCGCTCGCATTGTCGGATTGGGGCGGTATGCCGGTGCCGCCCAGGTAACTTGAATACACCAGGCCCTCGCCGGTGGGGTTGACCTGGGTGACAAAAGCGTTGGCAGCCTCGTTGTTGTAGCCGTTGTTGGCAGGCTGGAAAGCACTCCCGGTCACGGGAAAATCCGATGACATGGTATAACCGGTCACGTACGCGTCCCCTGAGCTATCCACGGCAATCCCAAGGCCGAGATCGTTGATGCTGCCGCCGAGGAAAGTCGAGTACACCAGGGCCGTGCCGGTTGGGTTGAACTTGGTGACATAGGCGTTTGAATTAACGGTGGTTGGACCTTCGTTTTCGACGGCCTTATTCACGGTCTGAAAAGCGGCCTCCGTGACGGGAAAATCAGCCGACTTTGCATTACCGGACACATAGGCATCGCCAGAGCTGTCAACGGCAATGGCATTGCCGTCAGCGCCATATAAAGTCCCGCCAAGGTAGGTTGAGTACACCAGGGCCGTGCCGGTTGCGTTGAGCTTGGTGACAAAAGCGCTGCCCCACCCGTCCGTGGTGTCGGCATTGTTCGTGCTCTGAAACGTGGGGGATGTCACGGGAAAATTCGTCGAGGTCGCTGACCCGGTCACATAGGCGTTATCGAAGCCGTCCACGGCAATGCCGGAGGCGCCATCGTCGGCGCTGCCGCCGAGGTAGGTTGAGTACACCAAGCCCGTACCGGTTGCATTGAGCTTCGTGACAAAGGCGCTTTCACCGAATTTCTTCTTGCTGTTATATGCAGTCTGAAAAGCACTCTGGCTCACGGGAAAATTCGCCGAACACGTAGTGCCGGTCACATAGGCGTTGCCTGAGCCGTCCACGGCAATACCATAGCCTTGGTCGCCAATGCCGTTGCAGGAGCTTTCGCTGGCGCTGCCGCCGAGGTAGGTGGAATACACGAGGCCCGTGCCGGTTGGGTTGAGCTTGGTAACAAAAGCGTTTGTGGCAGTGCCGGCGCCGTTGTTCGTGGGCTGATACCCATCGGTTGTCCCGGGGAAATTCGTTGAGAAAGTACCGCCGGTCACATAGGCGTTGCCAGAACTGTCTACGGCAATAGCATTGGCCCAATCCCCGAAGCTGCCGCCGAGGTAGGTGGAGTAAGAGAGCACCGGATCGATTACCAGCGGCTTTGCATGGTCGTATCGGCCCAGCGCGAAACCAACCGCGTTCTTCGAAAGCATGGCGAACTGGCCGTCAATCGGGTGGCGCTCGCCGGCGTTTACCTGATAGACGACGGGCTTGTGAAACACGATCTGGCCGTTTGTTGTCGAGGCCGTGAGATCGCCATCGGCGCCCAAGTTGAGCCTTTTGGCCCCGGCAAATTGGAGCCGGATGCGCTTTGGATTGGCCCCCGGCGCAACGACGAAGTCGTATTCCAGCTGCCGCTGGTTGCCGTAATAGATTAAATCGATGCCCGGATACACGCCGGTATACTTGACCTTGGCGTATGTCGGCACGCCGCTGTGCCATTGCGCCGGGTCATTGCCGAGAAAATAGTTGGCTGTGCCGGGGAGCTGATCGAGCCCAGTGACATCCAATGCGTGCTTCGCACCGACCAGATCCATCCGCACGATGTTGGTGCTTGCCGCCGGGCGGCCGGAACCGCCTTTCAGTGCCAGCAGTGCCGAGGAATCCGCCAGAAACAGAGAATACCCGCTGCCCCGGGAAAGAAACTGTAGGGCTTTGTCAGCCTGGCCCTGATTGGCCTCAAAGCTCAGAGGAAGCTTTCCATAGCTTTGCGCCGCCTGCGCCTTTGTCGCCGCTGCGTCATCCGCCGAACGGGCTACGGGGTCTGCAGAGAATGCCACGGATATGGATGCCCAAAGCAGTCCGGTAAGCAGCAGAGGGCGCCGCGAGATATATAAAGCGTGCAGGAACATAGTTGGCTCCATTGAGTTCCGCACGGCAGCCTCCGGTTCGGAATTGACCGACTGAAGTCAAGCGCAGCAAGCATAATTCATTCATGGGTGAAATGCCCTAAATGCCGCTTCCGGAACCGGTCACACGCCAAGGGGACGGCTCGACTGGATCATCATGACCCGTTGCAGCCGATGGCGAGCGGCCGCCAAAACGGTAGGCCAGTGAGGCCCCCGGCAAGACGACACCAGAGGCCCCACCGATCGCCAACATCGCTGAGTGGCGAACTTGTCCTGGGGCTGCAGCGAGTTGAGCGCTGCGTGACTTTCAGTAAGTGACCTGAGCCCCGATATTGCGGTCAGTTCAAAACTGGAAATAAATTAGCTTTTCAAGTCCACCGCAGGGGGCACCTGGGTGCCAAGGCAGATGGGGACGATGAAGCGCTCAAGATACTCGGACGAGCAGATCAGCTACGCTCAGACAAGCCGATAGCGGGACTGGGCTGTATTCGTTCACGGGATCCACAGGAAACAATGGTCCCCCGGATGGTGCGGAGCCGACGGCGGCGCTCGTCCAGGGCCCCGATGGCAACTTCTATGGAACGACCAACGCGGGTGGCGCGAACTAGTACGGTACCGTTTTCAAGCTCAAACCGACCGGGGTCGAAAAGCCGTTGTATTCGTTCAGTGGCTGCGTACCCAACGGAGGTTGCGGCATCAGCGGCAGTACGGACGGAGCACATCCGCAATCGGTCCTGGTGCAGGCCAGCGATGGCAATCTTTTCGGCACCGCCAGTGCAGGAGGTGCAGACGGCGTAGGAACGGTGTTCAATCTCAAAAATGTCGTTCCCGGCCAATAGAGAGCCGCGCCAGCATTGCCATTTAACCCGAGCCTTCGATGTCGCTTGGGCATCGCGGTTTCTTCGTTGCCGGAACCTTTAACATAGAGTGGCGGTGGGGACGTGCGCTGGGCCATGAGAGGCAGTCTTCTGGCGCTCGGATCGTGCCCCGTCGCAGTTCCGTAGCACTTTCTGCGCTCACGCATCGTCTCGGGCGGCGATATGTTTCCCGGCTCAGGTAATTCAACTCTACGCCAGCGCGCACGCGCAAAATATCCATAGTTGCATCAACCCGAAGGCTAGGGTGTGAAGCCGCTGTTTATTGCGGTGACGATCGGGTTGACCGTCGGCACCGCAGCACGGACCAGCAGATAGAGAGCGTCTGATTGCCGTCGGCGACCCAGACGTTACCTGATTGGTCCACCGCGATGCCTAGCGCACCGTCGATCGTGCCGCCCGAGACGAACCCGACGCCAGGAAACAGAGGGGCGCCGTTGGGATTCAGCTCGACAATGGTCGACGTCACTTCTTGATCGGCAATCCAGGCATGTCCTGCGGCGTCAATCGCGACAGCCCAAGGGCCCGATCCGCTACCCCCGCTTAGCCCGCCGCCCGTATAGGGCCCAAAGAGGCTGTAGCTCGTGCCGGCGCCAAGGAATATCGCGGCACCATTCTGCAGGTCCAGCACCCACACGTTACCGCCCGGCGCAATCGCCGCAAAGAGGGACCGGAAGCGCCACAGTAACTACGACACAGGCGCGTCATATGCTGTGCCAGACGGAATTGGCGTATCTTCGGCGCAATGCCTGCCTGACCAATGAGAAAAGTGCGAGTGCCAACGCCAGAGGCAACTCCGTTTGGGCCATTCGCATCGCCCGGGCCAACCGCCTTTCGAAGCGAACGGCGCTGACTTCAAAGGCGGATCGTCAACCGCCGTCGGTTGCCGGGGTGCCAAATTTCTCGGTAATCGGAATCACTACAACGGGAGTATTTGGGATGCCTGAGATCAGGTCCACCGTACGCAAGACCAGATCAAGCTGGACAAATGCGGAGGAGCCCGCCGGACAGGAATTTGATACAACGACGAGCACCCAGTTCTGCAGTCCGTTTTCCGCTACCGGTCCGGCCTCGGTCAGCGTGTATTCCAGTGATCCCGTTACCGCTGTTCCACTGGTGCATTGCCCGCTGGGTGGCGCATTAGGGTCGCTTATCGGGCCAATCTCGAGATTGAGCTGGCAAAGTGTGGTGTTGTAATTGGACGCGACCACGTTGTACGCGATGATCATTTTGCCCGAATCCTTGGTCGGATACGTGATGTTGGATTCGTACACGCTGAGTCGTGGTGTAACACCACAGGTACGCACAGATTGCGCCCGCGCCACGCCGTGTCCGTCGCCAACCATGGAGCCAGCGCAGACCAGCGCTCCCAGCAGCATCCAACTGACGCGGGGCTTATGCCAGATAGTCTGACTCATTGTGTCTGATACCTCCCAATGAACGCCTCATTGCCCTGGCCGGTATAAACGTCAAACCATAGCACTCCGCTTGGATCCCATCCCAGCATCTGGCTGCCGCCCTGCACGACGTAGTAGGCCGGCGTGGGCGGAATGGGTATGTAGGACAGGGCGCCGCTCGTCGTCATGCGCATCAGCGCCGGACTGGCAGTGGCCACCTGAGGTTCCAGTGATCCCCAGATGGCTCCGTCGGGTCCCGATACGATCGCCGCTATCACGTAGTTCGCGTCCGGCAGCGGGAAGAACGTGCTCGGAGGCGTATTCGTCGACTGTGGCTGCGGTGTAACCCTCAGTACACCAAACGAATAGGACCTGCCGACGGAGTCGTATTCGTATCCCGCGATCCAGAGGTTTCCATCCGACCCCGCGCACAGGGCGTTGTTGGAAGTCGTCGGCGTGAAAGACGTGGATATCTGTTGCATAAAGGCCGGACCGGGAAGCCCGAAGCGGAATACCTGCCCGGACGTTGTTATCTCGCCGAGATAATTGTAATTCGTCGCGCCAACCTGGTCAGGAACGCTCTCGGTCTCCAGGAACCACAGCGCCGAATTCGGACCACGAACTATGGAGCTGACATTCAATGATGAGATGCCGTACGCGTTAACGATCGATCCCTTGATCGCGAGGGTGGTCAACTGACCGACCGTACCTGAAGTCGTGACGCGACCGATGATGCCGGAGTTACTGGCAAGCGGGCCCGCCGAGGTAATCCACAGATTGCCGTCAGGCCCGACGGCTATGGATGTTGCGCCAGCCGGCAGCGACGACAGCGGGTAATCAGTTTCATTGCCGGAACTGTCAATCCGGGCCAGTTGCGCCAGTGTGCTGGACGCGCCCTCACTCGGTACTACCGGGACCCAGACAGCTCCATCGGGACCTGTGACGATCCCGCCGCTTGGCGTCGCGTTTCCCGACATGGGACTGAATCCCGTCATTGAGCCATTCGGCGCAATGGCCCACACGATACCGCCGTATCCGCCGCCGGACGCCGTCCAAAGTGTCTCGTTGGGGTAGGTTCCGGTGAACGCCATTTGCTGAAAGGAGGCGTCGATATAGCCGAATATGGCGGCATAATTTGCCGTAACCTCCGGCGGGAAGAAGGTCAGCGTTGGCAATCCGCCCTTGAGCCCGTACACGCCGTCAATATTCGCCAGGGTTGGTCCAATGACATGGGTCCAGGTGCCGGCTGCACCGGCTGTCGAACCCGGCGCGAGCTGCCAAAGGTCATTCAACAGGCCTTGCGCGCCCGTCGAATCAACCCCTGCGCCGCCGAACACCCAGACGTTACCGACGGTATCGAGCCACGATCCCGCAGCAAGGCGCGCGCTGGGCATCGGCGTCTGCGGGCTGGCCAGGGTCCAGGTCAGGCTGGCCGGATTGAACTGCCACAGGTCGTTGAGGTACCCGAGCGTACCCGTCGGTCCATACCCCTGCCCACCAAACAGCCACAGATTGCCCGCCGCGTCGGTCCAGGATACGGCTCCGGCGCGAGCGCCCGGAGCGTTGCTTGCCGAAGCGCCGCTTTGCGGAGTGTTGGGACCGGCTACCCATGTCCACTTGCCGTTGGTCGGGTTGACCTCCCACAGATCCGCCAGGTACCCGGATGCACCTGCCGCACCGATCCCCTGGCCCCCAAAAAACCATATATCTCCGCTGGAATCCGTCCAGGCGGCTGCGCCAACGCGACCACCCGGGGCATAACTGGTGGACGATGCGCCCAACGCACCATAGGTCCCGGACGCGTTGGCGAGTTTGGAGCCACCGATCCACTCCCACGCGTTGGCGCTCTGGACATATACCCAGATATCGTTAAGGTATCCCGTATTTCCGGCCGAGTCGTAGCCTTGACCACCAAAGAGAACGATATCGCCCGGCGGAACGAGCAATGAAATGGCCCCTGAACGGCCTCCAGGCATATTGCCTGTACTTGCGATTCCCGGAGTGCCGTAACTGCCCGCGGGGTTCGCCCGGGTCGAGCCGCCCACCCAGGTCCAGGCGTGCGTTTCCGGTGCGTATTGCCATAGATCGCCAAGATCGCCCATGGCACCGGTCGAATCGATTCCCTGACCACCGAACAACCACAAGTGGCCTTGCGTGTCGGTCCAGGTCGTTGCGCCGATTCTCGCTCCCGGGGCAGCCGTCAGTGAGGCTACACCCTGGCCGCCATAAACTCCGCCCGTTCCCGCGGCGTTGCTTCCACCGACCCATACCCAGGACTTCAGGGCCGGAACGTATTCCCATAGATCATTGAGCAACCCCGTCACGCCCGATCCGTCCGTGCCTTGTCCGCCAAACAGCCATAGATTGCCCAACGAGTCGGTCCACGACGCCGATCCACTGCGGGACCCTGGTGTCGGTGTGACAAGCGAACCGGTGCCTCCAACCGTCAGGATGCTGCCAGCCCCCGCGGTGATGGTGACATTGGTGTAGACCTTGCCGCCAACCTGGACGGCCGGCATGAAGAGTTGATTGCTGCCGGGATTGTATTGATCCTGGATCGCTTGCGGCATGCCGCCGCCGATACTCAGTACATTGTTGATCGACGCAGCCAATACGACATTATAGTAAAGCGGCCCTTCCAGGACCTGAACGGCCACGATGGTCAGGTCGGTCCCGTTGTAACTGTCAATGCGGCTGGCGCTGCCGATGGAGACAAGGCTGGAGACCGTGGCAATTACATTGTAATAAGTGCTATTCCCGAGCGTTACAGCCGGGATGGTCAGCTGGTTGCTGATCGGGTTGTAGGAGTCGGTTGTGCCACCCGCGGTGGTGCCGGTCGGAGAGCCGACGAGGCCGTTGACCGTTACCACCACACTGGAATACGTGCCGTTGCCAATGGTGACAATGGGAATCGTCAGCTGGTGGTTCGACGGATTGTAAGTGTCCGTGGCATGGGCAACACCGCCATAACCCAGGACCAGCAGTACTACTAAGGCGCGGTGGGCAAATACGCGAAAAACACGCACGCTAAAATCCCTTCGCATGATGCCAACGAACTTGCTGCTGCCAAGTTAGGAGAATTTATTGGGCAGGCAGCAGCATGACTCAACCGTTGTCGTCTGGTCCCGAAAGCGCACAGGCTTTCGCAGATCATTTATCTTAATTAACGGTACATTTAAGCCATTCGCGAGCGAGTGTCAACCCGGTCGCTTTCGAATTGGCTTGGCCGTCATGGCTGCGCCATCTGCCGGGATACCGATCCCAAACCCCATGTAAATCAGTAGTCGACAGAACATGCCGATCGGTCATGGCGTTTCAATTGGCGCAAAGGTTCCGCGCACAATCACTGCTGCAGAGCTACCTGTTGGAAACTCAGGAAGCGTGCAGGCGCTAGATTACTCGCGGGTCGGAAACTGCTAGCAGACAAGTGTCGGAGCGCTCCCCCGCCCCAATTGAGCAGTTTCCGTCCGGCGTTGACACGTGTCTGGGTGGCGTCGGGCTAGCACCAAATCATTGATAGTGGCGCCTGACGCGTTTGTACCCGCCGAGCGCCAATTTCTGTGAATGTGAGATTTGCAAATGCCGTCGGACCCTGATCCGCTGCCGGGCCCGGTGCCGTGCGTTCAATGTCCTTGTGCGTCACGATGTCTTGAACAGCGGTTGGCGTATCAGGCGTCCGCCGCTTTCGTGAGCAGTGGGGCTCCTAACACTCTCCGGCAAGGCGTCCTGATCTAAAAGTGGGCTGTAATGGTCATTTCCTGATTTTTTCGTCGCAGTTTAATGACGGCTTGATCGCCCGCGGGCATTTGCTCTATTGCGGATTGCAGCTCGGCTGATTTAGTGACAGACCGCCCAGTAAACTCGTAAACCAGATCGCCTGGCTTGAGCCCCGCCTTGTCGGCGATCAAACCCGGCGCAACAGCTACGATCCCGACTCCGTTGAGCATGGAAGACGACACGGCATCTGCCCCGAATATCGCTGGCATATGTGTGGCGTCGTCGGGACCCACGCACAGGACTTCCGCGCTGGCATAGTCATAAAGCAGCGGGACAACATGCTCTGAACTTGTATTAAAGAGAAATGCCTTCTTGCCTTTCGCAGCACAAATATCGTTCGCTTTATTTTCCACCCTCTTCGCAGCAGCGCATCCGGTCACAAGCAGCGCAATGCCAATGAAAGCAGCGACTGTTTCCATGCCCATCCTTGGAGTATCAAAATTGCTCTTCCACGATAAGAGTATCGCATGGGCTAATTCGGATTGGGTAGGCGTCCATTAGGTCCGGCATGATGCGCATCGCAGCCGCCAGCCTGTCGGCTGAATTCCATTCGAGTCGGGCACCTTTACGGGGCCGACAGTCGCCAGCTCATGTAGATATCCGTCGAACCGGCGACAGCCATTTCGCCGCGCACTCCGGGGATAAAATCCGCATCACGTATGGCGTTAATGCAAGCGGCATCAAGGGCAGCGTATCCTGTCGATATGGTTACGGCCACGTCCCGCGGAGTTCCTTGCGGGGTAACGGTTACATGAACCAGGCATTTCCCCTGCTGACGGTGCTCCCGTGTATCGGTCGGGTAGTACTCCGGGCCAACCTTAAGATGAAAATCATCGTCCAAATGCGGCGTCGTCGAATAGTCCGGCTTTTGATTAATGGGAATCCCCGCACCCCACGTCACCGGGATATTTATCCATTTTGAAATTGGCTTGCCGTCCACCGTCGCCGGAATCATTTTTCGGTCCATGAATGCTTGAAAACAGGCTGCATCTAGGCGAACAAAGCCAGATGAAAAGACCAATTGCGCGGCACGTATAAAGCCTTCCTGATCAACTTGTACGCGCATTAGGCAGGTTCCCTTCTCGCCGTTATTGCGCGATTCAATCGGGTATAGGCCCTCGTCCACCTTGAGCGGGTGATTCTTGTCCATCCTTGGCTTGGTTCGCACGACTTCGGGGGCGGCCGCCGACGCGTCGATGGCCTGTATCGATTGCGCTGCATCCTGACCTTCCGCAGCAGCTGATGCGGCACCGACCAGAACTATGGGCAACAATGATCGAAGCAGTAATCGCATTGGCGTGTTCTCAGAGATGCCGGAAATAGTACCGCAGGATACGGGAAGTGCGATGACTCTATCTGGTTACGGACAAGGTTGTCGCCAAGCCCATAACGCGCCCGTAATCGGCGCATGACTGACTGGGAAGCGTGCAGGCAGGGCTTGGTTTATCGTGCGCTTGGAGCAGCGTTAGTCCACCTGCAACTCGAGATTTATGCATGGCTGATTCCCCACAAACAAGTATCGAAAAAGCACTCGGGAAATCCATACTCGGTTTCGTTGCGATGGTCGCAGCTTTCGTCGCGGTCAAGACCATTGCCCAAAATGTATAAGGCGCTTATGGCCCCATGACGGCCGCCGCGAGAGTGCCCGGGCGAATGTCGGAAAGCCAGGGCGGACTGTGACGGCGGTTGCACGGCGGAACGGGGCGAATTGGCATGTCGTTGGGCGAATCTTTAATCGGAGCTTGGACAAGCGCGTAGGCTCTCATGGAAGGGCGGTTATGCGGGTAGAGTTGTACGGCCAAATTGGCGGAGAGAGACCGAACATGATTCATTTAGGTCAGCGCCTGATCCATCTGAGCCTGCTGGCTTCCTTGCTGTGCGTCCCGATGGGCTGCGTGACGGTCGAGTTGAATGAGGCCTTGTCGAAAGGTGATGCACAGGCCAGAAGTGAGTTTTATTCAAAGCCGGCAATGAGCGATGTGGTCGTCGCAATTGGCCGCCCCGACTCGGAATTGTCCAGGAAACTGAACATAGATCATGTCATTGCTTTCCTTGGAAAGAAGAACACTTATATCCTTACTCAGGGGGGAGAAGAACTGGAGCACATTTCCCGGCTCAAGCTCGATGCGAGAAGGCTAAGGATAAAGGCCGATGGCAATCCACGCCTTTATCTGAAGGACAAGCAGTTCTGGGGTCAATTAATCGTAAGTTACGGCAATCAGGACGCGGTTCCGGCCAGCGAACAAAACGCACTTGAGAGTGCCGGTTTCAGCAAAATTCATTATGAAGACGTCACGACATTTGAAAAGCTGATCTCCATTCAGGGCTTGATCTATCCCGCGGTCCGGTTTTCTGATGCCGATCTTGCCCGGCTTGCCGTACCCAGGGCTGTTAGTTTTTTCAATCCTGTCGACGCCAGTCCGCCCGCGAACAGCGGTCGCGCGCTGCTCGGGGTCGCCATGGCCGTCGATGTGGCGCTGGCGCCGATGTATCTGGGGCTTGGGGCTGTCGGGTTGGCTGCCGCACCATTTAATCGGCATGATTCCTCGCCGCCGGCGGCACGTGCACAAGAGACTTCGCACGGGGGACCGAATGATCGGGAAATGAATTCGGTTGTGCACAGAACTGAATACAACCTCTCGCATATTCTTCTTGGAACCGAAGAGGAAGCCAATGCAATTGCATATTCTCTGAGTCAGGGCGGAGATTTTGGCGAAATGGCGCGGCAAAAATCCCTGGATGTGAGTGGCCGCAATGGCGGCGAGCTGGGTTGGGCGCTTCTCGATGTTTACCCGAAGGCATTTGGAGATGCAGTACTGAACCTGAAAAAAGGTGAAACCAGCAGGCCTGTGGAGACCAAGTACGGGTGGCACATTATCAAGCTGAATGATCTGAGAGACGTGGAGATGGCTGTCAAGGCCTTTACTCATTCGCCCGAAAGCGGCCGGTCGTGAAGGGCTGGTAAGGGTCAAACCCCGTGGTTTGCGCAGCGCGGGTTGAAGCAGAGGCGGCAACGTTTTCAGGGCTAATTTAAGGTCGCGGTTACCCCGATGTCGTCAACCCATCACGTAACTGGTGCGTTCAAACGTTCCGGATTCTTCAGGGGGTTGCAGCAGCGCCGCCCGAACCGCCGACCGATAGAAGTTTGCCGACTGTGATTATCGCATTGGTATAGACCGTGCCATTCAGTTGAATCGCAGCAATTGTCAGTTCGTTGTTTGCGGGATTGTATGCATCCCGGGCGGCAGAGAGCGTTCCGCCGCCGGCGCTGATGATGCTGCCGACCGTAATCACTACATTGGTGTAAATCGAACCGCCCAGCACCTGGACGGAGGGAATATAGAGCTCGCCGCCGCTATAGGTATCGGCCTCGCAGCCGACGACATTGGTATCGGTCGTTGTCACGGCGACTGTTGCCAACGCCCGACCAGTCAGGGATCCGCCAGTCAGGGTGATGGAGCCGTCAGCGGCATCACCGGCAAGGATGTTTCCCAGCAGGCTCGAGGTTGTCAGGGAGGCAGCCCGGCCTGGCACCCAGTAGACGTCGCACGGATGCCCGCCGCCGGCCATGACCACCGAGAAGTTGGTGCCAGTCAGTGCGCCGGTGGAGAAGAAAAACCAGACGGCGTTCGGGGGTCCATCAAGGGTTAGCAGACCTGTCTTGGTTGACCCGTCGATGCAGTAGTCACCTGGAGCGAGGTTCTCGCCAGCCAGGCTGCCCGTCAGTTGCGTGCAAACCAGGGAGGTGGCCGCGACCTCCAATGCATCATAGGCGGCGATGAAGACCGCTTCCCCCTGAACCGCGGCCACGTTGGTCGCTGGAGGGGCTTCACCGGCCACTGCGCAGTTGGTGTTCTTATAAGGAACGGTGGCGCCGGGGGCGACACCAATCTCTCCGATCACCGCACCGCCGGTGCAGGTAACATTCGTGCCGCCGAGGATCGTAAAGGGAGCGACCACTGCCAGCGCCGCCTGCGCAGATGCCGCGGTGGCGCCGCCAATCAGCGCTGCAGTGCCAAGCAGGCACGTTGAGATGCCCTTCAAGGAATTGTTCACGGTGATCATGTTCGTTTCCTGAATGTACACGGAAGACGATAGGGGATGCTTCGTCTACGGGTTGCCTTCTTCGCTACTATCGCCCTGATCAGGAGCAGTATCTGTCGGGCAGCGTACGTAACGCGCAAAAACAGTCCCGGCCACCCAGCTCGCTCATGGTTTCCGCCGGCGTCGCAATGCGGCGGACGCTGCGACGCGGGCGCGGGTAGTTGCAGTAAAGGTGGTTCGCGACGACGAATTCATGCGCCGCAGCGCAACTCATCCCGGGTCCGTCACACCACCGGACGAGCGTCACTCGGCTTGCCGCGGCGCTCCGGTGCCCGCAGCCTGGTGAAGGTCAGCGCGTGCTTCGAGCGCATTGAGCCGGTGTCGAAGATTCTCGATGTGTTGCGGGCCCAGGCGCTCGATGCAGCCGGCAAATATCCGCCGCCCACGTGCGACGAGGGATTCGATGATGCGCGGGTCGGCACACGTTGAGGCTATGTCATCGAGGGCGCGCAACAGCCGCAGGCTGACCGCGATGTCGGACGCCGAATAATGGCGGATTTGTTCGATTGCCGTATCCAGCAGCTCATCGGGCAGGATCCACGGAACGATTACCCTCACGACATGCGGTGGGTCGCACAGCAGGGTCTCCGGCACATTTCGGCTCACGAACCGGATTATGATCCGCCCCAGTTGATCTATGCAGGTAATCGCCGTGCTCGGATCATTGACGGCCGGGGATATTGCCTTGAGCCCGATGTCGACGATCTGGATAACGCCAAACTCGACGTCCTGTTGCAGTGTGCGGGTCGGTCCGATGTCGAACGCCGAACGCAGCTCGGCGATTCGCTGCGGATCAAGTCGTTCCTCCGGTGCGGCGCCGAACAACGCGACGCCCTCCGGGACGAAATGCCCGACGCGGCGGAGCAGGCGTACCCGCAGCTTGAATTTCTTCGCCAGGCTGAGCAGTCGACCCGTATCGACATAGCGGATGTAGCCGGAGACCTCGCTCGCAACCAGAGCCTCGCGCTTGTTGTCTTCGAACGGCACGCTGGCCGGATTATAGTTATGTCGCTGACCGTCCGGCATGACCTCATCGATAACGTCTTCGGTTTCACCGGCGATCCGATCAACAATGTGATTGACGCTGATCGCCTGCGAGATGTGGTGAATGAAGAAGATCAGCCAGGCGACACAGATGATTGCGAGCAGCATGGCGCAGGTCGCTGCGGCAACCGGTGCGAAGGGGTGCGGCAGCGAGCGGGCCGCGGGCAGCGCCGCCATGCAATAGGCAAAGGTGCCGAGAAAGATGCCCAGCGTCCACTGGGTCACGCGATCCCTGACGAAGCTCAGCAGGATCCGGGGTGAAAATTGCATCGACGCGAGAGTCAATGTCATCAGCAGGATCGCAAAAACGATCGAAACGACCGTCATGATCGACGCCGCGATCGTCGCGAGGATGATCTGGGCAACCTGGGGATCCGCCCGCGACGGGAACAGGGTCGACGGGACCCAGGCGCTCAGCGCCGGAAGAGTCTCTTCGAGCGACGACAGCACGGCACCGGCGAGGCCCAGCGCGACCGAAATCAGCAGCGGGCGCACCAGAAAGCCGCCGCGCAGCGCGTACATTGAGCTTCGAAGCAGCGGAAACAGTCGCTTGGTCAAGAGTCGGCCTTACAGGAGCGGATCCCAGCCCTATGGTGACGAGTTGCGGCAGGTTGAGCAAGGTGCGGTTCGACTGGCGCTATCTGGTGCTCCGGCGCCGGGCATGTGACAGGCTCCTGGCCGAAGACCTGGGCGGATACGCAGGAGTTTTGTGCGGGCCGGGCACTAGGAGTATTGTGCCGATGGTTTGGTGCCTGAGGCCGTCGTATTGCAGGCGAATCACCATTGCGCCGTAATGAAAAAAAAGCCGAGGAGTGGGATCAATGAACGCCACGCTGCCATTCATGCGCTATTTCGTGCGATCGCTCGCAACAGTCCTGGTGCTGCTGGTCGGTTGCGGTGTCGCCTGGGCTGACGCCTACAATCCGGCGAACAATGAGCTGACGATTTCCTCTCTTGTGATCGGCGGCGCAACCTATTCCGACATGGTTGTGACCGTCGGCGGGATTGTCAGCGGCCCGGCGGGCAAGTCACCCAATGGCAGCGCTGACAGCTATGATCCTGGAACCGGCCAGCTGGCGGTACAGAGCGTGACCGTCGGATCGGCGAGCTTTTTCAACGTGGTCGTTACCGTCGCGGGCCTGGTATCGATCGGCGCCGTCAGCGGGGCGGACAGCTACAGCAATGGCGAGCTCAGCATCGCATTCGTCCAGTACGGCGGCGTGGTTTATGAACATGTGGTCGTAACGGTCGGCGGCATTCTGGGGTGGCAGGGTGGGATGCCGACGGCTGGTTCGGACACCTACAACTCGCTGACCAATCAGCTGCACATAGCGGCTGTGCAGGTGGGCAGCGCCGTATTTACCAATGCGGTCGTATCCGTCGGCAAGTTGCTGGCCGTCGGAGGGGTTTATGGCATCAACGAGGAATCCATTTTTTACTCCTTCAGTGGAGACGGCGGGCTCGGGTACACGGATGGCTCGGAACCGTATGGCGGGTTGGTACAGGACAGCGCGGGCAATTTCTATGGGACCACCTACCAGGGCGGCCTGAACGCCGACGGTGTTGCCTATAAGATCACGCCGGCCGGCGTCGAATCGGTGCTCCACACGTTCGGCAATGGCGCGGATGGCATCGTCCCCGTGACGAGCCTCATCGAGGGTGTTGACGGTAATTTTTACGGTGTTGCGCCGTTTGGAGGGCTCTACGGCTCAGGCTGCGTTTTCGAGATTACGCCGGCCGGGGTGGAGAGTGTCGTTTATTCCTTTACCGGAGCAGGGGGCATCAGTGGCAGCACGGATGGCGCGACTCCGTCGGCGGCCCTGGTCCTGGGCCGGGACGGTGATTTCTATGGCGTGACCCTCGATGGCGGCGCGAACGACGCCGGCACGTTCTACAAAGTCACCCCCGGCGGTAATGAGACTGTGCTGTACTCCTTCAGTGGCGGAAGCACCGATGGATCGACACCGCGCTGGTCCCTGATCCTGGGTCGTGATGACAATTTTTATGGGACGGCAACCGGTGGCGGGCCGCAAGGCGCGGGCGCCATATTCAAGGTCACATCAGGCGGCGTCGAGTCCGTGCTGTATTTTTTCTGTGCGACCAGCGGTTGCAGTGATTCCACGAATCCCACCAGCCTGTTGCAGGCCAGCGACGGCAATTTTTACGGGACCTCCGGCGCGGGCGGCGCTTATGGGGAGGGCACGGTGTTCAAGATCACGCCGGCCGGTGCCGAGGTCGTGCTGTATTCCTTCGGGGGATGCAGTGGCGGTACCTGTGGGGCCCGCATCAGCAGCGATGGGCTGGGTCCAAATAGCCTGATCCAGGCAAGCGACGGCAATTTTTATGGAACGACCGATGAGGGCGGCGCACACTACCAGGAAATCAGCAACGAAGGCGGGACGATATTCAAGGTCACGTCCACCGGTGTCGAAACGGTGCTCTATTCTTTTGCTGGCGGCGTCAGCGGCAGCAAGGACGGCGTCAGTCCGATCAACCTGATCCAGGCCAGTGATGGCAATTTCTATGGCGTGACCGAGTTTGGCGGCGCCTATGGCAGGGGCACCGTGTTCAAGCTGACCCCGGTCGTTCCTGTACAATGAATCATTCTTCGCGGGGATGACGCCTGTTGAGGATAGGCGGCCCAACCACTGCATGAGCTCTGGTGCCGGGGCACCGATCTGGCCATTTCGGGAGATTGATTCATGCAGTGCACCCCAAGCATCAAGCAGTACGCGCGGCCCCTGATGGGGGCCCTGATGCTGCTGGTCTGCGCCGGTGAAGCACATGGGACGGACAGCTACAACCCGTCAACGAACCAGCTGTCGATTCCATCGGTTGCAATCGGCAGTGCCAGCTATTCGAATATGGTGGTCACTGCCGGCGAGCTCGTCAGCGGCCCGACCGGCACCTCACCGAATGCCAGCCAGGACACCTTCAATCCCGTCAATTCGGAGCTGACCGCCCCTGCGGTGAAGCTGGGCAATGCCACGCTGTATAACCTTGTCGCCACCGTGACCGGGCTCGTTTCGGTCGGCAGCGTGACCGGCGCGGATATCTATGACGGCGCGAATCTGACCATTTCCAATGTGCAGCTCGGGAATACGATATATACCGAAGTCGTCGTTGCAGTTACGCTCGCCAACGTCATCGGCGTGGCTGGCGGCATGCCGAAAGCAATCATGGATGTCTACGATGTTTCCAGTGGCCACCTGACGATTCCCGCGGTACAGGTGGGTGGCCGGGTGTATACCAACGTAACCGTCACCGTAGGAAATATCATATCGGTGGGTGGACACCGTAGTGCGCCGTGCAGCACCCCTGGCCTGAGCAAGGACGCATTCGGCTGCTGGGATGCCAACGTGCTTCTTGGCCAGGCGGGTGCACCCGTGTTCTCGGAGACAGCAATCGCCACCGGTATCTCGTGTCTTCCGGCCGGTGAAGCGTTCACGTGCCTGGCAACCGCGAGCGGCGCGCAGTACTCGGTGCTGCGCAATGGGGCGTGGTCGGCGCCGGCGCCGGTCCTGACGGCGCCGGGCTCGAGCGTGGGACCACCGAGTTGCGTATCGTCGGGCTTCTGCATGGATGGCGGTGTCACCAATCTGGGCGCCGCGAACGTCGCAGGAGCCTGGCTGGTCTTTGATGGCTCGTCCTGGGCGACGATCGCGTCGGGCACCAAGAGCACGGAAGGCCCTGAGACCGGCATCTGGGGATGCGCAAGCGCCGGTTTTTGCTGGGCGGTGCTGACGACACAGGCCACCAGTCCGCCCAGCGATTCGTTCCAGCTGCAAACCGAGACTTTTGGCGGTGCCTGGTCCGGGTACGTCCTGTACCCGTCCCCATACGAGCCGGGTCTGTTTGATATCTCCTGCGTTCCCGGCAGCGATACCTGTCTCGCGGTCGGCGGCGGCGGCTCGTCTAATGGACCGGCAGCCGTATTGACCGTGGGCGGGTCGGTGGTTGTGCTCACCCCGCCCGGGCAAAATGCCTTTACTTCGGTGAGTTGCCCGACGAGCGCGTTCTGCATGATGGTTGACGTCAGCGGTGAATACGTGATCTTTGATCTGGCGGACAGCGTCTGGAGCAAGCCACAACTGGTCATTCCCGCGGGAGCCTACGGATCCGGCAACGCACTCACCGGGGTCTCATGTGCCGCCGCCGATTTTTGCGTGGCGATCGATCTGGGCGACAACATTGCCGTTACCTACGTCGGAGGAGTCTGGGGAGCACCGGACTATCTCAGCGGCTACCCGTATTTCGTTTCCTGCCCGAGTGAGCAGAACTGCTACGCCGAGGTATCGACCGGCAGCGCGCTCGCCGTAGAAACCTACACGCGTACCGGCAACTGAGGGCAGGCTCCACAACGCCGCCCGCACGATCGCCGCAGAACTGGTTGGCAGGGTCAGATAGGCAGTCACCGGGGAGTAACCGTCCGGAACCGGTTTTACTGCCACGGCAGCCTCCGGAGCGGGATACCGGTCTTATTCTTCGTCCGGATCCCGGTATTCCTTCGGCAGGTGATGCGCGATGCCCTTATGGCAATCGATGCACGTCTGTCCGTCCGCTTTGGCCTTCATATGTTTCTGGTAGACGGTCTGCTTCTGAATGTCGCCGCTCATGGCGTCGAAGTTGTGGCAGTTGCGGCATTCGCGCGAGCCGCTGGCCTGCATGCGTGCCCACTCGTCGCTCGCGAGACGCATCCGGTTTGCCTCGAATTTCTCCCGGGTATCGATACGGCCGGTGAGCTTTGCCCACACTTCGAGCGAAGCCTTGCTCTTGCGGATCAGCTTGTAGGTCCATTCGTGCGGGACATGGCAGTCTGAGCAGATGGCGCGAACGCCGGTGCGATTACTGTAGTGAATCGTCTTCTTGTATTCCTGGTAGACGTTGTCGCGCATCTCATGACAGGAGATGCAAAATTCCAGCTTGTTGGTTGCCTCCATGCCGGTATTGAACCCACCCCAGAAAATGATGCCGAGAAAGAAGAACAGCGAAGCTATTCCGAGAAAGGAGTACTTCACGCTTGGCTTGCGCAGCGCACTCCAGCAGCGCCGCAGGCCCCCTGCAGGAGTCGCCTTGGGGGTCTCGTCACTCATAGGGCTCTTGTCTCCGCTGTGCCTGACCGGCGCAATTGACGCACTGCCTATCGGAAACTGTAGCGATAGGCGACAAATACCGCATTCATCTGGTACGTCGGCGACTGCTGGTTAGTCGGCAGCAGCGCTACCGGCGTGTAGCCGTACTGATACGCGTTGTAAAGGTAATCATCCGACCCCAGGCGCTGGAAGGTGTATCCCATGAGCAGCTTGCCGCCACTGCCGGCTTTTCCGAGCGCGTAGCTGCCGTTCAGGCGCAGACGCAGCGTGCTGTTCTTGATCGTTGGCAGCGAGCCGCAGGTCTCGTAGAACGTGGCGCTGCAGGTATTGCCCTCGAGATCGGCACCCGCGAACGGCGAGGTATCGTAGGTCGTGTTTCCCAGCGAATAGCTGACGTCCACCGACAGGTCCAGCCGGCCCGCGAACAGGCCGTCCTGTCTCGCGCTGGCGCCAATGGTCGTGTCGGACTCCTTGAGCGAATTAGTCCAGGTCTCGCCGGCCACGCCGCTCAGCCCGGTGGCCGAGGCGTTCGAGTTCGTGACTTTGTACAGATTCGTGAGATTCCGGTACGAGTCCTGATACGTCACGTACAGCGATGCGGATCGATGTTCATTGAAAATGTAAGTGGAATCAAAATTGACGCTTGCCTTGTTGCTGTCCTGCACGCCATAGGCCAGGTCCGTGTACTGGTCCTCGGTATAACGACCGTTGAGGCTCAGCGATAACTTGGTGCCGGGCTGCCAGTTGGCACCTGCCTTGACGATCTGTTCGTGGCGGGAGGCCTCGAAGAAAGACATGAAACCGAGAACTTCATAGCCTTCCGCGCCAGCCCCGGCACCGGCCGGGTTGTCAAGGGCCTGCATCGGGTTGTAGAAGGTCGGGCTGACATTGGCCTTGCGCCATGAGTAGATATATCCCGCATTGAGATTCAGGCTGTCCGTCGCCCGGAGCCGATAGGCAGCAGTCAGCTTGTCCTCCTTGGTATCCGGTACCTGGGCGCAGGTCGCCGCGGTGTACGCCGCCCAGCCTCCGGTCGCCGCCGCGTCGAGGCTGCCTTGCGCGTTGTTTGCCGCGGCGTTATTGCACCAGCGCTTGGTGTCGTCGTATTCGTAGCTCAGGCTCAGGTGCTGGCGGCTGGAAAGCCGGTAATCGGCACTGAGGTCCGCCTGAATCTTCTTGTTGCTCATCGGCGCATTCACCGAGGTTTCGGTCTGCGTTGCGGCCTCGTTGACGGTATTGTACGTATACGGGTTGGACGGCGTCTGGTTGTCGCGCTCGTTGAACTTGAAGCCCGCCGAAAGCACCAGCGGCCTCCAGGACTGATTGGTCAGCTTCAGATCCACGTGTTCGATATCGACGAGGCCCTGGAGCGACTCCTGCGGCAGGCCGAGCGGCGTGAGGCCGATGTTGCCGGTGCCGGCATACGCCGCATCCTGCTGGCTGCGCCCGTAGGAAAGGCCTCCGGT
This sequence comes from uncultured Gammaproteobacteria bacterium, assembly GCA_963706815.1. Taxonomy (GTDB): domain Bacteria; phylum Pseudomonadota; class Gammaproteobacteria; order Steroidobacterales; family Steroidobacteraceae; genus Bog-1198. The sequence continues at coordinate 52,322 of CAVPNS010000001.1, forward strand.
CAGCTTCGTTGCCGGCGAGAATTCATAGCCGCCGGTCAGGTTCAGCTGATTGAATACATTGCTCGGAAATGTGCTGATCGCGTCCGTCGGGTACGCGGACAGCGTCCCGGTTGCCACCGTGGCTGGCGACTTGATGAACGGATTGTTCCAGGTCACGCTGCTGTAGGTGTCGTGGAACAGGGATCCGTAATAGCCGAAGTTCGCGTACGCCTTGGCGCCGAGCCAGTTCGCCGCGACTCTGATCGTGTCGGTGGCATAGTCGGTCGGATTTGCCAGCACAAACGGGGTTTGACCCGCCCAGGTGTAGGTGGAGCCGGCCGGGCTGTTGACCTGGTCGCCCGCGACTCCCAGCAGCTTAGCGCCGTCCTGCGCCAGGTGATTGTAGTCGACCCGCACATCCCAGCTCTCGTTGAACCGGTAGTCGCCGGTCAACGACGTGTTCTTCCGGTCGCTGTGAATGTCCTCGGTATGAAAATCCGCGAGCTGATCCGGCGTCAGGTCATTGGCGCCGGGGGCGGTCTTGAAGCCGGTTGGCTTGTAGCCGCTATTGATGACCCCAAAGTCTGCGGGCAGGGTGAAGGTGGCACCGCCGACCGCGCCCTGGAACGGCGTCTGGTAGCTGTCGGTGAGCTCATGGCGCAGCTCATCGTAGCCCAGGCCGAAGTTCCAGTGGCCCTGGTCGCTGGCCGACGCATTGATCGACCCGGAGGTGGTCCCAAGGTCCGTGCCGGTCAGGCCGTAACGCATGGTGCCGGTGCCCGCGCCGTAGCCGTCTCCGCCGGCGAGGCGCAGATCGCCGATGAACGTGGAACCCTGCTTGTACAGCCCGTTGTATTCGCCGAACTTGTCCGAAGCGTCTGAGTTGTACTCGCCGCCTGCCTGCAGGAAATTGGTGGGCATGGTCAGTGCCTTGACATCATCGCTATCGGCCACCTGGGCAATGGTGACGGACGGTGCGGCTATCGTTGCCACCAGTGCGGCCCGCACGGCCAGCGATACCAGCGTAATGGAATACTCTCGGTCCCGGCTCTTCATCTCCATTCTCCTCAACTCAGCGGTGCAGGAAAGCACCGGCAGGGTCGTTCGATCCATGAACCATGGCATGGCAATTCATGCACCCACGTGCGGCCGCTTGCGTACTCGGGAAAAGCAGTCCCGTGCCGGCGGCGTTTTTCGCGGACAACCCCCCCTGGAATCCGGCCCCATTGGGGCCAACGGGATTCTTGGAATTGTGCGGACCATCGTGGCATTCCTGACACAGGAACGGCGGCCGTGACTTCAGCAGCGGCGTGACGTTCGAGCCGTGCGGCGTATGGCAATTCGTGCAGTCCTCGACCGCCGGCTGGTGCTCCCACAGGAACGGGCCGCGCTTGTCCGCGTGGCACTGCCAGCAGGTCTCGTTGACGGTGTTCATCTTCAGCAGTTTCGGCCCGGCCGCGCCGTGCGGGTTGTGGCAGTCTGCACACACCATCTTGCCGGCATCGAGCGGATGCGTGGAAATCTTCAGCGTATCGGCGCGCTGCTCCTTGTGGCAGCTGAAGCATTTCTCCTGTTGCGTGCCCCTCGACAGCAGCGGATCCGCAGGTGCATGGATGGTGTGGCAGTTGTTGCAGGCAACGCCGCTCGCCTGGTGCTGGCCGCCGTCCCAGCGCGTGCGGTTCGTGCCCTTGTGGCACGTCAGGCACTGGCCTGCACGCACCTTCTCGTCGCTGGGCGCGTAGGTCCCCTTGGTGAAAATCACATCCGGCGCTGCGCGCCCATGTGCGGTTGAGTCTCCGCGCACGTGCTTTTCGCTCTCGCCGTGGCACGACTGGCACGTCGGCGTGCGCGCATCGCCCCGCACGCCGTGCCTGGTCTGGTAAATCGACAGGATCGGCTTGGTCTCGCTCTCGTCGTGACAGCGCGTGCAGACCTGGTCCTTTATGAGGGCCTCATCCGGCGCCGCGGCAGCTGCGGCGGACGGTGCCGGCGCGGGCGCATCCGTCGGGGATCCGGAACAGATTCCGGTCGCACTGAAACCAGTCAGCAGAACAGCTGTAATCCACCACCGACTCGTTGTTCTCATGATGCATGTTCTCCCGGGCAACAGTCGCTCGCGCAACCCCGCGGCAGCGGGGAATCCCTGCGCCTGATCTACTGCGCCAAAATCCAGTCCACGAGGTTCCTGATCTGGGCCATGTCGTTGGGCGGATCGGTCTTGATGATCTTGTGATCCTCCTCGTGCCCGTCCGGAAACTTGGCTTTTTCGCCGGACGTGAGGTGATGAATCAGCCTGGCCTGCGCATCCGGCTTGCCTTTCATGTCCTCAGCGACCTTGTGGTACGCCGGACCGTCCTTGTCCTTCGATATCGCGTGGCACTTGAAGCAGTTGTTGGCGCGGGCCAGTTCCCTGGCCGCTGCCTCATCGGCAGCACCGGAGACGCGGGGGAGCAGCAGGGCGGTGAAGGCGATCAACGGGACAGTCACCGCGATACGGGTACTGAAATTCATCTTCTCTCTTCTCCTCATCGGGTGCAGAGGCTGCACTACATCCAGAACGATTTGCTTATCAATGCAAAAATAGCAGTTGCAATGCAATGCGGATATCGAGGGAGGTACGTAGAGGTCTCGGCGGAAGTACGGAGAGCGAAAAGTGGCGGGAATTATAGCACCGTTCAACACGTCCGCGCCGGCGAAGCGATGATGCTGCGCGCCAAATTCCGCAGCGCCGCGTGCAGCACGCGCGGAGTGCTTCGGAAATTACCTATTTTACGGCTGTGCGAAGGGCGTAGATTCGCCGGCGATGAAATCGATGTGTATTCGTTCAAGTCGCTGCGCTGCCGTTAAGAACGCATCGCATTGCGGAATTTGTCGGGAGAGTGAGTAGTGTCCAAGCATATTCGGCGGCTCGTGGCGATCCTGTTGGTTCTTGCGTTGATGTTTGCAGCCGGAAAAATGTTTTTCCCCCCGAAGTCCTTCTGGACATATGGCCATTTCCGGGCCGATTCAACGACCGAGATTGCGGCGACGCACCCGACGTATGTCAGTCCGGACTCATTCTCGACTGCCTATCCCAAGGAGTACGAAACCTGGTCGGCGGGCATACACAAGGTCGTCAAGTGTCAGATCTGCCATATCGCCGCGGACAAGTCGCAGTATTCGGCGACGCTCGCGGCCGCGGTGCCGCAATCGGCGGCGGCCGCGCTGCCGACTCCGGCTGATACGCGCAAGCTGTGCGTGAAGTGTCACGAGAAAATCGCGGGGCGGCCCGACTACATGCCGCAGATCGAGGTAGCCAGCCACTCGAACGGGAAGGCCTGCATTGCCTGCCACAATCCGCATTCGCCGTTGGTCGCGCTGACCGGTGAGCCGATCACGCCGGCAGGCGGATCGGGCGCCGGCGCGGTGGACGTCGTGGCAGGCAAGAAATTGTCGGCAAGTTGCGCAGGCTGCCACGGGCCACTGGGCGTCAGTGCCGTCGCGGCATTTCCAAATCTCGCCTGCCAGAAGCAGGCATACCTGGTCGGTGCCCTGACGGATTTCCAGAGCGGAAAGCGCGCCAGCCCGATCATGGGCGGGATAGCCAAGAGCCTGAGCCCCGCGGACATGCAGAACGTCGCTGCGTACTTCGCAGGCCAGTCCTGCAAATAGGGTTGCGATCAGGCGCTTGTGGTCACGAAACGAGGAAAGGCGAAAAGATGAGCGAAACTAAATTGTGCAAGGATCAGGCAGGCCGGCGCGGTTTCATGACCCTGCTCGCGCAGATGTGCGCTACGACCGCCGTGTGCTCGACGGTTGCGAGCGTCGCGGCGGAAAGCGGTGTGGCCGCGGCGGATCCGACACCGGCTGCGCCGGCGAATCCGGCGGCGGGGCCGGTTCCGGGCTACGACTGGACCAAGCATCGCTGGGCGTTTGGCGTCGACGCGGAGCGCTGCATTGGCTGCCTGCGCTGCGTCGAAGCCTGCAAGGTCGAAAACAAGGTTCCGTTCAACGCACAGAATTTCCGCACCTGGGTGGAACGCTACGTGTATCTCGAGGGAGAAGACAAACCGCGCGTGGACAGCCAGTCGGATCCGGTCAACATCGCGGCGGCGGACGGCCCGCAGGATTACCGCTTCAGCAATCGTTACAAGGACGAGAAGGTGAAGAAGGGATTCTTCGTGCCGAAGCTGTGCAATCACTGCGAGAATCCTCCGTGCGTGCAGGTATGCCCGGTCGGAGCCACCTACAAGACGCCTGACGGGGTCGTGCTCATTGACGACAAGTACTGCATCGGCTGCCGCTACTGCGTGCAGGCCTGTCCCTACGGCGCCCGGTATTTCAACGACGAGACGCAGACCACCGACAAGTGCACGTGGTGCTATCACCGCATAACGAAGGGACTGAAGCCGGCGTGCGTTGAGGTGTGCCCGGTCAACGCCAGGATCTTCGGCGACCTCAACGACCCGGCGAGCGATGTCAGCGTCTTTATCCGCACGCATCGGGTGAACGTGCTGAAGGCGTGGACCGGCAACGGCCCGCACGTCTTCTACAACGGAATCGACGGTGAGGTGTCGTGATGGATACCGTCGTGCAGGTCGCTTCCTACATCACGTCTCCGTTCAGCGGATACGTGTACCCGAATGAAACCGTTCTGCCGTGGGGCGTGCTGATCGTCATATACCCCTATATCACGGGCCTGGTGGCCGGAGCGTTCATCGTATCCAGCCTTTACCACACGTTCCGGATGGAGCAGTTCAAGCCCGTGGCGCGCCTGGCGCTGCTCTCGGCGCTGTCGTTCCTGTGTTTCGCCCCGGCGGCCCTGCTCTCGCACCTCGGACATCCGGAGCGTGCCTTCGAGGCGATCTGGACGGCGCACTGGACGTCGGCGTTTGCAGCCTTTGCGTATGTGGCGGGCTTCTATGCGATCCTGCTGATCCTCGAGATCTGGTTCTCGTTCCGGGTCGACATCGTGGCGATGGCCCAGAGTACCGGTGGGTTCATGGGCCGTATCTACCGGGTGCTGACGCTGGGCTCGTATGATGTCTCGGAGCGTGCGCTGGCCGAGGACCATAAATGGAACAAGGTGCTGGCCGGGATCGGCATCGCCTCGGCGGCCGGCCTGCACGGTTACGTCGGCTTTGTGTTCGGCTCGCTGAAATCGCGCGAATGGTGGTCATCGGACCTGATGCCGATCATCTTCATTCTCTCGGCAATCGTCTCCGGCGTGGCCGTGCTGACGCTGATCTACGTCGTGTCGTCCAAAGTGCGCAAGACCGTGATCGACGAGAACTGCGTGAGGGGTCTGGCCCGCGTGCTGTGCGCGTTCCTGATCGTGACCCTGGTCATCGAGGCGCTCGAATACGCCGAGATGTTGTACCGGCGCATCGAGGGTATTGAGATGGTCAAGCAACTGATCGCCGGCCCGATCAGCGTGGGCCTGGGCATCCAGGTGCTGTTTTCGGTGATTCCGCTCCTGATCCTGGTGGTGCTGCTGGTCCGCGATGTCCGCGGCCGGGCATTGATCGGCTGGATGAGTTTTTCCGCGGTCCTGCTGATGAGCGCCGTGCTGGCGATGCGCTGGAACGTCGTGATCGGCGGCCAGGAACTGTCCAAGACCGCCAAGGGAATCATCACCTACACGCCGCCCGTCTGGGGACGCGAAGGCGTTGTCTGGGCGCTGACGCTGCTCAGCGGCACATTCGTGTTGCTGTGGGGGATGACGCGTCTGCTGCCGCCATGGGAGCCTGTCCAGATGTCGGAATGAGGTGATGACCATGACAATACGCAACGTTGCGAGACTGGGCTTGGTGGCGCTCGTAGCCGTCACCGCAGGCTGCGCGAGGCAGGTGAGCTACAAGAACGACATCCTGCCCATCCTGCAGGAGCGGTGCATGTCATGTCACGCGGAGGGCAGCCCGGGCTGCGTCACGAGCGGGTTCAGCATGGCGAGCTACCAGACCCTGATGAAGGGTACCAAGTACGGTCCCGTGGTCATTCCTGGCAGCAGCCTGGACAGCAACCTGTTGCGACTGGTCAAGCACGAAGCGGACCCCTCCATCGCGATGCCAAGAAGCCATACCCCGGGAATGCCGTCGGAATGGATCAAGCCTGAGCAGATAAGGCTCATCGAGACGTGGATCAATCAAGGCGCGAAGGACAATTGAGCGGCGCGTCCGCACGTCGCCGCATCGGCATCGCGTGCGGCACGGATGATCGCGAACCACGAAGCGGGGCGATGCGCCCCACCCGTGGCCCGCTGTCCCGGTTCATGCCGGGACCCGGCAATTACATTTTCAGCGCGTCGGAAATGGCGCGGAACCGTGTCCTGACATCCTTCGCCGTGTCAACCGCCTCATCCAGGTTGCCGGACGCGAACGCGGCCTGTGCCTTTGACCAGAGCGAGGTCGCCTGATCCATGGCCGCCTTCTGGCCCGGCACATCGATGCCCTCGGCCATCTTCCGGTTCGATCGCTTGCTCAGCTCTTCGATACGGTGCTGGATCGCAGTGACCTGATCCGGCAGTTTGGTGGTCAGTTCGGTCCATTCGCCGTTCAGCGCCTGCATGACCTCGGCCTTCTTCGCGGCGGCGGCCGGCGCCAGACCCTGCGCAGCCGACAGTATGGCAGGCCCGGCGGTTACCACCGTTGAGTAGTCCTGCTTGTCGAACGCGCCCTGCAGCCGTGAGACCTGCTGCTGGACATCCTTGTACTGGTCCGGAATATATTTCTGCGCATCCGCCGACGCGGCGGTCACGGCGGCCTGGATCTGCGTCATGAATTTCTGCGCCGGCTCCAGGTCGTTGCCACAGGCTGCCAGAACGAGAAAGGCCGCAGAGACGAACGCGCCGCGACAGATACGAGTCAGTTGGATCATTATTGTTCTCCCCCGATTTTATTATTGAGCGCCTAGGGTACCGCTCGCGCAGGCCGCTCGCCAGTCCCTTTCGCCGTAACGCTCCTGATCTCCCCTATCGCGCGCCCCCGGGGTACTTGTTGCGTACGACATCGCGCACCAGATGCGTGTCGTAGACCAGTATGATCGAGGCGATGTGGCCGGTCTCCGGATCAAAATTGAAGACATCGGCACAGTCGAACGCCACCCGGGTTCCGTCCTTCAGCCGCCAGTCGTAGAGATAATACGCGACTGCCCGCGTGTGGCCTTCGGCACTGACGAGCACGTCGTGCACGGTCAGTTTCGAATCGCCCGATGCGCTCGCCACCGCAGTGACGAAGTCCCGCACGGGAAGCCTGCCGAGAAAGGGGGACTGCACCCAGCCGTTCTTGGTGAACAGTTCCGCTGCCTCGCCGGCATTTCCGGACTCCAGCGCCTTGAGGTACTTGCGTACGGCTTTTTGCATCGTTTTCTCCTGGTTCGCTGGCCCGATCAACATGATACGGCGGGCCGGCCACGCTGGGTCAATAGGGCGGGGTGGTTTTGCTATTTATGCGGCATTGCACCATTGTCGTTCCATGCAGTGCCGTGCCGGCCATGACTTGCCGGCCGGATTTGCACGCCGGGTTGCGGTGCGGTTGTGAGCGGGTGATATCTGAATTACTGCGGGGCCGCCATTTGCGCATGGTTCGGGACAGGGAGAAGGGATCTCGCAATACTCGTATGCGTCGCGCCGGCAGCCGCGATCACTGGTCGGTGCGCTGATGCTCGTGGCATTTGCCGCGCAGGTGCACGCGGCGGACACTTATGGCGCAGGCCAGTTGAGCATTCCCTTGCTGGCGATCGGCAGCGCGACCTATTCGGACGTGCTGATCACGCCCGCATTCGGTGTCAGGACGCCGGTCCAGCTCGGCCTGTACTGCACGATCCCCGTTGGGGCAGTGACTCCGTTGACGCTCCAGGTCCAGTTCCTGGCAGCGCAAGGACCCGTCGCGTTCTCGGGCACCGGATCGACGGTCGATACGGGCGCGCTGGGGTCGCTGACGCTGACCGCTCCGAGCGCCGCGTCGATGCTCGTGACCGGCGGATCCTCGTTCGCATCCTACTCGACCAGCGGCAGTGCGGCGGCGTTCGAGCTGTTTCCGCCGACACCGACGAGCGGGACCCTGACGGACCCGGTCAGCGGCATGCAGATCGAGGTCACCGTGGCCAGCAATACGCAGCGCAATCTCACGTTGAGCATCACGCAGCCATCGTCGGGCGCGGCGCTCGCGGCCGGAGCAATCGACCAGTCAGGCACGGGAAGCATGACGTACTCCGACGGATCCGTAGAGCAGGTTACCAGCTGGACGCTCGGCGGTGCCCCACCGGCCGGATGACCGAGCGGCCTATTTCCGGGTATCGGGCGCGGCGAGCGGCGCGATGGAGCCGCCCAGCGCCTGGAACAGCGCGGCCGTATCCATGTAGCGGTTGGCGCGCGCCTGGGCCAGTGCGATCAGCGCCTGCTGGTAGGTCTGTTCGGCATTGACCAGCGCCAGGTAGCTCACGGCGCCGAGCTCCAGCTGCCGGCGAACGACACCGAGGCTTTTTTCCGCGGCCGCCGCGGCGCGTGCTGCCGCTCCGATGGCATCCGCATCGGTCTCGAGCGCGTGCAGGGCGTCGGCGACGTTCTGAAACGCGGTCAGCACGGCCGCCTGGTACAGTGCGCCCGCCTGGTCGAGCGCCGCATCCGCGGCACGCTTGCGATGCACGAGCGCGCCGCCGGCGAACAGCGTCTCCGACAGGCTGGCCCCGATGCTCCAGAATCCGGTGCCGGCCTTGAACAGATCGTGGGTGGATGTCGCGGAACTGCCGAAGTCGCCGTTGATGGTCAGTTGCGGGAGGAAATTGGCGATGGCGACGCCGACCTGAGCCGTCGCCGCATGCAGCTGCGCTTCGGCCGCGCGCACGTCGGGGCGCCGCTCGACCAGTTGCGAAGGCACGCCGAGGGGCAGGTCGGCCGGCAACACCAGCTCGTCCAGCTCGAATTGCAGCGGCCGGCATATCGGCCGGCAAGCGGCCGGTCAGCGCGGCCAGCTGATCGCGCGTCTGGTCAAGCTGCTTCTGCAGCGGCGGCAGCGTCGCCTCCAGCTGCGCGAGCGCTGCCTCCTGCGCATAGACGTCGCCTTCGGCGATGGCGCCGAGTTCGAGCTGGCGGCGCATGACCGCCAGCGCTTCGTGCTCGAGCGCGATGACATGCCGCGGTCGCCGCGATCTGTGCCCGCAGGCCGGCCTCCTGGATCGCCGCGGTGACCACATTCGCGGTCAGCGTCAGATAGGTGGCGTCGAGCTGAAAGCGGCTCGCCTCCGCCTGCGCCGCCAGCGACTCCACCGCGCGGCGATTGGCGCCGAACACGTCCGGCACGTAGCGATCACCGTGACCTGCGGCGTGAACAGATTGTAGAGCGCCGCGCCGGAGGTCAAGGTCGGTGCCAGCACGCCGACCGCGTCGCGATTGCGGCTGGCGTCGAACTGCCCTGCACTGTCGGGAAAATAGGTGCCGCGCTGCGCCGCGGTGTTCTCCAGCGCCTGGCGCAGCGCCGCCTGTGCCGCATGCACGTCGGGATTGGCGCGCAGCGCCTCGGTCACCAGAGCATCGAGATCCGCCGAGCCGAACAGCGTCCACCAGTTGCGCGGCACGTCCTGGCCGGCAAGGAAGTGCTGCGCCGCGCCGCCGGGCCTGTCTGCCGCGGCGGTCGCGGCCGGCAGCGTCCTGCGGACATGTAGCGCTCGGCCTGCGGCGGCGCCGGCCGATGAAAGTTCGGGCCCACGCAGGCGCCATAGCGTCGCGGCCGCCAGCACGCCGATCCGAGCACGTTCAGCGGTGCGCATCATGCGTCTGCGGTCCGCGGCTCTTCCGGCGGCAGTTCGCGCGCCTTGGAGAACTTCAGGATCAGCACCGGCAGCACCAGCAGGATCAGCACCGGCGCAAGCAGCATGCCGCCGACCACGACCAGCGCCAGCGGCCGCTGCACCTGCGAGCCGATGCCGGTGGAGAACGCCGCCGGAATCAGGCCGACGCAGGCGACGATGCAGGTCATGATCACCGGCCGCAGCTGCGTGCGGCAGGTGTGCAGCATGGCGCTCGCCCGGTCGAGGCCCGACTCCAGACTCAGGTTGTAGTACGACAAGCACCAGGATGCCGTCCATCGCCGCGATGCCGAACAGCGCCACGAAGCCGATCGCCGAGGAGACGCTGAACGCGGTGCCGGTGACCCACAGCGCGAATATGCCGCCCACCAGCGCCATCGGAATCACGCTGGCGGCCAGCAGCGCATCGCGCAGGCTGCCGAAATTCAGATACAGCAGCAGCACGATCAGCGCGATCGACAGCGGCACCACGACGCTCAGGCGGGCAATGGCATCCTGCAGATTGCCGAACTCGCCGACCCATTCCAGACGGTAGCCGCCCGGCAAGAGCACCTTGCGCGTCGACCGCGCGCTGCGCTTCGAGCACCGCGCCGCCCAGGTCGCGGCCGCGCACGCTGAACTTGATCGGCACGTAGCGCTGCTGCTGCTCGCGGTAGATGAACGCGGCGCCGGACACGAGCTGCACGTCGGCGACATCCTCAGCGGCACCTGGATCAGTGCCGTTGCCGTTGCTGGCGCGGTGCGCCGATCGGAATGCGCCGGATCGCATCGAGGCTCTGCCGATACGGGGCCGCCAGGCGCACCATCATCGGAAAATGCCGGTCGCTGCCGGCCTCGTACAGATCCCCGGCGCTCTGGCCGCCGATCGCCGTCTGCACCACCGCATTGACGTCGCCCGGCGCCAGGCCATAGCGGGCCGCGCGCACCCGATCGACGTCGATGCGGATCGTCGGCTGGCCGAGCGAGCGCAGCACGGCCAGATCCGTGATGCCCGGAATCTTGGCCAGCACCGCGGCGATGTTGTCGGCGGTCTTCTCGAGGGTTTCCAGATCGTTGCCGTAGATCTTGACCGAATTCTCGCCCTTGACGCCGGACGCCGCCTCCTCGACGTTGTCCTGGATGTACTGCGAGAAATTGAATTCGACGCCGGGAAATTGCTGGCTCAGGGCGTTCGGTCATGTCCTCGGTCAGCTTTTCCTTGTCGACGCCGCGCGGCCAGGTGTCGAAGGGCTTCAGCGGCACGAAGAACTCGGCATTGAAGAAGCCGGTGGCATCGGTGCCGTCGTCGGGCCGGCCGTGCTGCGACACCACGGTCTGGACCTCCGGATAGGCGCTCATCAGCTGCGCATGCGATTGACGTAGCTGTTGCTGTCCTCCAGCGAGACGGACTGCGGAAACGTCGCGCGGACCCACAGGTTGCCTTCCTCGAGCTTCGGCAGGAACTCGAGGCCCAGCGAGCGCACCGCGACGACCGCCAGCAGGCCGAGCAGCGCCGACGCCGCTGAAGGTGATGATGCGGTTGGCGAGCACGAATTCGAGCGCCGGCTCGTAGATGCGCCGCAGCCCGCGAACGACGGGCGTCTCCCTCTCCTCGACGTCGCTCGGGAACAGGAGCAGGCTCAAGCGCCGGCGCGATCGTGAAGGTGGCGATCAGGCCGCCGGCGATCGCATAGGCGTAGGTCTTGGCCATCGGCCCGAAAATATGGCCCTCGATGCCGGACAGCGTGAACAGCGGCACGAACCCGGCGATGATGATCGCGGCGGCGAAGAAGATCGACTGGCTGACCTCGGCGGCGGCGATCGACATCGGTGCCCATCTTGCCGCGGAAGCCGCTCGGCGGGCGCATGCGATGCAGGGTGCTGGGCCCCGTGCCCCGCTGCGCCGGCGCCTCGGCCAGGTGCCGGAAGATGTTTTCGACCATGATGACGGTGGCATCGACGACCAGTCCGAAATCGATGGCGCCCACCGACAGCAGATTGGCCGACTCGCCGCGCAGCACCATGAGGCCGATGGCGAACGACAGCGCGAACGGAATCGTCATGGCGACGATGACGGCGCTGCGCAGGTTGCCGAGGAACAGCCCACTGCAGCAGGAAGATCAGCACGATGCCGGCGACCATGTTGTGCAGCACGGTGTGGGTGGTGATGTTGATCAGGTCGCTGCGGTCGTAGATGCGCTCGATGCTGACGCCGGGCGGCAGGATGCCGCTTCGTGTTGATCGTTGTCGACCTCGGCCTCGACGCGCTTGATCGTCGGCACGCTCTCGGCGCCGCGGCGCATCAGCACGATGCCCTGGACGATGTCGTCGTCGTCGTCGTGGCCGGCGATTCCGAGGCGCGGCAGGTTGCCGATCGTCGACGTCGGCCACGTCCGCCGAGGACGACCGGCGCGCCCTGGTTGCTGGCGATCAGCGTGTGGCGGATCTCGTCGGCCGAATGGATCAGGCCAACGCCGCGCACCACCGCCGACTGCGCGCCGATAGTTCACGGTCTGGCCGCCGACGTTGATGTTGGCGTTGCCGAGCGCCGTCAGGACCTGCGGCACCGACAGTCCGTAGCCGATCAGCTTGCGCTGATCGATCGCGATGTCGTAGGTCTTGGTCTTGCCGCCCCAGCCGGTCACGTCGATGACGCCCGGCACCGCCTTGAAGCGTCGCTCGAGCACCCAGTCCTCGAGCGTCTTGAGGTCAGTGACCGAATAGTCCGGCGGCCCCACGACGCGGTAGCGGAAGATCTCGCCGATCGGGCTGGTCGGCGAGATCTGCGGCTGCGCGCCGTTGGGCAGCGACGCCGAGCTGCGAGAGGCGATTGATCACCCATTGCTCGGCCTGCTGGTAGGTGAAATCGTAGGTGAACTGGACCTTGACGTCGGACAGCCCGAACAGCGAGATGGTGCGGATCGCCTGCACATTGGGGATGCCGGCCATCTGGATCTCGAGCGGGATCGTGATGTAGCGCTCGATCTCCTCGGCCGACTGGCCGGTGCTTTGCGTGACGATGTCGACCAGCGGCGGTACCGGATCCGGATAGGCCTCGATGTTGAGCGTCCAGGAAGCTGGCGACGCCGGCGGCCAGCATCATGACCAGCAGCACGACGATCAGCACCCGCTGGCGCAGCGCAAAACTGAACGATGCGCATTCATGAGGTGGCGGGTGCCGCCACCTGGTCGATGAACAGGCCGCCCCGGGTGACGATCGTCTCGCCCGGCTTCAGTCCGTCCAGCACCTCGACCAGGCCGCCGTTGGTGCGGCCCGTGCGAATCGCCCGATAGGCGATCAGGCCGTCGGCCTGCACGACCCAGACATGGGCCGCATCGCCCTCGTAGACCACCGCTCCTTCAGGCACCGCCGGCGAATCCGTGGCCTCGCTGGTCAGGATGCGGAAGTTCGCGAACATCTCCGGCTTCAGCGCGCCGTCGTGGTTGTCGATCTCGGCGCGCACGGCGATGCGATGGGTGACCGGGTCGACGATCGCGGCGACGTAGGTCACCCGCGCCTTGAACGTGCGCTCCGGATACGCGAGCACGCGAACCTCCACCGCCTGCCCCCGCCTGACCGAGCCTGCGTCGCTCTCGCGCACATTGGCGAGCAGCCAGACGCTCGAGGGATCGGCAATCGTGAATACCGGCGTACCGCTGCCGGACTGCACGTATTGCCCGGGTCCGACCTGCCGGTCGACGACGACGCCGCCGATGGGCGCCGTGAGCGCGACGACGGCGTTGATGGCTGGGATTTTTCCAGTGCATCGATCTCGGCGTCGGACTTGCCGAATATCCTCAGCCGATTGCGCACCGACTGCAAGGCCGCTTCCGCGCTCGCCAGATCGGCCTGCGCCTGCTGCCAGTCCTGCTGGCTGCCGCCTTTGGCATCGTACAGTGCGTGCTTGCGGGTCTCGTTGATGCGCGCGAGCTTGACCTGCGCAGACGCCGTGCTCAGATCGTTCTGCGCCTGCACGAATTCCGAGGCGTCAACCGTCGCGAGCGGGGCGCCGGGCCTGACCACGTCGCCGAGACCGGCAATCACGCGCGTAACGCGGCCGGAATAGGGAGAGAACACCGGCGTGGCGCGATCGGCGTTGACCGCGATCTTGCCTTCGGTCAATTCCTCGCTGACGAAGCCATGCAGGCCCACCGGTTCGATGGTCAGGGTCTTGAGTTGCTGCTCCGTGGCGCGAAAGGTCCCGGGAGGAGAAGGCGGACCTGCGGCAGCGGCTTCTTCCTTGCCGAAGAACCTGCCGCCCAGCCAGGTCACGACGGCGATGCCGGCGACGATGGCAGCGGCGAGGCCGGCCAGCTGGATCTGGCGCTGCCTGGACAGGGCCCGCCGGTCGATCATGTCCTGGGCACTCGGGGCTGGCCCTTGGTCAGGCGGCGCTTCGCTCATTCAGGATTCCGTTCTGGTGATGATTGGCAGGCAAGACCACACCAAAGCCCGGCGTCTTGCGGTTGGGAATGATGCCCCAGTATGGGGCGCATTGCGAGCGCGCCTGTCTTCGTGTCGGGCACCCTATCGGGTCATCCCGCGTGGGGCTGTACGCGGAAACCGCAATTGCGCATCCGGACACCTGGCGTAAATTGTTTTTGCCGGTGGAGTGGCTGGTTGAGCAGATGCTCACGTGAATCGGGAGAGGTGTCATGACACACAAATCCACGAATCGGTCTCGGGGCCGAATCGCATCGGCGGTCGGGGTGAGGGCCGGGCTCGGCGCACTGTCGGTCTTTACTCTTCTGGCCTGGGTCTCCTCGCCGCTGCGCGCGGATGACCTGATGCAGCAGGCCCAGGGATTGTTCAAGCCGATTCCGTCCGTCCTGCCCTCGGTCAAGGGCAATGCGATCACGCGTGAGAAGATCGAACTCGGCAAGATGCTGTTCTTCGACACGCGGCTCTCCGGCAGCCAGATCATCAGCTGCAACACCTGTCATGACCTCGCCGCGGGCGGTGTCGATGCCGGGCCGACGTCGATCGGGCACGGCTGGCAGAAGGGGCCGCGCCGTGCGCCGACCGTATTCAACGCCGTATTCAACGTCGCGCAGTTCTGGGACGGGCGTGCCGAGGACCTGAAGGCACAGGCGAAAGGGCCGGTGCAGGCCGCAGTCGAGATGAACTCGACCCCGCTGCTTGCCGAGCAGACATTTGCCTCCATGCCCGGCTATGTCGAGCGCTTCAAGAGGGCGTTTCCGGACAGCGCCTCGCCGGTCACGTTCGACAACATTACAAAGGCCATCGAGGCATTTGAGGTCACGCTGATCACGCCGGGCTCGCGCTTCGACCAGTTCCTCGAGGGCAATGGCAACGCGCTGACGGCCGAGGAGAAAAAAGGCCTCGGCATGTTCATGGACAAGGGCTGCTCCGGCTGCCACAACGGCATCAATGTCGGTGGCGAGGCCTACTTTCCGTTCGGGCTGATCGAGAAGCCTGATGCCGATGTCCGGCCGCCCAACGACAAGGGACGCTTTGCCGTGACCAGGACGGCGGGCGATGAATACGTGTTTCGCGCCGGACCGTTGCGCAACGTCGCGCTGCGGGCCCCCTATTTTCATTCCGGCCGCATCTGGAGCCTGAAACAGGCAGTCGGGATCATGGGCGCCGCGCAGCTGGGCCAGAAACTCAGCGGTGAAGAAGAGGATGCCATCGTGGCCTTTCTTCAGACCCTGACGGGTGAGAAGCCCGTGGTCGAGCTGCCGAACCTGCCGCCCCGTACCGATGCGACGCCGCTCCCGAGGCAGTGAGCGCATCGATTCCTGATGGCTAGCCGGCAGTGCGGACAGCCGGCCGAGTCGGCGTCGCGAAGCAAACGCCGAGCGTGTAGGCGGAGAAGACCGCACAGGTGGTCCACTCCCAGAAGGCGAAGCTCAGGTACAGGGGCACCTGACGCACCCGCCATTCGATGCCGACCCACGGCAGTTCCGGCCGCGCCTGCGCAACGTACACGAGCATCACGCCTGCGATGACGATGGGCAGCGGCGCAAGGCCGGCCAGCACGCTCGCCCAAAGCCCCGGACCGCCCGGCAGGCCGGGTGCCCACCGGAACAGGGTCCGCTGCGCCACGTGCTGGGTCCGTTGCACGAGGCCAATGCAGAGGCACACGAACGCCGATACGGAGAGGGTCTCATGGACCTTCGGGATAGGCAGCGGGCGCCCCGCCAGCAGGATGCAGCAGCCCATGAAGGCATATCCCAGCGCGAGCGGCCAGAGGCCGGAGCCCCGACGTTCGGCATACGCCTGCGGCCTCCGCCGGATCAGCGCGGCCGTCCACGATAATCCGCACAGTGCGCACAGGGTCAGGCCACCCCATGCCCAGCGATATCCGGCGGGGTTGCGATCCGGGTAAACCAGCGTGGATATGGTCATGTAGCGCCAGTCGAATTCGGTTGAATAACGATGGCCCGCCATCCAGAGTCCCGCCCAGAACGCCGCCAGGCCCAGCGCCACGCAGGCTGTCAGAACGCATCTCGTCAATTGACCTCCGGATGGAAAATGGTTCACGCGCTGAACGACGGCATTGCGCCGGCCGGGCCGGCGGGCTAACGTGCCGCGAATGGGTTCCGAAATCAATGGTTTCCGGCGCCGCGCAAAATGCTTGATTAATAGGCCGTGGATCAGTAGTGTCAGCAGCATAAGAACCGCTCCGGTCCCATCTCGGGCAGGACGTCCATTCAGGAGAGAATCAATCATGCGATTTGCCTCATCGTTGCGCCGGCCCGCGCAGACCCTGGTCACGGCATTTGTCTTCCTGCTGTGCACCGGCGGAGCTAACGCGGATACCTACAGCGGCGGGGTGCTGAACATCCCCACGCTAACGATCGGCAATGCAACCTATACCAACGTGGTGGTCAATGTCGGCAGCATCCTGAGCGGCCCGTTGAGCGCTGCGCCGCTGGGCACCGGGGATAACTACGATCCGTTTACCGGCCAGCTCACAATTCCCAGCGTCACTTTAGGGGGCTCGTCCTTCTCCAATGTCGTGGCCACGGTTGCCAGCCTGGTCTCGGTCGCCAGCGTCGCCGGAGCCGATAGCTACAATCTCGGCACCAGCGAGCTGACCATTCCGTATGTCCAGTACGGCACCGCGATCTATCACAACGTGGTCATTAAGGTTGCCAGCATCGTCGGCCTGGCGAACGGCATGCCGAACGCGACGTGGGACAGCTACAATTCGGCAAACAATCAATTGAGTGTTCCGGCGGTTGAAGTGGCCGGTCATGTCTATACCAATGCGACCGTGACCGTGGGTTCCATCGTGTCATTGGGCGGCGGCAGCGGGACTGCGCAGACAATCCAGTTCAGCATCAAGGCGCCCGGTGCGGGCGGGCTTTACATTCCGTTCGGCGAGGCCGGAGCACTGCAAGGCTCGGCAAGTTCAGGTCTGCCGGTCGTATACGCCGTGCAGACGCCTTCCATTTGCGCATTGGCGCAAAGCACATCGCAGGAACAGTATTTTTTCCTGAACTACACCACCACCGGCGGTACCAACGGCAGCGCCATCGTTGGCGGCACGGCGGTGGCCAGCGGGGTATACGTGATCAATACGGTCAATGGGACCACTGCCAATGGGAAGCCGCTCGGGCTGATGCCGACGATAACGCCTTATACTGGGCAGTATTACCTGCCGCCGTACCCGAATTTCCAGGTTTCGAATGGTGTCTATTGGTTCTTCGATGACGTCCTGTTTGCGAACGGCAGCCCGACCGTGGACGAAGATGGCCTGGGCCTCACCGCGCCGGGCGATGCGGATATCAACCTTAGCTATATCAGTGGATCCGGCTATATCTATGGCGATTCGGCGCTGTTTGCAGCGGCTCCCCCAAATACGAGTTTCTATGTACCGGCGAACGTCACCTACGCGTCGCTCAACGGGGTCGTCGCAACCGCGCCGCTGCCAGGCGGCGGCGTCTGCTACGTCACGGCGTTCCAGCCGGGTAACGGCACCTACGCGCCTGCTGCGCCGGTCACGGTGGGCGTGGATGTCACGGCAATCGAACTGCCGTAGCTGACGGGCGGGGCCGCCCGTCAGGCTTACGGCAGCGGCCAGCGATCATTGCCGGCGCGCATCCGGTCGGGTGCGAGGCGAATGTCGTAGGCGCCGCGGATGGCCCGGTCCCGCTCCGGTGCGATCGTGTCGGGGTAATGCGTCGCGAGGATGTGCTGCACGCGCTCGCGTGCGGCGCTCATGATCTCGGGCGAGCCCTGGTATTCCCACTCCGCGAGCGAGGTCCGGTCGCCGACCGTCGGGTACAGGAACTCGCTGCGCATCAGCGACAGTGTCTGCGGAGTGCCGAGGTAATGGCCGACGCCGAGCGCGGTCGCCTGGATGACGTCGAAGGACAGCGTCTCCTCGGTCACCTCGATGCCGCGCAGCGAGCGCTGCACGGCGCCGATCAGGTCGTTGTCGAGCACCATTGACTCGAGCGAGCAGCCCATCAGGCTGCCCATCATCCCCGCGCATTCGCAGATCATGTTGCCGCCCGCGAGTGCGCTCAGCGCGATGGTCATGCCTTTCTCGTACCCGGCCTGGTAATCGGGCCGCTTGGCGTCGGTCATGCCGGCAGCGACGAGGCCCGGCAGCTTATAGAATCGCGCGAGCTGTGCCGCCGCCGCCTGCAGGACCGCCTCTTCGCCGCCGCCGCCGGTGAACGCGCCCGTGCGCAGGTCCGAGACGAAGGTCCATGGGCCGAAGTCGATGGGGCCGCCGGGGTTGATCAGGTTCACGAGCGTGACGATCGAGAGCGCCTCGGCGGTGCACTGCACGAGCGCACCGGCGAGAGCCGCGGGGGCCGTGGCGCCGGCCTGCGGCGCCGTGCACGCCGAGACGGGCAGGCCGCGACGCGCCGCTTCGCACAGTACCGCCGAGGTATCCGGGCCGAAGCGCAGCGGGGAGACGATCGGACAGACGCCGATGGCGGCGAAAGGCCGCTCGCGGAACGCGCCTGGGGCGCCGAGGATCAGGTCCCACAACGATTCGACTTCGCCGACGGTGGCCGGATCGGCCAGCGAGATGCTGAACGGCTTGGTCGTGCCGGCGGCCCCGGCGTAGGCGATGTTGACGGCGTGGAGCCGGGCGTCTTCGCAGATGTCGGTGGCGATGACCTGCTGGCCGCAGAAATCGATGTGCTCGAGACGGTCGGCCATACGGAAAAAATCGTAGAGGTCGAGCAGCGTGGAGGGTCGGTAATGCCCGGTGACGGGATCGACGCAGCGCACGGCCTCGCCGGAGGTGGCAAAGTACACGCGATTGCCGCCGCTGCGCACGGTGCGCGCCGCATCGCGGCCGTGGTAGACGATCTCGCGCGCCGCCCGCGCCAGCGTGTCCTCGACGAGGGCACGGGGGAAGCACAGGCGCCCGCGCTCGCTGAGCAGCGCACCTCGCGCGGTTGCATGGCGGATGATTTCCGGCGTCGGCTCGCCGATGCCGATGTCGGCGAGCACGGCGAGCACGGTTTCGTGGATGCGCGCAATATCATGTTCGCTGAGCGGCTTGTAAGTTCCGCCCGACAGGCCCGGGCGAACGGCGCCGACGCTGGCGGCCTTGTGCATGCCGGCGCGGCTCGCGCGGCGCGTGCGTCCCGCTGGCGTGATCGGCAATACGGCGTCTTTCATTGCGGGCTCCTCGCTGGGCGTGCGGACATGCACTTTAATATGAATGAACGTTCATTCATAGTAATTACATAAGTTATTGTATTTTGGTATTATAAATGAGAATGACTATCGAAAATAATGCATCTGTGAAGACGCCTGCGCGAGCCCGCCATACGGCGGCCAACCGCGAGCGCAGGCGCAGGCAGCTGACCGATGCCGCGCTCGGCTGCATCAGCACGCTCGGCCTGCGCGATACGACGGTGCTGGACGTCGCCCGACGCGCCGGCATGGCGGTAGGCTCGATCAGCCAGTACTTCGACAGCAAGGAGGCGCTGTACACCGCGGTGTTGCACGCGCTGTCCGAAGAGTTTGCGGGCGTGTGGCGCCGCGGACTCGATCGCGCCGGCACCTCAGCGCCTGCGCGCCTGCGCGCCTTCGTACATGCGTACTTCGACAGGAGCATCTGCCAGCGGCGCAAGGTCGCGGTGTGGTTTGCATTCTGGGGCGAGGTGCGCGCGCGCCCGCAATACCGCGAGGTGTGTGCCGGCTACGACCGCCAGCACGACGAGACGCTGCGGACCTTGTGCGCAGCGCTGCCGGGCAGTGCCGATGGGCCGGACCCCGAGCCCGAGACTGCGGCGCGGCTGATTGCGGCGATGTGCCAGGGATTGTGGCTCGAGTTCCTGACCGGGGACGCCGGCCTCGGCCGCGAGCAGCTCGCGCGCCTCGCCGACCGGAATCTGGCTGCGCTGTTTCCGGCGGCGGCGGGCGAGTTTCACGCCACCGGCTAGCCTGTCGGCGCGCAATCCTCGGATTTTACCTACCCGGCAAGCAAAATTACCGGCTGCCATCCGGCGCAAAAAAAGCCCAAGCTATGCCGATGATCGGGCTGCAACATACGGGACGGGAAGTCCGCGGTATCGCATGACTGGCGAATCCTTCCTGGTGACCGGCGGTGCCGGCTTCCTGGGTATCAACCTGTGCCGGCATCTGCTGGCCCAGGGCCACACCGTGCGTTCGATGGACATCGCACCGTTCGCGTATCCGGAGCGCGGCGCCGTGCAGGAGATGCAGGCGGACATTCGCGACAAGGACGCGGTCGAGGCCGCGATGCGCGGCATGACCTACGTGGTTCATTGCGCCGCGGCGCTGCCGCGCAGCACGCGCGAAGAAATCCTGTCGACGAACGTGGAGGGCACGAGGATCCTGCTCGATTGCGCACAACGCGCCGGGATTGCGCGCTTCGTGTACATCTCATCGACGGCCGTGTACGGCATTCCGGACCATCATCCGATCCTGGAGGACGATCATCTGCAGGGGGTCGGGCCGTACGGGCAGTCAAAGATCGAGGCGGAGCGGCATTGCTCGGCCTACCGCCAGGCTGGACTCTGCCTGCCGGTCCTGCGGCCCAAGACATTCGTCGGCCCGGAGCGTCTCGGCGTCTTCGGCCTGCTTTACGACTGGGCCTTCAGCGGCCGGGATTTTCCGGTATTGGGATCCGGCAACAACCGCTACCAGCTGCTGGACGTGGAGGACCTGTGCGTCGCCATCGCCCTGTGCTGCCATGCCGGCGCCGGGTCCGTGAACGACACATACAACATCGGTGCCATCGAGTTCGGCAGCCTTCGCGACAGCTTCCAGGCGGTGCTCGACCGGGCGGGCCATGGCGGGCGCGTGGTGTCGCTGCCGCTGAAGCCTGCCATCGCCGCGCTGCGAGTCCTCGAGGTGCTGCACCTGTCGCCGCTGTACGAGTGGGTCTACGAGACGGCGGCAACGGAGAGCTTTGTATCGACCGAGCGATTGACGGACCGCACCGGATTCGCGCCCCGCCACTCGGTCCGCGACGCGCTGATCCGCAACTACGACTGGTACGCCGCGCATCGCCAGGAGTTTCTCGGCACCAGCGGCGTGACGCACCGCGTGCCATGGAAGACCGGCGCGCTGCGGCTGGCAAAGTACTTTTTCTGAACAGCCAGGCTCCCCTCGTTGTCGACAACGATGCATTTCTCTGCAGCGATGCGATCATCGAATCGACCTTCGCGCTGATACGGGCCACGCCCTCGGTGCTGCTGCGGCTTCCACGCTGGCTGGCGCACGGCCTCGTGGGCGTGCGAGAGGGCCTCGCGCAGGAGGCGCCGCCTGCAGTGCTGATGCAGTCCTATCGGGCCGACCTGCTGGCCTGGCTGCGCGCGAGCCGCGGCGAGGGGCGGCCGATGGCGCTGATCGGTCGCGGCAATGCGGACGCGGCGCGCATCGTCGCCGCGGAGCTCGGCCTCTTCGATGCCGTCTGGACCAGGGCTGAATTCGCGGGGGCGGATCCGGAGCAGCGACGGGAACTGTTGCGCCGCCAGTTCGGCGTCGGCGAGTTCGAGTATCTGGCGGCTCATGGCGACGAGCGCTTGTGGCAGGACGCTTGCGGCGCAGTCCTCGTTGCGCCATCGCCCCATCGGTTGCGCGAGGTGTCCGCACTCGCACCCGTCAGGAAGGTCTTTGCCCGGCCCGCGGGCACACTGCGGGATTACCTGTCGTCGCTGCGTCCGCATCACTGGACCAAGAACCTGCTGCTGTTCACGGCGGTCGGCGCCGCGCATCGCTGGCCCGGTCCCGGGACGGCGCTGAGCCTCGCCTGGGGCTTCATTGCCTTCTGCTGCTGCGCGTCCAGCAACTATCTGCTGAACGACCTGTTTGACCTGAATTCCGATCGGGCCAATCCGCAGACCCGGCACCGCGCGCTGGCGAGCGGCCTGATCGAGCCGTCCCATGCGCTGGCGATGCTGTGCGTGCTGCTGGCGGCCGCGCTTGCGATCGCATGGACACTCTCCGCCGCGTTCCTCGGCGCCCTGGTTGCGTATTATCTGCTGGTGACGCTTTATTCGGTCCGGCTCAAGGAGGTGGCGGTGCTGGATGTGCTGATCCTCGCGGGCGGCTACGCCCTGCGCGTCGCGTCCGGATCGCTGATCGCGGGGGTCACGCCGTCGCCATGGCTGATCGCGCTTTGCCTGTTCCTGTTCCTGAGCCTGGCGTCGGTCAAACGCTATGCCGAGCTGCTCGCGATCGGTGCGGTGGCCGGGCGGACGGCGAAGGTGCGCGGCTACGTGGCGGCAGATGCGAGCATGATCGCGATGGAAGGCATCGCCAGCGGCTACCTGGCGGTACTGATGCTGGCGCTCTATACGAACACGCCGGTGGCGAGCGAACTCTATGCCCGCCGCGGGTTTTTCTGGGTGACGTGCCTGCTCCTGTTGTACTGGATCAACTACCTGTGGCTGATGGCCCGGCGTGGCCGCATGAGTCACGACCCCGTGGTGTTTGCCCTGCGGGATCCGACGAGCCTGGCGCTGATCGGCGCGATGGGAATCGTCACGCTATGCGCGTTGTAGCGCGAGCGGCGGCAGCCTGGGCGGCGGCCATTGTCGTCGTCGCTACCGCGTTGACCGCGCTGGCGAGCGTCGCCATCGACGATGCCTCCGTACCGGAGCGCCAGCGGGCCGAATACCAGGCCGAGACCGCGAAGACGATCCTCGCGCTGCAGGCATTCCGGCGCACGATGGCGAGCCCGATCGAGGATGCGCGCGGGCGATCCGGGAACGCCACGCTGGTCAACCTGAACCCTGGCGTCAACGCGTGGTTCCTGCTGAGCCTCGCCTGGTATGGGCCCGATGAAACGGAGGTCTATCATCTTGAGAACGCGAACCCGCGGACGCAGTCGGTGGTGCTCGACGAACTGACGGGCGACCTCGTGATCCGCTCGGCCGGCAAATCGGTTGATTGTGCGCTGTGGTCGGGGCAGGGGCCGGGCAGCTTGCGCCAGGCCCGCGAGTCGCGCCTGCCGTACGCGCCGTTGTGCGCGGATCGCCTGTATCTGCGCAACGTCGTCGCCGGCACCTTTTCGCCGATCGAGCGGGTCACGGAATTCCTGCGCGACCACGTCTGGGGCGGCGACGCCATCGTGACCTTTGTCCGCAAGCACGCGTTTCAGGACAGTTTCGCAAGAATGGGCCTGGCCGGCGAGCCGGCACCGGAGCCGGCAGTGTCGGCGCAGACGCCGCGCGCGGCGCAGATCCGCGACGCCGATCGCGCCGTGGCGATCAATCCCGAGGATCTCGGCATCGATGTGGACGGATCGCCGGGAAGTCTTCTGCTCGGGCGCTGGTACGCGGTCAGCGGATCCTCCGGCATCTTTGCCAGCGTGATGCGGCCGGGTGCCGTCAGTGCAGAGATCGCCGCGAGCTATCCTGCCCGGGTCAACCCTCTCGACAGCGTCGAATCCCAGGCACTCGATTACCTGGTTGCGATGGACCTGGCGCAATACGAGCTGCATTTCGCGCTTGGCACCGATCACCCGCGGGTGAGCTGGTCGGAGCGCGCGCTGGATACGGTCCGCATGCCTGATCTGCCGGGCCCCGACGGCATTGGCAGCGTCGCGCCGCTCGTGGTCAATGGCATGGTCAGTCCCGCGCTGATCGGCCGCATCGCAGCGAGCTTCGCCGGGGGCTTCAAGCGCGAGCATGGCGCCTTTCGCTATGGCGCCCTGGCGCAGCAGAATCACGGCAGCCACTACGGCTTCATCGAACAGGGTGTCGTATTCAGCAAGCTGCAGCCCGGCCTTGCCACCCTGTATGCCGGGATCGACGGACAGGTGGCGATGAAGACCTGGACCCGCGACGACGATGGCCTGCTCGATCGCATCGTCGACGCGCGCCAGAATGGGGTCCCGCTGATCGAATCCGATGCTGCGTCCGGCGCGGCCTACCCGGGACTGCTGGTCAATCAATGGGGCGCCGGAAACTGGTCGGGGTCGGTCGACGAGCGGCTGCGCACGGTCAGGGGCGGAGCCTGCCTGCAGCAGACGCCAGGCCGGCGCTTCCTGGTCTTTGCGTATTTTTCGACTGCGACACCGTCGGCGATGGCGCGCGTGTTCCAGTCCTTCGGCTGCCGCTATGCGATGCAGCTCGACATCAACGCGCTCGAGCACACGTACTTTGCGCTGTACACGCATGACCAGGGCCACCTGATCGTGCAGCATCTGGCGCAGGGAATGGCCGAGGTGGATCGCAAGGGCGGCGATCAGCTGGCGCCGCGGTTTCTGGGTTTCCCCGATGACCGCGACTTTTTCTACCTGCTGAAACGGGAGCTGCCGCCATGACGCTGCCGGTACTCAATTCGCCTCCGGCGCTCGCACTGTTGGCGGTGGCAGCCGCGGCCGGCCCGGTGTCGGGGCAGGGCACGCTCGCGCAGCAGAATGAAACGCTTTTCCGGGAACTGCGGCAGCAACGGCAGCTCACCGATCAGCAGATCGATCGGATCCGCGAGATCTTTGCGCAGTCAGGTTTCATCGGGCAGGGCAATCCGGCCATCAGCGAACACCCGGACACCGAGGAGCAGTGCCGGGCGAAGCTCGCGAAGCAGGGCATCGACTACGCCAGCGCGAAGTTCGAGGCGATCTGCGGCGCGAAATACATGGCGCCGCTCTACGATCCGAAGAAGGCACAGCCCGGACAGGCCAGCGCGTGTATCGACCAGTTCGAGTATCCGGATATCCCGTGCACGTATCCGGTGGTGTGGGTCAAGGCGCGGGAAGCCGCGCAGATCTGCGAGGCCGAAGGCAAGCGCCTGTGCGATGCGCACGAATGGGAGGGCGCCTGTGCCGGCGACCTGGAAGAGCCCGACTACCGCTTCGATCTGGCGCAGGGAGTCACTCCGAACGTCGCGGTCGAACGGATGCGCGCTGCGCACAATCGCGCCCATCAGGCTGACAAGCGCTGGAGCTACGGGCCGCTCTATACGACGGGCATCTGCGCCACCGGCAGCCACAAGACTCCGGGTTGCCCCGGAGGCGGGTGGAACCTATGCGGCTCGAACACCTATCCGACCGGGGATTTCCCCGCCTGCCACAGTCCGCTCGAGGTATACGACCTCAATGGCAACGCGGCCGAACACATGAATCTGCCCCTCGAGCCAGGCCAGATGGCGAGCCGCGGGAGCCGGGAGCTGGGCTACACGGAAATGAAAGGCAGCTGGTTCATCTTCGATACCTACCGCGCACACGAGGACTGGTGCCGCTGGCGCGCGCCGTTCTGGCACGGAACCCGGGTCATGGATGTGCACAGCCATGCCAACTATCACCTGGGATTCCGCTGTTGCGCGACGCTGCCGCCGCCGCGCTGACGCGTGCCGCGGTGCCGGCCGTCAGATGCCGATCTTCCGGGCCTGAAGCAGCGCCGCCATCGCGGATTGCACCCGAGCACGCAGCGCCGCGACCAGTCCCGCGAGGTCGTCAACGACGCCCTCGCCGTTCAGCGCGCCCGCGAGGGCAGGCAGGCGCAGGACATCGACGATCGGCTCCTGAATGCCGTTGACGAAGGCCTGTGCGCTGATCAGCCGGATGCCGTGGCTGTAGTCCGCGTAGCGCCAGCCATGGACGGTGCTGAGGGGCTGTATCGGTTCGCCGTTCGTCAGGTGCCAGCCATAGATGGCCACGCGGTCGAGATGGTCCCACAGCCGGTTCGTGAGAACGAGGTCCTTCTTGTGACCGGCGCTCAGTTCGCCGGCCGAGGCGCCGAGCGCCGATCGCTGCACGCCGATCATGTCGTTGTGGAGACGGAAATAATCGGTCGAGCGCATGTTGTCGCCGGCGGGAAGCGGCTGCGGCACGAAATGCACGGCGGCCTGCGCATAGATCGCGTCGACTATTTTCGGCGTAGGCAGCGTCAGACCGTACTGTGTCGCGGTGGACAGTGCCGTGTCGAGGCGCATCGGCACCAACAGGAAGTCATCGTCCGAACCGACGGCCAGGTAGTCCGGCGCGGCGCACACGACGATCTCCAGCGCCTGGCCGCTGGCGGCCGGCTGAAGGAACCTGACCGGCACCAGCCGGCGCAGGAAGTCGGGAATGTTCCCGCGCAGTAACTCGTGCTGGATGCGCGCTTCGCGTTGATCCTCGCTGAGTCCGCGCAATCCGTCGGCAAAGGCCCGGCCGCCGGGCGCCCCCTCGGGGCGCGCCGGAATGCCTTGCGTCAACGCGTCCTGGCAGGGTCCGCGTGCCGGACTCGCCACGGCGCCGTTCCAGCCGCCCGCGGCAATGGCGATTGCCGCGACCCAAATAGAATTGCGTTTGCGCATAGAATGAATCGATGAATCCCCAATATGCCGCCGAAATCGCAAAAAACCAGTCCGAAGGCGAAATTTCCTGTCGCGGCAGGCAGTTGCGAGCCTGCACGCTGAAGGAAAAGGTAGCGTTTCTGAGCACCGCGGGCAACTACCCGCATCGGCCGCGCAAGGTTGAGGCCGTGGAGACCCATTTCGCCTGGGTGTTTCTGGCCGGACGATACGCCTACAAACTGAAGAAGCCGGTGCGCCAGCGGTCGATGGACTACCGCAGCCTCGCGGGGCGCAAGCGCGGATGCCAGCAGGAGATCCGCCTCAATCGCCGCCTGGCGCCAGCCGTGTACCTGTCGACGATCGCATTGACGCGGCAGGGCGGCTCCCTGTCGCTCGGCCGGAACGGTCGCGTGCAGGACTGGCTCGTCAAGATGCGCCGGCTGAGCCTGCCCCGGATGCTGGACCGTACGCTCGCCGTACGGTCGCTCGGTGATCGGGAACGCCAGCGTCTGGCCCGGTTGCTGGCCCGGTTCTACGCACGGGCCCGGCGCGCGCCGGTGACGGGCGGGGCATATCTCGCCAGGCTTCGGCGCGGCGTGGCGGCCAACCTCACGGAACTGCGCGCCGCGGGCGCTGCGATCCGCCAGGTGCTCGTCGCGGACGTGACCGATGCGCAACGCGATTTTCTCCGGCAGGCGCACCTGGCCCTTGCGGCGCGCGGCACCCATGTCGTGGAGGGCCACGGGGACCTGCGGGCGGAGCATGTCTTCCTCGGTTCCCCGATGTGCATCATCGATTGCCTGGAATTCAGCCGCGCACTGCGCCTGCTGGATCCGGTCGAGGAACTCGCGTTCCTGTCCCTGGAAATCGGGCGCCTGGGGCACCGGTCACTGGGTGCGGACCTGATGCGACGATTCCTCGCGGCCAGCAATGATCAGGTGCCAGAATCGGTCATCAGCTTCTATCTCAGTTACCGCGCCATGGTGCGCGCGAAGCTAGCCATCTGGCATCTGCGCGACCCGCAGTACCCCGATCCGCGTCCCTGGATCAGGCGCTCGAATTCCTACCTGCGGGATGCCGACCGGCACATACGCCGGGCGCTCAGTCGCTTGCGTCATCCGGGACCGGCCAACGCCTGAGCAGCGGCGCGAACGGCTTGCCGGTCGTGATGCGCGAAATGGCCTGCGCGAACAGCGGCGCGACCGGCAGGACGCTGAACCTGCCCTTTTGGGGCAAGGGCTCTGCACCAACGCTGTCGGTGAGCACGACCTGGTCGATGGCCGCGTCCGCCGCGAGCGCGGCGAGCCCGCGGGCGAGCGGCGCATGCGTGACGACGGCGTGCACGGCCTTCGCGCCCCCGGCACGCAGCGCCTGTGCGGCGCGTACCAGCGTTCCGCCGGACGCGCAGAGGTCATCAAGGACGATCACCTCCTTCCCGGCGACCTGGCCGACGACGCGCCCGGTCGTCACCACATCATCGGCGCGGCGCTTTTCAATGAACGCGAGTTCGATCCGGCATCCGAGCCTTTGCTCGAGCAGCTCGCGGAATATCTGTGCGCGCTTGATCCCGCCCACGTCGGGGGAAGCCACCGCCAGCGCGGCGTCGCGCCGCTGCGTCGCGAAGTGATCGACGAACAGCGGCGTCGCCGACAGGTGATCCACCGGAATGCGAAATGCGTTATCGAGCGCGGCCGGATTGTGCACATCGAGGGCCATGATCCGGTCGACGCGAGTCGCTTCGAGCAGTTGCGCGATGTAGCGTGAATTCACCGGGTCGCGCGGCTGGGTGCGGCGGTCCTTGCGCGCAAAGGTCAGGTATGGAATGACGGCGGTCATGCGCGCTGCGCCCGCGTCGCGCAGGCCGAACAGCAGGAACAGCAGCCGCACCAGCCGGTCGGCGACGGGAGTGCCTGCGGAGCCGGCGAGCGACTGGACGATGAACAGCGGACGGTCGCGCACCGAGACGAGCGGACGCAGCTTGAATTCGCCTTCTTCGAAGAGCCGTTCCTCGATGGGTGCAATCGGAATGCCGGCCCTGGCGGATATCTCCTGAGCCAATCCCCGGCTCTCGCCCAGGGCAACGAGCAGCGGTTGCGCGGATTCATTCATGCGCCGCAGTGTATCCCGGAGCGCTGGTCGCATGTCGCCGGAATGCATAGGCCCCGCGCGGTGTCCATCGCCGCTCTAGACGCGCCCCGATCGCAGCCGGCTAAGGCCACATGCGTCGCAGCACGCCGTCCCTGCGGATGAAATGGTGCCACAGGGCCGCGAGGGCATGCAGGGCGGCGATCAGAAACAGCGTGTAGGCGAGGTAGCCGTGGATGTCCTCGGTCGGATGAAAGACCGCGCGGTTCTTGTGCACGCCGAAATCGATCCGGAACAGCCCGAAATCAAATGCCCGGCCATGCCAGACAAAGGTCACGATGCCGATCGCCGGAATCACGAGCAGCAGTGCGTACAGCGCGGCGTGGACGGGCCCGGAGAGCCGGCGCGTCGCGTCGTCGACGTCCGCCGGCAGTGGCGGCGGGGGATTCGCCCGGCGCCAGGCCAATCGCGCCATCACCGTGATCCACAGCAGCAGGCCGCAAATTGCGTGGATATTGATCCAGAACGCCTGTGTCGCGTCCGGCCATGAGTCGTGCAGCAGTCCGAGCACACCGACCACGACGACCATGACGAATACGCCCCAATGCAAGGCGATCGCAATCGAACCATAATGTGCGGAACCTTCCGGCATCAACCGACTCCCGATCAAGCGCGTCCGGGAAGTCTACTACGCGCACGTTCGAAGACCGCAACGGTTTCGACGTGCGTCGTGAACGGCAACAGATCGAACGCGTCGAGCGAGCACAGGCGCAGACGGCCGGCTGCGGTCAGCCGTGCCGTATCCTGCACGAGCGACTCGAGCCCGCAGCTGATGTATATGAAGCGCTCGGGCGGTTCTTCGCACAGACGGGCGCTCAGCGCGGGATCGAGGCCCTTGCGCGGCGGATCGGCAATCACCACCTGTGCATCGTCTGCGGCCGCGAGCGCGGCGCCGGCGGGTCCCGGGAGGACGGATATCCTGGCCCTGCGGGGTGCATCCAGCTGCGCGAGCCCGAGTTCCAGGCCGAGCAGGGACTGCGGCGCGACCTCGTTCATGCGGATCCCGCCAACGCGATCCAGTACCGACAGGCCGATGGCGCCCACGCCTGCGTAGAATTCGGCGACCCGCGCGCCCTCGGGAATCAGCGTGCGTACCCGCGCGATGATCAGCTGCGCGATGTCGAGGTTGTTCTGCCCGAACGCACCCGGAGGATAATGCACGTCCGCGCCGCCGAACTGCTCGGTCACGCTCTCGGGTCCGCACCAGTTGCGGAAGTCCGGACCGAGAATGGTATTGCTGCGCCCGCAGTTGGCGTTGAACCACAGGCTGTGCAGCTGCGGCCCGAGGCGTTCTCGAACCAGTTCGAACAGTGTCGCCAGCGGCTCGGGCGTGGCGCTGTTCGCCACGAGCACCACCTGCGCGGTTTGCGTGCTGCGCTCCACGACGACCTGCAGATAGCGGGCAAGGCCCAGGTGGACCTTTTCCGAATAGCAGGTCACCCGCGCGTCGACGAGCGCGCGGCGCACGACGGCCGCGACTCGATTGATCAGCGGGTGATGAACGCTGCAGCCGGGGATGTGGACCACGCGGTGGGTCCCAAGCTCGAAAAGGCCCAGCTTCGGCGAGCCCCTGCGCCCACGGATCGCGAGGCGCGCACGGTGCCGGAAACCGGCGCTTTGCCCGCCGGTCACCGTCACGGCGGGCAGGTCATGGGCGCGTGCCAGCGCATCGAGCTCGTCGTGCGCGGCGGGGTCTATGCCGGGTACGCCGAAGCGCGGACAGCCCGGGCAGGGCGGGCGATGCGGGCACGACGTCAATGCCTCAGTGGATGTCATGGGCTAATTTACGCAGCTCACCGCACCGGCGGCAACACCTTCGGGCGCCGGGCACCTGGCGCCGGCCTGTGTTCCGTTCGGTACCAGACAGAAGTTCGCGCCGGAGTTGCTAGCCTGCTGTCAGCCAAAGAACGGAGTGCAATTTGCAAAACCAGATTTCCGGGCATGCCCGACCAGCCGCTCCCGATCGCACCGGCATGAGCGCTGCCGTGGCGATAGGGGCGGGAACAGCGCGCACGCGGGAACTGCTCAATGAGCGCCTGGCGGCCGTCAACGCGGTCTTTCGCTACCAGCCGCAGATAGACCTGCGCGACGGGCGCATCGCCGGCGTGGAATCGGTCCTGTGCGTCCCCGGACTGCACGGGTTCCGGCCGGCAATTCAGCTCGTCGCCGACATCGGTGCCGCTGGGCTCGGGCTGGCGCTGATCGAGCGCCAGCTCCGGGAGGCCTGCCGCGAGAAATGCGCCTGGCTGCGGGGATTTGCCCACGAGTTTCCGATCAGCGTGCCGGTGTCGCACTGGGTTCCGGGAAACACGCTGCTGCTGCCGCTTGCACAGCAGATACTCGCGGAATGCGGGCTCGCGCCCTCCTTTCTCGAATTCGAAGTCGACGAGAAGGCGCTGGGGATAAGCATGGCCGCGCTGCAAGCGTTCTCCAGGGTGCGGGATGCCGGGTTGCCCATCGCGATCGATGGATTCAACGCGGCGCACGCGAACCTGCGGATGCTGGCCATGATGCCGATCTCGAAGCTGCGGGTGGCGGCCCTGCCGCTGCTCAGAATCGGCGATGGCATCCTGGAAAAGGCGGTATTTGACGCAATTCTCGGGGCGGCGCGCGCGCTCGGCATAGCGGTGTGCGCAACGGGCGTCAACTCGCCGGCGATTCTCGCTGCGGTCTTGCGGCAGGGGCGGCCGACCGCGCAGGGCACGGAGTTCGGCCCGATGCTGGATGGCGTCGAGTTCCTGCAGTGCCTGCGCGACCGCAATGAGACGACCGCCACCTTGCCGGTGATGCTCCCCGACCATGCGGATTCCGCAACTGACCAGGAGCCGCAGAGCCGCCCGGCGCAGATGCTTTCGTAGGCTCGGCGCCGGGATGCCGGCCATCGCGCCGTGCGCTTGCGTGCAGTAGAATCGCCCGCATGGCGATTATCCGGGGACGCTGCCTGTGCGGTGCGATCCGCTTCGAAGTGGATTCCGCGCCGCTGTGGAGCTGCTTTTGCCACTGCGAAAGCTGTCGCCGCAATACCTCTTCGCCGGTCACGGCCTTTCTCGGGTTCCGCAGGGATGACGTGCGTTTCACCGGCGCGGCGCTGCGCCGCTTTCATTCAACGCCCGGGGTAACGCGCTCGTTCTGCGCCGACTGCGGGACCCCGCTCGCTTTCGAAGGCGAGCGCTGGCCCGGCGAGATCCACCTGTACGCCGCGAGCCTGGAGGCACCGGAAAAATTTGCGCCGCTGGCCCACGTTCACTGGGCCGAGAGGCTGCCCTGGCTGCGGATCGACGACGACCTGCCGAAAATTCCGCACAACTCGACTTAGGCCACTGCCGCGTACGTGGCCGCGAATCGCGCCCGGATCTCATCGAGCCGGCGCACGACGTCCGGGGACAGGTCTGCGACGACGTGCTCATCGATGATCCGGCGAAGGTCCGCATCGATGCGCGCCTGCAGGTCCACGTCCGGCAGCGTGCTGGGCGAGGTCGGGATGTGCGGACCGAAGTAGCGGGTCTGCCACAGCTGGTCGCGGCAATGACTCGCGGTATGATCAAGGGCGAGGTAGTTGCCGCGCGGCCCGACGCTGGTCGCGATTGACAGCGCGAGCTGTTCGTCGTCGACGACGACGCCCTGCCACAGGCTGCGCAGCAGACCTGCCAGGTCCTCGCACAACAGCAGCGCGTGCAGCGAATAGGTCATGCCCTCGTCGAGGGACCCCAGGTAGTCGCAGGTGGCGGGCCGGCTGTAGAACGTCTGCATCATGTTGGTGGAGATTTCCCACACCGCGTCCTGGTTGAAGCGGCGCGCCGCGGACTGGCCGCCGATGCCGGTGAAGGAGGGCAGTCCGAGCCCGCGCCGCACCTGGCACATGACCATGTCGGCGAGCGACGTCTGGACCAGATTGCCGATGCTGCCGGTGGCCGGCTCCATGAAATTGACGTCGGAACTGCCGATCACGAAGGAGCCGGGGCACGCCAGCTGCGCCAGCGTCATGCCGGCGAAATCGGTGGCGAGGCTCTGCGCAATGCAGCCCGCGGCCGTGATCGGCGACGAGGCCCCGCCGATCGGCAGCGTGCCGACGCTGACCGGTATGCCGTTGCGGGCGGCCAGCAGCACCTGGTCGACGTGCGTCTTGGCGTAGTTCATCGGCAACGGCGTCACGATCTGCAGGAAGTAGGGCTTCTCTGCGAGCGCGGCGCGGCTGCCGCGGATGGCAGAGGCCATCTCGATGACGACTCCGAGGGATTCGGCGTGTTCGCACAGGAACTCGAGCGGCTTCACGGTATTGCGCGCGAGGATCGCGAATTCGCCGATCTCGCCGTGGATATCCGAATTCGGCACGTCCTTGCACGCAACGCATACGCCGTCGATATTCGGCAGCGCATCGGCGACGCGGGTGATCAGCGCAAGGTCCGCACCGGTGCTCTGGCGCGCCTCGCCCGTGACGCGGTCATAGACGCGGATACAGGTCATGCCGGGAAAGAACCAGGTGTGCCGGTTGTCCAGCGTCCGCGGATCCTCGCCGTTGCGGTCCCACAGGCGGGCCTGCTTCGCGACCGTCGCCAGCGCCGACTGCACCACGGCCTTTGGAATGCGCACGACGCCGTCCGCGGAGACCGCGCAGCCCGCGGACGCGAACAGCGCCGGTGCCTCGCTGTCCGGATCGAACGCGGCCCCGCCTTCGGCCAGCAGGTGGAACGCTGCATCGACCAGCCGTTGCGGCAGTCCCGGAGCGAGCACCTCGTATGCCGAGGTATGGCCGAAGTGCAGGCCGGGATCCGCCGCGCGAGCAACCGTGGGCCTGACGCCGCGCTTGCGGCCGCGTGATTCCTGACGCATCGATGCTCCTTAACGTCCCCGGGGATGATTGAGCTGTAGTCTATAATGATACTCCCATGACGCAAGATACCCGCTACGCTCCGCTGTTCGAACCCATCCGCATCGGCCCGGTCACCGCGCCGAACCGCTTCTACCAGGTGCCGCATTGCACCGGCATGGGATACCAGCTGCCGCAGACCCTGGTCGGCATGCGCTCGATGAAGGCGGAGGGCGGCTGGGGTGTCGTATGCACCGAATACTGTTCTCTGCACCCGAGCTCCGACGACCACCCGTTTCCATTCGCGTCGCTGTGGGATGACGGCGATCTGCGCAATCTGGCGGCGGTGGCGGATGGCGTGCACGCCCATGGCGCGCTGGCCGGACTGGAGCTGTGGCACGGCGGCAGCAGGATCTCGAACCTGGCGAGCCGGGTACCGACGATCGGCGTGCGCTCGGCGCCGAGCACCGGCGATCCGGTGCAGTCGCAGCGCATGGACCGGCGCGACATCCGCGAGTTGCGGCGCTGGCATCGTGACGCGGCCCTGCGCGCGCGCGACGCGGGCTTTGACATCATCTACGTGTACCCCACCCACGGGTACCTGGTGTCGGAGTTCCTGTCGCGCAGCTTCAACGGGCGCAGCGACGAGTACGGCGGTTCGCTCGAGAACCGCATGCGCCTGATGCGGGAGCTGATTGACGACACCCGCGAGGCGGTAGGCGATCGCTGCGCGGTCGCGGTCCGGTTTTCGGCAAGCGGGCACGGCGAGGAACATCTCAGTGCGGCCGAGGCACACGATGTCATCGGCGCGCTGGGGCATCTGCCCGACCTGTGGGACGTAGTGATTGCCGATTACGACGAAGAGATGGGCTCGTCGCGCTTCGTGCGCGACGGCGCGCTCGAGGACCGGATTGCCTACGTGCGCAGGCTCACCGGCAAGCCGGTGGTCTCGGTCGGGCGGTTCACGTCCCCCGACGCAATGCTGGGCCAGCTGCGCCGCGGCGTGCTCGACCTGATCGGCGCGGCGCGGCCCTCGATCGCAGATCCGTTCATGCCCAACAAGATCCGCGAGGGGCGCACCGAGGACATTCGCGAATGCATCGGCTGCAACATCTGCTACAGCCAGGATGCCCGGGGCGCGCCGATCCGGTGCACGCAGAATCCGACGATGGGCGAGGAATGGCGTTCCGGCTGGCATCCCGAGAACGTGCCCGCCGACGGCAGCGGCCAGGTGCTGATCGTCGGCGCAGGACCGGCCGGTCTCGAGGCCGCGCACATTCTCGGCAAGAGAGGCTTTGACGTGGCACTGGCCGACGCCGCGACCGAGGCGGGCGGCCGGGTCAGCCGCGAGAGCCGCATGCCGGGCCTGGGCGAGTGGGCCCGCGTGCGCGATTACCGGCTGGGACAGATCCGGCGAATGGCCAATGTGGCGCTGTATCTCGGCAGTGCCATGACCGCGGCGGATGTGCAGGAATTCGGCGCCGGGCACGTGCTGATTGCCACCGGCGCAAGATGGCGGCGCGATGGCGTCGGGCGCTGGCACGCCCGGCCGCTCGCGGCGCTGGCCGCGGACGGGCTGTACACGCCGGACGACATACTCGACGGTCGGCTGCCCGGCGGCGAGGTCATCGTGTTCGACGACGACAATTACTACATGGGGCCGGTCATTGCCCTGCAGCTTGCGCTGAACGGCGCGCACGTGCGCTATGTGACCACGGAGGGGCGCGCCGGCGCCTGGAGCCAGCACACGGTCGAGCAGGAGCGCTGCCAGGCGGACCTGCTCCATCGCGGGGTGGTGATCGACGTCAATGCGACGCTCGGCGCATACGATCGCGGCGCCGCGACGCTCGCCTGTGTCTTCACGGGACGCAGCTGGACGGTTCCTGCCGATGCGCTGGTGCTGGTGACCTCGCGCGAACCTGACGAAACGCTGTACCGCGCGCTGGTGGGCGAGGGCGGAGACACCGGCATTGCGGCAGCCTCCGGCGGCGACAGCGCCGATCGCGTGATCCGCATCGGCGACTGCCGCCAGCCCGGGCTGATCGTGCATGCCGTGTATTCGGGCCATGAAGCGGCGCGATCGCTGGGGCGGGCCACGCCCCCGGTGCAGCGCGACCGGCCGTTGATCTGATCCGATCAGATCCGCTGCGGCGGCATCCGGGTCAAGCCACGGGGCCGGGCGCCTTGAATGCAAAGGCGAAGAATGCGGCGATGCCGAGGAAGATGAACGCCACCACGTAGTTCCAGGCAAATTTTTCCTTCAGGAACAGGATGGCGAATCCCGCAAAGACGCCCAGGGTGATGATTTCCTGGATGATCTTGAGCTGAAAGCCGGTGAATTCGCCATAGCCGAAGCGATTCGCCGGAACCGCGAGGCAATATTCGAGCAGGGCGATCGCCCAGGACACCAGAATCGCCTTCCACAGCGGCCATTCATGGCCGTATTTCAGGTGGCCGTACCAGGCGATGGTCATGAACACATTGGACATCATCAGCAGGAAGATCGTGCTCATGAGTTCCTCACCCCCGGTCGATTCCGCCTGTCAGTCGATCGCGATGAAGTCGGGGTTAGCACCGGCGGCGACCGGTGTACCGGCGACGCCGGTCAGCACGCCGGTTGCGGAATCGATCGTGTATTGGGATAGGTTCGCCGAGCCGTCGTTGCCGACATAGATGAACTGGTCGGTCAGGTCGGCGCTGACCGAAAAGGGATTCGTGCCGGCGGCAAACGGGGAGCCGGTCACCGGCGTACCGAGTTCGCCGGTGGCCGTATTGACGATCGGATAGACCGCGATGCCGGCCGATTCGGTGACGAGCAGGTACCGGCTCTTCGAGTCGATGCTGATGTTGTTCAGGACCGGCGCGGCGAGCGGCGTGCCCGCGACCGGCGTCAGTACGCCGGTGCTCAGGTCCAGCGTGAATTCCGAGATGCTGCCCGCCTGGCCCGGCCCGACGTTGGCCGTGTACAGCACCCTGCCGGTGAGGTCGATCGCCAGGCTATAGGGCTGCGTATCGGTCGTGAACGGTGATCCGAGGATGCCGCCGGCGAGCCCGCCGGTGCCGGCGGTAATCGCGAACACGCTCACCGAGTTGGCGTTGTAGTTCACGCTGAACAGGAACGTGCCGGCCCGGACGATCTGTCGCGGCGCCGGGTTGGTGCCGGGCACCGTGAAGGGAGATCCGTCGAGCGGGGTCAGGGCGCCGCTGGTGATCGTCAATGCATAGGCCGAGATCGTGCTGTCGCCATAGTTGGCGACGTACAGGTAGCTGCCGGTGTAATCGAAGGCAAGCGACACCGGGGTCCTGCCGGTGGCGAACGGCGATCCGCTGACGGGCGTCAGCAGGCCGCTGGTCTGGTTGATCAGGAATGCGTATATCTTGTCCGCGCCTGCGTCGATCGCGTACAGGTAGTTTCCGGACGGTTCTATCATGGTCTGGTACAGCGCGGAGGCGCCCGGAACCGTGATCGGCGAACCCGAAACCGCGCTCAGTGCACCGCTCGCCGCATTGATCGCGTATGCGGAGATGGTGCCGGCGCCGCGGTTCGTGGCGTAGGCGAAACGTCCGGTCGCGGCACCGGAAGTTCCGCAGGTGACCGGGATCACGACGTTGGCGGTCCCTACGTAGCCGAGGCCGTAATACACCGTGCACACCTGGGTCGGCGACGTCGGTTGCGTCAGCACCGTCACCGAATACGTCGCATTTTCGGCAATCTGATTCGAAAATGTCGTGGTGCCGTTCGCTGTGACGCTCAGGTTGTCGACGGCGTTGTTCTGCAGCACCAGGCCGGATCCGGCCAGGCCGGTCACGCTGACGCTGACGGTAAAACTGGGCGTCGCAGTGGAACTGCCGTGATGACAGCCCGACAAAAGCAGCGCGACTACCAGCGGGGGGGCGAGCGCTTGCCAGAAATTCTTGATGCCAGGATTCATGCGGTTTCCTTGAGCT
The DNA here is from genome assembly GCA_963706815.1 of uncultured Gammaproteobacteria bacterium. GTDB lineage: Bacteria > Pseudomonadota > Gammaproteobacteria > Steroidobacterales > Steroidobacteraceae > Bog-1198. Next base: position 89,662 of record CAVPNS010000001.1, read on the forward strand.
GTGGCGTCAGGAGGACGACACAAATGACCCGCCATGGTATCGAATGGCGCCCGTCCGGTAAACGACAAATTTTGCTGCAAATGAATCGTGGTACCCTTGTGCGGATACCCTTTGAAGGAGCGATGCGACGTGGAAAATGACGCATGGAAGTCGGCGCCGCGCAACTGGGCTGCCACGCTGATGTTCGTGCTGACGGCCGCGGCCGCGTTCACGCTCGTGCCCTGGTACGGCCTGGCCCACGGCTACAGCCACGCGGCCTGGTTCTGGTTTGCCGTATTTCTGTGCGCCAATGAACTCGCGATCACCTGCGGGTACCACCGGCTGTTTGCGCATGCGACGTACCAGGCACACGCGCTGCTCAGGAGCATCTACCTGCTGTTCGGCGCCATGGCGCTGCAGAACAGCGTGCTGCTGTGGAGCGCGGGGCACCGGGACCACCACCAGCACATCGACGATCGCGAACGGGACCCGTACAGCGCGCGCCGCGGATTCTGGTTCTCTCACATGGGCTGGATGCTGCGCGATTACCCGAGCGGAATTCCGGACCTGAACGGCGTGCGCGACCTGCAGCGCGATCCGCTGGTGATGTGGCAGCACAGGCACTACGTGCCGGTGGCGGTGGCCATGAACGTCGGCCTGCCGCTGCTGGCGGGCTGGGCCAGCGGGGATGTCGTCGGAACCTTTCTGCTGGCCGGCGTGCTGCGGCTCGTCGTCAGTCACCACCTGACGTTCCTGATCAATTCCGCGGCGCACATGTTCGGTTCGCAGCCCTACACGGCGGAGAACACCGCGCGCGACAACGGGTTCATCGCGCTGCTGACCTTCGGCGAGGGATATCATAATTTCCATCATCAGTTTTCGGGCGATTACCGCAATGGCGTGCGCTGGTGGCAATGGGATCCTTCGAAGTGGTTCATCAGGGCAATGAGCTGGTGCGGTATGGCGTACGACCTCAAGAGCGTGCCATGGTTCCGTATCCAGCGGACCCAGCTGCTGGCCCAGTTCCGCCGGGCCGAGCGCGAGCTCGCGGCATGCCCTGACAGAGCGCATCTGGCGCAGCTCAAATCCCGCATTGCCGAGGAGTACGCGTCCTTCCAGGCCGTGGTGGCCAGCTGGAGCGAGATGCGTGCCCAGTTCGTGCAGAAAACCCGTGATTCGGCGCTGGAGCGCTGGGAACGCCTGATCCTGCGGTCGCGGGGCAGGGAGCTCGAGTTTGCGTTGCAGCTGCAGCTTGGCCGCATGCAGCTGTTGCGCTCGCAGTTGCGCGCCGGCTGAGCCCGGCCGCATCGGCGGCGCGCCCGCGCCGCCCCCATTCATGAGTGTCACGAGCCCCGGAGCGCCGGGAGCGATTGCCAAACCAGGAGTGCAGGAATGTCGGACGAGACCGCGAACAGCTACGAAGTGGATGGCGTTAACCGGGTGAAGCGACGCGCGGAACGCGGCTTTTACGATCACGAAACGGTTCATGCGGTGCTCGATGCCGCCGCGATGTGCCATGTGTCGTACGTCGTCGATGGCCAGCCGTTCTGCACGCCGACGCTGTTCTGGCGCGAGGGCAGCCGCCTGTACTGGCACGGCAGCAACGCGAGCCGGATGCTGCGCAATCTCTCCGCAGGCGAGCCCACCTGCCTGACCGTGACGCACTTCGACAGTCTCGTGCTGGCGCGCTGCGGCTTCAATCACTCGGCCGACTACCGCTGCGTGATGGCCTTCGGCAAGGCCCGGCTGGTCGAGGAGACCGAGGAGAAGCGCCGCGCACTGGTCATGATGGTGGATCGCCTCTTTCCGGGGCGCACCGCGCAGCTGCGCCCCTCGGCGCCGCAGGAGATCAACGCGACGACCGTGATCATGATGGACATCGAGCGCGCCTCGGCCAAGATCCGCGGCAAGGGCGTTGCCGATGATGAGGAGGATTATGCGCTGCCGATCTACGCCGAACGCCTGCCGGTGCGCATGGTGATCGGCGCTCCCGAGCCCTGTCCGCGACTGCAGCCCGGCGTTGAGCGGCCGAGGAATCTCGACGGGTATCGCGAGGGGCGAGCGCTCGAGGAAGCGGTCGCGGAGGCGCACGCGAAAGCCTACCCGGACTGACGCCGGGTCGTTGCGGCCGGCGGCCATCCGGACGGATTTACAATAATTATTGTATAATTTGCGAGTATATACATAGGTTTTATAATCTGAATTATTGATATTGTCCACGCGGGAATCCAGCGTGCTCGCGGGCCGTGTCGCAAATGTTATGAGCTCATAACGACAGGTACTTATCGCGCGAATCCGCCCATCGGTACGATCCTGATATACCAAACCTCAGGATTGCCCATGGACTCGCATTCCAATGCCCTTCGACGGCCGCTCGACCCCGAGCGCCAGGACCAGCTCGCCGCGCTGCTTGCCGACATGGATCCGGCGGCCCTGACCTGGGTCAGCGGCTTCGTGGCGGGCCTGGCGGCCGAGCGCGCACGTTCGGGGGCCGTGAACGAGGAGCCGCCCCCGCGCGCTCACGTGGAGAGCGCGGCGCGGATCCTCGTGCTGTACGCCTCGCAGACCGGCAACGGCCGGCGAATCGCCGAACGCCTGGGCCGCAGCCTGGAGGGCGCCGGCCTGCATCCGCAGGTGGTCGCAGCGGCCGATTACCCGCCGCGGCGGCTCAGCGAGGAGCGCCTGGTCTATTTCGTCGCCAGTACCCACGGCGACGGGGACGCGCCCGACGAGGCGCGCCCGATGATGGATTATCTGCATTCACGCCGCGCCCCGCGCCTCGAGCACCTCGCGTACTCGGTCCTGGCGCTGGGCGATTCGAGCTATCCGAAGTTCTGTGCCGCCGGCCGCGCCCTCGATGAACGCCTCGCCGAGCTGGGCGCTCGTCGCCTGGCCGCGCGCGTGGATTGCGATGTCGACATCGAAGCCAGGGCGGGATCCTGGCTCGATCAGGCACTGGTAGCGGCGCGCGGCGAGACCGGTGCCGTCGCGCCGCGGCTATCCGTCGTCACGCCGCTGCGCCCGGCGCCGGCTGCAGCGCCGATTACCCGCGACAATCCCGTCGAACTGGAACTGCTCGCCAACCAGCGCGTCAGTGCCCGCAATGCCGATATTGACGTGCGCCACCTGGAGCTGGGCTTGCCGGAACAGCGGCTGGAATATGAGCCCGGCGATGCGCTGGGCCTGTGGGTCGATAATCCGGCGCCGGTCGTCGAACGCGTGCTCGAGCTGACGGGCCTCAACCCGGACATTCCGGTGACCATCGATGGCGCGACCCATGCGTTGCGCACCTGGCTGACCCGGCGCCGCGAGGTGACCCGGCTTGCGCGGCCGCTGATCGAGCAGCTGGCGAGCCGCAGCGCGGATCCCGAACTGCGCGCCTGGCTCGAACCCGGCGGTACGTCGCAGCTGCGCGCGGTGCTCAGGGATCTGCAGGTTGCCGACGTGCTGAAGCAGTTCGCGGCGAACTGGGATGCGGACGGCCTGGTGCGCGCGCTGCATCCGCTCTCGCCGCGGCTTTATTCCATTTCTTCGAGCCGGCGCGAGGTCGGCAACGAGGCGCACCTGACGGTAGCGGTGGTCGACTACCAGCGCGACGGCGAGCGCCGGCTGGGCGCCGCCTCGTGGCAGCTGGCGGCGCAGCAGCCCGGTGCGCGCCTGCGCGCGTACCTGGAGCCGAACGCGCGTTTCCGCCTGCCGGCGGACGGTACCCGCAATGTGGTCATGATCGGTCCCGGCACCGGCGTGGCGCCGTTCCGCGGATTCCTGCAGGCGCGCATCGCCGACGGCGCGCCAGGCCGCAACTGGCTGATATTTGGCGGGCGTCGCCGCGAAAGCGATTTCCTGTACCAGCTGGAATGGCTGGCCGCGCTCAAGGCCGGGCAGCTGCACCGGCTCGACGTGGCGTTCTCGCGCGACCAGGCGCACAAGATCTATGTCCAGGACCGGATGCGCGAACAGGGCGCGGAGCTGTTCCGCTGGCTCGAGGGCGGTGCGCACCTGTACGTCTGCGGCGATGCGCAGCGCATGGCTCCCGACGTGGAAGCCGCGTTGCTCGACATCATCGCGCTGCACGGCGCAAGGTCGCCGGACGCGGCCCGTGAATATCTGTCGGGGCTGCTGGCAGAGCGGCGCTACGCGCGCGACGTCTACTGAGTCCGATGACGAAGCTCTCGCCGGTCGAGTATGTCAAGGCGGAAAGTCGCGGCTTGCGCGGCACGCTCGCCGAGAGCCTGCTTGACGCGGCGACCGGATCGCTGCGCGAGTCCGACCAGCAGCTGTTGCGGCTGCACGGCAGCTACCAGCAGGACGACCGGGATATCCGCGAAGAGCGCCGGCTTCAGAAGCTCGAGCCGCTGTGGCGCTTCATGGTGCGCGTGCGCCTGCCGGGCGGCGTCTGCACACCGGCGCAATGGCTCGCGCTCGATTCGCTGGCAACGGAGTTCGCCAATGCGAGCCTGCGCCTGACCACGCGCCAGACCTTCCAGTTCCACGGCATCATCAAGGAGAACCTGAAGCCCGTCATGCGGCGCATCAACGCGACGCTGCTCGATACGATCGCGACCTGCGGCGACGTCAACCGCAACGTCATGGCGGGTTCCAATCCCGTCGAGTCCCCCGCGCATGCCGAAGTCGCGGCCTGGGCGCGCCGGCTCTCCGAACACCTGCTGCCGCAAACGCGCGCGTATCACGAGATCTGGCTCGATGGCGAGAAGCTGGTCGGCACGCCGGAAGCCGAACCGATCTATGGTGCGGCGTACCTGCCGCGCAAGTTCAAGGCGGCGCTCGTGCTGCCGCCGAGCAATGACGTCGATATCTTCACGCAGGACCTGGGGTTCATCGCCATTGTCGAGGACGGCCGGTTGTCCGGCTTCAACCTGACCGTCGGCGGCGGCATGGGCGCGACGCACGGCGACGCGGCTACGCACCCGCGGCTCGCCGACGTCGCCGGCTTCCTGCCGGCGGAGGGGCTGCTGGCCGTAGCCGAGGCGGTGCTGACGACGCAGCGCGACCACGGCGACCGGACCAACCGCAAGCATGCGCGGTTGAAATACACGATCGAGGACCGGGGCCTCGCATGGTTCGTCGGCGAGGTCGAGAAGCGCTCCGGCGTGAAACTCGCGCCGCCGCGTGCATTCAGCTTCGATTCGAACGGGGATCGCTTCGGCTGGATCCGGGCGCTCGACGGCAGCTGGCATCGTACCTTGAGAATTCGCGCCGGCCGTATCGTCGATCGCGCGGAGGCTTCTCTGCTGAGCGGAATGCGCGCGATTGCCGGCGTGCACCGGGGCGATTTTCGCCTGACTCCGAATCAGAACGTGACGATCGCCGGCGTGCGCGGCGCCGATCGCAAGTCCCTCGACGCGCTGATTGCGCGCTTCCGGCTGGACGAGGCCGAAAAGGGTTCGCCGGCGAGCCGCGACGCGCTGGCGTGCGTGGCGCTGCCGACCTGCGCGCTCGCCATGGCCGAGGCGGAGCGCTATCTGCCGGCGCTGATCACGCACGTCGATGCGGCGCTCGCGCGACACGGACTTGCCGGGGAACCGCTCGGCGTCAGGATCACCGGGTGCCCGAACGGTTGCGCCCGGCCTTACGTCGCCGAGATCGCGCTCGTCGGCAAGGCACTCGGCCGCTACAACCTGCACGTCGGCGGCGATGTACGCGGCAGCCGCCTCAACCAGCTGTATCGGGAGAACATCGACGAGGCGCAGTTCGTTGCGGAACTCGACACGCTGGTCGGCGCCTGGGCGGCGGGGCGCACGCCGCATGAGCGCTTCGGCGACTTCCTCTGGCGCAGCAAGCGCCTGCCGGCCTGACATGCGCTGGTTTCCGCTGTTTCTGGATCTGCGCGGTCGGCGCGTCGTCGTCGTCGGCGGCGGCCCGGTCGCCGAGCGCAAGATCGACCTGCTGGCGCAGGCCGGCGCGCGCATGCACGTCGTTGCGCCGTCGCTGAGCGCGCGGCTCGCGGCCCGGGTTGTGGCCGGCGAACTGACGCATGTGCCGCGCGAATTCCTCGCCGGCGACCTGGACGGTGCGCGGCTCGTCATTGGCGCCACCGGCGCGCCGCTCGTCAACCGGGCCATTGCCATTGCCGCCGAGGCCCGCAACATCCTCGTCAACGTCGTCGATGACGCCCGGCTCTCGACCGGCATCCTGCCGGCGATCGTGGATCGCTCACCGCTGGTCATTGCGATCGGCACCGAGGGCAGCGCACCGGCCCTGGCGCGCCACGTGCGGGCCCACATCGAGTCCCTCGTCGACGAATCCCTCGGGCGGCTGGCGGCGTTTCTCGCGCGCTGGCGCGATCGCATCCGCCGGCGCGTGCACGACCTGGACGCGCGCCGCAGACTCTACGAGCGGATCCTGCAGGGACCGATTGCCGACCGGGTGCGCCGGGCCCGCGAACCGGAGGCCGGTGAGTTGCTGGAGCAATTGCTCGCAGGGGCGGCGGAGGGCAGCGCCGGCCTCGTCCAGCTCGTCGGCGCCGGCCCGGGTGATCCGGGCCTGCTGACGCTCAACGCGTTGCGCGCATTGCAGGGCGCCGATGTCGTGCTCTACGACCGGCTCGTCAGCGCCGAGGTGCTGGCGCTGGTGCGGCGCGAGGCACAGCTGATCGAAGTCGGAAAATCGGCCGGCGGGCACCGCGTCGAGCAGGCCCGGATCCATGAACTGATGCAGGAGCATGCCGCGCGCGGCCGGCGCGTGGTGCGGCTGAAGGGCGGCGACCCCTTCATCTTCGGCCGCGGCGGCGAGGAACTCGAATTCCTGCGCGCGCACGGCATCGCCTGCGAAGTGCTGCCCGGCATCACGGCTGCCGTTGCCTGCGCGGCCTACGCCGGCATTCCCCTGACTCACCGCGGCCATGCGGCGAGCCTGCGGATCGTGACGGCGCATTGCCAGGGCGCGATCGACTCGGTGGACTGGCGCGCGCCGGCAGACCAGCGTGAGACGCTGGCGATCTACATGGGCGTGAACACGATCGAGCGGGTGCAGGCGCAGCTGCTGCTGCACGGACGATCCTCGGATACGCCGATAGCCTATGTCGAGAATGGCAGCCGTCCGCAGCAGCGGGTCGTCATCGGCGCGCTCGGCGAGGCGGCTGCGCTGGGCAAGGCCCACCGGATCCGCTCGCCGGCACTGCTGATCGTCGGCGAAGTCGCGAAGCTCGGCGCGACGCTGCACTGGTATGGCGGCGCGCCCGCCGTGCACGCGGAGCCTACGAGCGCATGCGCAGGCCTTCCGGGTCGAACGGCGGCTGTGCAATGATGCGCGCGGCGCGGCGCTCGCCGAGGATCTCGATCTCGAATGCCGCGGGGTTCAGGTCCGCTGCGGCGGCGACCGGCACATAGCCCTGCGCGAGCGACAGGCCGACGCTGTGTCCGAAGCCGCCTGAGGTCACCCAGCCGATCACCTTGCCCCGGTGCCAGATCGGCTCATCGCCGAGAACGTCGGCGTCGGTCGCTTCGACGGCCATGCTCACCCGGCGCAGCAGCCCGCCCATTTCTTTTTCCCTGCGCGCCGCTTCTTGCCCGATGAATTCGTCCTTGCCGAGGTCGACGAAGCGGTCGAGTCCGGCCTCGAACACTCCGTAGATCGGCCGCAGCTCGCGGTACCAGGTCGGAAAGTTCTTCTCCAGCCGCAGGCACAGCAGCGCGCGCATGCCGAAGTTCGCGACTCCCAGGTCCTTGCCCGCCGCCATGATCTGGGTGTACAGGCGCCGCTGGTATTCCGGCGCGACCCAGATCTCGTACCCCAGGTCGCCGGTATAGGTCACGCGGTTTATCATCGCCGGAACATTCGCGATATCCATCGCGCGATGATCCATGAAGCGCAGTGCGGTGTTGGAGACGTCTTCATCGGTGAGGCGCTCGAGGAGCGCGCGCGAGCGCGGTCCGGCGATCGAGACGCCGACGAGGTTCATGTCGTAGCGCCGGATGCGCACGGTGCCGTCCCGCGGCAGCTGCGCCTCAAACCAGCGCATGTGATAGATCTGCGCCTGCGACGAGCCCCACATCAGGTAGCGTCCGCCGCCGGCATTGGCGATCGTAAAGTCGCCGATCAGCTTGCCGAAGGCATTGAGCATCGGCGTCAGGATCAGCCTTCCGACGCGCGGCATGCGGTTCGTCATCAGGTGCGACAGGTACGCTTCCGCGCCGGGCCCGGCGATCTCGTACTTGGCAAAATTCGCGATCTCGGTGACGCCGACGCCGTTGCGCACCGCCATGCATTCGGCCCGCACGTGCGCGAAATCGTTCGAGCGATGGAACGAGACGATGTCGCGCGGCTCGACGCCGGGCGGCGCGAACCACAGCGGCGTCTCGAGACCCCAGCTGTCGCCCATCACCGCGCCCTGCGCGAGCATCAGGTCGTACAGCGGCGTCGTCTGTTGCGGGCGCGCGGCCGGCAATTCCTCGTTCGGGAAGCGGATCGAGAAGCGGCGCGAATAATTCTCCCGCACCTTCGCATTGGTATAGCTGCGGGTCGCCCATTCGCCGTAGCGGGCGACGTCCATCGCCCACACGTCAAAGCCGGGATCGCCGTTGACCATCCACTGCGAAAGCGCGAGCCCGACGCCGCCGCCCTGGCTGAAGCCCGCCATCACGGCGCAGGCGCACCAGAATCCGGGCAGACCCTGCACCGGACCCACGAGCGGATTGCCGTCGGGCGAGAACGTGAACGGCCCGTTGATGATGCGCCGGATGCCCGCCTGTTCCATCGCCGGAAAGTGCCGGTACCCGACCTCCAGCGAGGGCAGGATGCGGTCCAGATCGGGCGGCAGCAGTTCCGAGCCGAAATCCCACGGCGTCTGGCGCGGCTGCCACGGGACGCAGGCCCGCTCGTAGGTTCCGAGAACCATGCCGTTGCGCTCCTGGCGCATGTAGATTTCGGCCTTGAAGTCGATCGCGTGCGGCAGCTCGTGGCCGCGCAGGCGGTTGAACTCGATCACCTCGGGCATGTCGTCGGTGACGAGGTACATGTGCTCCATCGCCAGCACCGGCAGTTCGATGCCGACCATGCGCCCGACTTCGCGTGCCCACAGGCCGCCGGCGTTGACGACGTGCTCGGCGTTGATCGTGCCCTTGTCGGTCAAGAGGTCCCAGCTGCCGTCGGCGCGCCGCGTGATCGCCGTAATCCTCGTCTGCAGGTAGATCTCGGCGCCGCCGATGCGCGCCGACTTCGCGTAGGCGTGCGTCGTGCCGTAGGGGTCCAGGTTGCCGTCGGCCTTGTCGAGCATCGCGCCGACGAAGTATTTTTCCTCGATCAGCGGCAGCAGCTCGCGCGCCTCGCGCGAGCTCAGCAGCTCGGTCTCGAGCCCCAGGTAGCGGGCGCGCGCATGCGCCATCTTGAGCCATTCCATGCGCTCGGGCGTGTCGGCGAGCAGCAGTCCGCCGGAGCGGTGCAGTCCGCAGGACTGGCCGGAGATCTTTTCCAGCTCGTCGTACAGGCTGATCGTGTAGCCCTGCAGCTTGGCGACATTCGGGTCGCCGTTCAGCGTATGGAACCCTCCGGCGGCGTGCCAGGTCGAGCCGGCGGTCAGCTGGTCCCGTTCCAGCAGCACGACGTCTTTCCAGCCTGCCTTGGTCAGGTGATACAGCACGCTGCAGCCAACGACGCCGCCTCCGATGACGGCTACGCGGGTATGTGTCTTCATTCCGGGCTCACTCCGTAGGGCAATGCGGCGTCGATCAGCCACTCCCAGATCGACGCGGCGAAGGTGCGTGGTACAAACAGTTCGTAAGAATCCGCGGCGACACGCTCGAGGAAGATGCCGCTGTGGTGCAGGCCCGTCTGCGCGCTGCGGCCCACCGCAAATAGGTCCGGATGCAGGTCGATTGCGATGCCGCGGGCCAGCACGTCGCGCGCGGCGTGGCCCTCGATGCGCAGGCGCACCCGCGCCGCCGACAGCGTGGTCAGCGCACCGATGGACGGCGGCAGCTCCCTCCCCAGGCGGCGCAGCCCGGGATCGTCTGCGGCAAGCCACCAGTACTGGTCGCGGGTCAGGCGCACGACGCGCACAGTGCCGTGCGTGGTGCCGTGGTACAGCTCCTCCGGCGGATCGAGGCCGAATGCGCGGGCCAGGCACTGCCGGAATTCCCCGCCATGCGCACGGAACGCGGTCAGGTGCGCCAGGTGCCAGCCCCTGATCTCCGTCAGGCGCAGCGGTGCTCCGTCGCCGGCGGCGCCGGGGCGGCGGTCCGCCGCGTAGGCAGCGAGTGCCGATCGGCTTTCAAACATGCATGCGCTCCCCCTTGGCATCGATGAACAGCGGCGAGACGATACGCGCCCGCGTCGTCTCGCCCTTCAGCGGAAACGCACAGACGATCTCCTCGTTCAGGTGCGCGAGCCCTCCCTGGTACAGGCCGAGTGCGATAAAGCGCTCGAGCTCGGTGGACCACGTCACCGACGTGATGTAGCCGCGCCCGTGTCCGGCGATGGGCTCGCCGCTCGCGAACAGGATCGAGCCGCCGCGCAGGCGCGCACCGGGATCCAGTCCCTCGATGCCGACCAGGCTCCAGCGGTTCGGGTCCCTGAGCCCGGCGCGCTCGCGCAGTTCCCGGCCGACGTAGGGCTTGTCCTTCGAGGCCATCCGGCTTAAGCCTAAGTCATCGAGCGTGTTGCGATGATCGAGCTCCAGCCCCGCGACGTGACCCTTCTCGATGCGAAGTGAGGCCAGCGCCTCGAGCCCGTACGGGCGGATGCCGAGGTGCGCGCCGCGCGCGAGCAGCCGCTCCCACAGGGCGACTCCCCGGTCCGCGGGCACGTACAGTTCGTAGGCGAGTTCGCCGGAAAAGCTCAGGCGCAGCACCCGCACCGGGGCCCCGTCGATCTGCAGCTCGCGGCAGCCCATGTGCGGCAGGCTGGCATCGGAGAAATCCTGGTCCGGCAGCGCGGCCTCCAGTGCGGCCCGCGCCCGGGGGCCGGCGACCGACATGCCGGCCCATTCGTCCGAGACCGATACCAGCTGCACGTCCAGATCGTTCCACGCGGTCTGCAGCAGGAACTCGAGATGCGACATCACCTCACCGGCCTGCGCGGTCGTCGTCGTCAGGAAATAGCGCGTCTCGGCGAAGCGCGCGGTGGTGCCATCGTCAAGCACGGTCGCATCGTCGTTGAGCATCACGCCGTAGCGCGCCTTGCCGACCGGCAGCTTCGCGAAGCCGTTGACATAGACTCGGTTCAGCAGTTCGGCCGCGTCCGGCCCCTGCACGTCGATCTTGCCGAGCGACGAGACATCCGAGATGCCGACCGCCTGACGGACCAGCCGCATCTCGGCGATGTACGCGGTCGCTGCGCTGTCGCCGGCCCACTGGTAATACCAGGCGCGCAGCCAGGGGCCCGCCTCGATGAATGCCGCGCCATTAGCGGCATGCCAGTCGTGCAGCGGCGAGCGGCGGATCGGGCGGAAATGATGGCCGATATTGCGTCCGGCGAGCGCGCCGATGGACACGGGTGTGTACGGCGGCCGGAACGTCGTCGTGCCGGTCGACGGAATGTCGAGCCCGCGCAGGCCGGCCATCAGTCCGACTGCGTTGATGTTGCTGGTCTTGCCCTGGTCGGTTCCCATGCCGAGCGTCGTGTAGCGCTTCAGGTGCTCGACGGATTCGAATCCCTCCCGGTGCGCACCGGCGAGGTCGCGCGTCGTCACGTCGGTCTGGAAGTCGACGAAGGCCTTGCCGCGTGCAGCCGCGGGGGCGGCCCGCGCGGCTTCGATCCGGTAGGGTGCATCCGCCGGGGCCGCATCCCACGCAGGCACGTCCGCGTGCGCCCCGTCCGCAGCGGCGAATCCCGCGTGCGCGGCGGCCGCGGCGCCCGCGGCCGTCCCCTCGCGGATCGCCGCCGCAACGCCGAATGTTCCGATGACGGCACCGGCGCCAAAGTGTCCGGGTGCAAAGCCTCCCGGCACGAACGAGTCGATGTCGGCGCGGTAGCGCGGCCTGATGCCGGTGTGCGAGGTCAGGTGCACGCTGCAGGACCAGCCGCCGGACATGCACAGCAGGTCGCAGTCAATGACCTGTTCGCGCCGCTGCCCGCCGGAGGCAACGCGGACGCCATGCACGCCGCGGGCGCCGAGCGCGCGCGTGACGAGGGCGCCGGTCAGGACCGAGAGCCCAGCCTGCCGGGCCATGCCCTGCAGCGCAGCGTCGACCTCGCCGCGCTGATCGACGATCGTGACCGAGGCGGCGCGCCGGGCAAGCTCCAGGGCGCTGTACCAGGCGCCGTCATTATTGGTCGCAACGACGATGTGCCGGCCGATCGCCACCGCATAGCGGTTCAGGTACGCCTGCGCCGCCGATGCGAGCATTACGCCGGGCCGGTCGTTGTCGCCGAACACGAGGGGGCGCTCGATCGCTCCGGTGGCGAAGACAATGGCCTTCGCGCACAGCGTCGTGAGCACCTCGCGGGCCTCGCCGCGGCCCGGATCGGGTTCGCCACCGGCGTGACGCGTGACGAGGGCCACCATGTTGCCGTCATACAGGCCGAGCGCGGTCGTCCGCGCCAGGATCCGGACATTGGGCAGGCCGGCGAGTGCGCGCTCCATGGCGCCCCGCCACGGCTCGCCGTCGGCGTCGATGCGCTGCGACAGCAGCTGGCCGCCGAGCAGGCTGTCCTGTTCGACGAGCACGACGCGGGCGCCCGAGCGCGCTGCAGCGCATACGGCCGCGAGTCCCGCGGCGCCTGCCCCGATGACGAGCACGTCGGTGAACGCATGGCGGGTCTCGTAGCGATCAGGGTCGCGTTCGTGCACGGCGCGACCGAGACCGGCGGCGCGGCGAATGAACGGTTCGTACCACATCCACGAGCCGCGGCGCGGGCCCATGAAGGTCTTGTAGTAAAACCCGGAGCCGAGCAGCGGCGCGAGCAGAGAGTTCACCGCCATCAGGTCGAAGTCGACCGACGGCGTGCCGTTCTGGCGCCTTGCGGCCAGGCCTTCGTGCAGTTCGATGACGGTCGCGGCGATGTTCGGCGTCGTGCGCGCACCGGCGCCGAGCGTGAACAGCCCGTTGGGCTCCTCGACGCCGGCGGCCAGGAAGCCGCGCGGCCGGTGGTACTTGAAGCTGCGACCGACCAGCGTGAGGCCGCTGGCGAGCAGCGCGGAGGCGAGGGTATCGCCGGCAAAGCCGGAAAGCGGGCGGCCCTCGAGCGTGAAGCGCAGCGGCTGGTCGCGTGCGATGCGTCCGCCGTCAGGGAGGCGATGCGGCCGATGCGTCATGGCTGCGCTTCGCCCGCGAGCCAGCAGCGCCCCGCTTCGTTGGTCGCGGTGTTGCGCTCCAGCACCAGCCATTGCCGGCAACCCAGCACGTGCTGCCAGTACTCGCGGTGCGCTCCCCTGGGGTTGTCGAACAGGAACACGTGGTCGTGCCAGGCGCGCAGATCGCCGTTGTCCTGCCGCGGCCTGGTCTTGGTCGCGTCGCCGGCGTACCGAAACTCGGTGTACTGCCGTTCGCCGCAGTTCGGACAGTTGATCTTCAGCATGTCGTCATTGCCTGTAGGTCCATAACCCCAGCCCGTATTCGTCGTGTCCGTTGCCGCGCGTGAAGCGGTCGAGCGCGAGGTGGCGCACCAGCGGGTGCTCCTCGGCGTGCGCGATCGTGTGCGCGAAGCACCAGCCGGTCGCCGGCGTCGCCTTGAAGCCCTGGTAGCACCAGCCCCCGTTCAGGAACAGGTTCTCGCGCGGCGTGCGCCCGATGAACGGGCTGCCGTCCGGCGTCATGTCCTGGATTCCGGCCCAGTGCCGCAGCAGCCGCAGGCGCGAGATCGACGGGATCAGCGCCACGGCGCATTCGGCGACGGTCTGCACTTTCGGGAACTGGCCGCGCTGCGTGTAGGAGTTGAAGCCGTCGATGTGCCCGCCGAAGACCAGTCCGCCCTTGTCGGACTGCGAAATATAAAAGAGTTCCGCACCGAACGAGATCACGTGATCGACGAACGGCTTGATCGGTTCCGTCACGAAGGCCTGCAGCAGGTGGCTCTCGATGGGCAGGCGCAGGCCCGCCATCGCAGCGAGGTGCGACGAATGCCCGGCAACGGAAATCGCGGTGCGCCCCGCGCCGATCTCGCCGCGCGTCGTGCGCACGCCGGTGATGCGGCCGCCGGACTCGGTGAAGCCGGTCACTTCGCAATGCTCGATGATGTCGACACCGAGCCGATCAGCCGCGCGCGCATAGCCCCACGCGACCGCATCGTGCCTCACGGTGCCGGCGCGGCGCTGCAGCAGCCCGCCATGGACGGGGAAGCGCGTGTCGGCCGAGTAGTCGAGGTAGGGGAGCAGGCGCATGACGTCGGCCCTGTCGAGCAGCTCGGCGTCGATGCCGTTCAGGCGCATGATATTGCCCTTGCGCGCCAGCACGTCGAGCTGCGAAGGGCCGTGGGCCAGCACGACCTGGCCGCGCTGCGACAGCATCACGTTGTAGTTGAGCGCGTGCGACAGGCCTTCCCACAACTTCAGCGAATGCTCGAAGAACTGCGTGTTGCCGTCCATCTGGTAGTTCGAGCGTACCAGCGTGGTGTTGCGCCCGACGTTGCCGGAGCCGATATAGCCGCGTTCGATGACGGCCACCTTCGTGACGCCGTGATTCGCGGCCAGGTAATACGCGGTCGCGAGCCCATGGCCGCCGCCGCCGATGATGACGACGTCGTATCCGGATTTCGGCTCGGCCTGCCGCCATACCCGCGGCCACGGCGCGCCGGTGGCGGCGTGCCGTGCGAGGGTTAGGGCGGAGTACCGGTCGGACATGGCGGCGTATCTTACCGTGACCGGGGATCTGCTGCGGCGCTGCCTGCGCCCGGCGGCGCAGGAATCCCCGAAAGCCAGGCGACGAAATTCTGCACGATCGCGTGGCGCATCCGGGAGCGGGGATGGACCGCGCAGAATGAATATTGAAGCGGCATGACGCAATCGAACGGCGTGACGAGCGCGCCGGCATGCAACTCGTCCTCCGCGTACATCGCCTGGCCGAGTGCGATGCCTTCGCCGGCCAGCGCGAGGTCGATCGCGATGCTGGACATGTCGACCTTGTGGCCCAGCTCGGCGCGCGGCTCGCGGCGGATGCCGGCCTTCGCGAACCAGGCGGTCCAGGCCGGATAGGTCGAGAACCCGGCGCGCCACGAGACATGGATCAGGTCCTCGTCGCGCAGCGTCCCCGGCAGGTCGCTCCTTAGGCGTCGGGTCTTGAGGAACTTCGGCGTGCACATCGGCGTCGCGTGGTCGTGCAGGAACGGCACCGTGACGAATTCCGGGTACAGGTGCTCGCCGTAGCAGATGCGCACATCGACCGGATTCCGAAAGAAATCGATCGGGTCGTCTTCGATGCGCAGGTCGAGGCGAACGTCCGGGTACAGCCGCAGGAACCCGGCCATGTGCCTGTTGAACCAGCGCACGCCGATCGACGGAATCACGCTGAGCGCGAGACCGGAGCGCGCCCCGCCGCCGAGCAGGCGCTCCGTCATCGCGGCCAGCTCGTCCATCATCTCCGTGCTCGCCGACTTGACCGCCAGGCCGACGTCGGTCAGGAACAGCTGGTTGTTGCGGCGGGTGAAAAGGGCCTTGCCGAGGAAATCCTCGAGCTTCGCAATCTGCTGGGAGACGGCGCCGCGGGTCACGTGCAGCTCGCGCGCGGCCATTGCGACGCTGCCCAGCCGTGCGGTCGCCTCGAATGCTTTGACCGCGTTCAGCGGCGGCAGCCTGCGGTTCATGCCGATCCGATCCGGTGAAAGGGTATGGAGAGAGGTTTTCTATACCCTTGCCCAGCGAATATCAACCCCGGGGCGCAGGCCGTGTCCCTGGCGTTAGAATTTCTGCACGGCGATCCAAAATTTCTGATGCGGTCGCCGGCCCGCCGGATGCTAGCATCCGGCGCGAATCAACCCCGGAGTGGCGCAAATGCGCGAGCTGCTTGATCTCGACCGCTATCCCGTAGACCGGCCGGAATCGCCTGCGTATGCGGCGCTGGTCGCGCGCTGCCGGGCCGAACTCGCGGCCCGGGGCATGTTCAACCTCGATGGCTTCGTGCGCCAGGGCGCGATCCAGCGGGCGGCGGCCGAGCTGTTGCCGCTTGCCGAGCGCGATTCCTATACCCATGAGCGCCGGCACAATGTGTATTTCGTCGATCAGGTTGCGGGCCTGCCGGCCGATCACCCGGCGCTGCGGCAGTTCGACACGGTTCACCATACGCTGTGCGACGACCAGCTGGCGGGCACGATCGTGCACCGGATCTACGAGTGGGAGCCGCTGGCCGGTTTCATCGCGCAGGTCATGGAGAAGCCGGCGCTGTACGTGATGAGCGACCCGCTCGCCCGACTCAACGTCATGGATTACCGCAGCGGCGAAGCGCTGAACTGGCATTTTGACCGCAGCCAGTTCACGACGACGCTGCTGATACAGGCACCGGAGCAGGGGGGCGAATTCGAGTACCGCAGCAACCTGCGCAGCGACACCGACCCGAACTACGACGGCGTGGGGCGCATGCTGCGCGGCGAGGATTCGGACATCCACGTCAATCCGCTGGCCGCAGGAACGCTGAATGTCTTCAAGGGGAAGAACACGCTGCATCGCGTGTCGCCGGTGCATGGCCCGCGCAAGCGGCTGATCGCGGTTTTCTCCTATTACGACCGGCCGGGCGTGATGTTCAGCCGCGAGGAGCGCATCGGCTTTTTCGGCCGTGATGCCTGAGCGGCGCGCCGGCGCGCGCCTGCGCGCCCCGCCCTGCGTCTATAATCCTGGGCGTCGGCTGGCGGCGGGGGCGGAAAATGGATCGTTACGGGCTCGAAGACTTCATCGGCGACTGCCGCGCAATTGCCGCTGCGAACGCGGAGCCGTCGGAATGCGTACTGGCCGCGCTGCCGCTGATGGAGCGCCTGATCGGCGGCGACCGCTCATTCGTGCGTCGCGAGCACCTGCGCAGCGACCCGGATCACTACCGCCGCAATGCGATCCACATTTCCGGCGACGGGAGCCTGTCGCTGTACGCGCTCGTCTGGCTGCCGGGACAGTGGACGCCGGTCCACGACCACGGCAGCTGGGGTGTCGTCGGGGTGTTGCAGGGACTGCTCGAGGAGCGCAGCTACATGTCGGCGGACGGCGAAATCGGCGCCGACCACGGGATCCGCCTGAAGCGCGGCGGGGTGTTCGTGCTGCCGGAGCGCGCCCTGTCCAGCTTCGTGCCGAACCCGGACCACATACACATGACCGGGGTCCCGGCGACCCGATCCATGGCCGTAACGCTGCATCTGTACGGGCGCAACATGAATTCGTTCCACGTCTACGACGTCGACCGGGGCACGCGCCGCCTGGTCGACGTGCCGCACCACCAGGCGTAGCGGATGACCGGATCCGGCGCAGGCGCGAACCGCATGACGATCGCTCCGGCGGATCTCGACGATCCGCGGGTCCGTGCCCTTCTGGTCGAACACGCGCGAACGGCCCGGGCCGAGACCGCACGCGGCAGCGCGCATGCCCTGGATCCCGACGCACTGCGTTCGGCGCAGATCGACGTCTGGACGATCTGGGACGGCGCCGGGCTGGTCGGCGTCGGCGCGCTGCAGCGCCTGTCGGCCGATCACGGCGAGGTCAAGTCGATGCACACGGCGGCGGCAGCGCGCCGGCGCGGCGCGGGAGGCGCACTGCTGGCCCACATCATCGCCGCGGCGCGCGCGCAGGGCCTCGCGCGCCTGAGCCTGGAGACCGGATCCTGGGATTATTTCCTGCCGGCGCGCGCGTTCTATCGCCGGCACGGCTTCGTCGAGTGTCCCCCGTTTGCCGGTTATGTTCCGGACCCGAACAGCATCTTCATGTCGCTCGACCTCGGCGCGCAGCGATATCGTGCGGACGGACAATGATGTTACGCTCGCGCGCGGGCGGTCCGTGCCGCGAGTCAATAACTGCAGTGCGAGAGACTGATCATGAACAGCAAGACGAGTGATGCGACGATGGCGGTGTTCCTGGACCTGGAGAACATCGCGCTCGGCGCCCGGGACGCGAACTACCCCAGCTTCGACATCGACAAGGTCCTCGAGCGGCTGCTGCTCAAGGGGCATATCGTCGTCAAGAAGGCCTACTGCGACTTCGACCGGTACAAGGACTTCAAGCGCGGGCTGCATGAAGCGGCATTCGAGCTGATCGAAATCCCGCATGTGCGCCAGTCCGGCAAGAATTCCGCGGACATTCGCATGGTCGTCGATGCCCTGGACCTGTGCTACACGAAAAGCCATGTCGACACGTTCGTGATCCTGAGCGGCGATTCGGATTTCTCGCCGCTGGTCAGCAAGCTGCGGGAAAACGCCAAGACGGTGATCGGCGTCGGCGTCAAGAATTCGACCTCCGACCTCTTCATCAACAATTGCGACGAATTCATCTACTACGACGACCTGGTGCGCAAGGCGCCCTCCAGGGTGCGGCGGCGCAGCGCGGGCGCTGCGCCGCGCGAAGCCGCGGGCACCGACAAGCCCGTGGCTGCGGACAACAAGGGGCCGGATCTCGCGGACGCCATGGAACTCGTCGTCGAGACGCTCGATGCCGTCACCGAGGAGCGCGGCGAAAACGAGCCGATCTGGGGTTCGATGATCAAGCAGACGATCAAGCGGCGCCACCCGGGTTTCAATGAGCGCGCCTATGGGTTCCGTTCGTTCAATGACCTGCTGGCCGAGGCGCAGAAGCGCGGCCTCGTGAGCCTGCGGCCCGACGAAAAATCCGGCGGATATACCGTTCGCGCCGGCCCCGCGCCGGCGCCTGCGGCCGACAGGTGAGCACGGCGAACTGCGCTAGAATCCCCGGCCATCGCGCCTGCGCGGCCAACGTATCAGCAGAGAAATGAAGGACCCGGACGGCAGAAATCCATGAATATCCACGAGTACCAGGCAAAGGAATTGCTCGCCGGATTCGGCGTCGCGGTACCCCGGGGCAGCGTTGCGTTCAGCGTCGACAACGCCTCCTACGTCGCCGCGGAACTGGGCGGCGACCACTGGGCGGTCAAGGCGCAGATCCACGCAGGCGGACGCGGCAAGGCGGGCGGCGTGCGCCTGTGCCGCAGCCATCACGAGGTCGCGAAAGCCGCGGACGCATTGCTCGGCAAGCCGCTGATCACCGCACAGACGGGCCCCGCCGGACAGGTCGTGCACCGGCTGTACGTCGAGAGGGCCGAGCCGTTCGTGCGCGAACTGTACCTTGGCATCGTGCTCGACCGGAAGATCGAGCGCATCCGCGTCGTCGCCTCGGCGGCGGGCGGCATGGAGATCGAGGAAATCGCCGCGGACAAGCCGGAGTCGCTGCTGCAGATCCAGGTCGAGCCGGCCGTGGGGCTGCAACAGTTCCAGGCTCGCGAGATCGCTTTCGGGCTCGGGCTCAATCACAGGCAGGTCGCTTCCGCGGTCAGGACGATCATGGGATGCTACCGCGCGCTGCGCGACCTCGATGCGACGATGGTGGAGATCAATCCGCTGGTCGTGACGCCCGATGACCGCGTCGTGGCCCTCGACGCGAAGATGTCGTTCGACGACAACGCCCTGTTTCGCGTGCCGCAGATCGCCGACATGCGCGACCCGGCCGAGGAGGATCCGCGCGAGGCCGAGGCCCATGGGCTGGGCCTGAACTTCGTCGGCCTTGCCGGCGACATCGGCTGCATCATCAATGGCGCGGGTCTCGCGATGGCGACCATGGACATGATCAAGTACGCGGGCGGGGACCCGGCCAATTTCCTCGACGTCGGCGGCGGCGCGTCGGCCGAGCGCGTGGCGGCCGCGTTCCGGCTCGTGCTCGCCGATGCGAACGTCAAGGCGATCCTCGTCAATATCTTCGCCGGCATCAATCGCTGTGACTGGGTCGCGCAGGGCGTCGTGCAGGCGGCGCACGGGCTGCGGGTGCCGCTGGTCGTGAGGCTGGCGGGCACCAACGTCGAGGCCGGCAGGCGGATCCTGCTGGAGAGCGGCCTGCCGATCATGACGGCCGATACGCTTGCCGATGCCGCGAATATGGCCGTAGCCGCGGCGCGGGGCGCCGCATGAGCATCCTGATCGACGAGGACTCCCGGGTCATCGTGCAGGGCATAACCGGCGACAAGGCGACTTTCCATGCGCGCGAGATGATTGCGTACGGCACCAATGTCGTTGGCGGCGTGACGCCGGGAAAGGGCGGACAGCATCACCTGGAGCGCCCGGTCTACGACACGGTCAAGGACGCCGTCAAGGCCACCGGTGCGAATGCGAGTCTCGCGTTCATTCCGCCGCCGTTCGCCGGCGATGCGCTGATGGAGGCGGCGGACGCGGGGCTCGAACTGGTGTGCATCATCACCGACGGCGTTCCGGCGCAGGACATGATGACCGTCAAGCGCTACCTGATGCGCTATCCGCGCGAGCGGCGCACGACGCTGGTCGGACCCAATTGCGCCGGCGTCATCAGCCCGGGGCGCGCAATGCTCGGGATCATGCCGGGCCATATCTACCGGCGCGGCAATGTCGGCGTCGTGTCCCGGTCCGGGACGCTGGGGTACGAGGCGGCTGCGCAGCTCGCGGCGCTCGGCCTGGGGGTAAGCACCAGCGTCGGCATCGGCGGCGATCCGATCAACGGCTCCTCGTTCCGCGATCACCTGCAGCGATTCGAGAACGACCCCGACACCGCGATCGTGATCATGATCGGCGAGATCGGCGGGTCCCAGGAAGCCGAGGCGGCTGCGTGGGTGCACGCGAACATGACCAAGCCGGTGATCGGCTACGTCGCGGGACTGACCGCGCCGAAGGGGCGGCGCATGGGTCATGCCGGCGCAATCATCTCCGTGGCCGGAGACTCCGCGGCGGAAAAATCCGAGCTGATGCGATCCTACGGGCTGCATGTCGCGCCGAGCGCTGCCGAACTCGGCGCCACGGTTGCCAGGGTGCTCGGCCTGTGAGCTTCACGTCGGTCATGCAGGCTCCGGCGCGGCTGCATCGCTCGGAGCTGGCCGTGCCCGGGTCGAACCCGGCGCTGTTCGAGAAAGCCGCGGCCTCTGCGGCTGACGTCATATTCCTGGACCTCGAGGATGCGGTGGCGCCCGACGACAAGGAGCGTGCGCGGGTCAACATCATCGCCGGCCTCAACGACATCGACTGGGGCAGGAAGACCATGATGGTGCGCATCAACGGGCTGGATACGCATTATATGTATCGCGACGTCATCGATATCGTCGAGGCCTGCGGGCGGCTCGACATGATCCTGATACCCAAGGTCGGGGTTGCCGCCGACGTCTACGCGGTGGACATGCTGGTGACGCAGGTCGAGAACGCCGCGCGTCGCACCAGGCGCATCGGCTTCGAGGTGCTCATCGAGACCGCGCTCGGCCTGGCGAACGTCGAGGCGATCGCCCAGGCCAGTCCGCGGCTCGAGGCGATGTCGTTCGGCGTGGCGGACTACGCCGCCTCGACGCGCGCGCGCACGACCGTCATCGGCGGCGTGCATCCGGACTCCGGCGTGCTGGCCGACGCGTCCGGCGCCGGCGACCGGGCATATTTCTGGACCGATCCCTGGCACGCCGCGCAAACCCGCATGCTGGTGGCCTGCCGCGCTTATGGACTGCGGCCGATCGACGGACCCTTTGGCGATTTCGGCGATGCCGCCGGCTATCGCTCGGCGGCCCGTCGCGTCGCGGTGCTGGGGTTTGAGGGCAAGTGGGCGATACACCCGTCGCAGATTGCGCTGGCCAACGAGGTGTTCACGCCGACCGCGGCCGAGATCGACAAGGCGCGGCGCATACTCGCCGCGATGGAGACGGCGGCGCGCGAGGGCCGCGGCGCCGTGTCGCTCGACGGCCGCCTCATTGACCTCGCGAGCATCCGCATGGCCGAGTCGCTGCTCGGCAAGGCGCGCGCCGCCGGACTGGCCTGACGTGAACGCCGTACGCAGGGCCGCAGCGGCGGTGTTGCACGTGCTGGCGATGCTTGCCGGTCCGGCGTTGGCCGCGCCGACGCTGGTCGAGAATGTCCACGGATACACGCTCGCCGGCGACCGGCTGGTCAGCTTCGCGGCCATCGCGTTCGACGACGGCAAGGTGCTCGAGACCGGTGCGGGGCGCGACCTGCGCCGGCATTTCCACGGCGCGACGGTCATCGACGGGCACGGGGCGACGCTGCTGCCCGGCATGATCGACGTGCACGGGCACATCATCGACCTCGGGCTCGGCCTGGCGCGCGTTGCGCTCGAGGATACCCGCAGCCTGGCGCAGGCCCTGCAGCGGGTGCAGGATTATGCCCACGCCCACCCGGACCAGTCATGGATCCTCGGCGGCGGCTGGAACCAGTTCAAATGGCAACAGCAGGGCTTTCCGACCGCGGCCGAGCTGGACGCGGTCGTTGCCGACCGGCCCGTGCGCCTCGACCGCATCGACGATCATGCGATCTGGCTGAACAGCGCCGCATTGCGCGCCGCGGGCATCACGCGCGAAACGCCCGATCCGGCGGGCGGGCGCATCGAGCGCGATGCCGCGGGCAACCCCACGGGCGTGCTGATGGACAACGCGAATGATCTCGTCCGCAAGGTCATGCCGGCGCCGACGGCCGCCGAGAAGCGGGCGGCGGTGTTCGCGGTGATGGCGCAGCTGAATTCCTTCGGCGTGACGGCGGTCGGGGACGCCGGACTGCGCACCGAGATTCCGCTGTATCGCGAGCTGGCCGACGAGGGGCGGCTCACGGTGCGCATCTACGCGATGATTCACGACGTCGGCGCGGAGTTCCGCGCGCTCGCGGCGCAGGGCCCCCTGCTGGGCTACGGCAACGACTTCCTGACCGTGCGCTCGGTCAAGCTGTTCGCGGACGGTGCGGTCGGCAGCCGCGGTGCGGCGATGCTGGACGATTACTCGGATGCACCGGGCCAACGCGGCCTGCGCTACCTGAGCGATGCCGAGATGCAGTCGAAAATAGAGACGGCGCTGAAGGCGGGGTACCAGGTCAACGTGCATGCGATCGGCGACGCGGCCAATCGCCAGGTGCTCGATGCCTTCGAGGCGGCGTACCGCAACGTCGACGGTCGCGCGCTGCGCAACCGGATCGAGCACGCGCAGGTCGTCGCGCCGGCGGACTTTGCCAGGTTCCGGCAACTGGACCTGATCGCCGCGATGCAGCCAACGGCGCCGACCAGCGACATGAACATGGCGCAGGCCCGCATCGGCGCGGAGCGGCTGAAAGGCGCGTACGCGTGGCGCACGTTCCTCGACCAGGGCACGAAGATCGCCGCGGGCTCGGACTTTCCGGTCGAATCGGCAAATCCGTTCCTCGGGTTCTACGCCGCGGTGACCCGCATGGATCCGCAGGGCAGGCCGCGGGGCGGCTGGCATCCGGAACAGGCGATGACCCTGCTGGAGATATTCCGCGCCTACACGCTCGATGCCGCCTACGCCGAACACATGGAAGGCACGATCGGCTCGCTGGAAAAGGGCAAATGGGCGGATTTCATCCTCATCGACCGGGACCTGTTCCGGATCGCGCCGCAGGACATCCGCAGGATCCGCGTCCGGCAGACTTGGGTCGCCGGCAAGCGGGTATATTAGGACATTGACGCGAGGATTCCGGAGCATGAGCCATGACTGAACCGATCGAATCCGCCGGCCGCCGCCGCCGCCGCCCGGGGCCCAGCGAGAATGCGCACGCCGTATTCGATCGCACGCGGCCCTACCGCCATCTGCGCAATCCGTTCACGCCGATGAGGGTGTTTTCGGACGACCAGGTCGCGGCGATGCACGAAGCGGCGCTCGTCATGCTCGAGACCCAGGGCATGAAGGTGCTGTCCGCCGATGCACGCGGGGTGTACCGGAAAGCCGGCGCGAGCGTCGATGAGGCGAGCCAGATCGTGCGCATCGACCGCGCCCTCGTCGCGACATCGCTGGCGAGCGCACCGCGCGAGATCACGCTGCACTCGGTCGATCCGCAGCGGCATATGCCGCTGCACGACGGCCACGTGGCGTTTGCGCCGACCTCGGGACCGCCGAACATCATGGACAGCGAGCGCGGCCGCCGTGCCGGCACGTTCGAGGATTTCTGCAACCTGATGAAGCTGTGCCAGAGCTTCGAGGTCATCCACGTGCTGGGCGGAGCGACCGAGCCGCAGGACCTCCCGGTACGCGCACGGCACCTGGAGGTCACGCGCGCGCAGCTGATGCTGACCGACAAGATCCCGTTCGTCTTTTCCCGGGGCCATGGCCAGGTTGCCGACAATTTCGAGCTGATCCGCCTGGCGCACGGCATCTCGGCCGAGGAGTTCCGCTCCCGGCCCTATACCTATACGGTCATCAACACCAATTCGCCGCTGCAGCTCGACGTGCCGATGGCCGACGGCATACTCGACTTTGCCGCGGCCGGCCAGGTGCTGATCATCACGCCGTTCACGCTCGCCGGTGCGATGGCGCCGGTGACCATCGCGGGTGCGCTGACGCTCGCGCACGCCGAAGCCCTCGCGGGCCTGACGCTCGCGCAGATCGTGCGCCCGGGCGCGCCGATCGTGTACGGCAGCTTCACGTCGAACGTCGACATGAAGTCCGGTTCGCCGGCTTTCGGCACGCCGGAGTACGTCAAGGCGGCATTCGGCGCCGGCCAGCTGGCGCGCTTCCTGGGCCTGCCGTGGCGTTCCTCGAATGCGACCGCCGCGAACACGCCCGACGCGCAGTCGGCGTACGAGTCGCAGATGAGCCTGTGGGGGGCGCTGTTCGGCGGCTGCAATTTCATCCTGCACGCGGCGGGCTGGCTCGAGAGCGGGCTCACGACCAGCTACGAGAAGTTCATCCTGGACATCGAGATGCTGCAGATGTTCGCGGAAGTATTCCAGCCGGTCGGTGCGGCGCCCGCGGACCTCGCGCTCGATGCCGTTGCCGAGGTGGGACCGGGCGGACACTTCTTCGGCTGCGCGCATACGATGGAGCGCTACCGCAGTGCGTTCTATGCGCCGCTGGTGTCCGACTGGCGCAATTTCGGGGCCTGGAGCGAGGATGGCGCAAAGACCGCCACGATGCGGGCGAGTGCGATCTGGCGCAGCACGCTCGAGCGCTACGTGCCGCCGCCGCGTGATCCGGCGATCGTCGAAGCCCTCAATGCGTATGTCGACCGGCGCACCGCCGAGGGCGGCGCGCCGCCGGTCAGTTGAGCACGCCGGACCTGCAGCGCGAGCAGATCGGCGCGGAGCTCACGCTGCGCGGCCTGGTGCTCGGGTTCCTGATCACGCTGGTGTTCACCGCCGCGAATGCCTACTTCGGACTGAAGGCGGGCCTGACCTTCGCGACCTCGATTCCGGCGGCGGTGATCTCGATGGCGCTGCTGCGCGGGTTCCGCGGCTCACGATCCAGGAGAACAACATCGTGCAGACCGTCGCCTCGGCGGCGGGCACGCTGGGATCGGTCATCTTCGTATTGCCGGGCCTGGTGATGATCGGCTGGTGGAGCGGATTTCCCTATGCGGTGTCGTTCACGATATGCGCGGTGGGTGGCGCGCTCGGCGTGATGTACTCGATCCCGCTGCGCCGCGCGCTGGTCACGAACTCCGACCTGCCGTATCCGGAAGGCGTTGCCTGCGCCGAGGTGCTGAAAGTCGGCGCGGCCGGCGCACTGGGGTCCGGCCTGGTGGGCCGTCATGGCTTCGCGGCCATGGTGTGGGGCTCGCTGGTGTCGGCGGCGTTTGCGCTCGTCATCGCGACGCAGCTGTTTGCCAGCGATGTCGCGCGGTATTTTCGCATCGGCGGCAGCGGCGCGGTCAGCGGCTATGATTTCAGCCTGTCATTCGCGCTGCTCGCGGTGGGTCACCTGGTGGGCCTGTGGTGCGGCGTGGCGATGTTCGCCGGCGCGCTGATCGCCTGGGGCGGCGCCGTGCCGGTGCTGAGCCTGCTGCATCCGGCCGGGGGCGCCGCCGAAGCCGTGGGGCAGGCGGTGTGGGGACACCAGGTGCGCTTCATCGGCGCCGGAACGATCGGCACCGCGGCCGTCTGGACGCTGGTCAAGCTCGTCCGGCCGCTGCTCGGCGGTCTGTCCGAGGCGCTCATCGCGTCGCGCCTGCGGCGCAGCGGACGGGGCGCCGGGTTGCGCCGCGTCGATCGCGACATACCGATCGGCATCGTTGCGCTGGTGACGCTGGCGTGCATGCTGCCGATCGCGGCGCTGCTCGCGCACGTCAGTGCGGTCAGTGGACTGAGGGATCACGCCGCGCTGCTGGTCGCGGGCGGGGTCGCGTACATCGCGCTGATGAGTTTTTTCGTCGCCTCGGTATGCGGGTACATGGCCGGGCTGATCGGCGCGTCCAACAGCCCGCTGTCCGGCGTCGGCATCATCGTGGTGCTGGGCGCCGGCCTGCTGCTGGTGCTGTGCGTGAAGCCGCTGCTGCCGGCATCAGCGGATCCGGCGCTGGTCGCCTACGCGCTGTTCGTTACCGCGGTGGTATTTTGCGCGGCGACGATATCCAACGACAATCTGCAGGACCTGAAGACCGGCCAGCTGGTCGGCGCGACTCCGTGGCGCCAGCAGGTCGCGCTGCTCGTTGGCGTGGTGGCCGGCGCGGTCGTGATTCCGCCGGTCCTGGACCTGCTGAATCACGCCTATGGTTTCGCCGGCACGCCCGGCGCCGATCCGGCCCGCGCGCTGCCGGCGCCGCAGGCCGCATTGATATCGGCGCTGGCGAAGGGCGTGATCCAGGGCAACCTCGAATGGCACCTGCTCGGTGCCGGGGTGCTGATCGGCCTCGCGCTGATTCTGCTGGATGAAGGCCTGAAGCGCCGCACGCGCGCGCAGCTGCCGCCGCTCGCGGTGGGGCTCGGTATCTACCTGCCGAGTGCGACGACGCTGATGATCACGGTCGGTGCGGTCGCGGGCTGGGCCTACGAGCGGCGGGCGGTTCGCACCGCGGATCCGGACGGGACGCGGCAGCTCGGCGTGCTGCTTGCATCCGGGCTGATCGTCGGCGAGAGCCTGATCGGCGTTGCGCTGGCGGCTCTGGTCGTCTTTTCCGGCCGGGAGGCGCCGCTGGCGCTGGCAGGCCCCGCATTTGCCGACGCCGCCGTGTGGATCGGCGGCACCGCGTTCGCGGCGATCGGCATGGCGTTGTATGCTTGGCTCAATCGCCTCAGTCCCGCCGGCGCTCGGGGCGCGCCATAGGAAGCCGTCGATGCCAGAACTACACCATGCATTCACGCGCCGGGACCTGCTGACGCTCGTGGGCCGGGTCGCCGGCGGCGCGGCGATGTACCAGGCCATGAGCAGCCTGGGGCTCGCCGAGGAATCGGGCTACCGCGGGCCGATCAATTTGCAGGGCGCGCCGAAGGGCGCGTCGGTGCTGATCCTCGGCGCCGGCATCGCGGGGATGGTCGCGGCCATGGAGCTGCGCCAGGCCGGGTATCGCGTGCAGATCCTGGAATTCAACCCGAAGGCGGGAGGGCGCTGCTGGACGCTGCGCGGCGGCGATGAATACACGGAACTCGGCGGATTCCGCCAGCAGTGCCGGTTCGACAGGGATCTGTACATCAACCCGGGTCCGTGGCGCATTCCGTATCATCATCACGCGATGCTCGATTACTGCCGCCGCCTCGGGGTCGCGCTCGAGCCCTTCGTGCAGATCAATTACAACGCCTACGTTCACTCCACCAGCGCCTACGGCGGGCGGCCGCAGCGCTTCCGTCACGTGCAGTCGGACTACCAGGGTCACATCGGCGAGCTGTTTGCCAAGTGCGTGCGCGCCGATCAGCTCGACGCAAGCCTCGCGCGCGAGGACCTGGAACGCCTGCTCGAGTCGCTGAAGAGCTGGGGCGCGCTCGACGCCGACTACCGCTATCGCGCGAGCCCGCAGAGCAGCAGCCATCGGGGGTTTGATCTGGACGACGGCGGCGGCCTGGCGCCTCCGGGCGAACTCTCACAGCCGCTCGATCTGGCGGAGCTGTTGCAGTCGCGCCTGTGGACCAGCATTGCGGCCGGGCAGGGCTACCACATGCAGCCCGCCATTTTCCAGCCTGTGGGCGGCATGGACCGGATCGCACAGGCCTTCGCGCGCGAGGTCGGTTCCCTGATCCGCTACAACGCGCGGGTGTTCAAGATCGACCAGGACGAGCGGGGGGTCACGGTCAATTATGCGAACCGCCACGACGGCTCGATCGGCGTCGCGAAGGCCGACTGGTGCATCTGCACTTTGCCGGTCTCGATCCTGAGCCAGCTCGAGCTGAGGGTCTCGGCAAAGCTGAAGGCCGCGATCGATGCATTGCCGTATCACGCTTCGCTGAAGGCGGGCCTGCAGTTCAGGCGCCGGTTCTGGGAGGACGACGAGCGCATCTACGGCGGAATCAGCTATACCAACCTGCCGATCACGCAGATCTGCGTACCCGAATCACGGCTGCAACCTGGGCGGCAAGGGCGTGCTGCTCGGCGCCTATATGTTCGCCGGCAATGCGTTCAGGTACACCGCGATGGATCCGGCGCGGCGCCTGCAGGAAATCGTCGCGATGGGTGCGCAGATCCATCCGCAGTACACGGCGGAGTTCGAGAACGGCATCAGCGTCGGCTGGCATCGCGTGCCGTGGAGCAATGGCTGCTTTGGCGCATGGAACGCGGAGAAGCGCGCCGCGCATTACGAGGACATGTGCCGGATCGACGGGCGCATCGTGCTGGCCGGCGAGCATGCATCGCGCATTCCCGCGTGGCAGGAAGGGGCGGCGCTGTCGGCGCTCGATGTGTGCGAGCGGCTGCATCGGCGCGCGCTGGCGGCCTGAAGGGGAAGGGCGATGAAAACCATGAACACCCGACGCGCGGCGCAGGCAGCCCTCCTTGCGGTTTGCCTGAGCGCATCTGCGGGCGCAGGACCTGTCCCGGTGCCGGCCGCGGAGCCCGCGCCGGCGCATCTCGTCAATCCGAATGTCGACGTTCCGGAATTCGGCTCCATCTCCGCGGAGACGGACGGCGCGAAGCTGTACGAGACCATATGCCAGGGCTGCCACATGCCCGATGCCGGCGGCGCGAAGGGAGCCGGCGCGTATCCGGCGCTGGCCGGCAATCCGAAGCTCGCCTCGGCGGCCTATCCGCAGTACATCGTGCTGCATGGCCAGGGCGGCATGCCGGGCTTCGGCAAATGGCTCAGCGACGAGCAGATCGCCTCGGTCGTGAACTACGTGATCACGCATTTCGGCAATGCGGCGCCGGTGCCGACGACGGCCGGCGAGGTCCGCGCCGCGCGCTGAGCGCGGCCGCAGGCAGCATCCCGGCGATGAAGAAAACCCTGGGCGAGAGGCTCATCGAGAAACGCTCGATCGACTACATTCCGCTGGCCGAACGGCACGGCAAGGTCTGGCACCTGTGGCCCGTCTGGTTTTCCGGCGATGCGCATCTGGCGACGGTCGCGACCGGCGTGGTCGGACTGCTGCTCGGCGGCAACTTCGCTGTGGATGGCGATCGCGGTCATCGCTCGGCTGCGCGTTCGGCACGTTCTTCATGGCGTTTCATTCGACGCAGGGTCCGCAGCTCGGGCTGCCGCAGATGATCCAGTCGCGGCCGCAGTTCGGCTACATCGGCGCCCTGCTGGTGTGGGGCGTCGCGCTGGTCTGCCTACATCGGCTTCAACGCGTTCAACCAGCTGCTGGCCGCGCAGACGCGTGCAGTCGCTGTACGGCGGCGCCACGACGCCGACGATGCTGCTGTTCACGGCGCCTGGCGCTCGGCGTTCGCGATCGTCGGCTACGACATGATCCACGTGATCGCAGCGCTGGATCGCCTACGTGCTGATCGCGGCCCTGCTGGTGTTCACGGTCGCGGTCGCTGCGCGCATGCATTTCTCGCCGGCGCAGCTGGACCTTGGCGCTTCCAGCGCGGTGCCGTTCCTGGCGCAGCTCTTCGCCGCCGCGTCCTACCAGATCGCCTGGTCGATCTATGTCTCCGACTACTCGCGCTACCTGCCGCGCGACGTCGGGCGTCGCGCGAATCGTTCTGGTGGACCTACCTCGGCGCCTTCATCGGCGGCGCCTGGACCATGCTGGTCGGCACCGTTGCCGCGGCGGCGTTCCCGAAGCTCGAGATCGCCGCCGGCGCTGCATGCAGGCCGCCGACGCCGTGCTGCCGGGCTTCGGCAAGCCGCTGCTGCTGTGCTCGCTGTTCGGGCTCGTGACGATCACGTCGCTGAACTTCTATGGGGCATCGCTGACGCTGCTGAGCGTCGTCGGATTCGATCCGTCCGCTCCGCCCGACGATGGCCAAGCGCATGCTGACGCTGTTCGCATCGGCGCCGTGGTCGCCGTCGCGCTCGCGCTTGCCGCGTCGCATGATTCTTCAAGGAGTTCGGCGAGTTCCTCGCGATCCTGCTGTACCTGTTCACGCCCTGGACCGCGATCAACCTGGTCGACTTCTACGTGGTGCGCAAGGGCCACTACTCGGTGCGCGAGATCTTCAACCCGCGCGGCATGTACGGCCGCTGGAACTGGCGCGGCCTGCGTTGCCTATGCGCGTCGGATTCGTCGCGATGATCCCGTTCTTCAGCACCGGCATCTACCGCGGGCCCGTCGCGCGAGCGCTCGGCGGCGCCGATGTCGCGATGCTGGTGGGACTGCCGGTGTCCGCCATTGTCTATATCGTTGCCTGCCGCTCGATGGACCTGCCGGCCGACCGCCTGGCGGCCGCGGCGGCTGACGCAGGCCTCGATCCATGAAACTGTATCTCGACGACCTGAAGGCAGGGGACCGCTTTACGAGCGGTGTGCACCGCCTGGAAGCCGCCGAGATCATCGAGTTTGCGGCGCGGTTCGATCCGCAGCCCTTTCACCTCGATGAGGAGGCGGCGCGCAATTCGATGTTCGGCGGCCTGGTCGCGAGCGGCTGGCATACCGCGGCCATTGCGATGCGCCTGATGATCGACGGCGGGCTGCCAATTGCCGGGGGCATCGTTGGCACCGGCGCCGAACTGCGCTGGCTGGCGCCCGTGAGGCCAGGGGATGAATTGCATGTCGACTGCGAGATCCTCGAAATCAGGCCGTCGACGTCGAAGCCCGATCGCGGCATGGTCAATGTGCGATGCAGCACGATCAACCAACGTGGTGAAGTGGTGACCGTCGCCGACACCCGCATGATCGTTTTCCGTCGCGGGGCAGGGCTTGCGGAGCCCATGCCACGATAAGCGCCGCGATCGGCGGCGGCTGACTAATGCCGCGCGCCCGCAGGTCTTATGTCAAACCATGGTTCAAGCGTTAACGACATGATTTATGGATGAATTTCCATATGCCCTATGGATGGGCCAGGTGACCTGACTAAGGACCATTCCGGCAGGGACTGTCCGATGGCCAACAAATCGTTGGTTTTGCGCAACAGCGGTTGGCCGCCAAATAAGCTTATAAGCAAATTTTCTGATGGCCCCGAGGATTATTGTTGTTGCCGGGAGACACGATAATGTGAGATAAATCTCACCCTGACAAAGAACAACAAGAATGGACGTGCCGAATTGTTTTGGGAATTGGCATGTTTTTAATCAACCAATGAGGTTATCTGATGAATAAGTTGTTAAAAGGCGCCATACCGATTGGCTCGCTCCTGGCCGTGATGAATACCGGCGCAGTACTGGCCGCTGAGTCGGCTGGAACGGGCGATGCCATCGATGAAGTCATTGTCACGGGTACCCGCGAACAGGGTATCAAGGCCGTCGACAGCGCGACGCCAATCCAGGTCGTCAGCGCAGCGGCGCTGCAGGCCACCGGCGCACCGGATCTGATGAGCGCCCTTGCCCAGACGGTACCGTCGCTGCAGATGGAGGCCTTCGGCTTCGACATGGCCGGCCAGACGCTGCAGGCGAGACTGCGCGGCGTGAGCCCGAACGACGTACTGGTGCTGATCAACGGCAAGCGCCGCCATACGACCGCGAACCTCGCCGTCGACACCGGCTCGCCGTTCCAGGGCGGCGCGGGCGTCGACCTGAATTTCATCCCGATGGATGCGATCGACCACGTCGAAGTGCTGACCGAAGGCGCTGCGGCGCAATACGGCTCGGACGCGATCGCGGGCGTGATCAACATCATCCTGAAGAAGAGCTCGTCGGGCGGCGATCTTGGCGCGACCTATGGCCAGTACGGCAACAACGGTGGCGGCAAGACCGAGGACATCAGCGGCAACGTCGGCCTGGAGCCCGGCACGGGCGGCTATTTCAACCTCACCGGCAATTTCCGCAATCATGGCCACAGCGACACCGGCGAGGTTGATCCGCGCCTGTTTGCCTCCAACGTTGCGGGCTATTCGAGCCCCAATTCAAGCGTTGGCAATGTTCCCGGATATCCGAACCTGAACCTGATTCAGGGTGACGCGGCCTCCCAGCAGAAGATCGCGTCGATCAATGCGGGCTGGGACTTCGACGGCGGCACGGAGCTGTATTTCGTTGCGACCTATGGTCACAAGTACGCGGCGTCCTATGAGAACTACCGCATGCCGAACAAGGTCTCGTACACGAACGGCGCCGGCGTGACGACGTACCCGGATCCGCTCGGCTTCAACCCGCAGGAAGCGAATTCCGAGGACGATTACCAGTTCACTGCCGGCGTCAAGGGAACCGTTGCCGGCTGGGACTGGGACCTGGCGAGCGGCTACGGCGGCGATCATGACTCGCTGTATACGCTCGACACGGTCAACACCGGCTACTACGGCCTCACCGGCGATCCGTCGGCTGCGGGACTCAGCGATATCTACGACGGTTATCTGCAGGCGACGCAGTGGACGACGACGCTCGACTTCCGGCATGGCTTTGATGTCGGGCTCGCCGGACCTCTGAATTTCGCGTTCGGCGTCGAGCATCGGCGCGACACCTACACGATCGGCAATGGCCCGCCGATCTCGTACCTCGACGGCGGCGCTTCGTCGTATCCCGGCTTCACGCCGCTCGACCAGGGTTCGCACGGGCGCACCAACGATGCGGGCTACATCGATCTGGCGGTCAAGCCGATGGACAATCTGCAGGTGGACGCCGCCGTTCGCTTCGAGCACTACAGCGACTTCGGCAACGCGACGGTCGGCAAGCTGAACGCGCGTTATGATTTCTCGCCGGAATTCGCGCTGCGCGGCACGATCAACAATGGCTTCCGTGCGCCAACCCTCGCCGAGGAATACTACTCCTCGACGAACGTGGGTCCCTCGACCGCGTTCGTGCAATTGCCGCCGAATTCCCCGGCGGGCGAGCTGCTGGGTCTCGGCAACGGACTGCAGCCGGAGAAGTCGGTCGACTTCAGCGTGGGCATGGTCTGGCGTCCGATCGAGCACATGAGCACGACACTGGACCTCTACCAGATCTCGATCAACAACCGCATCGTCGGCAGCGGCAACGTCTATGGCCAGATCGTCTCGAACAACTTCCTGCAGTGCGTGACCAATCCGGCCGCATACCCGCCGACGCAAACGAGCGCCTATCCGGGCGTCAATGCGGCGATCAACGCCTATTCCCATGGGCAGGGCGGGGTCATCGATCCGCAGGTCATCCAGTGCGGTTCCTACGGCATCGCGGTATTTGCGAACGGCATCGACACGAAGACCGATGGCGCGGACCTGGTGTTCCAGTTCCCGTTCCAGTACGACTTCGGCAAGGTCAACTGGTCGATCGCGGCGACGTACAACAAGACGGAGATCACGAAGTACGCAAGTTCGCCGGCCAAGCTCGGCAACACACCCTTGTATGACGTCGAAGCCTATTCGGAACTCACGACGGCGAGCCCGAAGTACGTGGTCAACCTCGGTGCGGAACTGACGGCTGACAAGTTCAGCTTCAACCTGGTCGAGAAGATCTACGGTCCTTCCTCGGATATCGAGAATGACGACGGCGACAATTCCTCGGGGAACCTGCAGTACTTCACGAATCAGATCGGCGTGCACTGGATCACGAACCTGGAGGTCGGGTTCCAGTTCACCGACCACCTGAAGCTCGCGGCGGGTGCGCAGAACCTGTTCAACACGTTCCCGGACAAGATGAATGCCACCATCCTGTCGCGTGAGAATGCGGCCGGCGACAACGCGGCCGTGCAGCAGTATCCGCTGTTTTCGCCATTCGGCGAGAACGGTGGGTTCTACTACGTGAAGGCCTTGTACAAGTTCTAAGCGACGACAGTCGTCAGGACTGTAAACTGAAGGGCGGCAGGAGCGATCCTGCCGCCCTTTTTTTTGGCGCGACCGGTAGGATGGGCGCATGGACACGACGAACAGCGAGGCGCCGGCCCGCAGCCTCGCGGCGCCCAGCCGTTTTCTTTGGATCGTGCTGCCGTATGCGATCTGCATGGGCTTCACGACGAACGGCGGCCTCTCGCTGCTGCTGCGCAACGCCGGGATGCCGGTGGGCGATGTCGCCAACGCGATCGCGCTGCTGGGCATTCCGTCGTCGATCTATTTCCTGTGGAGTCCGCTCGCCGACGTATTGATGTCCCGGCGGGCCTGGTACCTGCTGTCGACGCTGGCCGCGGGCGCGGCACTGGCCGCCGGCGCCGTGATGCTGGGCCGCAGTACGCAGGCGGCCGTCTGGGTGTTCTTCGGCGGCATGATGTTCTGCATGCTGATCTCCTCGGCCTACGGCGGGCTGATGGCGTCGATGTTCGCACCGGCGAGTCGTACGCGCGCGGCGGCATGGGCGCAGGCGAGCAATCTCGGCGGCGGCGCGATCGGCCCCGGCATCATCCTGTACCTGGCGCTGCATTTCCCGGGATCCGCGTGGGGCATCGGCGCGGCCTTGCTGGTAATCGTTCCGGCCCTCAGCGTCGTGGGACTGCGCGAGCCTGCCCATGCGCCGGGTACCGGGTTCCGTGCGCACCTGCGCCAGGTCAAGTCCGAGCTGCGCGAGACCTGCCTGACGCCGAAGAATTTCTTCGGCTTGCTGCTGCTGCTGGCGCCGCCGGGCGCGGGCGCACTGATCGGCCTGCTGCCGGCGATTGCGCAGGACTACGGCGTACCCGGATCCGCCGTCGTGTGGATCAACGGGATCGGCGGCGGACTGCTGATGGCCCTGGGGTGCATGGCGGGCGGCTGGGTGCCGCGCTTCGACCGGCGCATCGCGTATGCGCTGGCCGGCGCGCTGAATGCAATCCCGGCATTTTTCCTGGTATTCGCGCCGCCGTCCTACGCCGTGTACATGGTCGGCACCGTGGTGTACCTGTTCACGATCGGACTGACCTCGACGCTGTCGATGGACCTGGTGCTCGACGTCGTTGGTGCGGCGGGACGCAGCGGCAGCCTGCGCTATTCCATACTCAGCGCGATGTCCTACATTCCCATTGCGTACATGACCTGGATCGAGGGCAGGGCGGCGAATTCCTACGGCTTTCACGGCGTGCCGTTCGTCGAGGCCCTCTCATCGCTGTTCGACCTGCCCCTGATCCTGGTGTGGGTCTGGTGGCGACGCCGCGCGCCGGTGCCGGCAGGCACGCCCGCCTAGCCGGCCCGGGGCCTGTTCATCTCCGGAACAGCCCCGGGCCTCGCGCCCGGCGCTTACGGTGCCGCTGTTACCGCGACGCTGTAGGTGACCGGCGCGCCATTGGCGTAGTAAGCGCCGCCCTGGGTCTGGGCATTCGTGAACGGAAAGCCGTTCGCGAAGGCAGCAACGTTGCAGGTGCCTGGCGCGAGGCCGACCAGCCCGCTGACCGGGGTCGCGTTGAAGGTCAGCGTCGCCAACTCGCCGGAATCGTCGACGTAGTAATAACCGTTGCTGCCCCCATTGCCGCCGATGTTCATGCCGTTGCCGGGAACCGTGAGTCCGAGGCCGCCGCTGTCGAGGAACTGGCCGCTGCCGGTGTTGTACAGGACATCGTCGAAAAGGTAATTGCCCGACGCATAGCTGAGGTAGGTCGCGCTGTATTGCAGGCTGACCCATGGCGTCGTGGTCGGCAGCAGCGTGACCGGCTGGCCGTTGACCGACCCATCGATGCTGACGACGAAAAAGACCCCGCTCGCCGGCGAAATGCCGCCCAGCACGCCGCTGCCGCTGACGGGGGCGGCGCTGGCCTGCGTACTTGCGAACGTGAAATAGAAATACTGCAGGCTCGATGCGGCACTGACCGCGCACACGCCGGGCGTCGTCACGAAATAGCCGACCGGTATGCCCGAACTGGCCGTGGCGCCGAGGGGCTCCGATGCGCCGACCGCGAGCGCCGCGGGTGGCGTGAAGGCGACGGTCTGCGGCGTCAATTCGGCGCCCAGTGACATCTGTCCGACCCGGATGACGGCATTCGTGTAGACCGCCTTGCCCACCTGGATCGCGGGGACCGTCAGCTGGCTCGTCGACGGGTCATAGGCGTCCTGCCAGCCCTTGGGCATGCCGCCGGCATAACTCACGATGCCGCCATAGGTCGCGGTGCTGTACGCGTAAGTATTGCCGCCGCTCTGCAGTTCCGGAATCGTCAGCGCAGAATTGGCATAACTGTCCGCGGACGTGGTGCCGATCGATATCAGGCTCCCGACGGTCACGACCACATTGGTATACGTTGCGGTTCCGACGCGCACGGACGGAACGGCCAGCCGGTTGGTTGCCGGATCATAGATGTCCGAGTAGCCATTCGGCGTCGTGCCGGTCGGCGGGCTGACGATGCCGGAGACCGTCACCACGACATTGGCGAAAAAGACGTTGCCGATGGTCATGCTGGAGACGCTCAGCTGTCCCGTGGACAGGTTGTAGGTGTCCTGTGCGCCGGCGCCGCAGGCGCATCCCAGCAGAATCAGCGACAGGACGGTTGATCGCGCCTGGCGGCGCAGCGATGACGTGTGTTGCATGGTCCCTCTCTTTGGTATTGGCACGCCCCGGCAAGGAGCGGGGCGCTGTTTGTTATCGCCCCCACGATATCATCTGCGAAATGCTTTTCAAGCGGTATGGGATTCAGTTCTTGAGCCGGTACCCGGTGCGGAATATCCAGGCCACGACGGCCAGGCACAGCGCGAACGCGCCCAGCGCAAGGGCGGCGCTCGAGGCGACGCTGACGTCGGCGATGCCGTAGAAGCACCAGCGAAAGCCGCTGATCAGGTACACGATCGGGTTGAACAGGCTGAACGTGCGCCAGAGGGGCGGCAGTATGTCGATCGAATAGAACGCTCCGCCCAGGAACGTCAGCGGCGTCAGGATCAGCATCGGCACGAAGGACAGCTCCTCCCACCCCCGGGCCCAGATGCCGAGGATGAATCCGAACAGGCTGAACGTGCCGGCCGTCAGCACCAGGAAAGCAATCATGCACGCGGGGTGCAGGATCGACAGCGGCGTGAACAGCGAAGCGGTCGCGAGGATCACGAGTCCGAGGATGATCGATTTGGAGGCGGCCGCGCCGACATACCCCAGCACGATCTCCGCCGGCGAAACCGGCGCCGAGAGCAGCTCGTAAATGGTGCCGGTGAATTTCGGAAAATAGATGCCGAAGGAGGCATTCGAGATGCTCTCCGTGAACAGCGTCAGCATGATCAGGCCGGGCACGATGAACGCGCCGTAGTGCACGCCGCCGGTGCTTTGCATCCGCGAGCCGATCGCGGCGCCGAACACGACGAAGTACAGCGACGTCGTCAGCACCGGTGTCAGCAGGCTCTGCACCAGGGTGCGCGCGGCCCGCGCCATCTCGAAGCGGTAGATGGCCCAGACGCCGTGACGGTTGAACCGCGATACCGCGCTGCTCATGTCCTGGTGCTCACGAGGCCGACGAAGATCTCTTCCAGCGAACTCTGGTACGTGTTGATCTCGGTATACGCGATCGACAGCTCGTTGAGCCTGCGCAGCAGCTCGTAGGTGCCGCTTGGCCGGTCCGCGTCGCAGTTCAGCACCAGCTCGCGGCCCTGCGCCTTCAGCTCCAGTGCCCAGCCGCTCAGCGCATCCGGAAGGTGCGCGAGCGGCTCGGCCAGGTGCAGGCTCACCTGTTTCTTGCCGAGCTGCTTCATCAGGCGGACCTTGTCTTCGACCAGAATCAGTGCGCCCTGGCTGATGACGCCGATGCGGTCCGCCATCTCCTCGGCCTCCTCGATGTAGTGAGTCGTCAGGATGATCGTCACGCCGCGCTCGCGCAAGGAGCGCACCATCGCCCACATGTCGCGCCGCAGCTCCACGTCGACGCCGGCCGTCGGCTCGTCGAGGAACAGGATCTCGGGCTCGTGGGACAGGGCCTTCGCGATCAGCACGCGGCGCTTCATGCCGCCCGACAGGGTCCTGATCTTTTCATGCCGCTTGTCCCACAGCGACAGGTCGCGCAGCACCTTGTCGATGTGCGCCGGATCCGGCGCGAGGCCGAACAGGCCGCGGCTGAACGTGACGGTGGCCCATACGGTCTCGAACGAGTCCGTGGTCAGTTCCTGGGGAACCAGGCCGATCAGCGCGCGCGCGGCCCGGTAGTCCCGGGTCACGTCGTGGCCGCCGGCGAGCACGCGCCCGCTCGTCGGCGTGACGATGCCGCAGACGATGTTGATCAGCGTGGTCTTGCCGGCGCCGTTCGGTCCCAGCAGCGCGAAGATCTCGCCCCGGCGTATCTCGAGGTTTATATCGCGCAGCGCCGTGAGCCCGGACGCGTAGGACTTGTTCAGGCCGGCAATCGCGATGGCGGGCGCCGCCGGCCCGGTCATGCGCGGGAACCCTGGCTGCCCGCGATGCGTGCGACGAGCGCCTGCGTGAACTCCGAGGTGCTGCTGCGCCCGCCGAGATCGCCGGTGCGCACCAGATCGATGTTCAGCGTATCGGCTATGGCCTGGCGCAGGCGCCGCGCCAGCTCCGGCAGACGGCAGTGATCCAGCATCATCGCCGCGGCGAGCAACAGGGCGGTGGGATTCGCGATGCCTTTTCCGGCGATATCCGGCGCCGAACCATGCACGGCCTCGAATATCGCGGCGCCGGCGCCGATATTCGCGCCGGGAGTCATGCCGAGCCCGCCGACGAGGCCCGCCACCAGGTCCGAGAGGATGTCGCCGAACAGGTTGGTCGTGACGATGACGTCGAATTGCCACGGATCCAGCACGAGTTTCATTGCGCAGGCATCGACGATCATTGTCTCCAGCTGAAAGCGGCCCTTGTAGCGGCGTTCGTACAGCTCGACGCCGGTTTCGAGGAATATCCCGGTCAGCGCCTTCAGGATGTTCGCTTTATGCACGATCGTGACCTTCCTGCGGCCGGTCGCCAGCGCGTGCCCGAACGCGAACTCGATCAGGCGGCGGCTGCCTTCGCGCGTATTGACGCCGGTACCCATCGCGACCGCATGCGGATCGTCGCCGATCTGGATGTAATGCTCGTGCCCGATGTACAGGCCTTCGAGGTTTTCGCGCACGACGACGAGGTCGATGTGGTCGAATCTGCCGCCGGGTATCAGCGTGCGGGCCGGACGCAGGTTCGCGTACAGCTGGAATTCCTCGCGCAGGCGCACGTTGACGGAGCGATACCCCCCGCCGGACGGCGTCTCGAGCGGGCCCTTCAGCGCGACGCGGTTGCGCCGGATGCTGTCGAGCGCGGCTGCCGGCAGCGGATCGCCGGCACTCCTGACGCTGCCGAGGCCGGCCGCCTGGCGATCCCAGTCGAAGGGGGCGCCGAGCGCATCGAGCGCGGCGACCGCCGAGGCCATGATTTCGGGGCCGATGCCGTCGCCGGCGATCAGGGTCGCGGGAATCCGGTTGGTCATGCGCAAACGCTCGTGAATGGTGGCGATGGACGGGTAGAATACGCGAAAACCACCGGAGCCTGGCCATCGCGCAGCCGGACATAGACTCGGTTCTCGCCGCAACGCGGCTATGGCTTGAGAAATCGGTCATGGGCCTGCAGCTGTGCCCGTTCGCGGCGCCGGTGTATCGGGCCGGCCGGGTGCGCCTGCGCGTCAGCGAGGCGCGCCAGAGCGCGCAGCTGCTCGAGGATCTGGGCGTGGAGCTGCGCTGGCTGGACGGCCAGGACGAAGCGCAGTGCGAGACGACGCTGCTGATCCATCCGTGGGTATTGAATGACTTCCTGGAATTCAACGATTTCCTCGCCGACGGGGAGCAGCTGCTGGCCGCGCTCGGGCTCGAGGGCAGTTTGCAGGTCGCGAGCTTTCATCCCGGGTTCCAGTTCGCCGGGACGCATCCGGATGACATCGGCAACTACACCAACCGCTCGCCGTTCCCGACGCTGCACCTGCTGCGCGAGACCAGCATCGCTCGTGCGGTCGAAGGCCTGGAGGATCCCGACGAGATCTACCGGGCCAACATCCGCACGCTGCAGGCACTGGGCCACGCGGGCTGGGAGAAGCTGTGGCGCTAGAAATCTGGGGGCGGGGGATCAGGCGGGGGCGGGCGCCGGCTGCGCGATTGCCGAGCGCAGCATCGCAAAGGCGGCGTAGGCGATCACGAAGGTCACCATCCAGCGCAGCGCCTCGAGCGGCAGCGACTTGACCAGGTAGGCGGCGATCAGCACGCCGACGATGCCGCCGATCGACAGCCCGACGCAGGTGCCCCAGCCGAAGCGTCCGGTCTCGAAGAACCGCAGGCTCGCAATGGGCTGGATCAGCGCGCAGGAGCCCATCATGATCGGAAACGCCGCAAGCGGATGCATGCCGAGCAGCGCGAGCGTGACCATGCACGGCGCGTAATTGCCGATGCCCACGCCCATCAGGGCGCCGAGCGCAAAATTGACGCCGACCGCGACGCAAAAGCGCCACCCGGACAGGTTCATAGCCGTGCCGCCCCCCGGCAGCAGGTGCAGGTTGATCGCGACGAATACGCAGCCCGCGATCAGCAGCGCGATGCCCATGCCGACCTGTATCGGGCGGCGCGGCAGGCGCGAGACGATGCCGGCGCCGATCCACGCGCCCGCCGCGGCGCTCGCGACCATGGCGATCAGCAGCAGCGGGTCGACGATGATTGCGGTGACATAGATGACCGATTCCAGCAGCGCCGCCGCCGTGAGGCCGGCATTGAGCGTGCCGGGAATGTCTTCGTCGGGCACCAGTTTCAGCACCTTGCACAGCGCCGTCGTCGGCGCGAATGAGCCGATGCCGAGCGCGTCGAAGAAATTGACCACCGCGCCGATCAGGATCTCGATTGGCCGCGGCGCGCGGATGTCGGGGTGATGGCGGGCCGCGCGGATGGCGCCTGCAACGAAGGCGATGGTCGCGATGCCGACGGCCGAATAAAAGATCACGCTGGCGGGACTCATGCCCGCAATATACCGCTGCAGCGCCCCCGCCACGCAAACGGATTTCGCACAATCAGGTCTTTTGACGTAAACTGCCGGCTGGCGACGGGGCTGGTCGCCGCGAATAATCACGAAGGGACCATCATGCGGAAACCGTCTTTTTCTTTGCGTGTGAACCCGCTTCCGGCTGCGATTCTGGCGGCCCTGTCGCTGCCGGCACTCGCCACCGCGGCGCAATTCCCGAATCCGCTGCCGCCGGACGCGATCGCGAAAGTCGAGACGCTGCCCGAGAAGTATCCGGCCAACTGGGCGTTCCTGAATTATCCGTACAACCGCATCGAGCTGAGAAACGTCGGCAGCGACACGCACGAGGTCAAGGGCGAGCTGCAGGCGCGCGATTCGACCGTGCTGCTGATGGCGACGCAACGGCCGGAGATCTACGTGCTCGACACGGTCTGGTCGCGCGGCGTGCGCGGCGTACGCACGGATTTCATCTGGGTGTACGACCCGAAGACACTGAACGTGATCGACGAAATCGTGATCCCGACGAAGCGTGCGCTGGTCTCGGCGATGTCGGGCACGTTCGTCTTCACCGACAATGAGCGGCTCGGGCTGGTATATAACTTCACGCCCGCCGCTTCGGTGACCGTCGTCGATCTCGTCAGGCGCAAGGTGCTCGGGGAAATCGACATTCCGGGTTGTTCGCTGCTGTATCCGACCGGCACGCGCGGCTTCTCGACGCTGTGCGGCAGCGGCACGGTGCTGTCGGTGCACCTCGGCGCGGACGGCAAGGCGGTCGGCCGCAGCGAGTCGAAGAAGTTCAACGACCTGGATCGTGATCCGCTGTTCACCGACGCCGCGCACATCGGCGGCACGGGATATTTCACGAGCCTGCTCGGGCAGGTGCAGCCGGTCGACTTCAGCGGTGATGAGGCGAAGGTGTTGCCGTCATGGTCGCTGCTGACGGCCGAGGAAGCGGCGGCCAACTGGCGGCCGAGCGGATGGCAGACGATCGCCGCCGACGGGCGCAGCACGCTGTACGTGCTGATGCAGCCGGATGCACACGACGGCACGCAGAAGGATCCGGGCACCGAGGTCTGGGCTTACGACGCGACGACGCAGAAGCGCCTGCGGCGCATGCGCCTGGTCCGGCCGGGCGATACGATTGCGCTGACCCACGCCAGCGAGCCGCTGCTGATGGTCCAGGCGAAGGATCGCGTCGATATCTACGATCCGCGCAGCGGGATGCTGCTGCGCAGCCTGGGGCTCGACGGGCTGACCAACCACATGATGATTCAGCCGGTTCCCTAGCCCATGAACGGGACCGTCTCCGCACTGCTGGTGGCGCAGATCGCGATCGCGCAGCTCGCGTCCTTTGCGTCGCTGCTGTTGTTTGCGTCCGGATTTCACAAGCTGAATGCCGGGTCCGATG
Source organism: uncultured Gammaproteobacteria bacterium (assembly GCA_963706815.1). Lineage (GTDB taxonomy): Bacteria > Pseudomonadota > Gammaproteobacteria > Steroidobacterales > Steroidobacteraceae > Bog-1198. The sequence goes on from CAVPNS010000001.1 coordinate 132,094, forward strand.
CGGCGCGCGCGATGCAGGATCTGACGGGCCTTGCGCTGCCGCGTGCCCGGCGGGCCGTCGTCGGGATCGCGGCCTCCGAACTCGTCGCGGCGGCCGGGCTGTGGGTTCCCGTGATGCGCGCCGATGCGGCCCTGCTGGCAACGCTGATCTGGGGAGCGTATTTCATCTACCTTCAGCGGGCGCTCATGGCCGGGCGGCGCGACGTTGATTGCGGCTGCAGTTTTTCCAGCGGGCATCGTCCGCTGGGCGCTTTCCAGGCGTGGCGCGCCGCGATCCTGGGCGCATTGGCTGCAGTGATCGCGCTCAGCGCCGCCGTTGCGCCCGGCGCCGTTCCCTACGTCGTCACGTCGGGCGCGGCGGTCACGCAGGTGCTCGCGGGCCTCGTGCTGCTGGCGCTCTACGTTGCGCTGGACCAGGTCATGAGCATCCGTCCGCTGCGCGCCGGGGTGCAGACGTGAGCCTGCTCATCGCCTCGCAGATCGTGCTGTGGATCGCATTGCTGATTCTCTCGGTGGTGTGCATCGCACTCGCGCGCCAGATCGGCGTGCTGCACCAGCGCATTGCTCCGGCCGGTGCACTGACGATCCGGCAGGCGTTGAAAGTCGGCGATGCGGCGCCACAGCTGACGCTGGCCGCGCTCGACGGCACCACGGTGCAGGTCGGCGGGGTGCGCGATGGCCGCAGCCAGCTGATCCTGTTCCTGTCGCCGGATTGCGCGATCTGCCAGACGCTGCTGCCGTCGGTGCGCTCCGCGCAGGGTGCCGAACGCCAGTGGCTGGATATCATCCTCGCCAGCGACGGCGGCAGCGTCGAGCGGCACGTCGCGTTTGTCCGCGACAAGGGGCTCGGAAAATTTCCCTATGTGCTGTCCGAGGTGCTGGGGCGCAGTTTTGGCGTCGCCAAGCTGCCGTTCGCGATTTTGCTGGACGAAGCCGGCCGGTTATCGGCAAGCGGACTCGTGAATTCGCGCGAACACCTCGAGAGTCTTTTCGTCGCCAAGGAAATTGGCGTCAGCAGCATCCAGCAGTTTATCGCCCAGCGTGAACAGAAACGGGTATCGTCGGGAGAGTAGCGTGGCTAATTTCGATCAGTTGGCGGAGAAGATAGTGCGAGGCGTCGCGAGCCGGACGTCGCGTCGCAGTTTGTTCAGCACGCTCGGGACGCTGCTTGCCGGCGCCGCGAGCCTGCCGCTGCTGCCGGTCATGAGGGCCGACGCGGCGGAGCCCACGTCGACGGATCCGGCCTCCGGCAAGGAGGCGCCGATCAGCAGCGGCAATCTGCAGGATCCGGGCGACCAGAACAGCTGCGACTACTGGCGCTATTGCGCGATCGACGGCTCGCTGTGTTCCTGTTACGGCGGCACGGCGACGTCGTGTCCGCCCGGGCTCGAGATGTCGCCGATCACGTGGATCGGCACCTGCCGCAATCCGGCCGACGACCGCAATTACATCATCTCGTACAACGACTGCTGCGGCGGCGTTGCGCAGGGCCGCTGCGCGTGCGAGCGCAATGAGGGCGGGCGCCCCGTGACGCGACCGCAACTGAACAACGACATCACGTGGTGCTTCAACACCAAGAGCCAGTCCTATACCTGCACCGTCGCGATCATCCTCGGCGTCGCGATGGACCAGAAGTAGCGCCATGCGCAACGCAGCACTGGCAATCGGCGCGCTGCTCGGCGGCGCGCTGCTCGTCGCATCGGCCCCCGCGGCAGCGGCTGACACCGGCGCCGGCATCTTCGCGGGCACCTGCGCCGTGTGCCATGGTGCCCGGGCCGAGGGCATACCCGGCAGCTTCCCGCCGCTCGGCGCACAGATTCACGCCTTCGCCCAGACGCCAGCCGGACGCGATTATCTGGTGCTGGTCGTCTCCGGCGGCCTGATCGGCGGCGTGACGGTGGCGGGCGGTACGTATCACGGCGCGATGCCGGCGCAGAGTGCGCTCAGCGAGGCGGACGTCGCCGCGGTGCTGAATTTCATCGCCACGGACCTCGGCAAGGCCAAGGCGCTCGCGCATCCGTTCGATGCCGCGGAAGTCGCAGCGGTGCGCGCGCGGCACCCGGGAGTCAGCGGGGCGGCAACGCTTGCCCTGCGGCCGGCCCTGCCGGGCCCATGATGCGCACGCGCCGCCTCGCGCTCGCGGCACTGGCGCTGTGCGGCGCGGCCGCGTTCGCGATTGGCGCTGCCCCGGTGCCGCCGGCCGGCGTGGGCTATGATCCGGCCGAGGCGGCTGGCCCGGGTGTCGGGGATATGCGCCGCGCCTGGCAGAACTGGACGCTGAACTGCCAGGGATGCCATCGCGCCGACGGCAGCGGCTCGGAAGGGGCGGCACCGCGACTGGCGGGTTCCGTTGCCCGGTTCCTGCGCGTGCCCGGGGGCCGGGAATACCTGGGCCAGGTTCCGGGCGTCGCGAGTTCGCCGTTATCGAGTGCGGACCTGGCCGAGGTCGTCAACTGGATGCTGTGGCGGTTCGACCGTGCGCACGTGCCTGCGCCATTCCAGCCTTACACGGCCGAGGAAATCGGCCGCCTGCGTCAGTCCCCGCTGCATACCGAGGCGTCGCAGCTGCGGCGCAGACTGCTGCGGCAGGTGGACCGGCACCCGGGCGAATGAGCACGGCCGACGCCGCCGGGCAGGTCATCCGCACGGCGTGCCCGCGCGATTGCTACGATACCTGCGGCATCGCCGTGATCAGGCGCAACGGCGTCGTGCACGCCGTACGCGGCGACGTGGATCATCCGGTCAGCCGCGGCAGCCTGTGCGGCAAGTGCTCGACCGGTTACAACCGCGAATGGCGCGATCCGCAGGTCAGGCTCGCGCGACCGCAGCGTCGCGTCGGCCCCAAGGGCTCCGGGCACTACGAGGCGATCTCATGGGATGAGGCGATCGGCGGAATCTCCGAGCGGCTGACTCAGATCGTCGCCGCGCACGGCGCCGACCGGATCCTGAATGCGCACTACACCGGCACCATATCGCTGCTGGCGGGCGTCGTGCCGATGCGCTTCTTCAACCGCCTGGGGGCAACCGAGGTCACCCCCGACACGATCTGCAACATGGCCGGGCATGTCGCGCTGCGCTCGATGTACGGCACGTCGGTCGACGGCTTCGATCCGCGCACGGCCGCGCAGGCCTCCTGCATCGTCGTCTGGGGCGCAAATCCGCATGCGTCGGCGCCGCATGCACACGAGTACTGGCTGCCGGAGTCGGGTGCGAAGATCGTCGTCGTCGACCCGGTGCGTACGCCGACCGCGGCGCGGGCCGACATCCACCTGCAGCCCTTCCCCGGCAGCGACGCGGCGCTGGCGTTCGGACTTCTGCACGTGATCCGGCGCGAGGGCCTGCTGGATCGGGCATTCATTGCCGCTCATGTGCTCGGCTGGGACGATGTCGAGGCCGCGGTTGCGCGCTGCGATCCGGCCTGGACCGAAGGCGCCACCGGCGTTGCGGCCGCGCGAATCGAAGAGGTTGCGCGGTTGTACGCGCGCGGACCGTCGCTGCTGTGGCTGGGGCAGGGGCTGCAGCGCCAGGCGATGGGCGGAAACGTCATGCGCGCCTGCGCGATGCTGCCCGCCGTGACCGGCAATCTCGGCCGGGCCGGCGCCGGATTCCTGTACCTGAACGGCAATCTCGGCCAGCGCGGCATCGACGACAACTACCTGTGCGCGCCGCCGGCGGTGCCGGCGCCCGCGATCAGCCACATGGACCTGGCAGCGGCGCTCGAGGATCACGCGCGCTCGCGCGCGCTGCTGGTGTGGAACATGAATCCGCTCGCCTCCGGGCCGCAGCAGTCGAGGCTGCGCGAGGCGCTGCGCCGCGAGGACCTGCTGACCGTCGTGCTCGACCTGTTTGCGACCGACACGGCCGCCTTTGCCGACTACATCCTGCCGGCGGCAAGCTTCCTGGAATTCGACGATGTGATCGCGCCGTATTTCCACCTCGCGCTGTCGGCGCAGGTCAAGGTCATGGAGCCGATCGGCGAGGCGTTGCCGAACCAGGAAATCTTCCGGCGACTTGCGCGCGCAATGGGCTATGCCGAGCCGCCGCTGCAGGAGAGCGACGCGCTGATCCTGCAGACACTGGTGAGGCGGGCCGGCCTCGCGCAGGATTTCGCGGCGTTTGCAGCGCGCGGTACCGTGTGGATTCCCGCGCAGCCGGCGGTGCAGTTTGCCGACCGGCGCTTCGCCACGCCGAGCGGGCGGATCGAGATCGCGTCGGACGCGCTGGCCGCGGAGGGACTGCCGCGCGTGCCGCAGCCGATGGTTGAGGCGCGGCCGCGGGGAGGGCGCCTGCGCCTGCTGTCGCCGGCGCACGACTGGCTGATGAATACGAGCTTCGGCAACGTCGCACAGATCGGTGAGCGCCTGGGCTCGGCGACGATCGCCCTGCATCCGCTGGACGCAAGGGAGCGCGGCCTCAGCGCCGGGGATCGCGCCCTGGTCAGCAATGCGGTGGGCGAGCTCAGGCTCAACGTCGTGTGCAGCGACAGGCTGCCGCGGGGCGTCGCGCTGTCGCATAAGGGGCGCTGGCTGGGCGCAGCCGCGGGCCACGCGAACATCAATATGTTAAATGACGGCCGCAAGAGCGATATGGGCGAGAGCACGGCCGTACACAGCGTCGAGGTCGAGGTCCGGCGCATCGCCTGATCAGCCTGCGGCGCGCCGTTGCCGGGAATCCCGGCCGTAATAGTCCGGATAATCGGGGCTCAGGCCCTTGAAGCGCCGATGCACCCACAGGTATTGCTCCGGCACCTTCAGGATGTGCGCCTCCAGCAGGCGATTGAAGCGCTCGGAGTCCGCCTGCGGGTCGTCGCCGGGAAAGTTATCGAGCGCGGGGCCGATGTGCACGCGATAGCCGTCATTGCCGGGCAGGCGCTCGGGGAAATAGGTCAGCACCGCCGCGCCGGAGATGCGCGCGAGACGCGAGGTCGCGGTCGTCGTCGCCGCGGGTCGCCCGAAGAAACTGACCATCGCCGCGCCCTTGTTGCGGTAACTCTGGTCCGGCGCGTACCAGACCACTTCGTTGTTCTTCAGGGCCCGGATCATCGCGCGGATGTCGTCGTACGGGATCGGATGGCCGTGCCGCATGAACTCCGTGTGCATCGTGTAGGAAATCAGCTCGTTCTTGGTCGGCCGGTAGACCACGTTCAGCGGCACGACCGTACCGAGGATGCGCGTCGCGATCTCAATCGTCGTGAAGTGGCCGCCGATCATGATGGCGCCGCGACCGCGGGCAAGGGCGGCCTGCAGGTTCTCGAGCCCCCGCACCTCGGCGAGGCTGTTGACGCGCCGATCGTCGCACCACCACGTCGTCGCGGTTTCGCACAATGCCATGCCGAGGCTCGCGCAGTGCCGGTCGAGCAGGTCCGCGCGCTCGGCACTGCTCAACGCCGGCAGGCACAGCTCGATATTGCGCTCGGCAATGCGCACCCAGGGCAGGGGCAGGCGCCGGATCAGCCAGCCGATGGCGGATCCGACGCGCCGCTGCGCGCAATAGGGTAATAATGTCAGCGTGCGCAGCCAGGCGAGCCCGATCCAGGTGGGCCAGTAACGCGGTGCCAGCAGCTTCAACGGCATTTCGACAATGACTTCATTGGTACAGCGTCTGCGATCCCTGCGGCACGGCTTCTGGTACGGCGTCTCCGAGCGCGTGCGCTGGTCGCGCGGTCTGTACCGGGAAGAACCGGCCGTCGAGCTCCCGCAGCTCGCGCATGAAGAGGCGCAAAGAATAGCCGCGTTGCAGCGCCGATACCAGATCCGGTTCGAATTGCGGCTGAACGCCGCGACCAGCATCCGCAATTACGAATACCTCGATATCCTCGATTGTGCGTGGCGCGAGTATGGGCAGTCGCCGCCCTTGGGCCTGGTCGTGCAGGACATCGGTTGCGCCAGCTTCTGGTACGCCGCGACCCTGCAGACCTTTTACCGTCCGGCAAGCCTGACCGGGGTCGAGATCGAAGGCCACCGGCTGTACCGCAACGGTCATACGCGCCGGGACTACGCCGCAGGGTACCTGGTGCAAATGCCCGAGGCGCGCTTCCTGATCGGCGACTATGCCGGGCTCGAGTCCCCGGCGGACCTGATCAGCGCGTGGTTTCCGTTCGTGACCCCGGCCACGATCCTGGCCTGGCGGCTGCCGCTGCGATTGCTGCGGCCGGAGGCGATATTCGCGCGGGCCGGCGCCAACCTGCGCCCCGGGGGACGCTTCCTGATGGTCAATCATGGACCCGCCGAGGCGGCCATTGCGGCGCGGATTTGCGCTGGATCCGGCCTGAAACTCGAATTTCGGGCCTGCCCGGGAAGCCCGCTGAGCCGCTACCGCGCCGAGCCGCCCATGCTGTCGTGCTGGCGCCGCCGCTCTTAAGATATTGAATTGGCATATGTTTATAAAACACTGTAAACTCGGCTCCAGGTTCGTGAATTTCTACTTGGTCCGTTTCTGGTCACCGCGCCGCTCAGGCAGGCTTGACCTCAACCCACAAAGCAGGTTTCGTCGATCCAGGAGGCAGGCTCTCGGCGCGCAATGAATATTGGCGAATCCGCGGGACCCGTCGGTAGTTTCTTTAGTTAGCAGGTATTCTTAAATGACGAAAATGTATGTTGGCAATCTCCCGTTCTCGATGGACGAGTCGGCTGTACGCGCGCTGTTCGAAAAGCATGGCGCCGTGCAGTCGGTCGCGTTGATCAATGACCGTGATACGGGTCGTCCCCGCGGCTTCGGCTTCGTGGAAATGGCGAGCGCAGATGCGGCTCGCGCAATGCAGGCCCTGAATGGTCATGACGTCGACGGGCGTGCGTTGAAGGTGAACGAGGCGCAGGAGCGCACCGGCGGCGGCGGCGGTGGTGGCGGCGGCGGTTCACGCGGTCCGAAGCGCTGGTAAGCGTTTCGCTGATCGTTTGAAGTACTGGGGCCACAACGATGTGGCCCCAGTCGTTTGCGGGACTGGCGCCTTAGGCGGGCATTGCCTATAATCGCGGCCCTCGGCGGGCTTGCGATCGGTTCGCGGCTTCCGGGCCTGGTCCTTCCGGGAACGATGTCTGCCGGTTCGTTCCGACTGACGCTTTGTTTGCAAGAGCCCCGGGTGTCGGGGCTTTTTGGTTAAAGGGGGCCGATGGTCCCCTTTTTTGTTTGCGCGGAATGCCTGCGAAGGAACTGAAGGACCATGCGCGATGCCTTGATGCGCCTGCTGGAGCCGCTGGTCGAGACGCTCGGCTATGAGCTGGTCGACCTTGAGTTCGCGCAGGCCGGCCGCAGTGCGGTGTTGCGGGTCTTCATCGACCGCAGGGCCGGTGACGCGATCCAGGGCATCACGGTCGACGACTGCGCCCGGGCCAGTCACGCGATCAGCGAGGTGCTGGATGCGGAGGATCCGGTCAAGGGACGGTACTCGCTCGAAGTGTCCTCGCCGGGGCTCGACCGGGTGCTGCGCAAGCGGGCGCATTTCGAGCGCTTCGCCGGCGAGCGCGTGTTCGTCGAGCTGAAGCTGCCGCTCGACGGGCGGCGGCGCTTCGCGGGGATTTTGAGGAAGGTCGCGGCGGACGCGATCGTGGTCGAGGTCGACGGGCGGGAATACGAATTGCCGCTCGAGCGGATCCAGAAGGCGAGACTGAAGCCCTGAACGGGCAGTAACGAACGGGACAGGTCCATGAACAAAGAAATTCTGATGGTGGTCGATGCGGTCTCGAACGAGAAGGGCGTCGACAAGGAAATCATCTTCGATGCGCTCGAAGCGGCGCTGGCATCGGCTGCGCGCAAGAAGCACGGCGAGGAGCTGGACGTGCGCGTCGCGATCAACCGCAAGACCGGCGACTACGAGACCTTCCGGCGCTGGAAGGTGTTCGCGGACGATTCCAGCGAACTGGAAGTCCCGCAGCGCGAGCTGCGGCTCGATGACGCCAGGGACATCGACAAGGACGTCGAAACCGGCGGTTATGTCGAGGAGCCGATGGAGTCGGTGCCGTTCGGCCGCATTCTCGCGCAGCAGGCGAAGCAGGTCATCGTGCAGAAGGTGCGCGAGGCGGAGCGCGCGCAGGTCGTCGATGCGTACAAGGATCGCGTCAGGACGCTGGTCAGCGGCGTCGTCAAGCGCATCGATCGCAATGGCATCTATGTCGATCTCGGCGCCAACGCCGAAGGCTACGTCGCGCGCGAAGAGCTGATTCCGCGCGAGCAGCTGCCGCAGGACCGCGTCAAGGCGTACCTGCGGGAAGTGCGCGCCGAGCCGCGCGGCCCGCAGCTGTTCCTGACGCGCACGGCGCCGGAGTTCCTGATCGAGCTGTTCAAGCTCGAGGTGCCCGAGGTCGGCCAGGGCCTGATCCAGATCCTGGGCGCCGCGCGCGATCCGGGCGTGCGCGCCAAGATCGCGGTGCGCAGCAACGATCCGCGCATCGATCCGGTCGGTGCCTGCGTCGGCATGCGCGGTTCGCGCGTGCAGGCGGTTTCGAACGAGATCGCCGGCGAGCGCGTCGACATCATTCCGTTCGACGAGAATGCCGCGCAGTTCGTCATCAATGCGATGTCGCCCGCCGAAGTGCAGTCGATCGTCGTCGACGAGGATTCGCACAGCATGGATATCGCGGTAGCCGAGGACAAGCTGTCGCAGGCGATCGGTCGCGGCGGCCAGAACATCCGCCTCGCGAGCCAGCTGACGGGCTGGGAACTGAACGTCATGACCGAATCGGACGCGGAGGCGAAGAGCGAGTCGGAGTCCTCGGCACTGGTCGAGACGTTCATGAAGCAGCTGGACGTCGACGAGAACGTCGCCAGCATCCTGGTGCAGGAGGGCTTCTCGACCATCGAGGAAGTCGCCTACGTGCCGGCCAGCGAGCTCGACGCGATCGAGGAATTCGACGAGGACATCGTCAAGGAACTGCGCACGCGCGCGCGCGACGTGCTGCTGACCCAGGCGATCGCCAGCGAGGAGTCGGTCGACGGAACCGACCCGGCAGCCGACCTGATCGAGATTGCCGGCGACGATCTGGCGATGGCGCTCGCCCGCGACGGCGTGCGCACCCGCGAGGACCTGGCCGACCTGGCGGTCGATGAACTGGTCGAGAAGAGCGGGCTCGAGGCCGATCGCGCCGCCGCATTAATCATGGAAGCCCGCAAGCACTGGTTCGCGGAAGAAGCGAAGGCTTAGGAGCTCATTTATGGCAGATGTAACGGTCGCGCAGTTCGCCGAAGTACTGAAGGTTCCGGTTGACCGGCTGCTCCAGCAGCTCGATCAGGCAGGCATCAAGGTCGATGGCGCCGAGGACATGATCAGCGAGGACGCGAAGCACGAGCTGCTGACGCATCTGCGCCGCAGCCACGGACGCGAGGAGTCGGAGACGGAGTCGGCGCCGCGCAAGATCACGCTGCGGCGCAAGTCGCAGTGGGAGCTGAAGCTGGCCGGCACCCAGGGCCGCGCGCGCACCGTCAACGTCGAGGTGCGCAGCAAGCGCACCTACATCAAGCGCGAGGTGCTCGACGACCAGGCGCGTCACCAGCAGGAGGAAATCGACCGCCAGCGCGAGAGCGAGGAACAGGCCAGGGCCGCCCTCGAGCGACAGGAGAGCGAGCGGCGCGAGAAGGAACGGGCGGAGCTGGAGCGCATTGCCGAGGAGAACCGGCGGCGCAGCGACGAGGAGAACCGCAAGCGCACGGCCGAGGAGGAGGCGCGGCGCCAGGCCGAGATCCAGGCGCGCGAGATTGCCGAGAGGGAGCGCAAGGCCGCCGCAGCCAAGCCGGGCAAGGCGACCCGCGAAGTGACCGACGACAAGGCGACGCGTTATGGGCGGCAGGAGCTGCACATCGTCGGCGACGTCAGCTCGCGCCACAAGAAGAAGAAGTCCCGCGACGGGCGCCGCCGCTCGGTCGGCGAGTCCGACAGCAAGCACGGCTTCGAGATGCCGACGGCCCGGGTCGTGCGCGAGGTCGCGATCGGCGAGGCGATGACCGTGGCGGAGCTTGCGCAGAAGATGGCCGTCAAGGCCACCGAAGTCATCAAGGTCATGATGAACATGGGCGTGATGGCGACGATCAACCAGATGATCGAGCAGGACACGGCCGTGCTGGTCGTCGAGGAGATGGGGCATACGCCGGTACTGCGCAAGGAAAACGTCATCGAGGACGACCTGCAGGGGACAGCGGACAGTTCGCTCGCGATCCTGCCGCGCCCGCCGGTCGTTACCGTGATGGGTCACGTCGACCACGGCAAGACCTCGCTGCTCGACTACATCCGGCGCACCAAGGTCGCCGCCGGCGAGGCCGGGGGCATCACGCAGCACATCGGCGCCTATCACGTCGAAACCAGCAAGGGCATGGTGACCTTCCTGGACACGCCGGGGCACGCCGCTTTCACGGCGATGCGCGCGCGCGGCGCGCAGGTCACCGACATCGTGATCCTGGTGGTCGCGGCCGACGACGGCGTCATGCCGCAGACGATCGAGGCGATCCAGCACGCCCAGGCGGCCAAGGTGCCGATCGTCGTCGCGATCAACAAGATCGACAAGCCCGAGGCGGATGCGGAGCGCGTCAAGCAGGAGCTGGCCAAGCACGGCGTGATACCCGAGGAGTGGGGCGGCCAGAACATGTTCGTCTCCGTCTCGGCGCGCACCGGGCAGGGGGTCGATCAGCTGCTGGACAGCATCCTGCTGCAGGCCGAGGTGCTCGAGCTGAAGGCGCCGACGGACGGACTCGCGGCCGGATTCGTGATCGAATCGAGCCTCGAGAAGGGGCGCGGTGCCGTCGCGACGGTGCTGGTGCTGCGCGGTACGCTCAAGCTCGGCGATGCGATGCTGGCCGGCCATGAGTTCGGGCGCGTGCGCGCGCTGTTCGACGAGACCGGCCGCCCGATCGAGTCGGCGGGGCCGTCGATGCCGGTCGTCGTGCTGGGACTGTCGGGTGCGCCGAACGCCGGCGACGAACTGCTGGCCGTCGACAGCGAGCGCAAGGCGCGCGAGGTGGCGATGCATCGGCAGGCGAAGTTGCGCGACGTCAAGCTCGCGCGCCAGAGCGCGAACATGCAGGACGTGTTCTCGAAGATGGGCGAGACCAAGGCCAGCGTCGTGCAGCTGCTGGTCAAGGCGGACGTGCAGGGCAGCGTCGAGGCGCTGCGCGACGCGCTGAACGGGCTGTCGACGTCCGAGGTGGCGGTCAACGTGATCTCCACCGGCGTCGGCGGACTCACCGAATCGGACGTGACGCTGGCGGCCGCGTCGAAGGCGCGCATCATCGGCTTCAACGTGCGCGGCGACGCGGCGGCGCGCGCCGCGATCAAGGAACACGGCGTCGATGTGCGCTACTACAGCATCATCTACGAGGCCATCGACGACATCCGCACGGTGCTGACCGGCATGCTCTCGCCGGAGGTCAAGGAACAGATCGTCGGGCTCGCCGAGGTGCGCAGCGTATTCCGCTCCAGCAAGTTCGGCACCGTGGCCGGCTGCATGGTCATCGACGGCTTTGTACGCCGCAATTTCCCGATACGGGTACTGCGCAACAACGTCGTGATCTTCGAGGGGGCGCTGGAATCGCTGAAGCGCTTCAAGGACGACGTCAACGAGGTGCGCGCCGGCACCGAGTGCGGCATCGGCGTGAAGAACTACAGCGACGTGCAGGAAGGCGACCAGATCGAGTGCTATTCGCGGGTCGAAGTGGCGCGCACGCTGTAGCGTCGCGCGGTCACGGGAGCAACGATGGCCAAGGACAATCCGCGGGCGCGGCGCCTGGCAGAGCACATCCAGCGCGAGCTGGCCGGGCTGCTGCGCCGCGAAGTCAAGGATTCGCGCATCGGCAACGTGACGATCACAGGGGTCGACGTCACCGGGGACCTGCGCACGGCGCGCGTGTTCTACCTGGTGTTCGGCCGCGACGGGCCGGATCCTCTGGTGCAGCGGGGCCTCGAGAGCGCGGCGGGCTTCCTGCGCAACGCCCTGTCGAAGTCGCTGATGATCCGCTATACGCCTACGCTGAGCTTCCAGCTGGACGAATCGATCGAGCGCGGCGTGCGCCTGACGCAGCTGATCGACGCCGTGAACAAGCCGGCAAAGCCTTGACGGGCCTCGCGGATATCCACGGGATCCTGCTGCTCGACAAGCCGCTGCACCTGAGTTCGGCGGCTGCTGTCGCCAGGGCCAAGTACCTGCTCGGCGCACGCAAGGCCGGGCACACCGGGTCGCTCGACCCGCTGGCCTCGGGCCTGCTGCCGGTCTGCTTCGGCGAGGCGACCAAATTCGGCGCATCGCTGCTGGACGCTGACAAGACCTATCGGGTCGTGGCGCGCCTCGGCGAGCGCACCGCCAGCGCCGACCTCGAGTCCCCGGTCATCGAGCGTCGCGACCTGGCGCCGTTCACGGCCGAAGACCTGGCAGCGGCGTTGCGCAACTTTCCGCGGGACTACGCGCAGGTGCCGCCGATGCACTCGGCGATCAAGCAGGACGGGCGGCCGCTGTACGAATATGCGCGTGCCGGCGTGACGCGCGCACGCGAGCCGCGACGGGTCCTGATCCGCGAGATGACCCTGCGCGATTGGCGCGCGCCGGACCTGGAGTTCGACGTGCGCTGTTCCAAGGGCGCCTATATCCGCGTGCTGGCCGAGGATATCGCGGACTCGATCGGCACGATCGCGCACCTGACCGGATTGCGCCGGCTGGGCGTGACGCCGTTTGCCGACGGGCCGATGTGGAGTATCGAGGCCCTCGAAGGCCTGACGCTGGAGGCGCGCCGGGCCGCGCTGCTCCCCGTCGATGCGGCGCTCGGGCAGGCTCCGCGCTACGACCTGGCCGCCGCGCAGGTTGCCGCGTTGCGCCAGGGCAAGACACTGGCGGTACCGGCCGGGAGCCCTGGAACCGTGCGTATCTACTCGGATGAACTGGGTTTTTTGGGCCTCGGGGAGCTCGAGGCCGCGGGCAGGCTGGTGCCCTTGCGGCTGATTTCGGCGGCCGTTAATCGTGCTTGAGGGCGAGGCCGCCGACGCGTACAATGCCCGGCTTCTTAAAAGGTCATAAGTTATTGATTGAGGTTTGTTTTCAATGCCACTCACTCGCGAAGAAAAATCGGGCGTCGTCGGAAAGTTTCAGCGCAGCGCGCAGGACACCGGGTCGCCTGAAGTCCAGATAGCCCTGTTGTCCGAGCGCATCAACGGCCTGAGCCAGCATTTCACGACGCACAAGGCCGATCATGCCTCGCGCCGCGGGTTGCTGAAGATGGTCAATCAGCGCCGCAAGCTGCTCGATTACCTCAAGAGCAGGACGCCGGACAAGTACGCGCAGGTCGTCGAGCGCCTGGGGCTGCGCCGCTGACACTCGCCATCCCGGGCCGCGCAGATCATGGGCCTGGCTTTTTTTCCTATCCACGAATTAAAAAGGGGCAGCCGACGTGAGCGCTACCAAGAAGAGCTTTCAGTATGGGGACCACACGGTCACGATAGAAACCGGTGAGCTGGCACGCCAGGCCGATGGCGCAGTTCTCGTCACGATGAGCGATACCGTCGTGCTGGTAACGGCCGTAGGCCTCAAGAAGGCCACGCCGGGACGGGACTTCTTTCCGCTGACCGTCAATTACCAGGAAAAAACCTACGCAGCCGGGCGCATTCCCGGCGGCTTTTTCAAGCGTGAAGGCCGTCCGACCGAAAAGGAGACGCTGACCTCGCGCCTGATCGACCGCCCGATCAGGCCGCTGTTCCCCGAAGGCTTCATCAACGAAGTCCAGGTCGTGGCCTCGGTGCTGTCGGTCAACGCGGAAGTGGATCCGGATATTGCCGCGCTGCTCGGCGCATCCGCCGCACTGGCGATTTCCGGAATGCCGTTCATGGGCCCGATCGGCGCGGCGCGCGTCGGCTACCGCAACGGCAGCTACATCCTGAACCCGACCGCCTCGCAGCTGCTGGAGTCGCAGCTCGACCTCGTCGTCGCCGGTACGCAGGAAGGCGTGCTGATGGTCGAGTCGGAGGCATCGGGCCTCAACGAGGAAGTGATGCTCGGCGCGGTCATGTTCGGCCACGAACAGATGCAGGTCGCTATCAGGGCCATCAACGAGCTGGCGGCCGAGACCGGCAAGCCCAAATGGAGCTGGGTCGCGCCGGAGCCGAACACGGATCTCAAGGAAGCGGTGCGCGCACTGGCCGAAAAGACGCTGACCGACGCGTATGCCATCACGGAGAAGCAGCAGCGGCACGCGAAGATCGGCGAAATCAGGACGGCCGTGCTCGCTGCGCTGTCGGCCGGCGATGCGCCGCGCTTCACGGCCGACCAGGTCGGCACGGAATTCTTCAATCTCGAATACCGGCTGGTGCGCGAGCGCATCCTGGACGGGCACCCGCGCATCGACGGGCGCGACACGAAGACCGTCCGCGGCATCAACATCCGCACCGGCGTCCTCGCCCGCACGCACGGCTCGGCCCTGTTCACGCGCGGCGAGACCCAGGCCCTGGTCGTCGCGACGCTGGGAACCGGCCGCGATGCGCAGATCATCGACGGGCTGAGCGGCGAGCGCAAGGATGCGTTCATGCTGCACTACAACTTCCCGCCGTTCAGCGTCGGCGAGACCGGCATGATGGGGTCGCCGAAGCGCCGTGAAATCGGCCACGGCAACCTGGCCAAGCGCGGCGTGAAGGCCGTGATGCCGGGAATCGACAGGTTCCCGTACGTGATCCGCGTGGTATCCGAGATCCTCGAGTCGAATGGTTCGAGCTCGATGGCCTCGGTGTGCGGCACGAGCCTGGCACTGATGGATGCGGGCGTGCCGATCAAGGCGCCGGTCGCCGGCGTCGCGATGGGGCTGGTCAAGGAAGGCAGCCGTTTCAAGGTGCTGACCGACATCCTCGGCGACGAGGATCATCTCGGTGACATGGATTTCAAGGTGGCCGGGACCAAGGATGGCATCACCGCGCTGCAGATGGACATCAAGATCACGAGCATAACGCGCGAGATCATGCAGGTCGCGCTCGACCAGGCCCGCAGCGGCCGCCTGCACATCCTCGGCGAGATGAACAAGGTGTCTGGCGAAGCCCCGCGACACGATGTCCGAGTGGGCGCCGACGATCATCACGCTGAAGATCGATCCGGAGAAGATCCGCGACGTGATCGGCAAGGGCGGCGCGGTGATCCGCCAGATCACCGAAGAGACCGGCACGTCGATCGACATCGAGAACGACGGCACCGTCAAGATCGCATCGGTGCAGGGTGCCGCTGGCCGCGAGGCGCAGCGCCGAATCGAGCTGATCACGGCCGATGTCGAGGTGGGGCGGATTTACGAGGGCAAGGTCGCGCGCCTGATGGACTTCGGTGCGTTCGTGACGATATTGCCCGGACGCGACGGCCTCGTGCACATCAGCCAGATTTCCGAGGAGCGCGTGGAGCGCGTCGGCGACAAGCTCAAGGAAGGCGATGTCGTGCGCGTGAAGGTCCTGGAAGTCGACCGGCAGGGCCGGGTACGGCTGTCGATGCGCAACGTCGAAGGCTAGCTCTAAGTCTAAGCGCCAGCCCCGTTACACGGCCGCTCCGCTAGCGCGGGGCGGCTTTTGCCATTTCCTCCGGGGCCGCCCGCTGGCGCGCTCCGTCGGATGCGGCAATCGGCCTGGGCCTCTCGCGCAGCGGATGCTGGGCGAAATACACCCTCAGGCTCTGTTCCAGATGCCCCGCAACCTGCGCGTGGGGGCTCGCGCCGTAGGCCCGGATCAGTTGCGTCATGAACTCCTGATTCAGGATCGGTTCCCCCTGATGCTCCTGTTCGCCGATCACCTGCAGCAGGATGCTGCCGGTGATATCGGCATTGTTCTTCTTGTCGACGACGATAAAGCCGATCCTCTCGACCACCAGGCGTTTGACATCGGTAAGTGTGATGTAGCGGCTCTCGACCGTGTCGTACAGCCGCCGATTTGGGTACTTCTTGATCACTCGCGGTTCGCTCATTGCTAGCTCCTCGCTCGTGCTGGCCGGCGCGATGCCGGAGGATGCCGGTGCGTGCCCGACCAATAACTTGCACTTCACCAAAGAACAATGCTAAGCCAAGCCGGGCATGCCTGCCAAGTTAATTGTCAGGCGCCGGGGCAGCCGCGCGATATCCCAGCGCTCGAGGGCCCAATTCCACGCCTCGGCAACGTGCGCCGTGCAGAGGGCGGGCGGCGGCGCCATCCCGAGCAGCGCAAAGACCCCGCACAACTGCGCTACGGCCGAATGCGACGATACGGCCACGCTGCGCCGGGATTTTGCGAGCTTGCTGCCGTCCGCCTCGACCAGCACCGGAACATGGGCATATCGCGGCGTTGGCAGGCCCAGAACGCGCTGCAGGTAGATCTGGCGCGGCGTGTTGTCGAGCAGGTCCGCGCCGCGCACGATGTGCGTGACGCCCTGTGCGGCATCGTCGACGACCACGGCCAGGCAGTAAGCGATGACCTGGTCGCGACGCTGCACGATGAAATCCCCGACTGTCCGGGCCACGTCCTGGCGAAAGCGGCCCTGGATCGCATCGGTGAATTCGACGAACCCGGGTTCGACACGCAGCCGCAGCGCAGCCGCAGGCCCGCTCGGCCAGTGCCGGTCCCGGCACGTGCCCGGATAGCGTTCGTCGTCGATGAGGTCGCGGCGGCTGCAGCGGCAGCGATAGATTAGATTTCGCTCATGCAGATCGCGGATTATGTCCTGATACACCGCGGCTCTGGCGCTCTGGTACAGGACCGGCTCGGGCCATTCAAAGCCGAAGGCGCCGAGCGTATCGAGAATGCGCGCCGTGGCGCCCGCCGCTTCCCGGGGCCGGTCGAGATCCTCGATGCGCAGCAGCCATTGACCCCGGTGGGCACGGGCGTCGAGGTAGCTCGCTACCGCCGTGTAAAGGGAGCCGAGATGCAGGTCCCCGGTCGGGGAGGGGGCAAAGCGTCCTGTATAGCCGCCCGGCGCCGGGAAGGCGCGGGTTCCGGCGCTTGCTTCAGCGGTAGCGGTCGTCGCGGTCGCCGTATTGCTTTTCGCGGCGCTCCCGCCGCTCCTGGGCTTCGACAGACAATGTCGCGACCGGCCGGGCCTCGAGGCGCTTGATGCCGATCTCTTCACCCGTTTCGAGGCAATAGCCGTAATTGCCGTCCTCGATCCGCTTCAGTGCCTCGTCGATCTTGCGTATCAGCTTGCGCTCCCGGTCGCGGGTGCGCAGTTCCAGGCTGAACTCCTCTTCCTGGGTCGCGCGATCATTCGGATCAGGGAAATTGGCCGCCTCATCCTTCATGTGCAGGACGGTTCGGTCGACTTCAACCATCAGGTCGCGCTTCCAGCTCTGCAGAATTTTCGCGAAGTGGCCGAGCTGCTCCTTGTTCATGTACTGCTCGCCACGCCGCGGAATGTAGGGCTTTACATTGCGCGGGCCGGCCAGAAGGCTGGCAGGGGAAGGCGTCTCGCCCTCGGCGTCCTCGTCCACGGGACCGACGCGGCCCATGACGACGGGCCTCGAGGCCGGCTTGCCGGCCGTCGCGGGCAGCTCGGGGCCGGGACGCGATGGGGGTCCCTTGGCCGCGGGTGCACTGCCCGGAACCGTCCGCGCGGGCGCCTGCTTCGTCGGCGCCGGCTTGGCGGCCGCAATCCTCGGCGGGGTCCTGGCTGCCGGGGATTTCACGGCCGGCTTCGCGGTCTTCGCAGCGGCCCTGGCGGGTACGGCCTTCGCCGGGGCTTTCTTCGCCGGGCGCGGCGTTTTTCTGGCAGCCGCAGTCTTCGCTGCGGGCTTTTTCGCCGGCGCCTTGCCAGGCTTCCTGGCCGATTTACTCGACTTCTTCGCGGACATGATGCTCACCGCCTCTTATACCAGAGAACGCGCGATTATACCGACGCGCGACGCCCTGTACAGGCCGCGCCCGCGCTGAATTTGCCCAGGGAAACTCTGCACAGGTTACGCGAGGCGCGTTGCGCGCAGGTGGGCGTGCGGCATGGCGCGAGCCGCCACCCCATGGCCAGGCTCCATGGGTAAGGCTCGCAACGCCGCGGCGCGCCCTCCTTCACGCAACCCATCGTTGTAAATCAATCGTCTACGGGACCGGGGTGATTTCGCCTGATGCTTTGTCGCTCGTCGCTCATGTACCTGCCGTACACATCGCTCCTCGCTTCGCGCCTCGGGCGAAATCAGCCTCGGTCGCGCCCGCGTAACCTGTGCAGAGTTTCCCTAGGGCAGGGCGACGGGCGCCTCGGCTTTCCAGACCGGATGTCGATGTTCGGCGACCACGGTCGTATAGATCCCGCCGCGGACGTTGAATTCGGCGCTCAATCGCATGAAGCGCGGCGCCAAAGCCGCGACCAGGTCCTGCAAGATCGCGTTGGTAACGGCCTCATGGAAGGTCCCGCGGTCGCGATAGGACCAGATATACAGCTTCAGGGACTTCAGTTCGACGCATCGCTCATCGGGCACGTACTCGAGCTTCAGCGTGGCAAAATCCGGCTGGCCGGTCTTCGGGCACAGGCACGTGAATTCCGGGATCGTCATCCGGATCGTGTAGTCCCGCTGCGGCGCCGGGTTGGGAAATGTCTCGAGCCGGGTGCTGGGCTGGGTCATGATGCCTGTGGCGATTTCGGGGGTTTACGAAAGTGACGTTTACTTTACACTACCCGCCACATTGACGGCCACGCGCCAGGTTCCATGCCAACATGCGTCTATCCAAGCTCAAGATCGCCGGATTCAAGTCGTTCGTCGATCCGACCAATATCAGCTTTCCGAACAGCCTGACCGGCGTCGTCGGTCCCAACGGCTGCGGGAAGTCCAACATCATCGATGCGGTTCGCTGGGTGATGGGCGAGATCTCCGCCAAGCACCTGCGCGGGGATTCGATGGCGGACGTGATCTTCAATGGCTCCGCGGCGCGCAAGCCGCTGGGCACCGCCTCGGTTGAACTGGTGTTCGACAACAGCGACGGCCAGATCGGCGGCGCGTATGCGACCTACAACGAAGTCGCACTAAGGCGCAGCGTCAGCCGCGACGGCACCTCGGACTACTTCATCAACGGCGTCAGGGTCCGCCGCAAGGACATCACGCAGATGTTCCTCGGCACCGGCCTGGGGTCGCGCAGCTACGCGATCATCGAGCAGGGCATGATTTCGCGCATCATCGAGGCGCGGCCCGACGACCTGCGCGCCTTCCTCGAGGAGGCAGCCGGCATTTCACGCTACAAGGAGCGGCGCCGCGAGACGGAGAACCGGATCGGCCATACGCGCGAGAACCTGGACCGCCTGAACGACCTGCGCGAGGAAGTCGACAAGCAGATACGTCACCTGCAGCGCCAGGCGGCAACCGCACGCCGCTACCAGGTCCTCAAGGAAGAGCAGCGCAAGCTGCAGGCCGAGGTGTTGGTGCTGCGCCTGCAGCACCTGGACGCCGATGCCGTGGGGCGCGACGAATCGATGCGCCTGCGCGAGACGGCGCTGCATTCAGCGCTCGCCGACCTGCGCGAAGTCGAGGCGGTGATCGAGCGGATCCGCGTCGACCAGGCGGCCAGCGCCGATGCGCTCGGCGCGATCCAGGCGCGGTTTTATGCGGCCGGCGCCGACGTGACGCGCATCGAGCAGGGGATCCAGTACACGCGCGAGCTGCGCCAGCGCCAGCGCAGCGACCTCGCGCAAAGCGAACAGCAGCTGCAGGAGCTGCTCGCGCTGAGCGCGCGCGACCGCGCGCAGATCGACGATCTCGCAGCGCAGCTTCTGACGATGACACCGGGCCTCGACGCCGCACACGCGGCCGAGCACGCCGCGCAGCAGGCCTTCGAGAGCAGCGAGCAGGCGCTTGCCGCCTGGCAGCAGACCTGGGATGCGCACGCCGCGGCGGTGAGCCAGGCGCAGCGCGAGACGCAGGTCGAGCGCGCGGTCATCGAACAGCAGGAAAACCAGCAGCGCCGGCTGCTGCATCAGCAGGCGCTGCAGCGCGAAGAGCACGTCAGCCTCGCCGAACTGCAGCCGAAGGTGGCTCTGGAGGCGCTCGACGCACGCGCCAACGAGGCGCAGACGGCCGGACAGGAGCTGCAGGCGCAGTTGCAGGAGCTGCTCGCGGAACTGTCGCAGGCGCGCGAGCAGGAGCGCGAACAGTCACAGGCCCTGAATGCGCTGCGCAGCCGCTGGCAGGCGGCGCTGAGCACGCAGGTCTCGACCGACGCGCTGCAACAGGCGGCGCTCGGCAAGGCCGCGGGGAAAGTCACGCAGTGGCTGAAATCGCAATCGCTCGACCAGCAGCCGCGGCTGGCCCAGCAGCTGCGCGTGGACCGGGGCTGGGAAAAGGCCGTGGAAACGGTGCTGGGTTCCTACCTCGAGGCGGTATGCGTCGACGGGCTGGACGGCGTCGCCGCACTTCTCGACAGCTTCGACGGCGGTCATCTGGCGATAGTCAGCACCGGGGAGACGCCGGCCGACGCCATCGATGCCGCTTCCCTGCGGGCCCGGGTGCAGGGCGCTCCGGCGCTGTCGGCGATGCTCGCCTCTGTGTATGCAGCCTCGAGCCTTGGCGAGGCGCTCGCGCGACGCAGGAGCCTGCGCGCCGGCGAGTCCGTCGTTACCCGCGACGGCATCTGGATCGGCAGGGACTGGCTGCGCCTCTCCCGGGATCGCGATCCGCGTTCCGGCGTCATCGAGCGCGAAGAGCAGCTGCGCGTCATCCGCAGCGACGTGGCCGCGCTGGCGGCCGAGCTGGCGCAGCGCGAGTCGCAGCTCGAACAGACGCGCGCGCGCGTGCGCGAGGGCGAGGACCGGCGCGAGGAGCTGCAGGGAGACGTCAACCGCCTGCATCGCGAATATCTCGAGCGCCGTGCCGCGTTTGACGGGGCGCGCTCGCGCAGCGCGGATCTCGAACGGCGCCGCAGCCAGCTCGACGGCTCGCTGGTCGACCTGGCGGCCGAGTTGCAGCGCGCGGAGGCCGACCTGCGCGCAGCCCGGAGCCGGATGCAGTCCGCGATCGAGGTGCTGGCGGCCCTGGAGCCGAAGCGGATCGGGCTGGAACAGGAACGCGAACGGCTGCGCACCGCGCAGCAGGCCGCGCGCCTCGCGGCGCAGGATGCGCAGCAGGCGGCGCGCGAACTGGCGCTGCAGGTCGAATCGCGGCGCTCGGCGCACGCCTCGCTCACCAGTACGCTGACGCGCATCGAGGGGCAGCTGACCGGCGTGACGCAGCGGCGCGACGAGCTTGCGCTGCAGCTGGCGGACGGCGACGCGCCGTTGCTCGTGCTGCAGACCGAACTGGACCAGGCGCTCGCGGTCCGTGCCCGGGTGCAGACCGAACTGCAGGCGGCGCGCATCGCAGCCGAAGAACTCGAAGCCCGCCGGTCCGCGAGGGATGCCGAGCGCGAAGCCTTCGAACGGCGCGTCGAGGCGGCGCGGCAGGAGCTCGACGATGCGCGCCTCGCGGCCGAACAGATCCGCGTGCGGCGCGAAAGCATCGCCGAGCAGTTCGCAGCAACGCAGTTCCGCTTCGAGGAGCTGGCGGCGGCACTTGCGCCGGATGCCACGGTCGAGGCGTGGGACAGCCAGCTGGAGGAGACCAACGGCAGGATCGAGCGCCTGGGCCAGGTGAACCTGGCGGCCATCGGCGAGTTCAAGGAACAGTCCGAGCGCAAGGAGTATCTCGACCGCCAGTACGCCGACCTGACCGATGCGCTGGAAACGCTGGAATCGGCCATGCGCAAGATCGATCGCGAGACCCGCACCCGTTTCCAGGACACGTTCGACCGGGTCAATGCCGGCCTGAAGGAGAAGTTCCCGCGTCTGTTCGGCGGCGGGCACGCGTACCTCGAGCTGACCGGCGAGGAGTCGGCGGCTGCCGGCGTGTCGGTGATGGCGCGGCCGCCCGGCAAGCGCAACAGCACGATCAGCCAGCTGTCGGGCGGCGAGAAGGCGCTGACGGCCGTGGCGCTGGTATTCGCGATTTTCGAGCTGAATCCGGCGCCGTTCTGCCTGCTCGACGAAGTCGACGCACCCCTCGACGAACCCAATGTCGCGCGCTTCTGCGACATCGTCCGCGACATGTCCCGCAGCGTGCAATTCATCTTCATCACGCACAACAAGCTGACGATGGAAATGGCCTCGCAGCTCGTCGGCGTCACGATGAATGAACCCGGTGTATCGCGGCTGGTTGCCGTCGACGTCGACGAGGCAGTGCGGCTGGCCGCGATGTAAGAGGGGGACGAACCGCTTGGCCGAGATTCGCTGGATACTGTTGGGCCTGGGCGCAATCCTGATCGCCGGCATCTGGTGGCGCGGCGCACGCCGCAGCGCGCAGGCTCCGGCTGGCGGGGAATTGCGCCAGAGCGATCTCGGACCGGCCATGTCCGCGAACCCGGGGCCGCCTCCGGCGAGGCAGGCGAGCGCCGAGTGGGGCGTGTCGCCGCTCGAGCCCCTGAGCATCAAGACGGCGGATTACGATGACGTGCCGGTCCTCGACATGCCGCTGCGCGCCGACGCGCCGCCCGCGCCGCCCGCGCCGGCCGCTGTGCCTGCGGAACCGGTGGCACGGCCGGTGTCGCCGGCGCAGGCACGCGCGCCGGGCGCCCGTGCCGAGGCGGCGCCACGTGCCGAGGCGGCGCCACGTACCGAGGCGGCGCCACGTGCCAGGGCCGGGCCCGGCGAGGCGCAAAAAATCGTGACGCTGCGCGTCTGCGCGCCCAACGCGATGCGCTGGACGGGCAGGCAGCTGCTGGCCGCGCTCGAACGCCAGGGACTCGTCCACGGACGCTATCAGGTGTTTCACCGCAAGCACGCCGACGGCAGCAGCCTGTTCTGCGTTGCCAGCCTGGTCGAGCCCGGATCGTTCGACCTGTCGCAGATGCCGCAGCAGGAATTTCGCGGCGTGACCGCGTTTGCGGTGCTGCCCGGCGCGCTGGAGCCGGCGCAGATTTTCGATGCGCTTCTTGCGACCGTTCGAGGCCTGGCTGAAAGCCTCTCCGGCATGGTGCAGGATTCGGAAGGCATGCCGCTGTCGCCGGCGCGCGCGGCGGCGCTGCGCGAGGAAGTCGCGGGCTTCCAGGCGCAGCGTTTTTGAGCGGTGCGCGGCGGGTGACTACCGGCAAGAACGCAAAATCCGCCGCGGCGCCCGCCGCACGGGCCGCGCAGCTGCGCGACCTGATCCACCGGCACGACTACCTCTACTACGTCCTCGATACGCCGGAAATCCCGGACGCCGAATACGACCGCCTGATGCGCGAGCTGGTCACGCTCGAGACGCAGAATCCGCAGTTGCGCAGTGCCGATTCCCCGACCCAGCGGGTCGGCGGCGCGCCGCTTGCCGCCTTCGGGCAGATCAGGCATCGCCTTCCGATGCTGTCGCTGGACAACGCCTTCAGCGAAGAAGAGGTGCGGGAGTTCGATCGGCGCGTGCGCGAGCGCCTCGGGAGCGACGCGGCTGTCAGCTATTCGGCGGAACCGAAGCTCGACGGCCTGGCCATCAGCGCCACGTATGAGGAAGGCGTGCTGGTCCGCGGCGCCACGCGCGGCGACGGCGAGACCGGCGAGGACATCACCCAAAACCTGAAGACCATCGGCGCATTGCCGCTGAAACTGCGCGGCGACGGCGTGCCGCGCGTTCTCGAGGTCCGCGGCGAGGTCTTCATGCCGCTCGCCGGCTTCGAGCGCTTCAACCGCGAGGCCGCCGGCCGCGGCGAGAAGATGCTGATCAATCCGCGCAACGCCGCGGCGGGCAGCCTGCGCCAGCTCGATCCGCGCATCACGGCATCGCGGCCGCTCGATGTCTTCATCTACGGTTGCGGATACGTCGAGGGAGGCGAACTGCCGCCGCGGCAGGGCGAGCTGTTCAGGGCCCTGAAGGGCTGGGGATTCAGGATCTGTCCCCTGAACCGCATGGCCTCCTCGATCGATGTATGCCTTGCCTATTACCGGGAAATCGGCGCCGCGCGCGCGTCCCTGCCTTACCAGATCGACGGGGTTGTATACAAAGTCGATGAGGTCGCGGCCCAGCTGCGTCTCGGCTTCGTCGCACGTGCCCCGCGCTGGGCGATAGCGCACAAATTCCCGGCCGAAGAAGCGCTGACCAGCGTGCGCGACATCGAGTGGCAGGTGGGACGCACGGGCATCCTGACCCCGGTCGCGCGCCTTGCGCCGGTGTTCGTCGGCGGGGTCACGGTCAGCAACGCGACGCTGCACAACCTCGATGAGTTGCACCGCAAGGACGTGCGCATCGGCGACACGGTCGTGATCCGCCGTGCCGGCGACGTCATACCCGAGGTCGTTCGCGTGATCCTCGCGCAGCGCCCCGCGCGTACGCACGCGGTGAAGCCGCCTTCGGCCTGTCCCTCGTGCGGCAAGCCCGTCGTGCGCGAAGCGGACCAGGCCGCATTGCGCTGTACGCAAGGGCGCCGCTGCGCGGCCCAGCGCAAGGAGGAAATTCGGCATTTCTCGTCGCGGCGCGCGCTCGACATCCAGGGCCTCGGCGACCGGATCGTCGAGCAACTGGTCGATGCGGGTCTCGTGCGCACGCCGGCCGACCTGTTCGGGCTCGATTCCGCACAGCTGTCCGGACTTGATCGCATGGGTGAGAAGTCAGCGCAGAAGCTGCGCTCGGCCATCGATCAGGCCCGGCAGACGACCCTGCCGCGATTGCTCTATGCGCTCGGGATCCGGGATGTCGGCGAAGCCACCGCGCTGGCCCTGGCGCAGCATTTCGGGGACCTGCCGGCCCTGCGCGCAGCGGACGCAGACGCCATACAACGGGTCCCCGATGTCGGGCCGGTCGTTGCCGGCCACGTCGAGGCGTACCTGCAGGATCCGGAGAACCAGGCGATGATCGATCAGCTGATCGCCGGCGGGGTCACCTGGCCGAAGGTGCAGGGGCCCCGGTCGGCCGGGCAGTTCGCCGGGCGCGTCTTCGTGCTGACCGGTACGCTCGCCGGCATGACGCGCCTCGAGGCGCAGGAGGCCATCGTCGCACGCGGCGGCAAGGTCAGCGGCAGCGTATCGAGGAATACCGACTACGTCGTTGCCGGCACCGACGCGGGCACGAAGCTGCGCAAGGCCACGGAACTTGGTATCCGGGTCCTCGACGAGGCGCAGTTCGCGGCGATGCTACGGGACGCGCCGTAACACCGCCACGATCCGCCGCGGGCGCTACGGATGCGCCGCAGAGGCTGCCGGGGCCGCAGCCTGCGCGGCGCTCGCGGCCGGTGCAGCCGCGGCCGATGATGCCGCCGGTGCCGCGGCTTCCGCCATCGGCGTGATCTCGACTTTCGCGGCCTTCTTCAGGTCATCAACATACGCCTGGAGCTTCTTCTGGATCACGCGGTTCATGACCTGATCCTTGACCTGTTCGAACGGCGGCGGGGTGACTTCACGCGAGTCGTCGAGTCTGATGATGTGCCAGCCGAATTTCGTCTCGACCGGCGCGGACGTCATTTCGCCCTTCTTCAGCGTCTTCACCGCATCGCCGAACGGCTTGACCATGCGCGCGAGCGAAAACCACTGCAGATCGCCGCCGGAGGCCTTGGAGCCCGTGTCCATGGACTGTGATTTCGCGACGTCCTCGAACTTCGCGCCGCCCTTGATCTTCTTGATCAGCTGTTCCGCGAGTTCCCTGGATGCGACGAGAATGTGGTGCGCGTGGTACTCGGTCTTGTCGATCGCGCCGATCGCCGTCGTGTACTCGTCATGCAGTTCCTGGTCGCTGGCCTGGTGCGACTTCAGGTACTTCTGCGACTCGGCGTCCGCGATCAGGTGCATGCGCGTGACTTCAAGGCGCGCGGCGACTTCCGGATCGCTTTCAACGTTGTCCCGGGTTCCCTGCGTCGCCAGGATCTGCATCGCGACCAGCTCGTCGACGACCTGCGATTTCTGTTCCGGCGTCAGCTGGATGGGGCCTTTGCCGCTGGTCAGCTGCTTGACGTAGAAATCGTAATCCGCCTTCGAAATCACCTTGCCGTCGACCGTGGCGACGGGCACGACTGCCGGCTTGTCGCCGGCCGGCGCGTTGGCGGCTGGTTGTTGCTTGTTACAGGCGGCCAGCGCCAGGGCTATCGCAGCGGCGAGTGACACACGGGTCAGCGCAGACAGGGAAATTGCTTTCATGGGGATCCTCTACGGCCAAAAGCGGCGGGCGCGCAGTTTAGCCTGTAATCCCGAATCTCTCCACCCTGGGCCGCTGTCGGCTTTCCCCGCGGGATCTAAGGCGGCAACGCCTCGATCGCGAGCGCGTGTATGTCGGTTTTCATCAGGTCCCCGACCGCCGCATAGACGAGACGGTGCCGCGCCACCGGCGCAACGCCGCGGAACGCCTCGGCCACGATGCGCACGCGAAAATGGCTGTGGCCCCCGGCTGCCCCGGCGTGGCCGGCATGATGGCGGCTCTCGTCCTCGATCACCAGTTCCTGCGGCGCGAAGCGCTGCGTAAGCACTTCGCGCAGGCGCGCCGCACGGGCCGCGCCGTTCAGGGCAGCACCTGCAGATAGGGCAGGACCTCTACGCGCTCGAACACGCCGGCGCCCACATAAGGATCGGCGCCGGCCCATTCCTCGGCGGCGGCCAGCGAATCGAACTCCAGGATCAGCAGGCTGCCGCGAAATCCCGCCGGACCCGGATCGGGCGAATCGATGGCCGGCAACGGGCCGGCGGTCAGCAGGCGCCCCGCATCGCGCAGCCCGGCGAGCCGCGCGAGGTGATCGGGCCTCGCCTGGCGCCGCGCGGCGAGCGTGCCGGCACGGTCATATCCGCGAATGACGTACCACATCGGATCAGGTTCCCTCGGCCGGCGCCGGTTTGGTCTTGCCGCTCAGCCACACGACCTGCGGGATCATGAACAGGATCATCGCGGCCGTTATGCCGAACACCTTGAAATTCACCCAGATGCCTTCGGAAAAATTGCGGGCGACATAGATATTGGCCGCGGCCAGCAGTGCGAACCACGCCGCCCACAGCATATTCAGCGCGTTCCACGCACCAGGCTCGACCACGAGCGGCTCGGTAAATACGCTCTCCAGCATCCGCCGCGCGAGCGGCCGGCGTCCGACCACGGCGCTGCCGAGGAATGCAATCGCGGTGGCGCCCAGCAGGATCGTGGGCTTCCACTGGATGAAACGCTTGTCGTGCAGCAGCAGCGTGGCGCTGCCCAGCACCATCACGATCGCAACGGTCGCGACGTGCAGGGGCTTGTACCTGCCGGTGCGATAGCGATGCACGCACAGCTGTAGAACGCAGGTAACCATCAGGGTGCCGGTCGCCCAGTAAATGCCGAACAGCTTGAAGACGACGAAGAACGCCAGCAGCGGCAGCCATTCGAGTAACTGGTTCATGCGCGTATCATAGCCGAGGAATATGAGTCTCTATCTGCAACTGCATCCGGTAACTCCGCAGCGGCGCTTCATTCGCCAGGCGGTCGAGGTATTGCGCGGCGGCGGGGTCATCGTCTACCCGACCGACTCGTGCTATGCGCTCGGCTGCCACATCGGCGACAAGGCGGCCCTGCAGCGCATCAGCGACATCCGCCAGGTCGACCGCAATCATCATTTTACGCTGGTATGCCGGGACCTGACCGAGGTCGGCAGATATGCGCTGGTGGACAACTGGCAATACCGGCTGCTGCGGGCCTATACGCCCGGTCCCTACACCTTTATCCTCAAGGCCTCGAAGGAGACGCCGCGCCGCCTCAAGCACGAGCGCCACGGCACGATCGGGCTTCGCGTTCCCGACCATCCGGTCACGGCACTGCTGCTGACGGAACTTGGCGAGCCGATCATGAGCTCCACACTGCTGCTGCCCGGTGACGAGCTGCCACGCACCGATGCAGCGGAGATCGACCAGTTGCTCGGCAAGCGCGTCGACCTGGTCCTGGATGGGGGCAATTGCGGGTTTGAGCCTACCTCGGTCATCGACCTGTCGGCCGGCACCGCCCAGGTAATACGGGCCGGACGGGGCGACGTGAGCCCCTTTGTCGGCGCCGCATCCGTATAATGGCGTCGAACATCCATCCGAAGAATTACTTAATTACATTAAGTAATAGGTATAAGCATTGGATTTAAGTACATTTTTAACAAAAATATCGATCTGGTCGATCCCGGTGCTACTGGCGATCACGCTGCACGAGGTGGCGCATGGCTGGATGTCGCGCTTCTTTGGTGACCGTACGGCCGAGCTGCTCGGACGGCTCAGTCTGAATCCCCTGCGGCACATCGATCCGGTCGGAACGCTGCTCGTTCCGGCGGTGCTGCTGGCCCTGCGCCTGCCGGTCATTGGCTGGGCAAGGCCGGTGCCGGTCGCGACACGCGCGCTGCGCAACCCGCGGTGGGCCATGGTATTCGTGAGCCTCGCCGGCCCGGTCGCGAACCTGGTGATGGCCGGCCTGTGGTGTGTCGCACTCGGCGCGGTGGCGCGCGTGCACGGGATTCCCACGCTGACCAACTGGATCGCACTGATGGCGCAGGCTGGAATCATCGCCAATGCCATGCTCGCCATGTTCAACCTGATCCCGATTCCCCCGCTCGACGGCGGACGCGTGCTGGCGGGTCTGCTGCCGCCGAAGATCGGGGCGAAATTTGAACGGATTGAGCCGGTCGGCTTCCTGATCGTGGTCGGCCTGACCGCGCTCGGCCTGTTCGGCTGGCTGTTCGATCCGACCTTCCGGGTGGTCGGCCACGTCATCGATGTGCTGCTCGGGACGTCGGCATGAGCACGTCGCTGCAGAACCGGCGCGTGCTGTCCGGCATGCGGCCGACCGGGCAGCTGCATCTGGGCAATTACCACGGCGCGCTGCAGCAACTGGGTCGAGCTGCAGTACCAGTACGAGTGCTTCTTTCTTCATCGCCGACTGGCACGCGCTGACCACCGGCTACGAGGACACGACGCAGCTCGAACAGTACGTCTGGACGATGACGATCGATTGGCTGGCGGCGGGCCTGAATCCCGGCGTCGCCACCCTGTTCATCCAGTCGCGGGTGCCCGAGCACGCCGAGCTGCACCTGCTGCTGTCGATGATCACGCCGCTGGGCTGGCTCGAGCGGGTCCCGACGTACAAGGACCAGCAGGAGCAGCTCAGGAGGAAGGATCTCGCCACCTACGGCTTCCTCGGCTATCCGCTGCTGCAGAGCGCGGACATCCTGCTGTACCGGCCGCAATTCGTGCCGGTAGGCGAGGACCAGGTCGCGCACGTCGAGATCACGCGCGAGATCGCGCGCCGCTTCAATCATATCTATGGCCGCGAGACCGGACTTCGAACAGAAGGCCGAAAAGGCGATCAAGAGCCTGGGCGGGCGCAATGTCACGCTGTACCGGCAGCTGCGCAAGGAATTTCAGGAGCGGGCGATGCGGAGGCGCTGAACAAGGCCCGAGCGCTGGTCGAGGGCAATGCCCGCATCACGGTCGCCGACCGTGACCGCCTGCTCGGCTACCTCGAGGGCGGCGGCATCGCGGTGCTGCCCGAGCCGCAGGCCCTGCTGACCGCGACGCCGAAGGTGCCGGGCCTGGACGGCCGCAAGATGTCGAAGTCCTACGGCAACACCATCGGGCTGCGCGAGGATCCGGACTCGGTCGCCAGGAAGCTCAAGACCATGCAGACGGACCCGGCACGCGTGCGGCGCACCGATCCGGGCGATCCGGAGAAATGCCCGGTCTGGGAGCTGCACCAGATCTACTCGGACAGCGACACGCAGACGTGGGTCAAGGAGGGCTGTCGCAGCGCAGGCATCGGCTGCCTGGAGTGCAAGAAGCCGCTGATCGACAAGGTGGTCGCCGAAATCGCCGTGATCGCGCGGCGGGCGCAGGAGTTCGAGGACAATCCGGAGCTGGTTCGCGTATCATCGCGCAGGGCGTGGAGCGGGCGCGTGAAGCGGCGCGGGATACGCTCGATGTGGTGCGCCAAGCGGTGGGCATGAACTACCGATGAAACCCGAACTGACGCTGGTGCAGAACAGCGGACCGGCCGCGCCCGTGGGCGCGGGTGCCGGCGCGGGCCCCGGTCCCGAACAGGCCGAAATGCCGTTCGCAGTCGTCGAGGGCCAGCCGATCACCCAGATGCCGCGCGACCTGTACATTCCGCCGCAGGCGCTGGAGGTCTTCCTGGAGGCCTTCGAGGGTCCGCTCGATCTGCTGCTGTACCTGATCCGGCGGCAGAACCTCGACATCCTGGACATCCCGATCGCCGAGATCACGCGGCAATACATGCGCTACATCGAGCTGATGCAGGAGCTGCAGCTCGAGCTGGCCGGCGAATACCTGCTGATGGCGGCGACCCTGGCCGAGATCAAGTCGCGCATGCTGTTGCCGCGCACGCGCGGGGACGAGGCCGAGGAGGAATCCGATCCGCGCGCCGAGCTGGTGCGCCGGTTGCAGGAATACGAGCGATTCAAGCGCGCCGCGGAGGACATCGACCGCATGCCGCGCCTGGAGCGGGACGTCTGGCCGGCCAGTGCGGAGCTCGTCGATCGCAAGGTGCTGCGCGTTCCGCCGCAGGTCACGCTGCAGGAGATGCTGATCGCGTTCCAGGACGTGCTTTCGCGCAGCGACATGTTCGCGCACCATCACGTGCAGCGCGAGCCGCTGTCGGTGCGCGAGCGCATGAGCGACATCCTGTCGGCGCTCACCGGCAACGAGTTCGTCGATTTCACGCGGCTGTTCCGCGCCGAAGAGGGCCGCCGGGGCCTGACGGTCACCTTCGTCGCAATACTCGAGCTGATGCGCGAGGGACTGATCGACATCATGCAGGCCGAAGCCTATGCGCCGCTGCACGTGCGCGCCGGCAACCCGGCCCGACATCTCAAGCTGGTGGCCGACGATGCCGCCAACGAAGACCTCGCGGGATCCTAAATGAACGAGATATACGTAAAGAATGTCGTCGAGGCCGCCCTGCTGGCGGCCGGCCGACCGCTCACGATGGAGGAGCTGCTCGGCGTATTCGACGAGCGCGACATCCCGAACCCCGAGGAACTGCTCGCGGCGATCGAGACGCTGCGCGCCGAATACGAGGACCGCGGGCTCGAGCTGACCGAGGTGGCCAGCGGCTTCCGCATCCAGATCCGTGCCAGCGTAGCCGAGCCGGTATCGCGGCTGTGGCCGGAGCGCCCGCAAAATACTCGCGCGCGATGCTCGAGACGCTGGCGCTGATCGCCTACCGCCAGCCGATCACGCGCGCCGAGATCGAGCAGATCCGCGGCGTGGCCGTGAACCCCAACATCATCAAGACCCTGCTCGAACGCAACTGGATCCGCGTCGTCGGCCACCGGGATCTGCCGGGGAAGCCCGAGCTGCTGGGCACCACGCGCGAGTTCCTCGACTATTTTGGGCTGAAGAAGCTAGACGACCTGCCGACGCTCGCGCAGCTCAAGGAACTCGAGGACCTGCGCGTGCAGCTGACGCTGCCTGGTGCGGAACCGGTCGTGGCCATCGAGGAGGCGAGTCCTGACGCGGGCGACGAGGAGGCGGCCGACGATGACGGCGAACTGCCGGGGCAGGGAGATGAGCCGGGCGAGTCGAATGTGCTCGTCGCGGGACCCAGCTCAGACAGCAGCTCCTGATGAGCCCGCGACCGCCGCGCGACGCCCGATCGCCGCGCGACGCCCGGTCGCCGCGCGCCGCCCGGCCGTCGCGCGCCGTGCGGGCCCCGCCGGTCCGGGAACCGGCCGCGAGCGACCGCGTGCAAAAGGTTCTCGCCGCGGCCGGCGTCGGCTCGCGTCGTGAAGTCGAGCGCTGGATCAGGGAAGGGCGCCTGCAGGTCAACGGCGAGGTTCCCGCGCTGGGTGCGAAACTGCAGCCGCGCGATCGCATCACGCTCGATGGCCGTCCGGTGCGGTTGCGGGCGCCGCCGGCCGCCCGCGACGCGCACGTCCTGCTGTTCCATCGCTCCCCGGGCGAGACGCTGGATCTCAAGGCGGCAACGTCGCGCGCCGCGGAACACCTGCAGCTGCCGCGCGTTTCCGGCCGTTGGCTCGCCGTGCAGCCGATGCCGCCGGTCGACGGCGGACTCGAGATTCTGACCGACGACGGTTCGTGGGCGCACCGCGTTTCGCGCGGCGTGCATGCGCTGACGGTCGATTACGTGCTGCGCATGCGCGGGCCGCTGAAAGAAGACCTGGTCGAGGAGTTCCGGGCGGCAACCGACTGCGACGGCGAGCCGATGAACGTGCTGAAGGCCGAGGCACAATTCGGCGCCGGCTTCAATCACTGGCTCAATGTCACGGTCCGCGCAACGCGTTCCGCGCTCGTGCGGCACTGGTGGGGAGCGCGCGGCATCATCGTCAGCCGGCTGATGCGCACGCGCTTCGGCCCGGTGCACCTGGCGCGGGACCTGCCGCGCGGGCACTCACGGCCGATGACGCCGGCGGAACGCCATGCGCTGATGAACGAAATCGATGCGGCCGCCGCGGCGCATGCGCAGACCGCACACGCCGAGGCAGCCGACCCCAAGCCCTAGTTCATCGGGCCAGGATGATGACCAGGACGGTCAGCAGCGCCAGGGCTGCGAGCAGTACGTTGTGACCCCATCGGGCAATGACAGTAACCATCGTCGATCTCCTGAACAATCTGAGTTGGTGCAGCGCAGCCGGTTGATATCGATCCGTTGCACGCAATTCGGGCGCGGAACACTATAGTTCTTGAGATCGCCGGGAGCGGCGATGGTTCACATATTTTTATAAAAATCAGAGACTTCTGGCGATCTGATGAGTATATTTCATCACCGGGTGAAAAAAACTACATCGTCCGCGCTCCAATCCGGCTCACGGACAGGGCTTCATTGAGGAGGATCGACGGTCGCGAGGCTGAACACCGCACCCTCGTCATAGGCGCCGCCGTATTCGGTCGTCCCGTAGAACGTGCCATTGCTGCCCAGGATCATGCCTTCAGGGCCACCGCCGTCCGTGCTGCCGCTGGTGCCCCCGGTCCCCTCGATGCTTCCCGTGAACGAATACAGCACCGATTCGACGCCGGCCGTGGAGATCTTGAAGACCGTGCCGGAGTCGACTGAACCCCCGCGAAAGGACGTGCCGTAGAAATTGCCGTCGCTGCCCTGGATCAGCGCCGACACCGGTTGCGCGGCATCGGTGCTGCCGTGGATTCCGATTGGGCCGCCGCTGAACGAGTACAACTCTGCATAGGCGCCGGCCGCGGAGATCCTGAAGACAGTGCCCTCGCTGTGCAGGCCGCCGAATTCCGTCACGCCGTAGAAATTGCCATCGCTGGCCTGGATCAGGCCGGCGTAGGGCAATGCGCCGTCCGTGCTGTCGTGGGACCCGCCGTTGCCGCTGAACGAATAGATCACCGACTCGGCACCGGCCGTGGTTATCCTGAACACGGAACCCTGGTCATAGGTGCCCCCATAGGCCGTGGTGCCATAAAAATTGCCATCGCTGCCCAGCAGCAGCGGTGAGTAAGGCTCTGCGGCATCGGTGCTGCCGCTGATTCCCTGGTCGCCGCTGAACGAATAGATCACCGACTCGGCACCGGCCGTGGAGATCCTGAACACGGTGCCCACGCCGTTTGCGCCACCGGATTTCGTTGTCCCATAGTAGTTGCCATCCTTGCCCAGGACGAGCGCCGCACTGGGATAGGCGCCGTCCGAGCTGCCGAAAGGTCCGAAGGAATGCAGCACGGTCTCGACGCCGGCCGACGTGATTTTGAACACGGTGCCTTCGCCGTAGGCGCCGCCGTACTGCGTCGTCCCATAGAAATTGCCGTGGCTGTCCTCGATCAGACCGGCCGCGGGATTGGTGCCATCCGTGACGCCGACGACGCCGCTCGTTCCGCTGAACGAATAAAACACCGACTCAGTGCCGCCCGTCGTGATCCTGATGACGGCGCCCATGTTGTACTGGCCGCCCTGATAGGCCGTTCCGTACAGATTGCCGTCGCTGCCCTGGATCAGGCCGGCTTCTATCTGCGCGCCATCCTGGCTGTTGGTGAGTCCGCCGTTGCCGCTGAACGAATGCAGGTTGGCTTCCTGGGTCGTGGAGCGAATTCCTCCGACCGATAGGAGTTTTCCGACCGTGACGACCACGTTGGTGTAGACCATGCTGCCTACCTGGACCGCGGGCACCGTCAGCCGATTGGTCAGGGAGTCATAGGAGTCAGGGCCAAGCGCCGGCATGCCGCCGGCGAAGCTGACGATCGTGCCCACCGTGACGACGACATTGTCGTAGACCGTACCGCCCAGTTGCGCGAGCGAAACATCCAGGTTGCCGCCGCTGTACGTATCGGCCCCGGAAACGCCGCCGATCGAGACCAGGCCCGCCACGGTGACGACGACGTTGTAATACGTGGTCCCGGCGACGATGACGCTGGGCACGGTCAGCTCGTTGCTGGCGGGGCTGTAGGTATCGCCGCTGCCATTGCCCGAGGTGCCGTTCGGGCCGCTGACGATGCTGGCCACCGTGACCACCATGTTCGTGAATGTCACGCTGCCCACCGCAACCGAGGGAATGCTCAGCTGCCGGTTCGACAGGTTATAGGTGTCCGCGGCGCAGGCCTCGAATGCACAGGCCAGCAGCAGCAGGAGCGTTGTCAGCGGCCGCGCCTGAAGGCGCAGGGATGGGACGTGATGCATGGAACACTCTCCCGATCTGGCGGTTGAGCGGATTCTAGAAAATCCGCGACGCCAAATCCAACCCTGATGCGGTTGGCATCACATATATCAGGCAGCGGCGCCGGTGGCCCGGCACGCCGGTCCTGCCCTGGGTTTAAACTGCATCGAACGGGTCCATGGCCTGTCTGTTCCGGGACCCGTATCCGCAGAAAATCAATGACAACTCACCCGAGGGGAAAACCATGTCAGTCAGGAACCACATTGCCGCGTGTGCGGCTTTCATCGGCCTTGCCTTCACCAGCGTCGCGGCACTTGCCGATGACCATGCCTACACGGAGGGGCCGGTCGTCAATGTGTCCGCGATCCGCACCGAATACGGGAAGTTCGACGAATACATGAAGTATCTCGACACGACCTGGAAAGCGGAGCAGGAAGCGGCGAAGAAGGCCGGCTACATCATCAGCTATCGCGTGGTCAGCGTGGAGGCGCGCGGGGAGAATGACCCGGATCTCTACCTGGTGGTCAACTACAAGAACTGGGCGGCCCTCGATGATGCCAACGCCAAGAACGACGCAATCTTCAAACAGGTCGAAGGATCCCTGGCGGCAACCAACCAGGGCGCGGTCGACCGCGGCAAGATCCGGCGCGTCCTGGGTTCTTGGACCGGGCAGGAACTGCTGCTGAAATAGCGCCGCGATCCCGATGATCGGCGGTCAGGAGGCCGGGCGCTGCGCCCGGCCTCCCGGCGCGGCCAGGCTACTTGTACGTCGCGGTCGTGCGCATCAGGAAGTCGTGGTGCCGGCTCCAGTCCACCATCGAGTTCACGGCCGGGCCGGCGAGCGGCGAGTTCTTGTTCGCGTCGCGCAGCGCCGCCTGGACTTTGTCGATACCCTCCGCGTTCGGCGCGATGAAGTCGATGACGAAGATCCCGGGGGGATCCGAGTGGATCGCCTGGGTGTCGATTTCGTATTCCACGATTGCACCTTCGGCGAGCAGCTTCTCGAGGCAGGGCACGATGAAGCCCTTCGCGAGAATGTCGACCGCATCGTCCGGGGCATCCGGCTTCAGCGTATAGGCTGAAGCGTACGTGTAGGCGCCTTTCCACGATCCCGCGTGCCAGTTGTAATAGCGGGTGACCCACATGTTGTCCCAGTGCTTCGTGGCGCTCGCGAACAGCGACGTCGTCGTGTCGCCCGATTTTTCGAACTCGTCGAGCACGTTCAGCGTGCCCGCCATGGACATCGACGACCACCAGCTGTCGTGCGTGGCGCCATCGGCTTCGTGCAGCAGGTTCGAGTCACTGCCGTAGGCCACGATCTCGCCGCCCGCGATCGCCTTGTCGAGGATCTTCTGGTTGCCGGGGTTCGGCTTTTCCATCTCCGCCCACCGCGCGCGCGGGATGTTCCAGTTCGCCTCGTACGTGTACATGCGCGGCTTTTCCCGGACCTCGGCCATCTGCGCGCCCGCCGGCGCCATCCAGGTCCCGGCCGCTACGATCGCGCACGCTCCAGCAAACACGTTCCAGCTCATCCTGCTCATGACGAATCCCCCCAAGGTTTGTCTTGTCGGCTTGTTGATTTTGGTGTCCGGACCGGCCGATTGTACGCGTTCAGTCCAGGTACAGCGCGCGCAACCGGGCAATGTCCTTTGCTCCCACGCCGAGCTCGATTTCGAGATAGGCCGGTACCGATCCGTAGTCGGCCTCTATCTGCTCGAACGTGCCCTGCAGCAGCGGCCGCCCGCGCGAATCCAGCAGCGGGTTCGTATCCGGCGTACCGCCGGCCCCGCGGCCGCGCTTCTCCATATAGTCGCGGTAACCGATCAGGAAGCGGGCCTCCGCGTTCGTTGCCGCAAATTTTTCGAGATCCACATCGGGCATTTCATTCGCCGGCCTGCGGTCGCGCGCCGACAGCAGATAGTCCTGGTAAATCTGCTCGCGCGGGGTGCCGAGTGCGCTGAGCACGAGTCCAACGGCGATTCCGGTCCGGTCCTGTCCGGCGCCTCCCTGGACGACGAGCGGGACCCTGTGTGCCAGCAATTCCTCGAAGAGCAGCCGGTATTCACGCCGCAGCAGTCGTGGGAATTCCGTATACAGGCGCTCGTTGACGGACACCCGGGCGGGCCCGTCGTATCCTTTCAGCCGGCTGAAGAGCAGGGAGCCGGGATAATCAACGGCCTCGTACCGCGCTTCGGGGCGCGCGCGCCACGCCGTCGGCGACAGTTGCCGCTCGTCGACCGAGCGCAGATCGATGATGGTCCTTATTCCCAGCGTGGACAGGTACCGGTAATCGGCATCGGTCAGCCGCGGCACCGCTGCAGTGCGGTACACAAGCCCCCAGCGCACGTGCTTGCCGCCGGCGGCGGCATAGCCGCCGATATCGCGAAAATTGGATCCGCCCTGCAGCGGCAACAGGCGTTGCGCAGATGCCGGCACTGCCTGGGCCAGAAATACCGACATCAATGCACCGAGGAGCCGTATTGCCGGGTTGCGCATCGTGTTCGCCCGCCTCCGTAAAGGCGTTGACCACGCGCTCGTGCATTGGTTTCCGCGTCCGGCGGTGCGGCAGGATATTTAATCTGCGCTCCGGAACCGCCTCAAGGGCCCGGGCGCAGGGCAGGGGCGCGCCGCGCATCCTGGACCTGCAGGACCAGATCGGCCAGCGGAATGGAGAAGGCCAGGCAGATCCACACGATCGTCTCCGACGCGCTGTTGCTGTCGTCGAGTCCCAGTACCCCGGAGATCAGGCGCACTTCGAAGAAGACCAGCGCAACGGCATAGCTGCGCGTCATCCACTGGCGGTGCTGCTGGATTCTCCGGTGCAGGATGAAATACAGCGCGAGCGACGTCGTCGAAATCAGCAGGATGGCGTCCACCGCCGTGGCAATCGTGAAGGAGCGCGTCTGTCCCATGGGCTCCTCCAGGTACTGGATATAGGCGCCGAGCGGCGCCAGGACAAAGACACCGGTGACGTAGATGCGTCCGACGATGCGGTGCACCCGCGTGAAGCGCTGGCGAAACCGGTCCGAGAACTGCAGCGGGGCGAGCAGCAGCGCGCAGGCGCCGGCGAGTCCGTGAGGAAGCAGCCACCATTTGAACGACTCGATGTGACTCCATTCCGGGTCGGTCGGGTCAATGATGAAGTGCTCGTTGTGACGCAGGACGTACGCCATCATCGCCACGATGGCGGCGAACAGCAGGGTCTTTGCGTTCAGCCGTGACGCGCGCGCTCGAAGCGGAGGAACCGTGGCCATGGGCACTCCTCACCGGGATGGTCATCCGAGTTCAATGCACTGACCGGACACATTGCAGCTGTCGGTGCTCAAAATATACACGAATGCGCCGACGACGGAATCGGCCGGCGGAACGGAATTCGGATCCTCGGCCGGGTATGCCGCCGCGCGCATCGCGGTGCGCAGGCGCCCGGGGCTGACGCAGTTGACGCGCACGCTGGAAACGCCGGCCAGTTCCTGGGCGAACAGCGAGCCGGCCGACTCGAGCCCGGCCTTGGCGACCGCGTAAGCGCCCCAGTACGGGCGTGGATTGCGCGCGACTCCGCTGCTGACGAAGATCACCGAGGCTGCAGCGGATTTGCGCAGATGCGGCAACAGGACCTGGGTCAGGATGAACGGCGCGGTCAGGTTCACGTGCAGGACCCTGCACCAGCCCGGCACGTCGTACTGCTCGAGCGGCATGCGCTCGCCGAGCACGGCGGCCGAATGCACGAGCCCGTCGAGCCGGGGGAATTCGCTGCCGACGACGTCGGCAAGCCGGTCGTAGTCGGCCGCCGTCGCCGATGCGAGATCCAGCGGTGCAATCGCCGGCGGGGGTGCGCCGAGCCGCTCGATCTCGTCGTAGACCTTCTCGAGCCTGGCTACGTTGCGGCCCGACAGGATCACGGTCGCGCCGGCGCGGGCGCAACCGAGCGCGAGCGCGCGGCCGAGGCCGCCGGTCGAGCCCGTTACCAGGATGTTGCGGCCGGTCAGGCAGGCGGGCCGGACGTTGAGCGATTGCAGCTGCATCCTCACGGGACGGGCGCGGAACCGTCGGGATCGGTCGTGCGCGATTCAGCCGCACGGGGTATGCGCGCGAGGCTGTCGACCGGATCGAGCACCTCGATGTCGCGGTTCGTGCGCAGGCCAAGTTCGGGAAAGCGGCGGGCTGCGGGCAGGACCTGCTGTTCCAGCGAGCCGACCGCCCTGTTGTACGACTCGACGCTGGCGCCCAGGGACTTGCCGAGTCTCGCGAGATGCTCTGCGAATACCGCGAGGCGCTTGTACAGCTCCTCGCCGAGCTTGCGCACCTCGGCGGCATTGTCGGCGAGCAATGACTGCTTCCAGCCGTACTCGACCGCCTTCAGCAGTGCCGCCAGGCTCGTCGGCGTTGCCAGCATCACGTTCTGGCGCAGCGCCTCGTCGATCAGCTCAGGGTTTTCCTGCAGCGCCGCCGACAGGAACTGATCGCCGGGAAGGAACAGCACGACGAAGTCCGGGCTGTGTTCAAACTGTGCCCAGTACTGCTTGCCGGCGAGTTCGCGGATGCGCAGCCCGACGATCTGCGCATGGCGGCGCAGGTGGTTCCTGCGCTCCTCGTCATCCTGCGCCTCGACCGCCGACAGGTACGCCTCCAGCGGCGTCTTGACGTCGACGACGATGTCGCGCCGCTCCGGCATGTGCACGATCATGTCCGGGCGGACGGCGCCGGTCGTGGTCGACTGGTGCTGCTGCTCGGTGAAATCGACGTGCTCGGTCATGCCGGACAGCTCGACGACACGGCGCAGCGTAATTTCGCCCCACTGTCCGCGGACGTCGGGGCGGCGCAGCGCCGTCACCAGGTTGCGGGTTTCCCGCGACAGCAGGTTCTGCCCGGTGGCGAGCGCCTCGACCTCGTGCTTCAGCGTCGCAAAGGCGCCGACGCGCGCGTTCTCGAGCTGCTGGATCTGTGCCTCTGTGCGGCTGAGCGCCTCACGCAGGGGCTGCACCAGCGACTCGATGGCCGCTTCCCGCTCCTTCAGGCCCTGCGCGGCTTCCTGCTGCTGGCGCGTCAGGCGCTCGCCCGCCAGCTGCAGGAACACCTCGCTGTTGCTCTGCAGGCTGTCGCGGGCGAGTTCGCCGAACACGGCCTGCAGCTGGTCGCGGACCTGCTCGGCGGTTCTTTCGCGTTCCGCCTGCAGCGCTTCCTGGGTCTGGAGCCGGCTGCGCAGCAGTTCGGCTTCCTGCCGCAGGGCCTGTTCACGCCGTGCGCTGCGCCATCCGGCCAGCAGCGCGCCGATGACGGCGCCCGCGAGCAGCGCGAGGACCAAGGGCAGCACCGGTGGGTTCATACGCGCCCGCTGGCGCCGAGCCAGCCGAGCAGGTCGAGCGGCGCATCGAGGTAGCCGTCGCCGCGCCAGGCGACCGTATCCTCGCCCGCGGGGATGTATCCGTAGTTCGCCACCAGCGCGGGCATTCCGGCGCCATGCGCGGCCTGCACGTCGCGTTCCGCATCGCCAACGTAGATGCACTGCGCCGGCTCGACGCCGGCGAGCCTGGCCGCATGCAGCATCGGCAGCGGATGCGGCTTGCGCTCGGCAACGGTGTCGCCGCTGACGACGCAGGCGAAGCGCGCGCGCAGGCCGAGTTCCTCGAGCAAAGGATCGGTCAGCCACGCGGCCTTGTTGGTCACGATACCCGCATGCAGGCCGCGCGCGCCGAGTTCGCGCAGCACGCGGTCCATGCCCTCGAACAGGCGCGTCTCCACGCTCAGGGAGGCGCGGTAGATCTCGAGGAAGCGCCGCTGCAAGTCGGCGAACTGCCGCTCGGGGGCATCTGGAAAGCCGGCGCGCACGACCCGGCCGGCGCCGTGGCTGACGTTGGGACGGACCGCCGAATAGGCGACGGGGTCGCGCCCGCTCTCGGCCAGCAGGGCGTTCAGGACGCGGTGAAAATCCGGCGCGGTGTCGAGCACCGTGCCGTCGAGATCGAACAGGATCGCGCGCAGTGGGAACCGCCATTCAGGTCCCGCCGCGGTGAAAATGGGCGAGATAATTCACGTCCGTGCGCGTCGACAGGCTGAAGGCCCGCGTCAGCGGGTTGTAGGATATTCCGGACAGGTCGCGCAGTTCGAGGCCCGCCTCGCGTCCCCAGCGCGCCAGTTCCGATGGCCGGATGAATTTAAGGTATTCGTGCGTGCCTCGCGGCAGCGCGCGCGCGACGTATTCGGCGCCGACGATGGCGACCAGAAAGGCGCGCCAGTTGCGATGCAGGGTCGAGACGACGACCTCGCCGCCGGGGCGCACGAGCGTCGCGAGGGCCTGCAGGATCGCGGCCGGGTCCGGGACGTGCTCGAGCATTTCCATGCAGGTCACGAGGTCGAAGCCCTGCGGCTGTTCCAGCGCGAGATCCTCGTGCGGCGATCGTCCCGGTAATCGACGGCAACGCTCGCTTCCAGCGCGTGCAGCTCGGCAACTTCGAGCAGCGCGGGCGGCGAGGTCGATGCCCAGCACCCGGGCGCCGGTCCGCGCCATCGCCTCGGAAAGGATTCCGCCGCCGCAGCCGACGTCGAGCACCCGCCGCTCGCCAAGCGGCGCGCCGCCGGCGGCGGCGATGCGCTCCACGTAGCTGCAGTCTCAGCGGATTGAGTTCATGCAGGGGCCGCGCGGAACCCCTCGGATCCCACCAGCCCTGCGCAAGCGCGCCGAATTTCTCGCGGGGTTTGGCGGCGAAGCGACATCGGCATTTCGCGGTCGAAGCGGCCATGGTGTCTCCTGTCAAGCATAGCGATTACTTGAAGGCTGGGGCGGATATGTGCTAGAATTCGCCGATGTTGAGACGGTCTCTCATCCCTTTTAAAACAGCTTAATAGAAGCCTTTAACACGGCTCACCGGACTCTCGCAAATGGCCGAGATCGCACGCGAAATATTGCCCGTCAATCTCGAAGACGAGATGCGCAAGTCCTACCTGGATTATGCGATGAGCGTCATCGTCGGCGGGCGCTGCCGGACGTGCGCGATGGCCTCAAGCCCGTGCATCGGCGCGTGCTGTACGCGATGCGCGAGCTCGGCAACGACTGGAACAAGTCCTACAAGAAGTCCGCGCGCGTCGTCGGCGACGTGATCGGCAAGTACCATCCGCACGGCGATGCGTCCGTGTACGACGCCATAGTGCGCATGGCGCAGCCGTTCTCGATGCGCTACCTGCTGGTCGACGGCCAGGGCAACTTCGGTTCGGTCGACGGCGATCCGCCGGCGGCGATGCGCTATACCGAAGTGCGCATGTCGAAGATCGCGGCAGGAACTGCTCGCGGACATCGACAAGGAAACCGTCGATTTCGTGCCGAACTACGACGAGTCCGAGAGCGAGCCCTCGGTCCTGCCGACGCGCGTGCCGAATCTGCTGGTCAACGGCTCTTCGGGCATCGCGGTCGGCATGGCGACCAACATCCCGCCGCACAATCTCGGCGAGATCATCGCCGCCTGCATAGCGCTGATCGAGAACCCCGGCCTCACGCTCGCCGAGCTGATGCAGCTCGTCCCGGGCCCGGACTTCCCGACCGCCGGGCTCATCAACGGGGCCCAGGAAATCGTCGCCGCGTACAAGACCGGCCGCGGCCGCCTGTACGTGCGCGCGCGCACTCACTTCGAGGACATCGGCAAGGGCGACCGGCAGGCCATCGTCATCACCGAACTGCCCTACCAGGTCAACAAGGCGCGCCTGATCGAGCGCATCGCCGACCTGGTGCGCGATAAGCTGATCGACGGAATCGCCTCGGACGGCCTGCGCGACGAGTCCGACAAGGACGGCATGCGCGTCGTCATCGAACTCAAGCGCGGCGAGGTGCCGGAGATCCTGCTCAACAACCTGTATGCGCAGACGCCGATGGAAACGGTGTTCGGCATCAACATGGTCGCGCTGGTCGACGGCCAGCCGCGGCTGCTGTCGCTGAAGGAGATGCTCGACGCATTCCTGCGCCACCGCCGCGAAATAGTCACGCGCCGTACCGTGTTCGAACTGCGCAAGGCGCGCGAGCGCGGCCACATCCTCGAAGGCCTGGCGATCGCGCTGGCCAACATCGACGAGATCATCGCGGCCATCAAGGCCTCGCCGTCGCCGGCGGAGGCGAAGATCTCGTTGAGCTCGCGGGTATGGCGCGCCGGGGCGGTGCCCGAGATGCTGGAGCGGGCCGGCGCCATCAGCACGCGGCCGGAAGGCGAGAGCGGCGCCTACGGCATCGTCGATGGCGGCTACCGCCTCACCGATATCCAGGCGCAGGCGATCCTGGAGATGCGCCTGAACCGGCTGACGGGCCTCGAGCAGGAAAAGATCGTCACCGAGTACCAGGAGTTGCTGGTCCAGATCCGCGACCTCAGCGACATCCTCGCGCGGCCCGAGCGCCTGATGCAGGTGATACGCGCCGAGCTCGAGAAGATCCGCGACGATTTCGCCGACGCGCGGCGCACCGAGATCGTCACCAATCACGAGGACCTGACGACCCTGGACCTGATTTCGCCGGAGGACGTCGTCGTGACCCTGTCGCACGGCGGCTACGCCAAGTCGCAGCCCATCTCCACCTACCAGGCGCAGCGGCGCGGCGGCCGGGGCAAGGCCGCCACCGCGGTCAAGGACGAGGATTTCATCGACAAGCTGTTCGTCGCGAACACGCACGACACGCTGCTTTGCTTCTCGGACCGCGGGAAGCTTTACTGGCTCAAGGTCTACCAGCTGCCGCAGGCGAGCCGGGGCGCGCGCGGCAAGCCGATCGTGAACCTGCTGCCGCTGCAGGAAGGCGAGCGCATC
Organism: uncultured Gammaproteobacteria bacterium; assembly: GCA_963706815.1. Classification (GTDB taxonomy): domain Bacteria; phylum Pseudomonadota; class Gammaproteobacteria; order Steroidobacterales; family Steroidobacteraceae; genus Bog-1198. The sequence continues at coordinate 175,294 of CAVPNS010000001.1, forward strand.
AGCGCGATGCTGTCGATCAAGGAATACGAGGAGGGCAAGTTCGTGTTCATGGCAACGAGCTTCGGTACCGTCAAGAAGACGTCGCTGGCCCTGTTCTCGCGGCCGCGCGCGAGCGGCATCATTGCAGTCGACCTGGAGGCCGGCGACAAGCTCGTCGGCGCGGCGATCACCGACGGCACGCGCGACATCCTGCTGTTCACGACCGGGGGCAAGGCGATCCGGTTTGCCGAAGAGGAGGTGCGGCCGATGGGCCGCGAGGCGGCCGGCGTGCGCGGCGTGCGGCTCGCCGACGACCAGCGCGTCAACGCGCTGATCGTTGCCGCGGACGGCTTTATCCTGACCGCGTCGGAGAAGGGCTACGGCAAGCTGACGCCGCTCGAGGACTACCCGAAGCACGGCCGCGGCGGCCAGGGCGTGATCGCGCTGCAGGTGACGGACCGGAATGGGCCGATGATCGGCGCGCTGCAGGTCAGCACCGACGATGAAATCATGCTGATGAGCCAGGGTGGTGCACTGGTGCGCACGCCTGTACGGGATATTTCGGTGGTTGGACGCAACACGCAGGGCGTGCGCCTGATGCGCCTTGACGAGGGCGATCAGTTATCCGGTCTCGAGCGAATCGAGGGATTGGCCGACGAGGGCGATGCCGGAGACGACGCGCCGGTTCCCGACGCTTGAGGCGGGGCACCGGGCGTGCGCGCATTCAACTTCTCGCCGGGACCGGCCGGCCTGCCCACCGAGGTCCTGGAGCAGGCGCGCGACGAAATGCTCGACTGGCGCGGCAGCGGCATGTCGGTCATGGAGATCAGCCACCGCAGCGCGGCGTTCCTCGAAGTGGCGGCCGCGGCCGAGGCGGACCTGCGCAGCCTGATGGCGATTCCCGACGACTACCGCGTGCTGTTCCTGCAGGGCGGCGCGAGCGCGCAGTTTTCGCTGGTGCCGCTGAACCTGACTGCGCCGGGCGACACCGTCGACTGCATCGATACCGGCTTCTGGTCGAAGCGGGCAATCGCCGCCGCGCACCGCTACTGCCGCGTGCACATTGCCGCGGATGCGGGCGGCGCCTACAACCGCGTGCCGCAGCAGCACGAGATCTCCCTCAGCGGCAATGCGGCCTACGTTCACTACACCCCGAACGAGACTATCGGCGGCGTGGAGTTCGGCTACGTTCCCGAAACGCGCGGCGTCCCGCTGGTCGCGGACATGTCGTCGAACATCCTGTCGCGCGAGATCGACGTGGCGAAATTCGGCCTGATCTATGCCGGGGCGCAGAAGAACGTCGGCCCGGCCGGCCTGACGATCGTGATCGTCAATGAGCAGCTGCTCGGCAGGGCGCGGGCGGAGACGCCCGGCGTGTTCGATTACCGGCACGTGGCCGACCAGCACTCGATGCTCAATACGCCGCCGACTTTTGCCTGGTACATGGCGGGGCTCGTATTCAAGTGGCTCCGCAAGCGCGGCGGCATCGCCGCGATGCAGGAGGTCAATCGGCGCAAGGCCGCGCGCCTGTATGCGGCGATCGATGCATCCGGCCTGTACCGCAATACGGTCGCCGCGGATGCGCGCTCGTGGATGAACGTGGTATTCACGCTGGCGAACCCGGCTCTGGAAGGGTTGTTCGTGGAACGCGCCGAACGGGCCGGGCTGCGCCACCTGCGCGGGCATCGCGCCGCCGGCGGCATGCGCGCCAGCATCTATAATTCGATGCCCCCGGAGGGGGTCGATGCGTTGATCGATTTTCTGCAGCAGTTCGAGCGTCAGAACCATTAAGGACCTTATGGCCGCCCGTAAATCCAGGAAAACGCGACAGTCGAGCCCCGGAGTAGCGCCCGCGAGCATCGACCTCGACGGCATCCGCGAGAGCATCGACGAGATCGATGCGCGCATCCACGGCCTGCTGAACGAACGCGCACGCCTTGCGCAGCAGGTCGGCATCTCGAAGACCCGGGAGGGCCGGACCGTCGATTTCTACCGCCCGGAGCGCGAGGCGCAGGTCCTGCGCAGTGCGCTGAAGCGCAACCGCGGACCGCTGCGCGACGAGGAGATCGCGCGCCTGTTCCGCGAGATCATGTCGGCATGCCTCGCCCAGCAGGAGCCGCTGAAGGTCGCATTCCTGGGCCCCGAGGGCACGTTCACGCAGGCGGCCGTACTCAAGCAGTTCGGCTCGTCGGTGCGCGCATTGCCGCTGCCGGCGATCGACGAGGTGTTCCACGAGGTCGAGGCCGGCGTCGCCGATTTCGGCGTCGTGCCGATCGAGAATTCGACGCGAAGGCACAGTCAGTTACACGCTGGACATGTTCCTGGCTTCGCCGCTGAAGATCTGCGGCGAGGTGGAGATGCGCATTCACCATCACCTGATGGGCCGCATGACGCGCATTCCCGACATCAAGCGCATCTGCGCACACCCGCAGGCGCTTGCGCAGTGCCGGGGCTGGCTCGACGAGCACCTGCCGGATGTCGACCGCGTGCCGGTGGCGAGCAACGCGGAAGGGGCGCGGCGCGCGCGCGACGAGCGCGGCACGGCGGCCATCGCGGCGCGTGCCGCGGCCGAGATCTACGGCCTGACGCTGCTGGCGAACGACATCGAGGACCACGCCGACAACACCACGCGCTTCCTGGTCGTCGGCCGCAAGCTGTTCGGCGCGAGCGGTGCCGACAAGACCACGCTGCTGGTCTCGGGCAGCGCCACGGAGACTTCCGGCGCACTGTTCAGGCTTCTCGAGCCGCTGGCCCAGCACAAGGTCAACATGACCCGCATCGAGTCGCGCCCCAGCCGCAAGCGCAAATGGGACTACGTGTTCTTCATCGACGTCGAGGGACACGTCGGCGACCGGGATGTTGCCGCCGCGCTGGCGGCGCTGGAGAAGCGCGCATCGCTGTTCAAGGTGCTCGGCTCCTACCCGCGCGCCGTGCTGTGATGCGCAGCTACACGGCAGCGCCGTCGGACGCCGTGTCCGGGGCGATCACGGTGCCCGGCGACAAATCGGTGTCGCATCGGTCGCTGATGCTCTCCGGCATCGCGACCGGCACGAGCGAGGTCAGCGGATTCCTGCCCAGCGAGGACTGCCTGGCCAGCATGGCGGCGATGCGTGCCCTGGGCGTGCGCATCGAGCAGCCGGATGCGACGCAGGTGCGCGTGCACGGCGTCGGCCTGCGCGGCATGTCCGGAGCATCGCGCGCGCTCGATATGGGCAACGCCGGCACGGCGATGCGCCTGTTCACCGGCCTGCTGTCGGCGCAGGCCTTCGATTCGCGCCTCGTCGGCGATGCCTCGCTGATGAAGCGGCCGATGGAGCGGGTCGCCAGGCCGCTGCGCGAGATGGGTGCGGACGTGCGCACGAGCGACGGCACACCGCCCGTCGATATCCGCGGCGGCGCGGTCCTGCACGGCATCGAATACCGCATGCCCGTGGCCAGCGCGCAGGTCAAGTCCGCGATCATGCTGGCGGGGCTCTATGCCGAAGGCGTCACCAGGGTGATCTCGCCGGCGGTATCGCGCGATCACAGCGAGCGGATGCTGAAGAGCTTCGGCGTCGACGTCCGGGTCGATGGGCTGACGGTCAGCGTGCATCCGCCGCCGCGCCTCGAGGCCCAACGCGTGCACGTGCCGGCGGATTTCTCCTCGGCGGCCTTTTTCATCGTCGCCGGCCTTCTCGGCGCGGAGCCGCGCGGATTGCTGATCCGCGGGGTCGGCATGAATCCGACGCGCACCGGCCTGCTCGATATCCTGGGCCTGATGGGCGCGGACATCGAGGTCCGGGATGCGCGCCACAGCGGCGCCGAACCGGTCGCCGACCTGCTCGTGCGCCGTTCGGCGTTGCGCGGCATCGACGTGCCGAGGACGCTGGTGCCGCTGGCGATCGATGAGTTTCCGGTGCTGTTCATCGCCGCGGCCTGCGCCGAGGGCGACACCCGGATCAGCGGCGCCGAGGAGTTGCGGGTCAAGGAAAGCGACCGGATCGCGGTCATGAGCGCCGGATTGCGCGCGCTCGGCGTGCCGCACGAGCCGCGGCCGGACGGGATGCACATCGCCGGCCGGAGCCAGGGTCCGGCGTTCAGCGGCGGCGAGGTCGACAGCGGCGGCGATCACCGGGTCGCGATGTCATTCAGCATTGCCAGCCTGCGTGCCGCGGGACCGATTTTCATTCGCGACGTGGCCAACGTGGCGACGTCGTTTCCCGGTTATGTTGAATTGGCCCGGGCCGTGGGGCTCGATCTGCATGAAGGCTGACCCGATCGTGGCGATCGACGGACCCTCCGGTTCCGGCAAGGGGACCGTCAGCCGGGCCGTCGCCCGCGCGCTCGGCTGGTCCCTGCTCGATAGCGGTGCGCTGTACCGCCTCGTCGCGCTGGCGGCCCGGGACGCCGGAATCGGCCTGGATGAGGCCGAAAACGTGGCTGCGCTCGCGCGCGGCCTCGATATCCGCTTTGGCACCGGGGACGACGGCGAGGAGCGAATCTGGCTCCAGGGCCGTGATGTCACGCGGGCGATCCGGACCGAATCGGCCGGGAATGACGCCTCGCGCGTCGCCGCCCTGGGGCCGGTGCGCGCGGCGCTGCTGCAGCGGCAGCGGCGCTTTGCGTCGCTGCCGGGCCTGGTTGCGGACGGGCGCGACATGGGCACGGTGGTATTTCCGTCGGCGGCAGTCAAAATCTTCCTGACGGCAAGCGCCGGGGAACGTGCTGCGAGGCGCCATAAGCAGTTGAAAGAAAAGGGGGTTACTGCTAACCTTGCCGCCCTTTCGCTGGAGATCGCGGAGCGGGATCGACGCGACATGAATCGCGCGATTGCACCGTTGGTGGCAAGCCCGGACGCCATATCGATCGATACGACCGGTATGCCCATCGAGGCGGTCGTTGAACGGGTACTGGCGATCGTGCGTGAGCGAATAGCGGTTTAGTTTGCAGGTACAGGTTGCGGCTTTCATGGGATCGAAGGCCGTTTTTTCAGCTACCCCTGTGGCATGAGGGACGGATGCCAGGGCTTACGACCAGAGACACCATGACAGAAAGTTTTGCGGAACTGTTTGAACAGAGCATCGCCAGCCAGCGCATTCGCCCCGGCACCATCCTCAACGGATTGATCGTCGAAGTCGGCCAGGACTACGTCATCGTCAACGTCGGACTCAAGTCCGAGGCGGTGATTCCGGCGGACCAGTTCAAGAACGAAAAAGGCGAGATGGAAGTGACCGTCGGCGAGACGGTTGAAGTCGCTCTCGACAGCGTCGAAGACGGTTCCGGCGAGACGCGCCTGTCGCGCGAAAAGGCCAAGCGCGCCCGCACCTGGACGCGGCTGGAAGAGAAGTTCGAGAAGCAGGAAATCGTCATCGGCATCATCACCGGCCGCGTCAAGGGGGGATTCACGGTGGAGCTGGACAACGTGCGCGCCTTCCTGCCGGGTTCGCTGGTCGACGTGCGCCCGGTGCGCGATCCCTCGTACCTGGAAAACAAGCCGCTGGAATTCAAGGTCATCAAGCTCGACCAGAAGCGCAACAACGTCGTCGTGTCCCGGCGCGCGGTCGTCGAGCAGGAGTACAGCGCCGAGCGTTCCGCGCTGCTCGATAACCTGCAGGAAGGCGCCGTGGTCAAGGGCGTCGTGAAGAACCTGACCGATTACGGTGCGTTCGTCGACCTCGGCGGCATCGACGGCCTGCTGCACATCACCGACATGGCGTGGAAGCGCGTCAAGCATCCGTCCGAGGTCGTCAAGGTCGGCGAAGAGATCGACGTGCGGATCCTGAAGTTCGACCGCGAGCGCCAGCGCGTTTCGCTCGGCCTCAAGCAGCTGGGCGCCGATCCCTGGCAGAACATCGCGCGCCGCTATCCGGCGAACACGCGCCTGTTCGGCAAGGTCACGAACATTGCCGACTACGGCTGCTTCGTCGAGATTGAGGAAGGCGTGGAAGGGCTCGTGCATGTCTCCGAGATGGACTGGACCAACAAGAACGTCAATCCCGCAAAGGTCGTGCACGTCGGCCAGGAAGTCGAGGTCATGGTGCTGGACATCGACGAGGAACGTCGCCGCATCAGCCTTGGCGTGAAGCAGTGCAAGACCAACCCATGGAAGGAGTTTGCCGAGAACTACAACCGCGGCGACAAGGTCAGCGGCCAGATCAAATCGATCACCGACTTCGGCATCTTCATCGGCCTGACCGGCGGCATCGACGGCCTGGTTCACCTGTCGGATATCTCCTGGGACATGCCCGGCGAGGAAGCCGTGCGCAGCTACCAGAAAGGCCAGCAGGTCGACGCGATGGTGCTGTCGATCGATCCGGAGCGCGAACGCATCAGCCTCGGCATCAAGCAGCTCGCGAAGGATCCCTTCTCGGCGTACATCGCCGAACATCCGAAGGGCAGCATCGTGCGCGGCGTAGTGCGCGAAGTGGACGCCAAGGGCGCCGTCATCGATCTCGGCAACGGCGTCGACGGCCAGCTGCGCGCTTCGGAGCTGTCCCGCGACCGCGTCGAGGATGCCCGCGTAATGCTGAAGGTCGGCGATGAAGTCGAGGCCAAGTTCACCGGCGTCGACCGAAAGGGCCGCAGCATTGCGCTGTCGATCAAGATGAAGGATATTCACGAAGAACAAGAGGCGATGCAGAACTATCGCACGGACTCTCCGACCGGCACGAGCCTGGGCGATTTACTCAAGGAACAAATTTCAGGTCAGGATTGAAGACTGCACGAGGCCGCGTGGGGTGGGGCAACCCGCCGCACGCGCCGTGCACCCAGGGCCCGCGTTGCTTACGGATCGATAATGACGAAATCTGAACTCATTGAGCTAATTTCCGCGAAGCAAAAACATCTGCCGTCGAAGGATGTCGAGCTCGCTGTCAAGCAGCTGCTCGAGATAATGAGCGATGCGCTGGCCACGGGCGAGCGCATCGAGATCCGCGGATTCGGCAGCTTTTCGCTGCATTTCCGGCCGCCGCGCCAGGGGCGCAATCCGAAGACGGGCGAAGCCGTGGCGCTGGCCGGCAAGCATGTTCCGCATTTCAAGCCGGGCAAGGACCTGCGCGACCGGGTCAACGACGGCGCAGGGCAGCCCATCCGCGACTAGCCGCCGGCGGGGATGATTGACGTGATTGGCAATCGGCACGGTCAGGCGGCATGGCCCGGCCGGAATTCCGCTATGATCGGCGCATGAGCCAGAAACCCGTAAAGACCGTCGTGTTTCCCGTCGCGGGGCGCGGCACGCGCTTCCTTCCGGCCACCAAGGCCAGTCCGAAGGAGATGCTCCCGGTCGTCGACAAGCCCCTGATCCAGTACGCCGTCGAAGAGGCGCTGTCGGCCGGCGCGGACACCATGGTGTTCATCACCGGCAGTTCCAAGAGGGCTATCGAGGATCACTTCGATACCGACGCCGAGCTGGAGGCGGTGCTGCTCGACCAGGGCAAGCAGGAGCTGCTCGACGCCGTGCGCGGCATTCTGCCGAGCTGGGCCTCGTGCGTGTACATACGCCAGAGCGCGCCGCTGGGGCTGGGTCATGCCGTGCTGTGCGCGCGGCCCGTCGTCGGCGACGCGCCGTTCATGGTGCACCTGGCCGATGACCTGATCGACTCCCCGGTGGCCTGCCTGAAGCAGATGGCGGACGTGTACGCGGCGTTCGGCGGCAGCGTCCTCGGCGTGGAACACGTTCCCGCCCAGGACACCGAGCGCTACGGGATCGTCTCGGTCGAGGCGCAGGTCGCACCGCGCGTCGGCAGGATGTCGCACATCGTCGAGAAGCCCAAGCCGGACAAGGCACCATCGAACCTGGCGGTCGTCGGCCGCTATCTGCTCAGCGCCTCGATCTTCGACGACCTGGCCAAGATCGGCAAGGGAGCGGGGGGTGAGATCCAGCTGACGGACGGCATAGCGCGCCTGATGCAGCGCGAATCCGTGTTTGCGTACGAATTCGTCGGCAAGCGCTATGACTGCGGCACGAAGCTCGGTTACCTGCAGGCCACCGTCGAATTCGGCCTCAAGCACAGCACGCTGGGTCCGGAATTCCGGCGCTACCTGCGGCATTTCGCCGCAAGTCTCTAGAGGGCGGAGCGTGCGTGTCGCACGCACGCTCCGTTCCTGCACATCGCTAGCTGAATCGCCCGCGCTGCGGTTGCCCGCGGCCGCGTGAGGCGTTGTGGGCGGGGCGCCTGGCGTCGCGACGCTCGCCGCCGCGGTTGCCGTGCGCGTGGCGCGGCTGACGGTTCAGGTCGGCCGCCACCGGACTGGTTTCCACGATCTGGAATTCCGGGGTCGGCAGCGTCGGAATGCTGCGCCTCAGGACCCGCTCGATATCCCGCAGCAGGCTGCCTTCATCGGCGGACACCAGCGAGATCGCTTCCCCGCCGGAGCCCGCGCGACCGGTGCGGCCGATGCGGTGCACGTAGTCCTCCGGAACATTCGGCAGCTCGTAATTGACGACCTGCGGCAACTCCTTGATGTCGAGGCCGCGGGCCGCGACCTCGGTCGCCACCAGCGCCGTGATCTGGCCGTTCTTGAACATGTCCAGCGCCTTGACGCGGGCCGCCTGGCTCTTGTTGCCATGGATCGCCGAGGCCTTGATGCCGGCCCCTTCCAGCTGCTGCGTGAGCCGGTTGGCGCCGTGCTTGGTGCGCGTGAAAATCAGCACCTGCCGCCACTGGCCCTGCTGGATCAGATGGACCAGCAGATGGCGCTTGTGCTCCTTCTGCACGCGGTAGGCACGCTGCTCGACCAGCTCGATCGGCGCATTGCGCGGCGCAACCTGGATCGACAGCGGGTCGTGCAGCAGGCGCTCCGCCAGCCCCCGGATATCGTCCGAGTACGTCGCCGAGAACAGCAGGTTCTGGCGCTGCTGCGGCAGCAGCTTGATGATGCGGCGGATGTCGTGAATGAACCCCATGTCGAGCATGCGGTCGGCTTCATCGAGCACCAGCACCTGGATCCGGGACAGGTCGACGAAGCGTTGCTGGACCAGATCCAGCAGGCGTCCGGGCGTCGCCACCAGGATGTCGCAGCCGGCGCGCAGCGCGCTGATCTGCGGGTTGATGCTCACGCCGCCGAAGACCTGGTAGGTGCGCAGCTGCAGATGCTTGCCGTAGTCACGCGAACTCTGCGCGACCTGCGCCGCGAGTTCCCGCGTCGGCGCCAGCACCAGCGCCCGGGGCGCCCGGCTCGTGCCGTGGGCGGTATCGGCATTCAGCCGCTGCAGGATCGGCAGCACGAAGCCCGCCGTCTTGCCGGTACCGGTCTGCGCGCCGGCGAGGATGTCGCGGCCGGACAGCACCGCCGGAATGGCCTGCAGCTGGATCGGCGAAGGCGTGTCGTAGCCCTTATCGGCAACCGCACGCAGCAATTCGGGCAGGAGCCCGAGATCGGAAAATGACATTGAATAAATCCTTAAATAGTAAACGGGACTCGCACGACAGGGCTTTGTGGCTCTGTAGCGGTCAGAAGCGAGGTGGGAGTGGAAACGAAGTGCGTCTTTGACGGACCGCGAGCAGGAGGTGGCACTGACCGTGAACCAGACCTCATTAGCTGTGTGCAGTCTACGGCTTAAATGGCTGAGAGTCCAGCAATTTCGCTCATGCGCTATGCGCCCGTTGCCGACAGGCTCGCGTCGATTGCTGCCACGAGCCTGGCGAGAATCTCCTCGAGCTCGGCGTCGCTGGCGTTGTACGGCGGCGCAATGATGATCGTATCACCGTCGGTGCCGTCGACATTGCCGGAGCCCGGATAGCAGATCAGTCCGCTGGCGAAGGCACGCGCACCGATGTCGAAGCTCAGCGCCCGCTCGCGCCCGAAGGGTGCCTTGGTGGCGCGGTCGCGCACGAGCTCGATGCCGATGAAGAAACCGCGCCCGCGCACGTCACCGACCTCATCGTACCCGGCCAGCGCGCGTTGCAGCTCGCGCCGGAAGGAATCACCCGTAACGCGTGCCCGTTCGACGAGCGCATCGCGCTCGATGACCCGCTGCACGGCGAGACCAGCCGCACACGCCGCGGTGTGTCCCGTGAACGTGTGCCCGGTGTAGATCACGCCATCGCTGGCGAGTATCGGCGTCGAGACGGCGGCGGTGCACAGCGTCGCACCGAGCGGAATGTAGCCGCCGGCCAGGCCCTTGGCGACCGCCATGATGTCCGCCTCGACGCCGTCGTGCTCGAGCGCACGCCACGTGCCGACCCGGCCCGAGCCGCACATGACTTCATCGGCGATCAGCAGCACATCGTACTTGCGGCAGACGGCCTGCACGGCCTGCGCGTAGCCGTCCGGCGCCGGAACCACACCCCCGGCCGCCCCGACAACCGGCTCGAACACGAAGGCGGCGACGGTCTCCGGACCGCGCCTGAGGATCGTCTGTTCCAGTTCGGCGGCGAGGAAGGGAACCAGGCCCTCGGCGCTCACGCCTTCCGGGAGCCGATATGCATTGGCTGCGGAGACGAAGCTCACGTCCAGCAGGCTGCCTTCGAAGGCGCGGCGGCGCTGCGCAAACCCGGAAATCGACAGGGCGCCAAGCGTATTGCCATGCCAGGAGCGCTCGCGGGCGATGAAGTGGCGTTTGCCGTGCAGGCCGCGGGCCGAAAAATGCTGCAGCGCTATCTTCAGCGCCGACTCCATGGCCTCGGAGCCGCTGCAGCTGTAGATCACGTGGCTGAAGCTGCCACCGCAGCGCTTCAGCAGGAGCGCCGTCAGTTCCTCGAGCGCGGAGCTCGTGTACAGGTACCGGTACGCATAGGCGATGCGCCCGAGCTGGCGCACGATTGCCTCGTTGACTTCCGGATGCGCGTGACCGACGGAAAAAATGGCCGGCCCACCGGAGCCGTCGAGGTAGCGCTTTCCGGACTCGTCGAACAGGTACGAGCCCTTGCCGTACGCGATCCTCGGCAGGCGCTCGATCCCGAAGCCGCCGCCGCGCGGTCGCGTGCCGGAGGCGCTCACAGCCGTGCCGCGATGCGCAGCAACGCGCGCTCGCTCCCGTCATGTCCGACCAGGGTAATGCCGAAAGGCAGGCCGTCGGGCCGGTGGCCCGCGGGAACAGCAACACCGACGAGATCGAAAAAGTTCATGTAGACCGTGTAGTAACCCAGCGTGGCCGGCAGTCGTACAGGGTCGGCCAGGACCCTGTCAATGGGATAGATCGTGCCGGCTGTCGGTGTCACGATCAAGTCCACGTTCCTCCAGGCGGCTTCACTGCGGCGCTTCAGCGACTTCAGCGCGTGCTGCGCCCGAAAGGCGTCTGCGGCCGTAGGCTCTTTGCCCTGCATGATGACCTCGCGGGTCACCGGATGAACAGCCTGCGGGTTTGCGTCGATGAATTCGCCGAGATCAGCATAGCGCTCCGCCATCCAGGCACCGCCATACAGCAGCTTCGCCGCGGCGGCAAAGGGCCCGAAATCGATCTCCACCCGGGTTCCGCCCACCGACTCGAGGTGCCGCAGCGACGCCTCGAACAGCCGCGCGTAGGCGTCGTCGCCGAAGAATTCCAGCTGGTCCGCGCGCGGCACTCCGAACCTGAGGCCGGCGATGGGCGCATCGGCCGGTGCGCGCGAGTACGGGTCCTGCGGATCGTAGGCGGCCGCGACATCGAGTACCTGCGCCGCATCGGCCGCGCAGCGTGTGAATATCCCGGTGCAATCGATCGACCGGCAGGCCGGCACGATGCCGCGCATACTGATGCGGCCGTTGCTCGGCTTGAGGCCGACGATGCCGTTGAAGGCGGCCGGAACGCGGGCGGAGCCGGCGGTATCGGTGGCCAGCGCGAAGCTGGCGAGACCAAGGGCGACGGCGACCGCGGAGCCGGCGCTCGAGCCGCCGGCTATATATGCGGCATTGGCGCTGTTGCGGCAGGCGCCGTACGGGGAGCGGGTGCCGGCAAGGCCCGTCGCAAACTGGTCCATGTTGGTCTTGCCGAGCGGAATGGCGCCGGCGTCGATGAGTCTTTGCACCACGGTGGCCGATTCCCGCGGCGTATAGGCGTAGGCCGGGCACCCGGCCGAGGTCGGCGTACCGGCCAGATCGATGTTGTCCTTGATGGCGAACGGCACCCCGTACAGGGGCAGATCCGCAGCGCGCGATCCGCGCAGCCGCCCGACATGGCCGAGCACTTCATCTCGACTGAGGCGGGTGATCCAGGCGTTGTGCGCCATCGTCCGGTCGGCGCGCTCGAGCAGCTGATCAACGACCTCGGCGACCGAGCAGCGGCCGCTCCGATACGCGTCCTGCAGCGCACTGAGCGGGGAAATAGCGAGTGTCATGTGCTTATGTCAAACGTCATCTGATACCTGCGTCACGGGTTCGCCGCATGATGCTTCAGTAACATTATGCCCGGCCGACATTGCTGCCACTACCGAGAAATCTGGGTGCCGGGGTGAGGAAAGACGTGAAAGGCATAATGCCACCAGTCAATAAGGGCGGGCAGCGGGGTCTCGCGTCTTGAGCTCATCGCGACCACGGGTTCTGTGCGTCGACGATGACCAGCGCGTGCTTGCCGGACTGGCGCGCATCCTGGGCCCGGATTACGAGGTTTCAGCGGTCGACAATGCGGCCGAGGCGATAGCGCTGTGCGCATCGTCCGCGCCGTTCGAAGTCGTCGTCACGGACCTGAAGATGCCGAACATGGACGGCATCGACCTGCTGCGCTGGTTCAACGTCAATTCGCCCGACACCAGCGGAATCCTCTACAGCGGGCGCGCCGACCTCAACACGATCGCCGATGCGGTCAACGCCGGCCACATTTTCCGCTTCCTGAACAAGCCCTGCATGCCGGACGAGCTGCTCGAAGCGGTGCGCGCCGGCCACGAGAAATATGCCACGCAGACGACGACCCGGATTCTGCTGCGCCAGGCGACCGACGAGGACATGCTCACCGGCCTGCCCGATCGCCGGCGATTCGCCAAGGACGTAGCGCGACTGATCGAAGGCGAACCGGGCAGCTCGCTGGCCGTGGTCGTGGTTTCGATCGACGACATAGAACTCGTGCGCCGTACGCTCGGATTCTCGGCCGCCGACGGGCTCATCGTGCAGGCGGCGCGCAGACTGCAATCCTTCATGCGCGACCCGAAGTTCCTGATGCGCCAGCCCGTCCTGTTCCGCGTCGACGACCGCCTGGCGCTGCTCTGGAGCGAGAATTCCCAGGCTCATGCGCAGGAAGTGACCGCGCACCTGATCAGGGGGATGGCGGTTGACGTGGTTGTTGCCGAGCACAAGCTCAGTCTCAGCAGCCACGCGGGCATCGCCGTCATCGACGTCGGGTCGGCCAACACGGAGAGCGTGAAGGATCCGCTGACGGCGCTGCGCAATGCCGAGGCCGCGTGCCTGGAGGCGATGAACACCAGCGACTCGCGCATCGGGCTGTTTTCGGTCTCGGCGCATTCACGCGAGCGGCGGCGGCTCGAGCTGCTGCGCCGCCTGCGCAATCCCGAATTTCTCGAGCACGTCGCGCTGTCCTTCCAGCCCCAGTGGCAACTGCGGGACAATCGCCTCACCAGCCTTGAGGCCCTGGTGCGCTGGCAGGATCCGGAACTCGGCACGATCACGCCGAACGAATTCGTGCCGCTGGCCGAGGAGCACGCCGAAACCGCGACGAGGCTCGGCGAATGGGTGCTCGAGACGGCATGCCGGCAGCGCATGGTGTGGCGCACGCTGATGCCCGATGCGGTGCGCATGGGCGTCAATATTTCCGCCACACAGATGCGCACCGGCGACCTGCACGAGCGGGTGATCGACTGCCTGCAGCGCACCGGCCTGCCCGCGGAGCTGCTGGAGGTGGAGATCACGGAGTCGGCCGCGATCGCCGACTTCACCAAGTCCGATGCCCAGTTGCAGGCGCTGCGGCGCCAGGGCGTGAACGTCGCCATCGACGATTTCGGGGTCGGCTTCTCGTCCCTGAGCTACCTGGCGCAGCTGCCGGCCAATACCCTCAAGGTCGACCGCTCGTTCATTGCCGGCCTGAACGGCGACGCGCGCAATTTCGACCTGCTGCGCGGCATCTGCAGCCTGGGTCATGCGATGCACATGACGGTCGTCGCCGAAGGCGTCGAATCCCTGGCCACGGTTCCGTGGCTCGAGAACAGCGGATGCGACGTGGTGCAGGGCTATGCGATCGGGCGGCCGATGACCTCGAGCCGCTTCGCGCAGTGGTACCGGCGCGAGCGCGGTGAATTCGCGCTGGCGATCAGCGCATCGCAGACGCAGGCCGCCGCGACCGCCGCCCGCGCCTCGTAGGGGCGCCGGCTCCGGGCGAGCCGCTTCTTGCTGTATCATGCCGGCCCTTTGCGAACATCAGCACGGGCAGGTTCCACCATGGCAGATACGGGCAGTGAGGCGATAACGACGCGCCTGTCCGCGAACTATCCGCCTGACCTGCACTGGACCGTGTACGGGCTGTTCTTCACGCTCGGCTGCATCACGAGTCTCAATGACGTGATCATCCCGAAGCTCAAGGCGCTGTTCGTGCTGCCGTATGTCGAGATCATGCTGGTGCAGGCCGCGTTTTTCTCTGCGTTCCTGCTGATTGCCCTGCCGGCTGCGTGGATCGTCCGGCAAATCGGCTATATGCGCACCGCGGCCGTCGGACTCTCGGCAATGGGCGTCGGCTGCGCGCTGTTTTCCCCTGCATCGCTGTCGGGGCTCTTTCCGATGTTCCTGGTCGCGATCTTCGTGCTGGCCTCGGGCATCACGGTCGTGCAGGTCATGATCAATCCGCTGATGTCGATGCTCGGTGATCCGGCGACCACGAACAGCCGCCTGAGCTTCTCGCAGGCCTTTTATTCTCTCGGCACGACGATTGCCCCGTACGCCGGGGCGGTGCTGATACTCGGGAGCGCGGCTGCGATTGCCCCGGCGCACGCATCCGCCGCCGTGCTCGGGGCGTTTCGGGCCGAACAGACACGCGTCATCGCCCGTGTGTACCTCGGCATCGCGGCGCTCGTATTTGCCGTCGCCGGCGTGGTCTGGCTGCGGCGCCGGCGACTGGTCGAGAAGCCGGCCGCGCATGCCCATGCGCTGCAGGGCTTTGCGCTGCTGAGACGGCCGCATTTCGCGTACGGATGCGCCAGCGCATTCGTCTACGTCGGAGCGGAAATCGCCGTCGGCTCGGTCGTCGTCAATTACCTGATGCAGCCGGGCGTCATGGGATTGAGCGCACAGGCGGCCGGCAAGCACCTGCCTTTCTACTGGGGCGGCGCGATGGTGGGGCGCTTCGTTGGCGGCTACCTTCTCCGCAGGATACCCCAGGGAATGGTCCTGGTCGGCGCGGCCGGCGCCGCCATCCTGCTGCTGCTGTTTTCCGCGAGTCGCTCCGGCGACGCCTCGGGATGGGCGCTGCTGGCGGTCGGGATGTGCAACTCGGTGATGTATCCGACCATTTTCTCTCTGGCCTGCCGCGGACTGGGGGCGCATGCGGCGGAAGGCTCAGGGATCATCGTGCTTGCCAGCGTCGGCGGCGGCGTGGTTCCGCTGCTGACGGGGTATGGCGCCGATCACCTGGGCCTGAAGATGGCGCTGGCGGTTCCCGCATTGTGCTACGCCGTGGTGCTGAGCTTCGGTCTGTTCGTGCGGCGCCGTCCGTCCATCGAGGCGTGAACCCGGCCTGTCCGACCGGCACCGCCGGCGTGGATTTCAGCTAGACTTCGCTTCCGATCGCCTGACTGGAGGTTCTCATGCGTCAGCTCGTCGTTGCGCTGCTACTCGGCCTATTTTCCGTCGGTGCCCTGGCCCAGCAGGCTGCGCCGTCCACGCCGGCGGCCAGGGCTCCCGTCAAGGCGTGGGTCGCGGCGAGCAATGCGTATACGCAGCAACTGCTCGACGTTGAGTTCAGGCATTCGCCGGAGAGCGGGTCTCAGGAAGGGCTCGCAGGTTTCGACGAGTTGATCAGCGACCCCTCGCTGGCCGATGAGCTGGCAGCGCGCAGGGAATTTGCGCTGGTGCTTGAGCGGCTGAAGGCGCAGCAGGCGCGCGAGACCAACAAGTACGTCGCCGAGGACCTGGAGATCCTGCGCAAGGCATTCGATCTGCGGTTCCGGCAGGACGACTTTGCGCGACAGCACCTGGTGCCGTTCGTGAACGCCAGCCAGGATATATTCCAGGGCCTGCGCGTATTGCTCGACGATCAGGTGGCTCCGGAGAGACGCGCCGCGGCGCTCGTCAGGTTGCGCCGGTACGTCGGCGCGGACCCCGCCTACAAGGCCTACGCGCAATTGGTGGAGCGGCGCGCGCTCGACCAGACCGCCATCAGGGACGTCATCTATCCGTCGCGGGACGAGATCACCACCGAGCTCGGGCGAAACGCAAACTACGTCGATGGAATCGCCGACCTGTTCCGCAAATACAAGCTGACCGGCTGGGAAGAGCCGTATGCATTGCTCCGGCAGCAATTGTCCGACTACGACGCCTGGGTGAGGGCGACGATCCTGCCGAAGGCGCGCACCGATTTCCGTCTGCCTCCCGAGCAGTACGCGCTCGCGCTCGAGTCATTTGGCATCGACATACCCCCCGCGCAGCTGTCGGCGATGGCGCATGCGGCATTCGCGAGAATCCAGGCGGAAATGGGCCCGGTGGCGGCGCAGGTCGCGAAGGAAAAGGGCTATGCATCCAGCGATTACCGCGCCGTGATCGCGGAGCTGAAGAAGCAGCAGATCACAGGCGAGGCGATCCTGCCGTTCTACAGGAACAGGCTGCAGGAGATAGAGAAGATCCTCGTTGCGAACCGGCTGATCACCGTTCCCCGACGCTCCGCGATCATCCGCCTGGCCAGCGCGGCGGAAACGGCGCAGCAACCGGCTCCGCACATGGTCGCACCGCCGCTGCTGAACAACAACGGCGAGCGCGGCGAGTTCGTGCTGCCGCTGAACATACCCTCCGCCAGCGGTGGTGCGGACGACCGGTATGATGATTTCACCTTTGACGCCGTCGCCTGGACGCTGACGGCGCATGAGGCGCGCCCCGGGCATGAACTGCAGTTCGACTCGATGGTCGAGCACGGAGTCAGCGTGGCGCGTGCCCTGTATGCGTTCAACTCGACAAACGTCGAGGGCTGGGGACTTTACTCGGAATACGTCATGCAGCCCTACGAACCGCCGGAAGGACAACTACTGACGCTGCAGCAGCGATTGCTGCGCGCCGCCCGCGCATTCCTGGATCCCGGATTGCAGAGCGGGGAGGTGACGCCGGAACAGGTGTACGCCGTGCTCGAAAAAGACGTTGGGACGAGCCATGCGCTCGCCAAGGAGGAAGTCGAACGCTTCACGTACCGCATGCCGGGCCAGGCGAACAGCTATTTCTATGGACTGACCCGGCTGCTCGATCTGCGCAGGGAGACCGAGGCGGCGCTCGGGTCGAGATTCAACGCGCAGAAATTCCACGACTTCATCCTGCTGCAGGGACTGCTGCCGCCGGACCTGATGCGCAAGGCCGTGCTCGAGGAGTTCGTGCCGGCGCAGAAATAGCGCGGGCTTACGCCCCCCCCCGGCGGCGGCCTGGCCCGTACCTAGGGTGAACCGGATGCCATCTGGTGAGCGGACGCGGCTGGCACTGGCACCGCCGTCCGCGGCCACATGGCCTGAGGCGTGATGCGGCCGCGGATGCCGGGTGATCCGGACAGCCGGATCGATGCGCCCGTGGCGCTCGCCACCTCGCGCTCGCTGACCGGCACCACGACCCCCTTGAACGTGGGGCGCAGGTACAGGGCGACGAGCCGCGCCGACAATATGTCGTCGTAGAATCCGAGACGCACGCCGAACATGCGGCGCCCGCCAGGTTCGGTCTCGACCGCATACAGCAGGTAGCCCCCAAAGATCGCGAGGCTCGGGATTTTCGTCAGATCGATCGGCTCCTTGGACCAGATCACCTGCACCGCGTAGCGTTGCGGGCCTTTGGGAGCCGAGGTCGGGCTTGCGGCCGCCGCTGGCGTGGCCTTTGGGGCCGGCTTGGCAGCGCTCTTCGGCGCCGCGGCTGCGGCGCGGCGCTTGCGGGACTTCGGCGTCGCGACAATGTCCGCGGTACCCAATACCGGCGGTCCGGCGGCGGCCGTGCGCGCCGGGACCTGCGCCAGCGGCGTCGTCGGTATCGTGATCGCGGGAGACGCGGCAACGGGCTGCGTCGCGGCCAGCTCGGCCGGACGCAGCACGCGAAAGCGCGCGATGCCGGTATCCTCGAGCGAGCCCAGATTCGCCTGTGGCGCCGGAGCGATGAACGCCCAAGGATAGGTCTCGCGGACCGTGCACAGCAGGCGCTCGGCATCGGCCTCCGAAGAAAAATAGCCGATATGGATGCGATACCGCTCACGTCCGTCCTCGATGCGGCGCGAGCGGAAAACGGCCAGGTGTTCGAACTCCGGCGTGCTGAACACCGGCAATGGCATCGGCGCTGCGGCGCTGATCAGCGTTATCACATGCAGGGCCGGAGACTGCTTCGCGGATACTTCGTCGGTCGCGCCGGGTTCCCCAGCCGTTTCAGTTCGCTTGTCCATATACGCCTCCCAATGCCCGTAAGTACCTTACAGAAGCTCCGGGTGTCGGGGTGTTGCCACACAGTGCACGCGATCAAGTCAGATCGGCACTGAGCCGTCGCGTTGTGGACCGTGGCAACCCCGCTATCGGCGGACCCTGGGTCCGACCACCGGAGGCTTTGCGTCCCCGCCTTGCGGCGGGTTTGCTCTTTACACGGGTCCGAATATGCGCCGATGGGTTTTGTGACGCAATCCCGGGTTCCCGAAGCGTCGCCAAACGACGACAGGTTCCGTCAGCTGAGGGACAGGAGGTCCATTTTGCGCGTCAATTCCAGGCCGGGGCGCCGTTCAGCCGGTGGGTGCCGGATTCAGCGCCCGGCGACGAGATCATCCCGGGCCTTGACCTGCGCAAGGGCAGCGCGCATTTCGTCCCTCAGCGAATCCAGCTCGGCGAGCTGGCGCGTCATTTCATCGATCCTCGCATCCTGCGACCGGATCGTTGCCCGCTGCTTTTGCACTTCGTTCAGAAGCATGGGCGCGAGTTCATCGTAGCGCACGCCATCGATGCGCCCGTGCTCGTCCCGGATCACCAGTTCCGGATATACCCGGGCCACCTCCTCGGCAATCAGTCCATACTGCCGCGTTCCCTGCGCGTCGCTCCTGAACCTGAACGTGACGGGGCGCAACTGCGCAAGCCTGTCCGTGTCCGCGTCCATCGTCGCGATATCGGTCTTGAACCGCTCGGAGGATGCGGACGACACGCCCAGCTGTCCGCTCGAGGTAACGACGACGGCCTGGCCGCTGAGCACGGTGTTGTAGATGCCGGCAATGTACGTGGTCGGTGTGCCGGGAATGCTGTTATCGGTGATCGTCACGCCAATCCGGGTCACGTAGTTATCGCCGGCGACGCCGGTGACGCCGTAGCCGATATCGGTATTGTAGTTGCCGGTCGTCAGCCCGGAGCCGGCATTGGCGCCGAGCGCCGAATTGCCGATGCCCGTATTGGCGCTGAGTGCCGAATAGCCAACCGCGCTGTTGTAGCCGGCGGCGGCATTGGTCGTATTGGCGTAAAGCGCATTCATGCCGATGGCGACGTTATAGCTGCTGCTGGTGCTGCTGCCGCCGTTCAGGTTGTTGTACAGCGCGTAGGAGCCCAGCGCCACATTGCCGTTGCCGCCGACGTTGCTGTAGAGCGTGTACGCGCCGGCCGCGGTGTTCTTTGCCCCGGACGAATTGAACGCGAGCGAGAAAGAGCCGACCGCGGTGTTTGCATTTCCCGCGACGTTGTCAAACAGCGCGTAATAGCCGGAGGCCGTGTTATTGGCGCCATTCCGGTTGTTGAACAGGGAATAGGCGCCGGACGCGAGGTTGTAGTACCCGGACGTGTTGGAAAACAGGGCACTGACGCCGAGGGCGGTATTCAGGTCGCCGGTCGTCGTGCTGAACAGGGCGAGGGTCCCTATCGCGGTGTTATAGGCGCCGCTGGTATTCGCGAGCAGCGCGCCGGCCCCGGTCGCGGTGTTCGCGGCGCCGGTCGTGTTCAGATCCAGCGCGCCGAATCCGGAAGCGGTGTTGGCGCATCCGCTCATGTAATGAGAGGAGGAATTGAACGCGAACGGAACGCAGGGCTTCGCGGGCGGTGTCTGGACGTGCGACAGGGCGGCCGGACCGATCGCCGTATTGTAAAAGGCGTCGCTCTGCACCGAGCTTGGATTGGGCGGCTGCGCGGCATACAGCGCAGTCGCCGACAGGCCGGACAGGGCGAGGATGCCGGCAATTGCTCTTTGAGCGTTCAAGCGATGGTACTCCTTGGCTGGAAACAGGACGGAAAATCGACGCGAAAGCCCCGGCCGCCCACGGCGGGCGGCCAGGGGGGATCTTCAGCGCTGCGCGACCAGCTCGTCGTGCGCCTTGAGTTCCCGAAGCGCGGCATCCAGGCGCTGCTCGAGATCATTCACCCGGGCAAGCTGCTGTTCCAGTGAACCGATCCTGGCGTCCTGCGCCTGACGGATTGCCGTATCGGCATCGTGCTGCTGCACCAGCGCGGCAATCGCAGCCTGCTCTTTCTGCATTTCGTTCAGCAGCATCGGCGTCAGCTCATCATAGCGCACGCCGTCCACGCGGCCATTCGCATCGTGGATCACCAGTTCGGGATATACCCGGTCCACTTCCTCGGCAATCAGGCCGTATCGCAGCGTCCCCTGCGTATCGCTCCTGTACCGGAAAGTGACCGGGCGCAGCTGCGCCAGTTTATCGGTGTTCGCGCCCATCGTCGCGACGTCGGTCTTATATCGCTCCGAGGAGGGCGCGGCGACCCCGAGTTGCCCGCTCGACGTGACGACGACGGGTTGTCCGCTCAGTATGTTGCCGTAAATGCCGGCTATGTAGGTCGTGGGCGTGCCGGGCACGGAGCTGTCGATCGTCGTGACGCCGATCCGGGTCACGTAGTTGTCGCCGGCAACCCCCGTGACGCCATAGCCGATGTCGGTGTTGTAGCTGCCGGTCGTCAGGGCGTTGCCCGCGACGGTTCCGAGCGCCGTATTGCCGATGCCCGTATTGCTGTAGAGCGCCTGGTAGCCGACCGCCGTGTTGTTGCCCGCGGCTGCATTGGTCGTGTTGTTGTAAAGCGCGTACATGCCAACCGCGACGTTGTAGCTGCTGCTGGTCCCGCTGACGCTGCTGTAGTTCAGATACAGCGAATCGCGGCCCACCGCCACGTTGCCGTTGCCGTCGATGTTGTTATAGAGCGCGTAGGCCCCGGCAGCCGAATTGTTCGTGCCGGAGGTGTTGGCGACGAGCGCCCAGAACCCGTCGGCGGTGTTGAAATTTCCGGCCGTATTCGAGAACAGCGCGGCCTGTCCCGAGGCCGCGTTCCTGCTCCCGATCGTGTTCGAAAACAGGGAATAACCGCCCGAGGCGAGGTTGTACGATCCCGTGGTATTGGAAAAGAGCGCACCGTCGCCGAAGGCTGCGTTCGAGCTGCCGGTGGACGTACTGAACAGGGCCAGCATGCCGACAGCGGTATTGTAAGCACCGCTGGTGTCCGCGAACAGCGCCCCGGCGCCGGTCGCGGTGTTTCCGGCACCGGTCGTGTTCAGGTCCAGCGCACCGAATCCGGATGCGGTATTGGCGCACCCGCTCATGTAATACGTGGTGTTCACGGTCTTGTCGGGGCTGAATGCATAAGGCGAACATGCCTTGGTCGGCGTCGTGTCATGCGACAGGGCAGCGGGGCCCATTGCCGTATTGTAGAAGCCATCGCTCAGGACCGAACCTGCATTGGGTGGCTGCGCCGCGTACAGCGAGGTCGCCGACAGACCCGAGAGGGCAATGACGCCGGCAATTGAGTTTTGACTTTTCAAGCGAAGTTACTCCTGATGAGTTGCGTAAGATGAATTGCCGAAAGGTCGAATATAACAAACGCTTCGAGTTCGTCAGCTGAATTTCACGGCCCGGCGTGCGAGGCGCGCGCCTGCCTGGTCCCCGCCTAGATCAGCACGCCGCCAATGGAGACGAGCTTGCCCACCGTGATCGTCACATTGGTATAGACATGATTGCCCACCTGCACCGCAGGAATGAACAGCGTATTGGTGGACGAATCGTACTGGTCGCGCACGTCTTTGGGCATACCGTCCGCCACGCTCACGATACCGCCGACCGTAACCACGACATCGCCGTAGACCGACCCGCCGAGCAACTGCACCGACGAAATGGCGAGGTCTGCATCGAAATAGACATCGGCCCCGGCCACATCGCCGATCGACACCAGGTTTGCGATCGTGATCACGACATTGTAATAGGTCGTGGACCCCACCATGACGACGGGAATGCTCAATTGGTTGCTTGCCGGGTCGTAGGTGACCTGGCTGCCAATGGGCGATGAGCCGGACGGGCCGCTGACGATGGTTCCCACGGTGACCACCATGTTCGAATAGCTGACGCTCCCGATGGCAACGACCGGAATGCTGAGCTCACCGGCGCTGTATACCGGCAGTGCGGCGGGGCCCACGTTCAGCGTTGCGGTAATGGGTCCGACCGTCGGATCATTTGCATTCCCTGGAAACGAGCACGTCAACGAGTAGTAGTAGGTGCCGATGGCCGTCGGGGTGACCGCGAGGGTGCCGTTCACGGCTTGTGCGCCGCTCCACGCGCCGCCGCCACTGGCAGGATAAATCGACGGCGTGCAGGGCGTCGGGAACAGGCTCTCGCCTACGGTGAGTTCGAATACGGATCCGTAGTCTCCGGTGCTGCCGCCGTAGTAATTGGTGCCGTAGAACTTTCCATCGCTGGTCTGGAACAGGCTGTCGGGTTCGGTCTCACCGCTGGGCGGGGGCAGGATGATCGTGAATCCGCCGGTCGGCGTCAGCTGGAACACGGAATCCGAGCCGCTCTGCACCTCGTCGGCGAAGCCGTAGAAGTTGCCGTCCAGACCCTGCAGCAGGGATTGCTTCGGGCCACCGCCTTCGGCAGTAATGGTGCCGGCGAGCGACCAGGTCAGGACCACACTTTGGCCCAATGAAATCGAAGCCGGGCTCGCAGCCACGCTCAGCGTGAGATTGCTGGCTCTATTGAACTGATGCAGCGGCGTCAGTACCCCGCTCGTCGTTATCCTGAACAGCGTACCGAGGCCGCCTTGTCCGCCGCTTGGCGTGCCACCGTAGAGATATCCGTCGCTGCCCTGTACGAGTCCTGCAAACGGATTGAGGCCATCCCTGTTCGACGTGCCGACGCCGCCGTCCGTACCGAACGCATAGATCGACGTCAATGCGCCGCCCGGCGTAATCCGGAATATCGTGCCGGCCCCGTACGGTCCCCCCAGATAGGTCGTTCCATAAAGGTTGCCATCCGCAGCCTGCACCAGCCGGCCGTGGGGCGTCGCACCATCGCTGTTCATGCCGCCGGACGTCGCGCTGAACTCATGCAGCGCCGTGAATACGCCGGCGGGCGTGATTCGGAATACCGAACCGGACGTCCCCGTGTACCCGGCATCCACACCGTAGAAATTGCCGTCGGCACCCAGCGTGAGCTTGGCCCCTGCACTGGGAATCGCGCCCGCCGGGTTGCCGTCGCTACCCGTCAGGCTGGTAATGGTCGTGTATGCACCGGATGGCGTAATCTGAAAAAAGGCCGGCGCGGCGGGACCGGCGCTGCTCGCGGTCAATCCGTAGAAGTTGCCGTCGCCGCCCAGCGTGAGGCCAGCCGGCGTCGGTTTGCCATTGGGACAGAGATTCTGCGCCGTACAGAACGTGAACAGCGTGGTCAGGGTTCCGGCCGGGGTGATCCGGAAAAACGTATTCGATGTGACGCCGTAGAAATTGCCGTCGCTGTAGGGCACGAGATCATTCGGCGACTCGCCATCGACGCCCGCCGCGAACGCATACAGTATATTCTCCGTGGCGGTGACTACCTGTGCCTGCCCCGCAGCAGGGTGCCCCATCGCAGCGAGGATCATCAGCCACGTGGTCGCAAGACGCCACGATCCCGGACTCAGCCGCAGAGTTTTCGTGTTATCCATGTCAAGCCTCTCCCTGGGACGCCGTGGGTAGCCGCGGATAATCAAACCGAATGCCTTTATGGTAGCAGCTAGTCGTTTGTGGGATGCAGCGGCAGCGATGAGCCCGGGCAACCTGGGTGGCGGGTCGATTGCTTCGTCAGGCCCGCTGTGAGCGCCCGTAAATTCTCTCGCCCGATACCTGAGACATCCGGTAGGGATTCGGGGCCGGCATCACATCAGCCAGCGACAGCATCACCCCCAGTTCGCGATTATCGCCCCGGGCGCCATGGCGCATCGGCGTAAACACCCTGCCGACCTCGAGTTCAACCGGAACGGAAGCGGCGGGGTATTGCGCCGGTACGGTGATCGCATTGTCGCGCGGGAATTTCTTTCCCACCTCGCCGGGAATAACGCCCCACGGCAGGCGGATCGTAACCTGCGGCGGCGGTCCCGAATCTGCTGCGCCCGTTGCGAGGCGCAGATGCAGGCGACCCTTCCTGGGGGTCACGATGACCCGGGCTCGTGCGCCGGTCCAGCTGAAGCGGCCGTTCCATAGGCTGCGCTCGGCACCCCAAAGCCCGGCTTCGGCGAACGGGTCGGCCGCATAGCCATCCTGATAGGCAAGCCATGGCCGGATGGCCTCGAACCCGGGCGTTCCCGGAGCGCGGCGCAAGGATCGGCCCTCCATCGGGGAGGCCGTCAGCATGAACCGGAATTCGTCCACGCCGGTATCCACACGAAGGCGCAGCGCTTCAGCGATGCACTCGTCCGAATCGTTCCAGTTGAACAGCAGGTATCGCCAATGCACGATGGGGCGCGCAACGCCCGCCAGGCGCTTGTTCGCGAGCAGCTGGCGCATGGCGAGCATGGCCTTCTCGAATGAACCTGCCTTGTGATAGCGGACGTAGGTTTGCTGGTCAACGCCTCCGATCGTGAAACCGATGAAATCCACCAGCTGTTCGGCGACGATGCGCTCCGCCTTGCCGTCGCGGGCCAGCAATATGCCGTTCGTGCTGGTCGCGATGCGGATGCGCGGGTTTACGCGCCTCACGTAGGCAAGCATGTCCAGCGCGCGCGGATGCAGGAACGGCTCGCCATAGTTGTAGAAATTCAGATGCTCAAGATGGGGACCCGCCTCGTCGATGAGCCGGCAGAACAGCTCCCACTGCATGAAGTTATCGCGGCGCAACCGCATGCCGGCATCATTGGCTATGTTGCAGGTCTCATTGTTGCACCGGATGTTGCACTTGATCGAGGGTTCGAGGATCAACCGCTTCGGGTACGGGAAGCTGGGCACGAGCGCCGCCGGGTCCTTGCCGGCGGCCGGTTCATGCATCGCGCAGGCATGGCAGCGGATTCCGGAGCGCAAGGACTTGCGGCGGGTGGCGATGGCGACGCTTGCGAAGATATCGCGCAGTGAAGCGGAATTCAGATTGCCGTAGTTGCGCGCCTTGAAAGGGTCGTCGAGCCCACAGGTCACGGTGCCGTCGCACAATACCGTGACCGAGTGCCAGAGCCAGCGGCAATACAAAGGCTCAGGGGACCTTGGCCATGCGGACTCGAACATGAGACTCGCTCCTGAAGCCGGGAACCCGGTTGCCCGGCTACGCTCAGCTTAGCGCAGCCGCGCGGGAAAGGAGTGGTTGGACGTCTGATACGATAACCGGCGCCAATACGCCATTACTGGGTATGGGAACCAAGTACCCGGGAGATTGACCATGGCGATCGCTGCATACCCTCGAATGACGCCGCTTGCTGGCATCCTGATTGCACTAGGCCTCTGCGGCTTCATCGGACAGGGCACTGCCGGGACGAGCGGGTCCGCGGTCGCCTCCCGGGTCACGCGCGCGGTCGACCCGAATGATACGGTCGTCCTGCCTGGCAACACACATCCGTTCGCGCAAGCCCGCTTCGACCAGGGTATCGTCGACCCGAATACGCAGCTCACGTCCCTGTACGTCGCACTACGGCGCGGTCCGGATCAGGAACAGGCGCTGGCGGCATTCAGTGCGCGTCAGCTCAATGCGGCCTCGCCCGATTACCACCATTGGTTGCAGCCACGGGAATTCGGACTGAAATATGGTCCCAATGGGGCTGATATCTCGGCTGTTACGGGCTGGCTCAAGGCTGCGGGGCTGCAGGTCAATAAAGTCAGTGATGGCCGCATAGCCATCGAATTTTCCGGCACCGCGGCGCAGGTTCAAGGAGCCTTCGGTGTCGAGATGCACCGTTATCTCGTGAATGGCGCATCTTCTGTGGCGAATGACCGCGATCCGCAAGTGCCGCGTGCCCTGAGCCCGGTCGTTGCCGGCATCGTTGGATTGAACGCCTTTCCCGTGAACGACGACACGCCGCGGGGAAATGGCGCGCGGGCAGATGCGTCGGCGCGCACTGCCGCGGCCGGCACCTTAGCCGCACCCGAATCTGCCGGAGGCGCGGTGAATCCGCAATTGTCGATCAAGGACGCCTCTGAAGAGTTTGCCTTCGTATCTCCCAACGACTTTGCCACCATCTACAACTCGCTGCCGCTATGGAATGCCGCCAAGCCTGTCGTAGGCACCGGCGTCACCATCGCCATCGTCGGGGACAATGACGTCAACCTGGGCGACATAGCGACCTTCCGCTCGACCTTCGGATTGCCGGTGAACGTCCCCACCATCCAATACGTGGGTAGCGATCCTGCGGGAAGTTCCGAACAGAGCACCGTGCAACTCGAAATGGCGGGCGCAGCTGCCCCCGGCGCAAATCTCATATTGGTGGTACCCGCGGGCGGCAAGACGGTTCCGAGCCTTTTCTCCGCGGTCTCGTACATCGTGGACCACAACCTCGCTCCTATCGTGGAGTTCGGCTACAGCGGGTGCGAGAAGGGACTGGGGTCCTCCAACAACGCCATGATCAACTCGTACTGGCAGCAGGGCGCGGCCCAGGGCATGACCATCCTGGTGGCTGCGGGCAGTCAGGGCTCGGCCGGCTGCAACAGCGGTGCTCTCGGGACGCCCGACTCGTACGGGCTCCAGGTGAACGGCATTGCTTCGAGTCCGTTTGTGACCGCCGTGGGAGGCACGGACTTCGGCTGGCAGTGGGGCAGCGGGGCATTCTCGGAGCACTGGAACTCCACCAGCACGGCCCAGTACGAATCGGCCAAAGGCTACATGCCTGAAGTGCCGTGGAACGTCACCTGCACCAATGCATTGCTGCAACAGAATCAGGATTTCCTTTTATACGATCTGAATAACCCGTTTGCCCCGTTCCCGACCACGGAGGACGTGTGCAACGCGAACGAAAATAATCCGCAGTACTTCACGTTACTGACCTCGGCCGGCGGCGGCGGCGGCTACAGTCACTGCACGACGCTGGACTCCGGCGGCAATTGCCAGGCGGGTTCGGGCTACGCCAAACCGGGCTGGCAGATAGGCACCGGCGTTCCGGCAGATGGGAAAAGGGACCTACCCGACGTATCACTGTTTGCATCCGGCGGCTGGCCCGACGTACAGGGACTGGTGGGTGAGCCCTTCTCGCCGCTGACGCCGATCATCCCGGGCACTTCGATCCTCGTATGCTACTCGACCGCTTCCCATCCCTGCACTTACGGGAGTTATGCCGACGTCGCCTACCAGACCAGCGGCGGAACCATCGCGGCGGCCGCCTACTGGGCGGGCATTCTGGCTCTCGTTGAGCAAAAGCAGGGCGGTGAGCGTCTGGGCCTGGCTAATCCCACGCTGTACAGTCTTTGGGCCGGAGAAAATCTGGGCAGCTGCAATTCGGATCTTGTCGCTGCCGGCAACTCGTGTGTGTTCTATGACGTGGCGTATCCCGTAACCAACGGGCAGACCTGCGTCCCCAACAGCAGCGCGGACTGCTATGTCATTCCCAGCACGGTGAAGCCCGAGACGGTGTTTGGGATTTTGAATGGTTACACCTCCGGGGTCGGCTATGATCAGGCGACGGGATTGGGTTCCGTCAACATCACCAACCTCGTCAACAGCTGGCCGTCGTCCGCCGGCCATGCACCCGATACCTTTGCCACCGCAAACGGCCAGCTGACCATTCCGATTCTTGCGATAGGCAATGCCGTCTATTCGGACGTCGTGGTCACGGTCGGCAAGATCATCAGCGGACCGACGGGCACCTCGGCGAACGGGAGCGTCGACAGTTTCGATCCCGCCAATAGCGAGCTGACGGTGCAGAGCGTTACGGTGGGCTCCACCACCTATCACAATGTGGTGGTTCAGGTGACCCACCTCGTGTCGATCGGCAGCGTTGCCGGTGCGGATTCCTACAACGGCGCCGACCTGGTCATCGCATCCGTTCAGGACGGGAGCTCGACTTATAAAAATGTGGATGTGACGGTCGGCGGCGTCGTTGGCGTCAAGGGCGGCATGCCCGCGGCCACGCAGGACGTCTACGCTAACGGTCAGTTGACCATAGCTGCGGTGGAGTTTGCGGGCGCGGTCTATACCAATGTGGTCGTTACGGTCGGCTCGATCGTGGCGGTGCAGGGGGGTTGAGCCGGCGTTGACAGAGATAAGGGCACCATTGTTGCCTCAACTCGAGGCGGCGGCGGGCGAGCGCGATGTGTGGCTCAACGACACGCACTTGATGGTCCATCCTGCAGGGAAGCGCCAGTCAGACCGGACGAATTGGAGACCGTACTTCGGGGCGTGTCCTGGTGCCCCTGAACCTCGGTAGCACCGGGACATGCAGTATTGTCGCCTATCCTGCCAGGAATCGGGCGTGAAATAGCGCGCCGGCGAGAGTCATGGTGCGTGGAGATGACTTCGGCGAGGGCAACGTGCGCCACTTACGCACTCATGAAACGATCCGGCGATAAGATCAAAGGGGCGAGATTTCAAGGAGCTTGATTTAGAGTCGGCAACGGAGGTACGCTCGGCAAAACAAATAACTATTATCACCAGCCGGGCGGGACGTTGATTTCATCGAGCGCGTTCATGGCTCCGCGATAGAGAAAATCGAACACACAACGGAGCATCACCGATGTACATCGTCTCATCAATGCGCCGCGTCGTGCAGGCAATTGCAGCGACACTGCTGCTCCAGGCCGGCGTTGCGGCGGCTCAAGGCGTGGACACCTACAGCACTGCAAACAATCAGTTGACCATGCCCTTTGTCATGATCGGCGATGCGATTTTTTCGAATATGGTGGTCACCGTTAAAGCCGTTGTCAGCGGCCCTACGGGCTCCTCGCCGAATGGCACGGTGGATATCTACGACCCTTCCAGCAACGAACTGACCGTGCGCAGCGTCAAGCTGGGTGCCAATACTTACTATAATGTGGTTTGCACCGTTAAGGCTCTGGTCTCGATCGGCGGTGTGACCGGGGCGGATACCTACCATGCCGGCGAGGTGACGATTCCATCGGTGCTGGTCGACGGTGGACCGCTGATTGCCAACTATACGGTGATCACGGTCGGCGGTATTGTCAGTCCGGGCGGTGGCATGCCGGCGAATGTCCGCGACCTCTACAACACGGGTAACAATGAACTGACCATCGCCGCCATTGAGCTGCAGGGCTTTGTCTATACCAATGCAATCGTTACGGTTGGCAGTATCGTGTCGCTGGCAGGCACCAACATTCCGACGAGCCTGATCGGCGTTGTTTCGAACACCGGCAAGGCGGGCTCTTACACCAGTAACGTGAGCCTGTGGAACCTGGCTGACCGGGGATCGCCAACGCAGGTCGCGACGCTGAACAATCCGGGCAATGTCATTTCGATCGCGATCGACCCGTCAAATAATGCATATTTCCTGACCGCGAATGGCTCTTTTTATTCCTGTCCTGCGGCGGCGCAATATGTGTGTTCGATCACCGGGTCGCCTGGCGCGATTACGAATGCCCAATGGCTGGCGGTGGACGGGCGAGGAAATGCCTATGCGACCGACATGATATCGATCGGTGAAGTCGGCGTCGTGAAATTCCCGACGTCGACCGGTCCGGCCGCCGGGGACCTTCCACCCATCTATACATCGGCCTCACCGCCGGGCCGGTACACCGGCCTTGCCGTATCGCCGGATGGCACCGCGCTGTACGTCGGGGAGGCGGCTGGTACCGGGATCGATGGCACAGGCGTCACGATGCACGCCTGTTCGAATCCGTGTTCCACGCCGGGCGGCGCGGATGTCACACACACACTCGTCAATGCGGCATTCGGCAGCTCGTTTTATGGCGTTACGCTGAGCGGTGCCGTCAGCTTCGGTCCGGGTAATTCGATCTACGTAGGGGCGGGTATCGGCAACGGCAACAACAGCACGGCGCCAAACGAACCTTATGTCGCAGCCATATGCACCGCCACCGGCAGCGTCGCGAGCCCCACGGGATTCACCTGTACGCCGGGCCAGGGAGGAGGGATCTACGGCTATCCGCCGGTGAATGGAACGCAGAGCCCCTTTGCGCAGACGGTGGCGATCGCATCCGACGCGAGCGGCAATGCGTATGTGGCTGCGGATCTGGCCGTCGGGCAGAGCCCGCCGCCGATGCCGGCGACACTCTCCGCGCTGGCGCCTCCTGCCAGTGGTGTGTCTTTCCTTGGGCAACTTGTGGTAACAGGACCTCCTGGCCCTGCGCCTTCGTCGTCGACCAGCTGGGCACCGTATGCGATCGCGGTTACACCAAAGGCGCCACCGGCGGCTCCGCCCGCCGTGTTCGTCATCGATTCGACCAATACGTTATTTTCGTATGATGCATCGGGAAATCTTCTGCACAAGGTCGCGCTGGGCGCCCCGGTAGGCAAATTGAACGGCGGTGGAATCACGCTGGCCAATGGTATCGTTTACGTGACGGTGGGGCCGGCGGCGAGCGGCAAAGTGCTCGCTTTCAATTCAAGCACCCTGCAGCCGATTACCCTGAACCAGGGTAGTTTCTCGGGCCTGTCCACGCCGGTAGGCATTGCCTTCGACCCCCATAATTCGCAGTTTTATGTTGCTGATTTCCAGCTCAACGAGGTATCGACCTATGGCAGCGGCGGTAACCTCATCACCCAAACGACGTCGCCGGGTGCTGCAGGCATCGCGTTTTCCTCGGCCAACGATTCGTTGTGGGTGGCAAATTTCCAGGGCGAACCAAGCGCATCATTGATCATCAATTTCGACGAGGCGCTGACGTTCGTCCAGACCATCAATACGACGAGTCAGTTTCTGCCGCCCAATAATCTCACCGCAACGGACAACCCGGTTGCCGTTGCCTATTGCGCAACCTCCGGAAATCCACCCAGTACGGCCAATGTAGTCTCGTTGGGTTTTATCGGGGATTCCATCGGTGTTGGTGCAAGCACCGTCCAGAGTTATACGTTGACCGGCGGTGACTATGGACCGAGCTTTGTCGGAACCATTACCAATCCGCACGCAATGTCATGCTCGTCCTTTGGCAATATATACGTTGCTGCGGACGACGGCCTGCTCGAATACAACATTACTGGCAGCTACCTTGGTCCCGCGGCTGGAACCTTCACAGGTCTGACGGCACCGATTTTCGGGGTCTACGCGGCTTACTGAATTACCCGAGAGCCGCGGATGGCGGCGGTATGGCCATCATGACGCAGCTCATTAGGGAACCGCCCGGGTGCCAAGCATGAAGCACCCGGCGAGCTCTACAGCGTCTCACGGCGGCCCTATACGGGCCTCGAAGACGTCGACATTGGGCGCATTTTTTTGTGACATGCCGACAGCGTGGAGGGCTGTGGCTGCGTTGCTGTTCGAGATTGGCAGACCATGGCCATCGCTGGCCAGTCCAGGGAGAGCACGTGCGACGAACCGTTAAGTACATGTGCATCAGCGCGGCCTTGCTTGCGTGTCTGGGCATTCTGGTCTTCGCGTGGTTGTTCAACGCAGACCAAAAACGATTCGATGCCGCAAAGAACGTTTGCGAACGCGCCTGCATCGGAGACTCCGGGGGTCTCGATCAATGTCGCGAGATATGCCTTCATCACCCGGACCGCTATCCATGAGCGAATGGCAACTCGGTGACTGGGCGACTTTGCAGATGACTCTGCGGTCTGGCACTTTAGGTAACCGCTGGTAAATTATTTTGTCCAGCTCCATCAGGTCCTCACCCTCGGGGCCTACGTATTGACCGGTGAGGGCCCGCATCGCCACCATGATCGGGAAAAACGTGAAGGTTCCGCCAAGCATTCGTGCCGCCGCGGTTGGGTCCTATTCGATAATCTCGTCGAAGCACGCAAGTCGCCATTGCTGTTCGCGGTACCTGCTCGGGAGTGCGGGCGGAATGTCCGGTTTCGGGGGCGCCGTGAGGCCGTTCCCGGCGAAACCCTGCCGCTGGCCTCACAGAAAATGCTTCTCCGCAGCGGCCGTTCGCGACTTATGCCCGACCGAAAAAAGTGGAATGCGATCGTGGTCGTCTGGCACAAGCGGCCAATAAATCTACAGCAGGCAACCCGGTGCATATCACCCATCGCGAACGGCAGGGCGCCAGACCAGCTGGCAACCCCTCCCGACATAACGTCTCCCTCAGCCTTTTGCGCCGGGAACGGAAAAAGGCAATAAGATGGCAATATCGCAAGACCCGAGCGTGGAATATGCCTGCAGCTACTGCACGCAGCGCCAGCGAACAACCAATCACTGACTACGAGGTGTTATATGCGTGCCAGGAAAATGATGATATCCGCCGTGACGGCGTTGACGTTGGGTGCCGGGGTGTCGCAGGTACAGGCAGCCGCGCCCACCTGTGTGACCATTGAGAGCGAGACTGGGTGCAACCCAGTGGTAAGCGACGAGTACGGCGATACCGCGATGGGAACTGGTGCGCTCAACGCGAGCACGGGTGGCTACACGGGTGGCTACTCCAACACCGCCTCGGGAGAAGGAGCGCTCAAATCGACCACGAGCGGCTACTTCAATACCGCCTCGGGATTCGAAGCTCTTTACTCAAACACGACCGGCAACAACAACACTGCCTCCGGAGTCGAAGCGCTCAACTCGAACACGACCGGCCTCTTCAATACCGCCTCGGGAGTCTGGGCGCTCTACTACAACACGACCGGCAGCGGCAATACCGCCCCTGGGTTCAGCGCGCTTTATACCAACACGACCGGCAGCAATAACACTGGGGTTGGCTACCAGGCGCTCTACTCGAGCACGACTGCGAACTACACTACAGCCATCGGGTACCAGGCCCTGTACAAGAGCCAATCGGGCCTGGGCAACATCGGTGTTGGACCCTTTGCCGGTCAAAATATCGTTACTGGCGAGCTCAACATCGACATTGGCAGCTGGGGAACAGTTGACGAGAGCAACACCATCCGAATCGGCATAACGGGCTATCACGATCACACCTACATGGCCGGCATCTACAACAGCACAGGGCTCACTGGCTTACCGGTGATTATCACGTCCAGCGGCCAGCTCGGCGTAGGTCCGGTGTCCTCAGAGCGGTATAAAACAGGTATTGCGACGATGGGATCGGCCACGGCGAGGCTCTCGAAATTGCGACCTGTCACTTTCAAGCTCAAGAGCGATACGTCGGGCACGGTGCAATACGGACTTGTCGCCGAGGAGGTCGCCAAGGTGTATCCGGAGTTGGTGGTACGCAATGAGAATGGCCGGATCGACGGCGTGCGCTATGATGAACTCGCGCCGATGCTGCTCAATGAAATGCAGAAGGAGCAAACCACTGTCGCAACACTGGTTGCGCAGCACGAGGCCGACGCCGCGAAAATCGCATCACTCGAGCAGCAACTCATTGGCATCCAAGCGGCACTCGCCAAGCTGGAGCCGAAGGATCACCTTGTCGCACAGCGATAATGCCTGTCTGTGCGGCCCCGGCTTCGTGCCGGGGCCGGTTCGATCCTCGCATCAAGCGATACGCCTCCCGGCACCGTACATCGGATCTCGGGACACGCTTCGTTTGCAACGACGATGAAACGGTACGGCGGATTGACTGCGGAAGCGCTCGAAACGGCAGCGGGAACTATGGGTGGCGCGTTTGAGCCGAAGCCGGACAAATCCCCGACAAACGCTCCAGCGTGAGTGTCGGAATCGCTCGTAAGTGGTTGATTGACTGGCTCCCCGAGAGAGATTAACGCCCTGCGGGCGTTATCTCCGCTTCGTTCCGAAGCGATCAAGGCGTGGATGCCCACTGAATATTACTGTGCCGCCTGGCTCCCCGGGAGAGATTGCTCGGCGCTTCGCGCCTCGTCCCTCGCTGATCGCTCGGGACCGCCGTCGCTGGGCGCTCCGGCGTCCACCTCGGCCGCCGGCCGCGGTGTCGAACTCGGCTTATTGGTCTGTCGGGAGTTCGAATCTCCGCGTCGTCGCGAACCGAGGAGGTGGTGGATTCCTGGTGACTATTCTGTGGTACCTGGCTCCCCGGGAGAGATTCGAACTCCCGACCAACGGATTAACAGTCCGTCGCTCTACCACTGAGCTACCGGGGAATATTCAGGAGGCGCGGATTGTCGGTAACGGGGGCCGCGAAGTCAAGAATCCGAGCGCGATTCGGCTAAATTTGCGACGGAATCGGGCGCCCTGGAGCGTCAATCGACGCTGCAACGCCGCCAGGAGCCAATGCAGGGCGTTCGCAACCGCAAGGCCCGTGGCTCGCCGCCGGGGCCTGTTGCCTCGCCCGGCGGTCCCGGCAGCAATCATTCGCGCCGCTCGTCAGCCGCGGGCCGCTTTCAGCTCCATGCGTTCGCGAAGCCGCTTGCGAAAGCGCCGGCTCAACCTCAGCCGGACCCCGGATTTCAATTCGACCTCGTGTTCGCCATCGGCCTTCAGTTCCAGCCCGCGGACCCGATCCAGGTTCACGATGATCGAGCGGTGAATGCGGATGAACTTTTCATCGCCGAGGTCGCGCTCGAGTTCCGCCAGCGTCCGACGCATCAGGTGCGCGGCATTGCCGGCATGCAGGCAGGCGTAATAGTCGGCCCCCTCTACCCAGTCGATGTCGGCGGCGTTGACGAACACGACCTGGCCCGTGCTCCTGATGATGAATCGCTCGACGGGCTTCGGTTGCGAGCTCGTATAGTGGGCGATCCGGTCCTTCGCGCGGTTCAACGCGCGGCTGAAGCGTGCGTCATCGAATGGCTTGAGCAGGTAATCCAGCGCCCCCGCGTCAAAGGCGCGCAGGGCATACTCGTCGTAGGCCGTTACGAAGATGATCGTCGAGTGCAAGTCGCTGCCCAGCAGCTCGAGCACATCGAAGCCGTCGCATTCGGGCATTTGCACGTCCAGGAATACCAGGTCCGGCTTCGATGCGCGTATCAGCTCGATCGCTTCGGGGCCGGAACCGCATTCGGTGACGGTTCCGACATCCGGATCGCGGCGCAGCAGCACGGTCAGGTTCCGTCGCGCCAGCGGCTCATCGTCGACGACGAGGACGCGCAGGGCCGCCCGTTGCGTGACCGGCGGAGCCATTCATGCTTCCCGGATGGGCAGAGTCACCAATACCTCCACGCCGCCGGTATCGATATTGTGCAGCTGCAGCTCCGATTCGCCGCCGTGCAGGATCTGCAGGCGCGTGCGCAGGTTGCCGATGCCAATGCCGGTCTTGGTCGCCTGCCAGTCGGCGGGCAGGCCCGGACCATCGTTGCAGATGCTGAGGCACAGGCGGTCATTGCGACGCGCGCCGGTAACGCGGATGCTGCCGCCGGCAACACGCGTGGCTACGCCATGCTTGATCGCATTCTCCACCAGCGGCTGCAACAGCAGGTTGGGAACCGGCAACGGCAACAGCTCGGCGGGGATATCCACGCTCACCTGCAGGCGCTCTCCAAAGCGAGCCTTCTGGATATCCAGGTAACGCTGCAGGTATTCCACCTCTTCGGCCAGCGTGACCTGCGAGCGGTGGGAACTCTCCGAGGCGCGGCGCAGGAACTCGCTGAGCCCCACGATCATGCTGACGGCGGCATCATTGCGGTTGTCACGAACCAGCCCCGCGATGGAATTGAGGGTGTTGAACATGAAGTGCGGCTCCATCTGCCGGCGCAATGCCGCGAGCTGTGCCCGGGATAGCTGCTCATTGAGCAGCGCCGTCTCGGTCTGCTGGCGGGCAATGCGCTGCCGTGATTCGACGACAAACGTGACCGTCAATATCAGCGCATAGACGATCAGGTACGTCAGGACCTGGTTCAGCAGCATGTTGCGCCACACGTCGATGAATGAATTGGGTTCTGAATGACCCCAAGGGTTGAACGCGACTTCGAGCACGGCGGACCATGCGGCCGCCCCGAGGCTGACGCCGATGAAGGTTGCGAGGTGCGCGGCCGCGGTTGCCGCGGTCGTGCCGCGTGTAATGGGGTGTCGCCGCGCCAGGGCGCTGATCGGCGCCGTGGCCAGCGCCCACGGCAGCCAGGAGCAGAACTCCGCGACGAACAACGGCAGCCACGGGTGATGGCCGCCTTCCTCGCGCATCATCAGTACGGTCTGGCTCGCGTCAAATAATCCGCCCGCGCACCAGATTGCGGCAATCCAAAGCCAACGGGTCGGGCGCACGCCAGCGGTGGTTCCGGTCATGGGGGTCAGTTTACGCCAAGGAGTTGCCGCAGTCGCACGCATGCAGCGAATCGCCGTGTTCATGCAGCGAGCGGTCTGGGTCCGTTCGTGCGCCGCTCCTACACTGTCGCGCAGGTTTCAGAGCCTGGACTAATTCGCGAGGTGGACCATGCGATGGCAGCAGCATTCAGCGAGGATCGCCTGCGCACTGCTGCTCGGCGTCTTGCCGTCAGGCGCCGTTCTCGCCCAGCACGCGAGCGACGATCCGGTGGCAGCGGCGAACGATGGCTTTGGACTGACCCTCGGGCTGGAGAGCATCGGCATATACAACATTGCCAGCGTGCGTGGCTTCAACCCGCAGACCGCGGGCAATGTGCGCATCGAGGGGCTATATTTCGACCAGCAGGGCTCACTGTCCAATCGTGTGGTCGAAGGTTCGACGATCCGCATCGGCGTCAGCGAGGTCGGGTACGCATTTCCTGCGCCGACCGGCATCGTGGACTACGACCTGAGAAAGGCCGGCAGCAGCACGCCGGACGCGACGATCGTTGCCAGTGCCGGCCCCTTCGAGGGCCGGGGCGTGAGCGTGGACGGTGTCGTTCCGCTGATGTCCGGTGAACTGAAAGTGCCGATGGGCGCCAGCTACCAGATCAGCACGCAATCCACCCTCGGCTCCACGAATCCCGGCTACACGTCGCGGGTCGCGAATTTCGGCGCGACGCCGCAATGGCAGCCGAACGACTCGGTGACGCTGCGCGCCATCCTCGACTGGCAGCAAACCACGCAGGCCAGGACGTTGCCGATCATATTCACGGCCGGCGACTTCCTGCCGCCCTACACGCCGCGCGGGTACTTTGGCCAGGACTGGGCGGAGGGCCGAAGCCTGTCGGAGAACTTTGGGGGCATCGTCACGGCGAGAATGAGCGGGCATTGGTCATTGGCCGCCGGGCTGTTTCGCTCCGTGGCCGACAACCCGCTCAGCTACACGGATCTGTACCTCGATACGAAGCCAAATGGCTCCGCGGAGCAGTACATCGTCGGCAGTCCGGACCAGATGACCTCATCGACGTCGGGCGAAGCGCGCCTCACCGGTGAATTCACGACCGGGTCGTGGCGCCAGGACATCGTGCTGCTGGCGCGCGGCCGCGACACCCTGGCCCGCTATGGAGGATCGGACGTCGTTGACGTTGGGCCGGCGCTGATTGACCAGGGCATTCAGGTGCCTGAGCCCGTCTTCTCCTACACGGCACGGACCCGTGATCTCACGCAGTTGTGGAGCACGGGACTTGCGTATCGCGCCCAATGGGATTCGCGCGGCGATTTTGCGGTGGGCATCCAGCGGGAGAGCTACGACAAGGACGTCAGCGCGCCGGGTCTGCCGGATGCAAGGCTGACGGACCATCCGCTGCGCGCCTA
Organism: uncultured Gammaproteobacteria bacterium; assembly: GCA_963706815.1. GTDB lineage: Bacteria > Pseudomonadota > Gammaproteobacteria > Steroidobacterales > Steroidobacteraceae > Bog-1198. Next base: position 213,072 of record CAVPNS010000001.1, read on the forward strand.
CGGATCCGGTGCTTTTGCATTTACCGAGCGCATTACGGGCTACGCCGGGTATACCCAGGGGCTCGAGGACTCCGGCGTGGTTCCGGGCAGCGCGGCGAACCGCGGCACGATCCTGCCCGATGCCCGCACCTGGCAGGCCGACACGGGGGTACGGTTCCTGGTTACGCCGAAAGTGAAGCTGATCGCCGGCATATTCGCGATAGAGAAGCCGTATTTCAATTTCGATACGAACAATGTCGACCGCAATCTCGGATTGCAACGCGCCAGCGGCCTCGAATTGTCGGTGTCGGGCGAGGTGGTCAGGAATCTCAACGTCGCGGCCGGCGCCCTGGTGGGCGAGGTCAGGATCATCGGCGCGAACCTGAGGGCCGAGGGTGTCGGCTCCATTGCCTTCGGCCAGCCGCGCGTGCAGGCGGTGATCAATGCCGACTACAAGTTTACCGCGTGGCCGGGCGCCTCCGTCGACCTTTCAGTCTTTCACTTCGGGACGTCTCCGGCGAGCATCGATGACGTGACGCAGAATCCCGCGCAGACGATACTGATCCTCGGCGCACGCTACCGGTTCTCGGTGCTCGGCGCCCCGGCCACGCTGCGCGTGCAGGTACAGAACCTGACCAATTATTATTTCTGGAACATGGGCTACAGCCCGGGTTTCTCGCAATTCCCGCCGCGCAGTCTCTTCGGATACCTGACCGTCGACATCTGAGCGTCAACGCCGCCGACCGGCCTCGATCGTGCGCTTGATGCGCTTCAGCGCCTCGTCAAGGGTCTTCAGGCTGCACGCAAACGAGATGCGGATATGTCCCGGCGCGCCGAATCCGGTGCCCGGAACCACGGCCACGCCGCCCTCGACGAGCAGGAACTCGGCGAAGGCGCCGTCATCGGCAAAGCCGAGCGCTTTCATCGCCGCTTCGACATTCGCGAACGCATAAAACGTACCGGCGCCCGGACGGCATGAGATTCCCGGGATCGCATTCAGCCCGGCAACGACGAAATCATGCCGCTCCTGAAACGCCTTGTTCATCTCGGCGACGCAGGACTGGTCGCCGTTCAGCGCGACAGTGGCGGCCTTCTGCGAGATGCTCGAGGCATTCGAGGTCGACTGGCCCTGGATCGTCCCCATCGCCGTGACGATCTCCTTCGGCGCGCCGCAATATCCGATGCGCCAGCCGGTCATCGCGTAGGCCTTGGAAACGCCGTTGATCGTCACGGTGCGGTCGTAGAGCTCGGGGATGGCCTGCGCAAGGCTCGCGAAGGGCTCCACGGCCCAGTAGATCTTCTCGTACATGTCATCGGTGCCAATGAGGATCTGCGGATGGCGCAGCAACACATCGGCGAGCGCCCGCAGTTCGGCTGCGTGTAGGCGGCGCCGGTCGGGTTGCTCGGGCTGTTGAGCAGGAACAGCAGCTGGTCTCGCGGCGTGATCGCCGCGGCCAGCTGCGTGGGCGTAATCTTGTAGCCCTGGTCCTGGCCCGCCGTGGGCATGACCGGAATGCCGTCGGCCAGCAGCACCATGTCGGGATAGGACACCCAGTAGGGCGCCGGGATGATCGCACTCGTCGCCCGGGTCGAGCAGCGCCATGCACAGATTGAAGATGGTCTGCTTGGCGCCGGTGGAGACCAGGATCTGGCTGCGCTCGTAGCTGATGCCGTTGTCGCGCTTGAACTTGGCGATGATCGCGTCCTTGAGCTCGACCGATGCCGTCGACATTGGTGTAGCGCGTAAAGCCCTTGCGGATCGCCTCGACGCCGGCATCGGCAATGTGCACCGGGGTATCGAAGTCCGGCTCGCCGGCCCCAGGCCGATGATGTCCTTGCCTTCGGCCTTGAGCCGGGCGGCCAGGGCCGTGACGGCGAGGGTGGGCGAGGGCTTGACGCGCTGGGCGCGCTGGGAGAGGGTCACAGGCACGGGAGTATTCCTCTGGTGGGCGTGGGTCGGCGGCGCAGTGTACGAAGAATAGCCTCCCCGGCGCCAGATTCGCCTTGCGGCCGTCGGCATCGATGAACGTGAGATAATGAGCGGATGAGCTTTGAATTGCAAGCGGACTATCAGCCGGCCGGCGACCAGCCGCAGGCGATCGAGAAGCTGGTGGACGGCCTGACGAGCGGGCTGGCGCACCAGACGCTGCTCGGGGTCACCGGCTCCGGCAAGACGTTCACGATCGCCAATGTGATCCAGCAGGTGCAGCGCCCGACGCTGGTGCTGGCGCACAACAAGACCCTCGCCGCGCAGCTGTACGGCGAATTCGCGGGTTCTTTCCGAACAACGCGGTCGAGTACTTCGTCTCCTATTACGACTATTACCAGCCCGAGGCCTACGTGCCCTCGAGCGACACCTATATCGAGAAGGACGCCTCGATCAACGAGCACATCGAGCAGATGCGCCTGTCGGCCACCAAGGCGCTGCTGGAGCGTCCGGATGCGATCATCGTCGCGACGGTCTCGGCGATCTACGGCCTGGGCGACCCGCAGGCCTACCTGGCGATGGTGCTGCACCTGTCGCGCGGCGAGCGCATGGACCAGCGCAAGCTGCTGCGGCGGCTGGCCGAGATGCAGTACACGCGCAACGAGATGGACCTGCAGCCGGGCACCTATCGCGTGCGCGGCGATGTCATCGACATCTTCCCGGCCGAATCCGGGCGCGATGCGGTGCGCGTCGAGCTGTTCGACGACACGATCGAGAATCGCTGAGCCGTTCGATCCGCTGACCGGCGAGGTGCTGCGGCGCATGCCGCGGTTCACGGTCTATCCATGGCACGCACTACGTGACGCCGCGCGAGCGGCATACCAGGCGATGGATCAGATCCGCGAGGAGCTGCGCGAGCGGCTGCTCGAGCTGTACGCCGCGAGCAAGCTGGTCGAGGCGCAGCGGCTCGAGCAGCGCACGCTGTTCGACCTGGAGATGATCAAGGAGGTCGGCTACTGCTCGGGCATCGAGAATTATTCGCGCTATCTGTCGGGCGCGAGCGCCGGCGAGCCGCCGCCGTGCCTGTTCGATTATCTGCCCGCCAATGCGCTGCTGGTCATCGATGAGAGCCACCAGACGATCCCGCAGCTCGGCGCGATGTACAAGGGCGATCGCTCGCGCAAGGAAACGCTGGTGGAGTACGGCTTTCGCCTGCCGTCGGCGCTCGATAACCGCCCGCTGAAGTTCGAGGAATGGGAGAAGCCTGGCGCCGCAGATGATCTTCGTCTCGGCCACGCCGGGCCGTATACGAGAAGCGCGTGTCCGGCGCAGGTCGTCGAACAGGTGGTGCGGCCGACCGGACTGGTCGACCCGGAGGTCGAAGTGCGCCCGGTGCGCACGCAGGTCGATGACGTGCTGTCCGAGATCCGCCTGCGCGCGCAGAACAACGAGCGCGTGCTGGTCACGACGCTGACCAAGCGCATGGCCGAGGACCTGACCGAGTACCTGCACGAGCACGGCGTGCGGGTGCGCTACCTGCACGCGGACATCGAGACCGTCGAGCGCGTCGAGATCATCCGCGATCTGCGCCTGGGCAACTTCGACGTGCTGGTCGGCATCAATCTGCTGCGCGAGGGCCTGGACATGCCGGAGGTCGCGCTGGTGGCGATCCTGGATGCGGACAAGGAGGGCTTCCTGCGCTCGGAGGGCTCGCTGATCCAGACCATCGGCCGCGCCGCGCGCAACCTCACGGCCGGGCGATCCTCTATGCCGACGTGCGCACCGGTTCGATGCAGCGCGCGATTGCCGAGACCGAGCGGCGCCGCGCCAGGCAGATCGAATACAACCTGGCGCACGGGATCACCCCGCGCAGCATCATCAAGCCGGTGGCCGATATCATGGAGGGCGCCCGCGAAGCTGCACGGAGCGCTCGGTCGTGGACGGGTGCCGTTGCGAAGGCCGCGATCCCGCCGGAGCGGGCCGTCAAGCGCATCACGCAAGCTGGAAGCGGAAATGATGAAGCTCGCGCGCAACCTGGAATTCGAACAGGCGGCGCGTCTGCGCGATCAGATCGACAAATGACGCTCGAGCGCGGCCTTCGGCGTACCCGACAAAATGGTCGGTTAAGGCAGGAAACCCTTGTATCCGGGGACGCCGAATCCGGTATCTTTCGCCGCCTGTCAGCGCGCGCTAGCTCAGTGGTAGAGCATCACCTTGACATGGTGGTGGTCGGTGGTTCGATCCCACTCGCGCCTACCAGATCCTCCCCTGGTCGGGCGCCCAGCCCGGGTGGCCGGCTTCATTTTGGTACGGACTTCGTACGTTATGCCTGTTATCACGCTTCCCGATGGCAGACAACAGCGGTTCGAGCAGCCGGTCACGGTGGCCGAGGTGGCTGCAAGCATCGGCCCCGGACTGGCGCGCGCGGCGCTGGCCGGGCGCGTCGACGGTCAGCTGGTCGACACCTCGTTCGTGATCGATCAGGACGCCGCCGTCAGCATCGTGACCGACAGGGATCCGCGCACGGCCTGGAGATCATCCGCCATTCGACCGCGCATCTGCTGGCGCAGGCGGTCAAGCAGCTGTTTCCCGAGGCGCAGGTGACCATCGGCCCGGTGATCGAGGACGGCTTCTACTACGATTTTGCCTACTAGCGCCCGTTCACGCCCGAGGATCTGGCGGCAATCGAGAAGCGCATGGAGGAGCTGGCGCGCGGCGGATCTGCCGGTGAAGCGGCGCGTGCTGCCGCGCGATGAGGCGGTCGCGCTACTTCAGGAACGATCGGCGAGCACTACAAGGCGGAGATCATCGGCGCGATTCCGGCCGACGAGCCGATCAGCCTGTATGGCCAGGGCGACTGGGTCGATCTGTGCCGCGGTCCGCACGTGCCCTCCACCGGCAAGCTCAAGGCGTTCAAGCTGATGAAGGTCGCCGGCGCCTACTGGCGCGGCGATTCGCGCAACGAGATGCTGCAGCGGATCTACGGCACCGCCTGGGCCGACGAGAAGCAGCTCGATGCGTATCTGCACTCGGCTCGAGGAGGCCGAGAAGCGCGACCACCGCACGCATCGGCCGCGAGCTGGACCTGTTCCACATGCAGGAGGAGGCGCCGGGCGCGGTGTTCTGGCACCCGAAGGGCTGGGCGGTGTTCCAGACCCTGATCGGCTACATGCGCGAAGCAGAAGGCGGCGGGCTTCCAGGAGGTCAACGCGCCGGAGCTGATGGACCGGAGCCTGTGGGAGCCAGTCCGGTCACTGGGAGAAATTCGGCGAGAACATGTTCACCACGCGCACGCCCGGATGAGCGCGTCTATGCGATCAAGCCGATGAACTGCCCGGGGCACGTGCAGATCTTCAAGCAGGGCCTGCGCAGCTACCGCGAGCTGCCGCTGCGCTACGCGGAGTTCGGCAAGGTGCACCGCTACGAGCCCTCGGGGGCGCTGCACGGCCTGATGCGCGTGCGCGCCTTCACGCAGGATGATGCGCATATCTTCTGCACCGAGCGAGCAGATCACCGCCGAGTCGGTCGCGATCACGCGGCTGATCCTCGATATCTACCAGGACTTCGGCTTCGATGACGTGCGCATCAAGTTCTCCGACCGGCCGGCCAAGCGGGTCGGGGCCGATGAGAGTCTGGGACAAGGCCGAGAGCGGCCCTGCAGCAGGCGGCCGGCGGCGGCCGGCATCGAGTACGACGCTGAACCCGGGCGAGGGCGCCTTTTACGGGCCGAAGCTCGAGTTCGTGCTGCGCGATGCGATCGGCCGGGACTGGCAATGCGGCACGCTGCAGGTGGACCTGAACCTGCCCGGCGCGGCTGGGGGCGCACTACATCGACGAGCACAGCCACAGGCACATACCCGTGATGCTGCATCGGGCAATGTTCGGCTCGCTGGAGCGCTTTTTCGGCATTCTGCTCGAGCACCACGCCGGCCGGCTGCCAGCCTGGCTTGCCCCGGTGCAGGCCGTGGTGATGGGAATTACCGACCGCCAGCACGATTACTGCCTCGACAGATTACGGAATTCCTGCAAAATCAGGGGGTTCTGGTCGAGACGCGACTTGCGAAATGAGAAGGTCGGCTTTAAGATCCGCGAGCACACGCTCAAGCGTGTCCCTTACCTGTTGGTCGCGGGCGACAAGGAAGTTGCGGCGCATACTGCTTTCCGTGCGCACCCGTAGTGGCAAGGACCTGGGCGCGATGAGTCCGCAGGCGTTCTCGCGAACCTGCTTACCGATCGAGCTCGAGAGCCGCGGGCGCCGAACTTTGGAGGATTGACGCATAGCTATTGCAATCGAAGCGCGTCCGGCGCAATGAGGAGATTACTTCGCCCGACAGTGCGAGTGATCGCGGCGGATGGAAGGGCAGGCAGGAGTCATGTCGCGCGCAGGAAGCGCTGCAGATGGCAACCTCAGCAGGCGCTGGATCTCGTCGAAGTCTCGCCCACGGCGGAGCCGCCGGTGGTGCGGGTCATGGATTACGGCAAATTCCTGTTCGAAGCAGAACAAGAAGGCGCACTCTGCCAAGCGCAAGCAGAAGCAGATTCAGGTCAAGGAAGTCAAGTTTCGTCCCGGGACGGAAGAGGCGGACTACCAGGTCAAACTGCGTAATCTCATCCGCTTCCTGTCCGAGGGTGATAAGGCCAAGGTAACCTTGCGTTTCCGCGGCCGTGAGATGGTGCACCAGGACATCGGTCGCAAGCTGCTGGCAAGGGTTACGGAAGATCTCGCACCGCATGCGTGATCGAACAGAATCCGCTGATGGAAGGCAGACAGATGATCATGGTGTTCGCGCCCAAAAAGAAGTGAGCGACAGACCTTAAAAATCTGCCACCCCGCCTGTAGCGGCGTGTCGGCTCAGGATCGCGTGATCCTGGGCGGCGCTTGTGAACAGGGCCATAAAACAGGAGTCGAGCATGCCCAAGTTGAAAACCAAGAGGGCTGCGGCGAAGCGTTTCCGTAAGACGGCAAACGGCTTCAAGCGCGGCCAGTCGCATCGTCGCCATATTCTGACGAAGAAACCGAGCAAGCGCAAACGCCAGCTGCGTCGCGAGATGCACGTTGACGAGACTGACGTGAAGCGGATCAAAGCGCTGTCTTCCCTACGCTTGAATCAGGAGTAACAGAATATGGCACGAGTTAAACGCGGCGTCGTCGCAGGCCGCCGACACAAGAAGATCCTGGGGAAGGCGAAGGGCTACTTCAATGCCCGTCGCAAGGTCTATCGCGCCGCCAAGCAGGCGGTCATCAAGGCCGGCCAGTACGCCTATCGCGGACGCCGGGAGAAGAAGCGCGAGTTCCGCGCGCTGTGGATCACGCGCATCAATGCCGCGGCGCGTCTGTCGGGGCTGTCCTACAGCCGGCTGATCGACGGGCTGAACAAGGCCGGGATCGAGCATGGACCGCAAGGTGCTCGCGGATCTGGCGGTGCACGACCTGCCGGCTTTTGCCGCGATCGCGGAACAAGCCAAAGCCAGCCTGGCCGCGTAGACCGAAGGTCGACCGGGCGGGATCCGGCCCAGGCCTGGGCCGGGTCCCGCGCTGTCCGCCGCAGTCGTCCATGGCCGCCGCCGAATCCCTTGCCGCATTGCTGCAGCAGGCGCTGCATGAGGTCGCTGCCTCGACGGACCTGGCTGCGCTCGATGAGGCGCGCGTGCGCTTTCTCGGCAAGAAAGGCCCGCTGACCGAGCAGCTGAAGAGCCTCGGGAAGCTGCCGGCTGCAGAGCGTCCGGCCGCCGGCGAGCACATCAACGAGGCCAAGGCGCTGATGCAGGCGGCGATCGAGGCGCGCCGCTCGGAGCTCGAGGGCGCAGGCTGGAGCGGGAACTGGCAGCGGGACGCATCGACGTGAGCCTGCCGGGACGCGGGCAGGAAGCGGGCGGCCTGCATCCCGTCACGCGCACGCGCCTGCGGATCGAGGCAGATCTTCACGCAGGCCGGGTTCCAGGTCGCCGCCGGTCCCGAGATCGAGGACGACTTTCATAATTTCGAGGCGCTGAACATCCCGGCGAATCATCCGGCGCGGGCGATGCACGACACGTTTTACCTCCAGGACGGGCGCCTGCTGCGCACGCACACTTCGCCGGTGCAGATCCGTGCGATGCGCGTGCAAAAGCCGCCGCTGGCGCTGATCGCGCCGGGACGCGTGTACCGCAGTGATTCGGACGTGACGCACTCGCCGATGTTCCACCAGGTCGAAGGGATCGTGGTCGGCGAGAGGGTCAGCTTCGCGAACCTCAAGGCGATGCTGCATCCCTTCATGGAGCACTTCTTCGAGCGTCGCTAGCCATGCGCCTGCGGCCCTCGTATTTCCCGTTCACCGAGCCCTCGGCCGAAGTCGATATCAACTGCGTGTTCTGCCGCGGCGCCGGGCTGCCGGGTGTGCAAGCACACCGGCTGGCTCGAGATCGCCGGCTGCGGCATGGTGCATCCGAACGTGCTCGCGGCCTGCGGCATCGATGCGGAGCGCTACAGGGCTATGCCTTCGGCATGGGCATCGAGCGGCTGGCGATGCTGCGCTACGGCGTCAACGACCTGCGCCTGTTCTTCGAGAACGACCTGCGGTTCCTGAAGCAGTTCCCATGAAAGTCACCTGTCGCTGGCTCAATGAGTTCGTGGCGGTCGGCGCAATGCCGGCCGAAGCTCGCCCGGCGCCTGACCGAGGCCGGGCTCGAGGTCGAATCCATTGCGCCGGTCGCACCCGCGTTCTCCGGTGTCGTCGTCGGCGAGGTCCTCGAGTGCGCCCGTCATCCGGATGCCGAGAAGCTCTCGCTGTGCCAGGTCACGACCGACGGCACCAACCGACTGCAAATCGTCTGCGGCGCGCCGAACGTTCGCGCCGGCCTGAAGGTGGCGGTCGCGATGCCCGGCGCGCGACTGCCGAACGATGTGACGATCCGGCGCGCGAAGCTGCGCGGCCTCGAGTCGCAGGGCATGCTGTGCTCGGCGCGCGAACTGGGGCTGGGGTCGGAGCACGACGGCATCCTCGAGCTCGCCGGCAGCTCGCCAGCTGAACCGCGACCTGCGCGAGGCGCTGGACCTCGAGGACTCGGTCCTCGAGGTCAACGCGACGCCCAACGGGGCGATTGCATGAGCGTGTTCGGCATCGCGCGCGATTACGCCGCGCGCGCAGCAACGGACGCTACCTGCGCTACGACGTGAAAACCGTTCCGGCCGCGACGACCGAGATGACCCCGGCGCGCAGTCGAAGCGGGCGGCGCGTGCCCGCGTGTTCGCGATCGCGGCGTCATTCGCGGCGTCCGGTCCCGGCATGACAATCCCCGCCGTGGCTGCGCGAGCGGCTGCGGCGCATCGGCATCAACAGCATATCGCCCGTCGTCGACGTCACCAACTACGTGATGCTCGAGCTCGGCCAGCCGCTGCACGCCTATGACCTGGCGCTGCTCGCCGATGACCTCTCGGTGCGCATGGGCGCGCGAGGGCGAGCGCCTGACGCTGCTCGATGACAAGGAATACATGCTCGACGGCCGAGTACCTGGTGATCGCGGACGCGCAGTGGCGCCGGTCGGACTCGCGGGCATCATGGGCGGACGCAGCACCGCGATCGGCGAGGCGACCACGGACGTCCTGCTCGAGGCGGCGCACTGGTCGCCCGCAGGCCATTGCCGCCGGTGCGCGCCGGCTTGGGTTTGTTCACCGATGCCGCCAGCGCTTCGAGCGCGGTGTGGATCCGCAACTGCCGGCGGCGGCGCTCGAGCGTGCGACCGCGCTGATCGTCGAGAGTGCCGGCGGGCGAGGCCGGGCCCCGTGCGCATCGCAGGAGTTCGCGCCGACCGACGCCGGCGATCCGGTCGTGCTGCGCGCGCGAGCGCCTGGCGAGACTGCTGGGTGCCGACGTGCCGGATGCCGCAGGTGCACGGCCTGCTGAGCGCGATCAGCGAGCGCGTCGAGGCGGTCGCCGACGGCTGGCGCGTCGCGCCGCCGAGCCATCGCTTCGATATTCGCATCGAGCCGACCTGGTCGAAGAAGTCGCGCGACTGGGCGGCTTCGACCGGATTGCCGAAGCATCACGCGCTCGCGTCCGCAGGTCGCGGGATTTGCCGGCGAGGCGCGGGTCACGGACGAGCGCCTGCTGCTCGCGATGGCGACCGCGGCTACCAGGAAGCGATCACGTACAGCTTCGTCGATCCCGCGCTGCAGTCACAGCTGTTTCCCGGCGTCGACTCCATGGCTCTGGCGAATCCGATCTCCGCCGAGCTCGGCGTGATGCGCGTCTCGCTGTGGCCGGGCCTGATACAGATGTGCCGCGAGAACCTGCGCCGCCAGCAGGCGCGCGTGCGCCTGTTTGAAGCGGGCAGGAAGTTCGTGGTGCGGCACGGCGAGTTATCCGAAGTCGATACGCTTGCGGGCATTGCGGCAGGTGCTCGCTGGCCGGAGCAATGGAGCGGCGGCCGCGACGCCGTGGACTTCTACGACGTCAAGGCGGATGTGGAGGCACTGCTGGCGATGACCGGGGAGGCCGACGCGGTTCGATTCGAAGCCGCGGAGCTCGCATGCCTGCAACCGGGCCGCGCCGCACGGCTCTTCAAGGGCAGCCAATCGGCAGGCTGGCTCGGGGAATTGCACCCGCATCTCGTGCGCACCCTGGGGCTTAACATAACGCCCCTGCTGTTTGAGCTCGACACAGAGGCATGTTTCGGCAATAAACAATTGCAATATAAACACATTTCGAAATTCCCCAGCGTCCGCCGCGATCTGGCCGTGGTTGTCGACGAGGGCGTTTCTTTCGCGAATTGCGGGAAAGTGTTACTGTTAGCGCCTCCGGCCTTCTCGCAGAACTACGAATCTTCGACGTCTATCAGGGTCCTGGAATAGAATCAGGACGAAAAAGTGTCGCTTTAGGCTTGATTTTACAGGATTTACGCGCACCTTACCGATGAGGATGCGGACCGCGTAGTGACAGCGGTGATTGCACGGCTCCGGGATGAGTCTGAGCGCCAGAATAAGAGAATAAGAAGATGGCTCTGACCAAGGCGGAGATGGCCGAGGCACTGTTCAATCAGCTGGGCCTGAACAAGCGTGAAGCGCGCGAACTCGTGGATCTTTTCTTCGAAGAGGTCCGCGGTGCGCTATCCACGGGAGAACAGGTCAAGCTGTCGGGGTTCGGAAATTTCGACCTGCGCGACAAGAACCAGCGGCCAGGCCGCAATCCGAAAACCGGTGAGGAAATTCCGATCAGCGCGCGACGCGTCGTCACGTTCCGTCCGGGTCAGAAACTCAAGGCACGCGTCGAGGCCTATGCTGGAACCAAGGAATAACAACGAGCTGCCGGCGATCCCCGGCAAGCGCTATTTCACGATCGGCGAGGTCAGCGAGCTGTGCGGCGTCAAGCCGCACGTGCTGCGCTACTGGGAACAGGAGTTTCCGCAGCTCAAGCCGGTCAAGCGGCGCGGCAACCGGCGCTATTACCAGCGCCAGGACGTGATCGTCATCCGCCAGATCCGCAGCCTGCTGTACGAGCAGGGCTTCACGATCGGCGGCGCGCGCAACAGCCTGCTCGGCGACGATGCGCAGGTCGACCTCACCCAGAGCCAGCAGATGATCCATCAGATGCGCCTGGAACTGGAAGAGCTGATCAAGATTCTGCGACGCTGACCCCGTTGGGTCCTATTTCCGCTATCATTCGTTCCCACGGTCGGGGCGTGGCGCAGCCTGGTAGCGCACTTGCATGGGGTGCAAGGGGTCGCAAGTTCGAATCTTGTCGCCCCGACCAATTCTCACACGCGTTGCGGCTCACGACGTCGGTTCCGGTCTGTGGGGAATGATCCGTGCAATACACAGCATTGTTGCGCGAGCACCTGCAGCCACTGGCTGCACTGCTGCTGTTCCTGGTCTGCAGCGTCGAAGCCCGTGGGACGGACAGCTATGATTCGTCCAGCAATCAGCTGACCATCCCCGCGGCGGCGATCGGCGGTGCGACGTATACGGACGTGGTCGTCACGCCGGATACCATCCAGAACATCGAGCAGGGTGCGCCGGGCGGCACCGAGGACAGTTACGATCCCGCGATCAACCAGTTGCTGATCCCGAGCGTGGCCGTGGGAGACGCGACCTACACGAACGTCCTGATCACCGTCGGGAACCTGATCTCGATCGGCAGCGTCAGCGGCGCCGATACCTATAGCGACTCGCAACTGACGATTTCTTCAGTCCAGGTGCTGGGCGGCCGGGTCTATAACAACGTGGTCATCACGGTCGGCCAGATTCTCAGCGCGGCAGGCGGCATGCCCAAGGATATCCAGGATCTTTACGATCCCTCATCGAACAAGCTGACGATTGCTGCGGTTCAGGTGGGCGGACGGGTCTATACGAACGTCGTCATCACCGTTGGACAACTGGTGTCGGTTGGCGGCTCGGTCTCGGAGCAGGTGCTGCACTCGTTCGGGTCGGGCACCGACGGGGTCACGCCGCAAGGCCTGATCCAGACCGGTGGCATCTTCTACGGCACTACGAGCTATGGGGGTGCCTATACCGACGGCACGATATTCTGGCTAACGGCCAGCGGATCGGAAGGCGTCCTGTATTCGTTTGGCGCCGGCGATGACGGCAATCAACCGCTCGGCGGACTCATCCGGGCGACCGATGGATATTTCTACGGCACGACCGAAATCGGCGGTGCCCACGCATTCGGCACCGTCTTCAGGATTACGCCCGATGGTGCCGAGGCCGTGCTTTATTCGTTCACGGGCGGCAATGATGGCGCCTATCCGGGCGCGGCGCTGGTCCAGGCGACCGACGGGAATCTGTACGGCACGACGACCGCGGGCGGAGCGTTCGGCTCGGGAGTCGTGTTCCGGATCGCGCCGTCCGGCGCCGAGAACACCGTGTATACCTTTACCGGCGGCAACGACGGCGGCACGCCATTCGCGCCCCTGATCCAGGCCAGCGACGGGAACCTGTACGGAACGACGCAAGGCGGTGGCGCCAATGGCTGGGGAACCGTATTCAAGGTCGCGCCCTCGGGATCGCAGAGCGTTGTGTATTCGTTTGCGGACGGCAGCGACGGTTCGATTCCGGCCGGCGGCGTCATTCAGGGAAGCGACGGCAATTTCTACGGGCTGACTTCGCAGGGCGGCGTCTTCGCGCAGCAGGGCGGCGGCACCCTGTTCCTGCTCACTGCCGCCGGTGCGCTCACGGTTCTGCATTCATTCGGTGCGGCAGGAGACGGGGTATTTCCCGGGGCAACCCTGCTGCAGGGCAGCGACGGAAGCCTGTATGGAACGACCACCGGCACCGCGGCGTTACCCAGCGCGGGCATCGTCTTCAGGATCAATCCCTCGGGGACGGAGACGATCCTCGCCATCTTCAGTGGAGGACCCGATGCCGACGAACCAACGGGCGCGCTGGTGCTGGGCAGTGACGGCGCGCTCTACGGCACGACGACGTTCGGCGGCGGACCCAGCGGCGCGAACGGCTACGGCACCGTGTTTCGGATCGCGCTGTGAGCGCGTTACGCAGCAGTCATGCTGCTGACAATGCCAAACTCGCTGCCACTGCTGCCGGTGGTGGACGTTCCCCACGCCGCTATGGTCAGCGTGGCAGGTGACGTCGAATAGTCCAGGTACCCGAGGCCGGTGAATGTGACTCCATTCAACACCGCATAGCTGCTGTTCGAGAGGCAACTCTCGAGCGTGTAGGTCACCTGGTATTCATTGATCGTGGTATCGGGTGTGCTGATTGTTCCGTTCAGCACGCACCCGGTCGTCGTGTCATGGCCCGACATCGCGTCAGCCGTGATGCCGGCGGTGATGACGATGGCGTCCACCGGGGGAGCTGCGGCAGTCACGCCAGGACTGAGGACGGTGAAATTGCCGGCGACGTCAGCCAACGATGACGCGACGCTCGTCGAAGCGCCTGGCGTCAGTGACCAGGAACCCGGAACCGATGTGCCGCCGTTCGGGTTGTTAGTCGTGATGCTCGCGGTCGCTGTGATTGAAACACCGGGCACCACCGTGCCGCTCAGGGTGCCGATGCCATAAATGTAGTTGTCCGCGAACGACGAACCGAAATTCGCGTAGCCATCGACGGCTGCGGCGAGCGTATCGCCGGCTATCTGCAGGTTGCCGACAAACTGCTTTCCATCGGAGCGAATGACCACCATGTCGCCTGCCTTATCAATGATCGCATTCAAGGCGAGACCGGAATCCGAGTCCGTTCCGCTCCAAAGGCCGACCACCGAGGCATTCGGGGTCACCGTGCCGCTACCCAGTCCGGTGTTGGTGCCCTTGCAGCCAGCGAGGCTGATCGCGATGCAGGTGAGGCCGGCAATTCTGGTACGGGTGAGGTGCATTCGATCGATCTCCCTGTGTCACGGGGCTGTGACGTTAGCAGTTAGTGTCGGCGAATGCCTGCCCGGTTCCGGCCGGCTTTGTGAAGAATTGTTTATTGGCCGGGCGCCGGGGCTTCGTCGGCCAGTGGTCTTGCGAGCAGCACGACCAGCGCCAGCGAACACAGCAGCGGCACCAGGACCGGGATCACGAGCGCAAGCGAAAAGCCCGGCTCACCCGAGCGGTTGCTGAAGCCGCTGAATGCGTAGCCCCAAAACATGACCGCTGCCCACAACGGCAGGCTGGCGACTCCGATGATAAGCCCGATGGCGCGGGCCCAGCGCTGGCGCGTCGCCATGCCGTAACAAAGCAGCGCGAGGACCGCGCAGATCACCCACGAACCCAAGTTGCCGCGGGGTCGCGCCAGTGCGCGCAGCAGTCCATGCCAGAGCATCGCCACGCTGTACGCCGCGTAGGCGAACGCCACCAGCGTGGCGGCAATACGGCGTTGCATTGATGGCGCCCCTCGGTGCGGACCTGTATGCAGCATATATCACATCGGGGGCACCATCTTTGACAATCCGGGGGGCGGGGAGCATATTCGAAAAAAAAGCGGGGGTTAAACCAAACAATGAAGCGCTTACTCCTGCGATTCCTGGCTATCGCGGCGGTGTTCCTGTTTGCTGCGCGTCCCGGTCTGGCACAGAGCACGTACACCTATGCGCTGCTGGGCTATGACTATGTCGAAACCGTTACGCCGCTGATCCAGGCGCGCGACGGGCTGCTCTATGGCGTTGGACAGGACGAGACCAGCGATGGTGGTCAGGTCTACAACTCGCCGCTCGCCAGCACCGCCAACGCGAACTCTGTCTACGTATTTTCGGACTCCACGGATGGCGGCTTGCCGATTGGGGGCGTGGTCCAGGCCCCGGACGCGAACGGCACGCTCTATGGAACCACCGGACTGGGCGGCAATGATAACGTCGGCGTGTTCTACAGTGTTACCGGCCTGTCGCCGACCGCGAGAGGCACCGAGACGACGCTGCATAGTTTCAGCGGCGGCGATGGCGGCGCACCGCAGGGCACGCCGATAATTGACGGCGCCGGCATCCTGTACGGCACGGCGAGAGACGGTGGTCAGAACGGCGCCGGTCTGCTCTTCAAGTACGACACGGTCCACGGCACGTTCGCGCCGCTGTATGAATTCGGCCAGATGGCCCATTGCGCCGACGGTGCCGGACCGTATTCAGGACCTGTCCAGGGTAGCGATGGCAATTTATATGGCGCGACTCAGGGTGGAGGAATTGGCTGCGTTGGGGGCGGGCTTGGTTCCCTGTACAAGATTTCAACGTCGGGATCCCTGATCTGGCAATACACCTTCTGCACGCAGTCCGGCTGCCCGGACGGGACCATCCCGAGCAAATACGGCGCGCTGGTCGAATACAGCGACGGTAATTTCTACGGACTCACGGCTGGATACGGCGCGCACGGCGCCGGCACGATATTCATGATCACGCCCTCCGGTGTGCTGACCACGCTTTACAGTTTCAATCCCGATAACGGTACCGATGGCGGCGTGCCGCTCGATGGACTGGTCGTTGGCAGCGACGGCAATCTCTACGGGACCACCGAGCAGTACGGTGCCGGCGGCTACGGTACGGTGTTCCGGTTCGCGCCCGGCACGCGCACGATGACCACGCTGTATGCATTCACGTACGCGAATTACGACGGCAACCCCTATGCCGGGCTTGTTCAGGGCAGCGACGGTAATTTCTACGGAACAACATCGGGGTTCCAGGAAGACGGCGGATTCATCTACGAGATCTCGGTGTCCCCGCCACTGCCCGCGCCGGTCCAGCTGTCATTCGGTTCATCCACGGTCGGCGCAAACACGCCGGTCACGCTGAACTGGCAGGTTCTGAACGCTTTTTCACTGACCCTGCAGAACTGCGTTGCCTCTGTACAGGGCAGTTCCGCGGGCGCAGGTACCTGGAGCGGGCTGCAGACAGGTACCTACAGCGCAGGGACCAAGCTCTTCACCGGCTCGGCATCGATTACCCCGACCGCCGCGGGCACCTATACCTATGCGCTGACCTGCGGCGGACAGGAATCCGGGTTCGCGACGCTGACCGTCACGCCCTCATCCGGCAAGCTGACGCCGACCGTGGCACTGAATGCAACACCGAATCCTGCGACGGTCGGCCAGACCGTCGCGATCAAGGCGACGGCATCCGGTTCCGGTGCGACGCCGACCGGTACGGTAGTCTTTCTCTACGGCACGATCCCGCTCGCCAGTTTGACGCTGAGCGGCGGCGCGGCCACCTTGAGCCCATCGACCAAAGGCCTGCCGCCGGGCGCCTATGTACTGACGGCGAGCTATTCGGGGGATTCGAACTACAGCGCTGCAGCTTCGGCCGGGTATACGATCACGCTCATCAAGCCGGCGCCGACCGTGGCGCTGAGTGCGAGCCCGAATCCGGCTATGGTCGGCCAGAGCGTGACGATCAGGGCCACCGCCACCGGATCCGGGGCCACCCCGACCGGCACCATGTCTTTCGTCTATGGCACGCTGACGCTCGCGACCCTGCCGCTGACCGCGGGCTCCGTCAGCATCAGTCCGTCGACGGTCGGCCTGCCGCCGGGCACTTATGATCTCGTGGCGGAATATTCGGGTGATTCAAACTACGCCGCCGCGGACTCGCCGAGCTACCCGATCACGCTCGGCAAGGCCAGCACGATCACGGCATTTACGCCTGTGCCCAATCCGGTGACGCCGCCGGCCGCCTGTACGCTGCAGGCGACGGTCACGCGAGCCAGTGGCGGTGGCACGCCGGCCGGCAGCGTGGCATTTTCGGTCGACGGGAGCGTGCTGGCAGTGGCCGTGCTGGACGGCTCGGGGGTGGCGAGCGTTATCGCATCAACGGCTGGAGTTCCTGCGGGCGGTTATCCGATCGTTGCCACATATTCCGGCGATGCCAGTGACAACGGCTCCCAATCCTCCCCGGTGGTCGTGACGGTCCAATAGCGGCTGCTGCGGCGCGCCGCGGATCAGCGTTTCGAGGTGCGCTTGTACGCGGCGAGCTTGCTGTGCGTGCGCAGCGCGTCGGCTTCCGTGAATGCGGCCCGCTGGGCCTGGATGCCGCGCATCAGCGCCTCGAACTCGCGCGCGGGGAGCGGCCGGCTGAAGTGATATCCCTGGTACTGGTCACAGCCGATGCTTCTCAGGAAGTCGAGCTGCGCCGTTGTTTCCACGCCCTCGGCGATCACCTTCAGGTGCAGGCTGTGCGCGAGCGAGACGATCGCCTGCACGATGGAAGCGTCATCGGCCCGGGCCGTGATCTCGTTGATGAAGCTGCGGTCGATTTTCAGCTTGTCGATCGGCAGGCGCCGCAGGTAACTCATGCTCGAGTAGCCGGTCCCGAAGTCGTCCACCGAGATCAGCACGCCCATTTCGCTGAGCCGCTCGAGGGTCCTGATCGACTCCTCCGGGTCGCTCATGACCGCGGATTCCGTGATCTCAACCTCGAGTGACCGCGGTTCAAAACTGGCGTCCGCGAGCGCGCTGCGGATCGTCTCGACGACATACTTTGCCCGGAACTGCGACGCGGACAGGTTCACGGCGAGCCGCAACGGCGGCAGCCCCTCGTCCTGCCAGGCGCGGCCCTGCCGGCAGGCCTCGCGTACGACCCAGTCGCCGATGCGGCCGATCAGCCCGCATTCCTCGGCGAGCGGAATGAAGTCTCCCGGTGCGATCATGCCGCGTACCGGATGACGCCAGCGAACCAGCGCTTCGGCGCTGTTGACGGCGCCGCTCCTGATGTCGACCTTGGGCTGGAAGTGCAGTTCGAACTGCTGGCACGCGAGCGCGGTGTGCAGGTCGCTCTCGAGGCGCACCTTTTCCTGGGTCCCGGTATTCATGCCGGGCGCGTAGCACTGCACCTTGCTGTGGCCCACCTGCTTGGCGGCGTTCATCGCCGCATCCGCGTGCGCGATCAGCGACTGCGTGCTGGTTGCGTCCGAAGGATAATACGCGATGCCGATGCTCGGCGAGGCATGGATGCTGATGCCGCTGATCTCAACCGGCGGCTGCATGGCCTCGAGGGCGCGGCGCGCCACTTCCTCGGCCTCGGCCGGGCTCGCCGGCGGACTCAGCACGATCACGAATTCATCGCCGCCGATGCGCGCGACCGTATCGATATTGCGAACGATGCCGGTCAGGCGCCGGGCGACTTCCTGCAACAGCTGATCTCCCGCACCGTGGCCCATCGAATCGTTGATCAGCTTGAAGCGGTCGAGGTCGCACAGCATCAGCGCGAAGGATTCGCCGTTGCGATCGGCATGGGCGGCGGCCTGGGCGAGGCGGTCGTCGAGCAGCACGCGGTTCGGAAGCCCGGTCAGCGCATCGTGCGTCGCGAGATGCCGCAGTTCCTGGTTGGCCGCTTCGAGTCCCTGCGTGCGGACGCTGACGGCCTGTTCCAGCGACTCGACCTGGCCGCGCATCGCACGCTCGTTCTGCCATTTGCAGACCAGCGCCGCCGCGCACTGGACCGCCTCGATCGGTTCGAACGGCTTGCGCAGCACGAGGAGCTGGTCGGAGCGACCCAGCCGTGCCACCACGTCGAACCAGTCGTAGTCGGAATGCGCCGAGCAGATCACGACCTGTATGTGCGGATCGACGGCCCAGAGGCGCTCGATCGTCTCCAGTCCGTCCCAGCCGGGCGGCATGCGCATGTCGACGAAGGCCATGCTGTACGGGCGCCCGTCGGCGAGGGCCTTCTTCGCGATCTCGACGCCCTCGCGACCCTGGTAGGCGGAATCAATCTCGAACGCGGTCCGCTTCTGGCGGCTGGGCGCTTCGCCGAGCAGGATTGCCTCGGCCGTCAGGAACGATTCCTCCGCCGCGCTCTGGGTGTCCGGGCTCAGTACTTTACGAAAATCGTCGTGGATCGCGCGATTGTCGTCGATCAGCAGTATTCGCGGGCTGCCGGCGGGCGATGGTTTAGGCATGCGGCGCCTCGCGCGGCAGGACGAGCTCGAAGGTCGCGCCGCAACCGTGGCCGTCGCTGAGGGCGCGCAGGGATCCGCCGAGCTCGCGCGCGGTCAGCGCGGCGCTGTGCAGGCCGAAGCCGTGCCCGGTTTTGCGCGTCGTGAAGCCGTGCGTGAACAGGCGCGGCATGTTCTCGGCCGGTATTCCAATGCCGTTGTCGGTGACGCAGATCCGCACCTGCTCCTCGCCGCCGGTGACCTTGATGCTCACGAGCTTGTCCGTCCGGCCGGTATCGTCGCAGGCGTGCGTGGCGTTGTGTACGAGGTTCACCAGGATCTGCAGTACCTTGTGCCGGTCGACGCTGATCGGCGGCACCTCGTCGATATCGCAGGCTACGGTGATGCCGTGGCGCACCAGGGACCCGGCGTTGATGCGCTTGCAGTCCTCGATGATCGCGCTGACGGCAACCGATTCGATGACGCCGCAGCGCTTCGCGTAGCTCTGCTGCATCGTGACCGTGTCCTTGATGTGCTCGATGTTGCCGCGCAGTGAGGTGATTTCCTCGAGCGCGATGCGCTGGTCGGCCTGCAGCTGCTCGGCGAGCTGCGCAAGGTACGCGGGCAGCTGGCGGCCGCGCTCGTCCGCGGAAATGAACGCGGCAAGGTCCGCCGAGCGCTCCTTCAGCAGGGCCGCGACCTTGCCCAGGCCGGAGGGCTTCGATTGCCGGATCCGGTCGGCCAGCAGGCTCGCCGAGACGTTGACGCTGTTCAGCACGTTGCCGACGTTGTGCAGCACGTTGGTGGCGATTTCAGCCATGCCGGCTTCGCGGGACGCGGAAATCAGCTCCTTGTGCACCCGTTCGAGTTCCAGCTCCGCGAGCTTGCGCTCGGTCACGTCCTGGATCACGGAAACGGCGCCGAGGGTCTGCCCCTGGGGATCGACCAGTCGCCGCGCGTTGGTCAGCGTCGTGCGCGGCGCGGAGCCGGAGGGCACGACCACGAGTTCCAGATCGCTGATGATCTCGCCGCGCAGCGCGCGCGCCAGCGGACGCTCGGACGGATGCACCGGCGAGACGCCGTCGCTGAGATAGACTTCCGCGGTCAGCGGATAGTACCGTTCCGGCCCGCGCAGGGACCTGGCCATGGCGGTGATGCTGAACATGTCCTCGGCGGCGCGGTTATAGCGCGTGATCTTGCCGGTCGCATCGCAGGCGAGCAGCGCTACCGGCAGGTTCGTGATGACGGCCTCGAGCAGGGTCTGGTTCTGCAGCAGCGCGTCCGCCATCGCCTTGCGGACCGAGATATCGCGGACGAACTCCACCGAACACTCGGGATCCGCGTCGCCCTCGCGCACCAGCGCCGTCGTCGTCCGGACCCACAGGATCGTGCCATCCTTGCGGCGATAGCGCTTCTCGAGGTCCACGAAGCGCGCATCGCCGCGCCACAGCCGCTCCAGCTCCCCGGCCACGTGCGCGCGGTCCTCGCCGTGCGTCAGATCCGCGACGGACCAGCGCTCGAGCTCGTCGCCGCGAAACCCCAGCAGGTCGCTGAAGGCCTGGTTGCAGCGCAGGAACCTGCCGTGGCGGTCGGTGTAGGCAATGCCGATGGGCGCTTGCTCACAGGTGTTCTGGAACAGATTCTCGGAGCGCCGCAGTTCATTGCGCGCCGCCACCAGATCGGTCAGATCGGTGATCGCACCGACGAAGCCGGGTACGCCTTCGGCCGCGACCAGCTGTTCGGAGTACGAACGCAGCTCGCCGCCGACCGGCTCGGTGCTGTACTCGAATCGCACCGGCCGCGGATGCCGGCAGAAATCGTCCCAGTCGGACTGCAGCTGCGCCCGGTCATTGGGATGCACCGCCAGCGGCCAGTCGTCGATGCTCTGGCCCGGCGCGAGCCCGAAGATCTTCCGATAGGCCGAATTGAAGTACGTGATGAGCCCGTTCGTGTCGGTGCGGTAAAGGGCCACCGGCGAGCTGTCGGCCAGGGCGCGAACCAGCGTCAGTTCCTGGCACAGCGCGACCTGTGCGCTGACGCTGCTGGCGAGCGCCGACAGGGCCGCGCGCTGGGGTTCGCTGAGCCGTCGGGCCCTGGAGTCGACGATGGCGAGCGTACCGTACGTCTGGCCATCCGCGCCGATCAGCGGCACTCCGGCATAGCAGCCCGTGGCGGGTGCAAAGCGATCGTCGCAGGAGGCATCCGGGACCTCGAATAATCCGCCGGCGCGCAGCGTAAAGGGATCGAAGCGGCGGTGGTCGGGCAATGCAGGGTGAGCGGCGCCGTCCGATGGGCGGCGCCACGTGACGAGGGCTCCGGGCAGGGTGATGCAGGCGAGCGGCGCCTCGCAGACCAGCGCGGCGACCGCGGCAAGATCGCGCACTGCCGTTCGCGCCAGCTCGACCGACGCGTCGGCGCCGGATACCGGCGCCTCGCCGGGCATGGCCTGCGGATTGGGTACGGCGCTCATTGCTTCGGTGCTCCTCGATTCGCAGCCATTCAGAGCCCTGGTTAGAGCGACTCACATAGGCTGACGTCGGCATCGAACAGGCGGACTTTAGCGGGGTGAGCGCCGCACTGTGACGCCGGTAGCACTTCGGCCGCGCTGCGCGCGGCGCATCGCCGGATTATGTCAATCGGTTGGCGCTGTTGGCCGCGATCCACGCGGCGAAGCTTTGCATGAATTTCTGCAGGAACGCGCGGGTGGCCTCGTTGGTGAGCTGGCCCGACGCATCGAACAGCTTGTCGGCGCCGCCGATGTACGCCTCCGGCTGCTGCATGACGGGCACATTGAGGAATACCAGCGATTGCCTCAGGTGGTGATTGGCGCCGAAGCCGCCGATCGCGCCCGGCGAGCTGCTGACAATCGCGCCGGGCTTGCCGCTCCAGGCGCTCTTGCCATACGGCCTGGAGCCGACGTCCAGCGCATTCTTGAGCGCGCCGGGAACCGAGCGATTGTATTCCGGCGTCACGAACAGGACGGCATCGCTGGATGAGATCTGCTCGCGGAACGTCGTCCACGAGGCCGGCGGGCTCCCGTCGCTGTCCTGGTTATAGAGCGCCAGCTCCCCGATCCCGACGATACGCAGCTTGAGCGATTCGGGCGCCAGCGCTGCGAGGGCATGGGCCACCTTGCGGTTGATCGAGTCCTTGCGAAGGCTGCCCACCAGGACAGCAACAGAGTATTCACGGCTCATGGGACGGTCCCTCCGGTGAAGAAACGGGCAATGTCATGGCGGGGACTCGAGCGCCGCGGCAGCGGCACCGCCTGCGCACGCGCGCGCGCCGCGCGACACCGCCGCGACGCTCGCGAAGGTGGCGACGGCGAGCAGGCCGATCGTCGCCTCGACCAGCAGCATCGCGCCCGAGCCCCAGCGGCTCTGCGCCCAGCCGTCGACGACGACCATATAGCCGATCGGGATGTTGGACATGGAGGCGAACACTTCATACTTGGTCGCGGCCGCGCCTTTGCCGATGGCCTCCAGCGTCACGGCCGACCATCCGGCGAAGCAGAACCCGGTAATCAGCGCGTAGGCGCTCGTGAACACGATGTACATCGACTCCGTACGCGGGGCCGCCGCCATCCCGATCGCGCACAGCGCGAGCAGTACGCCGTACAGCGCATAAGCGACCTGGCGATCCAGCCGGTCGCTGATCCAGCCGCCGGCGAAGCAGCCGATCGCGGTGATGACGCCGCTCGCGGCGCCCGTGACGAGCGCGACCGTCGTGACGCTGGCCCGCCAGTCCCCGGCGAGCGCGGACCAGAGTCCGCCTGCGGAGCCGGTGCTGAGCGGCAGGAAGCAGATCAGCAGCCCCAGCTGGCCGCCGCGGGTTTTTGCGATGGCCCACAGGTCGCGCGCGACAAACGCGAGGTCGTGCCCGTAATGGCGTCCCCGCGGCAGCGCCGGCGGCTCGCGCACGAACAGCAGGGCGGCACAGCAGCACAGGCTGATCGCGGCGATCACGGCACCCGCCATCCAAGGGGCGGGAAGATTCTCGGCCATCCACAGGCCTGCGCCGCCGCCCAGGCCTCCGCCGCCCAGGCTGCCCGCCTGGCTCCACGCGCTGGCGCGGCCCTGACGATCCGCGGGGGTGTCGTAGGCCATCAGGCTCATGCTGGTCATGCCGATAAAAGTCACCGCGAAATTCGAGGTGATCACCGCCGCATACAGCAGCGGCAGCGCGTGCGCGGTGGCGGGCAGCGCGCCCAGCGCGAGGACCCCGAGTGCGCTGACGGCGCTGGCGACCAGGTACCACGTCTTGCGCGACAGGGTCGTATCGACGATGGGCGCCCACAGGAATTTCAGGCTGTGCGGGATCGAGATGGAGGCAACCAGTCCCGCAATCGCCACGACCGGGAGGCCGGCCCGTGCGAGCAGGTAGACGATCGCCACCGAGATGTACCCCTGCATGGCGCCGAACGGCGCGATCAGCAGCATGAACACGACGGGATGCGCCGGGCGCGGTGCGCCGCTGCTGTGGACGGCCGTCAATCGAACCTCGATTTGCCATTTCGGTGCCCGCGCATCGCCTGCAGTATGACCGCAGTCCCTGCGGCTGTGCAATTCTCAGGCATAGCGCGCCTGCGCCGGGAGCCCGGCTAGCGATAGCCGCGCATCAGCGCGCTCGCGATGCAGACCGGCTTCGCAAGTCCTTCGCACTCGAAGGTGACGTGCCATTCGACCTGCACGCCCTCGCTGAACGGATTTGCCGCCGCCAGCCTGAAGCGGGCCCGCAGGTTCGAACCGACCCGTACCGGGGCCGGGAAGCGCACCCGGTTGATGCCGTAGTTGACCACCATGCGCACGCCATCGATGCGTATGGCCTGGCTGAAGAAATGCGGCAGCAGCGCCAGTGTCAGGAAGCCGTGGGCGATGGTCGACCGGTACGGTGATTCGCGCGCCGCACGCTCGGCATCGATATGGATCCATTGCCGGTCGTTGGTTGCGGCCGCAAAGGCATCGATCCGCGGCTGGTCGATGGGTATGAAGTCGCTGACGCCTATTTCCTGTCCGACGAGGGATTCGAGTTCACTGAGGTTCGCGATGATGCGCATTCGGGTCTCCGTTGAATATGGATTAGAATAGCGAAAATCGCCCGCCTGCACCTCGAAGGATGACCGCCCTTGATCCAGTCAACTTTGTCCGGCTCCGTCGCCGTCATTGTCTTCAGCAACCCGCCGGTCAACGCCCTGTCGGTCGTCGCGGGGACCCTCCATGAGCTGATCGGGGCGGTAACGGCCGCCGTTCAGGACCCCGCCGCCCGCGCAATCGTGATTGCGGCCGACGGCAGGTTCTTTTCCGCCGGTGCCGACATTGCCGAATTCGATACGGCTCCGGAGCGGGTCGATGTGCTGCGCAATCTCGGCTCGGATGTCATCGAGGCCTCGACCAAGCCGGTCGTTGTCGCGATCCACGGCATGGCGCTCGGGGGCGGCCTGGAGCTGGCGCTGTGCGGCCATTACCGGATCTGCGCGCCGGGCACCCAACTGGGATTTCCCGAGATCAGCCTGGGACTGTTGCCGGGGGCGGGCGGCACGCAGCGCTCGCCGCGCCTGATCGGCGCCGCCGCAACCCTGCGCATGATGCTGGG
The DNA here is from genome assembly GCA_963706815.1 of uncultured Gammaproteobacteria bacterium. Taxonomy (GTDB): domain Bacteria; phylum Pseudomonadota; class Gammaproteobacteria; order Steroidobacterales; family Steroidobacteraceae; genus Bog-1198. The sequence goes on from CAVPNS010000001.1 coordinate 237,835, forward strand.
CGGCCAGTCGATCGACGCTTCCGAGGCGCTGCAACTGGGGCTCATCGACCGAATTGCGGACGGCGATCTGCGCAGCGCGGCGATTGGCTACGCCGCGCAGGTCTGCGCGACGGGCCCCCGTCGCAGCAGGGATCAGCCGGTTGTCGGGGACAGCACTGCGGCGATTGCGGCCGCACGCGCCGCCCATGCCCGGCCGGCCCGGAACCAGGCGCCGGCGTTCATCATCGACTGCATCGAGGCGGCCGGTGCGAAATCCTTCGCGGAAGGCCTGGCAATCGAGCGCGACCGCTTCACGATGCTGATGAATTCGGAATCCTCGCGCGGCCTGCGCCACGTGTTCTTCGGCCGGCGCGAAGTGAACCGCATCCCGGGGATGGCGGCGGCGGCGGCCGCCAGGCCGATACGCAGCGTCGCGGTGATCGGCGGCGGCCTGATGGGAACCGGCATCACGATCGCGCTGCTGAACGCGGATCTGAAGGTTCACCTCGTGGAGGTGCGCGCCGAGGCTTTGGAGAAATCCCGCGCGACGATCGCGCAGACGATCCGCCGCGACGTGGACAAGGGCCGGATCAGCGCGGCGGACTCCGATCAGCGCCTGGCCGCGCTGACGACGGGCGGCGAGTTGACTGCCCTGCACGGCGCGGACCTCGTGATCGAGGCGGTCTACGAGTCGATGCAGGTAAAGCGCGATGTCTTCCTGGCGATGGATGCGCACGCCGATGCCCACGCCATCCTTGCGAGCAATACCTCGACGCTCGACCTGGACCAGATCGCGGCCGTGACCAGCCGCCCCGAGCGCGTCGTCGGGCTGCACTTCTTCAGCCCCGCCAACGTCATGAAGCTGCTGGAGATCGTGCGCGGCGCCCGGACCTCCCCCGCGGTGCTGGCGGCCGCCGCGGCCTTCGGCAAGGCGATCGGCAAGGTCGCCGTCGTAGCCGGGGTGTGCGACGGCTTCATCGGCAACCGCATGTTCGAGGAGTATCTGCGCCAGGCGTACTACCTGCTGGAGGAGGGCGCGCTGCCTGCCCAGGTCGACGCGGCGCTGGAGCGCTTCGGCATGGCGATGGGGCCGCTGCGCGTGATGGACCTCGTCGGCCAGGACATCGGCTGGAGCATCCGCAAGCGCCGGGCCGTCGATCAGCCGGACCGGCCCTACTCGAAGCTGCCCGACATGATCTGCGAGATGGGCCGCTTCGGCCAGAAGACGGGATCCGGCTTCTACCGCTACGCGGACGGCCGCACCGCGATGCCGGACCCCGAGATCGATGCGCTGATCCTCGCGCACTCGCAGAAGCTGGGAATCACCCGGCGCAACATCGACGATGAGGAAATCGTCGATCGCTGCATCTACGCCCTCGTCAACGAGGGAGCCCTCATACTCGAGGAAGGCATTGCCTATCGGGCCGTCGATGTCGACATGGTGACCGTGTTCGGCTACGGCTTCCCCGCCGATCGCGGAGGCCCGATGTTCTACGCCATGCGCCGCGGGCTGGCCGGCGTGGTGCGGCGCATGCAGCAGTTTGCATCCGGGGTGAACGGATGGACCTGGAAACCGGCCGCGTCATTATTGAAAGGTTCGATTTAAGGAGTTCGCAGCGATGACTGACGTCTACATTCTTTCCGCGGTGCGCACCGCGATCGGCACTTTCGGCGGCGCGCTCAAGGACATTGCGCCGACGGACCTGGCGGCAGCGGTGACGCGCGCGGCGCTTGCCCGCGCCGGCGTCGAGGGCGCGGCGATAGGGCACGTCGTGTTCGGCCAGGTGATCGCGACCGAGCCGAAGGACGCCTATGTTTCGCGCGTGGCCGCGATCAACGGCGGCATACCCCAGGAGACCCCGGCGCTGACCGTGAACCGGCTGTGCGGCTCGGGCCTGCAGGCCGTGATCAGCGCCGCGCAGACGATCATGCTCGGCGAGTGCGACTTCGCGCTGGGCGGCGGCGTGGAGAGCATGAGCCGTGCGCCGTTCTTCGCACCCTCGATGCGCTGGGGCAAGAAACTCGGCGATGCAACGCTGGTGGATGCGCTGAATGGCGCGCTCAGCGATCCGTTCGGCAACGGCATCATGGGGATCACGGCCGAGAACGTCGCCGAGCGCTATCATATCGATCGCGCGACGCAGGACGCGGCAGCGCTCGAGAGCCAGCGGCGCGCGGCGGCGGCGATCGCCGCGGGGCGCTTCGTCGAGCAGATACTGCCGATCGACATCAAGGTGCGCGGCAAGGCGGCCCAGTTCGCGGTCGATGAGCACGTTCGCGGCGACACCACGCTTGCCGATCTGCAGAAGCTGCCGACGATATTCAAGAAAGAGCACGGCACGGTCACGGCCGGCAACGCATCCGGCATCAACGACGGCGCCGCCGCCGTCGTCCTGGCCGGAGCCAAGGCGCTTTCCGGCATATCCGCGAAGCCGCTCGCGCGCCTGGTCGCCTACGGACACGCCGGCGTGGATCCGGCCTATATGGGCATCGGACCCGTGCCGGCGACGCGCATCGCGCTCAAGCGCGCAGGACTCTCCATCGGGGACATCGACGTCATCGAAGCCAACGAAGCGTTCGCGGCGCAGGCCTGCGCCGTGTCGAAGGAACTGGGTCTCGATCCGGCAAAGGTGAACCCGAACGGCAGCGGCATCTCGCTGGGTCACCCGATCGGCGCGACCGGTGCGATCATCCTGACCAAGCTCGTGCACGAATTGCGGCGCACCGGCGGCCGCTACGGCCTGGTCACGATGTGCATCGGCGGCGGCCAGGGCATAGCCGCCATCATCGAGAACCTGGAGTAGGGGGCCGGTCTCGCGCTAGCGCAGCCGCAGCGGCTCGCCGTAGCCGGTCAGCTCCAGGTAGCCGCGGCCGACGGTGCGCGCGCCCTCGAGCGCGCGCACCGCGCCCTCCCAGTAGATCGTGCCGCTCGACAGGCGCGTATCGTTCTCCTGATCATCGATCAGGGGCTGCAGCAACAGCTCGCGGGACCCGACGCCGACGCGCCACTGCACCGGGTAGCGGATCGCGGTGCGCGGCGAGCTCCACTGGCGCGCGCTGGTGAAGCGGACCTCGCCGGGAGCGAAGCTCTGTAGGGTGCCGTCGGCACGGCGCAGCGTGCCGCCTGCCCAGCGCGCGCCGCCGTCGGCGCCGCGGATGCGAAACGCCATCAGGGCGCCGCCATCGTCCAGGTTGATTCCGATCCAGTCCCACCCGGTCGCCTGCGGCTCGAGGTACTCGTTCGACCATTCATGGTCGAGCCAGGCTTCGCCGTGCACCGGCCCAGGGCGGCCGGCGCGGGTGATCGAGCCGCTGACCTGCAGGTGCGGAATGCTGTAATACTAGCTGGCCGCGCCCACGGCTCGTCCCTTGCGGCTGAGGCCTGCCTCGCCGTTCAGCAGCGGCGCCTGCGTTGCGGCCAGTCGCAGCGCCAGCGCGAAATCCGCGCCGGCGATGTTCGCCTGATAGACGCCCGCCGCGCGCTGCAGGCTCCACTGGTCGACCCACACATGGGTATCGCCGACGTCGGCATCGGCCAGCGCAAAACCGGCGCGCTGGATGCGCTGATCCTGGCACAGGCTGGCCGTGCTCCGGGTCGCTGAGCGCCGCGTGCGCGATGATCAGCTGGCGCGGCGCAAAGGCACTCGGATTGTCCTCGGCGAGGCCGGGCCGCGTGCGGAAGAAAGTGACCTGGAAGCCGAGCGATTCGCCGCCCGGCGTCTCGAGCCAGCCGGTCACGTACCACCATTCGGTCCGATACTCGGGATGGCTGCCGTAATCGGCCGGGAACGCGAGTCCGGGCGGCGAACGCCGGCGCCTGCGTGGCCGGCGCGCGGCTGCTGCAGAGCCAGGCAGGACCCAGCAGCGATGAGCGCGACGCGCCTCACCAGTCCTCCCGCACGGCGCGGAGCGCGTCCGTCGCTCATCGCCGCGCGCCCGCTCCACAGCGCGGTCAGGCCGCGGCGGCGCACACGAGACCAGGCCGATCACGCCGAGCTGGCGATACGGCACCGCGAGATCGATGCTCCAGCGGAAGGACTGGCGGTTGACGACGAACACCAGTACCAGGCTGAGAGCGCCGCCCAGCAGCAGCCCATAGAACACGCCGAACATGCTGGTCAGGATCCCTTCGCCGGCGAGCAGCGCCAGCACCTGCGAGCGCAGCATGCCGATATGGCGCAGCATGCCGAACTGGGCGCGCCGCGCGAGCGCGGTGGAACTCGCCGCGAAACTCACGCCGGCAGTCCGATCAGCACGGCGATGGCCTCGAGCGCGTAGGTGATCGCGAACGCCCGGTCGAACATCAGCAGCGAGTGGGCACGCACGCGCCGCTCGACATGATCTCGAGCGCCGCGCCCGAGTGCAGCTCGAGCGCCGCACGTGCAGCGCGCCCTGCACGGCGTGCCGTGATCAGCCCCGGGCGCGAGCCACAGCGCGGCCTCGGTTGCGCACTGCGATCGCCGGTAGCCGCGATGTAGTCGGCCCGGGCGATGACGATCGCCCCGGTGCTGCGCGCATAGTCGCGCCAGATGCCGGCGATGAAGCAGCGCTGCCAGCGCCCGCCGAGCGGGCAACTCGAGCCGAGTCTCCCGGCCCGGTAGCCGTACATGATCCTGCACCGCCTCGGAAATCCATACGGCGGGATCGCATCCGTGCGGCAGCGGCCGCGGGGCAGTGCGCACGAGCGGCAGCTGGTCCGCCGCGCCGGCGGTGCCGAGGTCGCGCGCGATCAGCGCGACCGGCGCCGCGACGGCATCGAGCAGCAGGATCTGCCGCATGCTGCGGAACTGCGCGCGGGTCCACGCCCGGGAGGGTGGCGATGCGGCGCTGCTCGGGCTCGCGAAAACGCCGGTCTCCCCGCCCGCATGCGGCCGCAGCTGCAGGTCGGCCGGCAGCAGCTGGCGCAGCCAGCTCTGGAAGGAGATCGCGGAATGAATGCACCATGATCGCCATCGCGACCATCAGGCTGAAGCTCGCGATGATCGAGGCCAGGCTCAGCGCTGCGACAGGCCGGCGGTGCGCTGCAGCTGCGCGACTGCCGTATCGAGGACGACGTGGCCGCTGCGCGGCACCGCGCCGAGCAGCGCGCGCATCAGCCAGGCACGAGCAGCACGGCGCCGAACAGCAGCGCGGCGATCGCGCCATAGCCCGACAGCGGCAATCCGCCGACCGGCGGCAGCCAGGCCAGCGCGGCACCGCATACGAGCAGCAGCAGCGCGGGCACTCGCGCTGGCAGCGCGTGGAGCGCCGGCTCGATCGATCGCCGGCCCTGAGCGCCAGCGGCCGGAGCTCGCGCGCGGCCGCTCGCGCGCCGGCAGCCACGCCCCAGGCGCAGGCGACTGCGGTGCCGCGTCAGCATGAATCCGGCCAGCGTCCAGGGCGGGGCGGCGAAGGCGGCGCCGACCGACGTGCAATTGGCCGTTGCCGAGATCGGCAGCCAGGTAGCGCAGCAGCAGTGATGCGGCGACGGCGCCGAGCGGCACGCCGAGCAGGCCGCCGATCGCGCCGAGCGCCGCCCCTTCGCCGAGCAGCGCCATTGCAGCTCCCGCGCGTCACGCCGAGTGCGCGCAGCAGCGCGAATGACCGGCGCCGGCGCAGCACCGAGAGGGACTGCGTCGCGAAAACACCAGAATGCGCCGGTCAGCAGCGCCACCAGCGCCAGCATGTTCAGGTTGACGCGGTAGGCGCGCGTCGCGCGTCGACGGCCCGTTCGATCTCGGTCCGCGGCGCCGCGCGAGGACACCGGCGGGCAGCTGCATCGCGAGCCGTTGCGCGGAAAGCCGCCAGCATCGGTCGCCCGGCGGCAGCCGCAGGTCGATCCGGTTCAGCACGCCAAGACGCGCGAAGGCCCACTGCGCGGCGGCGATGTCCATCACCGCGAGCGGCTGCGAATAGGCGCCGGGCGACAGGAAGCCCGCCACGCGCAGGGAGATCGGCCTCGCTGCCGACGACGACCTGGAAGCGCTCGCCGCGCCCGAGGTGCAGGCTTGCCGCGGCCGGGGCGCTCAGAAAAACGGCGTCCGCGGCGAACAGATCGAACAGATGCGGCCCGATGTCACCGATCAGCGCCACCTGCAGCGCCGCGGCCCGCAGCGGATCGAGTCCCAGGACCTTCAGCGGCTCGGGCCGGCCCGGCAATGCCGCTCCAGCTCGAGCACGGGACTCGCGATGCGCACCCCCGGGTAGCGGGCGAGGCGTACGAACAGTTCTTCCGGAAACCCTTCGCGCGGCCCGCGCACGACGAGGTCCGCGCCGCCGACCAGCCGCTGGGTGGCCTGGGCGAACTCCTCGAGCGCGGCGCGGTTGACGAGGCCCACGGCGGCCGCGAGCGCCACGCCGAGCGCTATCGCCACGACGGTCAGCGCGAGGCGCCCGGGCTGGCCGCGCAGCTGCGACAGCGGCAGCATGCGCCACAGGCGCCATGCGCCGCCGGCGCCCCGCCTCTGCGCCATGTCAGGAACCGGCCGGCGCGCCGAGCCCGCGCGCATCGAGCACCAGGATCCGATCGGCCGTCTCCGCGGCCGTGCGCGAGTGGGTGATCAGGATGCCCGCGCCCGCACTGGCCTTGACCTGCTCGCGCAGCAGCGCCAGGATCTGCGCCGCGTTGCGCGGGTCCAGGTTCCCGGTCGGTTCGTCGGCGAGGACCAGGCGTGGCCGGTGCACCAGCGCGCGTGCGATCGCGACCCGCTGCAGCTCGCCGCCCGACAGTTCCCGCGGCGCCCTGTGCGCGAGCGCCGCGATGCCGGCCGCCTCGAGCACTTCATGGATGCGGCGCTGCCGCTGATCGCGGGCGATGCCGAGCAGCTCGAGCGGCAGGGCGACGTTCTGCTCGACGCTCAGGTACGGCAGCACGTGGAAGGCCTGGAATATGAAGCCGACCGATCGGCGCCGCAGCAGCGTGGTCGCATCGTCATCGAGGCCCGCAAGATCGGTGCCTTCGAGTATCACGCGTCCGGCGCTGGGCCGGTCCAGGCCCGCGAGCAGGTTCAGCAGCGTGGACTTGCCGACGCCGCTCTCGCCCATGATCGCCAGGTATTCACCCGCTCGCAGCTCGAGGTTGATACCCTCGAGCAGTGCGGCACGGCCATCGCCATAGCGCTTGCCCAGCCCTTCGCAACGCAGGACGGTCGGCTCAGCCACCGTGCGCCGATTTGCTCAAGCGGCATCCACCCCGATCACCGCCTTGACCTCGAGAAAGTCGCGCAGGCCATATTCGCCGTACTCGCGGCCATTGCCGGACATCTTGAAGCCGCCGAACGGGGTCCTGAAATCGCCGCCGGCGCCGTTGATCGAGACCTGGCCGGCGCGGATGCGGCGCGACACACGCTGGGCGTGTGCCGGATCCCGCGACCAGACATAGCCGGCGAGCCCGTAGGGCGTATCGTTCGCGATGCTGATGGCTTCCTCCTCGCTGTGATAAGGCAGGATGCACAGCACCGGCCCGAAGATCTCTTCACGCGCAATCTTCATCTGGTTGTCGACATTCGAGAAGATCGTCGGCTTCACGTAATAGCCGCGCATGAGCCCGTCCGGGCGGCCGGTGCCGCCGACCAGCAGGCGCGCCCCTTCGGCAATCCCGGCCTCGATCAGCGCCTCGACCCGGTCGAATTGCAGCTTCGAAACCAGGGGTCCCAGCGTCGTGGCCTCGGCCGCCGGATCGCCGATCACGGCGCTCGCCGCGGCGCGTCGCGCGATTGCCTCGACTTCCCCGAGCTTTGCGGCCGGCACCAGCATGCGTGTCGGAGCATTGCAGGACTGGCCGGAATTGCGCAGCACGTGCTGCACGCCCTTGGTGACAGCGCGCTCGAAGTCGGCGTCGTCGAGCACGATGTTCGGCGACTTGCCGCCAAGTTCCTGGTGCACGCGCTTGACCGTATCGGCGGCGCCGCGCGCGACAGCCGTACCGGCGCGCGTCGAACCGGTGAACGAGACCATGTCGATCTCCGGATGCGCGGCCAGCGGCGCGCCGACCCTGACCCCGTCGCCAATGATCATGTTGAACACGCCCGCCGGTACGCCCGCCTCGTGCATGACCCGGGCCCACAGCAGCGCGCTGAATGGCGCGTATTCGGACGGCTTCAGCACCATGGTGCAGCCGGCGGCGAGGGCGGGCACCACCTTGGCGGCAATCTGGTTGATCGGCCAGTTCCACGGCGTGATCAGCGCGCAGACGCCGACCGGTTCCTGGACGAGGCGCGTGCGCCCCTGCATCTCCTCGAACCTGAAGCTGCGCAGCACCTCGATCATCGCGCTGATCGTGCCGGAGCCGCACGGGGCCTGCGCCGACCTGGCGAGGGAGATCGGCGCGCCCATCTCGGTCGATATGGCCTGGGCGATCGCCTCTTCATGCCGGCGGAACTCGACGAGCACGCGTTCGAGCAGGCCCAGGCGCTCGGCCGGCGTCGTGCGCGCATAGCCGTCGAAGGCGCGCCGCGCGGCGGCAACCGCGTGGTTGACGTCCTCCATGCCGCCCATCGATACGATGCCGGCAACCGCCTCGGTCGCCGGGTTGATCACCTGGAACTCCCTGCGCTCCACGGGATCGACCCACTGACCGTCGATATAGAACTGCCGGTTGTCGTAGCTCATCAGTCTGCCTCTGGCGGGATGGATATCAGGGCCCATAGTCTACCCGGGGCGCACTGTCGCCGGCCACCGACGAATCGCGGCCAGGGGCGCATCCGGGCTATGATTCCCCATGAAATCAACGATCGCCCGGTGGAGTATGGTCATGGTCAGGCCGGTTTCTGTGCTCTGCTGCGCCACCCTGGTGCTGATTTCGGCGCTGGCGGCCGCGGCCGAATGGAACCCGGTGCGGACCGCGCCGCTCCCGATTGGCCCGCAGACCCACCGCATCGTGGTCGGATTCCGGGCCACTGCCGCCAATACCGTGGTCCGGTCGATCGTGACCCGCCCGAATCGCCCGCCGGCTCGTCTGGTGCAGGCGCAGACCTCATCGGCCGACGTGGCCGGCCTGGCGCAGCGCGCCGGCGTTGCGCTGGCGCGCAGCCGCCAGATCACGACCAGCATGCACGTGCTGTTCCTGCCGAAGACGCTGTACGGCGCCGAGGTTCAGTCGACGCTCGAGCGACTGCGTGCGGACCCGGCGGTGCAGTTTGCCGAAGTCGACGCGCGCCGCTATGCGCTCGCGGCACCAGCCCCGAACGATCCGCTGTTCGGGCCACCGATGCCCGGCGTTTCGAGCGGGCAGTGGTATCTGCTGGCGCCGAACCCATCGATCACGGTCGAAGGCGTCACGACGCAGGACCTGGCTGCGACCGACGCGCAGGACGCGTGGACCGTGACGACCGGCGGCGCCGGCATCGTGATCGCCGATGTCGACACCGGTGTGCTGTTCGACCATCCGGACCTGCTGCGCGCAAATCTCGGCGGGCGCCTGCTGCCGGGCTACGACTTCGTTGGCGAGGACTACAACCCGGATTCACCCTACAACGGCCTGGGCACGTACCTGACCGCGAATGACGGCGACGGCTGGGATCCGGATCCTTCCGATCCGGGGGACTGGGTCAGTACGGCCGACGTGCAGAACCCGCTGTTCCCAACGTCGTCGTGCGGGGACCCGTCGCAATATGGCGGCGTCATACCCAGTTCCTGGCATGGCACGCGCGTCGTCGGCATCTTCGGCGCGATCACGGATAACTCCGTGGGCGTCGCCGGCATGACCTGGGGCGATGCCGCATCGCCGGGCCCGTGGGTATTGCCGGTCCGCGCCCTCGGCAAATGCGGTGGCTACGATTCGGACATCGTCGCCGGCATCGAATGGGCCGCGGGCCTGTCCGTCGCCCCGCCGGATGCCGCAACGTCCTCGACGCCGAAGATTCCGCGCAATCCGTTTCCGGCCGACATCATCAACCTGAGCCTCGGCGGCTCGGACGCGTGCAGCGCGCTGTTCACGACCGGGCTCAGCGACGTGACGCAGATCGGCGTGCTCGTGGTCGCCTCGGCGGGCAATGGCGGTTCGCCGGGTGCACTGGCGCCGGTATATTCGCCGGCCAACTGCAGCGCCAGGGTTCCCGGAGTCATTGCGGTTGCCGGACTTCGCAACGTCGGCACCAAGGTCGGCTACAGCAGCTTCGGCCCCGAGGTCGGCGTCAGCGCACCGGCCGGCAACTGCGTCAATTCAGCCGGCGACTGCCTGCGTTCGATCGACTCGACGACCAACGATGGAACCACCGGACCCGATCCGGCAGGACAGACCTACACGAACGAGCAGAATCCCAACCTCGGCACGAGCTTCTCGGCGCCGATCGTCTCCGGCATCGCCGCACTGATGCGCTCGGTCAATGCCAACCTGACGCCGGCGCAGCTCGTGGCCCGGCTCGAGTCCAGCGCTGCGCCATTTCCGCCCAACAACGTCACTCCGGCGCTGGCCGTCTGCCCCAGCACCGACCCGTCGAGCGGTGAATGCGCCTGCCCGGCGCCCGGTCCCGGCGTGACCCTGCAATGCGGTACCGGCATGGTCAACGCCCTGAATGCCGTCCGCGCGGCACTGAAACCGATCGGGGTCATCGTGCCGCCCGCAGCGCCGTTTGGCTCGACGGGAGTCGTCGATGCGAGCGCCAGCGTGGCCTCGTGCGGCAACAGCATCGCCGCCTTTGCGTGGACGGCGAGCCCGACCGCCTTGATCGAGGGCGGCGCCGGCAGTTCACGGGTGACGATAGATCCCGCCGCGATCCCGTCGGGCAGCACCGGCGTGCTGACGCTGGCCGTGACCGATTCCGCCGGCAACACCGATACCGAGACGCTGGTCCTGTCAGCTAATGCAACCGTCAGCAGCACGGCGCCGACAGCCGCGGGCAGCGCCGCAACGGCCTGTCCGGCGCCGCTGGGCGCGAACCCGGCTGCGCCCGCCGCACCGAGCGTCGCCCCCGTCTTTACCCCGGCACGCGTCGGCGCCAACGCGACGTCGACGCTGACGATCACAATCGGCAACACGAACGGCTTTGACCTGACGCAGGCGAGTCTGGCCGTCACGCTGCCTGCGGGCCTGACGATTCCGGCGACGCCGAAGGCGGCGACGAACTGCTTCGGGACGCTGGCCGCGCTGGCCAGCGCGGGCAGTGCCGTTTCGCTGACGAACGCGATTGTCCCTGCCGGCGGGAAGTGCATGATCACGCTGCCGGTGACGGCGGCGAACACCGGCACTTACCCCGTCTCGATTGGCGCCGGTGCGCTGACGACCGGGCCTGCCGGCGCGAATGCCGCCGCCGCGGCCGCCACCCTGAGCGTGACCGCGCCGGGCGGCGGGGGCGGGGGGAGCTGGGGTGGCCCGACCTGCTGCTCGGGGCCAGCGCGCTGCTGCTGATCCGGGGCGGTCGCGGCAGGGGCAGCCGATGAACCCGGTGGCGCCCGCATCGGCGCGCGTGCTGATCGAGATCCTGAACGCGTTTCGCGACGCGCGCGGCAGCCTGTTCGAACCGCTCGACGACGAGGAACTCGCTGGGCAGCGGAACGTGCATGTCGTGCTGACCCGGCCCGGCGAAGTGCGCGGCAATCATCTGCACCGCGCCTCGACCGAGATGACGAGCGTCGTCGGGCCCTGTCTCGTGCGGCTCCGGGAAGGCACTGCGCTGCGCGACGTCGAGGTGCCGGCTGACGAAGTATGGCGGTTCACGATACCGCCCGGCGTCGCGCACGCCTATCGCAACACGGGCGACCGCCTGATGACGATGGTATCGTTCAGTACCCACGTGCACGATCCTGCCAACAGCGACCTGGTGCGCGAGGTCATCCTGTAGCCGCGATGCGCCGCGCCCTGCCGCGATGCGCCGCGCCCTGCCGCGATGCGGCGCGCTGCGACGTCGTTCAGGCCGCGTGGGTTTCGTCGGCGGAGGTCGCCGCGGTGCTGCTCATCGCGATCGCCGGCAGGTTGACCTTGAATCGGGTCGAGCGCCCGGGCTCGCTGCCCAGTGAGATGACGCCGCCGGCATCGTGCACATAACGCCGGACGAAGGCGAGGCCCGCACCGTGCTTCTTCTCGCCCGGCGCCTCCTCGAGGGTCGTGAACCGGGACTTGAAGATCATCTTCAGTGCCTGCCGGTCGCCAAGGTGGCGGGCGGCGCCGGGCGTGATCAGCAATTTCGAGACGGCGATTTCCCGGACCGCATCCGGGTCGATGCCGCGCCCATCGTCCTCGAAGGTCATCTCGAAGCTGCCGTCGGGCAGTGTCGCGAAGTCGAGATTCAGGTGCCCGACGCGGGGCTTGCCGAGCGTCGCGCGTTCGGCGCCGGGCTCGATGCCGTGCTGGACCGCGTTGCGGATCAGCTGGATGACGATGTTCTTGACGGTCGACTGGTAGCCCGCCGGTATCTCGTGCAGACCGCTGCATTGCAGGACCACCGGCCTGGACTGTTCCTTGGCCGCGTTCTCGGTCAGGCGTGCAAACGTATGCGCGAGCGTGCCCGCGGTCGCGACCGGCGGCGGCGGCGCATCGGCGCCCTGCCGCTCGAGGAGCTGCGCGACGAATTTCGGCTCTGCGGTCACATCCGAGCCGCTGATCGGAGGACGGCTGACGCCGTCCATGTCGCGGACCGACTCCATCGGCGCCGGGGCGTCGACGAAGCGGCTCAGCGACTGCACCAGCGAGAACTGGATGTAGAACTCGTCGAGCTTGACGGCCAGCGGCAGGAAATCGTTGCCGCTCAGCACCGGGCGGTCGCGCAACTCGAGCAGCGCGGTCTCGAACTGTCTGGCCGCGCCGACCAGCGAAGAGAGATTCGTCGCGGCAAGATTGCGGCCGATCCGGTCCACTTCGGCGAGCGTCTGTTCCAGCTTGGAGCGAAATGCCGTCTGCTCGCGCGCCGGGCGGCGCAGGATGTCGTTGATCGAGTTCATCGCCGTGTCGGTACTGCGCACCAGCGCCGCGAAGCGGGTCGCGCCGAGGCGCATCATGGTCTGCAGGATGTCGGCCTGCGCGCGCACCTGCAGGCGCAGGTCCTCGATCTCGCGGGCCTGCAGCAAGGGCGTCGTCTGATCGGTGACCCGCACGAGCACGCTGCCGGGCTCGCCCGCGATGCTCATTGCCGCGAACTCGAACGAATAATGCAGCAGGTCGTTGGCGCCATGCCCGTTCGTGAAGCGCACTTCGAGTTCCAGCGGCGGCTGCCAGCCGGGCGCCGCGGAGCCGGCCGGCGGTTCGCGCGCGTCGGCCAGGTGCTGAAGTGCGGCCACCAGGAATTTCTTCGCTACGATCGGCTGCAGCAGGTCCGCGAACCGGATGCCGGCAAGGTCACTGCGCCGGAACAGAGCCGCCAGGGACGGCGACAGCGGCGCCACGATCGAGTCGTTCGCATCGAGCGCGAATATGCCCTGCGGGAGGCTGCGCAGCAGCAGCTCCTGCAGGCCCTTGCCGGCGTCTGCGCCCGGCGCTGCGGGTGGCGGTGGCGGTGCCTGGACCAGTGTGAACATTCCACCGAGGATGCCAAAACACGGCATTTTCCGGCGCGAACCCGATCACAGGCGCGGCCTGCGGCGGCGGCGCAGCCGGCCCCACGGATCCGGCCTGTGACCTGGATCACGCTTCGGCGAGGGGCGGCGCGGCGATCGGCGCGACGTCGGCGAGCAGTTCGTCGGTGTTGGCGTAGCGCTGGTGCGCGCTCTTGGCGAGCAACCGGTCGATGATGGGCTGGTGCTCCGACAGGTTCTCGGGCAGCTGCGGTATCGGCGCGTTGCTGTGCTGCGCCATGATCTCCACGGCGCTTTTTCCCGTATAGGGACGCTGCCCGGTCAGCATCTCGTAGAACATCACGCCGAGGCTGTACAGGTCGGTGCGCACATCGACCTGCTGGCCCATCGACTGCTCGGGACTGATGTAGTAGGGGGACCCGACGATCTGGCCATGCGCGGTCACGGTGTTGTCGCCGATGGCGCGGCGCGCCAGGCCGAAGTCGATGAGCACCGGCGAGTTGTCCTCGCGCAGCATGACGTTCGCGGGTTTCAGGTCGCGATGCAGGACCCCGAACACGTGGATCACGCGCAGCGCCTCGGCAATCGTTCGCAGGTAGTAGAGGCTCTCGGCTCGACGCTGAGCGGGTTGCGCAGCCGCTCGCGCAAGTCGCCGCACGGAAAATACTCCATCGCCAGGATACAGGTGCTGCGGCAGCGTGCCGAAATCGTAGATCTCGGCGATCGAGCGCTGTGCGAAACGCTGGAAATGATCTCGTATTCCCGCTGGAAGCGTTCCGCGTCCTCCATCTCGCGCGGACTCGATGCCGCGCTTCATGATCTTGAGCACCACGTTGCGCCGCAGCCGCTCGCTCCTGGCGAGGAACACCGACGAGAAGTTGCTGGTCGCTATGCGCTTGATGATCGCGTAGCCCGGCACCTCGACGGCCGCCTCGGCGCCGTCCGCCGCTGCCGGAGAGGCCGCGGACATCGCCGCGCGCCGTCGCGCCATCGCCGCGCTCGATGCTGTCGAACAGCGATCTCGCGCGTCAGGCGCGTGAGCGGCAGGTAATCGCCGGCGCCGCTCTTGAGCGCCTGGACGGCGGTCAGTTCGATCGCCATGGTCGGCCAGCACGATGCAGAACAGGTCCGCGCGCCGGGACAGCCAGGACCCGATCTGGCGCAGGGCCGCATTTGCGGAACTCTGGGCCTCGAAGTCGATCTGAAGGAACACGGCGTCCGGACAGGCACTGTCGATCAGGTGTGCCACCTCCTCGGGCGCGGCCCCCTGAGGGTCGTCACCTGTGCATCGGCCCAATGGCTGGTCACATGGTGATTCAGCCACTGGAGGCGCTGAGGGTCGCCGCCGACTGCGACGAGGGTCGGTCCGCTGGAGGTTTGCCATTGCTGGTAGGCTAGCCCTGTGCGCGCCCTGATGGCTTGTCGGAATTTCACAATTTGAGGATTTATCACGATGGGTAGTATCAGAACATGGTCCCTGGCGGCTGTTGCAGGCGTTTTGGTGGTCGTGGTGGCGCACCAGCGCTCCGCCGTCGCCGAATCGACTCCGGCCCGCGGCGCCGACGTGGTCCTGGCGGCTCCGGGTGCGCCGGCGGCCCCCGCCCCGAGCGGCGTCCGCACGGGTCAGCGGGTTGCCCGATTTTCCGGACCTGGTCGCCGCGAATGGCGCCTCGGTCGTGAATATCAGCGTGCTCGAGAAGCCGGGACGCGCCGGGCAGCAGGGCGATCCCGGAGAGGCCGGCGATCCGCTGTCACAATTCTTTCATCGCTACCAGATGCCGTCTCCCGAGCGCGCGCCCCCGACGCACGGCATCGGTTCCGGCTTCATCATCAGCTCCGACGGCTACATCCTGACCAACGCCCACGTGGTGGCGGATGCCGCGACGGTGACCGTGAAGCTGACGGACCGGCGCGAATTCTCCGCGAAGGTCATCGGCGTCGACCGCCCAGCGACGTTGCCCTGATCAAGATACCGGCAACCGGCCTGCCGGCCGTGCGCTTCGGAGACCTGTCGCGCATCTGCGTCCCGGACAGTGGGTCATCGCAATCGGCTCGCCGTTCGGCTTTGAAAACAGCGTCACTGCCGGCGTCATCAGCGGCACGGCGCGCGCCCTGCCGGATGAGAACTACGTGCCGTTCATCCAGACCGATGCGGCCGTCAATCCCGGCAATTCCGGCGGCCCGCTGTTCAACCTCGACGGCGAGGTGATCGGCATCAACGCGCAGATCTACAGCCGCACCGGCGGCTACATGGGCATGTCGTTTGCCATCCCGATCGACCTGGCGCTGAACGTCAAGGATCAGCTGCTGCATTCCGGCAAGGTCAGCCGCAGCCGGATCGGCGTTGCGGTGCAGGAAGTCAACCAGCAGCTGGCGCAGACCTTCGGCCTGTCCCGGCCGCACGGGGCGCTGATCAGCGCGGTTGAGCCGAAGAGCCCGGGCGAGCGCAGCGGCATGCAGCCCGGCGACGTCATTACCAGCGTCAATGGCCATGAGATCGAGCATTCGTCCGACCTGCCGTCGGTGATTGCTGCACTGCCGCCGGGCAGCGAGGCGCGCATCGGCGTTTGGCACGATCACAAGGCGACGGAACTGCGCGTGCGAACGGTGCTGTTGCAGGACGAGCCGGCACAGGCCGCCAAGAACGACAGCGAGGATGGCGGCGGCAAGCTCGGCCTGGCGGTGCGGCCGCTGGACCCCGATGAACAGCACGAAATGCACACCCGCGGCCGCCTGGTCATCGAGGACGTCTCGGGGCCCGCGCTCGCGGCCGGTGTCGCAGACCGGGGACGTGGTGCTGGGCGTCAATGGTGCGGCCGTCAACACCGTCGCCGAGCTGAAGCGCGAAGTCGCGCGGGCCGGGCACAGCGTGGCGCTGCTGATCCAGCGCGAGGATGCCCAGATCTACGTGCCGGTCGACATCGGCTAGGGTCCCCATAGGCGCTTTCGTTGTACATACGGCGCGGAATCCGCTCTAATCCCGGCGATGCAAACCGCCTCGCCCCTGTTCGCAGCCCCTGAATCGCACGCCGGCGCAAAGCCGGCGCCATTCCTGCCGATGTCGCCGCGCCGAGATGGACGGCGCTCGGCTGGGATCGCTGCGACGTCATCATCGTGACCGGCGATGCCTACGTCGATCATCCGAGCTTCGGCATGGCGATCGTCGGGCCGGCGTGCTCGAGGCGCAGGGCTGCGCGTCGGCATCATCGCGCAGCCGGACTGGCACAGCGCCGACGCCTTCGAAGCGCTCGGCGCGCCGCGGCTGTTCTTCGGCGTCACCGCCGGCAACATGGACTCGATGGTCAATCGCTACACCGCGGACCGGCGCGTGCGCAGCGACGATGCCTATACGCCGGGCGGCCAGGGCGGCCGGCGCCCGGATCGCTGGGTGATCGTCTACGCGCAGCGCGCGCGCGAGGCCTATCGGCGATGTGCCGATCGTGATCGGCGGCATCGAGGCATCGCTGCGCCGCATCGCGCATTTCGATTACTGGTCGGAGAAGGTGCGCCGCTCGGTGCTGCTCGATGCCAAGGCGGACATGCTGGTGTACGGCAACGGCGAGCGCCAGATCATCGAGATCGCGCGGCGACTCGGCGGCCGGCGAGCCCATCGGCGCACTGCACCGACATCCGCGGCACCGCGTTCCTGCGCCGCGGCACGCCCGGCTGACTGGATCGAGATCGATTCGACGCACCTGGATGCGCCCGGCCCGCTGAATCCGCCGGTCGATCCGTATGCGAGCGAAGCAGGAGCGCCGTCGCGCCGCGCAGCTGCGCCGGCTCCGGCCGCGCGCGGCGCAGAACGGTGGTGCGCTTCCATGCGCCGGGTGCCCAATGCCGAGCGCGAGCACAGCGTGATCCGCCTGCCCGGATTACGAACAGGTGTGCAGCCGCGATCCGGTGCTGTATGCGCACGCCTCGCGCATCCTGCACCTGGAATCCAATCCCGGCAATGCGCGCGCGCTGGTGCAGCGGCACGGCGATCAGTCGACGTGTGGCTCAATCCGCCGCCGATTCCGCTGACCACCGCGGAGATGGACTGGGTCTACGAGCTGCCGTATCGCGCGCCGGCCGCATCCGTCGCTACGGCGACGCGAATATCCCGGCCTACAAGATGATCCGCTTCTCGGTCTCGATCCAGCGCGGCTGCTTCGGCGGCTGCACCTTCTGCTCGATCACCGAGCACGAGGGCCGCATCATCCAGAGCCGCTCGGAGGACTCGGTGATCCGCGAGATCGAGACGATCCGCGACCAGGTGCCCGGCTTCACCGGCGTGATCTCCGATCTTGGCGGACCGACCGCCAACATGTATCGGCTGGCCTGCAAGAGCCGCGAGATCGAGATCGCCTGCCGGCGGCCTTCGTGCGTCTATCCCGGCATCTGCCCGAATCTCAATACCGACCACGCGCCGCTGATCGAGCTGTACCGGCGGGCGCGCAGCCTGCCGGGCATCAAGAAGGTGCTGATCGCCTCGGGCGTGCGCTACGACCTCGCGATCGAATCGCCCGAGTACGTGCGCGAACTCGCGCAGCACCACGTCGGCGGCTATCTGAAGATCGCGCCCGAGGCATCGCGCGAAGGGCCGCTGTCGAAGATGATGAAGCCGGGCGTCGGCACCTATTATCGCTTCAAGGAGCTGTTCGACCGATATTCGCAGCGAGGCGGGCAAGGAGCAGTACCTGATCCCGTACTTCATCGCGGCGCATCCCGGGCACCGCCGAGAGGACATGCTGGAGCTCGCGCTGTGGCTCAAGAAGAACGGTTTTCGCGCCGACCAGGTGCAGGCGTTCCTGCCCTCGCCGATGGCCACCGCGACCGCGATGTACCACAGCGGCAAGAATCCGCTGCGGCGCGTCACGCGCACCAGCGAGGACGTCGTGATTCCGAAGGGCCTGCAAGGTGCGCCGCCTGCACAAGGCATTCCTGCGCTATCACGATCCGGACAACTGGCCGATGCTGCGCGAGGCGCTGCAGCGCATGGGCCGCGCGGATCTGATCGGCAACGGCAGGCAGCAGCTGGTGCCCGCCTACCAGCCGGTCAGCCGCAGCGTCGCGGGCGCCGCGCCGGGCGTGCGCCGCGGCGCCGGATTGCCGTTTCGTACGCAGCACACGGGCCTGCCGAAGTCCGGGCGAGGGCGCAAGCGGGTGTGACAAGGAATCGCTTGCTAGCGTCCGGCCCGAGCGATTAAAGTTCCGGGTTGTCTTACAGTTTCTCGCCAACAGCCGGAAGAGCGGCTGGGCCGGGCGCAGAACGGATTCGGAACGAGCGGGCGAGAACGATAAATGGAAAAATGGATCGTACACAAATTCGGCGGCTCCAGCGTCGCCGACGCGGCGTGCATGCGCCGTGTCGCGGATATCGTCGAGGCCTCCGCCAATCCCCGCGAAGCGGTCGTCCTGTCCGCCTGCCGCGGCGTGACCGACTCGCTGCTCGGGCTGATCAGGCTCGCTGAACAGCCCGACGGGAATTTCCTGGCTGCGCTGCGCACGCTCGAGAAGCGGCACCAGGCCCTGGCCGCCGAACTGCTCCCGCCGGAGATGGGCGACATCTTCTGCTCCAACCTCGCCGCCGACGTCCGCGATATCGCCGGCATGCTGCAGACGGTCAGGCTGATCCGCTCGGCGCCGTACTCGGTCCGCGACCTGGTCTCCGGTTACGGCGAGATCTGGTCGACGAGCCTGTTCGCACCGTTGCTGCGTGCCCGCGGCCGCATCCGCTGCGATGTGAAGTGGATCGACGCCCGCCAGGTCGTCATCGTCGAGTGGGGTCCGCTCGGCCCCGCCGTGCAATGGGCACAGAGCGAGAAGAACCTGCAGCGGCTGGTCAGCGGCGATTTCACCGGCCGCCTGGTCGTGACCGGGTTCGTGGCCACGACGGTCGGCGGCACCCAGACGACACTGGGGCGCAACGGCAGCGACTTCTCCGGCTCCATCTTCGGCGCGTTGCTCAATGCCGCCGAGATCCATATCTGGACCGACGTCGACGGGGTGCTGTCGGCCGACCCGCGCCTGGTGCCGAATGCCGAGGTGATCGACCAGCTGTCGTACAACGAAGCGATGGAGCTGGCCTATTTCGGCGCCAAGGTGATCCATCCGCAGACGATGGAGCCGGCGGTCGCCCGCGACATCCCGATCTACATCCGCAATACGTTTGCGCCGCAGAAGCGCGGTACCCTGATCTGCGCGCATCCGAGCTCCGCGCTGATCGTCAAGGGCATCACGACGATCGACCCGGTCGCGCTCGTCAACGTGGAGGGAGCGGGCATGATCGGCGTGCCCGGCACGGCTCACCGGCTGTTCGGGGCGCTGCGCGATGCGGGCATATCCGTCATCCTGATTTCCCAGGGCAGTTCGGAGCATTCGATCTGCTTCGCGATCCCGGAAGACCAGTCGCGGCGGGCCGAGGACGCGGTCCGCCGTGCGTTCGACACGGAACTGCGCGATGGCCAGATCCAGAGCGTCGATGTGGACCACGGACTCAGCATCCTGGCCGTGGTCGGCGACGGGATGGCCGGCGCGCCACGGAGTCGCGGCCCAGGTGTTCAAGTCCCTGGCCCGGGCCGCGATCAACGTGCGCGCCATCGCGCAGGGCGCGTCCGAGCGCAACATCTCGGTCGTCGTCGACGGCAAGACGGCCGCGAAGGCGCTGCGCGCCGTGCATGCGGGCTTCTACCTTTCGGCCAACACGCTGTCGATCGGCCTGATCGGCCCGGGAACCGTCGGCCGGGTCCTGCTGGCGCAGATCCTCTCGCAGCTGCAGCGCCTGCGCTCGCTGAACGTGGATTTCCGGGTGCGCGGCATCGCGACCTCCACGCGCATGCTGCTGGACGAGCATTCGATCGACCTCGCAGGCTGGCGCGACAGGCTGGCGTCGTCCGGCGAGCCGCTGGACCTCGTGAAATTCGCGCAGCACGTCCAGGCCGACTACATTCCGCACACGGCGATCGTCGACTGCACGGCCAGTGCGGACGTCGCGTCGAACTACCGTTCCTGGCTCGCACGCGGAATCCACGTCGTGACCCCGAACAAGAAGGCCAACAGCGGCCCGCTGCCGGCCTACCGGGCGCTGCAGGAAGCGCGGCGCGCCTCCGGCACCCATTATCTTTACGAGGCAACCGTCGGTGCGGGCCTGCCGGTGATACAGACGCTGCGCGACCTGCGGGAGACCGGCGACGACATCACCAGCATCGAGGGAATTTTCTCCGGAACCCTCGCGTACCTGTTCAACGTGTTCGACGGCAGCGCGACATTCTCCTCGATCGTCAGGGCCGCCCGGCAGAAGGGCTTCACCGAGCCGGATCCGCGCGACGACCTGTCCGGCATGGACGTGGCGCGCAAGCTGATCATCCTGGCGCGCGAGATGGGCCTGACCCTCGAGATGACCGACGTGCGGGTCGAGGGACTCGTGCCGGCCGCGCTGCAGGCGTGCAGCGTCGAGGAGTTCATGCAGCGCCTGCCGGAATTCGACAAAGGCATGGCGGACACGCTGGCGCAGTCGGCCGCCGAGGGCAAGGTGCTGCGCTACGTGGGCCGTGTCGATGCAACGGGCGCCGCCACCGTCGGCCTGGTACGCCTGCCGGCCAGCCATGCATTCGCGCAACATCGCGCTGACCGACAATGTCGTGCGCTTTGCGACGCGGCGCTACAACGAGAATCCGCTGATAGTGCAGGGTCCCGGCGCCGGTCCGGAAGTGACCGCCGGGGGCGTATTCGCGGACCTGCTGCGTCTCGCCGCCTACCTGGGCGCGCACATCTGAGGGCAGCGCACGGCCATGAAACCCGCCTACGACGACGTGACCGCATTTGCCCCGGCGACGGTGGCCAATGTCGCGATCGGTTTCGACATCCTCGGACATACCGTCGAGGCCGTCGGCGACCGCGTGCGGATCCAGCGCATCGAGGCGCCGGAAGTGCGCATACGCTCGATCAGCGGCATCGCCGGCGACCTGCCGGTCGAGCCGGAGCGCAACACCGCCGGGCGCGCGGTGCAGGCGATGCACCAGGCGCTGAACCTGCCCTACGGGTTTGAATTGTCGATCGACAAGGGCATTCCGCTTTCTTCCGGGATGGGCGGATCGGCGGCATCCGCGGTGGCTGCGGTGGTCGCGGCCAACGCACTGCTCGAGCAGCCGCTGACGCGCCTGCAGCTGCTGCAGTTCGCGATCCAGGGCGAAGTCATCGCGAGCGGCTCGGTGCACGTGGACAATATCGCGCCCTGCCTGTTCGGGGGCCTGGTCCTGACGGTCGGCATCGATCATCCGCGCATCAAGCAGATCCCGGTGCCGAAGTCGCTGCGCTGTGTGCTCGTGCACCCGCACATGCACCTGGGCACGCGCGAGGCGCGCGCAATCCTGCGCGCGAGCGTCACGCGCTCGGACTTCGTCTGGCAGACCGCAAATCTGGCCGGATTCATCAGCGGCTGCTATTCGAACGACCTGGACATGATCCGCGAGTCCTTTGACGATGTCGTGATCGAACCGCAGCGCCAGTCGCTGATTCCCGGCTTCGCGGACGTCAAGCAGGGAGCGATGTCGCAGGGAGCGCTCGGCTGCTCGATCTCCGGCGCCGGCCCCACGGTATTCGCGTGGGCCGAGACGCATCGTACGGTCGCGGTGCAAGCGGCCATGGTGGCCGGATTCAGGGCCCACGGACTCGCGACCGACGCGTGGATTTCGGCGATTGAAAATGACGGCGCGCGGATCGTAAGCCCGTGACGGCGATTTCCGGCTATGTCAGTACCCGCGGATCCGGGGCGCCGGTCACGCTGTCCGAGGCCATTGCCCGCGGCCTCGCGCCGGACGGCGGTTTGTACGTGCCGCAGCACCTGCCCGGGCTCGACATGGCCGGCTTCGCCGCTTCCTCGCGCCTGCCGGAGCTGGCGCGGCATGCGCTGGCCGGTTTTTTCCGCGGCGACCGGTTGCAGGCCGAGCTCGCGCCGATCGCTGATGCCGCGCTCGATATCCCGGCGCCGACGACGCGCGTCGCGGCCTGCCCGGACCCGCTGTACGCACTGGAGCTTTTTCACGGACCGACGGCCGCTTTCAAGGATTTCGGCGCACGATTCCTGGCCGAGAGCCTGCAGCGGCTCGAAACCAGTGCCTCGAGGCCGCTGACGATCCTGGTCGCGACGTCCGGCGATACCGGGGGCGCGGTGGCGGCAGCGTTTCATCGACGCCCCTGGGCTCGTGTGGTGATCCTGTACCCGCGCGGCCTGGTCAGCCCCCGGCAGGAGCAGCAACTGACCTGCTGGGGCGAGAATGTCAGCTCGCTGCGCGTCGGGGGCACCTTCGATGATTGCCAGCGCCTGGTCAAGGAGGCGTTCACCGACGCGGATCTCGCGCTCCGGCACCGCTTCAGTTCCGCGAACAGCATCAATATCGGGCGACTGCTGCCGCAGATGGTCTACTACGTCTCCTCCAGCCTGGAGGTTCAGCGCCTCACGGGCCGCAAGGCGTCCTTCATCATCCCGGCCGGCAATCTCGGCAACGCATTCGCCGCGATCTGGGCGCGCGCGCTGGGGCTGCCGATCGGGCGCATCGTGCTCGCGCACAACAGCAACCGGACGGTCCCCGATTTCCTGCAGAGCGGCGCGTGGCGGCCGCGACCGAGCGTCGCGACGCTCGCATCTGCGATGGACGTCGGCGATCCGAGCAACATGGAGCGGCTGCGTTCGCTGTTTCCGGACATCGGCAGCCTGCGTGCGCAGCTCAGCGCAGACAGCGTCGACGGTGCCGCCATTGCCGCGCGCATCCGCGAGGATTTTGCGCAGTACGGGCGCATCTGGTGCCCGCATACCGCGACCGCCGCGGAAATCTACCGGCGCCTGCCGCCGCAGGAACGGCGCGACCATCCGTGGGTGCTGGTCGCGACGGCGCATCCGGCGAAGTTCAATGAAATCGTCGAACCGCTGATCGGCCGCCCCATCGAGGTGCCCGCCGCCCTTGCGCAGCTGCTGCGCCTGCCGCAGCGCTACCGCGACGTGACGCCGTCGCTCGATTCGCTGGCTGCCGCGCTCGCATGAACGACTTCCCCGTGGAACCGAAGTGGGTGGCACTGGGCCTTGCGCTGGCCGTGCTGGCGGTCGCCGCGGCGGCCGCAATCCGGGTCTACCGGCGCCGCGCCCGTCGCCGGGCGCTGCTGGCGCGCCTGGAGCGGATCGCGCTGCGCGCGCTGCATCAGGTGGAAGTGCCGGATGGCATGGGCGGGCACATACACGTCGATCATCTGCTGCTGACGCAGCAGGGCATCCTGCTGCTCGACACCCGGCGCGTTTCCGGCCTGATATTCGGCGGCGACCAGATGAGCGAATGGACCGTGCTGGCGCGAAACCGCCGCTACACCTTCGAGAACCCTCAGCCGGCGCTGTACGACCGCGTCGCCGCGGTCAAGGCCCTGGTCGGGGAACTGCCGGTGGAAGGCCGGCTGCTGTTTTCCAGCGTCGGCAGGTTCACGAAGGGCAAGCCGAAGTGGGTCACGATGCTGGATGGGCTGGAGTTGGAATTCCCGCCGCTCGACCGCGCGGCGGGCGCCGCGGCGGGCGGCGACGAATACCTGGAAACCTGGGACCGGCTGGCGGCGCAGCTGCGGCCGAGCCCGCACGCATTCACGAGCCTGTAGGCGCCTGGGCGGGCAGCCTGAACAGGCGTTCGGCATTCCGGGTCGATGCCGCGGCCAGCTCTGCCAGAGACTCGCCGCGCACGCCGGCCACGGCGCGCGCGATGTGCGGCAGGAATGCCGGCTCGTTGCGCCGGGCGGGGGGCGCGGGCCGCAGGTCACGCGGCAGCAGGTAAGGCGCGTCGGTCTCCAGCAGTATCCGGTCCGCAGGAATGAACGGCACCGCAGAGCGCAGTGCCGCGCCCCGGCGCTCGTCGCAGAGCCAGCCGGTGACGCCGACGCACAGGCCAAGCTGCAGGTAATCGTCGAGCTCGCCGGGTCCGCCGGTGAAGCAGTGTGCGACACCCCCGACGAGGCGCGGCCCGTAATCGCGCAGGATGGAGACGAAGTCGGCGTGCGCATCGCGCTGGTGCAGGAACACCGGCCGGGCGGCGCCGACGGCCAGCTCGAGCTGCGCGATGAAGGCAGCGCGCTGCGCGGCGCGCGGCGACAGGTCGCGGTAATAATCCAGTCCGCACTCGCCCACGGCGACGACTTCGCCGCGGCACAGAAGGGCGCGAAACCGCGCCTGTTGCGCCGGCTCGAAGCCGGCCGCGTGGTGCGGGTGGACACCGGCCGTGCTCCACAGCGTGCCCGGCTCGGCAGCCGCCAGATCCGCGGCCTGCAGCGAACTCGACAGGTCCGCGCCAGTCACGATCTGGCGCCTCACGCCCGCGGCGCGGGCCCGTTCGATGACCTTCGGCCGGTCGCCGGCAAAGCTCTGGTGCGTCAGGTTCGCGCCGATGTCGACAAGATCGAGTTTCAAGTCCCGTCCCCAGGCTGTGATATTGTCCGCGGCATCATTGTAAGGCCAGGTGCGGTTCAGGAGCCGATGTTCAGGATCACGGCGCTGCTGCTGGTGCTTGCGACGGCGCTGCCGTCGGCGGCACAGGAGGGCGGCGATCTGCAGGCGCAGATCGTCTATGCGTTCCATACCGAGGACACGAACAGGATTGCCGGCCTGGAGGCGGGCCTGCGCACGCAGCTGGACGGCGCCGGCGGCGATGCGGTGCTGCGTTATCACCTCGCGCATGCCGGGTATCGACTTGCGGAGCTGACCGCCGCGGCAAGACCCCGCGACGCGGCCCGCGCCGCCGGCCGTTGCGTGGACGAACTGAAGCCGCTTCTCAAGGATGATCCGCGCAATGTCGAAGTGCTCGTGCTGCAGTCGGGCTGCTACGCGCAGCTGGCCGCCCTCAGTCCGATGGAAGCCCTGCTGCTGCGCAGGCTCGCCGCCGAGCGGCTCGATGAGGCGCTGCGGCTGGCGCCACGCAATCCGCGGGCAGTATTGTTCGCGGCGCAGCGCGCCCTGGCGTCCGCGGCGGCCGACGCCGGCGCGCGCGCGGCCGCGCTGGCGCAGCTGCGCCTTGCCGCCGACCTGTTCGCGCAGGCCCCGGCCACGGCCGTGGATGCGCCCGGCTGGGGTGATGCGGAAGCCTGGCTCGCCCTCGGCCGCGAATTGCTGCGCCAGGGCGACGCGCTCGGGGCCCGCAACTGGATCGAGCGGGCGCTGATCGCGAGTCCGGATTACAAGGCGGCGCAACGCGCCCGCGCGTCACTCGCACGCCCATGAATGCCGGCGCCGGGCATCCCGTCACCGTGCCTGACGGCGGGTCGAACCTGCTATGATTCGCCCCGCCATGAAGATGCCCGCGATGCAGCTTTCCCTGTTCGAGACGCGCAATTCCGGTGACCGCTTCGCGGTCCGCGTCAGTACCCGCGCGCGGCGCCTGACCGCGCGCGTGCACGTCGGCGGCCGCGTCGAGATCGTCGTTCCGCACGGCGTCGGGCCGCGCACCGTGCGCGATTTCGTGCAGCGCTTCACGCCGTGGATCGATCGCAAGGTCGCCGCCATGCGGCACGTCGCGGCGGTGACGGAACCGGTTCCAGCCGAGATCTGCTTTGCGCTGACCGGCGAACGCTTCGCCGTGCAGTGGCAGTGCGCGGCGCGGCGCCGCCTGCGGTTGCAGGACGGCCGGTTGCTGCTCGAGGCGCCGGATCACAAAGGAGCCCGCCGGCTGCTGCGCCGCTGGCTGCGCCGGGCGGCGGCCGAGCGCCTCGCGCCGCGCCTGATGGGCCTCGCCCGGGACCTGAGGCACCGGGTGGCGAAAGTGGCGATCCGTTGCCAGCGGACGCGCTGGGGCAGCTGCTCGAGCCGCGGGACGCTGAGCCTTAACTGCTCGCTGCTGTTCCTGCGCGAGGACGTGGTGCGCTACCTGTTCGTGCACGAGCTGACGCACCTGCATCACATGAACCATTCCGCGCGGTTCTGGCGTGCGGTCGAGTTGAACGAGCCGCATTTCAAGCGCCTGGACGCCGAACTGCTCGACGGCTGGCGTACGGTGCCCGACTGGGTCTTCAGTGACTAGCCGATGAGCAACTCCGGCACACCCGCCGAGGGCGTCGTGGACTTCAGCGACGAGAAGATCCATTGGGACCTGGGCCGGGAGTTTTCCTACGGCGATTACCTGCACCTGAACCAGCTGCTGGGCGCGCAGCATCCGCTCTCGGACCAGCACGACGAGATGCTGTTCATCATGATGCACCAGGTATCGGAACTGTGGATGAAGCTCGCGCTGTTCGAGCTGGGCGCGGCGCTCGCATGCATCCGGCGCGACGACCTCGGCCAGGCCTTCGGGTT
Organism: uncultured Gammaproteobacteria bacterium; assembly: GCA_963706815.1. Classification (GTDB taxonomy): domain Bacteria; phylum Pseudomonadota; class Gammaproteobacteria; order Steroidobacterales; family Steroidobacteraceae; genus Bog-1198. The sequence continues at coordinate 264,533 of CAVPNS010000001.1, forward strand.
CTTCACGCGCGTGGCGCACATTCAGCAGCAGCTGCTGCACTCATGGGAGGTGCTGGCGACCATCTCGCCGGCGCAGTTCGCGGCGTTCCGCGACGCGCTCGGCAAGTCCTCGGGATTCCAGTCGCGGCAATACCGGCTGCTGGAATTCATGCTCGGCAACAAGAACGCGGCGGCGATCAGGGTATTCCGCAGCGATCCGGTCGCGTACGCCGAGCTGCAGGCCGCGCTGCGGGCGCCGGGCCTGTACGACGAGTCGCTGCGCCACCTGGCCCGCCGCGGCATCGCGATCCCGTCCGAGGTCATCGAGCGCGACTTCTCGCAGCCATATGTCGCGAACCCCGGGGTCGCCGCGGCGTGGCTCGGCGTGTACCGCGACGCCGGGACAGACCGGGATCCTTACGATCTGGCCGAGCGGCTGGTGGACCTGGATTACAGGTTCCAGCTCTGGCGCTTCGCGCACGTGAAGACCGTCGAACGCGTCATCGGCAGCCAGGGCGGCACCGGCGGCAGCGGCGGCGTCAGCTATCTCAACAAGGCGCTCGACCTGAAGTTCTTTCCGGAACTCTGGGCCATCAGAACATCCATGTAGCAGGACGGCCAGTGGCTAATCTTCAAGATCAATTGCAGAACGTCAACGTCATCTCCAGCGACCTGCTGGCGACGCCCGAGGAGGTCAAGCGCCGCCTGCCCATGACGCAGAAGGCGACCAGCACCGTGCTCGGCTCGCGCGAGACCGTGCGCAATATCCTCGAGCGGCGCGATCCGCGCCTGTTCGTGATCGTGGGCCCGTGTTCCATTCACGACGTGGCCGCCGCCCGCGAATACGCGGGCCGGCTCAGGGAGCTCAGTGCGCGCGTCGAGTCCACGCTGTTCCTGGTCATGCGGGTCTATTTCGAGAAGCCGCGCACGACGATCGGCTGGAAGGGGCTGATCAACGACCCGGACATGGACGATTCGTTCCATATCGAGAAGGGGATATTCCTGGCCCGCGAGCTGCTGCTGCATGTCGCGGAGCTCGGGCTGCCGGCCGGCACCGAGGCGCTCGACCCGATCATGCCTCAATACCTGTCGGAACTGATCACATGGACCGCGATCGGCGCGCGCACCACCGAGTCGCAGACGCACCGGGAGATGGCGAGCGGCCTGTCGACCCCGGTGGGGTTCAAGAACGGCACGGACGGGAGTCTATCGACCTCGATCAACGCGCTGCAGTCGGTGCGCCGCCCGCACCATTTTCTCGGCATCACGCAGCAGGGCCAGTCGGCCGTGTTCCGTACGCGCGGCAACCTGCATGCGCACGTGGTATTGCGCGGCGGCGGGGGTCGGGTCAACTACGACGCGGTCAGCATCGCGGTGGCCGAGCGCGAGCTGACGGCTGCCGGATTGCCGGCGACCGTGGTCGTCGACTGCAGCCACGGCAATTCGAACAAGGATCCCAACCTGCAGCCGATGGTCGCGGAGAACTGCGTGGCGCAGATCACCGACGGCAACCGCTCGATCGTCGGCCTGATGCTGGAGAGCCACCTGCGCGGCGGCAACCAGCCGATACCCAAGGATCTCGGCAAGCTCGAATACGGACTCTCGGTCACCGATCCCTGCATCGACTGGGAAACGACCGAGGCGCTTCTGCTCAGGCTCCACCAGTCCCTGCAAAGCGTGCAGCGCTGAGTCAACGCCAATCGGCGACGTCGAGTCCCAGGCGCCGCGCCAGCCGGCGCGCGCCGCGTCCGGCATTCACGAGCACCGCCTGGTCGGCGCGCTGCAGGTGGGCGATGTCCGAAGCGCTGTTGCCGTAAGCGACGATTCGCGCCCCGGGATACTGTGCGCGCAGGATCGCCAGCTGCCGCACCTTCTCTTCGCCGCGGCAGTTGGCGGTGCGCAGCGTGCCGTCCAGGATGTCCCCACGCCAGTTGAGAAACGTGCACACCGTGCGCTCGAACCCGAGCAGCGCGCCGACGTAGGGCACGTACAGGTCCGGGCTTGCCGACATCAGCACCAGGTTGTGCCCCGCGCGGGCGTGCGCCTGCAGAACCTCCAGCGCGGCAGGGCGGAACATGCCCGAGGAGTGCAGTGAGGCAACGAACTGCCGGGACCACAGGTCGATGCCGGCGCGTGCATCGTCCCCCAGGGCCATGCGGATCAGGCGCCCCTTGAGCACGCCGCGGTCGCCTCCGGAACGCAGATAGGCGCCGAGGACCAGTGGCAGGCGCCATAAACGCAGCAGGCGCAGCGGCCGCTGGGCAATGTAGCGAGACAGAAACGGCACCAGCGTGTCGTTCCAGGTCAGCGTCCCGTCCAGGTCGAACACTGCCACCGTCTGGATATCAACATTAATAGTCATGTTTAACAATCAATTATAAACTTAAGTTAAAGTAAATGTTACTTCGCGGGGAATGCGGCTGGCGAAAAATTTGGATCGCGCCGGGGCTCTTTGAGCCGCGCCCGAAGTGTGTCAGGCTCGCGATCCGCCATCCACCAAGCAAGGTTGCCATGAAATCACGTTTGACGACTGCTGTCCTCGGCTTATGGCTGGCCGGGTCGGCGGCGCTGCAGGCGGCGCCGGCCGCGGCTCCCGGGTTCTCGTACGTCAAGTCGCTCGACGGTATCGACGAGTACCGCCTCGAGGCGAACGGCCTGACCGTACTGCTCGCGCCGGATCATTCGGCGCCGGTGGTCACGTTCCAGGTGACCTATCGGGTCGGATCACGCAATGAAGTGACCGGTACGACCGGCTCGACGCACCTGCTCGAGCACATGATGTTCAAGGGCAGCGAGCATTTCAGCGACGCCAGGGGCAACAGCATCAAGCAATACCTGGAACGCGTCGGCGGCCAGTTCAATGCCAGCACCAGCGTCGACCGCACCAATTACTTCGCGACGCTGGGACGCGATGACCTCGAAGGCTATATCGCGATCGAGGCGGATCGCATGCGCCGGCTGCTGCTCAAGGATACGGACCGCCAGGCGGAAATGACCGTCGTGCGCAACGAGTTCGAGCGCGGCAAGAACAATCCGGAAAACCTGCTGGTCGAGGAGGTGAGGGCGGCGGCATTCGAGGCGCTGCCGCTGCATCATCCGACGATCGGCTGGCTCAGCGACATCGAGCACGTTCCGACCGCAAAGCTGCGCGAGTTCTACGACACGTACTACTGGCCGGACAATTCGACGGTTTCCGTCGCCGGCGATATCGATCCGGCGGCTATCCTGGCGCTGATCCGCAAGTACTACGGCGCCTATGCGCACTCGCCTGCGCCGATCCCGCAGATCTACACGGAGGAGCCGCCGCAGAGCGGGCCGCGCCGAGTCGTCGTGCGCAAGCCCGGCGAGCTCGGCACCGTGGTCATCGCGCACAAGCTGCCGAACGGCCTTGATGCGGACCAGCCGGCGATCGAGCTGCTGGATGCGGTGCTGAGCTCCGGCAAGTCATCGCGCCTGTATCATGCGCTGGTCGATTCGGGTCTGGCTCTGACCGCGGATGCGGATACCGAGCTGTTTCGCGATGCCTCGCTGCACCTGCTGTACGCACAGCTCGCGCCCGGCGCGACCCATGAACAGGTCGAAGCCGCGCTGCTCGACGAGCTGGACAGGGTCAGGAGCGCCGGCGTCACCGACGCCGAGCTCGCGCGCGTCAAGCAGCAATACGTCGCCGCTACCGCCTACCGGCGCGACGGCACCAGCGCGATCATCGGCGAACTCAACGAATGGATAGCCATCGGAGACTGGACTTTGTACGTGAAATTTCCCGAGCAGATCGCGACGGTAACGGCTGCCGACGTGCAGCGCGTCGCCAGGAAGTATTTCGACGCCTCGCAGAGCACGACGGGGTGGTTCGTGCCGCTCGCTGCCGACGGAGGGAAGGCCCCGTGAACAGAATTCGAACTGCGCTGATGATCCGCACGCTTTTCGCGCTGGGGCTGTGCGCCATGGCGCTCGCCGCGAACGCCGACATGGCGCAGCACGCCGAGCGTTCACGCACGGCGGGCATCGACCTGGTCACGTACCGCACCGACGTCAGGGACGTCGTCGACATCGTCGGCTACCTGCCGGCCGGTGACGCGATGGCCGGCGGCGGCAATGCGGCGCTGCCGACGCTGATGGGCATGATGCTGGATCGCGGCACGCGCACGCAGGACCAGTTCGCGATCGCGCGCCAGCTCGAGGAGGTCGGCGCCGAGATCTCGTTCAACGTCGGCGTCCAGACGCTGCAGTTCGAGGCGAAGTGCCTGAAGAAGGACCTGCCGCTGGTCCTGTCGCTGCTGGCGTCCGAGCTGCGCTCACCGGCCTTTCTGCCCGCGGAATTCGCGAAGGTCAAGCAGCAGTTCACCGGTGCCCTCGAGAACTCCCGCAACAGCACCGAGGCGCGCGCCCGCGAGGAGCTGCAGCGGGCGCTGTTCCCGGCCGGCCATCCGAACCGGCGCGCGACGATCGACGAACTGCTGGCCGCGGTTCGGACCGCCTCGCTGAAGGACCTGCAGGCCTTCCATGCGAAATACTACGGTCCCGATCACCTGACGATGGTGATGGTCGGCGACGTGGCGCTGGCAACGGCCGCGGCCGAAGTGAGCAGGGATTTTGCCGGCTGGAGCGGCGGCCAGGATTTCCTGCATGCGGATGCCGCGGCGCCCGCGCCGGCGCCGAAGGGCGTCATCGAGGTGCCGCTCGCCGAGAAGACCAGCGTCTCCGTGCTGCTCGGCCAGCGCACGCAGTTGCGTTACCGGGATCCGGACGCGCTGGCGCTGCGCGTCGGCACGGCGATCGCCGGGCACGGCTTCACGGGCCGCCTGATGGCGAACGTTCGAGACCGGCAGGGGCTCACTTACAACATCGGCGCCGGCATCGCCGACGACAATCTCGCCGACGGCATGTGGTTCATGGACGCCTCGTTCGCACCCAAGCTGCTGGAGCGGGGCATCGCCGCGAGCCGCAGTACGCTGCAGACCTGGTGGCAGGACGGCGTCACCGACAAGGAACTGGCGGATGCCAAGCAGGGGCTCATCGGCGGCTATTACGTCGGCCTTGCGACCAACCGGGGTCTCGCCACGGCGATCGTGAATTCGCTGCAGCGCGGATATGACCTGACCTGGCTCGATGCCTATCCGCACGCGCTGCAGGCGCTGACGCTCGCCGAAGTCAATGCGGCGATCCGCAATCACCTGAATCCGGCGACGATGGTGATGGTCGAGGCGGGCAGCATCCCCGCGCCGGCAGCACCCGCGCCGCCGGTGGCGGCGCCGGCAGCACCGGCGCAGCAGGCGCCGGCCCCGCGCTAGGCGGCCTTGCCGGCCTGCGCGAGCTGGCGCAGCACGTACTGCAGGATGCCGCCGTGCTGGAAGTATTCGCGCTCCTTCGGCGTATCGATGCGCACGCGCGCCTCGAACTCGGTTCCTTGCCGTCATCGGCGGTGGCAATGACGCCGACGGTCTTCGCAGCGCCGCGATCGAGGCCCACGATCTCGAAGTGTCTCGCGACCGGTCAGCCCCAGGCTCTGCGCGTTCTGGCCGTCGTTGAACTGCAGCGGCAGCACGCCCATGCCGATCAGGTTGGAGCGATGGATGCGCTCGAAGCTCTCGGCGATGACCGCGCTGCACGCCCAGCAGCATCGTGCCCTTGGCGGCCCAGTCGCGCGAATGAGCCGGTGCCGTATTCCTTGCCGGCGAGGATCACCAGCGGCGTGCGGTCGGCCTTGTAGCGCATCGCGGCATCGTAGATGCTCATCTGCTCGCCGTCGGGCAGGTGCAGCGTGACGCCGCCCTCGGTGCCCGGCAGCAGCAGGTTGCGCAGGCGGATATTGGCGAAGGTGCCGCGCATCATCACCTCGTGGTTGCCGCGGCGCGCGCCATAGGAGTTGAAATCCGCCGGCTGCACGCCCTGCGCTATCAGGTAGCGCGCCGCGGGGCTGGTCTTGGCGATGTTGCCGGCCGGCGAGATGTGGTCGGTCGTGACCGAGTCGCCGAGCACGGCCAGCACGCGCGCGCCGCGGATGTCGGCGATCGCTGCCGGCTTCATCGTCATGCCGTCGAAGTAGGGCGGATTCTTGACGTAGGTCGACTGCTCGTCCCAGGCGTAGATCTTGCCCGGCCGGCACCTTGATGCTGTGCCAGCGCTCATCGCCGGTGAACACGCCGGCATAGCTCCTTCGGAACATCTGCGGACGTCGATGGCACCGGCGACCGCGTCGGCCACTTCCGGCGGCGCTCGGCCAGATGTCGCGCAGGAATACCGGCTTGCCGTCGCTGCCGGTGCCCAGCGGCTCGTTGTTCAGGTCCACGTCCAGGGTGCCGGCGAGCGCGTAGGCGACCACCAGCGGCGGGGAGGCGAGGAAGTTCATCTTCACTTCCGGATGCACGCGGCCATCGAAGTTGCGGTTGCCCGACAGCACCGAGCAGGCCGATCGATGTCGCCGGCTCTTGACCGCTGCGGAGATCTCCGGCTTGAGCGGCCCGGAATTGCCGATGCAGGTGGTGCAGCCATAGCCGACCAGGTTGAAGCCGACGCTGGCGAGCTCGCTCGAGCAGCCCGGCCTTCTGCAGATAATCGGTGACCACGCGCGAGCCGGGCGCAAGGGAGGTCTTGACCCAGGGCTTGGCGCGCAGGCCGCGGCGCTGCGCGTTGCGCGCCAGCAGCCCGGCGGCCATCAGCACGTAGGGATTGGAGGTGTTGGTGCAGCTGGTGATGGCGGCGATCAGCACCGCGCCGTCGCTGCAGCTCGAAGCTGCTGGCCCGTCGACGCTGGCCGTCGCCCTGCCCGTCGGCCGCCGGATTCTTCTGGCTGCGCTCCTCGGCCATGCGCTCCTGATGCTTGCCCGGTAGATGCTCTTCGCCGATGCGCAGCGGCACGCGGTCCTGCGGGCGGCTTCGGGCCGGCGAGGATGGCTCGACCGTCGCCAGATCGAGTTCCATCACGTCGGTGTAGTGCGGCGGCCGCGCGCCATTGATGCGCCACAGGCCCTGCGCGCGCGCATAGGCCTCGACCAGCGCGCACCTGTTCGGGCGGGCGGCCCGGAGAGCTGCAGATAGCGGATCGTCTCCTCATCGATCGGGAAGATCGCGCAGGTGCTGCCGAATTCCGGCGACATGTTGCCGATCGTGGCGCGGTCGGCCAGCGGCAGGTTCGCCAGGCCGTCGCCGAAGAACTCGACGAACTTGTCGACGACGCCTTTCTTGCGCAGCATCTCGGTGACGGTCAGCACCAGATCGGTCGCGGTCGCGCCCGGCCGGCAGCGCTGCCGCGCAGCCTGAAGCCGATGACCTGCGGAATCAGCATCGTGACCGGCTGGCCGAGCATGGCCGCTTCGGCCTCGATGCCGCCGACGCCCCAGCCGAGCACGCCCGAGGCCGTTGATCATCGTGGTGTGCGAGTCGGTGCCCACGAGCGTGTCCGGATAGGCCTGCGCGGCGCCGCGCGCCCTCGTCGGTCGAATACCACGCGCCCCAGGTACTCGAGATTGACCTGGTGCACGATGCCGGTGTTGGGCGGCACGACCTTGAAATTGCGGAACGCGGTCTGGCCCCAGCGCAGGAAGCAGTAGCGCTCGCCGTTGCGCTCGAATTCGATGCGATTGTTGTCGGCGCAGCGAATCCGCGGCGCCGTAGTCATCGACCTGCACCGAGTGATCGATGACCAGCTCGGCCGGCGCCAGCGGATTGAGCTCGTCGGGATCGCCGCCGAGGCGCACCATCGCCTCGCGCATCGCCGCCAGGTCGACGATCGCGGGCACGCCGGTGAAGTCCTGCATGATCACGCGCGCCGGCGTGAAGGAGATCTCGTACGAAGGCGCGGCCTTCGGATCCCAGTTCGAGCAGCGCCTCGATGTCCGCTGCGCGTGACGTTGACGCCGTCCTCGAAACGCAGCAGGTTCTCGAGCAGGATCTTCAGCGAGTAGGGCAGGCGCGCCACCCTGTCGCGCCGGCAGCGCCGCAAGGCTCCAGATCTCGTAGCTGCGCGCACCGACCTGCAGCGTGGTGCGGGCGTTGAAACTGTTCGTCATGAAGCCTCCGCGTTAAGCTGGCGCGTAAAGTCAGTGATTATATTCCATTGCCTCGGGCGCGGGCGCCGCATGTGCCGGCTGCCGGCTTGCGATCACGCCGCCGCCCAGGCACTGCTCGCCGGCGTAGAACACCGCATACTGGCCCGGCGTCGCGGCGCGCTGCGGTTCGTCGAACTCGACGCGCCAGCGCTGCGCCGGTCCGGGTACACGCGGCAGGGCAGGTCGCGCTGCCGGTATCGCGGCTTGACCTGGCAGCGAGTCCCGGCCGCCGGCGCCTCGGCGAGCCACTGCAGGTCGGTGACTTCAAAGCTTCTCGACAGCAGCAGGGGATGGTCCGGTCGCTGCACCACGATCAGGGCATTGCGCGCGCTGTCCTTGTCGGCGACGTACCAGGGCGCCTGTGCGGCACCGGCGCGCCCGCCGAGCTTCAGGCCGGAGCGCTGACCGAGCGTGTAGAACGGCAGTCCCTGGTGCTCGCCACGATCCGCCCGTCCTCGGTCTGCATCGGCCCGGGTCGCTGGCGAAGGTAGCGGCCGAGGAACTCCGCAAAGGGGCGTTCGCCGATGAAGCAGATGCCGGTGCTGTCGGGCTTGTCGTGCACCGGCAGGCCCCCGGCGTGCGCGAGCCGCGCGCACCTCGCCCTTGGTCAGTTCGCCGAGCGGGAACAGGCATCGGGCCAGCGCGGCCGGCGTCGATGCCGTGCAGGAAATAGCTCTGGTCCTTGGCCGCATCGCGCGCCTTTGAGCAGCCGCGACCCGTCGTGCGCCATGCACGACGCGCGCGTAGTGGCCAGTGGCGATCCAGGCGCCGCCGAGCCGGCGCATATAGTCCACGCAGACGCCGAACTTGATCTCGCGGTTGCACAGCACGTCCGGATTCGGCGTGCGTCCGGCCGAATACTCCCTGAGGAAAAGCTCGAACACGCGCTGCCGGTACTCGCCGGCGAAACTGACCCGGTGCAGCACGATGCCGACCACGTCGCACACCCGCCGCGCGTCCTGGTAGTCGCCGGCGGTCGTGCAGTACGCGTCGGCGTCATCCTCCCAGTTGCTCATGAACAGTCCCTGCACCTCGTAGCCCCAGCGCTGCAGCAGCCAGGCGCTGACGGCCGAATCGACGCCACCGGACATGCCGACGATGACGGGGCCGGACGTCGCCGGATCGGGGAGCAGGGAAGGCCGGGAGGGCAGGTGCGCCATGGCCGGGATTATACGGCCCCGGGTGCGCAGGCGGCGCGGCGAATCGCGCCGGGTATTCCTAGACCAGCATCTGGCGCAGCTGCGACTCCTGGACGCTGGTGCTCCAGATCTCCTCGAAAAAATTCAGGTAGATCCTGGCGACCGCCGGATCGTTCATGTCCGACATGCCGTCCCAGCTGCCGGCGCGCGGCCGGTACACGATGGCGCGGTCGTCGGCAATGATGAAGGCGCCGGCGCTGCCCGAGACTTCCTCGCTCATCGAGCGCATGTCGATGCAGCTGGTCAGGCGCCGCGCCATCGCCAGGAACTTGTTCTTGTCGACGACGGCCCGGGCCGGGTCCGCGATCAGCACCCGCACCTTGGCATAGGCACGCGCGAGCACCAGGCGCTTGACGGACTCGAGGAAGGGCTCCTCGCCGTAGATCTGCGGCTCGAGGTCATGCGTGAAAATCGACAGCACCCTGTTGGCTGAATTCGCGACCCGCAGGCTGGCATCGCGCACCTCGTCCAGCGTCGACAGAATAGTCAGAGACCCGTTCCTAGGATTGCCCCTGGCGGCGGCATCCTGCGCAGCGTCCGACATATGTTAAAGCCTCGGTGTTAGTCCTTTAACATACTAGCCGCAGCAGCGTGACCGCCGTGTCAACTGCGTCACGTTTTGGGTTCCGGAGTTCTCCTACCGGCGATCGCGCTGGCGCCGCGCGAGCTGCGGCGCCAGGCCCAGATAGGTGGCGGGTCGCAGCGCAAGCAGGCGTTCTTTTTCCGTGTACGGCAGTTCCAGCGAGGCGATGAATTCGCTCATCGCGGCCTGGTCCACCGGCCTGCCGCGCGTCGCCGCCTTCAGCCGGTCGTAGGCGTCGGGGAGTCCGTGCGCGCGCATGACCGTCTGCACGGCTTCGCCGAGGACTTCCCAGGCGCCGTCCAGGTCCGCCTGCAGGCGTGCCGCATCGAGATCGATTTTCCCCAGTCCCTGCAGCAGCGACGTGCACGCGAGCGTCGTGTGCCCGAGCGCCACCCCGACGTTGCGCAGCACGGTCGAGTCGGTCAGGTCGCGCTGCCAGCGCGAGATCGGCAGCTTCTCGGCGAAATGCGCGAGCATCGCATTGGCCAGGCCGAAGTTGCCCTCGGCATTCTCGAAATCGATCGGATTGACCTTGTGCGGCATCGTCGAGGAGCCGACCTCGCCGGCGACGATGCGCTGCCTGAAGTAGCCGAGCGAGATATAGCCCCACATGTCGCGCGCGAGATCGATCAGGATCGTGTTGGCGCGCACCAGCGCATGGCAGTATTCCGCAATCCAGTCGTGCGGCTCGATCTGCGTGGTGTAGCGGGTTCGCCTCCAGGCCGAGGGAGGCGACGAACGCCGCGCTGATCCCGGCCCAGTCGGCGCCGGGCAGCGCGATGACGTGCGCATTGAAATTGCCGACGGCGCCATTCAACTTGCCGCGCACCGCGCATTCCTCGAGCGCGCTGCAGCTGCCGCTCGAGGCGCGCGGCGAAATTCGCCAGTTCCTTGCCGACCGTCGTCGGCGTAGCCGTCTGTCCGTGCGTGCGTGCCAGCATGCCGACATCGGCGTGGCGCTCGGCCATGACATCGAGTGCCACGACGATCCGGCGCAGCAGCGGCAGCGAGGATGTCCGCGCGCGCGGCCTTCAGCATCAGCGCGTAGGCGAGATTGTTGATGTCCTCGGACGTGCAGCCGAAATGCACCCACTCCAGCTGCGCCGGCGGGACGCGGCGCTGTTGCAGCTGTCGGCGTATCCAGTACTCGACGGCCTTCACGTCGTGATTGGTGCGCGCCTCGATGGTCTTGATCGCGGCTACGTCGACGCCCTGCGGGTCCGCCGCCGTCTGGGTGAGCCAGGCGCGCGCGCCGGCCGGCAATGCGCCGAGCGCCTCGCGCGCGGGGCCGGCGGCGAGCGCCAGGAACCACGCGCACTCGACGCGGACCCGCTCGCGCATCAGGCCCGCCTCGCTGAACACCGCCCGCACCGGGGCGAGTTTGCCGGCGTAGCGCCCGTCGAGGGGCGAAAGAGCATCAATCGTATCGCTGGGCATCGGGGCGTATTCCCGTCCGGTGGTAGAATGCACGGATATTACCGTAATTGACGCGATCCCAGCGGAGACAGGGCAGATGACGAGTTCCGGCAAACGCCCCGGGCCTGACCACGGCGGCACACGGGAAGTGCCCGCCGGGGCGCTGTGGGGGCCCGCCACCCAGCTGGCGGTCGGCAATTTCCCCTCCAGCGGACTCGTGATGCCGCGCGCGCTGCTGCGCGCGCTGGGGCTGGTAAAATATTGTGCCGCGGCGGTGAACGCCGAACTCGGCGACCTGCCGGCGGATGTCGCCGCGGCGATCCGGGCCGCGGCGCGCGCCGTTGCCGACGGCCAGTACGACGCGCATTTCCCGGTCGATGTATTCCAGACCGGTTCCGGCACCAGCACCAACATGAACGCGAACGAAGTGATCGCGACGCTGGCGAGCCGTACCCTTGGCCGCGGCGTGCACCCGAACGACGACGTCAACCGCAGCCAGAGCAGCAACGACGTGATGCCGACCGCGATCCACGTCGCGGCGGCGCTGCTGATCGAGGAACGGCTGTTGCCGTCGCTCGCGCGCCTCGGCGAGGGACTGCACGGGCGCAGCCTGGAGTTCGCGTCGGTCGTCAAGACCGGCCGGACGCACCTGATGGACGCGATGCCGCTGACGCTCGGCCAGGAACTGGGCGGCTGGCGCGCGCAGATGCAGGCGAGCGGCTTGCGCCTGCGGTCGGTGCTGCCGCGCCTGTGCGCGCTGGCGCAGGGGGGCACCGCCGTCGGCACCGGCATCAACGCGCGACCGCAGTTCGGCGCGGCGTTTGCGCGGCACATGGCGGCCGAGACCGGCCTGCCATTCGTGACCAGCGACAATTATTTTGCTGCCCTGTCGTGCCAGGACACGATCGTCGAGCTGTCCGGGCAGCTCAAGGTGCTCGCGGTGGGGCTGACCAAGATCGCCAACGACCTGCGCTGGATGAACAGCGGCCCGCTCGCCGGGCTCGGCGAGGTCTCGCTGCCGGCGCTGCAGCCGGGCAGCAGCATCATGCCCGGCAAGGTCAACCCGGTCGTGCCGGAGGCCGTCACGATGCTCGCCGCCCAGGTCATCGGCAACGATGCGACCATCACGCTCGCGGGCCAGTCCGGCAATTTCCAGCTCAACGTGATGCTGCCGGTGATTGCGTACAACATGCTGCAGAGCATCGGGCTGATGTCGATCGCCTGTGAAACGCTCGACGAGCGGGTCATCCGCGGCTTCCGGGTCAACAGCGCGCGCCTTGCGGAGGCGCTGGCGCGCAATCCGATGCTGGTCACGGCGCTGAATGCGATGGTGGGCTACGACAAGGGCGCGGCGATCGCCAAGCGCGCCTATGCCGAACAGCGCCCGATCATCGACGTCGCCGCCGAAATGACCGGGATCGACCCACAGCAGCTGCGCGTGCTGCTCGATCCGTTGCGCCTGACCGAGGGCGGGATCCGGTGAGCGCCCAGGGCCCGCTGAACCGGGCGGATATCTGCGCCGCGCTGCTGCCGGCCCCGCAGCGGGGCGCCGACGAGTGGTACTGGCTGACCGGCGCCTCGGCGGAGCTGCGGGATCAGGTTCAGGCGGCAATGCCCGAGCGGTCGGTGGACGCCGCCGTGCTGGTGCCGCTCGTCGAGCGCGAGCAGGGCTTCACGGTGCTGCTGACCCAGAGGTCCGCGGCGCTGAAGGATCACGCCGGGCAGATCAGTTTCCCCGGGGGACGCATCGAGGCGGCCGATGAGGGCCCCTGGGAGGCGGCACTGCGCGAGGCCGAGGAGGAGATCGGCCTGCGGCGCGAGTGGATCAGCTTTGCGGGCTTTCTGCCGGACCATCCGCTGCTGACCGGCTACCGCGTTACGCCCGCCGTCGGCTTCATCGCGCCGCAGTACCGCCTGGCGCTGGACGCCGCCGAGGTGCAGAACGCGTTCGAGGTTCCGCTGGATTTCCTGTTCGACGCCGCGAACCACCGCCCGCGCATGCGCACGCTGGGCGGCGTGACGCTGGAGACGACCGAGATGACCTACGGCGGGCGCACGATCTGGGGCGCCACGGCCGGCATGCTGCTGACGCTGCGGCGCCGGGTGCGGCAAGGCCGGAAGTGCCCGGCATGAGCGCGGCGCTCGGCGAGCTGCTGGCGATCATGGCGCGCCTGCGGGCGCAGGACGGCTGCCCGTGGGATCGCGAGCAGACCTTCGCCACCATCGCTCCGTACACGATCGAGGAGGCCTACGAGGTCGCCGCCGCCGTCGAAAGCGGCGATATGCAGCACCTGCGCGACGAGCTCGGCGACCTGCTGCTGCAGGTCGTGTTCCACGCCCAGATGGCGAGCGAGGCGGGGCAGTTCGATTTCGAGGCGGTTGCGGCCGGCATCAACCGCAAGCTCATTCGCCGCCACCCGCATGTCTTCGGCGCCGCCGGCGCTGCGCCGCGCTCGGCGCGCGAGCAGATCGGCGTCTGGGAGGACATCAAGGCGCAGGAACGGCGCAGCGTGCCGGCCCTGGCGCCCAGCGCGCTGGACGGCGTCCCGCAGGCGCTGCCGGCGCTGATGCGCGCGGATAAACTCAGCAAGCGGGCCGCCCTGACCGGTTTTGATTTCGAGCTCGCGGCGCACGCCGCCGACAAGGTCACCGAGGAGCTGGCCGAAATCCGCGCCGCTGCGGCCGCCAATCCTCAGGCGCGCGCCACGCCCGAGGTATTCGAGGAAGTCGGCGACCTGCTGTTTGCGGCGGCCAACCTGGCCCGCAAGCTCGAGGTCGATCCGGAAGCCGCGCTGCGCGCCGCCAACGCCAAGTTCGAGCGGCGCTTCCGCGCCATGGAGTCGCTGGCCGCGACCGCCGGCACCGGGCTCGAGGGCCTGGATCTCGCTGCGCAGGAGAAGCTCTGGCAGGCGGTCAAGCAGGGCGAGTGAGGCGCGCAGCGCCGCCGGTACCGGTGACCACGCCGGCGGGCCTCACAGCGGGATCGAGAGCTTGTGTGCGCGCAGCGTATCGGTGATCGCGGCTTTGAGTTCCACCGCCCGCACCGGCTTGAGCAGGTAGCCGTACGGCCGCGACATGCGGGCCCGCTCGATCGTCGCTTCGTCCGCGTGCGCGGTCACATAGATGACCGGCACGCGGAACAGCTCCTGGAACAGCTGGGCGGCGGAGATCCCGTCGACCGTTCCGTTGATGTGGATGTCCATCAGCACGACGTCCGGGCAGCGTCCCAGGGCATGGGCAACCGCCTCTTCAGCCGAAGAGGCGATCGCGAACGCATCGTAGCCGAGCTCGACCAGGGTCTGCTGGATGTCGAGCGCAATGATGCTCTCGTCCTCGACGACCAGGACCGACGGCATCTGCCCGGCGTTCATGCGGCCGCCGCCAGCGGGATCGTCAGGCGGAACGAGGTGCCGCCCTCGGTGCCGATCTGTAGGTCCGCGTCCACCTGGCGCGCGAGCATGCGCACGAGCTGCAGCCCGAGCGAGCCCGGGGTCTTCAGGTCAAGGCCCTTCGGCAGCCCGACGCCGTCGTCGCTGACCAGCAGCATCAGGCGGTCCCGGCGCACCATGCCGAGTTCGACCCTGATCGTGCCGGTCCGTTCGCCGGGGAAGGCGTGCTTGAGCGCATTCGTGATCAGCTCGTTCAGGATCAGGCCGCACGGTATGGCCTTGTCCACCGGCAGCGCAAGGTCCTCGATGGCCAGCTGCAGCGAGACGGACTGCGGCGAGACGCCGGCTGCTTGAAACACGTTTGCCGCCAGGCTCTTCGTGTACTCCGAGAACGGCACGCGCGCATAGTCCTTCGACTGGTACAGCTGCTGGTGGATCAGCGCGATCGCCTGCACGCGCGTCTGGCACTCCTTGAGCGCATGACGGCTCGCGTCCTCGCCGACCCGGCGCAGCTGCAGGTTGATCAGGCTCGAGATCACCTGCAGGTTGTTCTTGACGCGGTGATGGACTTCCTGCAACAGCACCTCGCGCTCCGTGAGGGTCGCGGTCAGCTCCCGTGTGCGCGTCTGGACGCGCACCTCGAGCTGGCCCAGCAGTTCCTCGCGCTCCTCCTCGGCGCGCTTGCGTTCCGTGATGTCGACGACGGAGCTGAGCACGAAATCGCCATCCGGGCTCTCCAGCGGGTTCAGTCCAATCTCGATCGGAACCTCCGCCCCGTCCTTGCGCAGCCCGAACAGGTCGCGCCCCGCGCCCATCGGCCGCGAGCGCGGGTCATTGAAGAAATCCCGTCGATACACCGGGTGCTGCCTGCGAAAGCGCTCCGGCACCAGCATCTCGATGCCCTGGCCGATCAGCTCCTCGCGGCAGTAGCCGAACAATTTCTCGATTTGCGCGTTGACGAGCACGATACGCCCCTGCCGGTCCACCATGATCATCCCGGTCGGCGCCGCCTCGATCGCGAGGCGGAACTGTTCCTTTGCGCGGTACTGCTCGGTCATGTCGCGGGTCACCTTGCCGAACGCGACCAGGCTGCCGTCCGGATCGCGCACCGCGGAGATGACCACGTGCGCCCAGAACTGCGTACCGTCCTTGCGCAGGCGCCAGGATTCCCCCTCATAGCGCCCCTCGGCCTGCGCAATCTGCAGCTCGTACCGGTCGATCCCGGCGGCAATGTCCTCGGGGCGGAACAGGGCCGTGAAGCTGCCGCCGATGATCTCGTCGGCCGCGTAGCCGTACAGGAACTGCGCACCGGAGTTCCACGCGGACACCCGGCCGTCGAGATCCAGCATGATGATCGCGAAATCCCTGATCCCGTCCAGCAGCTGCCGCAGGCGCTCGTCCCTAACTTCGGACATAGGCCTCCAGCTTGCTGTGGGTACGTACGGCATCGTCGTAGCTGAAGCTGGCGCCGGTCTCAAGCAGGCGCCGCATCAGGCCGGCGAATTCCGGCGCCGGCAGCGGGCGGCTGAAGTAATAGCCCTGGTACGCGTCGCAGCCCATGTTCTTCAGGATCTCGAGCTGCGCCTCGGTCTCGACGCCTTCGGCCACCACGCGCAGGCGCAGGCTGTGTGCCAGCGAGATGATCGCGCGCACGATCGACGCATCCTCGGCCCGCGTGGTGAGCTCGCTGACGAATACCCGGTCGATCTTCAGCTTGTCGATCGGGAAGCGGCGCAGGTAGGTCATGCCCGAGTAGCAGGTGCCGAAGTCATCGAGCGCGATCAGCACGCCCATCTCGCTGAGCTTCTCGAGCACGGCCACGGATTCCTCCGGGTCGTTCAGCATCGCGCCTTCCGTGAGTTCGATCTCGAGAAATCGCGCCTCGAGACCGGCTTCATCCAGGGCCCGGCGCACCGTCTCGACCAGCATTCCGTGCCGGACCTGCGCCGCGGCGACATTGACGGCGATGCGCACGGAGGCCGGACCCGCGACCTGCCACGCACGCGCCTGCCGGCAGGCCTCACGGATGACCCATTCGCCGATGGCGCCGATCAGGCCGCATTCCTCGGCAAGCGGAATGAAGTCGTTCGGCGCAACGAGCCCGCGTTCCGGGTGGCGCCAGCGGATCAGGGCCTCCGCGCTGCGCACGGTTCCGGTGGCCGTGTCCACCTTGGGCTGGTAATGCAGCTCGAACTGGTTCAGCGCAAGGGCCTGGCGCAGGTCGCTTTCCAGGCGGACCTTGTTCGCGGTCGGCGCCTTCATGCCGGGCGCGAAGAACTCGATCGTGCCCCGGCCGCGCTGCTTGGCCACGTGCATCGCGGTGTCCGCGTTCGCGATCAGGGTTTCCGTGGTGGCGCCGTCCGCGGGGTACAGCGCGATGCCGATGCTGGGGGAAGTGTGCACGCTGAATCCTGCGATTGAAACCGGCACGCTCAGCGCCTCGAGCACGCGCCGACCCACGTCGTCGGCGTCATTGCGGGTCGCGATGCAGTTCAGCAGCATCATGAACTTGTCGCCGCTGAAGCGGGCGACGGTATCGAAGCGCCGGCTCAGCGCGTTCAGGCGGCGAGCAACCTCCTGCAGCAGCTCGTTGCCCGACCGCAGCCCGAGGGAATCATTCACCCGCCGGAAGCCGTCGAGGTCGCACACCAGCAGCGCAAAGAACTTGCCGTCGCGCTCGGCGTGCGCGACGGCCTGTCTCAGGCGATCTTCGAGCAGCAGGTGATTCGGCAGGTCGGTCAGCGGGTCATGGGTTGCCGCATGGTGCAGCTGGCTCGCGGCGGCCTCCAGGCCGCGGGTGCGGTTCGTGACGACCTGCTCGAGACATTCCATCTGGTCACGCAGCGTGCGCTCGTTCTGCCACTTGCGCGCCAGCGCCGTCACGCACTGCAGGATCTCGATCGGTTCGGCAGGCTTGCGCAGCACCAGCAGCTTGTCGGTATGACCGAGCCGGTTGACGACGTCCATCCAGTCGTAATCGCTGTGCGCCGAGAAGATCACGACCTGTACGTGGGGATCCGCCGCCCACAGATGCTCAATGGTCTCCAGGCCATCCCAGCCGGGCGGCATGCGCATGTCGACGAAGGCCATCGCGTAGGGGCGCCCGTCGGCGCTCGCCTTGCGGGCCATCTCGACGCCTTCGCGCCCCTGGTAGGCGGAATCGATCTCGAAATGCAGCCGGAATATCGCGGCCCGCGCTTCGCCAAATACGCTCGTCTCCAGCGTCTCGAGCACCGCGTGCGCTTCGCTCCGGGGATTGAGGCCGAGCACCTTGCGAAAATCCTGGTGAATCGAGCTGTTATCGTCGATGATGAGGACGCGCCGGTTCGCGATGGCGCCGGAGTCAGGCACTGGCGCCGTCCCCCGGCGAATAAGGCAGCTCGAGCGTGAAGGTGGCGCCGCAGGCAGGGCCGTCGCTCGCCGCCAGCAGCGAGCCGCCGAGATCCTGGGCCGCGAGCGCGCTGCTGTGCAGGCCAAAGCCATGGCCGTTCTTGCGCGTCGTGAAGCCGTGATTGAAGATCCGGGTCAGGTTGCCGACGGGAATTCCGACGCCGTTGTCGATGACCGAGATCTGCAGCCGGTCCTCGCTGCGCGCGACACGCACGGTCACCAGCTTGTCCGGCCGGTCCGACTCGTCGCAGGCGTGCTCGGCATTGCTGATCAGGTTGACGAGGATCTGCAGCACCTTGTTCCTGTCGACCGTGATCGCGGGCACCGGACTGAATTCGCGCCGCAGGGTCATGCCGCGTCGGGCGAAGTGGTCATAGTTCAGGCGCAGGCTGTCCTCGACCAGGTCGACCGCGTCGACGGGTTCGGCAACGCCGCCGAGCCTGGCGTAGCTCTGCTGCATCGTCACGATGTCCTTGATGTGCTCGAGATTGGCGCGCAGCGCGGTCAGCTCCTGCAGCATGGTCGACTGCTCGGCCAGCAGCTGCTCGCCGAGCGATGCCAGGTACGCGGCCACGTGCCTGCCGTGTTCGTCGCCGGCAAGGAAGCTTCCGAGCCTGTCGCCCTGCTGCAGCATCAGCGCCGCCACGCGCTGTACGTCGGGCGATTTCGACTTGATGACGTTCTCGGTCACGACGCTTGCCGAGATGTTGACGCTGTTCAGGACATTGCCCACGTCATGCAGGACGTTGGAGGCGACCTCGGCCATGCCTGCCTGGCGCGACGCATCCAGCAGCTGGCGGTGCACGCGCACCAGCTCCTGGTCGGAGGCCTTGCGCTGCGTGATGTCCTGCAGCACCGCGACGGCGCGGTGTTCCTGTTCGCTCTTGCCCAGCAGGCGCCGCGCGCTGAACAGCACCGTACGGGGCGTGGAGCCGGGGGGCACGACCACGAGCTCGAGGTCGCGGATCGTTTCGCCGGATAGCGCGCGCGCGAGCGGCCGGTCCGCAGGCTTGATCGGCGTGATGCCGTCGGCGAGATAGATGTCGGCGGTCTGCCGGCCGCGTTCCGGCGAGATGGATTCGGGGCGCCCCGCCGCCGGAATGCTCAGCAGCTCCGCTGCGGCGTGGTTGAAGTGCGTGATGTGTCCCGCCGCATCGCAGGCGAGCAGCGCGACCGGCAGTTCGGCGATGACGGCCTCGAGCAGCGCCTTGTTCTGCTGGAGCGCCGCCGCGATGTCGACGCGCGCGGCAATGTCGCGGACGAAGCCCACCGAGCGCACCGGCGCGCCGTTGCCTTCCTGCAGCAGCGAGGTCGTCATGCGCACCCAGCGAGGCGCTCCGCCCTTGCGCAGGAACCGGGTCTCGATGTCCAGGATCCGGATCTCGCCGCTCCAGAGCCGCTCGAGCTCGGCGCGGCTGAAGGCGAGGTCTTCGCGGTACGTGATGTCGTGAAGCGTCCTGCCCTCGAGATCCCCTGGTGCAAAACCCAGCAGCCGGCAGAACGCGGGATTGAAGCGCACGAATCCGCCGTCGCGGCCGGCGTAGACGATGCCGACCGCCGCCTGTTCGAAGGTGCTCCGGTACAGCGACTCCATCCTGCCAAGGCTGTCGCGCGTGGTCGTGATGTCGGTGATGTCGGTGATGGTGCCGACGAATCCGGGCACGCCGCGGGTCGCGAGCACCTGCTCGGACAGATAGCGCACGCCATGGATGCGATGCCGGATCCGGTACTCCCACTGCACCGGCCTCGGCTCCCTGCAGAAGTCGGCCCACGCATCGAGCATGCGCGCCTGATCATCCGGGTGGATGCCGCTTAGCCAGTCATTGGCGTTCTGCCCGGGTGCCAGGCCGAACATCTCGCGAAATGCGCCGTTGACATACGCCGACGCGTCGGGCGGATCGCGTCCATCGGTATAATAAATCGCGACGGGAGAGCTTTCGATCAGTGCCCGCATCAGCGCGGCGTCATTGGGAACCCGTGCCGGACCCGATGGTTCAGCGGCGCAAACCGCTTTCTGCCGTGGCGTTCGAAAACCCACTGGAGCCGCACCTCTCGATCTTCGCAGATCCTAACACGCGCACCGGCGTGCATCGCGTTGTGCGGCCGCACAAGGGCATTAATTTTTTTATTTATTTTTTATTAAAAAATTATCACACGTTGAAGCGGATCCCCTGCGCAAGCGGAAGCTCCGCGCTCCAGTTGATCGTCGTGGTCTGGCGCCGCATGTAGGCTTTCCAGCTGTCGGAACCCGCTTCGCGTCCGCCGCCGGTATCCTTCTCGCCCCCGAACGCGCCGCCGATCTCGGCGCCGGACGTGCCGAGGTTGACGTTTGCAATGCCGCAGTCGCTGCCGTCGGCCGACAGGAAACGCTCGGCGGCCTGCAGGCGGTCGGTGAAGATCGCGGACGACAGTCCGTAGGGCACGGCATTTTGCAGAGCGATCGCTTCGTCTGCATTATGGTAAGTGACCAGATACAGGATCGGCGCAAAGGTCTCGGTCTGGACCACCGCCATGTCCGCATGCGCGCGGATGATCGCCGGCTCGACGAAATTGCCGGCCTGCGGCAGGATGCGTCCCCCGCACAGGAGCACTCCGCCCTGCGCCTGCGCCGCGGCGATCGTCTCCGAATACCGGGCAACGGCGCCGGCGTCGATCAGCGGACCCATCAGCGTCGTCGCGTCCAGCGGATCACCGATCCGCACCTGCGAGTACGCGGCGACCAGTCGCCGCTCGAGCTCGGCCGCGCGCGACTCGTGCACGAATACGCGCCGCGTCGTCGTGCAGCGCTGGCCGGCGGTACCGATCGCGCCGAACACCAGCGCCGGCACGGCCAGGTCGAGATTCGCACTGGCGTCGACGATGATCGCGTTGTTGCCGCCGAGTTCGAGCAGGCTCTTGCCCAGGCGTCCCGCGACGCGCACGGCGATCTGCCGCCCGACATGCGTCGATCCGGTGAATGACAGCAGCGCGACGCGCCGGTCATCGACGAAGTGCGCCGCGATTTCCGTGCCCGCATCGATGAACAGCTGGAAGATCGGCGGCAGCGACTCCCTCTCCAGCACCCGATTGCAGATGCGCTGCACGGCAAGCGCGCACAGCGAGGTCTTCGGCGAGGGCTTCCACACGGTCGCGTTGCCGCAGATCGCGGACAGGAATGCATTCCAGGACCAGACCGCGACGGGGAAATTGAACGCCGAGATCACGCCGACCACGCCGAGCGGATGCCATTGCTCGTACATGCGGTGCTGGTTGCGTTCCGAGTGCATCGTCAGGCCGTAGAGCATGCGCGACTGGCCCACCGCAAAGTCGGCGATGTCGATCATCTCCTGCACTTCGCCGTCGCCCTCGGCCTTGATCTTGCCGTTCTCCAGCGACACGAGGCTGCCGAGCGCATCCTTGAACAGGCGCAGCTCCGCGCCGACCAGGCGCACCGCTTCGCCGCGTTTCGGCGCCGGCACGCGGCGCCACAGCGCCGCCGCCGCCACGGCATCCGCCATGACGCGCTCGTAATCCTGCAGCGTCGCGCCGCGGACCTGCGCGAGCCGCCGGCCGGAGGAGGGGTTCACCGATTCGATCAGGCGTCCGCCCTCGTCATGGCTCCAGCCGCCGCTGCCGCACCAGGTGCCGCTGTTGATCGGGCCCAACCCCAGTGCCTGCAGGGGATCGGATTTCGTCGTCGTCTGGTTGTGTAGTTTCATGGCCGGTATTTTGACTCGCGCGCGCGCACAACGCTACCATCCGCGCACTATGTCGAAGAGTCCCGCACTCGTGAACTGGCATCCTGCAAGCTGGCAAAGCCGGCCGGCCGCGCAACAGCCGAAGTATGCCGACCCGCTCGCGCTCGGCCGCGCCGTCGCCGAACTGGCGCGCCTGCCGCCGCTGGTCGTCTCCTGGGAGATCGAGGCGCTGCGCTCCAAGCTCGCGCAGGCGCAGCGCGGCGAGCATTTCCTGCTGCAGGGCGGCGATTGCGCCGAGAGCTTCGAGGACTGCGAGTCGGACAATATCGCGCAGCAGCTGAAGATCCTGCTGCAGATGAGCCTGGTGCTGCTGCAGGGAATGAAGAAGCCCGTGATCCGCGTGGGCCGCTTTGCCGGCCAGTATGCGAAGCCGCGCTCGGCCGACACCGAGACCCGCGATGGCATGACGCTGCCGTGCTATCGCGGCGATCTCGTCAATCGGCCGGGGTTCAGCGCCGCGGAACGGGAGCCGGATCCGCAGCTGCTGCTGCGCGGCTATGAGCGCGCAGCGCTGACGCTGAATTTCGTGCGCGCGCTGGTCGACGGCGGATTCGCGGACCTGCACCATCCGGAATACTGGGATCTCGGCTTCCTGCGGCACGCCGAGCTGCGCGACGCCTACCAGCGGATCGTGCAGTCGATCGCCGAGTCGCTGGAGTTCTTCGAGTCGATGAGCGGGCAGCGCGTGCATTCGGCCGCTCGCAGCGATTTCTTCGCGAGCCACGAGGGCCTGCACCTGCTCTCCGAGCAGGCGCAGACGCGCTACATCGAGCGCCAGCAGCGCTGGTACAACCTGTCGACGCACATGCCGTGGATCGGCATGCGCACGGCCAATCCCGATGGCGCGCACGTCGAGTATTTCCGCGGCATCGCCAACCCGATCGGGGTCAAGGTCGGCGCCGGCATGAACGCCGAGTGGCTGCAGGAGCTGGTGCAGGTGCTGAACCCGCAGAACCAGCCGGGGCGGCTGACGCTGATTCATCGCTTCGGCGCGAAGGACATCGCGCAGCGCCTTCCGGAGCTGATTCGCGCGGTCAGGTCGAGCGGCAGCCAGGTGCTGTGGGTCTGCGACCCGATGCACGGCAATACCGAGACCACCCTGGGCGGCGTGAAGACGCGGCGCTTCGAGAATATCCTCGCCGAGGTCGAGGCCTCGTTCCGGATCCACGCCGAGTGCGGCTCGATGCTCGGCGGGGTGCACATCGAGCTGACCGGCGAGGATGTCACCGAATGCGTCGGCGGCGCACGCGGCCTGACCGAAGCGGATCTGGCGCGCGCCTACCGGTCGCAGGTCGACCCCCGGCTCAACGCCGAGCAGGCGCTGGAACTGGCGATGCGCATCGCCCAGCTGGCGGGGGTTCGCAGACGGGTCATCGGGAGCGGGGAAGGGGACTGATTGGATCAATTTTAATATATATAAACTATTAAAAAACAATAACTTATAATATTTAACTCGAAAATACCGCGAGACTGGCCCGCAGTTTCTGCAATGGCGGCTTGCCTGCCGCCGGCCAAGTGCTATCCTGCATGCCCCAACCCCACCCGCTTGCTGTCTTCCGCGGGGAATTTTGATGCGACGGTGCTGTCTGAACAGGACACACGGTTGCCAAGACCGGTTAGAGTGGCTCAAACCGATTCAGTGAGCCTCAGGTTCGGTTGCGCTCGGGTTAGTCCAAATTCGGCGCGATCAACGGCGGGCTACGCAGTAAAGTGCGTAGCCCGTTTTTTCTTGTGTACCCGTCGTGATCCGAATGACGAATGCCTATGATCCGCAGTGCCGGCGATGCCCCCGGCTGGCCCGGTTTCTCGACTCGGTGCGGCGCGAGGAGCCCCGGTACTTCTGCAAGCCGGTGCCGCCGTTCGGCGACCCGCTGGCGCGCCTGCTGATCGTCGGTCTTGCCCCGGGCAAGCACGGCGCGAACCGCACCGGCCGGCCGTTCACGGGCGACTATGCCGGCCTATTGCTCTACGAGACGCTGCACCGCTTCGGCCTCGCGACCGGCCCGGCGTCGACGGCCGCCGATGACGGCCTGCGCCTGCGCGGCGCGCGCATCACGAATGCCGTCAAGTGCCTGCCGCCGGACAACAAACCCCTGCCTGCCGAAGTGCGCGCCTGCAACGATTTCCTGCGCGAGGAACTGGCGCAAAGCCGCGAGGCCCGTGTCGTGCTGGCGCTCGGGACGATCGCGCATGCGGCCGTGCTGCGCGCTTGCGGCCTGACGCCGGCGCGCCATCGCTTCGCCCACGGCGCCGAGCACGCGCTCGGTGCCGGCCGCATCCTGGTCGACTCGTATCACTGCAGCCGCTACAACACCAACACCCGGCGCCTGACGTCGGCGATGTTCCGGCAGGTCGTGGGCAGGGCGGTCGAGCTGGCCGCATGAGCGTCGATGCGCTGCAGCCGGGCGCGGCGAAGTTCGACGCGAAATCATTCGTCGATGCACTGCCGTCGCGGCCCGGCGTCTACCGGATGCTGGGCGACGACGGGGAGATCCTGTACGTGGGCAAGGCGCGCAGCCTGCGCAGCCGCGTCGGCTCGTATTTCCAGCCCGGCAATGTCCAGCCCAAGGTCCAGGCGCTGATCGCGAAGACCGCGAACATGGAAGTGACGATCACGAATTCCGATACCGAAGCGCTGCTGCTCGAGCTGAACCTGATCAAGAAGCACCGGCCCCGGTTCAACGTGATCCTGCGCGACGACAAGAGCTTCCCGTTCCTGCGCCTGTCGACCAGTCACGCATTCCCGTCGCTGCGACTGTACCGCGGCAGCCGCCGCGAGCCGGGCCGGTACTTCGGGCCGTATCCGTCGGCCGGCGCCGTGCGCGAGACCCTGCATCAGCTGCAGAAACTGTTCCGGCTGCGGGACTGCGAGGAGACTTACTTCGCGAACCGCTCGCGCCCGTGCCTGCAGTACCAGATCCAGCGCTGCACGGGACCGTGCGTCGGCCTGATCTCCCGCGAGCAGTATGCGGCCGATGTCGACGCGGCCACCAAGGTGCTCGAGGGTCGCAGCGACGAAGTCAACCAGGAGCTGGCTCGCCGCATGGACCAGGCTGCCGCGAAGCTGGATTTCGAGTCGGCCGCCAAGATCCGCGATCAGCTCGCCCACCTCAGGACCGTGCAGGCGCAGCAGATCGTGACCGCCGACGTGCATCACGATGCCGACATCGTCGCGCTCGCAGCCGGGAGCGGCGAGTACTGCGTCGCGCTGATGTTCGTGCGCGGCGGGCGCAGCCTCGGCAGCACGACGTTCTTTCCGAAGGCGCCGTTTGCCGAGCCTCAGGAGGTGCTGGCCGCCTTTGTCGCCCAGTACTACGCCGATCGCGAGGCGCCGCCCGAGATCATCGTTGAGCATGATTTCGACGAGGTGCCCGTGCTGGAGTCGACGCTGGCCGCGCGCTCCGGTCACCGCGTGCGCATTGCCTCCTCGGTACGCGGCATCCGCGCACGCTGGCTGGAGATGATGCGGGAAAACGCGCGGCAGGCGCTCAACATGCGTGGCCTCGCGCGCTCCAGCATCGAGGCCAACCTGGAAGAGCTGCGCGACGTGCTCGATCTTGAGGAGACGCCGTCCCGCATCGAATGCTTCGACATCAGTCATATCGCCGGCACCGACACGATCGCTTCCTGCGTCGTGTTCGGCGTCGAGGGCGCGCTGAAGAGCGAATACCGGCGCTTCAACATCGCGGGAATTGCCCCCGGGGACGACTACGCGGCGATGCATCAGGCCCTGACGCGGCGCTATCGGCGCGTGCGCGACGGCGAAGTCGTTGCCCCGGACGTGCTGCTGATCGATGGCGGCAAGGGGCAGCTGGCGGCTGCGGCCCGGGTCCTGGCCGAGCTCGAGATCAAGGACGTGACGCTGGTCGGGGTTGCCAAGGGGCCGGACCGGCGCGCCGGACAGGAGCAGTTGTTCCGCCTGGGCGCCGATGCGCCCATGCTGCTGCCGCCGGATTCGAGCGCGCTGCACCTGATCCAGCGCGTTCGGGACGAGGCCCATCGGTTTGCCGTGGCGGGGCACCGGCGCAAGCGGGCCAAGCGCCACAACGAGTCGATACTGGAGACCATCCCCGGTCTTGGGCCGGTCAAGCGGCGCGAACTTCTCAAGCAATTCGGCGGCTTACAAGGGATACTGCGGGCAGGCGTCGACGATTTCGTGCAGGTTCGCGGCTTAGGCAGGAATTTAGCCGAAGTGATTTATGAGCACCTCCACCCAGGCAATTGATAAAAAAGGATATTTTAATCTCCCCAATGCGCTGACCTGGCTGCGCATCCTGATGATTCCGGCGATCGTGGTGCTGTTCTACCTGCCGTTCTGGTGGGCGGATCCGGCGGCCTGCGCCGGGTTTGCGCTGGCCGGCATCACCGATACGCTGGACGGCTATTACGCGCGCAAGCTCGGCCTGACCTCGCGCCTCGGCGCATTCCTCGACCCGGTTGCCGACAAGCTGATCGTCGCCTCGGCCCTGGTGCTGATCGTCAGCAAGGATCCGCGCTGGTTCATGGTCATCGTCGCGATCGTGATCGTCGGCCGGGAAATCGCCGTGTCGGCGCTGCGCGAGTGGATGGCCGTGATCGGCGCGCGCGCGCGCGTCGCGGTCTCGGGCCTTGGCAAGCTCAAGACCATCATGCAGATCGTCGGCCTCTCCTGCCTGCTGTTCCGCCGGGACCTGTTCGGCCTGCCGGTCTATGCGATCGGCATCGTGCTGACGCTCGTTGCAACCGTGCTGACGCTGTGGTCGATGGTCCTGTACCTGCGCCTCGCATGGCCCGAATTGCGGGGCAGTTCAAGGCTTTAGCCGATGCTTTTCCACGGTTGTTCTTGACTCCGGGCCGTTCGGCTCTACAATTGCGCCTCGGTTTCCGGCGGGAATAGCTCAGTTGGTAGAGCGCAACCTTGCCAAGGTTGAGGTCGGGAGTTCGAGCCTCCTTTCCCGCTCCAGTTTCCGCAATAACCCCGGCTCGTCCGGGGTTTGCTTTTTTTGACGCCTCGGCTAGGTGGCAGAGTGGTCATGCAGCGGCCTGCAAAGCCGCGTACAGCGGTTCGATTCCGCTCCTAGCCTCCAATGCGTCGACATCGGCACTCTGTGACCGAATCGGCTTCCCCGGGCCGCCGCATACGTCGGACAATTGCCATAACTAGAGTGACCGGGGTCTTTCCGCGTCACACAGGGAATCCGCGTTGCTTCCACCGATAGCCGAGGTCGCCGCCAGCCATAATCCAGCCGCCGGCGACATGATCGGCGCCGTTTTTGGCCTGCTGGCCATTACGTACTGGTGGATGTGGCGGCGCGGCCGCGACCCGGGCGTGGGCTGGCTCGCGATCAGCTGGGCGCTGTCCGGCACCTGGTTCCTGTCGACCGCCGTGCAATCCCTGGGCGGAGTTCATATCGTATCAACCGGCTGGGATTTCGTGGTGGTGGGAGCAACGGTCAGCCTCAGCATCGGGCTTGCCGACTATCTCGAGATCCGGGCGCCCTGGCGCGGGCGCGCCATCGCAGCCATGCTGGCGCCGATTGCGATGCCGGTCGCGTTGTTCGTGTACGTGGCCCTGAGCGGCGCGCTGATTCCCCGGTGGATCAACAACGCGCCGCTCGCGGCGTGGTACGCAATGATGGGCCTCGTGATCTGGCGGGCCGGCCGCCGCGATCGCGATACCGATCACCGGCTCGTGGCCGCGATGTTCTTTTTTCTGCCGCCGCTGTTCATCGCACGCGCTTTCACGGGCGCGAATCCCGCGGACGAGCGCTACCTGGCCGCGCTTCCGCAGATCATGTTCGGCCTGTCGCTGCTGACCTCGACGCTGCTGCGCCGCCGGCGCACGCTGGAGGCCGAGGTGACCCGGCGCTGTGCGGCCGAAGCGCAGCTGATCGCGCTGAACACCGAGCTGGAGGCCCGGCTGCTCGCCTTGCAGCAGGCCGAGGAGCGCTATCGCACGCTGGCGGAGTGGACTCCGGAAGCGATCGCCGTGCTTCGCGACGGGGTCATGCTGTATGCCAATCCGGCCCTGTCGGCGATGTTCGGCGCGCACTCGCCGCTGGAGCTCGTGGGCAGACCGGTCCTGGATCTGGTGCACCCGGCGTTCCATGACGTGATGCGCACGCAGCTCAGGAACCTGGTGCGGGACGGCGTCTCCGAACTCGTGAACCGCGCGCAGTGCGTCAGGCTCGACGGGTCGGTCATCGACGTCGAGACGAAGGCGATAGACATCATGTTCGACGCCGGGCCCGCGGTCTACGTCGTTGTCCGCGACATCACCGCGCGACTGAAGGCCGAGGCGAACATCCAGCGCCTGGCCTATTACGACGACCTGACCGGCCTGCCCAACCGGCGTCTGTTCCTGGACCGTCTGGCCGGGTCGCTGAACGAGGCGCGAGCCTCCGGGCAGTTCGGCGCGCTGATGTTCGTCGACCTGGACAACTTCAAGCACCTGAACGATGCCCGCGGCCATGCGCTCGGGGACCGGCTGCTCGTCGAGGTCGCGAAGCGGGTAGCCGGGGTTCTGCAGCCGCAGGACACGTTCGCGCGGCTAGGCGGGGACGAATTCGTCGTGATCGTGAACCGCCTCGGGCCGGACGTGCCGATGGCGCAGATCGCTTCGCTGGGAATCGCCGAGAACATCCGCGCGGCGCTCGCCAGCACGTTCGACATCGAGGGCAACCGCTGCTCCGGAACCGGCAGCATCGGGCTTACGTTGTTTCCAAAAAGCGGCGATGCCGCCGATAACCTGCTGCGCGAGGCCGATACGGCGATGTACCGGGCGAAGCAGGCGGGGCGCAACCGCATCGCCTGGTTCGAACCGGCGATGCAATCCGAGGCCGAGGAGCGCTTCGCGCTGGTCGGTGACCTGAAGGACGCGATCGATGCCGGCCAGATCGACGTCCACGTGCAGCCCCAGTTCGAGGCCGGCAACGTCGAGACCGGAGGCGAGCTGCTGTTGCGCTGGAATCACCCGCTGCGCGGGGCGGTCTCGCCGGCGCACTTCATCCCGGTCGCGGAGGAGTCAGGGCTGATCCTGCGCCTCGGCGAGCTGGTCCTGCGGCGCGCGTGCGAAGCGCTAGCGCAGATGGAGCACGACGGCTGCCTGGTGCCGCTGTCGGTGAACATCAGCCCGCTGCAGTTCCACCAGGACGATTTCGTGGCGCGGATGCGCGCTCTGCTCAAGGCTACGGGTGCGCGGGCCACTCACCTCGTGTTCGAGGTCACCGAAGGCCTGTTCATCGACCAGTGGCAGCGAGTCGCGGCGCGCATGACGGAGCTCGCGCAGATGGGAATCCGCTTCTCGATCGATGATTTCGGCACCGGTTACTCGAGTCTCGCCTACCTGAAGAAGCTGCCGCTGCAGGAGCTCAAGATCGACCGTCAGTTCGTGCAGAATACGCCGCTGGACGCGAACGACCGGGCGATCGTCGTCTCGATCATCGCCGTGGCCCGGTCATTCAGGCTGCGCATCGTCGCCGAAGGGGTGGAAACCCAGGCCCAGGCCGACATCCTCGCGAGCGAGGGCTGCGACTGCTACCAGGGATTCCTGTTCGGCCGGCCGCTGCCGCTCGAGACCTGGCTCGCAGCCCGGCGGCGGATGCCGGCTGCCGCCCTGCCGCGGCGCAAGGCCAGCGGCAACTGAACACCGGCCCTATTGAAAAAATTGCCGAATGCGGGATAAATGGCGCCACCGGGGGTGGTGCAAAATCCGTACGTCGAACATCAGGTTCCTTGCCGTCGCTCTGCTGAGCCTTGCCGCACTGCGGCCGGCGCTGGCGACCGACCTGCAGTCGCCGCTCGGCCTGTGGAAAACCGTTGACGACAAGACCGGCGCTGCGCGTGCGATCGTGCGCATCTTCAGCGAGAACGGCAGGCTCTACGGGAACATCGAACAGAGCTTCACGCCCGGCGCGAGCACGCGCGTCTGCGCGGTCTGCAAGGACGATCGCAAGGATCACCCGATCATCGGACTGCAGATCATCCGCGGCATGGTGCAGCGTGACAGCGAGTTCGCCGGCGGCGAAATCCTCGATCCGGACTCCGGCTGGATCTACCGCTGCAAGTTCCATCTCGAAGACGGCGGCCGGAAGCTCGTTGTGCGCGGCTACCTTGGGTTCTCGCTGTTCGGCCGCTCCCAGACCTGGGTACGGGAGCCTTAAAAGAGACGCAAGCGCGACGGCGGCGGCGCGTTGACACGAAGTCAGGCCAATGACATATTTGTGGCGTCTCGTTGAACGGGCTGGTGATTTTTCGTTGATGTCGAGTGAATGCTGATTTCTCCCCGCATTTCGCAGGATAAGGGCACAGACCCTTAGGGGATTCGGCAGGTCGGGGACGAACGCTCAACGGCGGTTTGGTTATGCGTTGACGCTGCCTCGCAGGGCTGTCCGGCGGTGCGGTGATCATTTCACTCGTCTGAATCAATCGGGAGATTGCGATGCAGCCTATGTCTAGAATGTCCGCGCTGGTGGCCCTGTCGCTGTGCCTGGGCGCCGGCGCCGTGAGCGTGGCGGTCGCCGAGGAGACGCTGGAAGAGATCCAGGTCGTCGCGCAGAAACAGAACATCGACCTGCAGAAGGCCCCGGTCGCGATCACGGCGCTGACCGGCGATTCACTCGCGCAGCTCAATATCATCAACCCGATCGACCTGAACGGCCAGGTCCCCGGCCTCGTGATCACGCAGAGCGAAGGCTACAACCGCAGCGTGTCGATCCGCGGCATCGGCTTCAACGTGCCGCAGAACGACTCGGCGCAGACGTCGGTTTCATACCACGAGGACGGCATCTACATCGCGTTCCCGGTTGCGCTGGACTCGGGCTTCCTCGATGTCGATCACGTCGAGGTGCTGCGCGGCCCGCAGGGTACGGTGTTCGGGCAGAACGCGGTCGGCGGCACGATCAACGTGATCAGCAGGCAGCCGACGTTCGACGGCGTCAACGGCTTTGTCGACGTATCCGCCGGCTCCTATGACCTCGAGCACGTCACGGCGGCGATCAACGTGCCGCTGTCCGGCACCTTCGCGGTCAGGGCCGCGCTCGACCAGGTCTACCAGAAGGGCTACGTCAAGGCGATCGACGTGCCGGGCGACCCGAACTTCGACCTGAACAACCAGAACAGCTGGCATGGCCGCCTGCAGGCGCTGTGGCAGGCCAATGACGACCTGTCGGTGCTGCTGCGGGCCGAATACGCCAGTGCGAACCAGCATGAGGGGTCGGGCAAGAACATCAACGACCCGGCTGCCGATCCGTACCAGCAGAGCTCGGACTGGCCGGGTGCGATGCTCTACAACCAGCAGCTGGCCGGCGCGACGATCAGCTACAACCTGTCCGGCGCGACGCTGAAGATCCTGTCCAGCTACCAGGAGATCAACCACCACGGCTCCGTGAACGAGGATGGCGAGTCGCTTTCGATCATCAACAACCAGGGTTTCCCGCACGACGTCGAGTGGTTCGAGCACAACTCGAAGAGCATCACCGAGGAGATCGACCTGACTTCCAAGCCCGGCGGCCCGCTGGACTGGATCGTCGGCGCGTTCTACCTGAAGAGCCGCACGACCGTGGCCTACGACCAGTACAACCTCTTTGGCGGATCGCCGACGCTGAACGGCAATCCCAATCCGGACCTGCTGGCGGTGCCCAAGACCGCGGTCGATGACCCCAACAGCGCCGTCGGCCAGTTCCTGACCAACGAGATCTACAACGGCGAGCTCTATTTCCAGAATTTCGGCGCCGAGAACCGTGATTCCGTGTCCCTGTTCGGGCAGGGGATCTATCACGTCGGCGACGCGGCCCGGCTGACGGCCGGGCTGCGCTATACGCATGACCACAACACGACCTGGTTCGACGATTACTACGACCTTTTCTATCCGAACCACGCGGTTTTCTATGAACAGACCGCGGACAAACTGACCTGGCGCGTCGCTCTGGATTACGACCTGACGCCGGCCAATCTCCTGTACGGCAGCATCTCGACCGGCTTCAAGCCGGGCGGCGGCAACATCTCGAATTGCCCGTCCGCAGCGCCCGCCAGCAGCGGCTGCCCGATCACCGGGTACCAGTACGGCGTGCCGTACCAGGTCCAGCCCGAAACCGTCACCGCGTTCGAGATCGGGTCGAAGAATTCGCTGCTGGACCGCAAGCTGAACCTGAACTTCGCCGCGTTCCTGTACCAGGACAAGGACATGCAGTTCCAGGCCGAGGACCTGATCCCGTTCCAGGGCGGCGTGGCCAACATCCCGAATGTGCAGATGTACGGGCTCGAGGGCGAGATGGCGGCGCTGTTGCCGATGAACTTCCGGCTCGACAGCAATGTCACGTGGGAACAGGGGCGGATCACGTCGCACTTCCTGGCACTCGACAACGTCGCCGGCATCGCTGCCAACAACCAGTTCCTCGCCGCGAACAACTACAACTACAATGCGTTCATCGACGCGTACTCGAATCCGACCGATGCAAACGGCGTGGCGCTGAGCAATTACCGCAAGCAGGCCTATCGCGACGTCTACGGCAATGCGCCGCCGAGCCTGCCCGATGTGATCGCGACGATCAACCTGAGCCAGACGCTGGGCCTGGGCGGCGAATCCTCGCTGCTGTCGCGCCTCAGCGCACAGTACCGCGCGGATTTTGCCACCACCATCTTCGGCAAGTCGCCGATCTACACGCAGCCGTCCTATACGATGTTCAACCTGTTCTTCGACTACGTCGTGGCGCCCAAGAGCTGGGATTTTTCGCTCGCGGTCAACAACCTGTTCGACCGGGCCCAGGTAGCGTCGCGCTTCACGAACCAGTACGGCGGCGAGACCACGCAGGTCTACGCGCCGCCGCGCGAGTTCGTGGTCGGTGCGCACTACCGGTTCTGAGGGCACATGAAGCGGCGTGAACTGTTGCAGCTGGGCGGCGCGGGGACCGTTCTCGCGCTGTCCGGGCTCGGCTCCAGGGCCCGGGCCGCAGCCAGGCTCAAGGTGGGCCTGGCGCTGGTCTCGCCGTCGGCCGAGGTCGGCTGGACCAAGCAGCACACGCTCGGCGTCAATGCGATCAGGGAGGCGCTGGGGGATGCGGTCGACATCAACATCATCGACAACGTGTTCCAGCCGCAGGACGCGGAGCGCGTATTCCGTTCGGCTTCGCCGCGTCCGGCCACCGCCTGATCTTCGGCACCAGCTTTTCGCACGGCGTCGCGATCGCGCGGGTCGCGCCGCAATTTCCCGGGGTGATGTTCGACAGCTGCGCCGGCTCGAAGATCCTGCCGAACCTGGGCGCGTTCGAGGCGCGCTATCACGAAGGCATGTACCTGGCCGGCGTGGCGGCCGGCAGGACGTCGAAGAACGGCAAGCTGGGGTTCATCGGCGGTTTTCCGATTCCCGATATCGTCGGCCCGGCCAATGCGTTCCTGCTGGGCGCGCAAAGCGTCAGGCCGCAGAGCACCTGCACGATCCTGTTCATGAACTCGTGGGAGGATCCCGGCAAGGAGAAGGATGCGACGGTCGCGCTCATCGCCGCAGGGCTGCGACGTCATCGCCGCAATGGTCGACAGCCCCGTCGCGGCCCAGGCCGCCGAGCAGCAGCGCACCTGGTCGGTGGGGTACGCGAGTGATGTGCGCAACTGGGCGCCGACCCACCTGCTGACCTCGATGGTCCTCGACTGGCGCAGCATCTACGTGCAGGACGCGCGAGACGTGGTCGCCGGCGCCTGGAAAGCCCAGTCACGCTGGTACGGGCTGCGCGAAGGGGTGGTGCGCATGGCGCCCTACGCCCCGACCCTGCCGCCGGAGACCCGTGCGCTGCTCGCGAAGACCGAGGAAGCGATCAAGGAGGGCAGGCTGCAGCCGTTCGCGGGCGAGATCCGCGACCAGGATGGCAACGTCAGGGTACGCGCCGGAGCCATGCTCGGCGAGTCCGAAACCCGGAGCATCAATTGGCTCGTCGCCGGCATGCAGGGGCGATTGAAGGGCTGACCTTGCCGAACCGCCTCGAGTTGCGATCGGTCAGCAAGCGCTACCACGGAACGGCAGCCAACGATTGCGTATCCCTCGGGGTTCTTGGCGGCGAGATTCATGCGGTGCTCGGCGAGAATGGCGCCGGCAAGAGCACGCTGATGAAGATCATCTATGGTGCCGTGGCCGCGGATTCCGGCGAGATGCTCTGGGAGGGCGTTCCGGTCGCGATCGACAGCCCGGCCGCTGCAAGGCGCCTCGGCATCGGCATGGTGTACCAGCATTTCTCGCTGTTCGAGAGCGTCTCCGTCGCCGAGAACATCGCCGTTGCCCTCGACGGGCCCTTTGACCTCGCCGCGCTGTCCGCGCGCATCGCGGATCTTGGCGTGCGCTATGGCCTGCCCGTGGACCCGTCGCGGCTGCTGCATCATCTGTCGGTGGGCGAACGGCAGCGCGTCGAGATCCTGCGCTGCCTGCTGCAGAACCCGCGGCTGCTGATTCTGGATGAGCCGACCTCGGTCCTGAGCCCGCCGGAAGCGCGGGCGCCTGTTCGCGGTGCTGCGGCGCCTCGCGGCCGACGGCTGCAGCATCCTGTACATCACGCCACAAGCTCGAGGAGATCCGCGAGCTTTGCGACCGGGCGACGATCCTGCGCGCCGGCCGCGTTGTCGGCACCGCCAATCCGCAGGCGGCGAGCGCGGCGGACCTTGCGCGCCTGATGGTCGGTCGCGAGCTTGCACCGGTGACCCGGGCCGCCGCCGCTGCCGAATCGGCGGCGCGTCTCGAGCTGCGGGCGCTCTCTAGCCTGCCCGAGGATCCGTTCGGCACCCCGTTGCGGGACATCACGTTCAGCGTGCATGGGGGCGAGGTCGTCGGCGTCGCCGGCGTCTCCGGCAACGGCCAGCGCGAACTGTTGCAGATGCTCTGCGGCGAGCGGCGCTGCACGGCGCGCGAGGTCCTGCTGGACGCATCGCCGGTGGGCAATCTCGGTGTCGCGGCACGCCGGGCAAGGGGCATGGCATTCGTTCCGGAGGACCGGCACGGCACCGGCGCGGTATCGAGCCTGTCGCTGGCCGACAATGCGCTGCTGACGGCGCATCCGCTGGGGCTGACCCGGCACGGGCTGATCAGGCGCGCCAGGCTCGGCCGGTTCACGCAGGCCATCATCGATCGGTTCGGCGTACAGCTGCAACGGTCCGCACGCGCCGGCGCGCACCCTCTCCGGCGGCAATCTGCAGAAGTTCATCATGGGCCGGGAGATGAGCCTTGCGCCCCGCGTGCTGATCGTCGCGCAACCCACCTGGGGCGTCGATGTCGCCGCCGCGGCCTTCCTGCGCCAGAGCCTGATCGACCTGAGCCGCCGCGGCACGGCCGTGCTGGTGTTCTCGGAGGAGATCGATGAGCTGTCTCGAGGTATCCGACCGCATCGCCGTGATCTACCGGGGCCGCCTCTCCCCGCCGACGGCGGCGGCGGCGGCGGACCTGGAGCAGATCGGCCTGCTGATGACGGGCGTCGGCTTCGCAGCCGGGGCCGAGCCGGCGGCTGGAGCGGGGGCGGGGCCCTGAGCATGCTGCGCCTGCAACTGGAACGACGCGACACACCGCTGCGCTGGATGCGGGTGGGGGCGCCGCTGTTCGCGCTGCTGTTGACCGTCGGCCTCAGCGTGCCGCTGCTGCTGGCGCTCGGCCTCGATCCGGTCGCCACGTTCAGGGTATTTTTCCTCGATCCGCTGAGCACGCCGAACGGCGTGTCGGAATGGCTGCTGAAGGCCTCGCCCCTCGTGCTGATCGCGCTCGGCCTGGCCGTGGGATTCCGCGCCAATGTCTGGAACATCGGTGCCGAAGGCATGTTCACGATCGGCGCAATCGCCTCGGCGTGGCTCGCGCTGCGCTTCGGCGGCGCAGGACACCGCTGGCTGCTGCCGGCGATGCTCGTTGCCGGCGCGCTCGGCGGCATGCTCTGGGCCGCGATCCCGGCCTTCCTGAAGACGCAGGCGAACACCAGCGAAATCCTGGTCAGCCTGATGCTGAACTATGTCGCGGCGCTGCTGCTCGGCTATCTCGTCAACGGCCCGATGCAGGATCCGGAGGGCCTGAATTATCCGCAGACCGCGAGCTTCGAGGCGACCGCGATGTTCACGCCGTTGTTCGCAGGGCCTGCGCATCAACGCCTCGGTGCTGATCACGCTGGCCGCCGTCATCGCCGCGTGGCTGTTCCTCGAACGCAGCTTCTTCGGATTCCAGATGCGCGTGGCCGGCGCGTCGCCAGCCGCGGCGCGCTACGCCGGCTTCAGCGCACGCGGGATGGTGTGGACGAGCCTGCTGGTCAGCGGCGCGGCTGCGGGCCTTGCCGGGACGATGGAAGCGGCCGGCCCGCTCGGCCAGCTGTCGCCGACGATCTCCCCCGGCTACGGCTTCGCCGCGATCATCGTCGCGTTCGTCGGGCGCCTGCATCCGCTCGGCATCCTGTTCGGCGGGCTGCTGCTGTCGCTGCTGTACCTCGGCGGCGAATCCGTACAGATGACGCTGAACGTGCCGGCAGCGCTGGCGCGGACCTTCCAGGGCGGATTGCTGTTCTTCCTGCTGGCGGCGGACATGCTGATCGCGTACCGCGTCAGCGTGCGCAGGCGCTGATCATGGAACACATGCTCATCGCGATCCTGAACGCGACACTGGTCGCGGCCACGCCCCTGATCTTTGCTGCGATCGGCGAACTGGTGACCGAGCGCGCAGGCGTATTGAACCTCGGGGTGGAGGGCATGATGCTGCTCGGCGCGGTCGCGGCCTTCGGCGCCGCGGCTGCCGGGTATCCCGCGCTGGTCGCGGTGCTCGCCGCGGCCCTGGCCGGGGCGCTGGCGTCGCTGGTGTTCGCCGTGCTGGCTCTGAGCCTGGCGACCAACCAGTATGCGGCCGGCCTCGCGCTGACGATCCTGGGGTCGGGACTGTCGGGATTCCTCGGGCATCGTTTCGGCAGCATGCCGGCGGTCGCGATCCAGAAGCTGCACCTGCGGATTCCTCGCGGACCTGCCGCTGGTCGGCCCCATCCTGTTTGCGCAGGATGCGCTGGTGTACCTTGCGATGCTGACCGTCGCCGCAGTGTGGTGGGTGCTGTACCGCACGAAAGCGGGACTGATCGTGCGCATCATCGGCGAAGCGCCGGAATCGGCGCTGGCAATTGGGTATCCTGTGATCCGGATCCGCTACTTCGCGACGCTGTTCGGCGGTGCGATGGCGGGTCTCGGCGGTGCGTACCTGTCGCTGGCCTACACGCCGCTGTGGGTCGAGGACATGACGGCCGGCCGCGGCTGGATTGCGCTCGCGCTCGTGGTATTTTCCGCGTGGCGCCCGTGGCGCCTGGTGCTCGGGGCCTGGTTGTTCGGAGGTGTCTCGGTGATCCAGCTGTTTGCGCAGGGAATCGGCTTGCGGGTGCCTTCGGAGCTGCTCAGTTCGCTGCCGTATCTCGCGACCATCGCCGTGCTGGTCGCGATCTCCAGGAACCCGCGCATGCTGCGGCTCAACGCCCCGCTGTCGCTCGCGCAGCCGTTCCGGCCCGAGCGATGAGCGCGCACGCCGCCGGCCGGGGATCCCTGCGCCGCGTCGAACGCGCATTCCGCGGCACGCTGCTGCACACGCCGGTGCGCGGCCGGCTGGAGATGCTGCGCGACGCCGTGATCATCGTCGCCTACGACGGACAGATCCGCGCCGTGCATCCGGCGGGATCGGCCGACCATGGAGCGGCCGTGGCCCGGTACGGCGCGAGCGGCCAGCTCATCACCCTGCACGAGCACCAGTACCTGCTGCCCGGCATGGTCGATCTGCACGTGCACGCGCCGCAATGGCCGCAGCTCGGCACGGCGCTGGACCTGCCGCTCGAGGAATGGCTGCAGAAATACACGTTCCCGCTGGAGGCGCGCTACGCCGACGTCGGCTTCGCGCAGTCCGTGTACGAATCCCTGGTCGACGGCCTGCTGGCCAACGGCACGACCTGCGCGCTGTACTACGGCACGCTGCACCTGCCCGCGACGCAGCGGCTCGCCGACATCTGCGTGCGCAGGGGCCAGCGCGCGCTGATCGGGCGCGTCGCGATGGATCACGCGGACCAGTGCCCTGATTTCTATCGCGACCCTTCGGCGCAGCTCGCCATCGCGGAAACCCGCGAGTTCATCGACTACGTGCGCGCGCTGCCCGACAATGCGCCCCTGCACCGGGCCGCAGCGCTGGTGCTGCCGGTCGTGACGCCGCGCTTCATCCCGTCGTGCTCGGACGAACTGCTGCTCGGCCTGGGCGAACTCGCGCGGCAGACCGGATGCCACGTGCAGACCCATTGCTCCGAGAGCGACTGGGAGCACCTCTATGTGCTCGACCGTTGCGGCGTGTCCGACACCCGCGCGCTCGAGCGCTACGGGCTGCTGTCGCGGCGCACGATCCTCGCGCACGGCAATTTCGTCGGCGACGAGGACGTCACGGTGCTGCTGCAGCATGGCGCAGGACTGGCGCATTGCCCGCTGTCGAATGCCTATTTCTCCGATGCCGTGCTGCCGGTACGCCACCTGCTGGAGCGCGGCATGCACGTGGGGCTCGGCACCGACATCTCGGGCGGCGCGAGTCCCTCCGTCATCGACAATGCGAGGCAGGCGGTGATCTCGTCGCGCTGCCTGGAGTCAGGCGTCGATCCGGCGTTGCCGAGGTCCCGGCGCCGGCGCGAGGCCTCGCGCATCGATGTGCCCACCGCGTTCTGGCTCGCGACCGCCGGCGGCGGCATCGCGCTCGACCTGCCCATAGGGATCTTCAGGCCCGGCTACCAGTTCGACGCTGTTTTGCTCGACGCGGCCGTGGCCGGCTCCAACCTGCGCCTCGACGGATCCGACACCGCGGCCGTGATCCTGGAGAAGATCGTGTATCACGCGGCGCGCACGAACATCCGTGAGGTCTGGGTCGGCAACCGGCAGGTTCATTGCGCCTGAAGGGACGGGATCCGCGGTGGATCCGCGCCGAAGATTCCCGCCATCGCCACGAAGCCCGGAATGCGCCGGACCCGGTCGGTCCAGCGGCGGATCGCCGGGTAGGGCATGCGCGATATGCCGCCCTCTTCGGACAGCATCACGTACGGAAAGCAGGCGATGTCCGCGATGGTCGGATGGGCGCCGGGGCACAGCCAGTCATGATGCTCCTGCTCCGCAAACCACAGGTGCTCGTCGAGCACGGCAAACAGCGCCTGCGCGCCCGCGCGACACCGTTCGACATCGAGGTCGTAGAACAGCGTGTCGTGCAGACGCGCCGCCCCGGCGGTCGCGGTCAGGCTTTCGGCAAACCCGAGCCACATCGCGACGCGGCCGACCAGCGCGGCATCCCCTTGCGGAAACCACCGTCCGGCCGGATCGTGGCGCGCAGCGAGGTACATCAGGATCGCCTGCGCATCGCGCAGCACGTAGCCCTCATCATCGATCACCGGCAGCTGGCCGAGCGGGTTGATCGCGAGAAACCAGGGGCTCTTGTGCTCGCGCCCGGGATAAAAATCGATCTGGGTGCGCTGGTAGTGGACACCGAGCAGCGCGAGCAGCAGACGGACCTTGTAGCAGTTCCCGGAGAGTTCGTAGTCGTACAGCCTGATCATGCCGGACACTCGAGCGCGTTGCGCAGCGCGCTCAGTTGCGCGTTGTGACGGCGCAGCAGCGCGACGCGCCCGCCGGCCGCGGTCGCCCCGAACAGCGTTCCATGCACGACGGTCTGCGACCGGGACACCGGCTGCAGCAGGAACACCGCGCGCGAATCCGGCCCTGCCGGCGCGCCGTCCGCGTGCGCAGTCAGCGTATAGGCATCGTGCGCCGTGACCGGCGCCAGCGCGTCCCGTCGAGGCAGTAGCCGCGCAGCAGCGCGCCCGAGACCGCGGCGGCCGAAGCATGGATGAACATGCTGCGAAGCGTCATGCCGGAACCGGTCGCGCCGGGCGCGACCGGCGGCAGTTCCGGGGGCCCGGCGGCGCTTCCCGCCAGGCGAACCCAGATGTGCCCGTGGCGCTCCGCGACGCCGTACACGGTTGCATGCAGCGTGCTGGCGGGCTTCTGGGTCGGGTGCGCCGGGATGAACCGGCACTGGCCGCTGCCGGAGGCAAAATGCCAGCCGTGATACTGGCAGCGCAGTTCGGTACCGGTGTTGAAGCCGACCGAAAGGCGAACGCCGCGATGCGGGCAGCGGTTCTCCCAGGCATTGACGCATCCCGCATCATCGCGCCAGAGCGCGATTTCGTGGTCCAGCAGCATGACCTGGACAATATGGCGCGCGACGGCCTCTTCGCTGCGCGCGACCGGATACCAGCGCTGCACGTCAGGACACCGGGATCGCGCCGAAGCGCACGCCCGGCCGCGCGAGCCAGCGCCGGTACGCCGACGAGGACCCGTCGGCGCGCACCGAGACCTCGCTGCGCGGATCGAGCGGCAGGCGCCGGGGAACCTGGTTCTCGAGTATCGGGCGGTCCTGGCCGAAAATGAACTGCTGGTAGCGGCGCACGCCGGCGGCGTCGGTGTCGTGCTTGAGGAAACAGGTCAGGATGTGCGCGACGCAGCTCTCCTCGCTAAGCGGCTGCAGGAACAGCGCGATCATGTCGCTGCGCTGCTTTTCGACCGGATTCGCCTTGTAGAGCGCGACGATGTACGGCCGCACGGCCGTGTAGACGTAGTCGACGTCAAACCCTTCCGTCGCGACCGGCGAGGCCAGGGGCTGGTAGACGCAGCAACCGGTTGCGATGATGCCGCCGTCCGGCAGGTCCCTGACGGCGTAGGGCCTGATCTCGGTATGCGGCTCCTCGCCGAGATAACCCGCATGCACGAATGCCAGGTGCCCGAGGTCCAGGAAGTTCTCGACCGCGCGCAGCCCCGATACGGCGACCCGCACGGAGCCGGCGCTCTCGGTCCAGCGATCCGGGTCGTCGGGCTCCGCAAACTCGACGATCGGCCGCGCCGGCGTGCCGAGGCAGATCCACACGAAGCCGTAGCGCACGGCGATGTGCGGAATCGATTCGGATCCGCAGTGCGCGCTCAGGTGCCCCGTCGCCGGATCGGATCCGATCGTGACTGCATGATTGAACAACTCGGTCGCCCAGCGCCCGAGGCGCCGCACGCGCTCGAGTTCAACGACCACGTACCAGTCATCCCAAAGCACCGACTCAATGTCCGATCGCATGAGCACCCCTTGCCGCCCGCGCCAGTTTACTCAATGCCGAGCGAGCGTGAGTAATCATCGACGGATCTGATCCAGCGCTGCCGGTCGTCGTCGGCGAGGAACGAGGCCTCGAAGGAATTGCGCGCGAGCGTCGCCAGGTCCTGCACCGAAAGACCCAGCGCGGCGTGAACGGCGAGATAATTGTCGGCGATATAACCGCCAAAATACGCCGGATCGTCCGAATTGACGGTCACGCACAGGCCCTGGTCCAGCAGGCGCTTCAGGTTGTGCTCCTGCAGGCGCTCGAACACGCGCAGCTTGAGGTTCGACAGCGGGCACACCGTTAATGGGACTCGTTCGCGTGCCAGCCTGCGGACCAGCGCCGGATCCTCCTCGCAGCGCACGCCGTGATCGATGCGGCGCACGTGCAGCAGGTCCAGCGCCTCGGCGATGTAGGCAGGCGGGCCTTCCTCGCCGGCGTGCGCGACCGCCAGCAGCCCGGCCGCGCGCGCGCGCTCGAACACGGCCGTGAACTTACGCGGCGGATGGCCGGACTCCGCCGAGTCGAGGCCAACACCGGCCAGCGGAGGCGCGGTACGGCAGCGCCGCCTCCAGCGTCGCATGGCCTCCGCGGCGAGCGGTGGCGCAGGAAGCACAGGATCAGGCGATGCGTCATCCCGAAGTCGCGCGCCGCCTCCGCGAGCGCGCGATTGATGCCGGCGAGCACGGTCGCAGAGCGCGACGCCGCGAGCCGTGTGCGTCTGCGGGTCGAAGAAGATCTCGGCGTGCACGACGCCCTGTCCTCGCGCGCCCGGGCAAGGTAACTCCTGGTGAGCGCGTAGAAATCATCCGCGTCGCGCAGCACCGCGGCGCCCGCATAGTAGATGTCCAGAAACGATTGCAGATCCGTGAACTGGTAGGCGCGGCGCAGCTCCTCGCACGTCGGCATAGGGCAGCGCAATGCCGTGCTTGCCTGCCAGCTGGAACGCCAGCTCCGGCTCCAGCGTGCCTTCGATGTGCAGATGCAGTTCCGCCTTGGGCAGACCGCGGATGTACTGCCGGATCGAGTGCAAAATGCCGAAACCTCAGCGTGGCCGCGGGCGAGCCGGATGCCTACTCTATACAGAACCGCGGGCAATGTTTGCAATCACGGCCCATTGTCGCTACGATCCCTCGCAGATGGGCAGACTGACCACTCACGTACTCGACATCAGCGCCGGCATGCCCGCGGCCGGCGTGCGCATCGAGGTGCACGCGCTCGGCGCCGGCGGCCCGAAGCTGCTTGCTGGCCGTGGTCACCGGCAGCGGACGGGCGCTGCGCCGCGCCGCTGCTCGCGGGCGGGGCACTTTCGCGCCGGGCGCTACGCGCTGACGTTCCATGTGGCGGACTATTTCCGTGCGCCGCGGCGTGGAGCTGCCGGAGCCGGCGTTCATCGACGCGCGCGGTGATCGCAGATCGGCATCGCCGCATCCCGATCGAGCACTACCACGTGCCGCTGCTGGTCGCGCCCTGGAGCTATTCGGTCTACCGCGGAGGCTGAGGGCGTGGCGTCGACGTCCCCAGCGGTGCGCTTCGTTCTCGACGGCACGCGTGATCACGGTCGCCCGACGTGCCGCCCACCATGACCGTGCTCGAGTATCTGCGCGACGTGGCGCACCGCACCGGCACCAAGGAAGGCTGCGCCGAAGGGGATTGCGGCGCATGCACCGTCGTGCTCGGTCGAGCTCGGCGCCGGATGGCGCGACGGGTCGAGTATCGCGCGATCAACTCCTGCATCCGCATTGCTGCCGACGCATCGACGGCCAGGAACTGGTCACGGTCGAGAGCCTGCAGGCGCCGGACGGCAGCGCTGCATCCGGTGCAGCAGGCCATGGTCGACACGTCATGCCTCGCAGTGCGGCTTCTGCACGCCGGGCTTCGTGATGTCGCTGTTCGCGCTGTACCTGCAGCCGCAGCGCGCCGCAGCGCGACGAGGTCCTCGAGGCGCTGTCCGGCAATCTGTGCCGCTGCACCGGCTACCGGCCGATCATCGAGGCGGGCTGCACGATGGGCGGGTATCCGGCGCCGGCGCACTGGATCGCACAGGCCGCGCAGTCGCGCGCCGCGCCGCGAGGCGCTGCGCCGCGATCCGCCGCGACGCAGGCCCTGCGCGCTGCCGGGCTTCCAGGCGCCGCGCAGCGCTCGATGAACTGGCCGCGGCGCTCGAGGCCGAGCCCCGTGCGCTGGTCCTCGCCGGCGGCACCGACATCGGGCTGTGGGTCACGAAGCAGCTGCGCGAACTGCCGCCGATCGTCTATGTCGGCGAAGTCGCCGAACTCAGGCAGCATGCGCGGCGAGCCCGGCGGCCTCGTGATCGGCGCCGCGGTGTCGCTGACGGATGCCTGGGAGCGCGATCGTCGCGCTTATCCGACGCTCGCCGAGGTGGCGCAGCGCTTCGGCTCGCCGCCGGTGCGCAATTCCGGCACGCTGTGCGGCAACCTCGCCAACGGCTCGCCGATCGGCGATTCCATGCCGGCGCTGATCGCGCTCGGGGCGCGAACTCGAGCTGCGCTGCGCGGACCGCACGCGGCGCATCGCGCTCGAGGACTTCTACCTCGGCTACCAGCGCAAGGACCTCGCGCCCGGGCGAATTCATCGTCTCGGTCAGCGTGCCTGCGCCTCCGGCGCGGCGCCGTGGGTCGCCAGCTACAAGGTGTCCAAGCGCATCGACCAGGACATCTCCGCGGTCTGCGCCGCGTTCGCCGTGCGACGTGCGCGATGGCCGCGTCGAAGCGGCGCGCATCGCGTTCGGCGGCATGGCGGCCGTGTCCGCGCGGGCGCCGGCGACCGAAGCGGCGCTGGTCGGCGCAGCCTGGAGCGCGGCCGCATCGATGCGGCGGCGGCGAGCGCTCGCCGCGGATTTCCAGCCGCTGACGCGATCTGCGCGCGAGCAGCGCCTATCGCCTGCAGGCGGCCGCGCAACCTGCTGCGCCGCTTCTAGCTCGAACACGGCGACGCCGCGCCGGCGCGGTGCGCACGCGCCGCTGCCGCGGCGGCATCGTGTCGAGCGTGAGCGAGCGCCGGCCAGCAGCGCCGCGCCACGAGAGCGCGCACCTGCACGTCAGCGGCCGCGCGCTGTACGCCGACGACATCGCGCTGCCGGCCGATGCGCTGCACGCGGCCTTCGGCATCAGCAGCATCGCCCACGGCCGCATCCGCGACCTGGATCTCGCCGCGGTGCATGGCCGCGCCGGGCGTGGTCGCGCGTCGCGCTCGCCGGCGATGTGCCGGGCGAGAACAACTACGGTCAGCGCTGTCCACGACGATCCGATCTTCGCCGACGGCCTGGTGCAATACGCCGGCCAGCCGCTGT
Source organism: uncultured Gammaproteobacteria bacterium (assembly GCA_963706815.1). Classification (GTDB taxonomy): domain Bacteria; phylum Pseudomonadota; class Gammaproteobacteria; order Steroidobacterales; family Steroidobacteraceae; genus Bog-1198. Next base: position 308,699 of record CAVPNS010000001.1, read on the forward strand.
TCGCCGTGGCCGCCGATACCTATGCGGGCGCGCGCGCGGGCCGCACGCGCGCGCCAGGGTGGAGTACGAGCCGCTGCCGGCGATCCTCGACATCCGCGCGGCGCTGGCCGCCGAGCAGCTACGTGCTGCCGTCCGGTGCATCGTGCGCGCGCGGCCGCCGCAGGAGATGCTCGCGCAGGCGCCGCATCGATGCAGGGCTCGCTGACCATCGGCGGCCAGGACCATTTCTATCTCGAAGGCCAGATCGCGATCGCCATGCCGCAGGAAGACGGCGCGCATGCTGGTCCACAGCTCGACCCAGCATCCGTCCGAGGTGCAGCAGATCGTCGCGCATGCGCTGGGCGGTCCGCGCGCACGCCGTCACCGTGCAGTGCCGGCGCATGGGCGGGGGCTTCGGCGGCAAGGAGACGCAGCCGGCGCTGATCGCCGCGGCCGCGGCGGTGCTCGCGCGCAAACGCGCGCGTCCGGTCAAGCTGCGCCTGGACCGGGACAGCCGACATGCTGATGACCGGCAAGCGGCACGATTTCCTCGCCGACTACGACGGTGGGCTTCGACGCGCGCGGGCCGCATGTCGGCGCTGACGCGTGATGCTGGCGTCGCGCTGCGGCTATTCGGCGGACCTGTCCGGGCCCGGTCAATGACCGCGCGCTCATGCACCTCGACAATGCCTATTTCCTCGAGCACGTCGAGATCGTCTCGCATCGCTGCAAGACCCACACGGTCTCGAACACGGCGTTTCGCGGCTTCGGCGGCCCGCAGGGCATGATGGTGATCGAGCAGATGCATCGATCGAGATCGCGCGCACACTGCGGCTCGATCCGCTCGGCGTGCGGCGCGCGAACTTCTACGGCATCGGCGAGCCGCAACGTGACGCACTACGGCCAGACGGTCGAGGACAACGTGCTGCCGGCGATCGTCGATCGGCTGGAGGAGACCAGCGGCTACCAGCGAGCGGCGCGCGCAGGTGGCCGCGTGGAACGCCGCCAACTCCGTGATCCAGCGCGGCCTCGCGCTGACGCCGGTCAAGTTCGGCATTTCGTTCACCTCGACGATGTTCAACCAGGCCGGCGCGCTGGTCCACGTCTATAGCGACGGCACCGTGCTGCTGAATCACGGCGGCACGGAGATGGGTCAGGGGCTGTTCACCAAGGTGGCGCAGGTCGTCGCCCGCGAATTCGGCCTGCCGCTCGCGGCCGATCCGCGTATCGGCGACCGACACCTCGAAGGTGCCGAATACCTCGGCGAGCGCGGCTTCGGCGAGCGCCGACCTCAATGGCAAGGCGGCGCAGGCCGCGGCGCGCGCGATCCGCGAGCGCCTGGAGCAGCTTCTGCTGCGGAACATTACGGCGTCGCCGCGGCGAGTCGATCCGCTTCGAGCATGGCAGGGTTTCCGTCGGCGCGCGCAGCCTTGCGTTCGCGGAACTGGTGCAGGAGGCTTATCGCGCGCGCATCTCGCTGTCGGCGACGGGCTATTACCGCACGCCGAAGATCGACTGGGACAAGGATCGCATGCGCGGGCGGCCGTTCTTCTACTTTGCCTACGGTGCCGCGGTCAGCGAAGTGGCGGTCGATACGCTCACGGGCGAGACGCAGCTGCTGCGCGTCGACATCCTGCATGACGTCGGGCATTCGCTGAATCCGGCGATCGACATCGGCCAGATCGAGGGCGGGTTTCTGCAGGGCGTGGGCTGGCTGACCAGCGAGGAGCTGTGGTGGAACGCCGCGGGGCAACTGCAGACCCACGCGCCGTCGACTTACAAGATCCCGACCGCGCGCGATTGGCCCGCGCTTGCCAGGGTCGAACTGTTCGCCGGCGGGCGCAATCGCGAGGACACGATCTATCGCTCGAAGGCGGTCGGCGAGCCGCCGCTGATGCTGGCGATTTCGGTGTTCCATGCGATTCGCGATGCCATCGCGAGCTGCGGACCGGCGGGCGCGGCGCCCGAGCTCGCCGCGCCGGCCACGCCGGAGGCGGTGCTGCGCGCCATCGCCGGACTGCGCGCGAAGTCAGGCGCATGACGGGCGCGAACGGCACCTGGCTCAATCCGCTGCGCGAGTGGCTGCCCGCGCTGATCGACGCCCTGCAACGGCAGGATGCGATCGTGCGCATCGTGGTGGCCGACGTGCGCGGCTCGGCGCCGCGCGAGCCCGGCGTCGCGATGCTGGTCGGGCATGCGGCGGTTGTCGGCACGATCGGCGGCGGGCAGCTGGAGTGGCAGGCGCTGGCCGCCGCGCGCGCTGCTGCTCGAGCCCGATGCGCCGCGGGCGCGACTGCAGCGCTATGTGCTCGGCGCCGACGTCGGCCAGTGCTGCGGCGGCGTCGTGGAGGTGTGGATGGAGCGCTACGACGCGCGCGGACCTGGACTGGCTGCGGGCTGCCCGGCTGTGCGCGCAGCGCGGCCCGGCGATGCTGGTGACGCGCCTGGCGGGCGGCGCCGTGCAGCACCGACGTGCGCGCCGAAGCGCGCCGAAGCCGCCATCCGGCTGGCCGCGCCCGGGCGAGGATCAGGTGGAGGTCCGCGAGCGCCTGGACGTGCGCTACCCGCCGCTGTGGCTCTACGGCGCGGGACACGTCGGCCAGGCGCTGGCGCGGATCCTGGTGGATCTGCCGCTGCAGCTGACCTGGATCGATTCCCGCAGCGGCATGTTTCCAGCCGACGTCCCGGCGCCGGTGCGACCTGCTGCACAGCGCCGATCCGGCGGCGAGCGTCGCCGGGGCGCCCGCGGGCTGCCGCTTCCTGGTGATGACCCACAGCCATGCGCTCGACTTCGCGCTGTGCCGCGCCATCCTGCACCGCGATGATTTCGCCTGGGCGGGGCTGATCGGTTCGAAGAGCAAGGCCGCCCGTTTTCGCTCGCGCCTGGCGCGCGACGGCATCACGCGGCCGAGGCGATTGCGCGGCTGGTGTGCCCGATCGGCATCGACAGGCATCGACAGCAAATGGCCGGCGGCCATCGCCGTCGGCGTGGCGGCGCAGCTGCTGCGCGACCGGTCAGCGGCGCCGGCACCGCGCCGCGCCTCGTCGAGCCGCGACGCGGGACGAGCGCCTGCATGCGCGACCGCGTGCCGACCGCTGCGAGAGCCGATGAGCGCACTATCTGCTGGACTGGCTGGCCCTGCTGCTGCGCTGGCTGCATGTCGTCGCCGGCATCGCGTGGATCGGCGCATCGTTCTATTTCGTCTGGCTCGACAATCATCTGCAGCCGCCCGCCGCAGGCGCTGATCCGGAGCCCGGCGTCGCCGGCGAGCTGTGGGCCGTGCATGGCGGCGGGCTTCTACCGCTCGCGCAAGTACCGCGTCGCGCCGGCGGTGCTGCCGCCGACGCTGCACTGGTTCTACTGGGAGGCCTACACGCACCTGGCTGTCGGGGTTCGCGCTGCTGTGCCTGCTGTATTTTTTGCGGGCCGAGGCCTATCTGATCGATCCGGCGCGTCGTGCCGCTCGTCAAGCCGGCCGCGATCGCGATCGCACTGGCCGTGCTGGTGCGTCAGCTGGCTGGTCTACGACGCCGCTGTGCCGCTCGCCGCTCGGCCGCAGGCCGCCGGCGCTGGCCGTGCCATCGGCCTGGCGCGATCGGCGCGCTGAGGCCTGGGGCCTGTGCCAGCTGTTCAGCGGCCGCGGCGCCTTCATGATGTTCGGTGCCGCGCTCGGCACGATCATGGTGGCCAACGTGCTGTTCGTGATCATTCCCGGGCCAGCGCGAACTGGTGCGCGCGAAGCAGCAGGGCCGCGAGCCCGGACCCGGCGCCCGGGCTGCGCGGCAAGCAGCGCTCCGTGCACAACACCTATTTCACGCTGCCGGTGCTGTTCGTGATGATCAGCAACCACTACGCGATGACCTACGGTGCGCGCCACAACTGGCTGGTGCTGATCGCGATCAGCTTCGCCGGCGCCTGCATCCGCGCCTGGTTCGTGGCGCGCCACAAGCCGTCCGCGCAGCGCTGCCGCTCGTGCGCGCGCTGCCGGCCGCGCTCGGCATCGCTGACGCTCGCCGGCGTCGTGATCGCGCTCGCGCCGCCGCTGGCCGGTCGCGGCGCGGCGCCGCGCGCTCGCCCCGGTGCCGGACCTGCGCGCAGCGTGCAGGCCGATCGTCGCGCAGCGCTGTGCGCCCTGCCATGCGACTGAAGCCGACGCAACCGGGATTCAATGCCGCGCCGAACGGCGTCGTGCTCGAGACGCTCGGACCAGTGCTGCGCGCACCTGCCGGGAGGTGCAGCGAGCAGGTCTGCGATGCGCGACCATGCCGCTCGGCAACCTCACCGGCATGACCGAGGACGAGCGCGCGACGCTGCTGCGTGGATCAGCGGCGCGGTGCGGCGATGACACGCGTGCGGTAATCATGGGCGCATGAACCCACGTTATCCGCGCGATCTGCTCGGCTACGGCCGCACATCCGCCGCACGCGCGCTGGCCCGGCGGGCGCGCATCGCGCTGCAGTTCGTGCTGAATTTCGAGGAGGGCGCCGAGAACTGCGTGCTCGACGGCGACGCCGGCGTCCGAGGTGTTCCTGTCCGAGATCATCGGCGCGCAGGCGTTCCCGATGCGCCACATGAGCATGGAATCGCTGTACGAATACGGCGTCGCGCGCCGGCCTGTGGCGCGTGCTGCGCGCGTTCGAGCGCCGCGGCGCTGCCGCTGACGGTGTTTGCGGTGGCCGCGGCCATCCGCCGCGCATCCGGAGGCGGCCGCGGCCTTCAGCGAACTCGGCCACGAGATCGCCTGCCACGGGCTGCGCTGGATCAGCTACCAGCAGGTCGACGAGGCCACCGAGCGCGCGCACATGGCGCGAGGCGGTCGCGATGCTGCGCGAATCTTCGGCAGCCGCGCCGCTCGGCTGGTACACCGGGCCGCGACAGCCCGCAGACGCGCCGCCTGCGTCGTCGAGCATGGCGGCTTCCTGTACGACTCGGATTCCTATGCGGACGACCTGCCGTACTGGACCGAAGTGCGCAGCGGCGAGCCGTCCGCGCCGCGCCGGGTTGCGCACCTCGTCGTCCCGTATACGCTCGATACCAACGACATGCGCTTTGCGACCGCGCAGGGATTCAATTCCGGTACGCAGTTCTTCGATTACCTGCGTGCCGCGTTCGATACGCTGTATCGCGAAGGCGACCCGACAGGGGCTCGAATGCGCCGAAGATGCTGTCGGTCGGCCTGCATTGCCGCCTGATCGGGCGTCCCGGGCGAATCGCTGCGCTGGAGCAGTTTCCTCGACTACGTGCTGGCGCACGAGCGGGTCTGGATCTGCCGTCGCATCGAGATTGCCCGGCACTGGATCGCGGTGCACCCGCACCAGCCCGCCGCATGATCGACCTGAAGCGACTGAACGGGCTGCCGCCGGGCGAGTTCGTCGCGGCCCTGGCCGGCATCTTCGAGCATTCGCCGTGGGTCGCCGAGCGCGCTGCCGCGCGCCGGCCCTTCGCCTCGCGCGCGCAGCTGACTCGATGCATGCGCGCGGTCGTGCAGGAGGCGTCCGTCGCGGAGCAGCTCGCGCTGATCCGCGCCCATCCGAGGCTGGGTGCTCGCGGCCGCGTGCTGGCGGCGCTGACGGCGGCATCGCAGGGCGAGCAGCGCCGCGCGGGACTCGATGCCTGCACCGACGAGGAGTATTCCCGGCTGCTGCTGCTGAACGACCGCTATTTCGCGAAGTTCGGGTTTCCGTTCATTCTCGCCGTCCGCGGCCATGATCCGCAATCGATCATCGGCAGCTGCCTGCAGCGCCTCGGCAACGATCCGCTGCGGGAACACCAGGCCGCGCTCGAGCAGATCGGGCTGATCGCAGCCTATCGCCTGGCCGATGCGGTCGCCGGGAGCGCGGCAGATGACGGACGCTGATTCCATCCACCTTACAACGGACGTGCCAAAAATCATGAACCATCCCAACCCTTTCGCGGCGCTGATCGCGGAACAGGTCAACCTGGCGGACGAGCGGCTGGGGGCCGTCGGGCTCTCGGCGAGCGACGAATTCTTCGCGCCGCTGCAACGCCTGCTGCAGCCCGGCGAGCCTGAGTGGCGCGCCGGCGTCTACGATGCCAACGGCAAATGGATGGATGGCTGGGAGACGCGCCGGCGCCGCGGTTGCGGGCACGATCACTGCGTCGTACAGCTCGCCGCTCCCTGCGCGCTGTCGCTGGTGGACATCGACACGCGTCATTTCACCGGGAACTTTCCGCCGCACGCCTCGCTGCTGGCCTGCCGGACATCCGGGAAGCCGGGAGCGCATGCCGCGTGGACGGAAATCCTGCCGCATGTGGCCTTGCACGGCGACCGGCACAATTACTTCGAGATCGCGTCGCCGGAAACCTGGACGCACCTGAGGCTCAATATCTACCCGGATGGAGGGGTCGCCCGCCTGCGCGCCTACGGCGAAGTGCGTTTCGACTGGGCGGATGCCCCGCTCGGCGAGCCGGCCGACCTGGTGGCGGCGCTGCACGGAGGGCGGGCGCTTTGCTGCAGCGACGAGCATTACGGCTCGATGCATAACCTGCTGCTGCCGGGGCGGGGCTCCAGCATGGCCGACGGCTGGGAAACCCGGCGCCGGCGCGAGCCCGGGTACGACTGGGTCATCCTGCGCCTGGGACATGCCGGTGCGGTGAAGCGCATCGAGGTCGATACCGCGCATTTCAAGGGCAATTATCCCCACCAGGTGTCGATGCACGCGGCCCTGCTGCCGGCGGACGCGCCGGCGGACCTGCGCAGCCAGAGCCTGTACTGGCCCGCGCTGCTCGAACCGCACCTGCTGCGCGCCGACCACGTGCACAGCTTCAGCGGCGAGCTGCGGGACCTCGGATCGGTCTCGCACGTACGCGTGAACATCCACCCGGACGGGGGCCTGAGCCGCGTGCGCCTGTTCGGGCACCCGGACCGCGTCGCGCCATGAGCGCGCTCAGGCTAGTCGCGCTCAGCGTGCTGATCGGGCTTGCCGGCCTGACCGGCGCACGAGCGGCAGCGCCCGCCGCGCCCGCGCCAGCGGTCAAGGTCCTGGTCGTCAACATGTTCCAGCTGGAGGCCGCACCATGGATCGAGGCGCTGCACCCGGACCGCCAGATCGCCGTTGCGGGCCTGCCCGAGGCATATCCACAGGTGCGCTGCAACGCCGACGCCGTCTGCCAGGTCACGACGGGCATGGGGCACGCGAACGCGGCGGCAACGCTGATGGCGCTGATGTACAGCGGCCAGTTCGATTTTCGCCAGGCCTATATCCTGATCGCCGGCATCGCCGGCATCGATCCGGCGCGCGGCACGATCGGCACCGCCGCGTGGGCCCGCTATGCCGTCGATACCGGCATTGCGCATGAAATCGATGCGCGCGAGCTGCCGAAAGGCTGGAGCGACGGGTATTTCGGCGTCATGACCGCATCGCCCGACGCCGCGCCGAAGCTCGAATACCGCAGCGAGGTGTTCCGGCTCGACGAGGCGCTGCTGCAGCGGGCGTACGCGCTGTCGGGAGCCGTCGTGCTCGAGGACAGCGACGACGTCCGCGCCTACCGGCAGCGCTACCCGTCGGCGCCGGCGAACCAGGCGCCTGCGGTGACGATCTGCGACACCGCATCCGCGGACACGTGGTGGGTCGGCAAGCGCCTGGGCAATCACGCCCGGCGCTGGACGAAGCTGCTGACCGACGGCGCCGGCGTGTACTGCACGACGCAGCAGGAGGACAACGCGACGCTGACCGCGCTGGCGCGGGCCGCGAATTCCGGCCTCGTGGATTTCCGGCGCATCGCGATCCTGCGCAGCGGCTCCGATTTCGACCGGCCCTATCCGCGCCAGCCGGTGCTCGACGGACTGCGCACGCAATTGCGGATCCCCGGCGCATTGCGCGTGTCCACCGGCAATCTGGTGCGCGCCGGCATGCCGCTCGTCGAGGACATCGTGCGGCACTGGGACGAGTGGCAGGTCGGCGTACCGTTGGTCGCGGCGCCGCAGCCGCACTGAGCTTAGGGCATAATTGCACCCATGCAGCCCTCGTGGCGGAACTGGTAGACGCAACGGACTTAAAATCCGTTGATCGCAAGGTCATCCCGGTTCGATTCCGGGCGAGGGCACCACACTTTACCTGCGACGACCACCGTGACCATCCGCCTGCCAGCTCGCCTGTCACTTGATCCGAACGACCTGCTGCGCGATCCGATCTACCGCCGCCTGTGGATCTCGATCCTCATTTCGCAGTTCGGCGGCCAGATCACGCTGCTGGCGCTGCCCCTGACGGCAGCGGTGCTGCTGCACGCCTCGGCGACGCAGATGGGCTACCTGACCGCGGCCGAGGTCATTCCGTTCGCGGTGTTCTCGCTGCCGACGGGCGTCTGGCTCGATCGCGTCCACAAGCTGCCGGTGTACGTGATGGGCGAACTGATGATCGCGATCGCGGTGACGACGGTGCCGATCGCCTGGTGGCTGCACTGGCTGTCGATGCAATGGCTGTACCTGGTGGGCTTCATGATCGGCTGCGTCAACACGGCGGCGGGCAGCGCCGCGCAGATCGTGCTGACGCAGATCGTGCCGCGCGCGCGCCTCGTCGAGGCCCATGCGAAGAACGCGCTCGCCCAGTCGGGCGCCGAGGTCGCCGGACCCGGCGCCGCCGGTGCGCTGATCAAGCTGACCGGCGCGCCGTTCGCGCTGCTGGCGGACGCCCTGCTGCTGCTGACCTCGGCAACGATCCTGCGCGGCGTGCCGCTGCGCGAGACGCCGAGCGCGCACAATCCGCCGTTTTGGCCCGCGATGCGCGCGGGCCTGCAGTTCGTGCGCGATCACCGCCTGCTGGTCGCGATGGCGATCTGCGTCGGCAGCTGGCAGATGTGCAACCAGGCGGCCTCGGTGGTGCAGATCCTGTTCGCGACGCGCCAGCTGGGCCTGGGCGAGCGCTGCGGTCGGCTTCTGCTACGTGGCCTTAGGGGTCGGCACGGTCGCCGCGAGCGCGATCGGACGCGACATTGGCCGCCGCATCGGCGCCGGGCGCACGATGGTGCTGGGGTTCGGCATCTGCGCCGGCGGCTGGCTCCTGCTGTCGATCGCGCCGGTCAACGCGTTCGGCATCGCTGCCTACGCCGCGATGCTGCTGTCGTATGGCTTCGGCGCGGTGTTGATCTTCGTGAATTTCCTCTCCTGCGCCAGTCCGTGACGCCGGCGCCGCTGCTCGGGCGCATGACCAGCACGATGCGCTGGCTGATCCTGCTGCCGGCAGGGCCGGGCGCGCTGCTCGGGGGGTGGATCGGCCAGCATTGGGGCCTGCGCGCGGCCCTGGCCGTGGCCGGCGGCGGCGCGCTGCTCCTTGCCTTTGCGGCCTGGCGCGTCCCGGTCATCAGCAGCGTCATGACGCTGCCGAGCGTCAAAGCCGAGGCGGTGACCCCGTACTCGGCCGATTCCCACCCTTAAGCAGCCCAATGGGTAGCCTCAACTGCTTGATTTCGCTAAGCTCGCCGCCTCATGAATAGTGCCGCCAAGGGTCTTGACGTCGATCGGGTGCATGTCTGGCGCGGCGACCGGCATGTCCTCAGGGGCGTCAGCCTCAGCCTGCAACCGGGCCAATTGCTGCATATCCGAGGCGCGAACGGCACCGGCAAGACCACGCTGCTGCGGGTGGTATGCGGACTGCTGGCACCGAAGCAGGGCGCAGTGCGCTGGGGCGGCGAGCCGATTCAGCGGACCGCGAGGCCTACCAGGCGGACATGACCTACGCCTCGCACGAGCCGGCGCTGAAGAGCGACCTGACCGCGCTCGAGAACCTGCGTTTCTCGGTCGGCCTGAAGCGGCGCGTCAGCGAGGCTGAACTGCGCGCGCACGCTCGACGAGGCCGGCGTCGGCGCCTGTGCGGATCTGCCGGCCCGCGTGCTGTCGGCGGGCCAGCGGCGGCGCGTCTCGATTGCGCGCGTCCTCGCGGTGCGCGCCGCGCTGTGGCTGCTCGATGAGCCGTTCACGAATCTCGATGCGCGCGGCGCCTGCGCTGATGGCTCGCGCTGCTCGAAGAGCACCTCGACCGCCGGCGGCCTGGCGCTGGTCGTCGGCGCATCACGAACTCGACCTCGCGAGCAGGCGCTGGCGCCTGGAACTCGCGGCATGAGCGTCGGCGCCGGCGCCGCAGCGCGTCTGATCGTCGCGGCGCGAGCTGACCTTGAGCTTCCGGCGGCCGGACCAGCTGCTGCAGCCGCTGGTGTTCTTCCTGATCGTCACGACGCTGTTTCCGCTCGCGCTGAGCCCGCAGCTGTCGCTGCTGCGAGACATGGCGCCGGGCGTGCTGTGGGTGGCGGCGCTGCTGTCGGCGCTGCTGTCGCTGGACGCGCTGTTCAAGGGCGATGCCGAGGACGGCACGCTCGAGCAGCTGGCGCTGTGCGGGCAGCCGCTCGGCGTGATCGTGATTGCCAAGACCCTGGCGCACTGGCTGGTGAGCGGCGCTGCGCTGGTCGTGATGTCGCCGCTGGTCGGCACCGCGCTGGGCATTCCGGTCGAGGCCTTGCCGACGATGATGCTGAGCCTGGCGCTCGGCACGCTGACCCTGAGCTGGCTCGGCGCGATCGGCGCGGCGCTCACGGTGGGGCTGCGGCGCGGCAGCGTGCTGCTGTCGCTGATCGTGCTGCCGCTGGCCGTGCCGCTGCTGATCTTCGGCGCGAGCGCGACCGATCGGGCGATCGCCGGCGAGAGTGCCGCCGGCGCGCTGTATCTGCTCGCGGCGCTGTGCGTGTTCACGAGTACGCTGGCGCCGTTCGCGACGCTCGGCCGCGCTGCGCATCACGCTCGAATAGAGGCAAGTAGAGATCTTATGTGGACCTGGTTCTATCGACTCGCTTCGCCGCCCTACGTTTATCGGGCTCGCCGGGCCGCCTGGCGCCGTGGCTGCTGCTGGTCGCCGCGGGCCTGATCGGCTACGGCGTCGTCGATGGGCTTGGGTTCGCACCGCCCGATTACCAGCAGGGCGATGCGTTTCGGATCATCTACGTGCATGCCCCGACTGCCTGGCTGTCGCTGTTCTGTTATACGACGATGGCGGTGGCCGGCGCGATCGGCCTGATCTGGCGCATCAAGATGGGACACGCGGTCGCGGCCGCGACTGCGCCGATCGGGGCATCGTTCACGCTGATCGCGCTGGTGACGGGCTCGCTGTGGGGCAGGCCGATGTGGGGCACGTACTGGGCGTGGGATCCGCGCCTGACGTCGGAGCTGATGCTGCTGTTCCTCTACTCCGGCGTCATGTCGTTGCGCGCGGCGTTCGAGGACCCGGGGCGCGGCGATCGCGCTGCGGCGGTGCTCGCGATCGTCGGCGTGGTCAACGTGCCGATCATCCATTTTTCGGTGCAGTGGTGGAACTCGCTGCACCAAGGGGCTACCATAGCCCGGTTTGGCCGGCCGGCGATGCCGGCCAGCATGCTGGTGCCGCTGCTGTCGGTGGTGTTCGGCTACATGTTTTTCTATGCGGCGGTGCTGTGCCTGCGGTTGCGCGCGGAAGTGCTGCATCGCGAGCGCCAGGCCGCGTGGGTGCCGAGGGGCCATCAGGATATGAGCGATAATTTCTGGGCAATGGGGGGCTATGCGCGCTTCGTGTGGCCGTGCGTCGGCATCGCGTTGTCGGGCCTCGCGTGGAACCTGTGGGCGGCGCGCCGCGCTTACCGCAACGCGGTCTCGCGCACGCAGCGCGCCATCGCGATGGCCGATGCGGATCGGGCCGCTGGCGCGCGCGCATGACGCCGCGCCGCAAGCGACTGTATGTCGTGCTCGGCATCCTGGGCGGCGTGACGGCCGCGGTCGCGCTCGCGTTCATGGCGTCGCGCGAAAACCTGATGTTCTACTACGACCCCAGCCAGGTGGTCGCCGGCAAGGCCCCGGCCGCGAAGCGCTTCCGGATCGGCGGCATGGTCGTCAAGGGCAGCGTGGCGCGCAATCCCGGCGACCTGAAGGTGCGCTTTACGCTGACCGACTTCGCCCATGAGGTGCCGGTCGAATATACCGGCGTCCTGCCCGACCTGTTCCGCGAAGGGCAGGGATCATCGCGCACGGCACGCTCGGGCCCGACGGCGCGTTCGTCGCCGACGAAGTGCTGGCCAAGCACGACGAGAAATACATGCCGCCGGAAGTGGCGGCGTCGCTGAAGCGCAAGTCCGCGGCACGCCCGGCCAGCGAAGGCCCCACGGGTTGACGGCCGATGTCGAGGAGCGAGTGCAATGACGCCTGAACTTGGCATGTTCGCGCTGGTGCTGGCTTTCATCCTGAGCGTGTCCCAGGCGTTCTTCGGCCTGGCCGGCGCCTGGCGCGGCAATCAGGCGTGGATGTCCGTGGCCAGGCCGGCGGTCACCGGACAGTTCGTGTTCGTGGCCGTGGCGTTCGGGTGCCTGGTGTACTCGTTCGTGCACAACGATTTCTCGGTGGCGTACATCGCCGAGAACTCCAATTCGCAGCTGCCGCTGTTCTACCGCGTCGCCGCGCTCTGGGGCGCGACACGAGGGCTCGCTGCTGCTGTGGATCGCTGATCCTGTCGATCTGGAGCGTGGCGGTGCTCGCCTTCAGCGCTCCCTGCCGCGCAGCTTTTCGAGCCGCGTGCTCGGCGTCATGGGGCTGGTCAGCTTCGGCTTCCTGCTGTTCACGCTGTGGACCTCGAATCCGTTCGCAGCGCCTGATCCCGGCGGCCGCCGGACGGCGCCGACCTGAATCCCGTGCTGCAGGACTTCGCGCTCGCGATCCATCCGCCGATGCTCTATACCGGCTACGTCGGCTTCTCGGTCGCCTTCGCCTTCGCCTGCGCGGCGATGCTCGAGGGCCGGCTCGACCAGGCCTGGGCGCACTGGACGCGGCCGTGGACGATTTTCGCCTGGGTGTTCCAGACCATCGGCATCGCCTTGGGCAGCTGGTGGGCGTATTACGAACTGGGCTGGGGCGGCTGGTGGTTCTGGGACCCGGTCGAGAACGCCTCGTTCATGCCGTGGCTGGTCGGCACGGCGCTGATTCATTCGCTGAGCGGTGACCGAGAAGCGCGGCATGTTCAAGAGCTGGACGCTGCTGCTGGCGATCTTCGCGTTCAGCTTGAGCCTGATCGGCACCTTCCTCGTGCGCTCGGGCGTGCTGGTCTCGGTGCATTCGTTCGCGACCGATCCGAAGCGCGGCCTCTTCATCCTCGCGTTCCTGATGGTGATGATCGGCGGTTCGCTCGGCCTGTATGCCTGGCGGGCGCCGAAGCTGTACGTGCCCGGCGGATTCGAGCTGTTCTCGCGCGAGTTCTTCCTGCTGGTCAACAACGTGCTGCTGGTCGGCGCGGCCGGGCTGATCCTGTGGGGTACGCTGTCGCCGCTGGTCTACGAGCTGCTGGGGATCGGCAAGATCTCGGTCGGGCCGCCGGTGTTCTCGGTGATGTTCCTGGTTCCGGTGCTGCCGCTGCTGGTCTTTCTCGGCGTCGGCATGCATTCGGCGTGGCGCCGCGGCAAGCTGACCGCGGCCGCGAAGCCGATCTGGTGGCTGCTGGCGCTCGCGATCCTGATCGCGGCCGGCGTCCAGGGCCTGGTGTACGGGCAGTTCCACTGGGTCGGACTGATCGGCTTCAGTCTCGGCATCTGGGTGATCTTCAGTTCCTGCCTCGACCTGCTGCAGCGCTGGCGCCAGGGGCTCAGGCCGACTGCCGGCATGCTCGGCATGGCGATCGCGCATTTCGGCATCGGCATGTTTGCGATCGGCGCGAGCGGCGTGGAGAGCTACAAGGTGGAGAAGGACGTCGCGCTGAAGCCCGGCGGCAGTTTCGTCGTCGCCGGCTACGACTTCCGCTTCATCAGTTCGCGCGACGTGCGCGGGCCGAACTACGACGCGGTCGAGGCGCTGGTCGAGATCACGAAGGACGGGCGCCAGGTCGCGATCCTGCGGCCGAAGAAGCGCCACTACTGGGTCCAGCAGAGCGACAACAGCGAGGCGGCCATTTCGGTGAACTGGGCCCGCGACCTGTTCGTTGCGATGGGCAACGACCTGGGCGGCGGCGCCTGGAGCATGCGCATCCAGTACAAGCCGCTGGTGCGCTACATCTGGCTGGGTGCGCTGGTGATGGCGATCGGCGGATTCATCGCGGCGCGAGATCGCCGCTACCGCGTCAAGGCCGCGGTGACCTCGGCCGACGGCGTCGTCCCGCCGCCGAAGCCGGAACCTTCGCCCGGTGCCGCCTGATGTGGAAGTTCCTGCTGCCGGCGGCGGTGTTTGCCGTGCTCATTGCGTTTTTCGTCGTCGGGCTGAATCCGAAGCGCGACATCCATTACCTGCCCTCGCCGCTGATCGGCAAGCCGGCGCCGCAGTTCACGCTGACCGATGTACTGGACCCCGCTCACCAGGTCGGCAACGCGTCGCTGCAGGGACAGGTCTACGTGTTCAACGTCTGGGCCACCTGGTGCGCCGGCTGCCGGCAGGAGCACGAGACGCTGCTGTCGATCGCGCAGCAGAAGGTCGTGCCGATCGTCGGCCTGGACTGGAACGATGACCGCGCCAAGGCAACGCTCTGGCTGCAGCAGCTCGGCAATCCCTACAGCCAGGTGGGCTTCGACAACGAGGGGCGCGTCGCGATCGACTGGGGCGTATACGGCGCACCGGAGACCTTCCTCGTCGACGGCAGCGGGCGCATCCTGTTCAAGCACATCGCACCGCTGACGATGGACGTGTGGCAGCAGGAATTCCTGCCGCGCATTGCTGCGGCACGCCGGGGTGGCGCTTGAAGCGCGGCGCGGCGGCGCTGGCCCTCGCGCTCTGCCTGAGCGGCGGCGCGGCCTGGTCCGTCGATGCCAACGGGCAACTCGAGGACCCGGCGCTGCAGTCACGCTTCGAGAGCATCACGAAGGACCTGCGCTGCCTCGTCTGCCAGAACGAATCGGTCGCCGATTCCAACGCCGGGCTCGCCGACGACCTGCGCCGCCAGGTGCGCGAGATGCTGGTTGCCGGCAAGTCCGATGCCGAGATATTCGATTTCATGACCGCTCGCTATGGCGATTTCGTGCGCTATAACCCGCCGCTGGAGGGCAAGACGCTGTTCATCTGGGGCGCACCGTTCGCCTTGCTGCTGATCGGTGCGGGAGTCGTCTACCGGATCATGCGCGCCCGCTCGCGGATGCCACTCGATGATGAACCCACAGCCGGCCCATCATGATGGGAACCTTTATTGCAATTGCGGCGCTGATGGCGCTGGGCGCCGCCGCGGCGGTAGCCTGGCCGCTGATCCGCGACCCGCGCAGCCGGCTCGCCGGAGTGCTTGCGGCGGTGCTGGTGCCGGTCGCAGCCGCGGGGTTTTACGCGCTGTGGACCAACTGGGACTGGAACGCCGCGCCGGCGGCGGCGCAGGGCGGCGGATCCGTCGCCAGCCCCGAGATCGCCGCGATGGTCGCCAAGCTCGAGCAGCACCTGCAGGAAAAGCCCGACGATCTGGAGGGCTGGCTGATGCTCGGCCGCTCCTATCTTACGCTCGAGCGGTTCGATGACGCGATCGTCGCCTACGATCATGCCGAGCGTCTCGGCGACGGCAGGAACCTCGACGCGATCCTCGGGCTCGGCGAAGCCCTCAGCCTGCGCGCCGGCGGCGAGATCACGCCCCAGGTCGCGAACCTGTTCGAACAGGGCGTCACGCTCGCGCCGAACAGCGCCAAGGCGCTGCTGTACGGCGGGTTTGCCGCAGCGGTGCGCGGCGATACCGCCCTGGCACGCACCCGCTGGCTTGCCCTGAAGGCGCTGAATCCGCCGCCGCAGGTCGCGGCAATGATCGACCAGCGCCTCGCCGATCTGGGCCCCGACACCGGCGCCGGCGCCGCGCCGGGTGGAATGCCGGGCGCAGCGACCGCCAGCGCGGCACCTGCCGCGCCGCAGGGAACCGCAACCGTTTCACTGGCCATCGCACCGGCACTGAAGTCCCGGCTTAAACCGGACGCACCGCTGTTCGTGTTCGCGCGTGAACCGGGCGGCATGGGCCCGCCGCTTGCGGTCAAGCGCCTCACCATCGGTGCGATCGGCACGCAGATTCAGTTGTCGGGCGCCGATTCAATGATGCCGGGAAGGGGCCTGACCAAGGGCCAGCGCGTCTCGATCACCGCGCGCGTCGCGTTCAGCGGCCAGCCACTGCCGACCAGCGGCGATCTGTTCGGCGAACTGAGCTACGAAGTGGGGCGGGACGGCGTGCGGCAACTGCTGATCGACCAGGTCACGCCCTAGCTCTTCAGCCAGGTCACGCGCTAGCTCTTCAGCCAGGTCACGGTCGCGATGCCGGCAATCGTCAGCGCCAGGGAGCCGACCAGGTGCACGGCGATCGCGCCGAGGGCCCACAGCGTGCGGCCCGCCTGCAGCAGCGTGACGATCTCCGCAGAGAAGGTCGAGAACGTCGTCAGCCCGCCGCAGAATCCGGTCGTGATGAACAGGCGCCATTCCGGCGCAAAAGCCGGGTACAGGGTAAAAAAGCCCAACGCAATGCCGATCACGTAGCAGCCGATCAAATTCGCGGCGAGCGTGCCGGGCGGAACGGTCGGGAAGGCGCTGTTCAGGAATATCGCCAGGACCCAGCGCATCAGGCAGCCGAGGACGCCGCCCACCGATACCGCAATGACTGATCGCCACATGATGCCGCTATCCGGAATTGTTGCGCACGAGAAAATAAACGGGAGCGCCGCACGCCAGCAGCGCGCATCCCCAGATCACCGCCTCGGAGCCGGCGCCGACGATTGCCCACAGCGAATACAGCGTTGCGACCACGCCGATAGCGCCCAGGGGCGCGGCGCGCATTGTCGCGCCGACCATCTGTTTCGTCCAGATCAGGCGCAGCAGCGCCAGGCTGCACACCGCGTACATGACGAGGCAGGCGGTCGTCGACAGAAGGATCATGTAGGTGAAGATATTGGCCAGTGATTTCTGGGAATTCATCAGGTACAGCGCCGTGACCAGCGCGCTGCCGAAGAACAGGCCGAAGCCCGGCGTGTGGCGCGAAGACTCGCGCGCGAAAACGGCCGGGAAAACCCCGGTTTTCGCCATCGTCGACGGCAGTTCGCCCTGCAGCAGGATCCAGCCGTTCAGGCAGCCGAAAGCGCTGATGGTGACGAGCAGCGCGACGAGCTTGCCGGCGCCGTCGCCCCACAGCAGCCGCGCGAGGTCGACGAACGGCGCGTCCGAACGGGCGAGCGTCGCGCCCGGCACCAGCAACAGGACCGTGCTGCACGCGAGCATGCAGATTGCCGCCGTCAGGATGCCGCCGACGAGCGTGGCGCGCGGTATCGTCCGGGACGGATCGTGGACCTTGTCCGCCGGTATCGTGGCCGATTCCAGCCCGAGCAGCGCCCACAGCGTCAGCGTGGCCGCGGCCGTCGTCCCCGAAAGGCTCAGGGGCAGGTGCGCGACCGGCGAGCGGCTGGCCTCGCCGATCGACAGGAGTCCCACGGCCGCAATCGCGAACAGCGGCAACAGCTTCAGCACCGTCGTCACGCTCTGCACCCAGCCCGACGCGCGGATGCCCCACCAGTTGACGAAAGTCAGGCCCCACAGCGCCACCAGCGTGACGGCCGCCGAGCGCACCGACGAAGTCGCCAGCTGCGGGAACAGCGGAGTCAGGTAGCTGACGGCACCGGTGACGATTGCCGCATTGCCCACCCAGATCGAGATCCAGTAGCCCCACGCGACGATGAACGCAGGGAACGGTCCGAACGCGAGCCGCGTATACGCGTAGGGCCCGCCCGCGTGAGGGTGAGCGCGACTCAACTGGGAGAACAGCAGCGCCAGCAGGATCGCACCGGTCGCGGTGAACAGCCACGCGACGAGGCTGTTGCGCCCGTACGGGGCCAGCGATGCCGGCAGCATGAAGACGCCCGAGCCGATCGAATTGCCGACGACCAGCGCGACGCACATCCAGAATCCGAGCAGCTGCGGTCGCGGCGCCGGGTTCACGTGCGATCTGCTATGGTGCGGGCGTTGACAGATCGCATCGGAGTAATCGTACATGAAAAACCCGCATGTAAAAACCGAATTGCCCGGCCCCAAGGCGCGCGCGCTGATCGCGCGGGACGCACTGGTGGTCTCGCCGTCCTACCCCCGGGACTATCCGTTCGTGATGTCGCATGGACGCGGCGCCGAGGTCTGGGACGTCGACGGCAACCGCTTCCTGGATTTTGCGGCCGGAATCGCCGTCTGCAGTACCGGTCACAGCCACCCTGCGGTCGTCGCCGCGATCAGCGAAGCGGCCGCGCGCTTCCTGCACATCTCGTCGGATTTCTGGCATGAGGGCCAGGTGCGCCTCGCGGAGAGGATCAACGAGTTGTCGCCGCTCGGCGAGCCGACGATGAGTTTTTTCGCGCAGTCCGGCACCGAAAGCGTGGAAGGGGCCCTGAAGCTCGCGCGCTACGTGACGGGCCGTCCGCGCTTCATCGGCTTTCTCGGCGGTTTCCATGGGCGCACGATGGGCTCGCTCGCATTCACGTCGAGCAAGTATACGCAGCAGAAAGGTTTTTTCGCGACCATGCCCGGCGTCACGCACGTGCCGTTTCCGAATCCGTTCCGGCCGCTGCTTGCCGGGGCCGACCAGGGCCAGGCCGTGCTGCGCTACATCGAGGATGTATTGTTCGCGGGCAACGTGCCGGCCGGCGAGGTTGCCGGCATCCTGGTCGAGCCGATCCAGGGCGAGGGCGGCTACCTGGTGCCGCCCGACGGCTTCCTGGCCGGACTGCGCTCGCTATGCGACCGGCATGGGATCCTGCTGATATTCGACGAGGTGCAATCGGGCATCGGCCGCACGGGCACGATGTTCGCCTGCCAGCAGTGGAACGTGGTCCCGGACATCATGACGCTCGCGAAGGGCCTGGGTTCGGGCCTGCCGATCGGTATGGTCGTGGCGAAGAAATCCATCATGGAGAAGTGGTCGCGCGGTGCCCACGGGAATACCTATGGGGGAAACCCGCTGTGCTGCGCGGCGGCGCTCGCCACGCTGGAGCTGGTTGAGCGCGAATACCGCCACAATGCGGCCGAGGTCGGCGCGTATTTCATGCAGCGGCTGCGCGGCCTGGCGGAGAAATTCGCCTGTATCGGCGAGGTCCGCGGCAGGGGACTGATGATCGGCGCGGAACTCGTCGCGGATCGCGGCACCAAAGCGCCCGCGCGCAGGCTGTGCGATGCGCTCATCACGCGCGCATTCCACAACGGGCTGCTCTTGTTGTCGTGCGGCGCGAGTACGGTGCGCTTCATGCCGCCGCTGATGATCGACCGGGGTACCGTCGACGAGGCGATGCACCTGATCGAAATCAGCCTGGTCGAGGCGCTGGCGGGCGCGGGCGCTCACTGAGCGAGGCGGTTGTACCTGCGCAGCACGGCCTGCAGCGCTGCGTGCGGCAGGGCGATGACCCGGTGGCCCTTGAAGCCGGTCATGTCCTTGGCCGCGATCATTGCATTGACCACGGCTTCCTCGGTCGCCTCCACGGTCGCCTGGAACAGCGGATCGAGCTTTCCGTCCGGCAGCATCTGCACCGACACCGCCTGATCTGCCGATCCGGCTTCGGGATTGGCCGTCGAGAAGGCGATGAATATATCGCCGGAGCCGTCGCCGGAGATGCTGCCGTTGCGGCCCAGGCCCAGGGTCACGCGACGCGCGATCCTCTTGAGCTGAACGCTGAGCAGCGGCGCATCGGTCGCAACCACGACGATGATCGAGCCGCGCTCGGCAAAATCAGACGGCACGAACACGTACGGCTCCGGCGCCGGGATGTCGCGGCCCACCGGAATGCCTGCGATCAGCAGGTTCTGGCGCGTACCGTAGTTGCACTGGACCAGGACGCCGAGCGTATAGCCGCCCTGGCTGGCGTCGAGGCGCCGCGAGGCCGTGCCGATGCCGCCCTTGTAGCCGTTGCAGATCATGCCTGTGCCGCCGCCCACGTTGCCTTCCTCGACTACGCCGGCATGCGCCGCGGCCAGTGCTGCGAACGCGTGCTGCGGCTTGACGTGAAAGCCGTTGGTGTCATTGAGCCAGCCGTCCCAGGTTTCGGCGACGACCGGCAGCGACCACGCGTAGCCGTCGGCGTCCGGACCGCCATGCTCGAGGCGCCATTTGATCACCGCGTCGCGCACGACGCCGACACTGTGCGTATTCGTGATCATCACCGGTCCTTCCAGAAAGCCCGACTCGTCGATCCAGGCCGTACCGGTCATTTCGCCATTGCCGTTCTGTGAGAACCAGCCGGCAAACACCCGGCTGTGCAGCCAGTCCGTGCCGCGCGGCAGGACCGCCGTAACGCCGGTGTGTACGTCCCCTTCGTTCAGCGTCGAGTGTCCGACCGTCACGCCGGCGACGTCGGTGATCGCATTCAGCGGACCCGGCGTGCCGTCGAACGGTATGCCGAGTTCGCGCGCGCGCGGCCTGGGGCCTGCGGCCGCGCTGCCCGCGGAGCCTGCATCGGCCGCCGCGGCCAGCCCCGGCAGCACCAGGGCAGCCAGGATCCACATAAGTCCTCCAGCCGTGAATCTCATGAATCGCAACCCCGGTCGATGGATTAGTCCCGCCGATCATCGGCCGGCGCCGCAGATTTATCAATGGCTGCTAAACTGCCGGGCCATGCTGGCACGATTGCTAATGATCGCGGTCCTCGTGGCGGGGGTATCCTGTGCCGTAGCGGCCGAAGAGAAGCGGCTGTACATCTACAACTGGGCCGACTTCATCGGCCGCAACACGATCGCCGATTTCGAGAAGCGCACCGGCATCAGGGTCGTCTACGACCTGTACGACGCCGAGGAGACGATGGAAGCGCGCCTGATGGCCGGCAGCAGCGGCTACGACATCGTCATTGCCTCGACGAACTTCTTCGGGCGCGAGATCCGTGCCGGGGTGTACCAGCCGCTCGACAAGTCCCGGCTCGGCAACTGGAAGAACCTGGACCCGCGCGTGCTCGCGATCCAGACGGCTTTTGACCCCGGCAACCGCTACGCGGTGCCGTACATGCATGCGATCAACGGCTTCGCCTACAACGTCGACAAGATCCGGCAGCGCATGCCCAACGCGCCGGTCGACAGCCTGGACATGATCTTCAAGCCGGAGGTGATCAGCAAGTTCGCCGATTGCGGCGTCAGCTTCCTCGATTCGCCCGAAGACGTCATCCAGCTGGCGCTGCTGTACCTGAAGCGCGACCCGAATACGACCCGCCGGGAGGACTTCCAGGCCGCCGAGCAGCTGCTGCTGACCGTGCGCCCCTACATCCGCGCCTTCGATTCCGCGGAGTACATGAACGGGCTGGCGAACCAGGAGGTCTGCATCGCGATGTCATGGTCCAGCGATTACGCCAACGCGCGCGCGCGCGCCAGGGCCGTCGGCGTCGACGTGCACCTCGCGTTCACGGTTCCCCGCGAGGGCGCGAACCTGAATTTCTCGTCGTTGCTGATCCCGGCCGGCGCGCCGCACCCCGAGGCTGCCCACCAGTTCATCAACTACATGCTCGAGCCGCAGGTCATTGCCGCGATCACCAACGAGACCTACTACGGCAATGACAACATCGCGTCGCGGCCGTTCGTCCGGCCGGCAATTCTGGCCGACCCGACGCTGTATCCGACACCGGCGATGGAATCGGGGCTGTACCAGACCCTGGAAATCGATCCGGCGACGGCGCGGATCATGACGCGCACGTGGACGCGCATCAAGACCGCCAAGTGATCCGCTGAAGGGAGGAACGGACGATGACTGCAAGCGCTCAGACAGGCCGGATCGTCAGCTTCCGGCGCATGGAAGACGGGACCCGCGAGGATTACCAGCTGCTGGATCAGACCGAGCGCGAATATGCCCGCGGCCTGCCCGACAGGATCCTCGCTGCGCTGGCGCGGCTCGATCATTCGGTCGCCGGTTACCCGGTGACCCGCCTGCAGCACTCGCTGCAGGCGGCAACGCGCGCGCTGCGCGACGGCGCGGACGAGGAGATGATCGTCGCGGCGCTGATCCATGACGTCGGCGACGATCTGGCGCCCTACAGCCACCAGGAGATCGCCGCGGCGATCCTGCGCCCTTATGTCCGCGCGCAGGTCACGTGGATCGTGGAGCATCACGCGCTGTTCCAGAGCTATTACTACGTCCATCACCTGGGCGGGGACCGCAACGCCCGCGACCGCTACGGCGATCATCCCTGGTATGCAGCGTGCCGGGATTTCTGCGCCAACTGGGACCAGAATTCGTTCGATCCGGATTACGCCGCGGAACCGATGGCGCGGTTCGAGCCGATGCTGCGCCGCATATTCGGGCGCGCACCGCACGATCCTCGCTATACCGCGCAGCCCTGAGGGGCGGCGATTCGCCCCTCAGCGCTCGGCCAGCTGCATCTCCAGCACGCGCCGGCGGTCGGTGCGGCGCATCAGGTAGCCGGCGAGGATCACGCACACGCCTACCGCGCAGATGATCAGGCTCGCGAGCGCGTTGATGTCGGGACTCACGCCGAGCTTGACCTTGGAGAAGATCACCATCGGCAGCGTGCTCGCGCCGGGTCCGGAGACGAAGCTCGAGATCACCAGGTCATCGAGCGAAAGCGTGAACGACAGCAGCCAGCTGGACGCAAGCGCCGGCATGATTGCCGGCAGCGTCGTGTCGAGGAACGCGCGCACCGGCCCCGAACCGAGGTCCATGGCCGCCTCCTCGAGAGAGCGGTCGGCGGTCTGCAGCCGAGACTGCACCGTGATCGTCACATAGGCGGTGCAGAACGCGACGTGCGCGATGCAGATCGTCATGAAGCCGCGGTGCGGCCAGCCCATGAAGTGCAGCATCGAGATGAACAGCAGCAGCTGCGTGATGCCGGTGACGATCTCCGGCATCACCAGCGGCGCGTTGACCATGCCGGTGAGCAGCAGGCGGCCGCGGAACCGCGCGAAACGCACCAGGCTGATCGCGGCCAGCGTGCCGAGCAGCACGGATGCCGTGGACACCACGACGCCGACCTTCAGCGAGAGCCATGCGGCGTCGAGCACCTGGTCGTTGTGCAGCAGCGTCGCGTACCAGCTGGTCGAGAAGCCGCCCCAGACGCTGACCAGGGCCGAGGCGTTGAAAGAATAGCCGATCAGCACCAGGATCGGCACGTACAGGATCGCTATCCCCAGCCACAGGATCGACAGCAGCAGCGGTGAGGCGCGGTCGGTCACGTCCGCCTCCTAGGCCTCGAGCTGCCGGGTGTTGTAGTGCTGGTACACCGCGATCGGCCCGACCAGCAGTACCAGGAACGCGATTGCGACCGCCGAGGCCACGGGCCAGTCCCGGTTGCCGAAAAATTCATCCCACAGGACCCGCCCGATCATCAGGTTGTCGGGCCCGCCCAGCAGGGTCGGGATCACGAATTCGCCGATGGCCGGAATGAACACCAGCATCGAGCCGGCAATGACTCCGGGCATCGACAGCGGCAGCGTCACGTCCAGGAAGGACCGCCACGGCGGGCTGCCGAGATCGGCGGCGGCCTCGAGCAGCGAATGGTCGAGCTTCTCCAGGGTCGCGAACAGCGGCAGCACCATGAACGGCAGGTACGAGTAGATGATGCCGAGGTAGACGGCCACCGACGTGCGCATGATCTGCAGCGGATGGTGGATGATCCCCAGCCACAGCAGCATCGTGTTCAGCAGGCCGGTCTCGCGGATGATGCCTTCCAGGGCGTAAACGCGCAGCAGAAACGAAGTCCAGAACGGTAGAATGATGATCAGCAGCAGGATGTTCTGCGACGCTTTGGACGAGCGCGCGATCGCGTAAGCCATCGGGTAGCCGATCACGAGGCAGACCAGGGTCGAAAAAAACGCGGTCTTGAGCGAATATAGATAGGACAGGCCGTAGACTTCGTCGGTGAACAGGTATTTGAAGTTGCCGAAGTTCAGCATCAGGTGCGGGTGCCCGTCGAGCGAAAATGTCAGGATGTCGCGGAATGGCGGCACGCTGAGCGCGGTTTCCGAGAGGCTGATCTTCAGCGCGAAGCCGAACGGCACCAGGAAGAAGACCAGCAGGTAACCCATCGGGGGCAGAATGATCAGCCATTTGCCGTATCGCCGCAGCCACGCGCTCATGAACGCCTACGCCTGCGCATGAAAACCCGCAAGTCCCGTACCGCGCCCGCGCCCGCCGACCGGCCGCCGGCGCGCCGCGATCGCCAGCGCCAGCGCCAGCGCCTGATCGATGCCTGCATCTCGGCACTGCACATCTACGGACCGTCGCGCACGACCGTCGAGAAGGTCGTCGCGATCGCGAAGATGTCCCCGGGCATCGTGCGTTTCTATTTCGATTCCAAGGCGGCGATGATGGTCGCGTCGCTGCAATTTCTCTCCACCGAATTCGAGGAACTCGTGCTGATACCCGTCGCCGAGCTCAAGTCCACGCCCGTGGCCGCGCTGCGGCGCCTGGTGGACCTGTACCTCGACCCCGCCATCGCCAGCTCCCGCAAGGTCTCCGTCTGGTACTCCTTCTGGGGCGAGGCGAGCTCCAGGCAGGAATATTACGATATTTGCGGCAAGAAGGACGATCGCTTCGCATATCTGGTGCGCATGCTGATCGAGCGCCTGATCGCCGATACCCGCCAGGCGCACCTGGATCCGGATGGGATCGCCCTCGGCCTGATCGGGGTACTGGAGATCCTGTGGCAGGATTTTGCATTCCAGACCGAGGTATCCATCGACCGCCAGGCGGCCAGGGATCGCGCGATGGCGTATCTGCGGTCGATCTTCCCCGGACAGTTCGCGCCGGCCGGTGCGCAGGCCCCGGCGCCGGGACGGCCGCCGGACGGCGCCGCCCCGTTCGAGGTCGAACGCCAGGAGTTCCTGCGCGCCGGCGGTCAGCCCGGCGCGCTTGAGGCGCAAATCGCGGCACCCGGCGATTTCCTGACCGTCGAGACCGCGACCGAACGGGTGTTGCTGCTGCGTGATGCGTCCGGTGCCGTGCGCGCGTGGCGAATTTCGCGCATATAATGGCGCCATCGTCCCATAAGAATCCCGAGAGGTAGTCCATGAACCTGACCGACCTGACCACCAAAGACTGGCATGCCCGCGCCGCGAAGCTGCGCTACGAGACGCGGCATTTCATCGACGGCCGCTGGGTCGACTCCGCCGACGGCAGCCGCTTCACGGTGGTCAATCCGGGCACCGGCCAGCCCCTGTGCGAGGTCAGCGCGGGCGGTCCCGCCGAGATCGACCTCGCGGTCGCGGCCGCGAAGCGCAGCTTCGCGTCTCGCGTCTGGAGCCGCAAGGCACCGCGCGAGCGGGGCGCCGTGCTGCAGGCGTTCGCGAAGCTGATCGAGGCCAATGCCGAGCGCTTCGCGCTGCTCGATACGCTGTGCATGGGCAAGCCCATACGCGACATGCTGACGATCGACATCCCGGCCGCGGCGACCAATTTCACTTTTTTCGGCGAGCTGACCGACAAGATCGACGGCGCCGTGACGCCAACCGCGGCGGACGCCTTCCATTACATCCTGCGCGAGCCGCTCGGCGTCGTCGGCTCCATCGTGCCGTGGAACTATCCGCTGCTGATGGCCTCGTGGAAAGTCGCGCCCGCACTGGCGGCCGGCAATTCGGTCGTGCTGAAGCCTGCGGAGCAGTCGCCGCTGTCCGGCCTGCTGATGGCCGAGCTGTTCGTCGAGGCGGGCGGCCCCCCGGGCGTATTCAACGTGGTCAATGGCCTCGGCGAAAGCGCGGGCGCGGCGCTCGCGCTGCATAACGACGTCGCCAAGATCGGCTTTACCGGCTCGACCGAGATCGGCAAGCAGATGCTGATCTACGCCGGCCAGTCGAACATGAAGCGGGTCAGCCTCGAGTGCGGCGGCAAGACGCCGCAGATCTTCCTGGCCGACACTCCGGACCTGGATGTGGCGGTCACCTATGCGATCAACGGCATTTTCGGCAACATGGGCGAGGTATGCAACGCGGGCTCGCGCCTGCTGCTCGACCGGCCGATCGCGAAGGAATTTCTCGGGCGCTTCGTCGAACGCGGCAGGACCGCGTACCAGGCCGGAGATCCGCTCGATCCACAGACCAACCTCGGCCCGCTCGTGACCGCGGCGCACCGCTCGCGCGTGATGGGCTACATCGCGCGCGGCAAGAGCGAAGGCGCGAAGCTCGAGTTCGGCGGCACGGCGCCCGAACTGCCGGGCAGTTTCGTCAATCCGACGCTGTTCTCCGGGGTCAGCAACAGCATGACGATCGCGCGGGAAGAGATCTTCGGGCCGGTCGCGTCGGCGATCGTCGTCGACGGCCTCGAGCACGCGCTGTCGGTCGCCAACGATACGATCTATGGCCTCGCCGCCGCCGTCTGGACCCGCGACCTGTCGGTCGCGCACAAGACCATACGGGACCTCGAGGCAGGCGTGATCTGGGTCAACTGCTTCGATCACGGCGACATGACGCAGCCGTTCGGCGGGTACAAGCAATCGGGGCAGGGACGCGACAAGTGCCTCGAGAGCCTGCTGTCCTACACGCAGACGAAGTCCGCCTGGATTCATCTGGGCTGATGCAGAGCCCGCTCAGTCCCGTCGACTTCGCGCGGCGAGCCCGCAAGCTGTACGCGCGGCGCGAGGCCGTCGTCGACGGCGATCTGCGGCTCAGCTACGGGCAATTCCTCGACCGCTGCGATCGCTGGTCCGCGGCGCTGGCCGGGCTCGGCGTTGCGGCCGGCGACCGCGTCGCGACGATCGCGCCGAATACGCACCAGCACCTGGAGCAGTTCTACGCGGTTCCGGCGCTGGGCGCCGTCATCGTGCCGATGAACTACCGGCTCGCGGCCGAGGACTTCGTCTACATGGTCGGGCACAGCGGCGCCGCGATCCTGTGTGCGCACGCCGATTATCTCGACCTGGTTGACTCGGTCAGGGACCGCATGCCCGGCGTGCGGCACTTCGTCGCCCTGGAAGGCCGCAGGACCGGATGGCTCGACTACGAGGCGCTGCTGGCCGGCTCCGGCGCCTTCGACGGCGCGCCACCCGCCGATGAGAACGCGCTGCTCGCGATCAACTACACCAGCGGCACGACCTCCCGGCCCAAGGGCGTCATGATCACGCACCGCAATGCCTGGATCAACAGCATCGGCACCCAGGTGCACTGGCCGCTGGTCGCCGGCGACCGGTACCTGTGGACGCTGCCGATGTTCCATGCGAACGGCTGGACCTTCACGTGGACCGTGACCGCGGCCGGCGCGACGCACGTCTGCCTGCGCAAGGTGGAGCCTGTTGGGATCTATGAGCGCGTGAACCGCGAGAAAATCACCCATCTGTGCGCCGCGCCCACGGTGCTGATCGGCGTCGCCAACGGGGCGCCGGAACTGCGCCGCGATCTGCGCCGCGGGGTGCGCGTGCTGACCGCCGGCGCACCGCCGGCGGCGACCACGATCGAGCGGCTCGAGGATGAACTCGGCTGGAACGTCACCCAGGCCTACGGACTGACCGAAACCGCGCCGTTCATCACGCTGTGCGAGATGCTTCCCGAGCACGCCGCGCTGTCGCTCGCCGAGCGCGCCACCATCAAGGCACGGCAGGGCGTGGAACTGCTGACGTCCGGGGACCTGCGCGTCGTCGACCTGGACCTGAAGGATGTTGCGCACGACGGGCTGATGCTGGGCGAGATCGTCGTGCGCGGCAACGCCGTGATGCACGGTTATTACCAGGACCCGGAGGCGACGGAAAGGGCGTTTGCCGGCGGCTGGTTCCATTCCGGGGATGCGGCGGTCGTTCATCCGGACGGCTACGTCGAGATCCGCGACCGCTACAAGGACGTCATCATCAGCGGCGGCGAGAACATATCCTC
The DNA here is from genome assembly GCA_963706815.1 of uncultured Gammaproteobacteria bacterium. GTDB lineage: Bacteria > Pseudomonadota > Gammaproteobacteria > Steroidobacterales > Steroidobacteraceae > Bog-1198. Next base: position 336,391 of record CAVPNS010000001.1, read on the forward strand.
GATCGAAGTCGAAGCGGCGCTGCTGCGGCACGCGGCCGTCATCGAGGCCGCCGTCATTGGCGTTCCCGACGCGAAATGGGGCGAAACCCCGGAGGCGTTCGTCGTGCTGCGCGCCGGATCCGGGGCCGACGAGGCCGGGCTACGCGAGTTCCTGCGCGCACGCCTCGCGCACTTCAAGGTGCCCTCGGCATTTCATTTCGTCGCCGAGCTGCCGAAAACCTCCACCGGCAAGATACAGAAATTCGTGCTGCGCAAGGGCCGCGCCGCGATCGCAAGCCAGTAGCGCGCCTCTCAGGCGAAAGCGCGCCTCTCAGGCGAACTTCTCCGGCGCCCTGGGCAGCGCGAGTTCCGGTATGCGCTCGCGCAGCATGTCGTGGAACTGCAGCATCCATTTCTCGATGCCGGACAGGGGCCCGGGCTCATAACTGCTCGATGCCAGTCCCCGCTGCACCCGCGCGCACAGCCACTGATCCTCGTTGTTGACCTGCGTCGTGATCCGGTTGCCGAGATAGCGCAGCGCCTTCATTTCGTGACGCGCATCCGGCAGGCCGAACAGGGCGCCGCGGATCACGCACTTGCCGGGCCCCCGCGGCAGGATCTGGAAGAAATCGATCTGCTCCGGGAACACGTCGATCCCCAGGTTCGGCAATGCGCTGTACGAGCTCCAGCAGCGCCGCAGCCTATCCGGCAGGTGCGTGGCTATGCCGGCGACTAGGCGCTGGTACATGCGCTCGGACCACACCGGGGACTCCTGGTCCCGCATCCAGCCGGCGCCGCGGGCTACGGTGCCGTTGGATTTCTGGTCATCGAAGTCCGGCGTGAACATCCGGTACAGCCCCGGATGCCCGATGGGCACGTGGTAGGACTCGAGGTAATTGTCCATCGCGAGTTTCCAGTCCACGTCCCAGACTTCCTCGGTGATCGGCCCGAGCGGGACCATTTCCTCGATGCGATACGGCGCGAGCTCCGCGAGCAGCGGGCCCCAGGCCTCGGCGAGCGGCGGCGGATCGCCGCGCAGCGCGACGAACACGAACCCGAGCAGGGTATCGAGCCGCACCTCGTGCAGGCCAAACTGGCCGCGATCGAGCCCCGGAAAGCTGTCCCGGATGGGCACGCCGACCAGGGAGCCGTCATGACGGTAGCTCCAGCCATGGTAAGGGCAGGTCACCGGCCCCGGGCAGTTCCCGGCGCCGTCGAGGATGCGGGCACCGCGATGACGGCAGGCGTTGTGAAAGGCGCGAATCACCCCATCCCGGCCGCGCAGCACGATCACGCTCTCCGGGCCCAGCTCGAAGGTCATGTAATCGCCCGGTCTCGGGATCGAATTGACGTGGCATACGATCTGCCAGCTCGGCAGCAGCACGCGCTCGAGCTCGAGCCGCGGCAGCTCCGGGTGGCTGTAGGCCCAGGCCGGCATCGCGCGCGCCAGAGGAGCGGGCGGCGAGACGTCCGGCGTGGCGAGGGCGAGATTTGGCATGGGCTGGCTCCACCAATATTATATGGCTATTCAATTTAGGCCGAAGAAGGTCGTTTGGCAAGTCCCCATACCTACCGCATTGCCACAAAAGATGGCGCTAAAACAAGCATTTTATAGGAAAATAGCCGTACCAGGACGCTTTACGGGCGTCCGGACGCGTGCTTATATGGACGTACAAATCCGGTGGACGACCGGACCCGGAAATGCTACCTTGCGTGCTAAAACCAGCGTCAATAAAGGGGAGTTTCCCATGGCCAGGAACCTGACCAAGAGCAACGAGCATTTCAAGCGTGCGGTGAAGCGCCTGCCATTGGGCGTCGCGTCGAACTTCCGCTACTGGGGCGAGGATCGCACCATTTATGTCAAACAGGGGCGCGGTGCGCGCATCGTCGACCTCGATGACAACAACTATGTCGACTACCGCATGGGCTACGGCCCCGGCATCCTCGGCTACGCGGATCCGCGCGTCGATGCCGCGGCCCGCGAAGGCATGGAGGTCGGCGGCGTGTTCGCGCTCTCGACGCTGCGCGAGCTGGCGGTCGCCGAGAAGATCTCGCGCATGGTTCCGGCGGCGGAACTGGTGCGTTTCTCGAATTCCGGAACCGAGGCGGTCATGGCGGGCCTGCGCCTCGCCCGCGCCTACACCGGCAAGGACGACTACGTGATCCTGGAGGGTGGCTACCATGGCCTGTTCGACGCGGCGATGTGGTACACGCCGATGGAGAACTGGTCCCAGTCCGGCGATCCGGAAATCAAGCCGTACAGCGAAGGCATTCCGGTCAGCGCACGCAGCATGGCGCATTTCGTCCAGGCGAACGACGCCAACCAGCTCGAGGACGTGTTCCGGCGCCATGCCGGCCGCATCGCCTGCATGCTGATCGAGCCGATCATGGGCAACTGCCTCGGCATCGCCGCGGAGCCGGAATACCTGCGCGCCGCACGCACGCTGTGCGACAAGTACGGCGTCGTGATGCTGATCGACGAGGTCAAGACGGGATTTCGCGTCGCCCGGGGCGGCGTGCAGGAGCTGTACAACGTCAAGGCCGACCTCTGCACGTTCGCGAAGGCGGTCGCGAACGGCTATCCGATCTCGATCCTCGCCGGGCGCGAGGAGATCATGCGCAAGATCGGCAAGGGCGTCGCGCACGGCGGGACCTATACCGCGCACTCGGTATCGCTCGCCGCGGCCGAGAAGACGCTGGAGATCCTCGAGGAGACCGATGCGCTGCAGCGCATCGCGGAGTACGGCACGCGGCTGCGCGCCGGGATGCACGCCATCCTCGGCGCGCGCGGCATCGCACACAGCTTCGTCGGCCATCCGTCGATGAGCGGCCTGTACTTTGCGAAGGATCCGCCGCGCAACTACCGTGCGTGGAAGAACAGCGATTATTCGTTCTACGACGCGATGGCGAAGGTGCTGCACGACGAAGGGGTGCTGTGCGAGCCGGATTCGCGCGAGCCGTGGTTCATCTCCGCGGCGCATGACGACAGCTGCCTGGCCGATACGCTCAAGGGGTTCGAAATCGCCGTCGATACGACCTTACGCACGACCGGCGCCAGCCAGAAAGTTCCGGCTTGAGCGGCGCCGCGGTGGCGCAATCCTCGGCCTACGACGCCGTCGTGGTCGGTGCCGGCCACAACGGCCTCGTCACGGCCTGCTACCTGGCGCGCAGCGGTCTGAAGGTGCTGGTGCTCGAGCGCCAGCCGTACATCGGCGGCGCGGCGGTCAGCCGCCAGCTGTACAAGGACTTCACGTACTCGAACTGCTCCTATGTCTGCAGCCTGCTGCGGCCGGAGATCGTGCGCACCCTGGAACTGCCGAAGTACGGGCTGCAGGTGATCCCGTACGAAGGCGGCTGCACGATGATGCAGAACGGCGATCACCTGGCGATCTACGATCATCACGATTCGCTGCGCCGCGAGATCGCGCGCCATTCGAAGCGCGATGCGGAGGCCTACGACCGCTTCTCGCGCGACGTGATGCGCCAGTGCAAGTTCATTAAGCCGCTGCTGCTGCGCGAGCCGCCCGATCCGACCTCGTTCAAGCCGCGGGACCTGGGCGAGCTGCTGTACCTCGGCAGGCGCTTCCATGGCCTCGGCGAGGAGCGCATGTACGACACGCTGCGCTTCTGGACAATGAGCGCGGCCGATTTCCTCGACGAATATTTCGAGAGCGAGATCGTCAAGGCGCACATGGCCGGCAGTTCCATCATCGGCACGGCGCTCGGACCGCGTTCCCCCGGCACGGCGTACGTATTGCTGCACCACTACATGGGCGACATCGACGGCACGGTCGGCGCGTGGGGCTTCGCCCGCGGCGGCATGGGCTCGATCACGCAGGCGCTCGGCAAGTCATTCGAGGCGAGCGGCGGCACGATCCGCAGCGCCGCACCGGTTGCGAAGATCACGGTCAGGCGCGGCCGCGCGACCGGCGTGGTGCTGGACAGCGGCGAGGAAATCGCCGCGAAGCTGGTCATCTCGAACATGGACGTCAAGCGCACCTTCCTCGAATCGATGGACGCATCCGACCTGCCGGAGGAGTTCGTGCGCCAGGTCAGGAACTTCAAGATCCGCGGCTCCTCGGGCAAGCTGAACATCGCGCTGGACGGGCTGCCGGTGTTTCCGGCGATACCGGCCGGCGCCCCCTGCACGCGCGGCGACATGCACGTCACCGACACGCTCGAGATGATGGAGCGCGCCTATGACGACTGGAAGGACGGGCGCTGGTCGCGCGCACCGTACATCGACATGCTGATCCCGACCCAGATCGACCCGACGATGACGCCGAACGGCAAGCACTACATGTCGGTGTTCGTGCAGTACTGCCCGTACGATCTCGCCGACGGGCCCTGGACCGACGCGAAGCGCCAGGCTTTCGGCGCCACCGTGATCGACACGATCGCGAGGCACAGCCCCAACTTCAGGGAGCTGATCCTGCACGCCGAAGTGCGTACCCCCTGGGACATCGAGAATGAGGTCGGCCTGACCGAGGGCAACATCTTCCAGGGTGAACTGACGATGGACCAGCTGCTGTTCAACCGGCCGATTCCAGGCTACGCCCAGTACCGCTCGCCGGTGCCGGGCCTCTACCTGTGCGGATCGAGCACCCATCCGGGCGGCGGCGTCATGGGTGCGCCGGGTGCGAACGCCGCGCGCGCCGTGCTGCGCGACCTCGGCCGGGTGCCTGCCGCATGAGCGCCGCTGCGACCGTACCGCGCCACGACTGCATCGTGATCGGCGCGGGGCACAACGGCCTGGTGTGTGCAACGCTGCTCGCCCGCGCCGGGCGCAAGGTGCTGGTGCTGGAGGCGGGGACACAGGTCGGCGGCGCCGCGGTGACGCGCGCGTTCCATCCGCAGTTTCGCGTCTCGGCGGGCGCACACCTGCTGCACCTGATGCCGGCAGGCCTGCAGCGCGAACTGGATCTCGGGCGCTTCGGCCTGCGCCTGGCCGCGCAGCAGCTGCCGAGCACCGCGCTGGGCGGGGAGGGCGCGGCCCTGCCGCTCGGCACGGACCTCACCGGCGCCGAGACCGGCGCCTACGCTGCCTATGCGGCGCGCATGCGCAGGTTCGGCGCCGCGCTCGCGCCGATCCTGGCCGGCACGGCGCCGCGACTCGGCACCGATCGCTGGGACGACCGGCTCGCGCTCCTTCGGGCCGGCTGGCAGATCCGCCGGCTCGGCCGCACCGACATGCGCGAGTTGCTGCGCATCGGCGGCATGAACGTCTACGACCTGCTCAAGGAACATTTCGCCGCGCCGCTGCTGCAGGGTGCCCTGGGCCTCGATGCCGTGCTCGGCACCAATTTCGGCCCGCGTTCACCGGGCACCGTACTGACGCTGCTGTACCGGCTGGCTCTCGAGAGCGCGGCCGGCGATGGCGGCCTCGCACAGCCGCAGGGTGGCATGGGCGCGGTCTGCGACGCGCTGGCAAAAGCTGCCCAGGCCGCAGGCGCCACGATCAGGACCGAGGCCGCGGTGGAGCGCATCCTGGTCGACGGCGACCGCGCCAGCGGCGTCCGGCTCGCCTCCGGCGAGGAATTCGCGGCCGCCAGCGTGATCTCGAATGCGGACCCGAAGACGACGTTCCTGGCGCTGCTCGGTTCGCGGCATCTCGACACCGGGTTCGTCCGCCGCGTCACGCACCTGCGTTCGAAGGGACTGACGGCCAAGCTGCACCTCGCGCTGTCCGCGCTGCCGCGCTTCAGCGGGGTGGCCGATGAGCGCCTGCGCGGCCGGCTGCTGATCGCGCCCTCGCTCGAGCACATCGAGCAGGCCTATAACCACAGCAAATACGGCGAATTCTCCGCGGCCCCGGTCATGGAGATCACCATTCCGACGCACAGCGATCCGGCACTCGCGCCGGCCGGGCAGCACGTGCTGTCGGCAATCGTGCAGTACGCACCCTACGGGCTCAAGGGCGGCTGGGACGGCCAGCGCCAGGCGTTCAGCGATCTGGCGATCGCGACGCTGGAGCGCCACGCGCCCGGGCTGAAGGCCTCGGTGCTCGGCGCCGAGCTGCTGACGCCCGCCGACATCGAGCGCGAGTTTCGCATCAACGGCGGGCACTGGCATCATGCGGACCTGGCGTTCGACCAGTTCCTGATGGTGCGGCCCGTTCCCGGCGCGACCCAGCACCTCACGCCGCTGCCCGGCCTGTACCTGTGCGGTGCCGGGTGCCACCCGGGTGGCGGCGTGATCGGAATTGCGGGGCGCAACGCGGCCAGCCAGGTCCTGCGGCAGGTGAAGTGACATGAACGAAAAGCCGACCCGCGCGATCGATTTCCGCCACCCGCTGCAGCACACGCCTTTTCACGATCGTGCGCGGGAGCTGTCGCAGGCCGACAGCTTCATCGCATGGTCGGGCTACTCGACCGTCGACGTGTTCACGACCGTCGAGCAGGAATATTTCGCAATCCGCAACGCCGCGACGCTGTATGACCTGACGCCGATGATCAAGTACCGCGTCGTCGGGCCCGAGGCCGTTGCGTACCTGAACCGCCTCGTGACCCGCGACGTCGCCAAGCTCAGGCCCAATCGCGTCGCTTATTGCTGCTGGTGCAACGATGCCGGGAACCTGGTCGACGATGGCACGCTGTTCCGCATCGGCGATGCGGAATATCTGCTGTGCACGGCCGAGCGCCAGATCGACTGGCTGCTGGCCTCGGCGACGGGCTTCGACGTGCAGATCGCCGAGATCACCGAGGAAGTGGCCGCGCTCGCGCTGCAGGGCCCGACATCTTGCTCGGTCCTGAAGGCCCTTGGCCTGAAAGGCGTCGAGAATCTCAAGCCGTTCGACATCGGGCGTTTCGGCGTCGGCGATGTCGCGCTGACGGTCTCGCGCACCGGGTTCACGGGCGACCTGGGGTACGAGCTGTGGATGGCGCCGGACCGCGCCGGGTCGATGTGGGATGCACTGATGGTGGCGGGGCGCAGCTGGGGCCTGCGTCCCATCGGCTCCCAGGCCCTGAACATGGCAAGAATCGAGGCGGGATTCATCGCGCCGAACGTCGATTTCGTCTCCGCGGAGCATACGATCCGCACCGGACGCGACCACTCCCCGCTGGAAATGGGCCTGGCCTGGCTGGTGGATTTCGACAAGGGGCATTTCAACGGCCGGCGCGCGTTGCTCGAAGAGCGGCAGCGCGGGCCCCGCCGGCAACTCGTCGGGCTGGACATCGCCGGCAACAAGCCGGCCCGCGATTCACTGCTTTACGCCAAGGCGACGGCACAGCGGGAGGTCGGCAACGTGACCTCCGCGATGTGGTCGCCGACTTGCAAACGCAACATCGCACTTGCTATGGTCGAGGCGCCTCACTTCAAAACCGGTACCAACCTCTGGGTGGACATTTATCTTAATCGCGAACTGGTCTGGGAACGGCGCATGTGCCGCGCGGTGGTCGTCGAGCGCCCGTTCTTCGCCCCGGATCGGCGCCGTGCGACGCCTGCTGCCGATTTCTGAGCGCAGGATGCGCGCATGATCTCAGCCCAGCAGAAGTCCGTCGCCGACCGGCCATGGCTCGATCCGAGCGCGCGGCCGCAGATCAGGGTCGAGGGCGTGACCAAGTCCTACGGCGGCGTCACCGCCGTCGACAATGTCTCATTAAGCATCTTCAAGGGCGAGATGTTCGCGCTGGTCGGCGCCTCCGGCTGCGGCAAGACCACGCTGCTGCGCATGCTCGCCGGGTTTGCCCATCCGACCAGCGGGCGCCTGCTGATCGAGGACGTCGACATGACCGGCGTCCCCCCGCACGAACGCCCGGTCAACATGATGTTCCAGTCCTATGCGCTGTTCCCGCACATGTCGGTCGAGGACAACGTCGGCTATGGCCTGCGGCTGCTGCCGCTGGAGAAGGCCGTCAAGGCCAGCCGCATCGACGAAGCGCTCGAGATGGTGCAGATGGGCCCGCTGCGCAAGCGCAAGCCGCACCAGCTCTCCGGCGGCCAGCGCCAGCGCGTCGCCCTCGCGCGCGCGCTGATCCGCAGGCCCAAGGTCCTGCTGCTGGACGAACCGCTGAGCGCGCTCGACAAGAAGCTGCGCGAGCAGACCCAGTTCGAGCTGATGAACATCCAGTACCAGGTCGGCATCACGTTCATCTTTGTCACGCACGACCAGGACGAGGCGATGGCGCTGTCGACGCGCATCGCGGTCATGAACCGCGGCCAGGTCGTGCAGGTCGGGACGCCGTCCGAGATCTACGAATTCCCGCAAAGCCGGTTCGTCGCCGACTTCGTCGGCACGACCAATCTGTTCGAAGCCGTCGTCGACGCGACCGACGGCGGCATCGTGAAGCTGCGTTGTGCCGAGGCCGGTTGCGACCTGTACGTCGATGAACCCGGGCACTACGCGCCCGGGCAGCAGGTCTGGGTGTCGCTGCGGCCCGAGAAGATCCGCCTCAGCAAGCAGCCGCGGGCGAGCCTGCGCGGCAACCAGCTCAAGGGGACGGTGTGGGAGCTCGGCTACCTCGGCAACCGCTCGGTCTACCGGATCAAGACCGAGCACGGCAAGATCGTGACGGTGTTTGCACAGAACGAGCAGCGAACCTCGGAATGGGCAATCGACTGGAGCGACGAGGTGTATCTGAGCTGGACGGCCAATACGGCGGTCCTGCTGCAGCAATGAACCGGTCCGCGCTGCGCCTTGCCGCATCGATCTGCGGCCTCTGCGTTGCGCTGGCTTCGCCGGGAACGGCCGGACACGCGCAGGCCCGGCAGACCGAGAACGTGGTGCTGATCGTCACCGACGGCCTGCGCTGGCAGGAAGTGTTCACCGGCGCCGATCCCGCGCTGCTCAACGACAGCGACGGCGGCAGCTGGTTGCCGGAAAAGGAGCTGCGGCGGCGCTACTGGCGCGACGATCCGCTGGCAAGACGCGAACTGCTGTTTCCGTTCCTGTGGGGTACCGTCGCAAAGCAGGGCCAGATCTTCGGCAACCAGGCCAGGGGCAGCGTCGCCCGGGTCACCAACGGCAAGGCTTTCTCCTATCCGGGCTACAACGAGATGACGACCGGATATCCGAACGATGCGATCGACAGCAATGAATTCGGCCCCAACCCGAACCCCAGCGTGTTCGAGTGGCTCAACGGCCAGGACACGCTGCGCGGCCGCGTGGCCGTATACGCCACGTGGAGCGCGTTCGACAACATATTCAACCGGCAGCGCAGCAGGCTCGTGATGCAGACCGGATGGAACCTTGCGCCCAAGGCCCACGAGACGCCGCGCGATGAGCTGCTGCGCGAACTGTTCCGGACCACGACGCAGTTCGACGAAGAGGACATCCCCAATTCGTTCCTGCAGGTCCCGCTGATCGATTATGTGCGCACGGGGCAGGCGCGCGTGCTGTTCGTCGGCTACGGGGAAACCGACAACTGGGCGCACTCGGGCCGCTATGACCTGGTCCTGGACAGCGCCCACCGCTTTGATTATTTCGTGCGCCAGCTGTGGGAGACGATGCAGTCGATGCCCGCGTACCGCGGCAGGACCACGTTCATCATCACGACCGACCATGGACGCGGCAACGCGCCGGTGGAGTGGAGGGAGCACGGCGTCGACCAGAAGGGCTCGGAGAACATCTGGATCGCGGTCATGGGGCCCGATACCAGGCCCCTCGGCGAGCGCAGCGCGGTTGCGGAGGTCACCCAGGCGCAGATCGCCGCCACGGTCGCGGCGCTGCTGGGCCGGGACTATGTGCACGACGTGCCGAAGGCGGCCGCACCGATCCACGACGTGCTTGGCGCCGCGCCGCCCGAGGCGCGCGCATCATCCGTCAGATAATGCCGCCGTTGACGGAAATAATCTGCCCCGTGATGTAAGAGGCCTCTTCAGAGACCAGATATCCCACCAGGCTCGCGACTTCCTCGGGCCTGCCGGCGCGCTTCATCGGCACCAGGCGTTCAATGGCGGCGGCGTCGAAGCTCTCCCGGGTTTGCGCCGTAGCGATGACGCCCGGTGCGACCGCATTGACCGTAATGCCGCGGCTTGCAACCTCGAGCGCCAGTGAGCGCGTGGCGGCGTTCAGCGCGCCCTTTGCCGCAGAGTAATTGACCTGACCTCGATTCCCGATCATTGCCGACACCGAGGAGATGTTGACCACTCTGCCCCAGCGGGTCCTGATCATCGGCATCATCAGCGGCTGCGTCACATTGAAGAACCCGTCGACGCTGACATCCATGACGCGATGCCACTGGCGATGCGTCATGCCGGGAAAGACGGCGTCATCGTGGATGCCCGCATTATTGACGACGATCTGGATCGCGCCGTCCGCCAGCAGCCCCTCGAGCTGACTGCGCACCTGGTCTGCGTCAGTGACGTCGAAGACAATGCCATCGGCGCTGAAGCCCGCCGCCCTCAGCTCCCGCGCGAGCGCCTGGGCCGCGCCGGGGTTCGCATGAGCGTGGATGTACACCTGCAGGCCGGCAGCGGCCAGCCGGCGGCAGATCGCTGCACCGATCTCGCCGCTGCCGCCGGTGACGAGCGCGCGTTTTTGCGGCGGATTCATGGTGATTCCCCGCGCAGGGCGCCGGCGGACGGGAGATTGAGGAGGATGGCGGCGCGCCCGCTCAGCAGCAGCCGGCTGCCGGCCGACAGCGAAAACCGATACAGGACCGTGGTGTCATCGCCGCCGACCTGGTCCGCTGCCACCTCGAGATCGTCCTCGAGGTCGTCGAGACGAGCCACGTGCAGGGCCACATCGCGCACGCTGATCAGGTACCCGGCCCGCCACACACGGTCCGGATCGCTCGCGAGCAATGCCCCATGCACGGCCATCGCCTGCGCGGCAAACTCGATGCCGCAGGCGGCGCCAAGCCGGCCGTGGGCCCGCAGCGGATTCTCCGGCGAACGGTGCGCCCGGGACAGGCAGCGCACGTGGCTCCGGTCCCAGTCGAGCACCCGCTCCAGCAGGCACATCGCCCCCTGATGCGGTATATGCCGCGCTATCCATGCATGATCCCTCAGCATGGGTCCGCCTCGACGCACAGCGTCGTGAGGCCCAGGTACTCGATAGGCGAGCGACCCCATTGGCGGCGTGCCAGCCGTGCCAGTACCGGCAAGCCGCGCGCGGCCGGCACCGCCGAGCGCAAGGCTTCCAGCCCGGGGTCATCAAGGCGCTCAACGTCGGCGTCGCCCAGTGAGGCGCTGATCCGGGCCAGCGAACGCGGTCCGGGCGAGGCGGCCAGCACCCACGCCGTGCCGAAGGCATCGGGTATCGGCCTTTTCTCGAATAACGGTGGCGGGTAGTTCGCATCATAGGCGATCAGCAGCACCGGCCGGGCGTGAACTGCGACCTGCGCCAGTGCTTCGAGCAATCCCGCGGCGAAGCTGGCATCGTATGCACACAACGTGGTGGACGCCGCCATGGCACCCGTGGCGATGCTCCAGTAGCCGGCGGGCACGTTCTGGACCGAGTGGTGGAAGCGCGTCGGCGACACCTGCCGGTCGGCCGACGCCAGGGTCTGGCAGATCTCGTTGCAATTCTCGCCGTCGCCTCCGGACGAGCAAAAAACCGTGACCAGCGCGCCGGGCTCGATGCCGGCCCGCGTTGCGGCCTCGAGCCCCAGTGCGATGGCGAGCTTGTTGATTCGCCCGGCCCGCCGGCGCTCGGCGGAAGGCAGCACCGCGGGAGAAGGCAGCTCGGTGGCGCCCGGCACATACGCCATGCGGCCCGTGAAGCACGCTTCTGCCGTCGGCCAGTCCCGGATTCCCGGTCCGATCACGGAGATCCCGTCGAGATAGGCGCTTAAGGGTGTCATCACGAAGTCTGCATCAGGCGAGCCGGCCGAACACCAGGCTGCAGTTCGTCCCGCCGAAGCCGAAGGAGTTGCTGAGAACCCGCGATGGCCGGACGTGAAGCGTGTGCGTCAGATAACGCACTGCAAGCGCCGGGTCAACTGTCACCGTATTGATGCCCGCCGGAAGAAACCCCTCGGTCAGCGCTATGGCGCAGACAACCGCTTCCACCGCGCCGGCCGCACCCAGCGTATGGCCCGTTGCTCCCTTGGTCGAACTGCAGGGCACATCCGCGCCAAGTACCTCGAGGAACGCGCGGCTCTCGGACCGATCGTTGCTCGGCGTCGCCGTGCCGTGCAGATTCACGTAGTCGATGCGCCCGGGCTCAAGGCCGGCCATGCGCAGCGCCGATTGCATCGCCTCGCGCGCGCCCAATCCCTCCGGGTGAGGCGAGGACAGGTGATACGCATCGCTCGATTCGCCGGTCCCCAGAAGTGCGACGCTTTCGGAATCCGCAGCAGCCCCGATACGCTCGAGGACCGCGAAGGCGGCACCCTCGCCGATCGAGAGCCCATCCCGGTCCGCGGCAAAAGGGCGGCATGGGCTGCGGGCGGTCAATTGCAGGGAATGAAAGCCGTAAAGCGTGGTCAGGCACAGCGAATCGACGCCGCCCACCAGCGCGGCATCGATCAGGCCCGCCTCGATCATGCGCTGCGCGCTGGCAAACGCCTTGGCGCTCGACGAGCAGGCGGTTGATACGACGGCGACCGGACCCTCGATCTCCAACAGACCGCGCAGAAACGCCGCGACCGAGAACGTACTGTGCGAGCCGCGATAGCTGAACGCGGCCGGCAGGGCGCCGCTCGCCGGATCGCGATGGCGATAGGCGATTTCCGTCTCGAGTATCCCGGATGTGCTGGTCCCGAGAAACAAGCCGAAGCGCCGCCGGCCGACGCGCGAAATCGTCGCTCGCGCGAAATCGTCGAGGCCATCCTGCCTCAGCGCGAGCTGCGCGAGGCGATTGTTGCGACAGTCGAACTCGCGCAGTGACGCGGGCAGCCGTTCCTCGTCCACGCCGCGCACCTCGCCCACATGGACGTCGAGATCGACGGTCTCGAACGTGCACGGAGCAAGGCCGCCGCGCCCGTCGCGCAGCGCCCGGGTCATCGGCTGCAGGCCGTGCCCCAGGCAGGTCGTTGCCGTATAGCGGCTGAGTATCGTCGGCATTGGCTCCGATTCTAGGGATTATCGTCCCGGTATGCGACCGAGCGCAGGGTAATGGGGGTCAGTCCCCTGGCGCTGATCTCGGCGAGCAGCGCAGGCAGGACTTCCAGCAGCACCGGGTTGCCGTTGATCGTGCGCGCCGCGTGGCCGTCATGCAGCAGCAGAATGTCGCCCGCACCCAGGCCCTGGAGCAGCCTGGCGAGCACCGCGGCCGGGCGATTGCTCACGGTATCGAAGCCGCGCCGGGTCCAGCTGACGAGCTGAAGCGCGAGGCGAGCCAGTACGGGATCCAGAAATGGGTTGCGAAGCCCGGCAGGCGCACGAAAAAAAAGCGGCGGCACGCCCACGACCGAACCAATGATGTCCTGGGCGGAGGCGATTTCCGCCGCCATTGCCCCCGGGCCCAGCAGGGAAAAGGAATGTGAATGCCGCCGACTGTGGTTTTCTATCGCGTGACCGCGCCGGACGATGTCGCGAGCCAGCGCCGGATGCGCAGCGACCCGCTCGCCGATGCAAAAAAACGTCGCCGCTACCTGATGCTGATCGAGAAGATCCAGGACGCGCGGGGTAACCTGCGGATCCGGGCCGTCATCGAAGGTCAGGGCGATGCGTCCGCCGGCAGCGGCCGGCATGGGCAGGGCGGTCCAGTTCGGCCCGAGCAGCGCGCTTCTTGGCCAAAGACCGCTCGCCGTCAGCACGGCATGATTGGCCAGCAGTGCGCCGGCCGCCCAGGGCCAGAGGGGCGGGCGAACCGCGATCAGGCCCGCCGCCACGGCGTGTGCGGCAACCGACAGGCGCACCAGCGTCGACGGATGCCAGCGCCGGTCAGACACCCGATGTCCTCGCAGGCAGCAAGCCGCCGCCGCCCAGGCCATCCAGGAACAGTTCCCACAGACGGCGCCAGACGGGCCACTCATGCCCACCCTCCACGATGTTGACCGTCCCGGCCGGGAGGACGTCGGCAAGCAACCCCTGGCCATCCCAGAATCGATCCCGCCGTCCGATGCCGAGACCGATCGTGAGTCCAGACGCCGGCAAGCCCTGGATGAACGACCAGATAAGCCGCTCTTCATCCGCGTCGCCGATCGTCCCGGGGCGCCACGAGCGAACCCCGCCCGCCCTAGCGATCTCGCCTGTGATCATGCGGTTTCCAAGGTAGGGAGCCAGCAGGCACAGCCCGTCGAGATCGGCCGGCCGGCGCTGCGCGTAGGCGAGGGCGATATAACCGCCGAGCGAGACGCCACCGAGCCACAGGAATCTGCACCCGGCGGCGCGCGCGGGAGCCACGACCTCCCGCTGCAATGACTCGAGCACACGGCGGTCCAGCACGTGCTTCAGATCCGGCGCGACGAACTCCAGATCAACGGCCATTGCGCGCGCCCGCACCGCGTCGGCGAATCCCTCGCGCACGAAATCCTCCGGCTCGTGGTAGGCGCCCGGCAACAGCACGATCCGCGTCGGCGCGGCAACGCCAGGGTGTGCTTCGAAGATCAGCTTGCGCACGAATCACCGGCTCCGTGACAGGGCGGGAAGAGGCTCGGACAGGGAGGCCGAGAACAGCAGCGCCAGAAGCGTGCCGGGCGCAACCGTCATGCCGAGCGCGGCCAGCACCGGCACCGTCGAAAAAGCCAGTATGCCAAACCCGATCACGGTCGTCATATTGGCGATCAGCAGCGATGCCAGCATGCGCGCCGTGGCGTCCGGATCCGCTGGATTCGCGCCAGAGGCCAACGACTCACGGTCAAAGAACAACGCATAGTTCGAGCCCACGGCGATGATCAGCAACAGTCCGATCAGGTGCAGAATCGTCAGCGCCCGGCCGGCGAGCGCCAATCCGGCCATGACGGCCAGCACCGCGAGCACGAGCGGTGCGATGACCCTGAATACCCGGCCGGTGGAGCGCAGGGAAATCAGCAGCAGTGCGAGAATGGCCACGAATCCCAGCACCGACAGGCGCAGGGCGCCGGACAGGTAGCCGGTGTACAGCGCATCGGATTCTTGTTTGAGGTCGAGCACCGTCGCCTCGACGCCGCCCGTCGTCGTCGCATCGACGGCGCGCTGAACCGCAGCCGCGTCCACGGAATGCGCGGCGGAACCCGCCAGCGCAGCCTGCAGCGGCAGCAGCGCACTCCACTGGTCGCCATGGCGCACCAGCAGCGCATCGACGCCGGCCGCCAGCGACGTGCCGTCGAGATCGGACCGACGGACCAGCGGGGCGCTGCGCGCCGCTTCGATATCCTCGAGAAACGGCCGCAGGCGGTCCGCCTGAATCGGCAAGGTCTGCAATGCCGAACGCAGCCGGCCGGCCATCTCCCCGCGGTCCGGCAGGCTCGCACGACGTGTCTGCTGGACCGCGAGGCTCGGCAGGAAGCGGCTGGGGCTGCCGTAGCCCGCGATCACGCCGTCGCGCACCAGGGGCTCGAGCGCACCGCCAATGCTTTCGCTGGCTCGCAGCACGGTCTCGGCGTCGTGACCCGTCACGACGACCACCGTGCCCACGTCCGGGGCTCCAAGATCGGCGCGCAGCTGCGCATCGAG
The DNA here is from genome assembly GCA_963706815.1 of uncultured Gammaproteobacteria bacterium. Lineage (GTDB taxonomy): Bacteria > Pseudomonadota > Gammaproteobacteria > Steroidobacterales > Steroidobacteraceae > Bog-1198. The sequence continues at coordinate 351,856 of CAVPNS010000001.1, forward strand.
AGTCAGCTCGGCGGGCGGCACCGGGCTCAGGGCGGACAGTTCCCGGTTCCAGAGGTGATCGCGATCGGCGAACAGGACCATACCCGCCGCCAGCGGCAACAGCCACAACACCCGGCTCCAGGTTCGCATCGGCCGCAAGGCCCGGGCGACAAAGCGGCCGACGGGTATCGCAGCGCCGAGCGTCAGCCTGTCCGGGATCAGCGCGGGCAGAACGAAGCGGGTCGCAAGAGCGGCTGCGAGCAGGCCGGCGATCGAATAAAGGCCCAGCTGCGCAAGGCCTGGGAATGCCGACGGCAGCAGGGAGGCAAAGCCGCACACGGAGGTCAGCATGCCGAGCCGGATGGTGGGCCACAGCGTCGCGGTCCACGCCGCGGTGCCGCCTGACGCAGCGGCGCCGCGCCGGGCCTGGATGAACAGGTACACGGAATAGTCGACCGCCTCGCCGATCAGGGTCACGCCAAAGCCGAGCGTCACGCCGTGCACGATGCCGAAACCGAGCGCGACGGCGGCCACACCGGCCAGCGCACCGGTCACCACCGGCAGCAGACCGAGCACCAGCGCCTGCACGGAACGGTACACACACAGCAGGAACGTCGCGATGATCAGCGAGCTGAGCAGGGAGAGCCGAATGGCCTCGCCCCGGATCGTCGCGCGTGCTTCCACGCCAAACACGCCCGGCCCCGAAAGACGCAGCACCGCCGGTGTCCCCGTGGCGCCGCCCGCGGCCCCCTGCGCAGCGCTGAAGGCGCGGCGGATCGCGTCCATCGCGGCCTGCTGCCCGTCGGTGTCCGACCCTTCCGCGCGCGTCTCGGCGATCAGCAATGCGCGCCGTCCATCGCCCGATACCCAGATTCCCCCGGCCGACTGCGGCCGCTTGCCCGACCGCTCAAGCTGCTCGAGCACCTGAAGGGCCTCGGCCGTTGGATCGCGCACGAACAGCTTGTCTGAGAAGATCCCCATCGAGGATGCCAGCAGGTCGACCCCGTCGCCGATTGCCGAGCGCAGTCCCTCAATCGTGAAATACGCCGGCGTCACCCGCTCGCTGAGCAGATACCGGTGGGCGAACACGAACTCGCGCTCGCGGTTGAAGTCCCGGGCCTCGCCGTTCAGGATGGAGCGGAACGTTCCTTCCATGCCGAGCCGGCGCGCCAGTTCGCTGGAGAGCCGCTCCCGGGTCGCAGCGTCCGCTCCTTCGATATCGACCAGTATCAGGCGGGCAGCGGGACCTTCCCGAAGCTGATCGATCAGGAACCGCTGAGCCTTTGACGGGGTCTTTGGCAGGAACGCTGAAAGGTCCGCCGTGTATGTGGCCCGACCGGCGACCAGGCCGGCGACGATCATCAGGCACAGCCAGATCGCGACGGCGAAGTAGCGGCTTCGCATCACGGGACGGATGCTGCGCTGAGCGTCATGATGGAATGATCGCCGCCGGGGCGCGCGAACTCGACGCTGTCAATCCGATCGCCCGCGCCGGACACCTGGATCTTCGCGAGCGCCGCAGCCAGCTTCGCCTCGCGCGGCACGAGCACCAGGCGCCAGCGATCGCCGGCGGCGAAGTCGAGCGCATACGTTCGACTCAGCGCCGCAAGGTCCCCGGCCAGGATCGCCCGAATACTGTCGACGAACGGCGCGATCGACGGGTAATCGCGCAGCAACACGACGAAGCTGTGGTTGCCGCGCCGGATGCTCAGCGTACCGCGGTCGAGGATCAGGCTCTCCGGTTTCGGCCTGATGGTGCGCTTCTCGAGATGGTCGGGCGCATCGTAGAAAAGCTCGCCCGATGATTCGATGGAATGATCCAGGATCGTGACGAAATGCCGCTCCACAAAGTTGACGTGCCCATGCTGGCGTTGCGCCAGGCGCTGCATCAGCTGATCGAGCCCCGTGGCATTGTCGCCGTCGGCCGCCTGCGCGAGGCAATGCGAGGCCGCCAGCGCCAGCGCAAGCGCAATGATGGCGCAATCCCTACCCACGAGCCGCCGGATCCTGCCAGATGTCGAAGAAATTGAACCAGTTGTACGGATCGCTTGCGCAATGGCGCTCCATCAGCGCCGCATAACGCTCGATCGCCGCGCTCACGGCTGCGCCGCGATCGGCCGGCGCTGTCTCGCGGAAATCGGCGAGTTCATGGAATACGATGTGATACCGGTTGCCCCCCCGGTAGAGTCCCGCCATGAAGATGACCGGGCGGCGCAATACGGCTGCGAGCCGCATCGCACTGGTCGGAAAGTATGCCGGCGCGCCGAGAAAGCTCACACGGTGCACCGACTCCGCGCCGATCGTGCGGTCCCCGAGGACGCCGACGCAGGTGCCCGCGTCCAGCCTTGTCTGGACCTGCAGCATCGAGTCGATCGTGCCGAGCGGGATGATGTCGCCCGTCAGGCGCGGGTTTATCGCCGCCATCGTCGCGTTGATCTTGCCGGCATTCGCCCCGTACATCGCCATCGCGACCTTCAGTCCCGGCTGGCGCCGGCCAAGGGCACGCATGATCTCGAAGCTCCCGAGATGCGCACCCATCAGCAGGATTCCCTCGCCGCGATCGATGGGTGCCTTGACGATGTCCACGCCCTCGAGCGAAATGTCGAACAGATCGTACTGTTCATTGAGCAGGTACACCCGATCATGGATGATCGAGGAGAAGCTGAGGAGCAACCGGAAATGATCGCGACCCGTCGGCTCGCGCCGCAGGGCATGGCGCAGGTACTTGCGAATGTAGCGCCCCGGCGCCGGCGCAAAGAAATAGAAGTACCCGGCGATGCCATAAAGCGCGACGCGGGCCGCCGCGCGGCCGAGCTTCAGCGACAGGAACGTCATGATGCGCAGCATTCGGATCGTGCCGCGCTCGGGGGCGGTGATCCAGCCGGCCCGCGCACCGGCGCCGGCGGGTTCCCGCGATTTGCGCTCGTCAGCCGGCACTGCGGGACTCGACCGCCGGCGCCAGCGCGAGAGTGCCGTCCGCAATCATCTGTCCCGACGAATGGATTTCGAAGCGAATGCCATTTCCCCGCAGCCTCTCGAACTGCAGCGTCAGCGGCTGGCCCGGCCGGGCGACGCTGCGGAATTTGACCGCGCGCAGCGTGCACTGATCAAGGCGCGTTCCGCTCAGGCGCGCGATTGCGTGCAGGGTTTCATCGAGCAGCACGACCCCGGGTACGATGGGCATGCCCGGAAAATGGCCCGCGAATGCCGGGTGATCCGCGGCGACCGGCAGTTCAGTGACCGTCATTGGCGTGCGCACCCCGCGGTCAACCGCGCTCCGTCAGCGACCTGAGCGCCGCTTTCGTGAGCTTGCCGGTACTGTTGCGCGGAATCTCGTCGACAAACAGCAGTGGCCGCGGCAGAAAGACCGGATCCATGCGCTCGCGCAGGCCGCGCATGATCGTCTGCGCCGCGACGCCCGGAGCGACGAGCAGGGCGCCGAGACGCCCGGACCCGATCGCCGAGTGCTCCGCCGAGACCTCCCGCAGGAAAAAAGCGCCATCGACGACCCCGGGCAGGGCCGTGAGCTGGTGGTTCAGAAAGCTCAGCGAACTGCGCTTGCCGGCAATATTGACCAGGTCCTCGATACGGCCCTGCAGCATGAACCGGCCGCCCGGCAGGATCTCCACGAGGTCCCCGAGCGGCGTCGGTGTCTCGACATGACCTCCTTGTGCGTACGTGAGCCCGTCACGCGCCACCAGTTCGACGCCCGGCCACAGGCGCCACTCCATGGTCTGCGTCGTGCGACGCGATGCGATCTGCCCGGTCTCGGTGGATCCGTAGATTTCGATCAGCGGTGCGCCAAACCGGACCTCGGTCGCCGCGGCAACGGTCGGCTCCAGCGGTGCGGTCGCGCACAGGACCGTATCCAGGGCCGGCATGTCGATTGCCGCCGCGAGCAGGGCACGCAGATGTATGGGCGTCGACACCAGCACCCGCGGGCGGGGAACCGCGGCGAGAACATTGACGAAGTCCGCCGGATAGAACGGGCGCTCCGAGCAAAACGCCTGACCGGACTGCAGCGCGACCAGCACGCTCGACTCGAACCCGAACATGTGCTGCGGCGGAACCGTTGCGACGATGGCGTAATGGCGACCGTCGTCGAAGCCGAGGAGGTCGCCCTCGATGCGTACGCACGCGACAAGCCTGGACCATGTCTTGGCATGGGGCACCGGGGTGCCGGACGAGCCGGAAGTGAAGACATAGGCGACGCACCGGTCGCCGTCAATGCGCGGGACATCCCAGACCGCCGTGGGCGGCGCGAAATCGGGCGGGAAATTCACGATCGGCAGGCCGATGCTGCAGGCGTCGTCATCCGTGAGACAGCACGCGTCCGGCGCGAATTCCTGCAGATGGCGAATGACCTCGGGCACCTGCGTGGGCGGCAGCAGGCTGATCCTGTTGCCAACGATGCAGGCGGCCAGTCCAACCGCGAACCGGTAGCGATCGGCGCAGGAATTCAGGACATGGCGACCGGCGGGCAGCAGCGCGGACACCCGGGCGACATCCGCGAGGAACTGCCGGGCGGTAATGGCATGGCCGCCACGGTAGGCAACGACCGCGCCGGGGGAGTCGTGAGTGAGGAGCGGGATTCCCTGCGTCATCGCGGGCGCGGAGCCGGATCTCGCACCGTCACCGGGTTCTCTGACGAGCCACGAATTCGGCCAGGGCGTTCAGCGAACTGAAGATGACCTTGTTTTCCTCGCTGTCCGCCTTGAGCTGAATGCCGTATTCCTTGGCAATGACGAGGGCGATTTCGAGGATGTCGATCGAGTCGAGGCCCAACCCCTCGCCGTACAACGGCGCGTCGCCGTCGATAGTCTCCGGGAGCACATCCAGACCAAGCGCCCCGGTGATCAGGATCGCGAGGTCCCGGCGGATGGTCGCCGCGTCCTGCGCCTGGGTCGCAAGCGAAATGGGCTGCACTTTCTCCGCCATACTCAAGCTCCGCTACCGGTGTATATTCGAAGCCATTATTGTTTGCGGCTGCCCCGAGCGCAACTGAGGGGATTCGACAGGTCCATGACGGCGCCACACCCCCCGATCCGCCGATACTACGCAACGGAAGGCGACCGCGCCCGCTGGGTGCGCGGGATATTCAGTCGCACCGCCGGCGATTACGACCGGATGGAGCGGGTGCTTGGGCTCGGCACCGGCTCCTGGTACCGTCGCTGCGCGCTGCGCCGCGCCGGCCTCAAGCCAGGCATGGCAGTCCTCGATATCGGGACGGGCACTGGACTGCTCGCGCGGGAAGCGGCGACCCTCGCTGGCGATGCTCAGCTGGTAATCGGCGTTGACCCGAGTCCGGAAATGATGCAGCACGCCAGAGTACCTACCGGAGTTCAATTGCTCCCCGGAAGTGCGGAAGCGATCCCGGCGGCGGACGCCGCGGCAGACTTCCTCTGCATGGGATATGCCCTGCGTCACGTCAGCGACCTGCGGCTCGCCTTTGGCGAATTCTTTCGGGTTCTGCGCCCGGGCGGTCGATTGTGCCTGCTCGAGATTACCCGACCGGACGGAACCCTATCCCGGGCGTTGCTGAAGGGCTACCTGCGCGGACTCGTGACCGTGGTCGCCGCGATGACGTCGCGGCACCGCGACATGGCTCTGCTGATGCGTTACCACTGGGACACCATCGCGGCCTGCGTCCCGCCTGCGGCCATCATGGAGGCCCTCACGGCCGCCGGCTTCGTCGCCGTGGAGCGTCGCCTGGAGTTGGGAATCTTCTCGGAGTACCAGGCGCGCAAACCGCCTAACCCCTGAAGGCCTGGTCGGTGAGGCGCCGCAACAGCAACAGCGGAAACCGCGGGAAGAATTCCAGCAGGAGGCGAAAATGCATCCACGTGAGCAGCGCGTTGTCGCGCCAGTAGTTGAAGTGCGAGACGCCACCTTCGTCGGCGCGGAAGTAGCGCACGGGCGCGCTCAGATTGACGGCAGGCACGCCGCGCCAGGAAAGCCGTACGGCCGCCTCGACGTCGAAATCGAAGCGCCGCATCCAGGGCTGCCAGCGCATGACGCGCTCGAGCGGAGCGATCGGATAGACGCGAAAGCCAAAAAGCGAGTCGTGCACGCCGGCCCACAGCGTCTCGACGTTTGTCCACCAGTTCGAGATCTTGCGGCCCTGGACCCGCAGCTGGGGCGCCTCGGCGCCGAACCGGGGGTCGCCCAGTATCATGGCATCCGGCTGCGCGATTGACGCCGCCATGAAGGCGGGAATGCGCTCCGCCGGGTGCTGGCCATCCGAGTCCATCGCCAGTACGTGGGTGAAGCCCAGCTGCTGCGCCGCGCGCAGGCCAAACAGAATCGTGGCGCCCTTGCCCTTGTTGCGGGGGCAGATGAAAATCCGCAGGCCGGGATCCGTTGCGGCGAGGCGGACCAGTTCCTCGCCGGTTCCGTCCGTGCTGCCGTCCACGCACACCCACACGGGATTCCAGTTTCTGCGCGCCGCCGCCACGGTCTCGAACACCTTCGGACCGGGATTGAAGCTCGGAATGAATACCAGGTGGGTGCCGGAGGCCTGCGGTTCCGGCGCGCCAGGCGTCATCGCTGCATCCAGTTGCCGCGGAATTGCGCTCATGGGCGGCTATTGTAAGGCATCGGCGACATCCACCATCCTCGATGACCGGCCGATCATCCAGGCAATGCCGATGCCCGCGGCCCAGTAGCTGTTGCTGCGGACCAGGGGACTGTCCGCAAAGCTCGCGCCGCTCAAGGTATCGTAGCGTACGAAGGCCCCCACCCAATAACGGGGGAAACGCCTGCTCAGCGACATGAGCGCCTGCGTACCCGCGAAACCGCCGGGCGCCTGGTATGCCGGCCGGCCGGGCCGCGAGTACTCAGGCGCAACCGTATAAAAGTACCGGTCATAGCGCTCGCTCGCAAACAGCGGCCCGGCGAGCAGCCCGAGATTCCATCCCGGGTGTGCGCCGATGTCGAGAATATCGAGGGTCAGCCGCGGCGCAAGGAACCAGCCGATCGAGCGCGACGAGTTCTCGATGGTCATCGCCATTCTCAGCGGCGCACGCAGGTCCAGTTGCACGCGACGCGCGTCCGAACGCCAGAGGTGCCAGTCAACGGAAGGACCGATCTCCACGGTGGGCTTCAGATCCGGCATGCCTTCCCGCGCACGCGTATTGCGGCTTTCCACCGGCGTTGTCGCATTGACGCTCACGTTGACCTCGACCAGGTCCCGGTTGAGGAACACGCCGCGCACGCCGTCGCGGTCGGCACGAAGAAATTCGCCCCGGTAGACAAGGTACGGAATCGGGATCGGGTACACATGGGCGGTATTGGCGCCGCGATAGTCGTTCAGGGCCAGCGCACCGACACCGAGCCCTGCTTCCCAAAGCGGCAGCCGCACGGTTTGCGGCTCCGCCTGTGCAGCCGCCGTGCATGCCAGTGCGCATCCGCCGATGAGACAGAGACAGCGTGAGAGCACCGATCGCGTGAAAGGCACGGGTCACTGCGCCGGGGAACGGTCAGCGCGCCGCCCGCATGCCGGGGCTCGCCGCTTCGATTTCGACCAGCAGTTCCCGGCGGCACACGTCGGCCTGCAGGTAGAGGACGGCGGCACGCGGTCCGACCGCCGCCCGCAGTTCGGCCGCAATCGCGGGCAAGTCCCCGGGATCATGCACGTAAACCTTGTATGCGAGCATGTCCGCGGCATAGTGCTGATGCCCGCACATGCGATTGGCCTCCATGATCAGCACCTTGATGTTTGCCATGGATTCGCGGGTCTGCGCAGCGACATCGCCGCCATGCAGGGACTCATGACCCACGATGCTGGCGGTCCCCGACACCAGCAATGTGCCTCCAGCGGATCCTGTCAGCAGTGCGGCACGCGAAAAGGTCGGACTGCTCGGCCCATACTTCGAGGGGTAGTGATACGCACTCACCTGGCGGGGATTCTCGATGGCACGCATCGCGACGCGACTGGCGAGAAAATAGATGACCAGCGGGCTTGCCGCCGGGGTGCCCAGTGCGCAGGCCGCCGGCAGGTTGCCGACGATCGCCCGTTGCCTCGACAGAAAGCTCTGTTGCCGCGCTCTGTTGAACTGCCAGTAGCGCTCGCCGCCGTCGGCATCCTGATTGATGGAGGCCACATAATTCCACGTGCGCACCAGCTGCGGATAGCCGGCGGCGTCGAGCGCGGCGAACAGGTCCGTGTAGGCCAGATCCGTCGCCAGTTCCAGCGGGCTGTGCCCGCTGCCGGGCCCGGCGGACGCCGCGGGACCCTCGGACACCGAGATGCATCCAAAGAGCAGCGTTTCGTTGGCGCGGAACTGCACCGCCCCGATGTGGCCATTCGTCATGGGCCCATCGGCGCGCCACACCTCGCAGACATCCTGCGCGCCGGCGAGCGGCGCAGCGCGGACCTCTGCCGCCGGGATGCGCGGAAACGATCTGCCGGGCGGCTGCAAACCAAAATGCGCCAGCCCCAGTACGCCGTCCCACCAGGCGTCCGAGCTCGCCGGCAGATCAGCGAGCGACAGATACTGCACGCCCAGACCGCCCGGGCCCATCAGTTGCCGGCAGTCCGCCTGAAACGCGCTCAGCACCGGGTATTCCTGCGGCACACGAGCAGGATCTCATCGGCGACCTCGGCCGCGATCATTCCAGGCGCAAGCTGCAGCTCTTTCTGGAGCCGCAATCCGAGCGGCATGATCAGCCGGTTGTACCACCACAGAGCCCGTTCGCGACGATGCGTCAGCCACCACATGCCGAGGTCGGTCAGGCGCGATGAGCGCGGCTGCATGCCGTACACGGCGCTGCGCTCCACGGCGATCTGGTGGTGCGCCAGCCGGGCGGCCAGGCCGGAGGGCTCGTAGCGGCGCTTGTGGCCCACGAAATCGTCGAACGCGGTCCAGAGGGCGGGGTGCAACGGCGCCGAGATCACGAGAGTCCCGCCGGGCCGGGTGACCCGCGAGAGTTCCCGCAGCGCCCCATCGTCGTCATCGACATGCTCGACGATATCCAGCGCGCACACCAGATCGAACGCACCGTCCGCGAACGGCAGCGAGCTGATCTGGCCCAGGGCGACCTGCGCGCCTCGCGCACGAAGCTTGATCAGCGCCGGCACGCTGATGTCGACGAACTGCGTACCCTCGATCGGCAACCGCGGCCGCAGACCCGGTGCGACTTCGAGCCGACGACCGGATCCGGGCAGCAGGGACTGCACGAGCGGCCAGGTATTGAATCTCTCCGGCTCCACCAGCCGGGAACCGGACCAGAGCGAGTCGTAGAAGCGGCGATTTGCATCGAGCAGGTCCGGGCCGTCGCGCATGTGTGATGACCCTGGCGTCATTTTTTTACTATATCACCACCGGCGTCGCGCCGATCCCGGGCCGCGCTGGCCGTTGCCGCCTCCGGTGCGCGGATTTCCCATGCAAAACAGCCAGTTGCTGTTTCCGATTGAAGCGGCGCCGGCGCCTCCGGAATCCGGCAGGGACGCGGAGTCCGGGTGATTGCGGCAATGGTGCATGCGCCGCCGCGGCGGTTTTTTATATTATACTGGTAACATAAAAACCAGCCCTGCAGCGGGGCGGAGCCGGCACGGAGAACCACATGCGACAGGTCAGGACACTGGGTCTACTGGGAACGGGCGTCATCGGCGGCGGTTGGGCCGCGCGGGCGCTGCACTTCGGCATCGACGTGATCGCGGCCGACGTCAAGCCGGAGATGGAAGCGTGGATCCGCGGCGCCATCGAGAACGCCGAGCCCGCGCTCGCGCGCCTGACGTTCGCGCCGCTGCCGCCGAAGGGCAAGCTCGCCTTCACGACCGACCTGAAGGTCATGGCGGCGCGCGCCGACTTCATCCAGGAGAACATCCCCGAGCAGCTGGCGCTGAAGCAGCGCATGCTGGCCGAGGTCAGCCGCCATGCGCCGCCCGACGTGCTGATCGCATCCAGCACCTCCGGTCTGACCCCGAGCGACCTGCAGCGCGACATGACGGCGCCGGAGCGCTTTCTGGTCGCGCATCCGTTCAACCCGGTCTACCTGTTGCCGCTGGTCGAGCTGGTCGGCGGCGCGAGGACCGCGGCGGCATCGATCGACGCCGCCGCCGTGTACTTCCGCTACATCGGCATGCATCCGCTGCACGTGCGCAAGGAGGTTCCGGGCCATCTGACCGACCGCCTGCAGGAGGCGATCTGGCGCGAAATCCTGCACATGATCAATGACGGCGTCGCCACGACCGGCGAACTCGATGATTCGATCATCTATGGACCGGGGCTGCGCTGGGCGGCGATGGGCACGAACATGATCTATCACCTCGCGGGGGGCGAGAGCGGCATGCGCCACATGCTCGCGCAGTTCGGCCCCTGCCTCAAGTGGCCCTGGACCCGCCTCGAAGCCCCCGAACTGAGCGAGGCGCTGATCGACAGGATGGTCGAGGGCACCCAGGCACAGGCGGCCGGACGCTCGATCCGCGAGCTGGAGCGCCTGCGCGACGACTACCTGGTCGCGATCCAGCAGGTCCTGCGCCAGTACGACATCGGCGCCGGCGCCACGCTGAAGGCGCTCGAGGAGCGGCTGTACCGGGACGCGGGGTTGGCGGGCGGCGAGGCCGGCACCGGCGCGCTGCTGCGATACGCCTCTTCGGTGCGGCCGGACTGGATCGACTACAACGGCCACATGTCCGACTTCCGCTATACGCAGCTGTTCGGCGAGGCCACCGACGCGCTGTACCGCAGGGTCGGCATCGATGATGCGTACCGCAATGCCGGACATATGTTCTACAGCGTCGAGAGCCACGTCACGCACGGCGGGGAAGCGAAGTCCGGAGAGCCGCTGCTCGTCGACACGCGAATCCTGTCGGTCGACGACAAGCGGCTGCACCTGTTTCATCGCCTGCAGCGCGGCGCGGGCGGCGCCACGATCGCCACCGGCGAACAGATGCACGTGCACGTCGACAACAAGGCGGCCAGGGCCGCGCCTATCGGCGCGGAGGTGCGTGCGCGGCTCGAGGCACTGTGCGCGGCGCAGGCCACGCTGCCGCGGCCGCCGGAGGCGGGACGACACATCGGCCAGGCACGCGGCTGAAGGAGCGCTGCGATGCCCAAGATTGTCGATCACGCCAGGCGGCGCGAGGAAATCGCGCAGGTCGCATGCCAGGTCGTCGCCGAATTCGGCTTCGAGAAGGCGACGATTGCGCGCATTGCCCGCGCCGCCGGCTATACGACCGGCATGGTCGCGCATTACTACGATTCCAAGCAGGACATCATCCTCGCCGCGCTGCGCCTGATCCTGACGCGCATCGAGGAGCGCCTTGCGCGCCGCCAGGGACAGGGCGACGCCGACCTGCTCGCCGTGCTCTCGGAGGCGCTCGCGCTCGACCGGCAGCGCTTCATCGAGTGCGCGTTCTGGATGTCCTTCTGGGGCCAGGTGCCGGCGCACAGGAAGCTGCGGCGGCTGAATGCCTGGGTGCACCGCGAATACCTGCGGCTGTTCGCGCGCTGCTTCGCGACCCACTGGCCGCAGTCGGCGCGCTGGCCAAAGGCGGTGCGTGATCAGGCGCTGCGCTCGGTGGTAACCTTCATCAATGGGCTGACGGCGAGCGCCGTCACGAGTCCGGCCGACTGGCCGGCTGCAACGCAGATAGCGCAACTGCGCCTGCAGCTCGGGCTGCTGCAACGCTGGGCGGAGGGATAGGCCGATGGAATTTTCACTGAACGACGAACAGCAGATGATCGTCAACACGACGCGCGAGTTCGTGCTGCAGGAGCTGTATCCGCATGAAGAGGAAGTGGAACGCACCGGCGTGCTGCGCGACGAGCTGTATCACGAGCTGAAGGCCAAGGCGATCGACGCCGGCCTGTATGCCGCCAACATGCCGGCCGATGTGGGCGGGGCAGGGCTCGATACCGTGAGCTGGGCGCTGTACGAGAAGGAGCTGGGGCGCGCCAATTACGCCCTGCACTGGTCCTGCGTCGCCCGGCCGTCGAACATCCTGCTCGCCTGCGAGGGCGAACAGCGGGAGCGGTACCTGCTGCCGACGGTGAGCGGCAGGCGCACCGAGTGCCTGGCGATGACGGAGCCGGGCGCCGGATCGGACCTGCGCGGCATGAAGACGACGGCGATCGCGGACGGCGGCGACTTCCGTATCAACGGCACGAAGCACTTCATCAGCCACGCCGATCACTCGGACTACGTGATCCTGTTCGCCGCCACCGCGGAAGAGACCACCGCACAGGGCAAGCGCAAGAAAATGACCGCCTTCCTGGTCGACCGGGGCATACCCGGCTTCGAGGTCCGCCCCGGCTACCGCAACGTCTCGCACCGCGGCTACACGAACAGCATTCTCGAGTTCAACGACTGCCGCGTGCCGAAGTCGGCGATCCTCGGCGAACTGCACCGCGGCTTCGACGTTGCCAACACCTGGCTCGGGGCGACCCGGCTGCAGGTCGCCGCGACCTGCCTGGGGCGCGCAGAGCGCGCTCTCGAGCTCGCCACCCAGTGGGCAGTCGATCGCGTGCAGTTCGGCCAGCAGATCGGCAAGTTCCAGGGCGTCAGCTTCAAGCTCGCCGACATGGCGCTGGAGCTGCGCGCAGCCGAGCTGCTGGTGCTGTTCGCAGCGTGGAAGAACGACCAGAAGACCGCGACCGACAGCGACATGGCGATGGCCAAGCTGAAGGCCACGGAAATGCTGGCGATGGTCGCCGACGAGGCGCTGCAGATCCACGGCGGCATGGGGCTGATGAGCGACCTGCCGCTCGAGCGCATCTGGCGCGATGCACGCATCGAGAGGATCTGGGACGGCACCAGCGAGGTGCAGCGGCACATCATATCGCGCGCACTGCTGCGGCCGCTCGGCGGCTGATCGGCGGCTGATCGGCGGCTGATCGGCCCTTCGGCAATCCGGCCGCCCGGCACGTTCCGCGGGCGGCGCGGCTGAGTGTTTCCTCGTATGTCGGTGCGGCACCGCACAGTGGACCATGGCTCACGCAGGCAGCATCATTGCCGGCAGCACTTGCGGGTCCATGGGCATGGCTCATGCTGATTCCGCTTCGCGGGGTACGATTGCCATGAAACGCCCGATCAGCTTCACCTTGAACGGCCGGCCGGTGACCCTGGACACGGACGACGCGCGCACCATGCTGTGGGTGCTGCGCACCGACCTGGGCTTCACCGGCACCAAGTATGGCTGCGGCGAAGGCGTGTGCGGCGCGTGCACCGTGATCGTCGACGGCAAGGCCGTACGCTCGTGCCTGACCCCGCTCGCACACGTCGAGCACCGCAGCGTATCCACGATCGAAGGGCTGGCACCCGACGGCCGGATGCATCCGCTGCAACAGGCCTTCCTGGACCATGGCGCGTTCCAGTGCGGATATTGCACTTCCGGGATGCTGCTGTCCGCCGCGGCGCTGCTGCGCGAGAATCCGAACCCATCGCGGGATGCCATCGTCGCGCACATGGAGCACAACCTGTGCCGCTGCGGAGCGCACCAGCGAATCGTCGCGGCCATAGAGTCCGCGGCGCAGCGGATGAGGAAATCAGCGTGATCGCGGCTCCGGAAACGAGCCGGCGCCGCTTCTTTCAATTGATGGGCGGCGGCATCGTCGTGTTCGCGAGCCTCAGGCCCATGGCCCTGTTCTCACAGCAGGCCAATAGCCTGTACCCAAAGGATTTCAACGCCTATCTGGTGATCGGCAGGGACGGCCGGGTCGCGGTGTATTCGGGCAAGATCGAGATGGGACAGGGCGTCATGACCTCGCAGGCGCAGATGGTGGCCGAGGAGCTGGGCGTTGCGCTGGACTCGATCGACATGGTGCTCGGCGATACCGACAGATGCCCGGTGGACATGGGCACCTTCGGCTCCCTGACGACCCGCATGTTCGGGCCCGTGCTGCGCGCGGCAGCGGCCCAGGCGCGGGTCGAACTGATGGCACTGGCTGCAACGAGGCTGGGGGTTCCCGCTGACGGCCTGCGCGCCGCGCAGGGCAGGGTCTTTGTCGCGGAACAGCCGGATCGCGGCGTCAGCTACGGCGAGCTTTCCCGGGGTGCAAGCCTGGTGCTCACTGTGCAAAGCGACGCGATCCTGCGCAGTGCGGCCGAATTCAGCGTGATGGGCTCTTCGCCGCGGCGGCTCGACGGTCTGGAGAAGGTCACCGGCGCGGCAAAATATGCGGCCGACGTGCGGGTGCCGGATATGCTGTACGCGCGGCTGTTGCGGCCGCCGGCGCATGGGGCGGCCTTGCTGCATCTCGATGCGTCCGCAGTCGAGCATCTGCCCGGCATTACCCTGGTCAACCAGGACGGCCAGGTCGCGGTGCTCGCGCCGGACCCGGAAGGCGCCGAGAATGCGCTTGGTCGCATCCAGGCAACCTGGCAGGACGCCGCGGCCTCGAACCTGGGCCCGGACAGCATCCATGAGCACCTGGTATCGCAGGCGGGCGCAGCAAAGACGCTGGCCGAGCGCGGCAATGTCGCGGTCGCACGCTCGGGTGCCGTACGGGTCTTCGAGGCGACCTACCGGAAAGGATACGTGGCGCATGCGGCTCTCGAGCCCCACGCAGCCCTGGCGCAGGTCCGCGATGGAAAGGCGACCGTGTGGGCATCGACGCAGACCCCGTTTCCGACCCGGGAACGCATCGCGAAGGCGCTGGGCCTGGATCCCGCCAACGTACGCGTAATCACTCCCTTTGTCGGCGGGGGATTTGGCGGCAAGAGCGCCGACGCTCAGGCCGTGGAAGCGGCGCGCCTCGCGCAGGCGACCGGGAAGCCCGTGCAGGTGGCCTGGAGTCGCGCGGAGGAGTTCTTCAACGACACCTTCGATCCGGCTGGCGTGGTGAAGATCGTGTCGGGGATTGATTCCGACGGCAGGATTTCGTCGTGGGACTCGATGGTCTATTCGGCCGGCGAGCGCGGCGCGGTGGCCTGTTACGATATTCCGAATGCCGTTTTTCGATCGAGCGGCGGTGCTACCTACGGAGTACCGGGGCCCCAGGCTACGCTGCATCCGTTTGCCACCGGGCCGTGGCGGGCGCCGGGCGCCAACATGAATATTTTTGCGATCGAATCGCAGATCGACACGATGGCGTCGGCGTTGGGCGAAGATCCGCTTGCCTTCCGGTTGCGCAATCTGACCGATCCGCGCATGCGCAGGGTCCTGCAGGCGGCGGCCGATGCCTTCGGCTGGAAGCCGGCCGCTGCGCCGAGCAAGCGGGGCGTAGGGATCGCCTGCAGCATAGATGCCGGCACCTGTGTTGCGACGATGGCCGAAGTCCGCGTGGATGGCGCAACGGGGCATGTCCAGGTCGAGCGCGTGGTGTGTGCGCAGGACATGGGGATCGTCGTCAATCCCGAGGGCGCCAGGATGCAGGTCGAAGGCGGGATCACGATGGGTCTGGGCTACACACTGGCCGAGGAACTGCGTTTTCTTGGCGGTGATATCCAGGACCGGAACTTCGATACCTACCAGATCCCGCGTTTCTCCTGGGTTCCCCGCATCGACGTGGTCTTCGTCAGGAATGACGAGCTGGCGCCACAGGGGGGAGGGGAGCCACCGATCACGACGACCGGCGCGGTGATCGCCAATGCCATCTTCGATGCAACCGGCGCGCGCCTGCAGCGGCTGCCGATGACGCGCGATCGCATCCGCCAGGCGATCGCCAGGGGGTGACGACGTGTTACGCTGTCGTTCACCAATCAGACCGTCCACTTCTTCCGCGATTCGCAAGTGAAGAGAGGATTCAGCCACATGAATATTTTCGCACGCACCGGTGGGTGCACGATGCCCACACTCGGCAGGAATGTTCTGTCCCTGCTGTTGCCGCTGGCGTGGCTGGCCGCGGGCTGGCCGCAGCCTCTTGCGGCCCAGCAGGCGGCGCAGGCACCGGTGCCCTATGTGCAGCAGACGCCCGAGCAGCTGCAGCAGCTGGTTGCGCCGATCGCGCTGTATCCGGACTCGCTGGTGGCGCAGATCCTGGCCGCATCGACCTTTCCGGAGCAGATCGTGCTGGCTGAGCGATGGGTGCAGGCGCATGGCGACGTCACCGGCAACTCGCTGGCCCAGGCACTGGACCAGCAATCCTGGGATCCCAGCGTCAAGGCGCTCGCTGCATTTCCATCGGTGCTCGGCAATATGGACAAGAACCTGTCCTGGACGTCTTCGCTGGGCGATGCCTACTACAACCAGCAGCAGGACGTCATGAATGCCGTACAGGTCATGCGCCAGCGCGCCCAGGCGGCCGGCAACCTGCAAAGTACGCCGCAGCAGACCGTAACGACGGACAACTCATCGATCGACATCGAACCGGCAAGTCCCGAGGTCGTGTACGTCCCCGCCTATGATCCATGGATGGTGTACGGGATTCCCGTGCCGGCATGGCCGGGCTGGTACCCGTATCCCGGAATCTGGTTCGACGGACCCTACCTGTCATTCGGGGTTGGATTCGGAATCGGATTCTTTGGCGGCTTCGGTTGGGGATGGGGCCATTGGGGATTCGACTGGCACAACCGCTACCCGATGTACAACCACGCAAGGTATTACTCGACGAGCAGTACCTTCTACAACCGCAACACCTACTACCGGGCCGGCGGGCAGCGCGGGGTAGCCAACAGCGTAGCGCGCGGCGCTGGCGAGAACCGCGGCTCTGGCGAGAATCGCGGGGCAGGCGAGAACCGCGGCGCGGCTGGCGAGCGCTCCGGCGGTGCCAGCGGCAGGCCCGGCGCAGGCGCCGATCCTTTTGGCGGGCACAACCAGGCGGCGCGCGGATACGCCGAACCTCGTGGCGAGAGCGGCGTGCGCTCGGGCGCGTTCAGCGGCTATGACCATGGCGGACAGACCAGAGGCTTCTCTTCGCGCGGCAGCGCCAGTTTCGGCGGCGGCGGCCACGCGGGCGGCGGCGGCGGCCATGCGGGCGGCGGCGGCGGTCACGCGGGCGGCGGCGGCAGGCCCCGTTGAACGGCGTTCAAAGATGTCCCTGGCTGGTAAGAATTCTGGAATTGGAGAGACCCCTATGCGGCGAGCGAAACTGAACATCAACGGATTTCGTCGGCTGAGGCTCACTGAATTGGCAGCCGTCTCGCTGCTGCTGGGCTTCGTTGCGCTGCCGTCCGGCGCGCAGCAAGCCGGGCAGAAGACATTCTCGTCGCCCGAGGAGGCGAGCAGCTCACTGGTCGCGGCCGTGCAGAGCGGTGACGAAAAAGCGATGCTCGATGTGCTGGGTCAGGACGCCAAACGCCTGGTCTCGTCCGGAGACGATGCGGAGGACACCCACAGCCGCGCGGATTTCCTGCAGGCCTACCGGGAAATGCACCGTCTCGTGAAGGAGCCCGACGGAACCACCACGTTGTACATCGGCGCGAAGAACTGGCCCACACCCATTCCGCTCGTGCAAAAGGGCAATGCCTGGTACTTTGATACCGACGCGGGCAAGCGGGAAATTCTCTACCGCCGGATCGGGCGCAACGAATTGTCGGCCATCCGCGTCTGCCGCGAGCTCGTGGCCGCGCAAGGTGAATATCGCCATGCGCCGCGCGACGAATTCGCCAGCAGGTTTCTCAGCGACGAAGGGCAGCACAATGGCCTTTACTGGCACGCGGCCGCAGGCGAGCCGCAAAGTCCCATCGGGCCGCTGCTGGCAGCCGCGGTCGCGGAAGGGTATGCCGGCGGGGACAAGAGCGCGCTGGCACCCTATCGTGGTTATTACTTCCGCATCCTGACGATGCAGGGGCCGCATGCCCCGGGCGGCGCGAAGAGCTACGTCGTCGATGGCCGGATGACCGGAGGGTTTGCGTTCGCGGCATTCCCCGCGGAATACCGCTCGTCCGGCGTGATGAGCTTCATTGTCGGCAGCGACGGCGTCGTCTACGAGAGGGATCTCGGCGACAGGACCAGCGTCGTGGCCGGAGCCATGAAGAAATTCGACCCCGATTCCCGTTGGACAAAGACCACGGATTAGTTATTCGCTAATCCAGGCCCGCGATGCCGGCTCCGTCCAGTCGCTGCGCAACGGGGGCCAGTTGCGTCGCGTAATGCCGCCACAGATCCACCGATGAGCGGTATATCGGCCGTCGAACCTGGGCGGCGCTGGCGGTCGTCGTCGCGGACGTCCCCTGATGGAAATCGAGACAGCCGGGGCTCCATTCAAGGCCGCAATATTCGAATACCCGCTGCGACTCGCCCATGGGATCAGTCACCAGGCGCTCATACGATACGTCGAGGATCTGTCCGGGCAGCGCCTCGTGCCAGTGCGCCATGAGCCGGCGATAGCCGGCATAGTAGTCCGCGAGTTCGGCGAGATCGTAGGAAAACGGGTAGCCCTGGTTGAAGAGGGTCTTGTAAACCGCATAGCACGTCGCCATGGGGTGGCGCGTGAGATGAAGGATTCTCGCGCCCGGCAGTGCCCGCCGGATCAGTCCGCAATACAGGTAATTGAGGGGCATCTTGTCGACGAAACGCCGGGTATGCCCGGTGCGCGGACGCGTCCTCGACAGGTAATCGGCGCCGAGCTCACGGAAATCGGCACGCGCGCTCGCGGCTATCAGGTCGGATCGCCCCAGGTCCGGCCGTCCCGTCGCGCGTTTCGTCGCGGCAACGACCGCCAGGGCAAAGTGCGCGAGTTCGCCCGCGGCAAACACGTCCCGGTGCCCCCCAAGAATGCGCTCCAGCAGCGTCGTGCCCGTGCGGGGCATGCCGACGATGAATATGGGCTCGCCGGACGGATCGCCGTCGCTGTGAGTCAATGCCTCCGGAAACGCCGCGCGTATCCAGTCCACGGTCGCCAGGTCCGCGTTGACGTCATACTGCAGGTGCCCGCGCCGCAACGCGGCGCCCGCGTGAAGCTGCCGCCATGAATCAGCGTACAGGCCCAGGTCCTCGTACTCCTTCGCCAGGGCAAACCTAACCGGCACTTCCTGCCGCCAGCCGGAAAATCCCCGGGCTGCCCATTGCTCAAGCGCGGATACGTGGTTCCGCTCGCCGGTCTGGATGCGCAGCTCGCTGCGATTCAGCCAGGCCTCCGCGTCGTCCGGGTGTGCGGCAATGATGGCGTCGTAGTCCTGCTCAGCGGCATCGAGCTGACCCAGGAAACGAAGCACGGCCGCCCGGTTGAAGCGGTAGCGGATCTGGTCCGGCGCCAGGCGGACGGCCTTATCGTATGCCGCATGCGCAGCCGGATAGTCCTCGCCCAGCGTGCAGAAATCGCCGATTGCTGCGTGCGCGGCCGCCACCGTCCCGGCCAACCGCGCCGCCGCCGCAAGGCATTCGTGCAGTGCTGCAGTGGCCTTCGATGCGCGCAGCGCCTGCGCCTTGCGCAGTAATCCGGCGACTGCCTCGCCTTCCGGGGTATTCACGGCGCCGGCTTGCCCGCACCGCAGTCCAGGTAACGGTCCGCCAGGTCCCACAGGTCCGCCTTGATACGCTGCACGCGCGCGGCGCTGCGCCGCGCGCGCAGCAGCTGGTCGTCCGGAAACACCAGCTGCACCAGCAACGCCGATTTCAGCAGCCGGTAGAAATCTAGCGCAACGACCGCACGAAACCGGCCGGATCGCTGTCCCGCGGCAAGCAGCTTCGCGAGGCGCCGGTGCATGGGTGCAAGAGGCCCGGAGCGGAAATTGGCCCGGAATGGACCGCCGGCGGCGCGCTTCACGTATTCCATGCCGCCCTCCGGGGTCGCCAGGTCGACCAGCGACAGCCGTACGTATGCCGGGTTCGCGACGTGGAAGTCGACGAACCGGTCGCAGGCCTCCTTGAGTGCCGCGCGTGCGTCGCGGGCGCCGTCGGCTGGCGCCGCGAATTGCAGCGACAGGGCATCGATGAAACGCCTGGACACCTCGATCAGCACGTCGTCGCGGCTCGCGAAGTGCTTGTAGATCGACGGGACGCGAACCTTGAGCGGCGCAGCGACATCCTCCAGCGTGAAGCCAAAGACGCCTCTCCGGGCAATCAGCCGCTCGACTTCGTTGAGGATCATCACCTGCGTCGAGGGCCGACCCGCGCGGTGCCTTGCCGGCCTTCGCCTGGCGGAAGTATCTGCGGCGCTCATGGCTTATCTTGACGGATCCGTTCTGCGGCGGCAACCTGCCGGCGTGAGCTTGCGGACCCCGCGTCCATCGGCTAATCTCCTTAGCCATATGGTTAAGTGACTTAACCGGAAAGCCGCTGGAGTTGCACGGCATGGATGAGCAAAAGCTGGCCAGCCTGCGCCGCCGCTTCGCCGACGCCGGCGCCCTTGCGATCGAGGACCCCGTGCTGAAGGCAGCGGCCGACGATCTCGCGGTGGGCGAGGGTCGCAGGAGCCTTCCCTATGCCGGGATACCGACGTTTCTCGGCTTGCCGTCCGCTGCTGGTCCCGCCGGCCTCGACGTCGCGGTCATCGGCGTGCCGACGGATCTCGGGGTCTCGAATCGGTCCGGGGCCCGCTTCGGCCCGCGCGCGGTGCGCACGATCGAGCGCATCGGGCCTTATCATCCGACCCAGAAACTTGTGCCCCAGGCGAAGATGAGGGTCGCCGACATCGGCGACGTGCCGTTCCGCAGCCGCTACAGCCTGGAGCAGACGCTCGAGGACATCGAGGCATTCTACCGCCAGCTCCACGAAGGCGGCGTGCGCCCGCTATCGGTTGGTGGCGATCATTCGATCACCTACCCGATCCTGAAGGCACTGGGCCGCAACCGGCCGGTGGGTCTCGTGCACATCGACGCACACTGCGACACGATGGGCGCCTACGACGGTTCCAAGTTCCACCACGGCGGGCCCTTCCGGCTGGCGGTACTCGACGGGGTACTCGATCCCGACCGCACGATTCAGATCGGCATCCGCGGATCGTCCAGCGTGTTCTGGGAGTTTTCCTACGCGTCGGGCATGACCGTCGTCGAGATGGAGGAGTTCATGTCGGTCGGCGTCGCCGCCGTCGCGCAGCGTGCGCGGCAGGTCGTCGGCGAGGGTCCGGTCTACGTGACCGTGGACGTCGACGGCTTCGATCCAGCCTATGCGCCCGGAACCGGTACGCCGGAGGTGGGTGGGCTGACGGCCCGGGAAGGGCTCGTGCTGTTGCGGGGGCTGACCGGCCTGCAGATCGCCGGCGCCGACGTCGTCGAGGTCGCGCCGCAGTACGATCCGACGACCAATACGGCCCAGCTCGCGGCGCAGCTGCTGTTCGAGGAACTCGCCTTGCTCGCGGCGAGCCCCGGGGAATCGGCAATAACACAGGGAGAATTTAAATGACCATGCACAGCCGCATTGCACCAGTGCGCCGGGCACTCCGGTTCCCGGCGGCGACATCCGTCGCAGCTGCGGTAATGACCGCCCTGTACGGGGCACCGGCCGTCGGCGACGAGGCGGGGCTCGAGGAAGTCATCGTCACGGCGACCCGTCATGCAGCCAACGCGCAGGACATTCCGCTCAGCATCACGGCGATAACCGGCAGCGCGCTCGAACAGGCCGGCATTACCGATCTGACCCAGCTCGCGCATTCGATGGCCGGCGTCAACGCCACGGACAAGGGCCCGTTCGGCGGCGTCAATGGCTCGACGCTGATCATTCGCGGCATGAACAGCGAATCGACCTCGGGCGAGTTCATCCAGTCCTCGCCGATCGTGCAGCCGGTTGCGACCTATGTCGACGACACACCGCTATTCGTCAACCTGCGGCTTCAGGATCTGGACCGGGTCGAGATCCTGCGCGGTCCGCAGGGTACCCTGTACGGCTCGGGCTCGCTGGGCGGCACAATAAGGTTCGTGCAGAATGCGCCCGACCCGCGGGACTTCGACGCGAAAGTGGAGGCGGGCCTGAGCAGCACCGCACACACCCACGCCCTGAACGAAGACGTGAACGGCATGCTCAACCTGCCGCTATCGGACACATTCGCGCTGCGCCTGAATGCGGGCTACACCGGCGAGGCGGGGTTCATCGACCAGCCGAATCTTTACGCGCTGAATTCGGGCGGTGCACCGGTGGCGGTGCAGCCCGGCAATTTGCTGAGCCCTCCGGAGACCTATGCGAAGGACGGCACCAATTCGTATGAATACCGTACTGCCCGCGTGGCCGCGCTGTGGAAGCCCACCGACGATTTTCACGCACAACTGTCGTACTACCACCAGCTCTCGGGCGCTGACGGCTATCCGTACGCCGCGCCGGCGTATGGCGTGAATTCACTGGCCTCAACCGATCTCATTCCGGCGTCGGCCAATGACACCGTCGACGTCGCCGCGCTGACGCTCGGCTACGACCTTGGATTTGCGACACTGACCTCGAACAGTTCCTGGGCGCACAACCAGGCGCAGGCCGAAGGCGACGTCACGTCGCTATACGATTACTTCCCGTTCTACTCCTCGTTCTACGGCATGAATCCGCGCGTCCTGGTCACCGGCGATCAGGGCTACGACGACAAGTCCTGGGCGCAGGAAATCCGCCTGGCCTCGAAGAGCGGCGGGCCCTACGACTGGGTCGCCGGGATTTTCTACAAGAGCGAGGACACCGACATCCGCGAGCACGATTTCTATCCCGGATATTTCGATTACTTCAATGCCTGTGTCCCGCTCTACGGCGCCAGCAATGGCGATGGCGTGACGCCGTCGCAGTGCGGTCTCGGCGAGGCCTATACGCCGGGTGCGGCCAACGTCGTCGACGGGATCCCGATCATCAAGGACCAGGCCTACATCGGCGATTTCGAGACCCATTTCACCGATCTTGCGGCCTTCGGCGAGTTCACGTGGCACCTGACGCCGGACTGGAGCGTAACCGGTGGCTCGCGGCTGTTCCGGCAGTCGGTGTCCCAGTCGCAACAGACCGGCCTGCTGTTTGACGGCCCGAGTTACGTTGCGAACGAGTCGCAGAGCGCGGCATGGCGCAAGGCACAGTGGAAGCTGAACACGTCATTCCAGCTCGACAGCAAGAACCTCGTCTACGCGACCTGGTCGCAGGGCTTCCGCCGTGGCGCAGTCAACGCGCTGCCACCGATGGAGGTCGGGGGCTACGCTACGCCGCCCGGGCTGTTCAAGGTGGCGCCGGATACCGCGGATAACTACGAGGTCGGCATCAAGGGCACGATCGAGAACCGCTTGCGCTATTCCGCGGCGATCTTTGACATCCAGTGGCACAACGTGCAGGAGGGCGCCTTCCTGACCCCGCTGGTGCTGCCGGGCGCAATCAATGTCGGCGACGCCGTCAGCCGGGGCTTCGAGACCGAACTGTATTTCCGGGTAACCAGCCATTTCTCGACCCAGGTCGATTACACCTATGACCAGACGAAGCTGACATCGCTGGCGGCGCTGGATCAGGTCGGCTTGTCGGTCCAGCCTCCTGGCGTGGGGGCGCCGCTGCCCGGAACGCCGAAGAGCACGGCCGCCGTATCCCTCGAGTACGGACACCTCGACGTCGCGGGCGGCGAGCTTCGCTTTGTGGCCGATGCCCATTATCAGAGTGCGATCGTACCGGCGCTGTCCGCCACCATTCCGACCGTATCCGGCTACACGCTGCTTGGCGCGCGCGTCGGTTACGCACACTCGCACTGGACAGCGACGCTCTACGCCGACAATCTCACCAACCAGCTCGGGATCAACTCGTACACCGATCCGGCGAACTACGGCAGGAACTACCAGGCGATCGTTTCGACCCCCCGAACCATCGGCATCAAGCTGGCGTACTCGTTCAGGGATTGATGAGGCTGGATGCGGGCGCATCCGCCGTCACACGGCGGGCGCGGACGCGCGCAGTGACTCCTCACTGGCGTCGATGGCTGCTTTCTCGGCCGCCACGTCCAGCGACCGGCACAGCAGGTAATAGCACGAGCCGGAAACGACCAGGCCGACGAGCCAGCCGACGTCGATTCCGCCGAGCGCGCGCGCCATGGGACCGGTATACACATCCGGCAGCACGAAGAACGGAAGCGTCGCGGCGAAGCCGACGCTATAGGCCGTGAGGCCACGGACACCCCACTCGCCATAGATCCCGTGCGGCAGGAAGAAATGCGTGATCGCATAACGCCCGCGCCTGACAAAGAAGTAGTCGACCAGGTTCACGGCCGTCCAGGGAACCAGCAGGTACAGCATGATGGTCAGGACCGCAAACAGCAGCGCAATGGCGTCCGCGCTGATCGAAAAGGTCAGCAGCACCCAGGCCACCGCAAGTCCGACGATCGCGGCATTGCGCAGGCGCGGCGACGGATGATGCAGGCTGCCCAGGGAGCTGATCGCGGTAACGACCGTCAGCATGCCGCTGTAGGCATTGAGTCCCATCGTTGCCACCAGGGCCGTCACCGAGGCAATCGCCATCAGCACGCCAAAGCCCGGAATCACGGCATTGCCGGCATCGTGAAGGGCCACGAGCCCATCCGAGGCTCCGAGCCGCGTCGCGAGCCACGCACCGAGGGAGATCATCCAGATCGCCGCCGATGAGGCACCCGTATAGACGGCGGCTATGATGGCAAGCGGGGCGGTGTTGCGCGGCAGGTAGCGCGAATAGTCGGAGACCGACGGCGCATAAGTGATGTTGTAGCTCGCACTGGCGGCAAACTGGGCGATGAAGGCGATCCACGTGAATTCGCCCGCCATCGCATGGGTGGCTGGAACCTTGCCCAGCAGGATCGCCAGCGTAAGGGCCGTGTACAGCGGCATGCAAACGTAGAAGCACCAGCGGAATGCCCGGTGCAGCCAGTCATGACCGTAGATCGCCAGCAATGCCGCGGCAACGGCGGCGCCGATCGTGACCGCCGATGCGTTCCAGCCAAGTATCCGCCGCAGTCCGTGGGAAGCGAGTACCGTGTCGGCCACGTTGAAGCCGACAAACGTGAACAGCGTACCCACCAGCACCAGCGCCACGCCGCGAAAACCGAACTGCGCGCGCGACTGGATCATCTGCGGCAGACCGAGCTCTGCGCCCTGCGAAGCATGGAAGGCGACGAATATCGTGCCGAACAGGATCCCCAGCGTGCCGGCGAGGCTCGTATAGGCGAAGCCGAGGCCCATGCTCGGGCCGACGAAGCCGATCGCGATCGTAAAAAAGTGGAAGTTCCCCAGGAACCAGAACGGTCCCTGGTCGATCACGCGCCCGTGGCGCTCATGCTCGGCCACGTAATCGATGGATTTTCGCTCGATTGCCACCGCCACACCCCCTCAAGTCCGGTACCGCATCATGCCAGCAATGGCAGCAGTTCGCGCTCGACCTGCGCGATTTCCTGGAAGCGGATGGCCTGCATGCCGCTCGCGCGGGCCGCGTCGGTATTGACCTGCAGGTCGTCGATGAACACCGTCTCGGCCGCGTCCAGGCCATGCTGCTGCAGCAGGTGGGCAAATATCGCCGGCTCCGGCTTCAGCAGCTGCACGTGCGCCGATATCACGATGCCGCTGAATGCGTCCCAGAAATCATGGCGCCCGCGCAGGTAGCGATAGACGCTCGCCGGCATGTCCGACAGGCAGTACAGCGGTACTCCGCGCCGCTGCAGCGAGCGCAGCAGCGCGACCGTCGCCGGCTTCGCCTGCAGCGACTCGCGCATCGCCGCCAGCAAAGACGCCAGTTCGGCGCCGGATCGCCGTGTGCGCGCGGCGACGCGCGCGAGCAGCTCCGGCTCCTCGATCTGGCCGCGGTTGAACGAGCGCCAGTCCGGATGCAGGAACAGGGACTGCCGGAGCGCCGCGCGCGACTCCTCGTCCGCATAGAAGGCCGCGAGGATGTTCTCCGGACTCCAGTCGACCACGACGCCGCCTATATCGAACACCACGTTCCTGATCCTGGTCGTCGTCAATGTCGTGCGCTCCCGGGCATGATCGATGGGCCCGAATCACTGTAAGGGGGTCGCGGTCGCCTGACAACCGTGCGCAGTCATCGCGAACTGGCTATCATGGCCGCAGTGTGAACCAGGCGGCTTCGGTGCCGCGCAGGACGGCGGCGTGAACGATCTAGAGCGATATTTCTCCCAGAATACCGGCCGGGTCATCGACAAATGGGAGCATTACTTCGAGATCTACGACCGGCATTTCTCGCGCTATCGCGGTACCGCTGTCAACATGCTGGAGATCGGCGTCTATCAGGGCGGCTCCCTGCAGATGTGGAAGGAGTATTTCGGGCCGAAGGCGCAGATCTGGGGCGTCGACGTCGACCCGAAGTGCAAGGCGTTCGAGGAGGAGCAGATCCGGGTCCTGATCGGCGACCAGGAGAACCGGGATTTCCTGCGCTCGCTGGTGCGCACGCTGCCGCGCCTGGATATCCTGCTCGATGACGGCGGGCACTCGATGAAACAGCAGATCCACACCTTCGAGGAACTGTTCCGTCATGTCGACGACAACGGAGTCTACCTGTGCGAGGACATGCACACCTCGTACCGGACCGCCTGGGGCGGCAAGTACAAGGGTTCCGGCACCTTCGTCGAGTACAGCAAGAACTTCATCGACAGCCTCAATGCCTGGCACTCGAAGATTCCGTGGTATTCGAAGCGCCAGCGCATGCCGCGCATCAATGAATTCACCCGCACGGCCCACTCGCTGCATTACTACGACAGCGTGCTGGTGATCGAGAAGCGCCCGATGCAGCCCCCCAGGCGGCGGGTGACCGGCCCGGGCGCGCCGCCGGCTTCGGAAACCGGACCCTGGAAGGCCTGAAGGCGCAGGGCGCGCACCCGTTGCGCGCCATCGTCGGCCGTCCGGTTACTTCGGTTGCGGCACGATCCGCAGGTACGGCCGGGGTGCCCGCCAGCCATTGGGATATTTCTTCTTCGCGTCTTCGTCGGATACGGAAGGCACGATGATCACGTCCTGGCCCGGCTTCCAGTTCACCGGCGTCGCGACCTGGTGCCTGGCGGTCAGCTGGATCGAGTCCAGCACGCGCAGCACTTCGTCGAAGTTGCGCCCGGTGCTCATCGGATAGGCGAGCATCAGCTTGATCTTCTTGTCGGGACCTATCACAAACACGGTGCGAACGGTCGCGTTGTTGGCCGCGGTACGGCCCTCGGACGTCACTCCGGCCTCGGCAGGAAGCATGTCGTAGAGCTTGGCCACCTTCAGGTCCGTATCACCGATCATCGGATAATTCACCTTGTGGCCCTGCGTTTCCTCGATGTCGGCAGCCCATCTGGCATGGCTGCTGGCGGCATCCACGCTCAGGCCGATGATCTTGCAGTTGCGCCTGCTGAACTCCGGCTGCAGACCGGCCATGTAGCCCAGTTCAGTGGTGCAAACCGGCGTGAAGTCCTTGGGATGCGAGAACAGGATGGCCCATCCATCCCCGATCCACTGGTGGAAGTTGATCGTGCCCTGGGTCGTCTCGGCGGTGAAATTCGGCGCCTCGTCGTTGATACGCAGTGACATGGTGTGATCCTCATTTGGACCGGATGAAATAATTCTAGCCCGGACACCGGCACCTGTCGATTCCAGGCAACCGACCTGAAACGAGATCCTCCGCCGCGTGCGGATGCGTCGCTAGCGCCCGGTCCAGTTCGGCTTGCGCTTCTCGGCAAACGCCCGCGTTCCCTCCTTGAGGTCCTCGGACCGGTTGACCCGTTGCACCGCGTCCAGCGAGTCGTGGAGCAGGAACGCCTGCGCCTCCGGAACCATCTCCGCGTGCCGGATCAGCTGCTTGATCGCCGGGAACAGCAGCGGCGGGCCGTCGGCGAGCTGGCGCGCGATTTCACGCGCCTTGTGCATGGCCTGCCCGCTCGGCACGACATGGTTCGCGATGCCCCAGTGCCTGGCTTCGGCGGCATCCATCCACCGGCCCGTCATCAGGAACTCGACGGCCACGTGATACGGGATGCG
Source organism: uncultured Gammaproteobacteria bacterium (assembly GCA_963706815.1). Lineage (GTDB taxonomy): Bacteria > Pseudomonadota > Gammaproteobacteria > Steroidobacterales > Steroidobacteraceae > Bog-1198. The sequence continues at coordinate 379,525 of CAVPNS010000001.1, forward strand.
CCGCGGCAGCTTGATCGTGCCGGCGTCCGGCAGCACACCGACGTTGATTTCCGGCAAGGCAAACCTTGCGTGCTCCTCCATCACGATGATGTCCGTGCCCAGCACGATCTCGAATCCGCCGCCGCAGGCGATGCCGTTGACGGCCGCGATGACGGGCTTGTTGAGGTTGCGCGGGTAATTGAGGCCGGCGAACCCACCCGGGCCCCAGTCCTCGTCGGTCTTCTCGCCGGCCGCCGCGGCCTTCAGGTCCCAGCCCGGCGAGAAGAAGCGCTCGCCGGCGCCGGTGATGATCGCGACCCGGGACTCCGGATCGTCGCGGAAGGCGCTGATCACGTCGTTGAGCCGCCGGCTTGCCCGCAGGTCGATCGCGTTGGCCTTGGGCCGGTTGATCGTGATCTCGAGTATCGCGCCATCCTTGCGTGTATCTATGCCGTCCGACATGGGTCTACTCCTGTTGCAAACGAATCAGCGCATCGACGGCAACCGCGCCCCGGCCTTCGGGCCGGACGATGATCGGGTTCACGTCGATTTCGATCAGGTCCTCGAGATGAGCCTCGGCGTAGCGTGCGACGCCGCTCACCGCCGCGACCAGTGCAGCGATGTCGCCGCGCCTGCGGCCGCGAAAACCGCTCATCAGCTTCGAGACACCCAGTTGCCGCACGGCCGCTTCGATCGACGGCTCGGTCCATGGCGGCAGCAGCGTGACCGTGTCGGCCAGCAGTTCGGTCAGCACGCCGCCGGCGCCAACGACCAGAACCTGCCCGAACTGGGGATCGACGATGACGCCGGCCAGCACCTCGGCGACGCCATCGGTCAGCATCTGCTCGACCAGGACGGTGCCGGACAGCGCAGCCAGCCGCTCGGCGGCCACCGCAGCCTCGGCCGGATTGCGGATGTTCAGGATCACGCCGCCGACCTCGGTCTTGTGCTCAAGGTGCGCGCCGACGGCCTTCATGACGACCGGATAGCCCAGCGCAGCCGCGAACCCGGCCGCGCTGGCGCCGGGCCCGACCTGCGAACGCGGCACCGGCACGCCGAACGCCGCCAGCGCCGCCTTGCCTTCAACCTCGGTCAGGGTGCGCGTGCGCGCCGGATCCTGGGTCCGCACAGCGCGCGCGAGGTGCAGCCGGGGTGGAGTCCCGTGCCGCCAGGCATGGCCGACGCCGCCGGCCAGTGCGATCGCCTCCAGCGCCTCGCGCTGCCCCTGCAGCGGCACGACACCGCCCGCGAGGCACAGCTCGCGGGTGCGCTCACTGATCGTCTCGGGCAGCGAGGCGATCAGCGCAGCCGGCGTCGGCGCGCCCTGGGAGGCGGCGATGAACTCGTCGATGGCCGCATCGAACGCTCCCGTATCGGCCTTGGCGGACGGCGGGCAGTCGAGCATGAAGCCGGCCGCGTCGTAGCCCGAGTTCAGCACCGTCGCAAATACCTTGCGCATGGCCGGCGGGTCGAACCACAGGTAGGTGTGCATGTCGAACGGGTTCGCGATCGCGACCCGGGAGCCGAGCAGCTGGTCGAGGACGGCGCCCGAAGCGGCCGGCAGCGGCGCGAACTCCAGCGGCAGTGCACGCGCGACGTCGGCCGTCATCGCCATGTCGCCGCCCGAGGCGCCGATTACCAGCAGCTTCCCGCCGGCGAGCGGCCCGCCGGTATGGAAGATCTTCAGCGTCTCGCACAAGGTGCTCAGCGTCTCGCAGCGGGCGAGGCCCGCCTGGCGGCAGAAGGCGTCGAAGACGGCGTCGGAACCCGCCAGCGCGCCGGTATGGCTGTGGGCCGTGCGCACGGCCGCCTCGGTCCGTCCGGCCTTGACGACGGCTATCGGCTTGCCCGCGGCCCGTGCGCGATCCGCTGCCTGCGCGAAGCGCGCAGGATCCTGGATGCCTTCCAGGTACAGGCCGAAAGCCGTGACGCGATCCTCCACGCACAGTATCTCGATCAGGTCCTCGACCGCGAGACGGCTCTGGTTGCCGACCGTGAACAGGTAGCCGATCGGCACCGAGCGCTCGTTGAACATCAGCGTCAGCGCTATGGTGCCGCTCTGGCAGATCAGTGCGACGCCGCGCTCGATCGGCGCACCGACCACCTGGTCGGGCAGCAGCGCCGCGCGATCGAAGAAGTTCACGAATCCATAGCAGTTCGGACCGAAGAAGGGCAGGTTGCCGGCGCCCTCGCACAGTTGCTGGGCCAGGCGCCGGCCGGCGTCAGTTCCGGTTTCGGAAAAGCCCGACGTGAAGCAGACGAATCCGCCGGCGCCGCGACGCGCGAGCTGCGCCGCGACGCCGGGCGCCTCGGTGTTCGGCACGGCAAGGAACGCCGCATCCGGCGCACCCGGCAGTTCGGCGACCGAGCGGTAATAGGTCACCTGCGGCGTCGATGGGCGCGTCGGGTGCACGCGCCAGAGCGTCCCGGTATAGCCCAGCGCCGCGCCGCCGGCAGCCACCGCGTCGGTCCAGGCACCGGCGCCGATCAGCGCGATGCTGCGCGGGGAAATCAGCCGGCTGATGTCCATGGCGGCCACCTCGCTTCAGCGCCGCCGGATCTCGATCCTGCGCGACTGTGGCCCGAACTGCGCCGCCGCCTCGGCGCTCAGCTTCAGCGCCTGCAGGCGCTTCTCGATCGCCTCCGGGAACGACGCGGTCGCCGGCATGGCGCCCTGGCGCACGTGCAGAAGCATCGCCTCGGCCACCGCGACCGGCTCGGGGATGCGCGGACAGCGGAACACGCCGCCGGCATGGATGCGCTTGCGATCCGCATCCAGGATCAGCGTCTGCAGAGACAGCTCGTCGCTGCCCTTGACCTCGTGCAGGTAATGCAGGTGCAGTTCCAGCGTGTACAGCGTGCACGACGTGCTCGCGCGATACGCGGCATCGAGCCCGACCTGATCCATCATGTCGTCGGTCGCGTAGCTGAAAACCAGGCCGTAATACGCGTCGCGCAGGTGGCCGTTGTAGTCGATCCAGCTCTTGTCGATGGTGGCGCGGTAGGGCGTCAGCTGTGCGCTCGCGGCAGTGCTCACGGGCCGTGCTCTTCAGCGCAGCTTCAGGCGCTCGCGCGCCTCGGCCGGGGACAGCACGCGCGCGCCCATGCACTCGATGATCGTGCGGGCGCGTTCAACCAGCTGAGCGTTGCTCGCGTAGACGCCGCGGCTCAGGTACAGGTTGTCCTCCAGGCCCACGCGCACGTTGCCGCCGAGCAGGATCGACTGCGCGACCCAGGGCATCTGCATGCGGCTGATCGCGAACGAGCTCCAGTTGCAGTTCTCGGGCAGCGACTGCACCATCGCGAGCAGGTGCGCCGGGTCGGCCGGCGCGCCGTACGGGATGCCCATGCACAACTGCAAAAGCGCCGGCGCATCGATCAGGCCTTCCTTGATCAGCTGCCGGGCGAACCACAGGTTGCCGGTGTCGAAGATCTCGAGCTCCGGCTTCACGCCGAGGTCGCGGCAGATCGCCGCGCCGGTGCGCAGATACGTGGGCGTGGAGATGTAGGCGCGGTCGCCGTCGCCGAAATTCAGGGTACCGCAGTCCAGCGTCGCGATGTCCGGCCGGTACTTGCCTTCCCGGCACAAGTCGATGACGTGCTGCATGCGCGTCTCCTGGGTCACGAAATCGCTGCCCGGCGCCGGCGTGTCCTTCAGGCCCTCCTTGCCGATCACGATGTAGCCGCCCATGCCGCAGGTCAGGTTGACGATGACGTCGGAGCCGGCCTCGCGGATGCGCCTGACGACCTCGCGGTAATGGCGGGTCTCCATGCTGAATGCGCCCGTCTCCGGGTCGCGCACGTGGATATGGACGACCGCCGCGCCGGCCTGCGCCGCCGCCAGGGCGGTCGCGGCAATCTGTTCCGGCGTGACCGCGCAATGCGGGCTCTTCGTTACCTTGCTGTCGTCGCCGGTGACGGCGCAGGTAATGATGACATCGTGGTTCATCCGGTTTCCCCTGGTTAATCCCGGTAGCAGGAGCCGGTTATATTATATTGACTGTAATAAATACGCCACCCCCTGGCCTGCCCGGGCTCAGGGGGAGCCCGCAGGGACCGCCTGGCGCCGTTGCCCCCCCGCCAGGGCCTCGATGATCTCGATCTCCCCGCACACCCCGACCATGCGCCCGTCGTGCATCAGCAACACCGGATGCCCGGTTCCCTGGCGCAGCTGGATGATTTCCTGCAGCGTCAGGTCCGCCGGCGCCAGCGCCAGCGGCGGCTCCGCGCCGGCCCGGGCCCCGTCGACGTGCAGCTCCACCACGCGGTCGCCGGCGCCGAGCACGGCGCGGTAGCGGCGCGCCTCATCGAGCCAGATCGTGCTGCCGTCCTGGCTCATGCGCGAGCGCGGCCGCATGATCATCGCGCCGGTCAGCACGTTGAGCGGATTCATGTGGCGCACGAACTCCGCGACGTAGTCATCGGCGGGGGCGAGCACGATGTCCTCGGCGGTTCCGGTCTGCACAATCCGGCCGCTCTCCATGATCGTGATGCGATCGCCGATGCGCAGCGCCTCGTCCAGGTCGTGGCTGACGAACAGGATGGTCTTGCGGACCCGGGACTGCAGCTCGAGCAGCTCGTCCTGCAGCTTGCCGCGGATCAGCGGATCGAGCGCCGAGAACGGCTCGTCCATCAGCAGGATCTCGGCATCGGTCGCAAACGCGCGGGCGAGGCCGACGCGCTGCTGCATGCCGCCCGACAGCTCGCTCACGAAACGGTCCGCCCACTGGGTCAGGCCGACCAGTTCGAGCTTCTCGTCGACGATCCTGGCGAGCTTGTCGCGCGGCTCGCCGCGCAGCTCGAGGCCAAAGCCGACGTTGTCGCGCACGGTGCGCCACGGCAGCAGCGCGAACTGCTGGAAAACCATCGCGATCCGCTCGCGGCGCAGGCGGCGCAGCTGCATCACGTCGCAGGTCGCGACGTCGATCGCCAGTTCGCCGTCCCGCACGAGCACGTGGCCGCGCGTCACCGGGTTGAGGCCATTGGCGGCACGCAGCAGGGTGGACTTGCCGGAACCGGACAGTCCCATCAGCACCGAGATCTCGCCCTGGGCGACGTTCAGCGTGGCGCCGGCCACGCCGACAATGACGCCGAATTTCTCAGAGATCCCGGCGCGTGTCCCGCCCGCGTCCAGCATCTCCAGCGCCCGCCGCATCGCGCTGCGTCCCTCGCGGCCGTCCTGGCGCGCGAACAGGATGTCGACGTTCTGGAATTCCACGGCGTTCATCGGTCCTTCCCGCGTTCCTTCGGCCGGCTGACCCGATCGAGCAGGATCGCGAGCAGCACGATCGTGAAGCCCGCCTCGAAGCCCATGCCGACCTGTACGGTGTTCAGCGCCCGCACGACCGGCACTCCCAGGCCGCCGGCGCCCACCAGCGCCGCGATCACGACCATCGACAGGCTCAGCATGATGCACTGGGTGATGCCGGCGACGATCGTCGGCGCCGCGCTCGGCAATTCGACCTTCCACAGCAGCTGCATCGGCGTCGCGCCGAACGCCTCGCCCGCTTCGATGAGCGGCCGCGGCACCGAAGAGATGCCGAGGTGCGTCAGGCGGATCGGCGCCGGCAGCGCGAAGATCACGGTCGAAATCAGTCCCGGCACCACGCCGAGGCCGAACAGCACCAGCGTCGGGATCAGGTACACGAACGTCGGCAGCGTCTGCATCAGGTCGAGCACCGGGCGCAGCACCGCGAACAGGCGCGGCCGGTGCGCGGCGGCGATTCCGAGCGGGACCCCGATCAGCGCGGAGACGACGGTCGCGACGACGACCAGCGACAGCGTCTCCAGCGTCGCGAGCCAGTAGCCCTGGTTCAGGATGAACAGCAGCGCGGCGGCGACGAATGCGGCGAGGCCGAACGAGCGGCGCAGCACCCACGCGAGCAGCGTGAAGGCGACGATCAGGGCGATCGCCGGCAGCGCGCGCAGCAGCGCGGTGACCCCGTCGACCGCGCCGCGGATCACGACCGAGATGCCGTCGAACAGCCAGGTGCCGTGCTTCTTGACCGTCTCGACGATCGTCGCCGTGGTGTCGCCGACGGGTATCTTGTGGCCGACGATCCAGGCTTCGAGACCGCCGCGCGCTGCGGTCGGCTCGCCCGAGGCGCGCAGCACGTCATCGGACGGCTTGCCCTCGAACGTCGTCACCCCGCCGAGCCAGGACGCCACGACCTCGGGGTGCGCCCTGAGCCATTGCTGCGCGGCGGCGGCCGGCTGCTCGTGCCGGTCGAGGATCAGGCCCATCACTTCGCTTTCCCCGCGCAGCGTGAATTTCAGGTTGTGCAGCAGGCGGCCGACGTTGGGACATTCCTCGGTAAAGCCCTTGCGGACCAGCGTATAGATCGTCGCCCCGCCGAAATTCGGCCCGAACACGGCATCGCCTCCGGTCAGGTAGCGGATGTCAAAGCGCACGTTCATCGGGTGCGGCTCCCAGGCGAGGAACACGATCGGCTCCTTGTCGCGGCCGGCCCGTTCGACCTGCGCCAGCATGCCCTGCTCGCTGGACTCGATGAGCTTGAACCTGCCGAGCCCGAACTGGTTGTCCTTGATCATCTTCAGGACCAGGCGGTTGCCGTCATTGCCGGGCTCGATGCCGTAGATGACGTTCTTCAGCTGCGCCGAGAAGCGCTGGATGTCGGCAAAATCGCGCAATCCATCGGCCTGCAGATAGGCCGGCACCGCCAGCGTGTACTTCGCGCCCGTCAGATTGACGCCTATCTCGGTGACGCTGCCGTCGGCCATGTAGGGCGCGCGATCGGCTTCCTCCATCGGCTGCCAGTTGCCGAGGAATACGTCGATGTCGCGGTTTTTCATCGACGTGAACGTGACCGGAACCGACAGCACGGTGATGGCCGGCTTGTAGCCGAGCATGCGCAGCAGCTCACTGGCCAGCGCGGTCGTCGACGTCACGTCGGTCCAGCCGACATCGGAAAAGCGCACCGTCTCGCACGACGGCGGTTCGACCATGCCGGCCTGGGTAGCAGCCTGCGAATGAGCCGCGGGAATCGCGAACACGGCGTACAGCACAGCGCACAGCAGGGCCGGGATTCCCGTCCATCGCAGGCTGGCGTTTGGCCTCGTCGGTCTGGCTGGCACCCAATCCTTCCTAATTATTTGATAACATTCGACTAACGATCTTAGACACAAACGGGCCGGCGCGTCCACCCAGCGCAGCCCGGCAATCATAAAGGATATGACAGTGAATAAACGCGTGGCGGAGGCCGGCGGTGCGCCCGGCGGCGGGACATTCGCCTCCGTGAATCCTGCGACCGGCGAGGTGCTTGCGCATATCCGCATCGACGGAGCGGCCGAAGTCGACGCGGCCGTAGCCAGCGCGGCCTCGGCTCAGCGCCAGTGGGCGGCGACGCCGGGGGCGGAGCGGGCCCGCGTGATGCGCCGCGCGGTTGCGCTGCTGCGCTCCCGTAACGACGCACTGGCCACGCTCGAGACCCAGGATACCGGCAAGCCGATCCAGGAGACGCGCGCCGTCGACGTCGCCTCAGGCGCCGATTGCCTCGAGTATTTTGCCGGCCTCGCACAGTCGCTGAGCGGCGAGCACATAGACCTCGGTACGCAGGCCTTCGGCTATACGCGGCGCGAGCCGCTGGGCGTCGTCGCCGGCATCGGCGCCTGGAATTACCCGCTGCAGATTGCCTGCTGGAAATCCGCGCCGGCGCTCGCCTGCGGCAACGCGATGATCTTCAAGCCGGCCGAGCTGACGCCGCTGAGCGCCGTGAAGCTGCAGGAGATATTCCTCGAAGCGGGCCTGCCGGAGGGCGTGTTCCAGGTCGTCCAGGGCCATGCGGCGACCGGGCGACTGCTGAGCGCGCATCCCGGCATCCGCAAGGTCTCGCTGACCGGCGAGGTCGGCACGGGCAAGGCCGTCATGCGCGACGCGTCGGCGACCCTGAAGGCCGTGACGCTGGAACTGGGCGGGAAGTCCCCGCTGATCATCTTCGACGATGCCAGGCTCGACAACGCGGTCAGCGGTGCCCTGCTGGCGAATTTCTACTCGGCGGGCGAGGTGTGCTCGAACGGCACGCGCGTTTTCGTGCACCGCTCGGTGAAGGCGGCTTTCCTCGAGCGCCTGGTCGCGCGCGTCCGGCGCATGCGCATCGGCGATCCGCTCGACCCGGCGACGCAGGTCGGCGCACTGATCAGCGCCGAGCACATGCACAAGGTGCTGGGCTACATCGAGCGCGGCCGGGCCGAGGGCGCCCGCGTGCTGACCGGCGGTGCGCGCGTCACCGACGGCGCCCTGGCACGGGGCAATTTCGTCGCGCCCACGGTCTTCGACGCCTGCCGCGACGACATGTCCATCGTCCGTGAGGAGATTTTCGGGCCGGTGATGTCGGTGCTGGAATTCGACGCCGAGGACGAGGTGGTGCGGCGGGCGAATGCAACGGAATTCGGCCTGTCGGCCGCCGTGTTCACGCAGGACCTGACGCGTGCGCACCGGGTCATCGCGAACCTGCAGGCGGGGACTTGCTGGATCAACCACTACAACGTGACGCCGGTGGAGCTGCCGTTCGGCGGCGTCAAGATGTCGGGGCTGGGGCGCGAGAACGGCCGCGCCGCGATCGAACATTATACGCAGCTGAAGAGCGTCTACGTCGCGCTCGCCGACGTCGATTCTCCCTATTGAGTCACGGGGCGCGACGATGAGCCAGCAGAATTTCGATTATGTGATCGTCGGCGCGGGCTCGGCCGGGTGCGTGCTCGCGGACCACCTCAGCGCGGACGGCAGGCACAGCGTGCTGGTGATCGAGAACGGCGGTTCGGACCGCTCGGTGCTGATCCAGATGCCGTCGGCGCTGTCCATTCCGATGAACATGCCGAAGTACAACTGGTTCTACCATACCGAGCCGGAGCCGGGCCTCGGCGGCCGCAGCCTGCACACGCCGCGCGGCAAGGTCCTCGGCGGCTCCTCCTCGATCAACGGCCTCGTCTATATCCGCGGCAATCCGCTCGATTTCGAGCGCTGGCAGAGCGAGGGCGCGGCCGGCTGGGGATATGCCGACGTGCTGCCGTACTTCCGTCGCGCCGAGCGGCGCGCCGAGGGCGGCAACGAGTACCGGGGCGGCAACGGCAAGCTCGGCACGGCTTACGGGACGCTGCGCAATCCGCTGCACGCAGCATGGCTGGCGGCGGCCCGGCAGGCCGGATATCCGCATACCGACGACGTCAACGGCTTCCAGCAGGAGGGCTTCGGCCGCATGGATATGACCGTGGCGGACGGACGGCGCTGCAGCGCCGCCAATGCCTACCTGCGGCCGGCGCTGCGCCGCTCGAACCTGACGGTCATCACGCACGCGCTGGCGACGCGCATCGTCTTCGAGGGGCGGCGCGCGCGCGCCCTCGAGTACCGGCGCGGCGGCCAGACGCACAGCGTCAACGTGGCCAGGGAACTGATCCTGTGCTGCGGCCCGATCAACTCACCGCAGCTGCTGAAGCTGTCCGGGGTCGGCCCCGCTGCGGAGCTGCGTCAGCTCGATATCCCCGTCGTCCACGACCTTCCCGGCGTCGGCGAGAACCTGCAGGACCACCTCGAGTTCTATTTCCAGGTCGCCTGCAAGGAGCCGATCACGCTGTACTCGTCGATCAAGCCGCTCGCAAAGCTGATGATCGGCATGCGCTGGATGCTGCGCCATGACGGGCTCGGCGCAACCAATCATTTCGAGACCTGCGGCTTCATCCGCAGCCGGCCCGGCATCGAATACCCGGACATCCAGTATCATTTCCTGCCGATGGCGGTCGCCTATGATGGCTCGATGCTCGCGAAGGAGCATGGCTTCCAGGCGCACGTCGGTCCGATGCGCACCAGGAGCCGCGGCTGGGTGCGCCTGAAGTCGCGCGAGCCCGCGGACAAGCCGCGCATCTTCTTCAATTACCTCGGGCACCCGGACGACCTGACCGAGATGCGCGCCTGCGTGCGCCTGACCCGCGAGATCTTCGCGCAACAGGCCTTCGATCGCTACCGGGGCCGTGAACTGCAGCCGGGCGAGGCGGTGCGGACGGATGCGCAGATCGATGAGTTCGTGCGCGCCAAGGTCGAGAGCGCCTATCACCCGTCCTGCTCGTGCCGGATGGGCACCGAGGGCGATGCGCTCGCCGTCGTCGACCCGCAGACGCGGGTCATCGGCATGGAGGGCCTGCGCATCGTCGATTCCTCGATCATGCCGTCGGTGACGACCGGCAACCTGAATGCGCCGACGATCATGATTGCCGAGAAGGCGGCCGATCACATCCTTGGCCGGCCACTGCTCGCGCCGTCGGCGGCGCCTTATTACGTCGCGCCGAACTGGCGCAACGCCCAGCGCTAGCCGCCACGAGCGCCGCCATGCACGCCGCCAGACTGCACGACCTTTGCTCATCGCCGGCGATTCCGCCGGAGCTGCTCGCGCGCACCGAGGAGGACCTGAGCGCCTTTACCGATGCGGTGCGCCCGATCATCCACGCGGTGCGCGTGGACGGGGACGACGCGCTGCAGCGCTTTGCGCAGCGCTTCGACGGCGTGACGCGCGAGCACCTGCCGCTGCGCGTCGCCGATGCCGAATTCGAGGCGGCATTCCGCTCCCTGCCGGCCGATGTCGTGCGCGCGATCGAACATGCCATCGACAACATCCGCCGCTTTCACGAAGCGCAGATACCCTCCGACCTGTGGCTCAAGGAAATCGAGCCCGGCATCTGGACCGGCGAGCGGCATACGCCGATCGAGTCGGTGGCCTGCTATGTGCCGCGCGGCAAGGGCTCCTTTCCGAGCGTCGTCAACATGACGGCACTTCCGGGCGTCGTCGCCGGCGTACCCCGGCTCGTCATCGTGACGCCCCCGGGGCCCGACGGCACGGTCGACGCCGGAACGCTCGTTGCCGCGAAACTGATCGGCGTCACCGAAATCTATAAATGCGGCGGCGCGCAGGCGGTCGCCGCCGTGGCGTACGGCACCCGCACTGTGCCGAAATGCCTGAAGATCGTGGGCCCGGGCAGTCCATGGGTCGTCGCGGCCAAGAGACTTCTGTCCGACATCATCGATCCGGGCGTGCCGGCAGGGCCCAGCGAGGCGATCATCCTGGCGGATGACACGACAAACCCCGCACTCGCAGCGCTCGACCTGATCATCGAATCCGAACACGGTCCGGATTCCTCGGCGTTCCTGGTCACGCCGAGCCGGCGCGTGGCCGAGGGCGCGATCGATGCGCTGGAGCGCTACTGGCAGGACATGGAGCCGGGGCGGGCGCTGTTCTCGCGTACGGTGCTGTGCGGCGCCCACGGCGGCATCGTACTGACGCGGGACTTCGAGGCGGCGGTCGGGTTCACGAATGCCTACGCGCCGGAACACCTGCAGATCCTTGCCGCGGAGCCGATGGAGGTGCTCGGCCGCATCCGCAATGCGGGCGAGATCCTGCTGGGGCCGTTCACTCCATGCACGCTCGCCAATTACCTGCTGGGCCCCAACGCGGTGCTGCCGACCGGCGGGCGGGCGCGGACCGCTTCGCCGCTGTCCGTGTTTGATTACATGAAACGCACGTCGGTCGCACAGGTGACCCGGGCGGGCTACGCCAGGGTCGCGGCGGACGCGCATCGCCTGGCGCTGTATGAAGGCTTCGACGGGCACGCGCGCGCCGTGTCGTCGCTGCGCACGGGATTGCTGCCGGAATAGACGCGGGCCGCGCCGCGCCGTCAGTGCGCTGTTGGCCTCGACGCGCGGATGTCGAGGGTGCCCGCTGCCGCGCCGGGCAGCGCCACGCCGAGCAGCACGGCGACGGTCGGCGCAATCCGGCGCATATCCACGACGCCCAGATCGCGTCCGCCGGCGATGCCTGGGCCGGCGACGAAGAACGCCGCCCTCATGTCCGGATTGTCGGGCGCGAAGCCGTGGCCGCCGTGCCCCGGCGGCATCGCCGTGACCAGCGGTCCGGTGAAGTTGCCGCCCGCATAGTAGCCGGGCGAGAAACTGACCACGAAGGCCGCATCCGGAAACCCGCCGGCCGCCTTCATCTGCTCGCGGGTGCGGATAGCCGCAATGCCGTTGCGCGGATCGGCCGCGAGTGCCCGCAGCAGCTGCTCCACCTGGCCCTGCACCTCGCGGTCCTGCCCATCATGCAGCATGATCGCCGCCATGCCGCCGGCAAACCAGGGCTGGGCCTTCCAGGACCTGACCGCGGCGAGGTGCGAGGAGGGGTCCTCGGCGATTTCGATCAGACCCGCCTGCACGAAGGGCACGGCGAGGTTCAGGCGCTGCGAGACGCTCGCGAACCCGTGATCGGATACGATCACGACGATCGCTGCGCGATTCGCCTGGTGCGCGGCCGCGGCGATCTGCCCGACCATCGGATCCAGCGACTCGAGGTCCGCATTCGCGGCGGCGCTGAACGGGCCGAACGAATGCTGCGCGTCGTCGAGGCTCGAGAGATGCACCGTCATGAACGCCGGGTGGTGGCGGCGCAGGATCTCGATCGCGTAGCGGGTCTTGGTCGCATCTCCGGCGAGCGAATTGTCATTCGCCATCATGTAGGGACCGGCCCGCGCCTGCAGCTCCTCGAGCAGACCATAGGGACGCGACAGCGCGCCGATCAGGTACCGGTCCGACGGGTTCAGGTCGTCGGTCTTGCCGGAGATGCGCCAGTATTCGGGGATCAGGTAGTCGATATCGGCGCCGACCGTCGCCGGCCAGCCGACGCTCGCCGTGACCCGGTGCGCCGCACGCACCGCCTGCCACAGCGTCGGCGCGCGGATCTGGCCGGCATACCAGAACCAGGGCTCCTGGCGATCGTGCAGCGGGTCGAATTCCAGATTCGCGTAGATTCCGTGGACCGCTGGCGCCACGCCGGTCACCAGCGTCGTATGGCTGGGATAGGTGATGGTCGGCCAGACGCCGATGACGCCCTGCGCGTGGGCGCCCTGCGCCAGCAGGCTGCGCAGGTACGGAATGGCGAGGCCGTGGGCATCGGCCTGCAGTACGTATTCGGGCTTCAGGCCGTCGATCGAGATCATCACGACCGGAGCCGCAGGAGCCGCGTGCGCGCCGGCGCACAACAGCAGGATCGCTGCGACGCGGCGCCAGGCCGGCACCCGCGCGCAGCCGGGCATCATTCGATCGCGTCCCGCGCCACCTCGGTCAGCAGCGCGGTCAGGTACCCGGCAAACGAGCGCCAGACCTCGACGTGAAACGCCTGCGGCGCGGTACGCCACAGGGTAATGTCCGCCTTGCCGCACAGCGTGCGCGTGCACATGCCGACCGGAAACGCCGCGATATCCAGATCAAGCGGGCAGCCGCCATTCAGGATCGCCGCCGCGTGGCTGCCGCGAATCTCGAAGGCCACCTGGCGGTGGCTGACGTCCACGAGCGCGTGCGGCACGCTCCCGAGCGCCGCCTCCAGCTGCACCATGGCCGGGGGTAGCGCAACCGGCGCAGCGGCGAGCGGCGCTGTATCGAGGAGCAGGTACTCGTCCGGGCCCATCCACAAGGTCGCGCGCCGACCTTCGACGTTCGCCCGGCAGGCTTCCTCGGCGAACGGGACCTGCCACACCGTTGCGGCAATCGCGCGCACCGCGGTCCCGCCGTGCAGGACCAGGCGCGTGGCCGGGGGCAGCGGGTTCAGCCACGGGGTACCCGGGATCTCGGGCGCGTTGCGCGCGGCGCTGTCAGCCATTGATGCGTGCTCCGGAAGGATCGTAGAACACCGGTGCAGTCACCTGTACCGCGATATCGCCGTCCGGCATCGGCACGTACAGCGTCTGTCCGAGGCGTGCACGTCCGCCGGAGACGACCGCGAGTGCGATCGAGTGTCCGAGCACCGCGCTGAAGTACGACGAGGTGACGTGTCCGAGCAGCGGCATCGGCGCCTTCAGGCCGGCCGTCTCGGCGACCTGCGCGCCTTCCTCGAGCACGAGCGCCGGGTCGACGGTGCGCAGACCGACCAGCTGCTTGCGGGTCGCCGCGTGCATGGACGCGCGTGCCAGCGAGCGCTTGCCGACGAAGTCAGGCTTCGTCTTGCCGATGGCCCAGGACAGGCCCGCATCGTCGGGGGTCATGGTGCCGTCCGTGTCCTGGCCGACGATGATGTAGCCTTTCTCCGCGCGCAGGACGTGCATCGTCTCGGTGCCGTAGACCGTCATCCCCAGGTCGGCGCCTGCAGCATGGATCGCCTCCCACACGACAAGCCCGTAATCGGACGGCACATTGACCTCGAAGCCCAGCTCGCCGCTGAAGCTGACGCGGAACAGGCGGGTCGGCACGCCGCAGATGAAGCCCTCCACCACGCTCATGTGCGGCATGGCGGCTTGCCTGAGATCGATGCCGGTGACGAGTTTCTGCAGCACCGAACGCGAATTCGGGCCCTGCACGGCGATGACCGCCCATTGCTCCGTCGTCGAGGTCAGCCACACGTCGAGCTCCGGCCACTCGGTCTGGCGGTAGTCCTCCATCATCGCGAGCACGCGCGGTGCGCCGCCGGTCGTCGTCGTGACATGGAACCGGTCGCTGGCGATGCGCGCGATGACGCCGTCGTCGTTGATGAAGCCATCCTCGCGGCACAGGATGCCGTAGCGAGAGCGGCCAACGCCCAGGTTCGTCCAGCTGTTGATGTACAGCCGGTTCAGGAACTCGGCCGCACCAGGGCCCACGACCTCGATCTTGCCGAGCGTCGAGGCATCGAACAGTCCGCATCCCGAGCGCACCGCCCGGCATTCGCGCGCGACCGCCGCATGCATGTCCTCGCCGGCGTTGGGGAAATAGCGGGCGCGCTTCCAGAGGCTGACGTTCTCGAACACGGCCCCCCGGGCCTGCGCCCAGGCGTGCATCGGGGTCTGGCGCACCGGATCGAACAGATCCCCGCGCGACGCCCCGGCAAAACTGCCGAAGGTCGTCGGCGTATACGGCATGCGGAACGTCGTCAGGCCTACCTGCGGCAGCGGCAGGCCAAGATTGGCCGCGACGATCGCGAGTGCATTGAGGTTCGAGGTCTTGCCCTGGTCGGTCGCCATGCCGGTGGTCGTAAAGCGCTTGACGTGCTCGATCGAGCGGAAACCCTCGCGCGTGGCCAGCGCCAGGTCGCGCACCGTCACATCGTGCTGCCAGTCGACGAAGGCCTTGTCACGGCCCGGCGCGTCGGCCTGCGGCAGAGCGCCGAGGAAGGGCTCGTGGCTGGCCGGCACCGCGTTGACCTGATAGGCGCGCGCCGGAGCCGTCGCGTGCGCCGCGCGGCGCGGCGCTGCATCGGCACCGGCGGCGTAACCGTCGGCGAGCACCTCGCCCAGCTCGTAGATGCCGCGGCAGGCACCCGCGGAGCGCTCGGCCTCGGCCGACTGGCCGGGAATGAAGGCCTGCAGCGGCTCGCTCCAGACGAGCTTGCCGCGGGACTGGGAAAACAGATGTACGCTCGGCGTGACGCCGCCGGACATCAGGACGGCGTCGCAGCCGAATCGCCCCGCGGCGAGCCGGATCCCCCGCACGCGCGCATCCCCCAGGGTGCCGTGGACATTGGCTCCCGGCAATACCCGGATTCCCGCGTCCGCGGCTGCCTGCACCCAGGGACCGCCGGGGCTTGAACGCAGATCCGCGATGGCGCCGATCGCCACACCCGCCGCATGCAGATCCAGCGCGGCCCTGTAGGCGGTATCGTTGGAGGTGACGACGAACGCGCGGCTGCCCACGCGCACGCCGTAGCGATTGAGGTAGGTCTGCGCGGCGCCGGCCAGCATGATCCCCGGGCGGTCGTTGCCCGGAAACACCAGCGGCCGCTCGATCGCGCCGGTGGCGAGCACGACGCGGGCTGCCCGGACCTGCCACAGGCGCTCACGCGCCTGACCGTCACGCGGCGTCGCGAGATGCTCGCTGATCCGCTCGTTGAGCCCGATCAGGTTGTACGGAAAATAGCCAAACGCGGTCGTGCGGCGCAAAAGCGTGACGCGGCTGTTGCGCTCGAGCTCCAGTGTCGCCTGCCGGACCCAGTCCTGCGCCTTGCGGCCGTCGATCCCGGCGCGGCTGTCGCCGAGCAGGCTGCCGCCGAATTCAGGCTGCTCGTCGCACAGCATCACGCGCGCGCCGCCATCGGCTGCCGCGAGCGCCGCCGCGAGTCCCGCGGGACCCGCCCCGACGACGAGCACGTCGCAATGCGCGTAGCGCTGCGCATAACGGTCCGGGTCGGGCAGGGTGGGGGCTACGCCCAGGCCCGCGGCCCGCCTGATCACCGGTTCGTACAGCCCCTTCCAGGCGCCGCGGGGCCACATGAAGGTCTTGTAGTAAAAACCGGCCGGGAAGAACGGCGACAGCAGGTCGTTGACGCGCCCGACATCGAGTTTCAGGCTGGGCCAGCGATTCACGCTGCTCGCGACCAGCCCCTCGTACAGCTCGATCTGCGTCGCACGCAGGTTCGGCGTGGTGCGGGCAGGGTCCCGGGTCAGCGTGACCAGCGCGCTCGGTTCCTCGGCGCCCGCCGCGAGGATGCCGCGCGGCCGGTGATACTTGAATGACCGGCCCACCAGGTGTACGCCGTTCGCGAGCAGCGCCGAGGCGAGCGTATCGCCGGCGAACCCGCGATAGATCCTGCCATCGAAGCAGAAACTCAGCGGCTTCGTGCGGTCGATCCGCCCGCCTGCATCGGTGCGCCACGCGCTCATGGCCCGACGCCGGCCGCCGCGGGCGGCTGCGTGCCTATCCGATAGGTCGCCGCGAAGCGATCCGTCGTCGTATCGCGCAACGCGTTGAAGAACCGTCCGCAGCCGCGCGCGTGCCGCCAGCGCTCCGCGTGCAGGCCCTTCGTATTGCTGCGCATGTACAGGAAATCGGCCCAGGCCTGGTCATCGAGCGTGGACGGATCGCGCGGCCGCACCAGGTGCGCCTGGCCGGCATACGCGAACTCGATCTCCGGTCGCTTGCCGCAATACGGGCAGTCTATGATCAACATGGTGCTGCCCTTCAGTGTGCCACGGCCGCTGCCGCGGCCTCGTCGATCAGGTAGCCGTCGCGAAAGCGCTCGATCGTGAACGGGGCGTTGATCGGATGCGGCTCGTCGCGCGCGATCGTCCACGCGAACACGTGCGCCGATCCCGGCGTCGCCTTGAATCCGCCGGTTCCCCAGCCGCAGTTCACGTACAGGCCCTTAACCTGCGTCTTCGCGATGATCGGCGAGCGGTCCGGCGTGACATCGACGATGCCGCCCCAGTTGCGCATCATGCGCATGCGCCGGAACATCGGAAACAGCTCGCAGATCGCATCCAGCGTGTGCATGTTGATGTGCAGCGCGCCGCGCTGCGTGTACGAGGTGTACGCGTCCGTCCCGGCGCCGATGACCAGTTCGCCCTTGTCGGACTGGCTGATGTAGGCATGGATCGTGTTCGACATCACGACGCACGGGAAGATCGGCTTGACCGGCTCGGACACCAGCGCCTGCAGCGGGAAGCTCTCGAGCGGCAGGTGCACGCCCGCCATCTGCATCACGACGCTGGTGTTGCCTGCGGCCGAGACGCCGATCCTGCGGGTCCCGATCCTGCCGCGTGTCGTCTCGAGCCCCTCGACCGCACCGGAAGCGTCGCGCCGGATGCCGGTCACCTCGCAGTTCTCGATGATGTCCACGCCCAGCGCGTCGGCGGCGCGCGCATATCCCCAGGCCACCGCGTCGTGCCTTGCCGTACCGCCGCGGCGCTGCAGCGCCGCGCCGAGCACCGGATAGCGGATGTTCTGCTCGATGTTCAGCAGCGGGCAGAATGCTTTCGCCTGCTCGGGCTCCAGCCACTCGTTGTCGACGCCGTTGCAGCGGTTGGCGTGGACGTGCCGCTTGGCGGTCTGCACGTCGTGCACCGTGTGCGCAAGCATCATGACGCCGCGCGGCGAGAACATCACGTTGTAGTTCAGCTCCTGCGACAGCTGCTCCCATATTTTGACCGCATGGTCGTATAGCGCGGCGCTCTCGTTGAACAGGTAGTTGGAGCGGATGATCGTCGTGTTGCGCCCGGTGTTGCCGCCGCCGATCCAGCCTTTCTCGACGACCGCGATGTTCGTCAGGCCGTGTTCCTTCGCCAGGTAATAGGCGGCGCCCAGGCCGTGCCCGCCGCCGCCGACGATGACGGCATCGTAGGAGCCCTTCGGCTCGGCCTTGCGCCACTGCTGCTGCCAGCCGAGGTGGCGCGACAGGCCACCGCGAAGCAGCGAGAGCGCCGAGAATCGCTGCTTCAAGCGCGCAGGTCCTTGTTCTCGGGGTCGTAGGGCGAGTCCACGAGGACCGTCGCGCGCCGGCGTTCACCGAGGATCTCGATCTGCAGTTGCGTGCCGACCGCCGCGAAGTCCGGCTTGACGTAACCGATCGCGAGGCTCTTGCCGAGGTTGTGGCCGAAATAGCCGCTCGTCGCTCGCCCGATCAGCGCGCCGCCGCCGTCGTAGATCGGCTCGTTGCCGAGCGGGTCGGCGTCGGTGACGCCGTGCGCCTCGAGCGTGATGAAGCGGTGCGGAACACCCGTGGCGAGCTGCTTCTCGAGCGCTTCCCGGCCGACGAACGGCCCCTTGTTCATGCGCACGAAACGATCCAGACCCGCCTCGAACGGCGTGTAGTCGGGGGTCAGGTCGGTGCCCCACATCCGGTAGGATTTTTCCATGCGCAGCGATTCCATCGCCCGCATGCCGGCCATGCGGATGTCGAACGGTGCGCCGGCGGCAAAAATCGCGTCAAACAGGTGATGTGCGTACTCGATCGGGAAATGCAGTTCCCAGCCCAGTGCGCCGACGAAATTCACGCGCATCAGGTAGACGTCGGTGGCGAGGCCGACTTCGGCGACCTGGCCGGTGAGCCACGGAAAGGCCGCGTTGTCGAGCGGCGTATCGGTCAGCGTCGCCAGCACCTCGCGCGAACGCGGTCCGGCCAGGACGAAGCAGCCGCGGCTGGTGGTGATGTTGCGCAGCGCGACGCTGCCCGCCGGCGCGAGCGGCAGCATCTTCTGCAGGTAGTCGCTGTCATAGCGCTCCGCGGCGCCCGCACTGACGACATAGAAATGCTCATCGGCCATCTTCGTGATCGTGAATTCCGAGCGGATGCCGCCTTTACGGGTCAGCGCATGGCACAACGCGATGCGGCCGATCTTCGTGGGCACCTTGTTCGCGACCAGGCCGTCGAGCCAGGCCTCGGCCCCGGGTCCGGTCACCTCGTGCTTCGTGAACGGCGTCAGGTCGATGACGCCGACGCTGCGTCGCAGCGCCTTCGTTTCGTTGCCGACATGCGGGAAATAATTCGAGCGGCGGAAGCTCCATTGGTCCTTCGGGTCGACGCCCGGCGGCGCGAACCAGTTGGCGCGCTCCCAGCCGTAGCGCTGGCCGAACACGGCGCCCATGCGCGCGAGCTTGTCGTAGATGGGGCTGGTCTTCGCGGGCCGCGCATCCGCGCGCTCCTCGTCCGGAAAGTGGATCACGAAGACATTGCGATAGGTCTCTTCGTTCTTGGCCACGACATAGCGCTTGCTGGTGTACGGTCCATAGCGCCGCGGGTCCACCGCCGCCATGTCGATGCCCGGCTCGCCTTCGACGATCCATTCGGCAAGTTGCCAGCCGGAGCCGCCGGCCGCGGTCACACCGAAGCTATGGCCTTCGTTGAGCCACAGGTTGCGCGCGCCCCAGGCGGGCCCGATCAGGGGGCTGCCGTCCGGCGTATAGGCGATCGGCCCATTGACGATGTCCTTGATGCCGCAGTTGGCGAGGGCAGGGACCCGCCGCATGGCCGCTTCGACGTGCGGCAGCAGGCGGTCGAGGTCGCCGTCGAACAGGCTCTTGCCGAACCAGTCGGGAACGCCGTCGGCAAAGCGCGCCGGTGCACCGGCCTCGTAGGGTCCGAGGATCCAGCCCATGCGCTCCTCGCGCAGGTAATACGACTTGTCGCTCTCCCGCAGCACCGCCAGCTCGCGCCCGCCGGCCTGACGATAGGCCTTCAGCTCCGGGGATTCATCGTAGACGATGTACTGGTGCTCGACCGGGATCGACGGCACGCTGAGGCCGAACATGCGTCCGGTCTGGCGCGCGTAATTGCCCGTTGCGCACACGACGTGCTCGGCGACGATGTCGCCCTTGTTCGTCGTCAGGTGCCACTCGCCGGATGAGGTGCGCCGCACGGCGGTGACTTCCGTCTGTTCGTGGATCTCGGCGCCGCCGTTGCGCGCGCCCTTGCGCAGCGCCATCGTCAGGTCGGCCGGTGCGATATGACCGTCATCCGGGTGGTACAGGGCGCCGACGATGTTGGGCGTTGCGCCGCCGTCGCCGAGCTCGACGAGCGGCCACAGCTCCTTGACGCGGGCCGGGCCGATCACCTCGAACGGCACGCCGATCGTGTTCGCGGTCCCGCAATATTTCTGGTATTCGTCCATGCGTTCGCGGCAGGTCGCGAGCCGCAGGTTGCCGGTCACGTGAAAGCTGACCTCCTGCCCGTCTCGGCCGGCAGGCGCTTGTACAGGTCGACCGAGTACTTGTGCAGCTGCCCGACCGTGTAGCTCATGTTGAACAGCGGCAAAAGGCCTGCCGCATGCCACGTCGATCCGGCCGTCAGTTCGGACCGCTCCAGCAGCACCACGTCGGACCAGCCCTTGCGGGTCAAATGGTAGAGCGTGCTGACGCCTACCACGCCACCGCCGATAACAACGACGCGGGCATGAGTTTTCATTACGGACGGTCTCCCTCGTGTAGTGACGCGCAGTGTAACCAGCGGGTGGCTTCATGCTATCCTAAAAACGACAATACCGTATGGAAATGAGACAGAGCTCCTGATGGAAACTCCCGCCGCCTTGCGCAAGTGCCGGTACGGATTCCTGACACTGCCCAATTACTCGCTGATCGCGGTCACGAACGCGATCGAACCGCTGCGCATGGCCAACCGGCTCGTCGGCCGCGAGGTCTATGAATGGCTGATCGCGACCGCGGACGGGCGGCCTGCGGTTGCGAGCGGGGGCCTGAGCCTCGCGCCGACCGTTGCACTCGAGCGCCTGGGCCCGGTCGACATCCTGTTCGTCTGCGGCGGCGTCAATGTGCGCGAGGCCGTCTCCGCGGGGCTGCTGACGCAACTGCGGCGCCTCGCCGATCGACGCGTCGCGCTGGGCGGCCTGTGCACGGGCGGCTACGCGCTCGCGCGCGCCGGCTTGCTGGACCAGCATAAGGCGACGATACACTGGGAGAATCTGTCCGCGCTGCGCGAGGAGTTCCCGCGGGTCCAGATCAGTGATCAGCTGTTCACGATCGACCGCGATCGCTTCACCTGTTCGGGCGGCACCGCGCCGCTCGACCTGATGCTGCACCTGATCAACGGCCGCCTGGGCCCGAAGATCTCCCAGCTGGTCTCCGAGCAGTTCATCGTCGACCGGATCCGCAAGGACACCGACCGGCAATACATCCCGCTGCGCGCGCAGCTCGGCCTGTCGAATCGCGGGCTGATCCGCGTCGCGCAGCTGATGGAGGAGAACATCGAAAAGCCGCTGTCGCTGGACAAGATCGCGAGAGCCACGGGCCTGTCGCGCCGGCAGATCGAGCGGCTGTTCAAGCGCGACCTCAACGTGGTGCCGAAGCGTTTTTACCTCGAGATGCGCCTGCGCCGCGCGCGCGAATTGCTGTTGCAGACCGCGATGCCGATCATGGACGTGACGACCGCCTGCGGCTTCCAGTCCCCGCCGCACTTCTCAAAGTGCTACCGCAACCAGTTCGGCTACCCGCCCAGCGCCGAGCGCAAGCAGGGTGAACCAAAGCCAGCGGGCGACCGCCAGTAGCGACCGGCCGCCGCTACTCCGAATTGGTTTCCTTGCCGAAGCGGTAATTGAGGCGCAGGCCGAAGACCCGCGGCTCGTTCGTCGTCTCTCGCAGATCGAAATTGCCGGTGTTGCTGTAGATGATCGCGTTCGTGTCGGCAAGGTTGGTGACATAGAGTTCGGCGAGCCATTTGCCGCCGTCCGGGTTCAACCCCAGGCGCAGGTTCGAGATCGTGTAGCCCGGCTGCAGGATGCGCGGCAGGCCGGTATTCTTGTCGTCGGGGTTCAGCCCGTTCCACATGTCGCCCTTGTGGGCCATGTCGAATTGCACATAGCCGCGCAGCGCGCCGGAGAGCGGATGCTCGTAGCGCGCGTTCCAGCTCCAGCTGAAGTACGGCGCGAACGGCAGCCGTTCGTTCACGTACGACAGGTAGCTCGAGTTGGCGGCGGAGGTGACGCGCGAATCGGTGTAGTTGCCGGATACCTGCACGGACCAGTCTTCACTGATCTTGTAATCGATATTCGATTCCATGCCGTAGATGCGGGCATCGCCGACGTTGATGTTGTAGCTTGAAGAGGCGCAGACATTGGCGTCATAGATGAGCGCCTGCAGCTGCTTCCAGTCCATGTAGTAGGCGGCGCCATTCCACAGCAGGCGTCCATTGAGGCTCGTCGTCTTCCAGCCGACTTCGAAATTATTGAGCGTGTCCGGCGTGTACTGCTGCGGTACGCCGTTGGCGTAGCACTTGGGCGCATCGCCGGCGTTGGTGCCGCCCTCGCGAAATCCCTGGGCGAAATCGGCGTACACCATCACGTGTTCCGCAATCTTGTAGTTAACGCCGAATTTCGAATCCCACTTGTGCGAATCGGTCGTTATGAAGCTCGGCTGCGAGGTCGCGTACGCGAACTGCACATAGGGCGTGTAATAGCGGGCGTCGGAGTGGAAATGCACCACGCCCGCTTCGACATTCAGCTTGTCGGTGACATCGAAATTGATATTGGCGAACTCCGTGGTCTGCAGTTCGGAGGAACTCTCGGTGTACGAGTACCACTGCCCGGCCGGCAGCGTCGGCGCCGTCAGCTGGTAATAGTTCAGGTAGTACTGGAACGCCGCCCCCTTGTACTGCAGTCCGGGCATGTAATAGGTGTTGCTGTAGTTATTGTCGACCGTCTTTTCCCAGTACAGTCCTGCGAGCCAGTGAAACCGGCCGCCCGCCTTGGAGGAGAGCCGCAGCTCGTTGGACCAGCGCTCGGGATTGATGGTGTAGGAGTAGAACTGCGTCGCCGGGTTGCAGCCGGTGAACGCACCGCCGCCGTAGTACGGATCGTTCAGGCAGGTGAAGCCCTCCTGCGTACCGGGATAGCCGGTGCCAGTCTTGGCGCCGGCGTTGAAGTTCTGTTCATATTGCGAGTATTCGTTCCACTGGCGCCTGGGCTGCGACCAGTAGGTGCTGGCATAGACGAGATCCCCGATGCCGACATCGCCGTCCAGGTGAAAATCGAGCGACTTCGCCTGGAAGTTGTCCAGTTCCGGCCCGAACCGCTCGACGGTGCGCGCGGGAAGCGTCGGATCCTCGTCCCACGCCCCGCGCGTGTTCTGGCGCTGGAAGCTGTAGGTGAGGCTCGCACTCCAGTCCTCACTGAACACCGCCTTCAGCGCCGCGCGACCGCCTTCGACGTGTTCGCGGTTGTAGTCGTTGCGCGCCCACGCTGAATTGTTGGAGACGGCGCCGTTCACCCAGGTGCGCGTCGCGAGCTGGTTATTGATGAAGCCGCCGTGGGAGTCGCTGAAAGCCGACGCGCGAAAGCCCAGCACCCCGTCGATCATCGGGATGTTGACATAGCCTTCTTCGGTCCAGTTCTGCTTGGCGCCCTGGATCTGCCCGGCGTCGAAATCAAGCCCGGCGCTGAAGTCGTGTACATCGGGCTTGTTGAGGACGTAGCGAATCGCGCCCGACATGGCCCCTGCGCCGAAGGTCGTGCCCTGCGGACCGTTCAGGATCTCGATGCGCTCGACGTCGTACAGATGCAGGTCCGGCTGCGCGCCGCCGGAGCTCATCGACATGTCATCGACGTAAAAGCCCGTCGACGAGGTATTGGCGTAGTTGGGGTTGCTGCCATCCGAGACGCCGCGCATGACGAACAGCTGCGTGCCGGGGCCGACGCTGATGTACGAAATGGACGGCACCTTCTGCGCATAATCATCGAAATTCGCGATGGCGAGGTTCTGCAGGTCCTTCTTGGTGAAGACGTCGACGCTGAGGGGCACGTCCTGCAGGTTCTCTTCGCGCTTGCGCGCCGTCACCACGATTTCCTGCAGGACCGAGGCGTCCGCGGATGCCGCCGGCGCCCGCGACGGCGCAACGGCGAGCACGGTGGCTACGGCAAGGCCGATCCTGGAGGCGGCGGACGCCCCCCGGGGCGACGCGCGCGCGTTCAGGATTGCGGGATCAGTGCCAATGCGGTTACGTAGCTTCATGTGCATCCCCGGGCGGCTTATTCCTCCGCATCATCCTTGGTGGATCGCGGGTCGTCAAGGTTCTGCGCGCCGCTCAAAAGCGGTCCAGGCTGTCGCCCAGCGCCGCGCGCAACGGCTGCAGCTCCTTCTCGAAATGCCGCCAGTAGCCAACACCGGAGCTGTAAATCGGCTGACGCACCTGTTCCGCGCTCGCGGTACGCACCGAGCGGCGCGTGCGGTGAAAGTTGAGGCAGGCGGCCTCGAACGGCAGCCTGCAGTGATCGAGGAGGCGGCGGATCTGGGCTTGCGGATCGCGAACCAGATCCTCATGCTGCACCAGCAGCACCCGGCCGGGCAGCACCCGGTCCCAGTGGTCCATCAGCGACAGATAGCAGCGGTAGTAACGCCCGAGGTCGCCGAGGTCATAGCTGAACGCCTGCCCTTCGGCAAAGTGCTGCTTGAACGCGCTGAAACAGCAATCCATCGGGTGGCGGCGTGCATCGATGATGGTGGCGCCGGGCAGAATCGCCTGGATCAGCCCGACGTGGCTGAAATTGTTGGGCAGCTTGTCGGTGAAGTGCTCGCGCCCGGATCGCAGCGGCGCGGTCTCCTCCAGGTAGCGGCGGCCGAGTGCGGTGAGCACGCCAGCCGGGGCGGTGCCAACCGCTTCAGGGTAGCCATCCCGGCCCGCCACCAGGTCGTCAAACTGGCGGGTGATATTCAGGATGTTGGGCAGTTCCATCGTGCCTTCCACCCGCGAGTGGCTGGCGAGGATCTGCTCTATCAGCGTAGAGCCCGAACGCGGCAGACCCACGATGAAGATCGGTGCGGGGCTCGGGTCCCCGCTGCCCGCGCGCCTGGCAAAGAATTCCGCGTCGAAGAAGGCGCGAATGCGCGCAGCACGCTGCTCGAACTGCTCCATATCGAATGGGGCATCCAGGCGCCGCAGGGCGTTGCCGCGCGCGTAGTGCGAAAAGGCCTCCGCGTACCGCTCGCGCTGTTCAAGCGCCTTGCCCAGCGCGAAGTGCAGCTGCGCCTCGTTGGAGCGATCGCGCCTGTCGCTCGTCAGCAGGCGCTGCATGGCCTCGACCTCGGCGTCCGTCAGCGTGTAGTTCTTGAGGTCCGCCAGACTCCAGTAGGCTTCCGCGATACCCGGATCCATTGCCAGCGCCGCCTTGTAGGACGCTTCGCTGTCGGCGCGCCGGCCGAGGGTCTTTTGCACGTGGCCGATCGACATTCGCAGACGAACCCCATCGGGCTGGAGCCGCGCCGCCTGTTCGTAGGCGGCGAGGGCG
This sequence comes from uncultured Gammaproteobacteria bacterium, assembly GCA_963706815.1. Classification (GTDB taxonomy): domain Bacteria; phylum Pseudomonadota; class Gammaproteobacteria; order Steroidobacterales; family Steroidobacteraceae; genus Bog-1198. The sequence continues at coordinate 404,965 of CAVPNS010000001.1, forward strand.
TCCTCCTGGCGCATGAGCTGAGTCGCCACGGTGGCAATCGTGATCCAGCTCTGGGGATTGCGGGGTTCGATCCTGATCAGGCACCGGGCCGCCGCTTCCGCCTCCGCGAGGCGACCGAGCGCAGTGAGCGCCTGTCCGAGTCCCCGCCATATGAGCGGGTGATGTGCGGACTGTTTCAAGGCGTGGCGCAGCAGGCGCTCGGCGTCCGTGGGCCGGTCCGCCGCGAGAGACAGCGCCGCAAGACCGCACAAGGCCGCCACGTGACTCGCATCTTCCTGCAGGACACCCCGGAAGATACGCTCGGAGCTCTTGCGGTCGTCCGCGACGAGTGCGGCCGTCGCTTCCTCGATGCGCTGCCGATGGGGATCGGTCAGGCGGGCGCGCTCGAAGGCAACACGCGCGTCGGCATACTGTTCCAGATCGACCAGCACATCGCCGTAGGCGAGCCATGCGAGGTGATGATGCGGCATTTTCTCCAGCACCCGGCGCACTTCCGCGCGTGCCGCCTCCGGGCGTCCATCCTGGCGGTACGCGCGCGCGAGGTCCGTAACCGCGGGCCAGAAGCCGGGAGCCGCAACTACGGCCTGTTCGAGTGCGGCGATGGCCTCTGTGACCTTGTCCTGGGCCAGCAAAGCCTGGCCGAGCAGGCGCAGGCTGTTGACCTCGCCGGGGGCTGCGGCCTGGATCGCGCGCAGTTGCCGCTCCGCCGTGGCCGCGCGCCCGGCGCGCAAGGCCAGCAACGCCTCGCTGTAGGCGGTGCGCATCGCGGCTTGTGATTCGCTTTCCAACGCCTGTCGCGCTCCCCTGCGTAGCACCCCGGTGTTCCCCCGGCCATGATATCGCGTGTCCGGCGGATCAGGGCAGGGCGGTCCTCGCCGACACGCTGACCCCGCCCAGGGATCCGTCGATGCGCGCGCCGTCGCCGGGCCGCTCTTCCGACCAGCGGATGCGAAGATGCCCGCGGATCCCGTCCGGCCCCTGGACTTCGACGCGGGCACGGGTGAGACCGCCCCGATCCAGCGGGCGCTCGGTCGTGCCGCTCAGGCTGACATCCTCGGTCCAGCGCAGATCGTCGAGGCGAACGCGCAGCCGCTCGTCGGCGGCCTGTACGATGAATTGTCCGCCGCGAAGGCCCGCGACCGTCTGCGCCCAGTCATCGCCGGCACGCGCCCACACATCGCCCAGCGTCAGCACCGCCGCCGCGATGATCTGCAACTGCCGTTGCGTCGCGGCGCCGGAGCGCGCCTGCGCCGGCTCGAGCTCGCTGGACTCCCGTGCAAACCGCGCCAGCAGCCGCATGGGCGGCACCTGCGTCGCACAGCCCGTATCGCCGGGGCTGCCGGTGCGCAGGAAGCGGCGCACGAGCAGCGCCGCGCAACCGCTGCGGCCACGGGGCAGCGCATTGACATGCAGTGCGTTCAGGATGACGACATGCCAGGCGTGCCTGAATCCTTTTGCGACCGCCGCGCCTTCGGCAGCCGACGTGATATTGTCGAATTCGCCCGAGATCACCAGGGCCGGAATATCGGCAAACGCCGGGATCATGGGCTCGCCGGCCCGACCGGGCCAGGCCACGCATTGATCCAGGTAACTGTAGTCGAGCGGCATGCCGCGGTATTCGTCGATCGTGAATGGCGCGTAGGTATCCGGCGCATGCAGCCGGCGCATCGCGAGCGCCCGGTCGCGATCGACGGCGCGTGGCCCGGGCGCCAGGCGCATGTCGTAGATCTGCGGCGGATCGTGGCACATGACGGCTGCGGCGAGCCCCGCACTCCACAGCCTCGGGTCGCTGGTGGGATCGCGGGAATCAACCGCCAGGGCGGTTTCCCGCATCAGGCGCTCGAGCGGCGCCGGGTCCTGCGCCTGGTATGCGCGCGCGGCTGCATCGAGCTCCCGCACCGACGCGCGCGCCGGTGCACTGCCGAACATCACGATCGCCAGGCGCGCTGCGGCCACCGCGCCATCGGGCCGCGCGCGCAACTGCCGCAGCACCGGCAGGATGTGATCGATCGAGCTTCCGGGCAGCGCGGCACACTCCGGCGAGCGCTGGCAGGTCAGGTTGAACTTGTCGCGCATCGCCGGGGCGTAGTTCGGCCACCACGCATAGTCCGGTCCGTCGAGCGGGAACGCTCCGTCGAGCACGAGCGAATGCAGGCGCGACGGGTGACGCAGCGCGAAGACCTGTTCGAAGTACGTGCCGTACGAGTCCCCGTACAGATCGATGCGCGAGACCTGCAGGGCATCGAGCAGCGCCGCCAGGTCGTCCGCCGCATACGCATTGCCGTAGAACGGCGCACGCTCCCCGAGCAGCGCGCCGCAGCGCCCGATTGCATCGACCGTCCAGAGCGGCGCGGTCTGCAACTCCGGGCAATCGATCGCACCCGAGCGGCCCGTGCCGCGGTTGTCCATCAGCAGCACGTCGTGATCGGTGCGCAGCGGGGCAAACAGCGCGAGGTAGTCGTCGCGCGACTCGGTGGCCGGATATCCGGGACCTCCTTCGGTCGCGACCAGCGTGCCGAGCGCCGCCCCCGCGCCGCGATGCGGGTAGAACTCGAAGTAGACGGGAATGCGGCCGGCGATCCGGCCGTCCGGATCCAGCGCGCGATCCAGCACGCCGCAATACGCGGTGCCCGCGCGGCACGACTTGAGCACCAGCGAACCGCGCATCAAGATCGAGGGAGCCGCGCACGCGGCGCCGCCGGCGAGCGCCAGCGCCCCCGCACACAGGACCAGGCGCATCATCCGCTTCATCGGCCGGGTGCGTGCGCGGCGGCAAATACCGGGCGTTCGGCGTCGATCCAGAACCAGCACACGGCACTGACGATCGCAAATCCGACTCCGATCAGGAACGCCGTGTTCCACATGTGCCTGCCCGACAGATACGCGACGATCGGAATGCCGATGATGCCGCCGAGGTTGCCGCCGGTATTCATGAAACCGCTGACCGTCATCGAATCGCTGCGGCCGACGGCCATCGCGCATCCCCAGTACGAGCCCTCGGTGAATTCCACCATGCCGTAGCACACCGTCAGCGAGGCGATCGCGAGGTACGGATTCGTCATGTGCGTCGTGACCAGCAGCAGCACCCCGGCGGCCGGCATCGCGACCAGCGGCACGAGCCGGTATCCCCGGCGATAACCCTGGCGCTTGCAGAAATAACCCGCGACGATGCCGCCGAGGCCGGCGCCGGCGGCGGCGCCGAGCGGCGGCACCGTAGCCAGGCTGCCGCTTTCCAGCACCGACAGGTGCCGCTCCTGGATCAGGTACAGGAACACCCAGTTCGAGATCAGGTAGAACACATAGTTCATGCAGGTATAGGAGACGAACAGCAGCAGCGCATTGCGATCCCTGAACACGTGCCAGATGCGCGCCAGCGTCAGTTTCTCGGCCGGCTGGTCGATGCTGTGGGTGCCGATCTCCGCGAGCTCCACGGCGCCGACGCCCGGGTGCTCGCGCGGCGTATTGCGACCGTACCAGGCCCAGCCGGCAATCAGCGCGAGGGCGGGCAGCGTCGTGCAGACGATCGCCCACTGCCAGCCGCCCATCACCATCAACGGCGCCACGATCGCCGGCGTGATCGCGGCACCGAGCTGCATCCCCGCCGTCTGCAGCCCCTGCACGAACGCCCATCGGCTCGGCGGAAACCACGCCTCGAAGACGCCGGCGGATACGGGAAAGATCGCCGCCTGCGCGATTCCGAGCAGCAGCTGGCTGCCGAACAGCGCGGCAAACAGCATCTGCCCTGCGAACAATTCCGGTGCAGCGGGCATCGCCATCATCGCGACGAACGCCAGCACCGAGATGATCACGAAGGTCCGGCGTGCGCCGAAGCGCTGGCCAAAAATGCCGCCGGGCATCTGGAACAGCGCGTAGCCGATCACGAAAGCCTGTTCGAGCCAGCCGATCTCGAGCTGGCTCAGGTGCAGCGTGGGCATGATCTGCTCGGCCGCAACCGTGATGCTCTTCTGTTGCAGGTACGCGAGCAGCCCGAAGCCGAACAGGAACGCCAGTATCCGCCAGCGAATGCGGACAGCAGGAGGCACGGCGTCGGGTCTCATCAACCGCATTGTAGTGCAACGTGAACCCGGCGCCACACCAACGGCGGCAAACTGCTCTAGAATGTGACGCGTGCCTGAAGGCGCACGCCAACCATCGGGGGCCCCCATGAATCTGCTCCGGACCGTGCTCGTCGTTCTGTTCTGCCAGCTCCCGGGCCTGACTGCGGCCCTGGCCCATGATGCGCATCCGCAGGGCACCGCGGTCAGCGGTGAGCTGGGCAAGACGCACTTTCCGAATTCGGGCGCCGCGCGCGCCCAGCCGGCCTTCCTGCGGGGCCTCCTGCTGCTGCACAGCTTCGAGTACCCGGCAGCGCGCCAGGCGTTCCAGGAAGCCGAGAAGGCAGACCCTGGTTTTGCAATGGCTTACTGGGGCGAGGCACTGACCTACAACCACACGCTATGGCGCGAGCAGGACCTGGATGCCGCGCGCGCGGCGCTCGGCAAGCTGGCTCCCGATCCGGCCGCCCGCGCCGCGAAGGCGCCGACCGCTCGCGAACGCGCGTACCTTGCGTCGGTCGATCAGCTGTTCGGCGCCGGCGACAAGGCCACGCGCGATGCCAATTACAGTGCGGCCCTCGAGAAGCTGGCGGCGCAGTATCCGGACGACCTGGATGCCCGCTCGCTGTACGCGCTGTCGCTGCTCGGGCTCAGCAACGGCGAGCGCAACGTCGCGAACTACATGCGCGCGGCCGCGGTTGCGGAAGCCGTGCTGCAGATCGACCCGCGCCACCCGGGCGCGCTGCATTACCTGATTCACGCCACCGACGATCCGCTGCACGCGCCGCTCGGGCTGCAGGCGGCCCGCCTGTACGGCAAGGTGGCGCCGGCCGCCTCGCACGCCCACCACATGCCGTCGCATATTTTCTTCGCGCTCGGCCTGTGGGATGAGGCGATCGACGCGAACGTGGCCTCGCTGACGGTGGGCCGTGCGCATGGCGACCCGAGTTACCATTCGCTGTTGTGGCTCACCTACGCCTATCTTCAGGAGGACAAACAGGCACCGGCCGAGGAGCTCGTGCGCTCGGTTGCCGCGGACGTGGCGGCGGGCGCCACCAAGGACAACCGGGCGCGGCTCGCCTATGCGCGCGCGATGTGGCTCGTCGAAACCGGCGGCGCGAACGGCCCTGACGCGCTGACGCCGGTCGACAGCAGCGGCATTGCCTCGATCAATTATTTTGCGGCCTATGATTTTGCGCGCGGCATCACCGCAGCGCCGGTGTCGCCGGCGGACGCGCGCACCGCGCTCGCGCGCCTGACCGCAAGGATAGACGCCGCGCGTGCCGCGACCCAGGCGGCGACGGCCAACTGGCTCGACAACGTGACCAGCGGCGAGCTCGAGGAGGCGGCGATAATGGCCCAGGCGCTCTCCGGCGTCATCCGCTTCTACGGCGGCGACCAGTCCGGCGGCATCGAAACCGTTCGCGAGGCGAGTGTGCGCGCTGACCGCCTGGTTTTCGAGTACGGCCCGCCGTGGTCGGTGAAGCCGCTCGAGGAGTTGCGCGGCGAGCTGCTGCTCGCGGCGGGGCGGCCCACGGAGGCGCTTGCCGCGTTTCGCAACACGCTCGGGACCTTTCCCAACCGCCGGCTGGCGCTCGAGGGCCTCGGCGCGGCGACGGCCGCGGTCGGCGCCGCCGGCGAGGGTGCTGCCCCACGACAGCCGCTGGCCCGCGAGGATCTGATCGGCTCGTGGCGCCTGGTCCGGATCGATTATTCGGGGCCGAAGGGTCCGCTGGATGACCCGTTCTACCACGCCGACTCCACCGGGCTGCTGACCTACGACGCCTCCGGAACGATGAGCGTGCAGATCGCCGGTCACGTGCGGCCGAGCCTGGCGATCCCGGGCTCGCGCCCGGTTGGCGTCGTGCCGTTCGCCGCGGACACCCGCGCCAAAGCCGCGGCACTCGACAGTTATTATGCCTATTTCGGCACCTGGGACTTCGACGCGACGCACGCCACGATCACGCACCACGTCACCTCGGCGCTGCTGCCCGCCGAAAATGACGCCAGTTACACGCAAGGCGTTGCACTGGCGGGCAAGCAACTCGTGATGACGAACCGGCAGACGACGAGCGCCGGCGAATTCGTGCGTACGAAGACCTGGGAGCGCGTCGGACCCTGACGCGCCAGCTCCAGTACGGGAAGCGCTGCGGAAAATCCGCAGCGCTTCCCCAGGACCTCGCAGCCTCAGCCTAGAACTTGTACGAGAACCGCACGCCCAGCGTGCGCGGCCGGCTGACCGTACGGGCGTCGACGAACTGGTTCGGGTTCTCGAACAGATCCGAGCGGTTGTCCGTCAGGTTGGTGCCGTAGAAGTGAACCAGCCACGCATCCTTGCCGAAGCCGGCGGAGGCATCGTATTCGGTCCATCCCGGCATGTCGTACGCGTAGCCGGGCTGATCCGGGAACGCCGTCGTGACGCTCGCGATCGAGGAGAGGGAGTGCGCGTTGTGCACGCCGCCGACCTGGAAAAACGCCTTGTAGTCGCCCGCGTCGAAGTCGTAGCGGATGCGCCCCGTGAACTGTTGCGGCGGCGATGAGGCGAGCGGCACGCCGGGATCGCCGAATGCCCTCACGGTGGTAATCGGCTTGCCGTTGATATCGGGCAGATAGGCAATCCCCTGCTGATTGCTGCTGTTCCATGACGCGCCGCCGGTCAGGGTCAGTCCGTGGAAGGGACGGGCGATGGCTTGCAACTCCAGGCCCTGCACCCGGTAGCTGGGCCCGTTCGCAACGAAGCTCAGGTTGCCGAAATCCTGCGGCAGGAACAGCTCGACCTGGATGTTGCTCCAGTCTTCGCGGTACACGGCGCCGTTGAACTCGTAGCGGTGATCGTCCCACGTCGTCTTCCAGCCGATCTCGTTGTTGACCAGCGTGTCGGGCGAGAACGCCGACGGGGTCTTGAATGTCTGCTGTGTGGAGGCCAGCTGACCCGGGGCGAGCGGAACCGCGAATTCGGTCGAGCCGCGGTTGAATCCGCCTGCGCGGAAGCCCTGCGACCACGTGTAGTAAAGCAGCGCGTCCTCGGTCACGTGCCAGCTCAGGTTGGCACGGCTGCGGAAGCCCGAATAGACCTTGTTGAAGTCATTGGCCGTCTCGTTGTTCGAGTCGATGCCGTTCAGGCTGCCACCGGAGCCGACCTGGTTGGCGGTGCACGGCGGCGGGCCACCCTCGTAGCAGCCGAAGCTGCTCGCCGAGAACCCTTCCTCGGTCGTGTTGATCCGGTAATAGCGGGTGCCGAACGTGATGGTCAGCGTCTTCGGAATGATGTCGAAATCGGCCGAGCCGAACAGCGCCGTCTGCCGGTAGCCGCGGATGATGTCGTCGAAATACGATTCGTTGTTGGGCCGGATGCTCGGGTTGCTGACATCGGCGCCAGCCGGCGGACCGACCTCGGTGAGGCAGCCGACGTTGTTGGTCGCCGTGCACGACGGCACCGACTTGTAGAACCAGTCGGTCTGGTCGCTGATCTGGTATTCCTCCCAGAACACGCCGAGGATGCCGCGCGTGCGCCAGTCGTCCGGCGTGCTGACGCGGAATTCCTGGCTGTCGTGCTTGTTCTGCACGGTATCGCGCCAGTACGCGGCAGGCGTGAAGCAGGTCGTCGCCGCCGGCGAATTGCCGCCGAACGCATTCGGCGTGCACTGGTAATAGGAGGCATTGACGCCGCGCGAATAGCCGGTGTAGTCCTGCTGCTGTTCGACGTTGCGCACCAGGTAGCCGCCGGTATAGACGAGCTTCAGGTCGCCGACGTGACCATTGATGGTGAGCGCCGTGCTCTCGAACTGGTCGTGATTCCACGACGGCTGGAAGGTCTCGACCGACAGGTCCGGCAGCGGCTGCTGCAGGGCGGTGTTGACGCTGGAGGAGTGCGGCATCTCGTAGAAGACGCCGTTCGAGTGCATCGTCTGGTAGGACTGCGTCAGCAGTGCATCCCAGTTGTCGTTGATCTTGTACAGCAACCCGAGGCGGATGCCCTGGTAGCTGACCGTATTGATGCCGTTGCCGACATACGGGCCGTTGGTGATCGTGTTGACGGAGCCGGGGCCGCTCGGCACGACGCCGTTGAAGGTAAACGGACTCGCGATGCTGAAGTCGGTCGGCTGGCGGCTGAACGTCGCCGGGATATTGTTGATGTAGCCGCCCTGGGAATTGCTGTACAGGACGCCGCGAATCGCCAGCGTATCGGCGATCAGCGGCAGGTTCAGCACGCCCTCGACGTTGGAGCTCGGATCGCCATGCGCGGTCGTTTCGTACGCGGCACTGACGTTGCCCTCGGTCACGTCGATCTTCGGCTTGTTCGTGATGTAGCGCATCACGCCGGATTCGGCGCCGGCGCCGAACAGGGTCCCCTGCGGACCCTCCAGCACCTCGATGCGCTCGAGATCCGCCGCATAGATGTCCAGGTTGCGGCCGGGCAGGGCACCCGACTGTTCGTCGAGGTAGACCGCGACGCTCGGGAATCCGCCGACACTGCCGGAACCCTGCACGCCCACTTCGGTCGTCGACAGGCCGCGCATGAAAATCGAACTCTGGCCGGGCCCGGCGTTCGCGGCCGTCACGTTGGGCAGGTACTTGATGAAATCATCGAACGTCTGCACGTTCAGCTGCGTCAGCGTCTCCGCGGTCAGCGCCTGGATCGTGATCGGCACGTTCTGCATGCTCTCCGTGCGGCGCTGCGCCGTGACGGTGATTTCCTGGATCTGGTCCATCGACGAGTCGCTGTCCGCTGCCGTTGCCGCGGCATGGGTCAGGCCGCCGAGACCGCCACTCAGGATCGCGCCGATGGCACAAGCCAACTTCTGATTCGACTTCATTTTTGCCCCGTCCCTTGATTTGGATTTATCGGGCGCTCGGCTTTCACGCTACACACTCCCTGGCGCCCCCGTTCGCGAGTATAAAAGCTTTTCGTTCGCATCGCATCCTTCAATGTTGCCCGGATACAACGGCCTCGGGCCCGAGGGCTTTCTTCAACCCGCCCAGCCATGGCTCGAAGTGGCGCCACTGGTCCAGGCCTTCCCGGTTGAGCGGGCGGCGCACCTGCTCGGAGCTTGCGGTTCGTATGCTGCGATCGGTCTTGTAGAACTCCAGGCAGGCGGGTTCGAACGCCAGCCCGCAAAATGCGAGCAGCCGGCGCACGCTGGCCTCGAAATCCCCGACCAGTTCCTCGTGCTGCACCCGCAGGACCTTTCCCGGCAGCACCGCGTCCCAATGGGCCATCAATGCGGTATAGCTGCGGTAATAACGGGCGATATCCTCGATGCCGTACGTGAATTCCTGACCAGAGGCGAACAGCTGCTTGAAATTGCCGAAACAGCAGGCCATCGGCTCCCGGCGCGCATCGATGATCCGCGCATTCGGCAGGATCAGGTGAATGAGCCCGATGTGGCGGAAGTTGTTCGGCATCTTGTCGATGAAACGCGGCTTCCCCTGCCGGTAGACGCGCGTATCGGCCAGATACCGCTCGCCCAGCCGGCGAAACTCGCCCGGCTGCATCGCGGCGAGGCAGGCGGGATAGCGGGGTTCACCCTGATCCGTCTCGCGTCCCAGCATTTCCGCGACGAGGCGCGGGATGTCCGGCAATTCCATCGTGCCCTCGACGCCCGAATGCGAGGCCAGGATCTGCTCGAGCAGCGTGGATCCGGCGCGCGGCAGCCCAACGATGAAGATCGGCTCGGCGCTCTGGCAGCCGACACCCGCGCGGGCCGCGAAGAACTCGCGCGTGCACACGGCAGCCTGCAGGCGGGCGTTGCGCTCGATGATTTCAGGCCGGTAGCGGCTGGCGGATTTCTTCAGGGCATTGCCGCGTTCGTAGAAGCCGAACGACTCGCGATATTCGCCCCGGTCCTCGAGCGCCTTGCCCAGCGCGAAGCACAGGTGGTAACGATCCGCGAGTTGCGTCGCCGCAGCCGATTCCCCGCTGCGCATGCGCGCGATCTCCTCGTCGGTGAAACGGTACGTCTTCAGGTTGGCGAGACTCCAGTACGCATCGCCATAATCCGGCCGGCAGGCGGCCGCCATCCGGTAGGCATCGATCGCCTCCTGTTGCCGGCCGAGGGTCTTCAGCGCATGCGCAACCGACAGATGCAGCTCCTCCGCCTGCGGCGTCTCCGCGAGCAGTCCGCGATAAAGCGCCACGGCCCGTTCATTCTCGCCAAGACCCGCACAGACGGTTGCGTAAGTCGTGCGGTACGAGCGGTTCTGCGGCTCCGCGGCGAGCAACCGGTCGAGTTCCTGTTGCGCGCGCATGTGCTTATGGCGCTCCAGCAGCACCCGGGCGTAGTCGTAGCGCGCCGCCGTGTAATCCGGCGCGATCTGCAGCACGCTCTCGAGCAGCATTTCCGCGTCGTCGAGGATGCCCAGTTCCAGGCCGATTTTCGCCAGCAGGCGCATGGCCTCGACGTGATTGCCGTGCTTCAGCAGGTAATCCCGCGTGATCGTCTCGGCGGGCAGCACGTCCCCGTCGGCCAGCATGCCCGTCGCGGTGACGATTTCAGGCGGCAGGTTCGCGAGCGTCGCCACGTGACTTGCCGCCATGTCGGCATCCGCGGTGCGCCCGGTCATCCGGAACAGCGTCTGCAGCGACTTCCAGCTCGCCGCAAGGGCGGGGTTCAGGTTCACGGCCTGCAGGAATGCCGCGATCGCCGGTTCGGCCGCGCGCAGCGCGATGTGACAGTAGCCGCGCTCCTGGAACAGGCGGCTGAATTTCGGGTGGAACTTCTCCAGGCGCGAAAGGGTCGCCAGTGCATCGGCTATGCGCCCCAGGTAGCGCTGGCTGACGGCGATCATGTAGAGCACGTCGCGGTTCTGCGGAACCTCGGACTCCAGCGCCTGCGCCTCGGCAAGCGCGGCGCCGAACTGGCTGCGTTCCATCTGCGCGCGGATATCGAGGACCCTGGCCTCGATGCGCGACGGCGGCGGGGATGGCGCGGTTACGGCCATAGATGCGACGGCCCGCTAGTCATTCGGCCCGAGGCGTGCCGGGAATCCGGGTGCGCGCAGCGGCGTGTGCACGGCATCCTCGAGGAGCTTGACGATCATCGACGACCACGCACCACCACCATAGCGCGCGCGGCCCTCGATGAAGATCTGTTCCATGACCCCGGCCATGCGCAGCGGCACGCCGAAACGGCGCCCGAACTCCACGGCAAAGCCCGCGTCCTTGCAGGCGAGGTCCATCGTGAAGCCGATGTCGTAGCTGCCGTTCAGTATCACCTTGCTTTCGGTCTCATGCACGAAGCTGTTGCCGGAACTCGCGGCGATCGCATCGAATGCCGCGTGCAGGTCGACGCCCGCCTTCGCGCACAGCATCATCGCCTCGCCGGCCGCGATCAGGTGAATGAAGGCCAGCATGTTGGTGACGACCTTGGTCACGGCGGCCTGCTCGATGCCGCCAAGATGGATCACCTTGCCGCCCATGGCCTGCAGCGCAGCCCGATGCTTTTCGAATGCTTCGTTCGGGCCGCCGACGAGCACCGTAATGGCGCCGGCTTGCGCCTTGTGCACGCCGCCGGTGACCGGGCAGGCGAGGGTGTCGATGCCGCGCGCAGCGGCCCGCGCGGCGAGCGCCTCGATCTCGGCAAAATCGTTGGTGCTCATCTCGATCCAGGTGCTGCCCGCGCGCATCGCAGGCAGGGCCTGGCCCATCACCGTCGCGGTCGCCTTCGGCGAGGGCAGGCACGTGATCAGGGCATCGCAGGAAGCGGCCAGCTGCGCGACGGACGCCGACCACTTCGCGCCGGCGGCGAGTGCCAGTTCGGCCGCGCCGCGATCGAGGTCATGGACCGTCACGTCGAATCCCCGGCGCGCCAGATTCGCCGCGAGGTGCTTGCCGAGATTGCCGAGACCGATAAAGCCGTATGTCACTAAATTTCCTTAATTAACAATATAATATAAATTATATATGATAAAATACATCAAATCATCCGAGCGGGCGGTTGATCATCTCCAGATGCAACTGATCGCCGCGGTAGGGATGAGCCAGCGCCACCGCTTCGTCGAGTTCGACCCCGAGGCCCGGCGCCGTCGGCGGAATCACGAAGCCATCCTGCCAGAGGATCGGCTTCTTCAGCAGCTGCGCGTGAAATCCGCCCCAGCGCTGGATGCTCTCCAGGATCAGGAAGTTCGGTATGCAGGTGGCGATCTGGATGTTCGCCGCACCGACAATCGGCCCGCAGTACAGGTGCGGCGCAATCTGCGCGTAATGCACCTCGGCCAGCGCCGCGACCTTCTTCGCCTCGAGTATGCCGCCGACGCGACCCAGGTTCATCTGCAGGATGTTGGCGGCGCCGGTCGCAAGCACGCGCGCGAATTCATATTTCGTCGTCAGGCGCTCCCCGGTTGCGATCGGGATGGTCGTCGCGCGCGCCACGAGCGCCATCTGTTCGGGCATCTCGGGCGGCACCGGCTCCTCGAACCAAAGCGGATCGTAGGCTTCCAGGTGCCGCGCCAGGCGGATCGCGCCGGAGGTCGAGAACTGGCCGTGAGTCCCCATCAGCAGGTCCGCCTTGTTTCCGACCGCTTCGCGCACCAGGCGCGTCAGTCTCACGGTGCGCTCGAGCGCTTCCTGCGTCGGCTGGCGCGGATCGTACGAGGAGAACCCGCCGGTCGGATCGAACTTCAGCCCGGTGAATCCCTGCTTCACGTACTCGGCCGCCCGCTGTGCCGAGCGTTCCGCGTCGTGGTAGAACTCGTCGCCTTCGCCGGCCTCCGTGTCCGGATACAGATAGGTGTAAGTGCGCAGGCGGTCATTGAGCCTGCCGCCCAGCAGATTGTAGATCGGCTGCTCGACGGCCTTGCCGATGATGTCCCAGCACGCCATCTCGAGCGCGCTCAGCACGCCCATCATCGAGGCGTCCGGGCGCAGCGTGAATCCGGAACCGTACGCTTCGCGCCAGATCGATTCGATCTGGAACGGGTCACGACCCGCGAAGCGGCGCGTGAACACATCCTCGATCATCGCCGCAATGACCTTCGGCCCGAACGTCGCTGCATACGCCTCGCCGACGCCCTCGATGCCGCACGCGGTCCGCAGTTTCACGAACACGAAATAGCGGCCGCCGAAGCCGGGCGGCGGATTGCCGACGATGAATACCTTGACGCTATCGAGTTTCATCCATCCCCCTCATCAGGTTAAGCGGCCAGGATCAGGTCCGCGGCGCGGCGCGCGACCATCAGCGTCGGTGCATTGGTGTTGCCGGAGGTCACGGTCGGGAACACCGAGGCATCGACGACGCGCAGGCGCTCGATGCCATGTACGCGCAGGTCCGGGCCGACCACCGAGCTGGCGGGGTCCGGGCCCATGCGACAGGTACTGACCGGGTGATAGACGGTCGCGCTGCGTTCACGGAAGTCCGCGACGATTGCGGCGTCGTCCATCGCTCCACGTCGGGTCCCTCGGGACCAGCGATCAGCGCGCGCATCGCATGAGTGCGCGCGATTCGCTGGATCAGGCGCCCGCCGCAGATCACGTCCGCGACATCCTCGTCCGTCGCCAGGTAGTTCGGCGCAATGCCCGGTGCCTGGCGGAAATCCGCGCTCGCTATGTCGATGCGGCCCCGGCTCGTCGGACGCGAGGGCTGGAAGCACAGCAGGAAGCCGGAGAACGCATCCACCTGGATGCGCTTGCGGCTCGCATCGCCGGCGCCATAGGTGACGGGGCTGAAATACAGCTGCTGGTCGGGGCGCGTGCCCCCGGGCGCGCGCGCACGAACCCGCCGAACTGATTGACGCTGAGGCCCAGCGGTCCGCCGCGCGTCAGGATATAGCGCACGCCGGCGAGGAACTGCCTGAGCGGCGAGTGCAGCTCGTCGTTCAGCGTCGGCTGCGTGGCCCGAACGAGTAACTGACCGCCAGGTGATCCTGCAGGTTGGCGCCGACAGCCGGGTTATCGAGCACGACCGGCACGCCGAGCGCGGACAGGTGCGGGCCCGGCCCGATGCCCGACAGCTGCAGCAGCTGCGGCGAGTTGACCGACCCGCCGCACAGGATCACTTCGCGTCTCGCGGTCGCGCTGCGGCTTTGTCCTCCCTGGACATAGTCGACGCCGACAGCCCGCCGTCCGTCCATGCGGATCCGGCTGACCCAGGCGTGCGTCTGCAGCCGTACGCCGGCGCGTCGTAGGGCGGGGCGCAGGAAGGCATCGGCCGCCGACCAGCGCCGCCCGTCCCGTACCGTGATGCGGTAGCAGCCGAGCCCTTCGGGACTGGGCGCCATTGAAATCATCGGTCACCGGCAGGCCGAGCTCCTGCGCCGCCGCGAACCAGGTTTCGCGCGTCGGGTGCAGGAACGGGCGCACGTCCTTGACGTCGAGGGGCCCGTCGCTCGTTGCACGGCCTTGCGGGTCGACCTGGCGCTCGTTCTTCTCGAAGTACGGGCGTACATCGTCCCAGCCCCAGCCCACGTTGCCCATCGAGCGCCAGTCGTCGAAATCCACCGGCATGCCGCGGCAGTAAACCAGCGCATTGATCGAGCTCGATCCGCCGACGACCCGGCCGCGCGGCCAATACATCGTGCGTCCGCCGAGGGCTGGATTCGGCAGCGTCTGGTATTTCCAGTTCACGGACGCGTCGGCAAAGGTCCGGCCATAGCCGATCGGGGTGCGGATCCAGAAGCTGTCGTCGGAACCACCGGCCTCGAGGACCAGCACGCGGTCGCGCCCGCTGGCGGAGAGTCGCTCGGCGAGTACGCAACCGGCGGAGCCCGCGCCAATGATGATGTAATCGAAATCTGTCACAGCGCGCAGCTTAGCGTGATCGTCCGGCGTTGCCATGCCATTTCGCGAATGGCGGTTGAACCATGTAAGGTGCGCGCTTCACGACCGGACGGTGAACGCAGCAAGAGTATATAATTTAAATGAAGAGTCATGCGCAAGTTGTCGTGATTGGTGGCGGTGTCGTCGGTGCCAGTGTGCTTTATCACCTGACCAAGGCAGGTTGGAAGGATGTATTGCTGATCGAGCGCGCTGAACTGACCGTCGGGCTCAACCTGGCATGCGGCGGGCGGCATGCATACAGTCAATGGCGATCCCAACGTAGCGAAGCTGCAGCAGTACACCATCAAGCTGTACGAGGAGATCGAGAAGATCTCGGGCCAGTCCTGCGGCGTACACATCACCGGTGGCATCATGCTGGCCGGGACGCCCGAGCGCGTCGACTGGCTGAAGATGGCGCAGGCGCGCGGCCGCTACCTTGGCATGGAGCTTGAACTGCTCTCGGTCGCCGAAACCAAGAAGATCTATCCGCTGCTGGATGAGGCCGCATTTCCTGGGCGCCATGTACGACCCGATCGAAGGGTCACGTGGATCCCTATGGCGTGACCCATGCCTACGCGAAATCCGCGCAGATCGCCGGCGCCGAGATCGTGCGCCAGACCCGCGTAGTCGATACCCGGCCGCGCGCCGATGGCAGCTGGGACGTAATCACCGATCATGGCAACGTACATGCGGAGCATGTGGTCAACGCCGGCAGGTCTGTGGGCGCGCGAGGTGGGCCGCATGGTGGGTCTGGAGCTGCCGATCCTCGCCATGGAGCACCAGTACCTGATCACCGAGGACATGCCGGAGTTCGCCGGGCAGAAGGAACAGCTGCACTGCATCGACTTTCGAGGGCGAGATCTACATGCGCCAGGAACGCGGCGGCATGCTGCTGGGCACCTACGAGCGCGCCGGCGTGCCCTGGTCAGCGCGCACCACGCCCTGGGATTTTGGCCAGGATCTGCTGCCGAACGACCTGGAGCGCATTGCGCCGAGCCTCGAGGTGGGTTTCGAGCACTTTCCCGCGCCTCGGCGCACGCCGGCATCAAGAAGGTCGTCAACTGGCCCGTTCACCTTTGCGCCGGACGGCAATCCGCTGGTCGGGCCCGTCCGGGGCCTGCGCAATTTCTG
This sequence comes from uncultured Gammaproteobacteria bacterium, assembly GCA_963706815.1. Lineage (GTDB taxonomy): Bacteria > Pseudomonadota > Gammaproteobacteria > Steroidobacterales > Steroidobacteraceae > Bog-1198. The sequence continues at coordinate 420,904 of CAVPNS010000001.1, forward strand.
GGTCGCGTGCGGCGTCATGGCCGGATTCAGCCAGGGCGGCGGCGTCGGGCTCGCGCTGTCGCACTGGATGGTCGATGGCGATCCGGGCGCCGATATCTGGGGCATGGACGTCGCCCGCTACGGCGACTGGGCGACGCTTGCGTACACCAACGCCAAGGTGCGCGAGAATTACTCGCGCCGCTTCCGCATCCGCTTCCCGAACGAGGAGCTGGCGGCTGCCCGGCCGCTGCGCACGACGCCGATCTACGAGAAGCTGCAGGCCGAGCATGCGGTGTTCGGCGATTACTGCGGGCTGGAGCATCCGCTGTGGTTCGCGCCGAGTCCGGCCGAGGCGCACGATGACTTCAGCTTTCGCCGCTCCAACGCGCATCCGCACGTCGCCGAAGAGTGCCGCGCGGTGCAGCGAATCGGTCGGGCTGCTGGAAATTTCGAACTACGGAAAATTCGAGATCCGCGGCCCGGGCGGCCGAGGAATGGCTGTCCTGGATCATGGCCAATCGCGTGCCCAGGCGCTGGGCGCATCGCGCTGACCCCGATGCTCAACGAGCGCGGCCGACTGATCGGCGATTTCACGATCTGCCGCGTCGCCGGCCGAGCATTTCTTCCTGATCGGCACCTATGCCGCGGAAGTGCTACTATCTGCGCTGGTTCGAGCGGCACATGCCCGCGACTGGCGTCAGCGTGCGCCCCTGCGCAATGGAGTACGTGGGCCTGTCGGTGGCCGGGCCCGGATTCGCGCGCGCTGCTGCAGAGCCTGGTGCGCGATGACCTGTCGACGGCGGCCTTCCCGTTCATGTCGTTTCGCCGCATGGACGTCGGCATGGTGCCCGGCCTTCGTCGGCCGCGTATCCTTCACGGGCGACCTGGGCTACGAGATCTGGGTGACAAGCGACTACCAGCGCGCGCTGTACGACCTGCTGCAGCGGGCGGGCCGCGAGTTCTCGCTCGAAGTGCTTCGGCGGCCGCGCACTGAACTGCCATGCGCATCGAGAAGAGCTTCGGCACCTGGGCGCGCGAATACCGGCCCATCTATGGTCCGTACGAGGCGGGACTCGGCCGCTTCGTCGATCTGAAGAAGGGCGAGTTCATCGGTCGCGCGGCCGCGCTCGAAGAACAGGCCAGCGGCGGTGAGCTGCGGCTGCTGAGCTTCGCCGTCGATGCGGCGCGATGCCGATGCCATCGGCGATGAGCCCATCTGGCATGACGGCAAGGTGGTCGGCTGGGTCACCTCGGGCGCCTACGGACATCGTGTCCGCTCCTCGATTGCGCTGGGGTACGTTCCCGTGTCCCTGGCCGGCGCGGATTCAGGATTTGAGGTGGAAATCATCGGCGAGCGGCGCAAGGCCACGCGCCTCGCCGCGGCACCGTTCGATCCCAGTGGCGCGCGCATGAGGAGCTGATTCCATGTCGACGACAACTCCGGCACAAGGTTATCTCGGACTGATCGACCATACCCCCGGCCTGCCGGCCGCGGCGTACTACGATCCGGATCGTTACCAGATGGAGATGGCGCGCATCTGGTACCGGAACTGGATTTATGTCTGCCGCTCGAGTGAACTCGGCAAGGCGCGCAGCTTCCGCACCGTGGCGATCGGCGACCAGCGCCTGCTGCTGGTGCGCGATGAGGCGGGGGTGGTGCGGGCGTTTCACAATACCTGCCGCCATCGCGGTGCGGCGCTGTGCCTCGAGGCCCATGGCGATCTGCGCAGTCCGGCCATTGTCTGCCCCTATCATGCATGGACCTACAACCTGCAGGGAGAGCTGCAGCGGACATCCTCCAAGCGCAATCCGGTCGGCTTCGATGTGCGCGATCACGCGCTCTACCGCGTCCACGTGACGGACTGGCAGGGCTTCATCTTCGTGTCGCTCGCAGCGGAACCGCCGCCATTCGCGACGCAGTTCGATGCGCCGCTGAACCGGCTGGACGCGTGGGACCTGGCCGACTGCGTCGTTGGCCACGTTTCCCACAAGACGATGCAGTGCAACTGGAAGATATTCTGGGAAAACTACAACGAATGCCTGCATTGCCCGGCGGTGCATCCGAAGCTCTCGCAGCTGGTCCCGATCTACGGCCGCGGACTGCTCGAGGAGCGCGACGATCCGCAGTGGAACGCGCACCAGGCGGATGACGACCCCCGGTTCAAGGGCGGCCTGCGCCGCGGCGCCGCGAGCTGGTCGATGGACGGACAGGCGATTTCCGCGGTGTTTCCGCGCGTATCGCCCGAGGATCGCAGGCTCGGGGCGGTTTACGTGACCGGGCTGCCGTCCATGTTCATCGTCGGACACGTCGATTATGTGCGCGTCGTGAGCCTGTTGCCGCTGGGACCCGAGACGACCGGCATGACGATCGAATACCTGTTCCGGCCGGAGGCGCTCGAGGATCCGCACACCGACCTGAAGAGCCTGATCGAGTTCACGAACATCGTCCTCAGCGAGGACGCCGCGATCTGCGAAGTCAACCAGCGCGGCCTGAAGGCGCTGCCGCATGAAAGAGGCGTCATCATGCCCGAGGAATACGTGATCAAGCAGTTCCACGACTGGCTGAACCGGGAAATGATGCGCGCCTGACCAGCGGGCCCGCACGATGCAAGCCGGCAAGGTCGCGGTCATCACGGGCACGACCCACGGCATCGGCCGCGTCACGGCGCGGGAGCTTGCCCGCGCCGGGTTTCGCATCGTCATGCTGTGCCGCAACCCGGAGCTCGCCGCGCAGGTGCGCGGCAGCATCATCGCCGGGCTGCCCGGCGCCGCCGTTGACATCGTTCGCTGCGACCTCGGCTCGTTTGCGTCGGTTCGCGACGCGGCGGCACAGGTACTTCGCGAAACCGACGGCATCGACGTGCTCGTCAACAACGCCGGCATCGTCAGCGCCCGTCACCGGATGTCCGTCGATGGATATGAACTGGTCTTCGCGACCAATCATCTCGGGCCATTCCTGCTGACCGAGCTGCTGCGCGGCCGTATGCGCAGCGGCGGGCGCATCATCAATGTCGCCTCCGGCGCGCACCGGCGTGGGCGCCTCGACCTCGCGAGCGTCACGGACCCGAAGGCCCGCTATCGTCCCGTCGCCGCCTACGACCGCTCCAAGCTCGCCAACGTGCTGTCCACCTTCGCGCTGGCGCGCCGCCTCGAGGGCAGCGGCGTCACCGCCAACTGCCTGCACCCGGGCGTGGTTGCGACGCACCTGCTGCCGCGCTGGCTGCAGACCCTCAAGCCATGGTTCTCGAGGCAGATGCTGGACGAGGAGCGCGGCGCGCGCACGACGCTGCATCTCGCGCTGTCGGACAAGGTCGCCGGAGCCAATGGACTGTATTTCGACGAGCACCAGCATGCGCAGCAGGCGTCCGCGACCGCCCGCGACGTCGCCGTGCAGGAAGCCCTGTGGGCGGCCAGCGTGCGCTTCACGGCGCCTGCCGAAACCCGGATTTCCTCCCGGCCCTGAATCGAATCAGAAAATCCCTAGGCCGAGGCCGGCGGCCAGCGTCGCGCCCAGCTCGCGGCACTGCTGCAGGTCTGCGGCTGCGATCCGCTTCGGGCGCTCGATTTCCAGCGCCGTCTGCGCATGCGTACAAACGATCAACGGGGCCGCGACCGGCTTCAGGCGCCAGCCCGTCGCAATCCGTTCGACTTGCTGGGCCGCGTTGCGGCCGTCGGAGCCGGCGCAGATCAGCGTCGCGTAGGGCCTGCCGCCGACGCGCTCGAGCGCCGCATAGTACGTCCGGTCGAAGAAATCCTTGAGCTGCCCGGACATCGCGCCGAGATTCTCCGGTGTCGCAAAGACATACCCCGCCGCATCGAGCACATCGATCGCCGCGGCCTGCGCGGCGGGCAGCACGCGCACCTGCACCGAAGGCTCCAGGCCGGCGCCGGCCGCCGCGGCCTGCGCCATTTGCAGCGTGCCGCCGGTCATCGAGTGGTAGACGATCAGCAGGGTCCTCATGGGACGACAATTGTACCGGCGCGCGGGGGAGGAAAATCGCGGCGGCCCATATTAGGGTATTGTCCGCGGATCCTTCCCTGTCCGGAAGCCAGGAATCGAGCGTTTTGCGGCTACTGATCCTCCGAGTCCTGCTGCTGGCCGGCATTGCGGCCTGCATCCCGCAAACGGCCTGCGCCGCGGACATCGTCGCGTATCGCATCGAGCGGGCCCCGACCGGCAACGAGGCGATCGACGCGACGCTGGCCGCGAGTTCCGAACTGGACTCCCTGCGGGCCTCCGCGCCGGTCAGCCCGTTCGGCCTGATCGCGCGCGCGCGCAGCGATCGGGATCGGCTGAAGGCCGTGCTGGAGAGTTTCGGCTACTACCAGTCGCGCGTGCAGATCGCAATCAACGGGGCCGCTCTCGATGATCCGCGCCTGGGCGAGCAGCTGTTCGCGCTGCCCGGTGACCGGGTGGCCCTCGTCGCGGTCGGCTTCGAGCTGGGGGCCCTGTATCATTTGCGCCATGTCGATATCGACGGCGCCGTGCCGCAGGCGGCGCGCTCGGCGTTCGGATTGGCCGAAGGCGATACCGCGGCGGCTGCGGCCGTACTGGCTGCGGGGGCACGCTTGCTGACGAGCCTGCAGGAACAGGGTTATGCGTTCGCAAAGGTCGACCCCCCGGTCGCCTACGAAGACGCGGTTGACCCCGTGCTCGACGTCAGTTTTCACGTCGTCGCCGGGGTTCCGGTGAAGGTCGGCGACATTCACATCATGGGCTTGCAGCGCGTGCACGAGCGCCTGGTGCGCGCACGCCTGCTGCTGCATACCGGTGACGCGTATCGCCCGAGCGAGGTCGAACGGGCACGCCGGGACCTGCTGGGGCTGGAGGTATTCGCCGCGATCAGCGTCGAGGTCGGCGCCGACGTCGACACGACCGGCGGCGTGCCGATCACGTTCGTCATGCGCGAGCGTGCCCGCCATGCCGTGAGTTTCAATACCGCCTACTCGAGCGACCTCGGCGGCAGCCTCGGCGCGGCCTGGACCGATCGCGACGTTCTGGGCGGGGCGCAGCAGCTGAGCTTCGCGGGCGCGCTGACCAATCTCGGCGGGTCCGCGACGACCGCCCTCGGCTACAACACGGGCGTGAAGTATCTGATGCCGGATTTCGGCCGTCGCGACCAGTCCCTGCAGCTCGCGATCGGGGCGGTTCAACAGGACCTGCAGGCCTATGACCAGACGGCGGTTACGACCGGCATAACCCTGAACCGCAAGTTGTCGCGCGACTGGAGTGCGAGTGCCGGCGTTTCCACGGCCGATGAGCGGATAGTGCAAAACGGTCAGACGTACAACTACACGCTGCTCGCCTTGCCCCTCAGCGTGAGCTACGATTCGACCCATCTCGGCTCGCCGCTCGACGACCCGCGCCACGGGATGTGCAATTCCGTGAGCATCACGCCGACCCTGTCGATCGGCCCGAAGGACGCGACTTTTACCGTCAACCAGTTGCGCCTCGCCGGCTATGTCGACGTCTCGCCGCTGCTCAGGGAAGACCCCGGCCGCAGCGTGCTTGCGCTGCGCGCGCTGGCCGGCGTGGCGCAGGGCGCCGGCGAATACAGTCTGCCGCCCGATCAGCGATTTTACGGCGGCGGCAGCGGCACGATCCGCGGCTATCCCTATCAGTCCGTGAGCCCCAGCTACTTCCCGGACGGCAATGCCGTCGGCGGCACGGCGATCCTCGCCGGCACCGTCGAGCTGCGGCAGCGCATCGGCGCCCAGTTTGGCGCCGCCGCGTTCGTCGACGTCGGCCAGGTCGGCGATGGCCTGATACCGCTGCCCAAGGTGTTCTTCATCGGTCTCGGGGTCGGGCTTCGTTATTACACGCCGATCGGACCGATCCGTCTCGACGTTGCGCTGCCGACCCGCCATTACAGCGAGGATGACACGCCGTTCCAGCTCTACATCGGCCTGGGGCAGGCGTTTTGAGGCCGCGGAGCCTGAAGGTCCTGCTCCGGACAGCGGCCGCGGTCCTGCTGCTGGCGCTGACGCTGGCCGGCGCCGTTCTGATCGGGGGCAATACCGACGCGGGGCGGTCCCTGATCGAGCGGCTGACCGAGCGGCTGACCGGCGGCCAGGTGCGGCTGTCCGGGCTGCAGGGTTCGTTCCCGGCGCAGCTGCGGCTCGCCGGGTTGCAGCTCAGCGATGCACGCGGCGTCTGGCTCACGGCTGAGAACCTCTCGGTGCGCTGGACACCGTCGGCGCTGCTCGCGCGGCGCATCCGCGTCGAGTCGCTCGAGGTCGCGCACGTCCGCTTCGACCGTTTGCCGGTCGCCGCGCCGGATTCGGGCGGCACGCCCTCAATGCCGCATATCGAGGTCGCGCAGGCGTCGATCCGGGTCGTGGATCTCGGGCCCGAGCTCGCCGGAGCAGCGGCCGCCCTGAGCCTGCACGGCGACATGGAAATGTACTCGCTTGAGAACGCGCGCCTGGATTTCTCCGCGCAGCGCATCGACGGGCCCGGGACGTACGAGCTGCACCTGCGCTTCGACCCCGCCCGCATGGACGCCACGCTGAGATTGCAGGAGCCGGCCGGCGGGCCGCTCGAGAACATTCTGCACCTGCCCGGCCTCGGCGCCTTGTCGGCGACGTTGAGCCTGCAGGGCCCGCGCAGGCTGGACCGCGCCGAACTCCTCGTCGATGCGGGAAACCTGCACGGCCGCGCGCAGGGGACGATCGACTGGGTCGGTCGCGCGGCCGACCTCGAGTACGCGTTCGATGCGACCTCGATGCGGCCGCGTCCGGACCTCGCCTGGTCCGCGGTCGCGTTGCGGGGACGATGGCATGGACCGCTCAGCGCGCCGCTCGCGGACGCAAGCCTGCAGGTGCGGCAACTCGAGATGCCGGGCGGCTGGGCGATCGGCAATCTGGATGCCGACATTGGCGCGCGCGCGGGCTCCCTCGGCGTCCGCACCCGGGTTCTGCAGCTGACGATACCCGGCGCCCGGCCGCAGCTCCTCGCGAACGATCCGATCGCAATCGACGCGACGCTGCAGCTGGACCAGGCGACGCGGCCCCTGCACCTCGCCGCCGCGACGCGGCTGATGTCGCTCGACGCGGACGCCGTCACGGCCGGCAGCCAACGCGCGTCGCTGACTCTTCGCCTCACCGACCTGGCCGCGCTCGCGGCGCTGACACAGGTCGATCTGCACGGCCGCGCGCTCGTCAAAGCCGAGCTGCAGCGCGACGCCCAGGGACTGCGCGTCGCCGCCGATGCGACCACGGCACTGGTCGCCGGCGCGCCGCCCGCGGGTGCCGCGACATGGCTCGCCGCGCTCGGCAATCGCCCGACTCTGCGACTGCACGGCAGCCTCAACGATCATGCGTTCGTGCTCGACGATCTCGAGGTCGCCGGCCGGACGGTGGACCTGTCGGCGGGCGGCAGCGCGGTCCGGTCCGCGTCGGGCGCGATCGACCGGCTGCGCGTGCAGTGGGCCCTGAAGCTCTCTGATCTCGGCGCCTGGTCCCCGGGACTTGCCGGTACCTTCGCGGCGTCGGGCGAGCTGGCGGGCCCGGCGACCGCGCTCGCGCTGCAGGCGAGCATGAGCTCGACGCTGTCGGTGCACGGCTCGCCGCCCGGCAGGATCGACGGCGCGCTGCGGGCACGAGACCTGTCCGGCGAGCCGACCGGCACGCTGTACCTGCACGGCGCGCTCGACGAGGCGCCGGTCGCACTCGATGTCGCACTGGAGCGCGTGCGCGGCGGGAGCTGGCGCGCGCAGATCCGGCAGGGTGACTGGAAGAGCGCACATATCCACGGCGGGATATCGACCGGCGCGACGCTCGCCAGTACGCGAGGCGAACTGCGGCTTCAGGTCGCGCAGGTCGGCGATCTCGATCGCCTGCTGGGCATCCAGGCGACGGGCAGCCTCGACGCAACGATGGCCTTCACGACCGAGAACGGCCAGAACCACGCCCGGTTTCGCGCCAATGCGCACGCGCTGTCGGCCGGGAAGATATCCGGCGACATCGAACTGGCCGGCGATGGGGTCATGAATGCCGTAAAAATTCGGCTCGGCGCCCGACTGCCGGACCTGAACGGGGCGCCGGCGAGCGCCGCAGCGGCGGCGATTCTGAACCTCGAGACCCGCAAGCTGCGCCTGACCGACTTCGAAGTGGACTACCACGGCCAGGCGCTGCGCCTGCTCGCGCCCGCCGCCGTGTCCTTTGCAGGAGGCGTGACGGTCGATCAGGTCCTCCTTGGCTGCCAGGACGCGCGCCTCAGGATCCTGGGCCAGGTTTTGCCGACGCTGGCACTGAAGGCTTCGCTGCGGGACGTCGGCCCGCAACTCGCCAATGCGTTCGCGCCGGACCTGCTCGCGGCGGGGAGCCTCAGCGGACAGGCCGACCTGACCGGCAGCCCGACCGCGCCCCTCGGCCGCGTTCACGTCGATGTGCTTGGATTGCGATTCGCCAGCACGTCGGCGATCGGCTTGCCGGCGCTCGACGCGCACGCGACCGTGCAGCTGCGCGGCGATACGGCCAACATCGATGCCAGCCTGACCGCCGGCGCCGCGTCGCACCTGACGCTGGGCGGCGAGGCGCCGCTCGATCCGGCCGGCACGATCGCGCTGCAGATCGCCGGCCGCCTCGACGTCGGGCTGATCAGTCCGCTGCTCGAGGCACGCGGTCTGCGGGCAGCCGGCCAGATCGATGTCGATGCCCGTGTCGCCGGCACGCCGGCGGCGCCGGACATCGGCGGCGCGATTGCCCTGAGCAAGGGCAGCTTGCGCGACTATGGCCGCGGCGTCGGATTGACCGACATCACGGCCAGGATCAGCGGCAGCCAGGCGGCGCTCAGCATCGACAGCTTCAGCGCGCGTGCAGCGCCGGGCAGCGTGTCGATGAGCGGCAGCATCGGCCTGTTGCAGCCGGGGCTGCCTGTGGACCTGAAAATCGGCGCGAAAAATGCCGAACCGATCGCCAGCAGTCTCGTGACCGCCAATCTGGATGCCGACATCGCGGTCACCGGTACCGCGCGCGCGCGGCTCGATGTCGCCGGCACGATCCACGTCAACCGCGCCAACTTCGGCATTCCCGGCTCCCTGCCGCCGAACGTCGCGGTGCTCGATGTGCGCCGGCGCGGACAGAAGGAGCCGGTCCCGGGCGCCGCGCCGCTCGTCGTCGGCCTGAACCTGTCGGTCCACGCGCCCAACGAGATCCTCGTGCAGGGCCGCGGGCTCGATGCCGAGCTCGGCGGAGACCTGCAGGTGGGCGGCACCGCGGCCGATCCGCGCGTCATCGGCCGCTTCGATCTGCAGCGGGGCAGCTTTTCGATCGCGGGCAAGTCACTGACCCTGGCTCAGGGCGGGCACGTGAGCTTCGACGGCGCCAACGCGAAGAACAGGCTGGATCCGACGCTGGACTTCACGGCGCAGGCCGTGCAGCCGGGCGCCACCGCGACGCTGCGCATCACGGGCCTCGCCGACTTGCCGAGATTCGAGCTGAGCAGCGTGCCGGCGCTGGAACCGGACGCGATCATGGCCGTGCTGCTGTTCGGCAGCCCGTCGGTTGCGACTCTGAGCGCACTGGAGGTTGCGCAGATCGGCGCGGCGCTCGCGGTGCTGAGCGGCGTCGGCGGCGACGGCGGCCTCAACCCGCTCGTCAGGCTGCAGAGAACCCTGGGGCTGGATCGTCTGTCCGTGGCATCGAATGCGACGACGGCGGCGCCGGCGGCCCCGGGCACGCCAAATCCAGGGTACAACGTCGCCGCGGGCCGCCGCGTCTCCAGGCGCGTTTACGTGGAGGCCAAGCAGAGCACGACCGGCTCGACGCAGGTCCAGGTGGATGTCGACCTGACGAAGCACCTGAAGCTGCAGACGCGCCTCGGCAACGGCACCGCGATCACGCAGGGAACCACGCCGGAGAACGACCCGGGCAGCAGCCTCGGTCTGTCCTATCAGATCGAATACTAGGCGGACCGAATCCGCAATCCCTTCGGATCGTACATCGGCGTCAGGGAGACGCGCGCGCCGACGCGCCGCTCCGCGATCGCGATTTCGTAGCGGCCGCCCGCGACAAACTCATCGGTGACGCCGTCCGGGTGCGCCAGATAGCCGAGCGCGACCGCCGCGCCGATCGTGTGCCCGAACATCGCCGAGGTCACGTAGCCGGCGCGCACGCCGTCGCGGTAGATCGGCTCGTTGTGGAAGAGCAGGGCACCCGGGTCCTCGAGCGCGAACTGCACGAGCCGGCGCCTGGGGGTTCCGCCGGCGCGCTGCGCAAGCAGGGCCTCGCGGCCGACAAAGCCGCCCGGCTTGTCCCACGCGCACGTGAATCCCAGGCCTGCATCGAGCGGGGTATCGTCCGGACCGATGTCGTGCGACCAGTCGCGGTAGGCCTTTTCGATCCGCAGCGAGTTCAGCGTGTGATACCCGCAGTGGGTCAGGCCATGCGCCGCGCCCGCCGCCACGATCGCGTCGTAGACCGGCAGCGCGAACGAGGTCGGGATGTACAGCTCCCAGCCCAGCTCGCCCACATAGGTCAGGCGGATGGCGAGCAGCGTCTGGTAGCCGATGCGCACGTCGCGGCAGGTCGCGAATGGAAAGCCCGCCGGGGAGAAATCGTCCGGCGACAGTGACTGGAGCAATGCACGCGAGGCCGGACCCTGCACGTTCAGCATCACGTACGCCTCGGTGACGTCGGTGACGACGCAGTACGCGCCGGCTGGAATCTGGTTGCGTATCCAGGCCTCGACATGGGTCTGCGTGAATGCCGCCGTGACGACCAGGAAGCGGTCCGCAGCGAGTCGCGTAACGGTCAGGTCCGCCTCGATGCCGCCCGCCGTGTTCAGGAACTGCGTGTAGCACGCAGCGGCCGATCCGCACATCGACGTTCGCGGTCGCGATCCGGTTCAGCAGCGCCGCGGCATCCCGCCCCTGGACCAGCAGCTTCGCGAACGAGGACTGCTCGAATATCCCGACGCGTTCGCGCACGGCGCGGTGCTCGGCCGCATTGTGCACGAACCAGTTCTGGCGCTGCCAGCTGTAGGCGTATCCGGCGTCTGGCCGGGCGAGGCGTACCAGTTCGGGCGCTCCCAGCCAGCCGACTCGCCGAAGCAGGCGCCGGCCGCAGCGAGGCGATCGTGCAGGATGCTTTTCTTGACGCCGCGCGCGGTGCTCCATTGCCGGAACGGCCAGTGGTCCTGATAGCCGATGCCGAGCGATTCGCGCGTCCGGTCGAGCAGATACGCACGGTTGTCCTGCCAGGCGTGCATCCGGCGCAGGTTCACCGACCAGACGTCCATCGGCGGACGCCCGTCGACGAGCCACTCGGCCATCACGAAGCCGACGCCGCCGCCCGAGAGTATGCCCAGCGAGTTGAAACCGGCGGCCACGAAGAAATTCCGCAGATTGGGCGCCTCGCCCATCAGGTAGTTGTGATCCGGCGTGAAGGATTCCGGTCCACAGAACAACAGCTTGATGCCGGTCTGCGAGCAGGCACGGCACGCGCCGCATCGCCTTCTCGATGACCGGATACATCCGATCCCAGTCCGGCGCGATGTCGCCGAAACTGAAATCCTCGGGAATGCCGTCGACGCCCCAGGGCGCCGCGACGGGTTCGAACAGGCCCACCATGATCTTGCCGGCTTCCTCGCGCATGTACGCCGAATTGCCGGGATCGCGCAGGATGGGCAGCAGCGGATGCACGCCGGCTACCGGCTCCGAGATCAGGTAATAGTGCTCGGCCGCCTGCAGCGGCACGTTGACGCCGGCGAGGCGCCCCACCTCGCGCGCCCACATGCCGGCGCAGTTGACGACGTATTCGGCGCGGATGTCGCCGGCATCGGTGCGCACGCCGCTCACGGCACCGTCCGCGATCGTGAACCCGGTGACCCTGGTGTGCTCGAAGATCCGCACGCCGCCGAGCCGCGCGCCCTTCGCGAGCGCCTGGCGTCACGTCGGTCGGATTGCGCGCGCGCATCGTTCGGGAAATGAAAGGCGGCGACGAGGTCGCCGACCTCGGCGAGCGGCCACAGCGCCTTGACCTCGGCGGCGCTGATCTCGTGCGCCTCGACGCCGAAGCTTTGCGCCATGTTGACGCCGCGGCGCATTTCGTGAGCCTTGTCGGCCGTCTTTGCGAGCTGGATCGAGCCGCAGCCGATCAGTCCGGTCGCCTGTCCGGTCTCGGCCTCGAGCTTGCGGTACAGATCCTGCGTGTATTTTGCCAGCCGCGTCTGCGTCTCGGTGTCGCGCAGCGTCGTCAGCAGGCCCGCGGCATGCCAGGTCGTGCCGCAGGTCAGCTGCTTGCGCTCGAGCAGCACCACGTCGCGCCAGCCAAGCTTCGTCGAGGTGATAGGCGATTGAACAGCCGATCACGCCGCCGCCGATGATCACGACGCGCGCCTGTGCAGGCAACCCGGCGGTATTCACTTCAGTTCACTCCCGTCATGGATGCGGCTCGTATCCGCCGCGCCCGCCCGGAATCACGACCAGGCGGGTCATCAGCACGTACAGCAGCCCGGCAACGGCCGCGGACGGCAGCGAGGCCGTCAGGAAGCGGTAGGGCCCGTGCGAGGCGTAGGTCAGCGGGTTCAGCAGCCAGATGTAGACGCCGCAGCCGACCGCGAGCGCCAGCAGGGCGGCGGGATTGAATCCGCGCCAGAACGCGTAGGCGCCCGCGTCGCCGCGATCGTAGACCGCGCGAATATCGATGCGCCGCCGCCGCAGCACGTAGTAATCGGCAATCTGGATGCCGCACAGCGGTGCAAAGCCGACGCCGATGAACGCCAGGAAGGCGCCGAAACCGGAGAAAAACAGCTCCGGGATCGTCACTCCGACCAGCGCGACCGGCATGACCGTGACCAGCAGCAGCATCCACCACGGCAGCTTTTCGAGCGCGCTGAAGTTGCGCAGGCCGATCGCCGAGGCATAGATGCCGGCGATCGCCGTGCCGAAGTTCGCGGCCGCGACGAAGGTCAGCGCGATGACCGCGTACAGCGGACCGCCGACGGTACGCAGCCACTGCGACGGATCCGACACCTTGAGCACCAGCACGCCGGCAATGCCGATCAGGCACAAAAGCGGCACCGGCGCACCCATGCCGAGCATCACCGGTACGGCGACGGTGCGCCCATGCGGCGCCAGGCGGATCATCGCGCCGATGTACGCCCACCACGACAGCAGCGAGGAGATGCCGATTTCGACGCCGGTGGTGTAGTTCCACAGGCGATCCGGGGTGGCCATCGCGGGGCGCGCGGCAACCAGTTCCGGCCAGCGATGCGATACCAGCAGGTACAGCATCCAAAGCCCGATCAGCACGTGCAGGACGAGAAAATTGGCAATCCGGCTGACGCCGGTGGCCCCGCGCAGCAGCACGACGAATACCAGCGCGCAGGCCAGCGCTGTCGCGGCCGGCACGACCTGGCCTGCGCCGATGCCGGCCGGCAGCACGCCGAGCACGCCGAGCAGCTGCGTCAGGGATTTCGCGAAGAAGATCAGCAGCAGCGAATTCCAGCCGACGATCGAAATCAGCTGCATCAGCGCCGGAATCACCCAGCCGCGGGTGCCGAACTGGGGCTTGGTCGAGGCGACCGATTCGACGCCGTAGCGGATGCAGATCGGCCCCGCGGCCAGCAGCACGAGCAGCATCCCGATCATGCTGCCGGCAGCCAGCGCGAGGCTTCCCTGGAAGAAGTCGAGGTAGTAGCCGACGTACTCGCCGATCAGGTAGCACCAGGTCGCCGCGGCGGCGGTGGCGAGCGCTATCCCCAGGCGCCACGGCCCCCAGGTCCGCTCGCGCAGCAGCAGGGGCCACGCGCTTTTGTCCGCCGCGGCATCGGCGACGGGATTCGTCACCCGGCCCACCAGCCGACCAACAGCATCACCCCCGGAATCACCAGCCCCAGCAGGACCAGCCAGAACCAGCTGCGGCGGTCGAAGTCCTCGCCCGTCTCGCGCCCCGACTCGAGCGCAGCCAGGCGCTGCTCGAGAGTTGCGCTTTCAGGTGCAGGCCCTATTTCGCGTTGCCCGGAAAGCACTCGGCATCCGCGTACGGGAACCACCAGAAGTCATGCGGCTTCGCAGCGGGGTCGATGATCGAGAACTTCGTGTGCCGGAACGTATCCAGGCCTTCCGCCCCGAGCTGCCGGCCCATGCCGGAGTGCTTGCGGCCGCCGAAGGGCCCGGCGTCGTTGTCCAGCAGCGGTGCATTGACCCAGACCATGCCGGCTTCCAGCTCCTCCACGGCCCGCATCGATTCGTTCAGGTCGCTGGTATAAATGGTCGAGCCCAGCGCATAGACGGAGCGGTTCGCAAGCTCAATGGCCTCGTCGAAACTCGATACCCGGCAAACCGGCGCCACGGGTCCGAAGGTTTCGGTGTTCATGATCTGGGCCTGCGGAGCGACGTCGACGAGCACCGTGGCATCGACGAACCAGCCTTTGGTCAGGTGGGCCGGCCGGCCGCCGCCCGCCGCCACCTTGACGCCTTCGCGTTTCGCGCCATCCAGCAGTGCGAGATAGCGCTTCAGGTCGCGCTCCGATGCCAGCGGTCCCATGTCGACCCGCCCGAGCCCGTTGCCGATGCGTATCTTGCGGGTATGGCCCACCAGCCTGTCGACGAACTCGTCATAGACCCGGGTATGCACGTAGAAGCGTTCCGATGCGGCGCAGACCTGGCCGCAATTCAGGTACGCGCCGAACGCCGCGCCGCGCGCCGCAGTGTCGATCGGCGCCGACGGCATCACGATGAACGGATCGTTCCCGGAAGTCTCGATGAGCGCGCGCTTGTAGAGCCTCGCGCAGGCCTCGGCGACGATGCGGCCGGTGGTGATGCCGCCGGTAAAGGCCACCATGTGCGTCTGCGGATGCTCGACCAGCGGCCCGGCCACCTCGCCGCCGCCGCCGAGGACCTGCACGAGCCCGCGCGGCAGGACGCTGAACGCTTCCACGAACTGCAGCGTCGTCATCGTCGTCAGCTCGGACGGCTTGATGATCACGGCATTGCCCGACGCCAGCGCCGCCGCTGCCTGCCAGCACAGCAGGCACAAGGGATAATTGAACGGCAGGATGATCACGACGACGCCGAGCGGATCCTTGGTCGTGAAATGGAACTGACCCTCGACGACGGGCCCGAGCACGCGCCCGGCCTCGTGGCGGGCAATTTCCGCGTAATAATCGGTCGCGCTGGCCGACCAGTTCACTTCGTCGGTCGACTCCTTGTAGGGCTTGCCCATTTCGCGCGTCATCATCTCCCCCAGCAGCGGCCTTGATGCGCGCATCGCCTGGGCCGCCTCGTGCAGCAGCTCGCAGCGGCGATGGCTGTTGACCCTGCGCCACTGCTTCTGGGCCGCATTGGCGACCTGGACTGCGCGCTCGATCTGGGCGCCGGACGCGTCCGTGACCTCGCCGATCGTTTGCTCGGTCGCCGGATCGATCACCGGGTGCACCCCGATGCCTTCGCCCGCAACCAATTCGCCGTCAATCAGGTGCCGGCCGCTGAGTCGTCCGAATGCTGCCATCGCGTCCATGAAATTCCTCACGTCGCCGGGTTGCCGATATGCGAAGCTTACGATATGGCACGCCGTACGGATACGGCGGCGAAGCAGCATAATCCGGGGCACTGGGCTCATGGCGACATCCACGGCACGAACGGAATTACATCGCGGGATCGGGCTGTGGGCGGCGATCGCGGTCAATGTCGCCAACATGATCGGCACCGGCGTGTTCCTGAAGACACGCGTCATGACCTGCAACGTCGGCACGCCCGGCGCGGTGCTCGCGGTCTGGCTCGGCGCCGGGCTGCTGTCGCTCGCCGGCACGTTCTCCTACTCCGAGATCGCCGCCATGATGCCGGAGGCGGGCGGCGATTACGTCTATCTGCGCCGCGCTTACGGCCGGCTGGTCGGCTTCCTCTACGGCTGGATGATATTCGCCGTGGCGCGCAGCCGGCTCGCAGGCTGCGCTCGCGGTGGGCCTTGCGATATTCATGAACGTCGCACTCGGCGGCGCCGCGGCTGGCACGTGGGACCTGTGGCCGGCAGCGTCAGCGGACTGACCGTCGTCGCATTGGCGACGATCTGGACCGTCGCGCTGATCAATTGCGCGTCCGTTACGACGGGCGGGCGCACGGCGCTAGTCGTGACCATCGCCAAGGTCGCGCTCGTGCTCGGCGGTCGGCGTCGGCGGCGTTCGTGTTTGCCCCGGGCGCCTGGGTCACATTTGACGCGAGTCGGGACGGGCGGTACCTGCGAAAGCGTCGCCGCGAGCGCGCGCGGGCGGCATCGCCGGGTTCGGCGCCGCGATGCTCGGGTGCGCTGTGGGCCTACGACGGCTGGAACAATGTCGCGCCGCTCGCCGGCGAGATCCGCGATCCGCAGCGCAATCTGCCGCGGGCGTTCGTCGGCGGCATGCTGGTCGTCAGGTGCGCTGTACATCTGTTCGTCAATCTCGCGTACTTCCACGCTCTGACGCCGAATGAGATCGCCAGCGTCTGCACGACTTCCTCGGTGGCGACCGAGGTGCTGAAGCGATTTCTGGGCCCGGTGGCGGTGTCGCTTGATGGCGGTGGCGCTGATGGTTTCCTCGTTCGGCTCGCTGCATGCCAGCGTGCTCGCGAATTCGCGCATTCCGTTCGCGATGGCGCGTGACGGCCTGTTCTTCCGCGCGCTCGGCGAACTGTCGCCGCGCACGCAATGTGCCGGTCAAGCGCCATCGTGGCGCAGGCGACTGGTCGGCAGCGTGCTCGCGCTGTCCGGTTCCTACGATACCCTGACCGACTCGGTGATTTTCGCGTCCTGGCTGTTCTACGGACTGGCGACCGGCTCGCTGTTCATGTTCCGGCGCACGATGCCCGAACGACGCCGCGCCCTATCGCGCGCTCGGCTATCCCTGGGTTCCGCTCGCTGTTCCTGTGCGGTTACCGGCGGCGCTTGCTGTTCAACACTTCTTCGCCGCCCCGCGCAGGCGCTGCAGGGCGTCGGCGGTGCTGCTCGCCGGGCTGCCGTTCTATTGGTACTGGTCGCGAAAGAACGGCTAGCGCTCGCGACCGCGGCTGGCGCAGGGTCTCAGGGCGGCGGCGATCCCGGGGTCAGCACCAGCTGCGCCAGGCGGCGCTCATCGAGGATCACGAAGACGCCGCTCGCAATCACGACCGTGGCGCCGGCGACGAGACCGGCGGTCGGCCTGGCCGACCAGAACACCCAGTCGATCGCGAATGCCCACAGGATGGACGTGTATTCGAATGGTCCGACTACCGAGGGCGGGGCGCAGCGAAACGCATCGGTAATCCAGTACTGGCCCAGCGCCCCGCTCAATCCGACCGCGGCGAGCCACCCCCAGTCCTCGGCCGGAATCGGGCGCCAGTCGCCGACGGACATCAGCGCAGTGCAGGCTCCCACCAGCACCAGGAACCAGAACACCATGCCGGTACTCGAGTTGGTTCGGCTCATCGCGCGCACCGTCAGCGCCCCGACGGCGTAGCACAGCGCGCACAGCGCCGCGGCAAGCAGCGCCGCCAGCGAGTGAAATCCGCTCGCCGAGGGGCGAAGGATCAGCATCACGCCGGCAAGGCCCAGCGCAATGGCGAGCCAGCGCCGGCCCGGCACGCGTTCTCCGAGGATCGGGACGGACAGCGCCGTCATCAGCAGCGGCGCGCACAGGCAGACCGCGTAGGTCTCGCCCATGCTCAGGCGGTGCACTGCGTAGATGAAGCTCACCAGCATGCCGACGCCAACGAGGGCACGCACCAGATGCAGCCACGGCGATCGCATGCGCAGCTGCGCGTAGGAGCGCTGCCAGACCACCGGAACCATCAGGAATGCCAGCGACGAGAAGCAGCGCATGCACGACACCTGGTACATGCCGTAGCGCGACGACAGGTGCTTGAGCAGGGCGTCCATGATCGCGAACACGAACACCGCCGCAATCATCAGCGAGATTCCCTGCAGGCGTTCGCGGGCGTGGTGGCGGTGGTAGGTCGGCATGGCCGGCATTGTAGCGTTGAGCGCCCGCCACCGCGGGCGCTCAACCGCGCCGGCTCATCGCGCGATCAGCCAAATACTCCGTATTCGACCTGCAGAATCTCGCCCGTGTCGGTGCTGATCAGCAGCGCGTCGGCGCCAACGCGCACCCATTCATAGCCCGCTGGCGGCACTTCGAGCGCAAAAAGCCAGTAATCCGCGAGAATGTACTGCGAGGCCCAGTAGCCGCGGGGCAGCATCTCGCCGTAGCCCCAGTGGCGTGCAACCCAGCCCGCCGGACGGTGGTAGGGTCCGACCTTGAAGCTGCGCGCCGCCTGGAAGTTGTGCTGATAGGCGGGCCGGTCCACCGTGGCCGGACGGGCATCCCAGCCTTTCGGTTCGGTCACACGCTGGTAGCCCCTGGGCCCCGCGTGCGGCTCCGCCGCACGCGGCGCTGAGCGCGCCTCGGGCCGTGCACCGCCGCCATGCCCCTGCTCGGGCTCAGCCATGGCACCGCCCACCAGAATCGCTGCCCCGATCAGGACTGCGCCAAAAGCAGATCCACGCATCATGACGATTCTCCTGTGGTAAAGGGACGAAAATCATAGGCCCAATCCCCGCGATCCGCAAAGCGGGAGAAGGCGGTCCGCTGCGCTGATCCCGCATGGCGGAATTGATAATCGTTGGCGGCAAAACCGCGGCGCTCGGCAGCGCCGGCGCAAGGCACGCGGGAATTAAATTTATTTATGAGCATTCGTCCGGCAAACGCGCGAAAATATGCCGGTGTTTTAATCTGACAAAAGGCAACGATCATGCAAAAAACCATCTCGCGTCGAACAATGCTCAAGGGCGGAATCGCCGCCGGTTTGCTGGTGCCAGCGTTGGGAATGGTGACCGACGGTCTCGCGGCGGCAATGCCACCGTTGGATGTCAACGATCCGATGGCCAAGGGTCTCGGGTTCGTCACCGACACGACCAAGGTCGACGACAAGGCGAACCCGATGCACAAGGCTGACCAGCGCTGCAGCAATTGCATGCTGTACCAGGGTAAGGCAGCAGACGCGAGCGGCGGCTGCAACATTTTCGCCGGCAAGTCAGTGCCCGCGAATGGCTGGTGCAAGAGCTGGTCAAAAAAGGCCTGACGCACAGGGTCTGATGGTTCCTGCCGATTGCACGGACCGCGCGTGCGCGGTCCGTGCAGCGTCGACCCTGTCTCAATGATCGGGTTTCGCGCTCGCTCGCTCGGGTGCCTTGTGCGCAGGCTCGGGGGGCGCCGCCTCTTTACGGGCCGGCGGCGGAGCCGGCCGCTCGACCGGCGGTGCCTGCCTTTCGACAGCCGGTGGCTCCGCCGGGTGGGCCGGCGGTATCCCGCGATCATTTCGCTGCGTCTCGTTCCCTTGCGTTCCCGGCATGGGCGTTCCCGGCATGGGCCGCGGCATCACGGCGGGCCGGTCCGCGCGTGCCGGCGCCGTATTGACCGGCCCGTTGATCCGGGCGGGCACATTGCGCGGTGCCGCGGAATTGCCCGACGGCGTCGCTTCGCGCCTCATCGGGGCCGGTGCCTGGGGCGAGGCGAGGGGCCGCATTCTCGCCTGCGACCGTGGTACCGTCGTCACGATCACGCGGCGTTGCTCGGCAAGCTGCCCAGGCGCGCCCGGCGGGGTCGCGCGCACGACAACCGGGTGCGTAAAGACGCCTCGCGGCGGCAATCCTGCCACGCGACGCCGACTCCCGACTGCCGGCAGCAGGCTCTTCGCGGTGGGTTGCAACGGGTTGCCCGTGCGCAGGCTCGCCTGCGCAGCGGCAATCGGCATTGTCTCGCGTTCCACCATGCGCCCCGACGTGAACGCCTCCGGCGTGACGGCGATCATTGCGCCCGGTATCGCCTGGTTGGCGTAGTGCGGCTGAGCGGCGGAGGACCCCGCCTCGAGAGCCACGGTATTGTCGATGTAGGTATTGGTGACGTTCACGCGCCGCAGATAGGCGCTGCTGACCCGCGCTGACGGGCGGTAGATCTCGTTCGGTCCCAGTGCAAACCAGGCAACGGCCTTATTCGGGCCGGTTGCCCAGGCAACCAGCGCCGGCGCGTAGACAGGACGCACCGAGGGTTGCCCCGGGCTCCAGGCCCAGCCCGAGTGAGCCCGCACCCAGCGACCATAATGAAACGGTGCGAACCCCCAGGGCGCCGCGTCGATCCAGGTCCATCCCCAGGGCGCGACCCAGATCCAGTAACCCTGCGCATAGGGCGCCCAGCCAACCGGCACCTGGGGTACCCACAGGGAACCAAGCTCCGGATCGGTCTGCCAGTTTCCATAGCCATCGAGGTCCGCATACCCGGTCACATCGCGCGACAGGAAGTTCGCCGTCAGCATCTGGTCCTCGCGCTGATCGCGGCTCTGCGCCCATTGGTCGAATCCGTCGGCCGGGGGCACATCGCCGAACTCGACTCCCAGGGTATCGCCGCCCTGGAATTCTCCCTGCTGCTGGCTCTGCAGCACAAAGCTCTGTGTCTGACCCGCCACCTCGGCCTCGCCGCGCCACACATCGACGGCGACCACGTCGCCGTCGGCGTCGACATCGATTCGGTATTCGCCGGCCTGCGTCAGTGAAATCGCGCTGTTGGGGGTGTCCACTTCGAATGTTTCGTCCGGCGACAGGTAGCGCAGACGCACGATCATCGAGCCCGCGCTCAGGCGCAGCTGCGCCACGCGATCCCCGACGTCAAGGAACTGGATGCCGCTGTTTTCGTTGAGACGGATGGCCGCGGAGCCGAGGTGCAGTTCGGCGCGCGAGTTGGCATCGACCCAGAGCTTGTCGCCGTTCGTGAGCGGCCGGTTCGCGAGGTCCGCAATCCAGTCACCGACGCCGGCCGGTTGCGCTGCGGCCGCGCCTTCGACCAGATCGACCATCGCCACACGCTCCGGCGGATCACCGTCGTCGGCATTGCCGCGGGTCGCGATCGCGAGGCCCAGCGCCGTGACAGCCAGCGCGCCAATCAGCCGACGACGGGATAGGGCGTGCATGTCACATGCCGCCGGCACGGGCAGCAGGGATGCGTCCCATTGCATCGATGCCGAGCGCCAGCGCTCCGAGCACGCCGGACTGCACGCCGAGCCCCGGGGTGACCACGTACCCATCGATGCTCGCGAGCACTTCGGGTCGGTCGATGTAGCCGTGCAGCCAATGCTGCAGGCGCGCGCGAATCATCGGCAACAGCCGCACCTGGTTCATGACACCTCCACCCATGACGATACGACCCGGCGACACCGTCAACACGAGCTGCAGGCACAACTGCGCCAGGTAATCGGCGAGAATTTCCCATTGCGCGTGATTCGCGTCCAGCCGGTCCAGGCTCGCGCCGGTGCGTGCGACGATTGCCGGTCCCGATGCGAGCCCCTCCAGGCAGTCGCCGTGGAACGGGCAGATGCCCGGAAAATCGCGATCCAGCGCGTGGCGCCGCGGATATATGTGTCCAATCTCCGGATGCAGCATGCCGTGAACCGGCCTGCCCGCGACCAGTATGCCGCCGCCGATGCCGGTGCCGACCGTCACATACGCCAGATCCGCCACGTCCCGTGCCGCACCCCAACGATATTCGGCAATCGCCGCGGCATTGACGTCCGTGTCAAAACCGATCGGGCACGCAAACTCGCGCTGCAGCGGTCCGGCCAGATCGATCATGCTCCAGCCCGGCTTGGGCGTGCGCAGGATGTACCCGAACTGTGCCGACGCCGGATCGAGCTCGACGGGACCAAAGGAGCCGACACCGACCGCCTCCAGCGTGCCCGGCACAGCGCCCTGGCGGCGCAGCGAGGCGATGATTGCCAGCAGCGTATCGCGCGGATCCGTCGTGGCAAAACGCTCCTCGGATTGCAGGCGCCCGGACTGATCGCCCATGGCGCAGACGATTTTCGTGCCGCCGGCCTCAATGGCACCGATCATGCGGCCCCCGCCAGAAAGCTGCGGCAGGTCGCCAGACCCGCATCATCGCCGTGCATTCTCGCGCATACGCGCTGCATCCGCGTGCGGATCGCCCGCAGATCGGCATCGTAATGATGCCCGGCGTTCCACTGCCGCAGACGCTCGTCCAGCTTTTCCAGCCCGAGGCGCGTCCTGGCATGGATACGGTCGGGCCCGTCGAGGTCCGCGATCACGGCGGCGGCGGCGGCACGAATGCGCTTGCGATCGTCCGGTGCGAGACGCAGCAGGGCGCCGAGATACAGGTTGCCCCACTGGAAACGGGTCGCCGCACCCTGCGATCCGTCGTAGGCGCGCTCGTACCAGGCGAGCGCCAGCAGCGGATGTCCGCGCTTCTCCTCGAGCTCGGCGAGGTCCGCCATGTAGTAGTAGGGCGCCTTCGCGCCCGGCAGCTCGCCGCGCAGCAGGGATTCCTGCGAGGCGTCATCGTTGATCTGTTCATAGATATAGGAGACTGCATTGACAATGCCGGCCCTGACGTAGGAATCGCTCTTCGGGACCAGCGCTGCGGCCGCGCGCCGGTGCGCGTCGGCGACCACGTCATCCGGCAGCGGGACGGGCGCGCTAAACTGCCTGGCGAGCGCAAGCTTCGCGCCCAGCGCGACGA
This sequence comes from uncultured Gammaproteobacteria bacterium, assembly GCA_963706815.1. Classification (GTDB taxonomy): domain Bacteria; phylum Pseudomonadota; class Gammaproteobacteria; order Steroidobacterales; family Steroidobacteraceae; genus Bog-1198. The sequence goes on from CAVPNS010000001.1 coordinate 443,363, forward strand.
GCTGATCGGCCGCGATATTGCGCGGATCGGCGGCGACCTGTTCCATCGTACGCTCCCAGTCGTGACGGAACCTTTCACTGACGGCAGGCCCCTGCGCGAGCACCGCGGCAAAGAACGCATCGTCGAGACCCTCCAGGGCGTCAGCGACGCGCGGCGCCAGGTCGGCATCGGCGAGCACGGCGCCAATCTGCGCGACCGAATCCGGCGCGACCGAGAGGATCGCGGCGCTCACGAGCAGCCGGGCGCGCTCGGCCTGCGTAATCCCGGGGCACGCGCGCGCGGCACCGGCCAGCGCCGCGCCCAGCGCGCCGCGCTCCTGCGGCGAATAGTCGCGCAGCTCCCAGGCGTAATAGGCGAGTCGCTGGCATTCGGCGCGCGACAGCGCCGCGGGACCGGCGAGCAGCGTTGCAATCACGTCGGCCACCGGCCGGATGTCTCCTTGCGCAATGTCGAGAAGATCCGCGTACAGCGATAAATCCATGCCGCCCGAAATACGCATGACCTCCCGCTGGTCGGGGCGCAGGATCACCACGGTCGGATAGCCGCGCACACGAAAGACCTCGCCCCACTTCTGCGCACCCGGTTCGTCGCCATCGAGATAGACGGCAATGAACTGGCGGGTCTTGGCGATGAAATCGCTGCGCGCGAAGACGGAGGACTTCAACTGCTGGCACGGTGGGCACCAGCTGGCGCCCCAATAAAGGAATACCGGCTTGTTCTCGCGGGAGGCGAGTTCGAAGGCCCGGCCAACATCGCCGGCAAACCAGTCGATCCCGGGCACATCGGCATGGGCGGGCTCCGCTGCCGATGCACCCTGCGGCGGCACGATCAGCACGCAGGCAATCGCGCCGAGGATCCCCAGCAAGCGAATGCCAATATGTAAAGCACCGCAGCGCATTGCGCCATTCCATCTGTTCGTACTTTGACGAGGCCGTCAAGTATACTAAACGACAATTACGATAATCGGATGCCCATGGATTCGGACCCGCTCGCCAAGATTCGCATCAGCCGCAGTACCGCGCCCACGATCAATGCCGAGCCGCACAGCGCGACGGTCCTGTTTGTCGACCTGCGCGGATACACGGGAATAGCCGAGCGCTTGCCGGCACCCCGGGTCGCGCGCCTGCTCGAGGAGTTATGCGGCGTCCTGGGTCTTGCCATCGAACAGCATCGCGGCAAGATTTATCACATCGCCGGCGACGGGCTCATGGCCGGGTTCGGCCTGCGCAGTCCCGCTCATGAGGGGGCCTGCGAAGCGCTGGCGGCGGGACGCCAGATGCTGGTGCAGTTCCTGCCCATCGCGATTCGCTGGCGCGAGGAACTGCAGATCGACACCGGCATCGGCATCGGCATCCACCAGGGCGAGGTCGCGCTCGGCTTGCTCGGCCCGACCGGACACAAGAAGGCGACCCTGGTCGGGGATACCGTGAACGTGGCCGCCAGACTCTGTAACCGCGCGCGCGCCGGCGAAGTGCTGTTTTCGGATGCGGTCGCGGCCGCGATCGGCGCCGAGGGGACCGCGGGCGGCACAGCCTCCTTCGTGCAACTGCCGAAGTTCGAACTGCGGGGACGCAGCGATCCGCTCAACATCTGGTGCGTACCCGCGCTGGCTCGCCTCGCAACCTGACGCGAGCTCGGGCCTCAGGCCACACCGCCGCTCACAGCGGAACCTCGAACTCCACGCTCTGCCCGGCTTCGGCCGACCGGTCCAGTGCCTTGAGCAGGCGCGTATGCAGGCGCTCGTCCTGGCCGACGAGCATGTAGCGGGCGATGTCCTGCCGCAACGACTCCAGCAGCGCGTTTCGGCGGTGCAGATACAGCATCGCGGCGGCGATCCCGTCCGCGTCATTTCCTTCCAGTGTCGCGGTCTCGGCTGCCTCGAGCGCCCGGCGCATTTCAAACTCTCCCGGCTTGTGGATCGCATCCTCGAGCCCCGACCTGGGCTTCAGGCCAATACCGTGCAGCAGGGCGTGCATGATGTCGGTGGTCGTGACCATTCCGAGCAACTGGTTGCGCTCATTGACCACCGGCAGCGCGTGAACGGCGTGCGCGGCCATGCGGGTGGCCGCTTCGGAAATCAGGTCGTCCGGGCTTGCCGTGACGACCGGTGAGCGCATCAGCGTGTCGATCCGGAAGCGATCATTGAGCATCGCGGCGGGTGCCTTGGCGCCGCCCTTCGGCAGGAAGAATTCGAGCTTGAGCATGTCCGCCGAGCTCAATATGCCCCTCAGCCCCGACTTGTCGATCACCGGCAAATGATGCAGCGGGTATTCGGCAAAAAGGCGCAACGCTTCGGTGACCGGCTCGTGGATATCAATCGAAACCACTGCCTCGACCATGACGTGGCGCACGCGTTCATCGTGCAATTTCCGCTCTCCTGATGCGGCCACCGACCGCCCAGACAGAACTTTACCTTGCAATGCACAAATCATTCATCCGGAAAAGTACTTAGGCAATCCGGCAGCGGAGCTCGGGAGGGCGGGCAATTCAGGGTTCCTTCGACAGATTCCAGGAAAGTGCGCTGCTCCCGGATGATGAAGCGCTGTGCCTGCGCGCGCGCAAAGTTCTGCTTCGCTGCGTCGTCCTGCTGCAGCCGCCCGCGATAGGCCTCGTAGTCCGCCAGCGAGCGGAACATGATCAGCCCCCAGGCGATGTCGTTGGTACCCTCAAGGGGCAGAAAATAGCCCACCAGGTGACCCCCGCAACGGGGAATGATCGGTCCCCAGCTGGCCGCGTACTCGCCAAAGGCCGCGCGCTGGAACGGGTCGATCTGGTAGCGGATGAAACACGTGATGGCCATGGTGCGATCCTGCCGGTCAGTGGGTGAGGCGCGCAGCTTAAGGCCTTGCACGACGACAATGGTTCGTCTAACGTCGAAGCATGAAAGACGGGCCGAATATCGCCCGGATCGCCGCGCTGCTGGGCGATGCCGCGAGGGCCGATGCGCTGACGGCCCTGATGAGCGATCGGGCGCTGACGGCGACCGAGCTGGCCCAGATCGCCGGCGTGACCCGGCAGACCATGAGCGCGCACCTGTCGAAACTGCTCGATGCATCGCTGGTCACGGTGGATCCGCAGGGGCGGCATCGATACTTCCGGCTCGCCGACGAGGATGTGGGCGGATTGCTCGAGGCGCTGATGGGCGTGGCCTTTCGCACCGGCGCCGTGCGGCTGCTCTCGAGTCCACGCGATCCCGCGCTGCGCAAGGCCCGGATCTGCTATGACCACCTGGCGGGGGAACTCGGCGTGCTGGCGTACGATTCGCTCGTGCGCAACGGCCTGCTCGAACTGTTGCCGCAGGGACTTCGTCCGAGCGCAACCGGCACCGGCTGGTTCAGGCGCCTGGGTATCGATGCCGTCGCGGTCTCCCGGCAACGCCGCGCGTACTGCCGTCCCTGCATGGACTGGAGCGAGCGCAGGTACCACCTCGCAGGCTCGCTCGGCGCCGCGCTGTTGTCCCGCGTGATCGAGATCGGCTGGGCAAAGCGCGACCGGGCGTCCCGGGTCATCCGCTTCAGCGCCCACGGTGAGCGCCGCTTCAGGAGCCTGTTCGCCAGCCCCTACAGGGCAGAAACTTCGACCAGGCAGTCGTAGAAAGTTGGCCCGCGACCGATATCGGTCAGCCGCTGATGCGTCAGTTCATTGACGTTCGTGCCGGCCGGTCCCAGCTTGCGCCACCAGACGCCGAGGCCGACCACCACGCCGGGCCGCGCCCGCTCGCTGATGCTGACTTTGCAGCGATACTCGCCGCGATCGTTGAACGTGCGTACGATCGCCCCGTCGGTCAGGCCCCGAGGTGCCGCATCCTGCGGGTGTATCTCCAGCAAGGGCTCGCCCTCGATGCTTCGCAGGCTCCTGACGTTGACGAAGCTCGAGTTCAGGAAGTGCCGGGCGGGCGGGGAGATCATCGCCAGGGGGTAGCGCTCGGCCAGTTGCGGCGTCGATTGCCGCGATTCGTACGGCGCGATGAAATCCGCGGCGCCCATGCCGGCCGGCGCGAATTGCGCGCGTCCATTGGGCGTCCGGAAGCCGCCGGCGGCGAACGGCGCATCGGGAATCGCCTGGCGCACCCAGCCGTCGCGCCGCAGCTGCGCAAAATCGATGTCGTCGCCGAACGCCTGCGCGCCGATCTCGACGTCGGTTTCGGCAAAGCATTCCTCGGTGAATCCCAGCCGGCGCGCCAGTTGCCGGAAGATCTCCGTGTTCGGTCGCGCCTCGCCGAGCGGGGCGATGGCCGGCTCATTGGCGAGCAGGTAGGTATGGCCGTAGCTCTTGTGGACGTCGAAGTGCTCAAGCTGAGTCGTCGCCGGCAGCACGAAGTCCGCATAGTCGGCGGTGTCGGTCTGGAACTGTTCCAGCACGACCGTGAACAGGTCCTCCCGGGCGAATCCGCGCACGACCTTCTCGGACTGCGGCGCCACGGCCACGGGATTGCTGTTGTAGACAATCAGGGCCTCGATCTGCGGGCCGAATTGCGCCGACGCGCCGCGCAACAGCTCATCGCCTATGGTGCTCATGTTGATCGTGCGCGGCTCGGGCCCCTGCAGCAGGTCCGGACGCTCCAGCCGGTCGCTGCGCACGCTCGCCCAGCCCCCCGCCGACAACAGCAGGCCGCCGGCCCGATGGCGCCACGCACCGACCAGGCAGGGCAGGGCGGCAATCAGGCGCACGGCGCTGCCGCCGCCGCGAACCCGCTGCATGCCGTAATTCAGCCGGATCGCGGCGCGCTTTGCCTGGCCGTAATCACGCGCGAGCGCGCGCACTTCCGAGGCACTGATCCCGCAGACCGCGGCGGTGCGCTCCGGCGTCCAGTAAAGCGCCCGTTCGCGAAGCGCCGCCCAGCCCTCGGTGTATTGCCCGATATAATCCGCGTCCAGCCAGCCGTTTTCGATCAGCTGCTGCATCAGGCCCAGCGCGAGCGCGCCGTCGGTGCCAGGCATCAGCGGTATATGCTGGTGGCATTTATCGGCTGTTTCGGTGCGGCGCGGATCGACGCAGATCAGCTTCGCGCCGGCCCGCTTGGCCTGCTGGGCAAATGTCCAGAAGTGCAGGTTGGAGGCAATGCTGTTGCTGCCCCAGATCAGGATCAGGTCACTCTCGCTGAAATACTCGACGTGCATGCCGACCTTGGCGCCGTAGGTCGCCTGCAGGCCGGCTCCGCCGGCGCTGGCACAGATCGTGCGATCGAGCCGCGAGGCGCCGAGGCGATTGAAAAAGCGCGCGGACATCGACTCGCCCTGGACGAGGCCCATCGTGCCGGCATAGCTGTAGGGCAGTATCGCCTGGGGATCGCGGGCCGCGATTGCGGCAAGGCGCGCGCCGATCTCGTCGAGCGCCTCGTCCCAGCCAACGACTTCGAACTGCCCGCTGCCCTTGGCGCCGACCCGCCGCAGCGGGTGCAGCAACCGGTCCGGATGGTAGACACGCTCCGTATAGCGGGCAACCTTGGTGCACAGCGCCCCGTGCGTCGGCGGATGGTCCGGGTCGCCCTGGACCCGCACGGCCACGCCATCCTCGACCGTGATGCGCATGGCGCAGGTATCCGGGCAATCGTGCGGGCAGGCGGCGTGGACGATATGTTGAGCCATGAGCGATTCTACCCTCCGGCGGCGAGGATACGGTCGATCTGCGCAAGCTCCGCGGCATCGAACCCCAGGTTGCGCAACGCGCCGAGGCTATCCTCGAGCTGATCAAGCCGGCTCGCGCCCACCAGTGCGCTGGACATGCCGGGGTGGCGCAGCGTCCAGGCGAGAGCGAGTTGCGCCAGGCTCTGGCCCCGCGCCGCCGCAATGGCGGCGAGTCCGATGATCTGTTCGCGGCGGGCCTTCGTCAGGTCCGCCGCCGACAGCGACCGGCCCGGCTTTCCGGCGCGCGAATCCGCCGGAATTCCGGTCAGGTACCGGTCCGTCAGCATGCCCTGTGCGAGCGGCGAGAAGGCGATCGCGCCGACGCCATTCTCGGCAAGGGTCGCGAACAATCCCTCCTCGGCACCGCGGCGGAACATCGAATAAGGCATCTGGTGCAACAGGCAATGCAGCCCCAGGCTGCGCAGCGCCTGCACCGCCGCCTGCGTCTGCGCCACATCGTAATTCGATATGCCTGCATACAGGGCTTTGCCCGAACGCACCGCGTGCTCGAGCGCGCCCATCGTCTCCTCGATCGGGGTATGCGGATCCGGGCGATGCGAGTAAAAGATATCGACGTAGTCGAGGCACATGCGCCGCAGACTCTGGTCGAGGCTCGCCAGCAGGTACTTGCGCGAGCCCCAGTCGCCATAGGGTCCCGGCCACATGTCGTACCCGGCCTTGGTCGAGATCACCAGTTCGTCGCGGTACGGCGCCAGGTCGCGGCGCATCACCTGCCCGAAGGTTTCCTCCGCGGATCCGTAAGGCGGACCGTAGTTGTTGGCCAGGTCGAAGTGCGTCACGCCGCAGTCGAAGGCCCGCAGCAGCATCCGGCGGCTGTTGTCGAGGGAGTCCACGGCGCCGAAGTTCTGCCACAGGCCGAGGGACAGGGACGGCAACCTGAGGCCGCTGCGGCCGCAGCGCCGGTACGCCATTGCGTCGTACCGGTCACTGCGCGCGCGGTGAACGCCCATTGAATGCACTTATTTCAATACCGGCCGCAGTTTCGGTTCGCGCCGCGGCGCGTCCAGCTTGAAATAGCTGCGCACCCTGGCGATGAACTGGCGGTCGGTCATCTTGTCCGCGGATTCCAGCGCCGCCAGGCGCGCGCCCAGGCTCTGCTTGCCGAGCTGCTTCTTCAACTCGACCTTCGATTCGCCGGGGCCGCAGACGTAAATGCTGCGCGCGTCCCGCACCGCCGCGATAACCATGTCGTAATAGGTATTCAGGTGCTTCGTCAGCGCCCTCTGGCGCCGGTCGTCGGGCGAGACCTGCAGCGCCTCGTATGAACCCTTCACGGCATCCGTGGCGCGCTCCGGGTGCTTCTCGACGTTGGAGACGACGAGTGAAGTATGCTGGCCGTCGGCCGTTACCGTCACGATCAGTGCCTTGCGATGGTCGATCCACACACCCGCTTGATGCTTCATCGGAACCTCTGGAAATCACCCGTATATCGAGCGCATTATGCGCCCGTCGGGCGTGCTTGGGTACACGCGCGATGGCGTAATCCGGCGCCGAAGTGCATAGTGCCGCCGGTACCTTTCGGGTGGGGAACGACATGACCGTGAGCGAGAAATCAGCTGCGCCGCGCCGCGGCCGCGATGTGCGCCTGGCCCGGGCCCAGAAGCAGACCGTCAAGTACCCGTACATACGCCGCAAGCTCGCGCCGGTCGAACTGCTGAGTTCAGAGGCTGCCGAGATCATCGAGGCCAATGCCGAGACGATCCTCGAGGAGATCGGCATGGAGTTTCGACGCGATGCGGAATCGCTGCGCCTGTGGCGCGAAGCGGGCGCGGACGTCAAGGGCGAAAGGGTGCACATTCCGCGCGGCCTTGCCCGGCATCTGCTGAAGACGGCACCCCGCGAGTTCACGCTGTATGCACGGAATCCCGAGCGCAACCTGCGTTTCGGCGGCGATGCGACCGTCTTCTCGCCGGTCGGCGGACCGCCGTTCGTCTCCGACCTGGATCGGGGCCGGCGCTACGGTACGCTCGAAGACCTGCAGAACTTCATCAAGCTGGCCCACATGGCCCCGGCGATCCATTTTTCCGGCGGCTGCATGGTCGAGCCGATGGAGATTCCGCCGAACAAGCGCCACCTCGATGTTCAATACTCGTTTTTTCGCTACAGCGACCAGGCCTGCGAAGCCACGCCCGAGACGCCGGGCCATGCGCGCGACGCGGTCAACCTGGCCCGCTCGCTGTTCGGCGCAGAATTTCTCGAGACCCATCCGGTCGTTCTCGGCAACATCAATTCGAATTCGCCGCTGACGTTCGACGGCCGCATGCTCGGAGCCCTGCGCGAATTCGCCGGCGCCAACCAGGGCACGATCATCGTTCCGGCCGTGCTCGCGGGAGCCATGGGGCCGGTAACCGCGGCGGGCTGCATGTCCGAGATCCTGGCGGAGACCATGGCGGGCATGGCGCTGACCCAGCTCGTGCGACCCGGCGCACCCGTGATCCTCGGCTCCTTCGTCGGCGCCATATCGATGCGCACCGGCGCGCCGACGTTCGGCACGCCCGAGGCGACTCAAATGATTTTCGCGACCGCGCAGCTGGCGCGGCGCCTGGGAGTGCCCTGCCGCAGTGGCGGCTCCCTGTGCTCCTCGAAGATCGCCGACGCGCAGGCCGGTTACGAAAGCGCGCACACCTTGCTGCCGACGCTGCTGGCGGGCGTCAACCTCGTCACCCATGCCGCCGGCTGGCTGGAAGGCGGGCTGGTGGCCGGATACGAGAAATTCGTCATGGACATCGACCAGCTGGCGATGATGCAGGCGCTGTCGCAGGGCATGGACATGTCGGCGCGCGGCCAGGCCCTCGATGCCCTGCGCGAGGTAGGTCCCGGCAGCCACTTCCTCGGCTGCGAGCACACGCAGGCGAACTTCGAGACGGCGTTCTACCAATCGACGATCGCCGACTATTCCTCGTACGAGGAGTGGTCGAGCACCGGGTCGCTCACCGCCGAACAGCGCGCCAACCGCATCTGGAAAAAAATGCTCGCCGAGTATCAGGATCCGGGCATCGACGCGGCGGCGGACGAAGCGATGCACGCATTCATCGCGGCGCGCAAGGCCGTCCTGACCGACGCCATTGAAGAGGAGTGAGCGTCAGGGACCCCGGCGCTAGCTCCAGCCATTGGTCCGCGGCCAGCGCGCCGCAACATCGGGCCCGCCGTCGGTTACCAGGTATTCATCGTACATCGCGGCGGTCATGCAGGCATGATTGGGCATGATGCGCACCCGCGCGCCGATGGGCAGTGCGTCGAACAGCGCCGCGGTCACGCCGTGGATTTCACCGTGTTCCTGGTGCACACCGCGGATATACAGCGGCCCGAAGGCCGATCGGCCGTGCAGGTCCGTGACCAGCCCGTATCCGGCATCGTGGCCCGCAATCTGCTGGGTGCTGCGATCCTTCGACAGGGCGAGCCCGCCCGCGTCGATCACGATCTGCTGACGCTCGCGCCGGTGACTGATCACGCTCGCCACCACGCTGAGCGCGATGTCGTCGAGCGCCATCGAACGCACCGCCACCTGGAACAGGTCTCCGGCCAGGTAAACACCGGCGCGCCATTCGGTCAGGCCCTGCGCGGATCCCGCATGGGCCGTAGTCGGGGTTGATCCGGCGCTGACACCGGGGACTGCGAAGCCCGCGGCGCGCAGGCGCCCGGCCGCGGCCGTTACCGCGGCACGTTCCTGCTCGGCAATTGCCGCAATCTCCTCGATCCCGAGGTCCGCATAGCACTGTCCGGCATGGGTCGCGACACCTTCCAGGTGCACGTCGGGCCCGAGCGCCCCGGCAATCTCGACCAGCTCCGCGCTGTCCGGCGCGACGCCGGTGCGCCGTCCGCCGCTCTCGATCTCGATCCACGCACGCAGGCTGACGCCGGACTGCCGGCTGAACTCAGCGGCGGCCCGCGCCACCTCGAGGGAGTCGAGGAAGAAACTGAACCGGGGCGCGCGCTGCAGGATCTGCGCCGCGCGCGCGAACTTGGCCGGCGGCAGGCAGACGGCGAGCTGAATGTCGGAAATGCCGTGCGACGCGAAATAGTGGGCCTCATTCAGTGTCGCCGCCGCGATGCCCCCGTGACGCGGGTCGATCGCCAGCCGGGCCGCATCGACGGATTTGAGCGTCTTCAGGTGCGGCCTCAGGCCCACACCCAGGTGGTGCGCCCGGTCGATCATGCGCCGGGCGTTCGCCTGCAGGCGCTCGCGATCCAGCACCAGTGCCGGCGTTGCAACATCTGACAGCGAGTCCATGCCTTTAAGTCTAGCCCATCCTGTGCTGCCGTCCCGAACGCGCTCTACAAGGTCCGGCCTTTTTTGATACGCTACGGCAGGGAATAACGCATAAGAGTTCACCGGGGGTATTGACAATGCATTCGACGGGGAAGCTGGGACTGGCAATTGCGGCAATCCTGGGCAGTCAGGCAGCGGGCGTCGCCTTCGCTGCCTCCGCCGATAATGCGGAAGCCTCGTCGGACGCGATTCAGGAAATCACTGTCACTGCACAGCGGCGTACGGAGAGTGCGCAGAATGTGCCGATCACGATCCAGGCGCTGACCGGCGAGACCCTTGCACAGCTGAACGTGCAGACCATCGACGATTTCATCAAGTACGTGCCGAACGTCAATTCGGCGAGTTTCGGCCCCGGTCTCGGCGACTTGTCGATCCGCGGGCGTCGAGTACCGGGTCGCTCGGCATCGCCGGCACCGGCACGACCGGGCCGTTCCCGAACGTCGCCGTTTACCTGGACGACCAGTCGGGCCAGCTGCCGAGCCGCAACCTGGACGTGTACGCCGCCGACATGGAGCGCATCGAGGTGCTCGAGGGGCCGCAGGGTACGCTGTTCGGCGGCGGCGCCGAGGCGGGCGTGATCCGTTACATCACCAACAAGCCGAAGCTCGACGTCACCGAGGGCAGCGTTACGGCAGGCTACGGGACGACCGCCCATGGTGATCCGAATTCCAACGTCGAGGCGGTGCTGAACCTGCCGCTGATCGCCGATGCGCTCGCGGTGCGCGGGGTCATCTACAACGACAGCCGCGGCGGCTACATCAACAATGTGCCGAGCACCTTCGTGCGATCGAACAGCGACTTCGGCATCGGCTACGCGGGCGGCAGCGTGCCGGCCAACAGCGTCGTGATCAACAACGGCCCCTACGTCGGCAATGCGATCAACCCGGTCTCGTACCAGGGCGTGCGCCTCTCGGTGCTCGCGAAGTTCAATGAGGACTGGAACCTGCTGGTCGCCCAGTCGTTCCAGAGCATGGATGCCAAGGGCGTCTTTTACCAGATGCCGTATGGCGCGAACGGGCAGACGCTGCCGGATTTGTCGGTGACGACGTTCAACCCGTCGGATGACACGGACAAATACGAGAATACCGCGTGGACCCTGAACGGTCGCCTCGGTGACCTGAAGGCCGTCTACACCGGCAGCTACCTCGATCGCAACTTGAACCAGACCGCGGACTACACCAACTACTCCCGCGGTCACTATGCGGATTATTATCAATGCGTCACGGCGGCGAAGAGCGCGACCGGCCAGGCGTATTGCCTGTCACCGAGCGCAAGCTGGCGCGAGCAGCTGCAGAACACGCACCTGAGCCACGAACTGCGCTTCAGCACGCCCGATGACTGGCGCCTGCGGGCCATTGGCGGCGCATTCTATGAGAAGCTCGACGTCTACGATCAGACGGACTGGATGTACCGTACGTTGCCCGGATGTACCGCCACGATGAACACCGGGTGCCTGACCGACATCGGTCCGCCCCCCGGCGCAACCGCAAACAACCCGAACGTCCGCAGTGATACCACCTCGTTCTTCGACGATAGCCGGCGCGGCTATACGCAGACCGCGCTGTTCGGGTCGGTCGACTACGAACTGATCCCGAAGACGCTGACCCTCACGGCCGGCACGCGCTATTACGATTACACGAATACCGAACGGGGAAGCCGCGTGTTCGGATTTTCGGGGTGTTACGAAGCCGGTCCGCCGCCCTGCCAGTCGGCGTGGCCCGGCGCCAATCTCGACGCGGAACACCTGCGCAGTACGGCGTCCGGATTCTCCAGCCGCGTGAACCTGAGCTGGAAAATCGACAGCGACGCGCTCGTGTATTACACCTGGTCGCAGGGTTATCGCCCGGGCGCGTTCAACCGCACATCGACGCTGGGCGCCATCAATGGGCAATACAACACGCCGACGGCCTACAGTTCCGACAAGCTGATCAACAACGAGCTGGGCTGGAAGACCGAATGGGCCGATCACAGCGTTCAGTTCAACGGCGCCGTCTATCAGGAAAACTGGGACAACGCGCAGGTCGCGTTCTTTGATCCGGGACCGGGCGGAACCGGCGAGCTGACGTTCAACACCAACGGACCGAATTACCGGATCCGCGGGGTGGAAACGAGCGTGGTCTGGCGCGCGACGCACGGCCTGACGGTCCAGGGATCCGGAGCATGGAACAGCGGCGAGCAGACGAACTCACCGTTCCTGACCGTCAACGACAACTGCACCTCGACCAGTTCGCCGCCCTGCGGCGCGCCGATCCTGATCAACAATATCTTTGGCAAGGAGGGCAGTCCGGTCGCGATGTCCCCGCCGCTGATGTTCAACGCGCGGATCCGCTACGAGTGGGCGATGAACGACTACCAGGCGTTCTGGCAGGTCGGCGCGACGCATCAGGCCCACGAGTTGTCGGTGGCGGGCAATACGCCGTCGATTGCTCCGGGCACGGGCGGCGGCGGCACGACGTCCGCAGCCTACGATATTCCGGGCTATTCGACTTACGATGCGTCGATCGGTGCGGCCAGGGACGCCTGGACGTTCCAGCTATTCGGACAGAACCTGACCGACGAGCGCGGCAAGGTATTCATCTCGAATGCGCTCGCGATCGAGACGCAGACCGTGATCCGGCCGCGCGTGCTCGGCATCAAGATCGGCTACAAGTTCTAGCGGCGCTCAGACCAGGCCCAGGCTCACCGGCGCGATCTGCGGAAAGATCGCGCCGCTTTGCCTGGCCGACAGGCCCCACATCGAACGGAACATCCCGCCGAGCACGGCGCGATAGTCGTTCAGCACCGGATAGTCCCGGTCCTGGAACAGCGTGCGCCGGGTGACCGGCTGTTGCTCGCCGGCTATCCGTCCGCCGTTGATGGCGCCACCGAGTATCCAGTAGACCGTGCCATGGCCATGATCGGTGCCGCGGTTGCCATTCTCGCGAAAGGTGCGGCCGAATTCGGACAGTACGATGACCACCGTGTTCTGCCATTCCCCCTCCAGCGACTGCGAGAACACCTCGAGGCCGCGACCGAGGCTCGCCAGATTCGTGGCCAGAGGTCCTTCGGCGCCGCCTTCGCCGACGTGCGTATCCCAGCCGCCCACATCGATGAAGCCGATGCGGTACCTGTCGCGCATCAGGTGGCCCATGCGTTCGGCTTCGAGCTCAAAGCCCCTGGTATTGATCGCGGCGCGGCTCGCCTTCTGCATCTCCGCGGCAACCTCGTCGGCAACGACCTGCCGCAGTTCCAGTCCGCTGCTGACCGCCGCCTGCAGGTGGTGCCCGGCGTACATGTCGCTGAGCAGGCGTACCTGGCGCTCATCAAATGGCGCCTTGCCGGAATGCTTCAGCGACAGATTCGGCACCGTCGAGGCGCCCTCGAATGACAGCGGCAGGGCATCGGTGAAGGCAATGGGGGGCGCGTCCACCGAGGAGCCGACCAGGCATTCGGACAGGCGCCCCAGAAAGCCCGAGCGGTAATTGCGCGCGGCATTCAGCGGCTGGCCGAGCTCGATGCTGTCCTGGGTCTCGAAGTGGCTGCGCGAGAGGTCATCGGTACCCGCGAACGGCACAAACGCCGCCTGTCCGCGTGCATACAGGGATCCGATCGAGTCACGTACCGCCGGATGCAGTGCCCAGTCCGCATTCAGCGCCAGGGCGCCGGTCGTCGACGCCGGTTCGGGCGCGACTATGGCGATGTTGGGGCGCATCTCGTAGTAAAAGCTGCTGGAGTAGGGCACCAGCAGGTTGCAGGCGTCATAGCCGCCGCGCAGGAACACCACCAGCAGCCGCGGACTGGCTGCAGGTGCCGCATACAGCCGGCCGCGGATGCCCAGGCAGAACAGTGCAGCGCCGCCGGCCTTCAGTACCTGGCGCCGGCCTGGCGGCGCCATTGGCCGGGATTTATTCATAATTGAATTCCGGCGACGAGAGCAGCAGCAGGTTCCATTCCTGCTGCGAATTGGCCTGGTCCAGCGCGGCCCTGGTCTGCGCCGACAGCAGCGGCTCCACCGTGTCGAAATACAGGCGATTGGACAATTGCGGAAATCCGCCCGCCTGCGCCATGCTCCCATCCTCCGGATCGAACAGGCCGGCGTTGCCGGAACCGATTGCCCGCGCAATCTCGAACCGTCGGCTCATCTGACCGGCGCTGGCCCAGCTCGCCTCCGTCAACGCATACCCATCCGGGGTCTGGTGGCCGTAGGGCGCTTCGCCGAGATCGCTGAGCCACCTGAGCAGCGGGCGGGTATTGCCGATCGTCCTCCCGTCGTAGGCATAGCGCACCGCCGAGACCACGAAGCGCTGCGGATCCTTGAATTTACCGCCCGCGGCCGAATCGATTTCCGGCGCGAGGAACAACGTGCGCAGCACCGCGGCAATGTCTCCGTCGGTTTGCATGAACGTCTGCGTCATGCGCTCGACCAGGGCGGGCGGTGGGTTGTCGGCGACGAAGTAGCGGGCAATCCGGCCGGAGACGAAATGCGCACAGGCTCTCTGGCGCACGATCAGCGTCACGGCGGCTTCAACCTCGTCGAATCCCTGTCCGCGGATGGACCGGCCGAGCAGCACCTTGTCGCTGAAATCGTGCTGCGCCGGATTGAACTCGAAGGCGCCGCGGCGACGGTAGAGTCCCTGCAACTCGCGCCGCAGCCGCGGCGGCGCTCCGGCGTTGATGCCGACGCCGGTCAGGACCAGGGCGAGCTGCTGGACGTCCTGCTGCGAATATCCGCCATCCACGCCGAGCGTGTGCAGCTCGAGCAGTTCGCGCGCGTAATTCTCGTTGGTGTGTCCGGCCCTGTTCTGGCGATTGTCCAGGTACTGCAGCATCGCAGGGTGCTCGAGCGTCGCAAGCACCAGGTCGCGGAAATGCCCCAGCGCGTAGGGGCGTATCGCGTGTTCCTCGTAGTCCCCGACCAGCCAGCGCAGCTCGGCCTTCTGCTGGTACACGCTGAAATGATTCAGCCAGAACCAGACCATCTGCTCCTGAAGCTGCGACCTGGCGTACACCGCGCGCAGCAGGTCGCGCCTGGCCGCTTCGTAGGCGAGGCGGTTGCCATGCTCGTTGAGCGTCTTTCGCGCCTGTTCCCGGGCCGCATCATCGGTCAGTGCATTGATGCGCTGGCGTTCGCCGTTGACCGCGGCGATGGTCTGCATCGGATCGATGTGCGAGACCTCCATGCCCTCGATCTGCGCGGCAATCGGCATCGGCAGCGCCGCGTCCCGGGCGCTCAGTTGCGCATCCAGGAACCGTGCGCGGCCGAGCCGCCGATAGGATTCCATGCTGTCGCCGTCGATCCCGAAACTCGCGCGCTCGAGCCACAGGATGTCGCTGCGGGCCAGCGCGTGCGGCGCGGCCGGGGCCTGACCCGACGTCCCGGATGGCTGGCTCGCACACCCGGCGAGCAGCGCTGCGGCAACGGCCGATCCGGCAAGAAGCGCGACGGCATGATGAACTGAAAATGCCATGGGGCAGGCCTTTCTCCGCAAGCACTCCAATCGATCCACGCACCCCACCGCCGGGACTCGCCGCGGCCGGTTCCAGTTACCAACGCGTCAGCGCTGACCTGGTTTACAGCCCCTGTGGATATCTGACGTGGCGCAAAGTCGCGCCGGTCCGTAATATGAAGAACACGGCCCTGGAAAAAAGCGGTCATGCCTAGCGCATCCCGGCGTGCTGCTGGTAATATTGCAGCCGGTCAGAATGATAATCATTTCTGAGCCTGCGAGAGCCTGCTTTGGCGTTTCGTAGTCCACCCTGCAACCAAATCAGGATACCGCATGCCTATAGGTCGGCTGTTTGTGCTTACGCTTCGCGCCGGTCTGCTCGCCATGCCGGGGATTCTCCTGCTTACCGGATGCGGCGGTGGCGGACCGCCGGCTTTCCCCCCGCCGGACGTCAATGTGGCAGCCGTCGTCAAGAAGGATGTCGCGGAGCTCGACGAGTTCAGCGGCCGGATCGAGGCGATCGAAACCGTCGAATTGCGGCCCCGGGTCGCGGGCTATCTCGCCGGCGTGCATTTTCACGAAGGCGGCGAAGTGCACAAGGGCGATCTGCTGTTCACGATCGATGACCGCGAGTACCGTGCCGCCTCGGACAGCGGGCGCGCCAACCTGGCCCGCGCCGAGACGCGCATAGAACTTGCGCAGACGGAGCTCGCCCGCACGGAGAAGCTCGTCAAGCTCAAGGCCGCGGCGGTCGAGGAGCTGGAACAGCGCCAGGGCGAGCTCAAGCAGGCCATTGCGGATCGCAATACGGCGGCCGCCGAGCTGCGCCAGACGGACCTCAATGTCGAATTCACGCGAATCACGGCGCCGATCAGCGGCCGCATCGGGCGGGCCGAGGTGCGCCCCGGAAACCTCGTCAGCCCCGCGACCACGCTGCTTGCGACCATGGTTTCGATAGACCCGGTATACGTCAGCTTCGACGGCAATGAACGCGTCTACCTCAAGTACCAGCAGCTTGCGCGCGCGAGTTCGGCGCCCGGTGCCGGCAACCCGCACAGCCCGGTTGCCGTGGGACTCGCCTCCGAGGAAGGCTATCCGCATCACGGCGAAATGGTGTTCCTCGACAACCGCCTCGACCCGGCGACCGGAACGATTTTTGCGCGGGCTCTGCTGTCGAACAAGGATCACCTGTTCACGCCGGGATTGTTCGCGCGCATCCAGCTGCACAGCACCGAGACGCACCCGGCGCTGCTGATCAACGAGCGCGCAATCCTGACCGATCAGGATCGCAAGTATGTGTACGTGGTCGGCGCCGATCACAAGACCGTGCGCAAGGACGTCACGCCGGGACCGCTGATCGAGGGTCTGCGCGTGATCAGCACGGGACTCGCCGAAGGCGATCTGGTCGTCGTCAACGGCACGCGCAAGATATTTTCGCCTGGCCAGCCCGTCAATCCGTTCCAGGTGCCGATGGATCAGCCGGAACTGCAGCCGCCTGCCGCGGCCGGCAAATAGCGGCCGGAAGCCATGGATTTCTCGCGCTTCTTTATCGACAGGCCGATATTTGCGGCTGTCCTGTCCATCGTCATATTCACGGCCGGTCTGATCGCGCTGCCCAATATCCCGGTCAGCGAATACCCGTCGGTGGTGCCGCCCTCGGTCCAGGTTCAGGCCATCTATCCCGGCGCCAATCCGACCGTGATCTCGGAGACGGTCGCGGCGCCGCTGGAAGAGGCGATCAACGGCGTCGAAGGCATGATTTACATGAAATCGGTGGCCGGCGCCGACGGCGTCATGCAGCTGACCGTCACGTTCCGCATCGGCACCGATATCGACCTCGCGGCAGTCCAGGTGCAGAACCGCGTCGCACAGGCCTTGCCGCGCCTGCCCGATGCCGTGCGCCTGCTGGGCGTCACGACGCAGAAGCAGTCGCCGACATTGACGATGGTCGTGCACCTGACCTCGCCAAAGCATACCTATGACGCGCTGTACCTGACCAATTACGCGAACCTGCACATCCGCGACGAGCTGGCCCGCCTGCCCGGCGTCGGCCAGGCCGTTGCGTTCGGCGCCGACAGCTATGCGATGCGGGTGTGGCTGAACCCGCAGCAGGTGGCCTCGCGAGGCATGACGGCCGATGATGTCGTCAACGCGATCCGCGAACAGAACGTCCAGGTGTCCGCCGGCATACTCGGCGCGCCGCCGCAGGGTCATGAATCCGATCTGCAGATCTCGGTCAATGCGCGGGGCCGCCTCGCGACGGTCGAGGAATTCGGCAATATCGTGCTGAAGACCGGCCCGCGCGGCGAGGTGACCAAGCTCGCCGACGTCGCGCGCATCGAGCTGGGGGCGTCGGGCTATTCGCTGCGTTCGCTGCTCGACAATGAACAGGCCGCCGCCATCGTGATCTTCGAGTCGCCGGGCGCGAATTCGATTGCGCTCTCGAATGCGGTGCGGGCGCGCGTCAAGGAACTCGCCGCGCAGTTTCCGGAGGACATCACCTGGCACGTCGTCTATGACCCGACGGTGTTCGTCCGCGAATCCATCACATCGGTGATCCACACGCTGCTCGAGGCCGTCGCGCTCGTCGTGCTCGTCGTGCTGGTCTTCCTGCAGACGTGGCGCGCCTCGATCATCCCCTTGCTCGCCGTGCCGATCTCGGTCATCGGCACGTTCGGCGTGCTGTGGCTGCTCGGCTTCTCCGTCAACGTGCTGACGCTGTTCGGCCTCGTGCTGGCCATAGGCATCGTCGTCGACGACGCAATCGTCGTGGTCGAGAACGTCGAGCGCAACATCGAGGAAGGGCGCAATGCGCGCGATGCGGCGCACCAGGCGATGAGCGAGGTGTCCGGCCCCATCATCGCGATCGCCATGGTGCTCACGGCCGTCTTCATTCCGATCGCCTTCCTGGGCGGCGTCACCGGACAGTTCTACCGGCAGTTTGCCGTGACGATCGCGATCTCCACGATCATTTCGGCCATCAACTCCCTGACCTTGTCTCCGGCCCTGGCGGCCACGCTGCTGCGGCCGGTCGGCGCCGAAAAGGACGCACTGGCGCGCGCCATCGAGACGGTCTTTGGCGGGTTCTTCGCGCGCTTCAACCGGTTCTTCAGACGATCCGCGACCGCTTATTCGCATCGCATCGAGTGGATCACGACGCGCACCGGGCGCATGCTGGTGATCTACGGCGTCATGGTGTTGCTGGCGATCATGGTGTTTCGCAGCATCGCGGCCGGATTCATTCCGACCCAGGACAAGCAATACCTGTTTGCGGTGGCCTTGCTGCCCGAAGGGGCCTCGCTGGACCGCACCGAACGCATGGTGCGGAAAATGGCGGATATCGCGCTGAAGACGCCGGGCGTCGAGCACGCCGTCGAGTTCCCGGGGCTGAACGGCGTGCACTTCACGAATACCTCGAACACCGCGACGATGTTCGTCGGCCTGAAGCCTTTTGACGAACGCAGCATCCCGGCATCGGAGATCGCAACCTCCCTGTCGATGCAATTCAGCGCGATCAAGGAAGGCATCGCCTTTGCGCTGATGCCGCCGCCGGTGCTGGGCCTCGGCAACGCCGCCGGCTTCGAGCTGTACGTCGAGGACCGCGCCGGACTTGGCTACGGCGAGCTCAACCAGCAGACCCAGGCGCTTGCGGGCACCCTGCGCCAGACACCCGGGTTCGATCCCTACTCGGTATTCAGCGCCTACCAGTCGAACGTGCCCCAGCTCGAGGCTGACGTCGACCGCGTCCGGGCGAAGCAGCAGGGCGTGCCCCTGTCCAATGTGTTCAGCGCCCTGCAGATCTATCTGGGGTCCGAGTACGTCAACGATTTCAACCTGTTCGGCAAGACGTATGGGGTGTACGTGCAGGCGGATGCACCGTTCCGGCGTACCGCGGCAGACATCGAGAACCTGAAGACCCGCAACGAAGCCGGCCAGATGGTGCCCATCGGCAGCGTCGTCAATGTGAAGCCGACCTACGGTCCGGATCCCGTGATCCGCTTCAACGGCTATCCGGCCGCCGATCTGGCCGGCGGCGCGGACGCGTCCCGTATGTCGTCCGCGCAGGCCCTTGCCAAGGTCACCGAACTTGCCAGGAAGTTCCTGCCGAACGGCATGACATTCGAGTGGAGCGGACTGACGTTCCAGCAGGTCACGCAGGGCAACGCTTCTTACTACGTGTTCCCGCTGTGCGTGCTGCTGGTCTTTCTCGTACTGGCAGCGCTGTACGAGAGCTGGTCGCTGCCGCTCGTGATCATCCTGATCGTTCCCATGGCGATGCTCGCCGCGATGGGCGGCATCTGGATGATCAACTTCTTCCATGGCCTGTCGCTGGCGTTCTTTCCGCCAAAGGGCCCGCCCACCTTCCTCGACAACAACATATTTACGCAGATCGGCCTTGTGGTGCTGATGGGCCTGTCGTGCAAGAACGCGATCCTGATCGTCGAGTTCGCCCGCGAGCTGGAACGTCACGGCAAGAGCATCATCCAGGCGGCGATCGAAGCGTGCCGGCTGCGATTGCGCCCGATCCTGATGACGAGCTTTGCTTTCATCATGGGCGTCGTGCCGCTGGTCTTCGCGATCGGCGCTGGTCAAGAAGTACGCCGCGTGACCGGCATCACCGTCTTTTTCGGGATGCTGGGCGTGACGTTCTTCGGGCTGTTCCTGACTCCCGTTTTCTACGTCGTGATACGCACCATCGTAAAGCGCCGGGAGACGCACTCGCCCGAAGCCGGCACGGCGGAGGCCCACCATGAGTAGGCGCCGCGCGTGGATGAGGGCCGTCGCGGGAACCATCGCCTGCCTCGCGCTGCCGGCGGGCCTCCTGGGCGTTGCCGCGCTCGACGGCTGTGCGGTCGGACCACGCTACGTGCGTCCTGCCGTCACCGTACCGCCGCAGTTCTCGCAGGCCCGCGAGGACAGCTTCGACGGTGCGCATCCGCCGGCATCGGCCCTGTGGCACTCGTTCGGCGATCCGGTCCTGGACCAGCTGATCAACACCGCGCTCGCTCACAATACGACGCTCGCGCAATCGCTCGCCCAGCTCAACGAGGCACGCGCACTGCGTGGGCTCGAGTATTTTGCGCTGCTGCCGATCGTGACGGCATCCGCGAGCCGCCAGGCCAACCTTTACAGCTCGGATAATCCGCTGTACCCGCCCAACCTTGGCAAGATCACCACATTTAATGCCGGATTCGATGCATCCTGGGAAATCGACATTTTCGGCGGCGCCGTCAGCGCGGAGCGCGCCGCGCATGCCGAGGAGCGTGCCGCCCGGGCGGGCCTCGAGGCCGCGCGGCAGTCCGTGGTTGCCGAGGTGGCCCAGGCTTACTTCAGCCTGCGCGCCGACCAGGAGCGCCTGCGCGTGGCGCTGCGCAACATCGCCAACCTGACCGAGAACCAGCAGCTGCTCGAGGCACGTCTCGAGGGGGGCCGCGGTTCGGATCTCGACGTGACTCGCGGCCGTGCCTTATTGCTCGGCGCCGCATCGCGGGTGCCGCAGACCGAGGCGGCCATCACGCGCGACCAGCAGCGGCTTGCCGTGCTGACCGCGCAGCCGGTCAATGCGCTGATGACGCAGCTGGGCGCGCCGAGGCCCCTGCCGGAAATGCCGAACCTCGTCGCGATCGGGACTCCCGCGGAGTGGTTCAAGCGCCGCCCCGACATCCGCCAGGCCGAGCAGAAGCTGATTTCGGAGACCAACAAGATCAGCGTCGAGGCGGCAAATTATTTTCCGCAACTGACGCTGGTGGGCGGATTCGGCTGGAGCGCCCAGACCGCCTCGGCGATTGGAAGTCCGGCGTCCCGCCAATGGAACTACGGCCCTTCGCTGAACTGGAGCTTCCTCGACATTGGACGCGTACACCAGAACGTGCTCGCACAGAAGGCACGCGCCGCGGGCGCCGTCGCCGCGTATCAGGAGACGGTGCTGCTCGCGATCGAAGATACCGAGAATGCCCTGGCCGGCTATCGTGCAGCGAACGAGTCGGCAATAAAGCTCGAAGAGGCCGTCAAGGCGTCGCGCGCGGCGACGGAACTGGCGCAGGCACAGTTCGAGGCCGGCGGCGTCGATACGCTCGTGGTGCTCGATGCGGAGCGCAGCCAGCTCGATCTGGAGGATCAAATGGCAACCGCGGAATCGCAGCGCGCGACAGCGCTGGCCGCGCTTTACAAGGCGCTGGTCGGCGACTTCGCGGCCGCACCCGCCGCCGCCTCCGCACCGCCCACCTGACTGGCCCGCAGGCCGGAGTCGCGCGTGGCGGCTTACCTGATCGTGGATACCTTGCCCGGGGCGGGCGCATGACCCTGAGGGAGACCGGTCTGTGGTCGCCCGTCCGCCTGGTACTCATCCGGTTCTCCGACGTTGAAACCGCCAATCGATGCCTGGAGTCGTTCGAATATCGGCAGATCCTGCCGATCAGCAAAAAATCGGCACGCCGGACCGCGGTTGTGGTTGAGGGCCTGGAATAGGGCGGATTTCAGCGGCCGATCTCCCGATGCTCGCTTTTTTCAGTGTGGGCCGGCGTACATACAGGCTGGCTCGCCTGGGTTAGCGTCGCCACGGGTGATCCGCAGCTTGTGAAAAAGGAGCAAATGCCGTGAGTGCGCTCGTATGGTATGAAATTGCCGCCGTTGTCGGTTTTACGTTGCTGGTTCTGCTCACCGATAGGAAGAACTGGCACTGATCAGCCGATTCATGAAGGAGTGAGAGTCGCGCCGCGCTCGGTGCGCGGCGCGCTGGCCGCGTCCCTGTTAGGCAGCGCCGATGGTTCCGATAGCCGCCGGATTATTGCCCTGTCAGCGACATCCTCGCACCTGACGATCCCCGAGGCCGGCTCTTTGATCCTGCGATAGATTGGCTCTATAGATCCCCCTGATAAAAGCGATTGGATTCATCTGAGTCGAGGCGCTAACTTGCCGGGACCTGGTGAAAGACCACAGAACTCAATCGGAGAGAATATATGGAAGCCAAAGGCAAATGCCCGTTCCCGGGCGGCGCTCATGAACACACGGTTGCCGGGGCCCCGTCGAACGCCAACTGGTGGCCCGATCAGCTGAAACTGAGCCTGCTGCATCAGCACTCCTCCAAGTCCGACCCGCTGGGCGAGGGGTTCAGCTACGCCGAGGAGTTCAAGCGCCTCGACCTGGATGGCGTCATCAAGGACCTCCACGCCCTGATGACGGAATCCCAGGACTGGTGGCCGGCGGATTTCGGGCACTACGGGCCGCTGTTCATTCGCATGGCCTGGCACAGCGCCGGCACGTACCGCATCGGCGACGGTCGCGGCGGCGCGGGCAGCGGCAGTCAGCGCTTTGCGCCGCTGAACAGCTGGCCGGACAACGTCAACCTCGACAAAGCACGCCGGCTGCTTTGGCCTGTCAAGCAGAAATATGGCCAGAAGATCTCCTGGGCCGATCTGATGATCCTGGCTGGCAACGTCGCACTGGAATCGATGGGCTTCAGGACATTTGGCTTCGCCGGTGGACGTGAGGACATCTGGGAGCCGGAAGAGGACATCTACTGGGGATCCGAGAACACGTGGCTCGGTGACCAACGCCACTCCGGCGACCGCAATCTCGAGAACCCGCTCGCCGCCGTGCAGATGGGCCTGATATACGTCAATCCGGAAGGTCCGAACGGCAACCCGGATCCGCTCGCGGCTGCGCGGGATATCCGCGAGACCTTCGCGCGCATGGCCATGAACGACGAAGAGACGGTGGCGCTCATCGCCGGCGGCCATACGTTCGGCAAGACCCACGGCGCCGGCGACGCTGCACTGGTGGGTCCTGCACCCGAGGCGGCCGGCATTGAGGAGCAGGGTTTCGGCTGGAAGAGCGGCTTTGGCACGGGCAGAGGCAGCGACACGATCAGCAGCGGCCTGGAAGTGACCTGGACCAGCACGCCGACGAAGTGGAGCAACAGCTTCTTCTCGAACCTGTTCGGCTACGAATGGGAGCTGACGAAGAGCCCGGCCGGCGCGCACCAGTGGCAGCCGAAAGATGGCGCAGGCGCAGGTTCCGTGCCGGATGCCCACAACCCGTCGAAGCGTCACGCCCCGGCGATGCTGACCACCGACCTCGCGTTGCGGTTCGACCCGGCGTACGAAAAGATCTCGCGGCGCTTCCACGAGAATCCGGATCAGTTCGCGGACGCCTTTGCACGCGCATGGTTCAAGCTGACCCACCGCGATATGGGCCCGCTGTCGCGCTATCTGGGGCCCCTGGTTCCCAAGGAGCGCCTGCTGTGGCAGGACCCCATTCCTGCGGTCGATCACGCGCTGATCAACGGGCAGGACATTGCCGCCCTGAAGACCAGAGTCCTCGCCTCCGGACTCTCGATCTCCCAACTGGTCACGACGGCCTGGGCGTCTGCCGCCACATTCCGCGGCAGCGACAAGCGCGGCGGCGCGAATGGCGCGCGCATTCGCCTGGCGCCGCAGAAGAACTGGGACGTCAACCAGCCGGCGGAACTGGCCAAAGTCCTCGCGAAGCTGGCTGAGATCCAGGAGAGCTTCAACAGCGCGCAGTCGGGCGGGAAGAAGGTGTCGCTCGCTGACCTGATCGTGCTGGGCGGCTGCGCGGCCGTCGAGGCCGCTGCAAAGAAGGCCGGCCACGACGTGACCGTTCCCTTCTCGCCGGGACGCGCGGACGCGACGCAGGCGCAGACCGATGAGCAGTCGTTCGCGGTACTGCAGCCGGTCGCAGATGGGTTTCGCAACTACGTTCGCAAGGGACTCGAGGGATCGGCGGCTGAGCGGCTGGTGGATCGGGCGAATCTGCTGACGCTGACCGCTCCCGAGATGACGGTTCTGATCGGTGGCCTGCGCGCCCTGAATGCCAACGTCGCGCAGTCCCAACATGGGGTCTTCACCAGGCGGCCGGAAACACTGAGCAATGATTTCTTCGTGAATCTTCTCGACATGGGCACGAAGTGGCAAAAGTCCCCCGCAGCCGAAGGAGTTCTGGAAGGGCGCGATCGGGCGACGGGCAAGCTCAAGTGGACGGGCACCATCGTCGATCTCGTCTTCGGCTCGAACTCGCAACTCCGGGCCCTCGCGGAGGTGTATGCGTGCAGCGACTCGCAACAGGCGTTCGTGCGCGATTTTGTGGCGGCCTGGGACAAGGTGATGAACCTGGATCGCTATGACCTGGCGTAATCCCGGAAAATAGCGCCGCGGCACGGCGCAACCGCGCCGCGGTGTGCCAGGACCCCGAGAAATACGCGACCGCGAATTCACCGGCAATCAGCCGGGTGCGGCCCCTTGCGACAGGCCCCTGCGTCAGTTACGGTTGGGTGCGGGCCGATCCGGCTGCACAGTCGCTGGGACAGGAAAAAAGATCAAGGCTTCGCGGCAGTGAACTGCCGCCGCGCGTCGTTGGCATTCAAGGGCGGCTTTATGACTTTCGACAAAAAATATCTGATTTCTCATGATCGGATTTGTGCTGTCCCTGGTTTACGGAATCATTCACAAGCTGTGGCTTGGACAGCCAAACCGGATCGTTGCCAGGATTCAGTTCCTTGTGCATCAGGCTGCGGCGCTGATATTGTCGATCGGTCTGTTCCTGGTGTATGGGGAAATCGTCCCTGCGGCGCCGCTCGACCCGGTTCTTGCCATGGCGTCCGTCACCGCGCTGGTCGGCGCCTTGCTGATGATGTACATGGTGCTCAGCACGCGCGAAGCGCGCTAGTACACAGCGCGCACCGGGCACGGGCCGGGCTCAATGGCGAGGAAGCGATGCGTCGACATTCCGCAATGATCCTGCTCGCGGCGATTCTTTCGTCGGCACATTCACGTCCCGCATTGGCAAGGATGCCGGACATTGCGGCTACCCACGATCTCGTGATTACGGATGGCATGATCTACGACGGGTCCGGAAATGCACCGTTCCCGGGCGAAGTCGCCGTCGACGGCGATCGCATCGCTTATGTCGGGCCGCAGCGCCATCTGGCGGGTCGCCGCATGATCGACGCCCATGGCCAGGCCATCGCGCCGGGGTTCATCAACATGCTGGCTCACCCGGAGGAATCCCTGCTCGCAGACGGGCGCGCGTTGAGCGATCTCACGCAGGGAGTGACGCTGGAGGTAATGGGCGAGTTCTCGATGGGACCCCTGAACCCGAAAATGAAGCGTCAGATGCTCGAGCGCGAAGGCGACATCAAATACAAGGTCACGTGGACGACCCTGGGTGAATATTTGGCGAGGCTGGAGCGACAGGGCATCGCGCCGAACGTGGCCTCGTTTGTCGCGGCGCCGACGGTCCGCACCTATGTGCTCGGGGAAGGGGACGTGCAGCCCACGGCCCGCCAGCTCGCGCAAATGCGCTCACTGGTGCACGAAGCCATGGAGGAGGGCGCACTGGGTGTCACGACGGCGCTGATTTATGCGCCGGCAACTTATGCTGGGACACCGGAGCTGGTCGCCCTGGCCCAGGAATCGGCCCGGTGCGGCGGAATTTTCACGACCCACATGCGAAGCGAAGGCGATCGCATTGAATCCGCGCTGCAGGAAACGATCGAGATTGCCCGGGAGAGCGGTGCACCGGCCGAGATCTACCACCTGAAGGAATCGGGCAAGGACAACTGGGGAAAGATTGATGCGGTCATAGCCGCGATCGAGCAGGCCCGTGCCTCAGGCGTACGCATCAGCGCGAACATGTATCCGTACACCGCGGGTGCAACCGGACTGGATGCGGCGATGCCGTCATGGGTGCAGGACGGGGGGCTGGAAGCGTGGATCGGCCGTTTGCGGGATCCGGCCATCCGGGCGAAGGTGATTGCCGAGATGCGCAATCCGCATCCGGGAACCTGGGAAAACCTTTACGGCGCAGCGGGCCCCGAGGGCACGCTGTTCCTGCAATTCAAGAATCCGAAACTGAAGCCGCTGACGGGACAGACGCTGGCGCAAGTTGCCGGGGCCAGAGGAGTCTCGCCGGAAGATGCGGCCATCGACCTCGTGATCGAGGACGGCACCCGCATCGGTGTCGCGTATTTTTTGATGAGCGAGGAGAACGTGCGCCGGCAGACGGCGCTGCCGTGGGTAAGCTTCGGATCGGACGAGCAGGGCGATGCACCGGAGGGCGTGTTCCTGCTGTCAGCGGCACACCCGCGCGCCTACGGCACTTTTGCCAGGGTATTTGCCAAGTATGTGCGCGAGGATCATGCGCTGAGCACCGAGGAAGCGGTGCGCCGCATGACGACATTACCTGCGGACAATCTGTCCCTCACGGATCGTGGGCGCCTGCAGCCAGGTGCGTTTGCGGATATCGTGATATTCGATCCGAACTCGATTCAGGATCACGCGACGTACAAGGAGTCGCATCAGCTCAGCACCGGCGTCAGCTTTGTCATCGTCAATGGCAGGCTCGCACTGGATGACGGTCATGCCACTGGCGCTGCAACCGGGCGTGTCGTCCGGGGTCGTGCGTGGAGCGGGGCGCCGCGAGGCGGCTGCCGTCGTTCGGCGGGCGACTGGACGTGGTCCAAGTAACCGACTTCCGGCGCACGGCCCTCTACCCCTGCCGACTGATCGACGCGCTGAATTGCACGTCCGAAAGCGGCGAGACATCAGGGCCCGATTGAGTGACCATGGGCACCATCACTCCGGATCCTGGTGCATCATGCCTTCGTTTCAACTGATTGGTCTGCCGATTGAACCGTTTGCACCGTTATTCGCCCTTTCGGATGCCGAACTCGCGCAGCGTCAGGCGCAGCGCGTTGTTGCCACCGCAAAACCCGGATACCCGTGCCGCGTCAGTCTCGTTGATGCCGAGATCGGTGAAGAACTGATACTGCTGTCTTTCGAACACCAGCCCGCCAACTCGCCATACAGGGCATCAGGCCCGATCTACGTGCGCAGGGCCGCAGCGCCGGCCGAAATCCACCCCGGCGTGATTCCAGAGTATGTTCGAGGTCGTCTGATGTCCGTGCGCGCCTACAATCGGGCAAGCCTGATGACTGACGCCTCGGTGTGTGCGGGCAGCGAAACGGCTGCCGTCATTCAGAAAATGTTCGAGTCCAAGGACGTCGCATACATCCATCTGCACAACGCCAGGCCCGGGTGTTATTCGTGCGCGGTCGTTCGCGCCTGACGAGCAGGGATTGGCTCGCGGCCAGGGGAAGGTCCGCTCACCCGCTATGTTCTATAATTTAACATAATATACATTATGCGAAGTTAAAGTATTTGAAAACTTCCATATAATCAAAAAGATAGTGTATTAATCTAGTGTTAACCCTACTCCCGTTAGTGCATTTACCCAAAGTCCCAAAGGCACTTTTGTACCGCCGACGACGAACGGCAACAAGCCCGGGGCCTCTTTTCCGAGGAAAACCATCTAGGGAATACCCGATAACGATGATAGCCAGCGTAATCCCGCTAGCGACTGCCCGCCTGTAGGAGTTCCAAAACGCGAAAAACCAATACTTACGGCTGACGTGAATGGCGGTTTCAGGGCAACTAAAATCGCAAACTTTCTCAATAAGAAGCACTGGCGCCGGGCCACCGCGCCGGCCCGGCCCATGGCGCTGAAGGCAATCCCGATGACGACCATCGTCGCGAGCGAGGTCAACGGCCAGTAAAGATAAGATTGGAGGGTTCCCCGGCCGCGCCGCAGGCCTGCGAGCTCAAAAAGCGCGATGATCGCGTACAACAGAAGAAATCCGTGCATGCCGTGCGTCAGATCGTAGTATCGCGCCGCACTGCTCATGCGTGGTTGTAGCCTCCATACAAACCCGTTTTGCTGACTATTGCCGCAAGGTAAGCGCCACAGTCGCCGACTGATACGGACGAGCGTCTTTTACCGAAGTTAATGCGGAGGCTCGACAAGAATTTGGTAAAGCGTCGAACGCGGGAGATCATCAAGTCGGCCAGAATTATTTACATTGGCTTCCACGCGCAGATAAAGGCAATCATGGCTTGTCTCACAGAATCCGGTATTACTCCTTTCCAAGCTAACACGGTTTCAATCCGCGGTGGCTTGGATCCTTTCTCTTCGTAAGAGACAGATACTCCTTCGATACGATCTTCCTTTTTGGCGCAATAAATCGCCTCTTCGGCTACGACGTGACTCCAATACGGGTCATCCGGCAACGGACGAGTCGAATGTCGCGCAAAATCTGTCCTAACCGATGCTTTGCGGATGGGAGCGCCAAAAACAATGTTGCTGGTGACAATTATGCTGGCCGTGTCCACAATCATTCTCACGTTGTGGTCCTCAGACTCCCCGACCTGCACCCATTGCGCCGCCTGCACCGGCAAACACCGAGTGGTCAAAAGTTCGTCACTTCGTGCAAGTGACTGATCGGATACCCGTTTGCCGTGCATACCCTGAGTTGTGCACCGGCTTATCCACCGTAACGGTGAATAAACGGACTGCAAGGCGAATCATGGGTGTGCATGGGGAGAAATGTTTGACGAGTTCTGGGGCGCTCATGCGACTGTGCCCAAGCCGGCGCGGGCGCTCATGGACCCCCTTCTTCCCCGTCGTGATGCGGCGATTCAGAACGCTTACAGCGCTTTCTTGTTTTTGCTAGTGTTTGAGCTGAGCATGGCATCGAGCCCCGCAAGGTCCCCCAACACCCACAGTTCAAGAATTTGCCCGTCCTCAAATCGAAACAAAGCGGCTCCATACCAGTGCACCGGTAGTCCAGATGGTGGATAACCCCGGAAATCTCCAACGTGTTTGCCGCCAAATCTCATTTTTGCGAATGCGAGCGTCCCCTCGGAGACACACTGAAGAATATCGCAGCGATAGTTATCCAGAGCCGAGCGAACGCCGCAGACGTAGTCCCAGAAACGAGCCCGACCGATCATTTCCGCGCCGAGCGAGCCGCGGAACACGAAATTTTCGGCGAGGAGATCCCCGACTGCCGATTGATTTCCTGCATTCCAGACTCGCTCGTAAAAATCGCTAACGAGATGTGGGGTAGTCATGAGGTGGCGACACGTTGCGCTGGTAATTCATATCGTAGCAAACCGTATGGGCTGGTGCAGCCGCTTCGGAGCCATACTGGCCGCTCATGCACCCATCCCACTTTGAGTCATCCAGGGCGGCGGCTTCGTGGTCGGTTTGCGGGTAATCGTGACGCCCTCTTCCACGGAGGGCTTCATCATGAAAGAGGCTATCGGATACTTGCGGGTGAGTACGCAGGCGCAAGGCCGCAGCGGCTTAGGGTTGGCCGCGCAGCGTCATGAGATCAAGGCTCCCGCATCGCGAGGAGGTTCCGCAAGGCGGCAGGCATCGGGTTTGACTGTTAACGTCAATCGATAACCGTTAGTTCCATTGACGGGCGACAATATGATCGCCGGTCGCTCTCAGCGGGGTCGCGACCCGAAGTTGCCGGTCATGATTGACAGTGTCCGGGCAATTCAATGTCGTTCCGGGCTAACTTGCCGGCCCACCCCGTCGGCGATACGCTTACGCAGTGCGATCCCTTCGCTATTCCATTAACGTCACATTGGACGGGTGCTGCGATCATCGCGCAATATTCCCGGACGAAGAATTGCATCGTCACCAGGCCGAGAACATCGCGCAGGCCGATGCCCTCCTCCTTGGCCGGGTGACTTACCAAATGATGGAGGCAGCGTTTCGGCCGCCGGCGGGGACAGGTGCGAGACCTGACTGGATGGAGCCCTTCGCTCGAACGATCGACGCGGCAAGGAAGTACGTCGTGTCGCGCACCCTGAACCAGGTCGATTGGAATGCGGAACTCGTGCGCGGCACTCTGGGGAGTGCCGTTGAGCTGCTCAAGCGGCAGCCGGGTAAGGGGCTGCTCACCGGTGGCGTGAAGCTCCCACTGGCATTGGCGGAGCTGGGATTGATCGATGAGTACGAATTCCTGGTGCAGCCCGGTCTGGTGGGCCACGGGCCGACGTTGTTCGCGGGACTATCGAAGGGTATCGCCTTGAAGCTGGTGAGCCGACGGGAGTTCCGCTCGGGGGTGGTGGCGATGCGGTATGAGCCTGGACGGTAGCGATTGGGTTCTCTTAGGAGCGATCACGGATTTCCCCGAGCCGCTTGAGGAGCACCGTCTGGCGCAGCGCAATTGACAGCTCGCCTGATCGTTGTCCGCGCAATCCACGCGTCAGAGGGGACGTGCTGGATGCAGGGACCATGGCACGTTGGCTGCCATTCGCCATATGTCGAGCACGCAACGGTTTCGAGCGCGACGTGGCGGGAACCATTACCTTTTCGGATCCCGAAAGGATAAAGACCCCCGCCACATGGATGGGCTAGGGACAGGTCGCCGAAATCATTTTCACCGCGGACACCTTCATTGTGTGGACGTTATCCATCCCCGGGACCGCAACGCCGGTGATCTCGACCTTGTGGCCCAAGTGCGGCGTCAGATTCGCGGTCGTCGAGGCGATGACGACCACCTTCGGACCTGACGCGAGATCGGTGAGCTTGAACGTTCCGGCACTGTCGCCCTTCGCCAGACAGCCGGTCATGCTATGTTCCTTGGGCGCATCCTGGGCCTGGGCGCCCGCCGTAAACCCCAGCACGCATGCGAATAACGACGCCGTCAGAATATTGGAAGTTTTCATCGGTTCCCCCGCTTGTTGGTATGGCCGAATTTCCAAGACATTTGGCGCTGAAATCCTACACCCTTGCCTGATCGAATCAACCCCGGCCCGCGACTGCCGTCGCGATGCGCGAGCGCGGTCCTGGACGGCGCCGATACGCCCACTCAAGCGACAAAGCGATAACGCCCCGCGTGGACGGTCGGCGAACCTGCTTTCTTCTCCACCGCGAGACGGACGGTGCCGCAGCGATGCGTTCCCACGCGGTGCTGCAGCACGCACAACGTCAGATCGCGGACGAGTTCGCTGCTGATGCGCGTCTGCGACCCCGTTGCAGCCGTGAACCATGATGGGTGCCCAAAGGTGGGGACTCTGGCTTGTTCGGAGCCGATTGGTATCACCTTATAATACTTATTGGCGCGATTCCCGTGTCTTATCGAACCGATATCGCAAGATCCGCTACTAATTGGCATGCTGAGCACCTGCTTCGGCAACCCGGACTCGTGCATGACCTCCAGCGATACCGTCCCATTGACCCATCTTGCCTCGACCCTTCGGGTCGGCGACATCGTCTTTACTCGCGTACTGCCCAGGGCGTTCCGGGAAGTCGCGAATGCGACGGGTACATGGACAAATCACGTCGGCATAATCATCGACTGCGGCGACGGCGAGCCCGTCGTGGCAGAGAGCAAGTTTCCGCTCTCTCGTTCAACGTCGCTGTCGGCCTTTGTCCGGCGATCTGATGGTGGCCGCATTGCCGTCTCCCGGCTGCGGATGCCTCTGAATGACGTCCAGCTCAATCATGTGCGGAAGGCAGCGCGGCGCCGCCTGAATACCTTCTATGACACTGGATTCAATCTCCATTCCCGACGACAGTTCTGTTCACGATATGTGCGAGAAGTGCTCGCGGAGGCCACAGGCATCTCTCCGGGAGAAGTGCAGAGCTTTGGTGCGCTACTGCGGCAGCGACCCGACGCGAACCTGCGATTCTGGCGGCTGTGGTTCTTTGGCCGAATCCCCTGGAACCGCGAAACCGTCTCGCCCGCCAGCGTCCTGGAAAGTCCCGACCTCCAGCCCGTCTTTGACGGCTATGCGATTACGGAGGATCGCCGGCGACTGCGATGGAATATGTGCGAAACTACCGTGCGCCGTTGCCGAGGCAGCGGCAATTCTCGCGAAAGGTGCAACGGCCCCCGCCCGGATCTACCGCAATTTAGACAAGTGCATTCAATGACGCGGGAAAACCCGGTCCTTTCTTCTGCCGTCGGTACAGCCATAACAGCAGCGCCATCAGGGAGCCTCCAGGCAAAACCAACTCTATCATCGCATAGGGCGCCAGATCCCTGAGCTTCGCCACGGCGGCTACGGCATGGGCAGCAAGGATCGACCGCTTCGTACTCAAAAGCGCCATCATCGCCCTACCCCGTCAGCATCGCGAAATTGAAAACAAGAACCCAAGCCGCCGTCACGCTGACGGCAAGCAGTGCCTGCGCTACCCGGACGGCCAACAGTTTGCTGTTCATGTGCATTCTCCGTTGAAGGGACTTTTCTTAACGGTGTTCAGAATGCGCCGCGCGCCAATGCACAACAAACGGGATATCTGACCGTCTGTTAAGTAAACCTTAACGCCGCTCTTCGCCTGGGGTGCGCCTTTCGCTCTCGGCAGTGGTCCATTGGGGGCTCGGCATTATCCCGAAGAGATCGGGAGTGACCGGCAGGATCAGGGATCGTGGTTGGCCGTGGCTGCATTCAGCGCACAATCAAACACTTTTCGTCCTTAACCGCGTTGCGTGCTCATTTTCACCCGAACGAGCAGGCCCGGGCATGAGTTACGGATCCTGTGACGACCACGTTGACAGCGATTGCTGCGAACAGCGGAATTCAGCCGTTAAACACGGCGACGCATAGGGAGCCGCCGCGTACGGGCTTACGCCAAACGGCTTGGGTGCATACAGACCGTTCATCAACAATCGCGAATCTACATTGTCATCTGAATTCAAGGCGCGCACGCCGAAATTGGGCCTATATAGATCGTCTGCCAGATTTCCGGTCGCACACGCCGACAGCGTCGATGCGGCAAAGAGGGCAGAAACCAATTTGATTGCGCTGATTGAATTCATCTTGACCTCACGATGCAGGTGCGTCCAAGTAAACCCTGAAGGCATGGAAAATCTGTTCGGCTCGTGAAGTCAGATACCACAGAACGGCAACCGACTCAACACACGGGGTCGGTGAGCAGGGGCCTTGCAAAGACAAAAATAGCGGCGACCCACAGATGCAGTTGGGCGACAATCGGTGCGAGTTCCGGATCAGTTCGGATATGCTTTCGGGCGAGAGCCGGAGACAGGAGCCGACGTTTGGGGTGACGACAAGGAAGTGAGCTCAATGGCGCAGAAAACAGGGCAAGTGGGGCCAGGGTTCCGGCTGATTACGCGCCTTGGTGGGCTCGCACTGGCGACCTTGTTTCTAATCTTTTCGCCTATCGTCGCGGCCGCCTCTACCTGCCAACTCGGCAAGATGGCCGAATTTCCAATCACCATGTCGAGTCTGCAGCCCCTGATGAGCGCGAAGATCAACGATACCGACGTGCAACTTCTCGTCGACAGTGGCGCCTTTTACAGCATGCTGAGCGGCGCAGCTGCCGCGGAGCTTAATCTTCCCGTGCACCCGGCGCCCTACGGTTTTTACGTTATCGGCTTGGGTGGCGGCACGGTGAGTGCATCGATCGCGACCGCGAATGTCTTCACCCTCGCCGGCACACCGTTTCGCAACATTGCATTTCTGGTCGGTGGCAGTGAGCCGGGCACCGACATTCGGGGGGTACTTGGGCAAAATGTCCTGCATCTCGCGGATGTTGAATACGACCTCGGGCAGGGGTTCGTCCGATTGATGAGACCTCACGACTGTGACAAGGCGGTGCTTGCATACTGGGTCGCCGGGACAACGACGCCCTATTCCGTCATCAACATTGAACCGACCACGCGCATAAAGCCCTTTACAACGGGTATCGCCTCTATCAACGGAAAGACCATTCGCGTGATGTTCGACTCAGGCGCCAGCGTATCCATGCTATCGCTCAAAGCAGCTGCCCTTGTGGGCATCAAGCCCGATTCCCCCGGCGTCACGAATGGCGGAACAACCACCGGCATTGGCCGGAATACGCTCGCCACGTACATCGCCCCCTTCTCGAGCTTCAGGATCGGCGGCGAGGAAATTCAGAATACCCGCCTGCGCGTTGCCAATATTGATATGGCCAATGCGGATATGCTCATTGGAGCGGATTTCTTTCTTTCGCACCGCATCTACGTGGCCAATGCTCAGCATAAACTCTATTTCACGTATAACGGCGGCCCGGTATTCAACCTCTCCGGCCCGAATGGTGCCCGTACCGACTCCTCGCCATCCGCCGAGCCCAGCCCCCAGCCTGCCTCAACTATCACCTCGACTGGTGATGACACCGCACAGCACCCTTCGCCGGGGGATACGACCAAGGCGGATGCGGCATCCGGGGATGCCGCCGACTACGCTCGTCGCGGAGCCGCTTTCGCCTCGCGACATCAGTTCGATGATGCACTGGCCGCCTTGACCAAGGCCTGCGACCTGGCGCCTGGCAATGCCGATTACTTCCTTCAGCGCGGAAGAGTTTATAGGCAGCTCAAGAATGGCGGCGCGGCGATGGCGGATTTCGACCGGGTGCTTACACTGCGGCCCGATGATGTCGCCGCATTGGTCTCGCGTGCAGAACTGAGTCTTCAGAACGGCGACAACGCTCGTGCCGGCGCCGACCTCGACGCAGCGAACTCATGGGCGACCAAGCAGGCTGACGTGCACTATCAGATGGCGATGGATTATCAGGACGCGGAGCGTCTCGAGGCGGCGATTGCACAACTCGATCTGTGGATCGCCTCTCACGAAGTCGATGTGCGATACCCCCAGGCGCTCAATTCCCGGTGCTGGCTGCGCGCGCTCCAGGGCGTGGACCTTGCGCTCGCTCTCAAGGACTGCGATGCCGCGCTCAAGTGGGCGGCTAAAGCAAGTCCGCTTTTCTCCCACGTTTCGGATAGCCGAGGGCTCGTACACCTGCGAATGGGCGAGTACGATAAATCCATCGCCGATTACGATGCTTCATTGAAAGCCGACCCCAGGAACGCCTGGGCCTGGTACGGCCGGGGTATCGCCAAGCTGCGCACGCAGAGATCCGCCGAAGGGCAAGCCGATATCGCACAGGCAACCGCGCTATCCCCGAAGGTCGCCGCGGAATTCGGTCGCCACGGAATTGATCCCTGACGGGATTCTCGTGGCGGATAGGGTTATCAATGGACAGCTGCCGGAGTCATACCGCCGACCGGAAGGTCGCGGGCGATGTGTGAGGTCTGGGCTCACAGGAGCCCCAATTGAGCAAAGCGGGCGGTGTCGCCCCCGACAACCATGGGTTCCAGGACTCTGAATGTCGACGAAACTCAGCGCATCTGCGAAGATGTCGAATGAAAATCCCCAAGAGCCTGCAGCCGCTAATCGATGACGGCATGGTTGACGCCGTGGTGCGGCGCCTCAAGAGCGGCAAGGAGGCCTCGGTGTTCATTGTGGCGTGCGGCGGTGAGCTGCGGTGTGCCAAAGTGTACAAGGAGGCCGAGAATCGCGGTTTTCACAAGCTGGCGCAATATCAGGAGGGCCGCAAGACCCGTAATAGTCGGGATGCTCGCGCCATGGGAAAGCGCGGTCGGCACGGTCGTCGCGTGCAGGAAGCGGAATGGAAGAACGCGGAGGTCAGCGCTTTGTTCCGGCTCGCAAGTGTCGGCGTACGGGTTCCGAAGCCGTACCTCGTCCACGAAGGCGTGCTACTCATGGAACTGGTGCGGGATGCTCAGGGGAATCCGGCACCGCGCGTTAATGATTTGGCGATCTCCGCTGGGCAGGCCATCGAATGGCATGCCTTCATGATTACGCAGATCGTTCGAATGTTGTGCGCGGGACTCATTCATGGAGATCTATCCGAGTTCAACGTGCTTTTGGATGTCGATGGGCCCGTCATCATCGATTTGCCGCAGGCGGTCGACGCCGCCGGCAACAACAACGCGTTTGCCATGCTGGAACGCGATGTCAATAATATGCGCTCCGCCTTCGGCCGATCGGCGCCGGAACTGCTCGAGACCGAGTATGCGCACGAAATATGGGCGCATTATGAAGCGGCCGCATTGACGCCGGAGACGGTACTGACGGGACGCTTTGCTCGCGATACATCGCCGCCGGACGTCGATGCGGTCATCGCTCAGATTGAGGACGAGCGGCGCGAGGCCGAGGAGAGGCAAAGGCGGCGCGACTTGATGGACGCCGCCTAGCAACGGCGTGCCTATTGTCCGAGCCCTGGTTGGCGGGGCAAGATGAGCCCTATTCCGGAGAAACTTAAGACGCCGTCGCCGGCGACGATCCGGCGATCGGGCACCCTCACACCGAGGACGGCCTGGCGGCGGATGCTCATCCGCCGATGGATACCACGGAGGCCACTTTCAGCACCACATTGGTGTAAACGTGACTTCCGGATTCGATCGCCGGGATGGTGAGCAGACCCGTCGAGGGATCGTATTGGTCAACGGACTCGGCGGGCATGCCGCCGCCGACGCTGACGATGCCGGCGACTCTCGCGACGACCGTCCTGTAGGTCTGCCCGCCCGGGACCTGCACCGCGGTGATGGACAGGTAGACCCCATCGAACGTATCGGCACCCGTGAGGCTGCCGATGGACAGGAGGCTGCCAACCGTCAGGACAACGTTGTACACGGGATTCGTGCCATCGAGCCCGGAAGGAATCGTGAGCAGGCCGGTGGCCGGATCGTAGGTCGCCGTGCTGCCGGTCGGGGCCGTACCCGTCGGTCCGCTGACGAGGCGGCCCGGCGTGACCACGGTATTGACGTAGCTGGCGTTTCCAACGGTGAGCGCCGGAATCACCAACTGTCCGGATGCATAGGTCGGCAAGGTGGGAGGCTGGACGAACTGCGCCGGTAAGACCGACAGGCTCACGGAGACCGGCGCGGCAATCCCGCAAGTCAGGCCGTACTCATAATTCGACGGAGCGAGCTCGACGATCTGCGCCGATCCGGATGCGGGATGCTGCCCGCTCCAGCCATCTCCGGGTGCACCGCCGGAAGCGACACAGGACGTGCCATCCTGTGACGACCAGGTCAGCGTGAAGGGCTGACCGGCCGTGACGTAGCTGGGCGATACCGTGAAGGTGGGCGGCAGCGGCCCCGTCCAATTGATGGTCACTTCAGCCGTGGCCGTTGTCGCCAGGCCCTCGCCGCACTGGATGATGTAATTGGCTGGACCGGGATAGGTTTCAGTGACGGTCGCGCTGCCGGAATGCGCGCCAGTTCCAGTGTTCCATGGTCCGTATGTACCGTAGTCCAGGCAGGGCGAGGTATTGGAATTCCAGGTCAGCGTGACCGGCGAGCCCTCGGGTGCACTCGTTGCGCTAGCCGTCAACGTCGCCGCAACCGGGCCCGGCGTCAGGGTCATGGTGGTCGTCGCGTTTACCGCCTCGCTGCCCGATCCACAGACGATTGCGTAGCTATAGGTTCCGGCCTGGGCTTCGGTCACCGCGACCCCTGACTCGGCCGAGCCGAATGTTCCACTCCAGCCGTCGCCCGGCATGCCGCCGCTGGCCGTGCACGGCACGACATTGCTGATCCAGTTCAAGCCGATTGAGGTGCCGAGCACGTAAGGCCAGCCCGACTGCGATGGGAACCCATCGCTAGCGCTGAGCGTGACTTGCGGAGTGCCAGTCCAGCTGACCGTTCGTGAGGCACTGGCTGTATTGCTTCCGGTGCCGCAGGTCACCGTGTAGGTGTACGGGCCGATGACCCATTCACCATCGACTATCGTGCCGTAGTACGAGAGAGGATAGCTTGTGTCGCTGGTGTAACCGGTGTGGGAGACGATACAGGGTTCCACCGTTGCGACCCAGGACACACTGAGCGCCGAGTTGTTCACGATCGGCACAGCAGGCGTCGTCACCAGCGTCACCGCCGGCGGACCGTTCGTGAAGTTGACCGTCAGGCTTGCGGTCGAGGTCTGGCTGCCCACGGCGCACGCCAGCACGTACGTGTATGCACCTGGCGTCGTCTCGCTGACGGTTACCGCATAGCGACCGGACGAGATGTTCGATGTCGTCCAGCCGTCGCCGGGGCTTCCGCCGCTGGCGACGCAACTGGTGCCTTCCGATGAGCCGCTCAGTTGCAGAGGCAGGCCGACCTGGACCGAGCTGATGCCGTTATCGGTGATCGTCGCGACCGGCCCACTGACGTACAGCTGCAGCGTGTAGCTCGCCGTGCGGGCGCCTGATCCGCAGGTCACCGCATAGTCATAGATGCCCTGTGTCAATTCGGTGACCGTCTTGATGCCGCTGCTGGCGACGGCGCCCGACCAGCCGTCCCCGGGTGCACCTCCGCTCGCGACACAGGGTGCGACGGTCGAATACCAGTCGACCTCGAACGAGCCGATGTAGCCGGTGAAGCCCGGTCCCTCCGAGACCATGACCGATGGCGCGGAGAGGGACCAATTGACGGTGACCTGGGCACTGGAATGGAAAGGACCGACCGAACAGGTTACGACGTAGGTGACGGCGCCACCGGCATACTCGTTCACCTTCACACTCCCGCTGGGTCCGGCGGTGCCGCTCCACCCATCGCCGGGAAGTCCGCCGCTGGCGCTGCAACTGGTAGCGCGGGCATCGCCCCAGGTTAACGTCACCGGTGTGCCGGTCACGGAGGTCTGGCTGCTGGCCGACAGCAAGGGTGCCATCCATCGACCACCGACGACCGTCGTGCCGCTGTTCTGCGGATCCAGTACGGTGCGTAGAGTCGCGTTACCGGTCGTGCTGGCGGGATCGGCGGTCGAATTGAAGATACCGGACAATGCGGTTGCATAGACGGTTGCCGTCGACGGCCCCGGGATGGGGGGCGTGGCCATCGGACAGACTCCGGCGCTGTCAGGTTGGGAACTCTGCATCTCGCCGCGGACGATCGTGCCGACGAAGTGATTGTTTGCGTCGAAGACCCCGCTGCCCGACGCCCCGGGTGCAATGTCACCGGCCTGATTGACAAGTTCCCAAAGCGTGGAGGTGTACTGCACATCGAGCGTTGCGGGAGGCACGGCGGCGTAATAGG
Source organism: uncultured Gammaproteobacteria bacterium (assembly GCA_963706815.1). Lineage (GTDB taxonomy): Bacteria > Pseudomonadota > Gammaproteobacteria > Steroidobacterales > Steroidobacteraceae > Bog-1198. Next base: position 482,387 of record CAVPNS010000001.1, read on the forward strand.
CCTGCCCGTACCACCCCGTGTATTGTCGCGTGTTGCCGAGCCCGTAATGGGCGGTGTAGCCGCCGGAAAACGCCGAACCCGTGGCATCCCAGCCCGCGAAGTAAGCATCCATCACTGGCGGAGGTGAGTCCAGCCGGATCAGCCAGGCGTCCTGTTGCTCGACCAGCGTGACCGCGCCGGTGATGGCGGCCGCGTTTGCCATGTAGATGGTTTCGAGACCCTGGCCGCACGAAGATACCGCGTCGAAGTAGGTACTGACGCCAAGGGCGGCCGCCGGATCTCCGCCATCGGGGGACCCGTTCTCGCAGTGTCTCGCGGTCAGGACGTAGGGCACGCCGTCTCCGGCAACATCGTTCAGCATCACGCCGCTGCATAGGCCGAGATTGGCAATGATCAGCGTGACGCTGGCCTGACCCGGGCCGGCATTGCCGGTGGTCACCATGCACTGATAGTTGATCGAGCAGTCAGTTGGGGCAGTTCCTGCAGCAGACTGCATGCGCAAGGCATCATAGTGGGGATGATTCGGACCGGCTCCGCCAAGACTGCGAAATCCGGCCTGCAGACCGGCGATGTCGAGCACGACAGAGTCCACGTCGGCAGCGCTGACGGTCAGCGTGAACGTCAGCGTGTCGCCACGGGCGATGCGGCTCCACAGCTCGCCGCGGTTAATGCTGGCCGGGCCATACCTGTACTCGCGGCCGCCGCCCGAGACACTGAGCAGAGCGCCAGCCGGCAATGATGCACGGCCAGCGTGGAACGACAGCGAGACGGCGCCCGGAACGCGTACTTCCCACTGCCAGATGCGAAGATTCCCGGACGTTGACCAGGTGCCGCGTGTCGTGACGCCGGCAGTGAAAGGCAGTTCGATTGCGAATCGCTCCGGAATGCCCGCCACCCGGTCGATTTCCGCGGGAAAGTCGACCGCCACTTCATCCCGGAGGGACGCTGCCTGTGCGCTGTGCATGATGCCCGCTGCGGCAATTAGCATCATGCAACGAGTGAGCCGCCTCGCGGCTATACGATAAGTCATCCCGGAATCCTTTATCGCCGACTACTTTTGGCCAGGTCCCTGCGCATAGTAGTACAAAGCCCGGGAACCGCGATGTGGGCAGGTGGCCCGGCCGCGCCGGAGGCCGGTCAGCTTTAGCGAAGAAGGCCCCGCCGGCGTCGCCGACGGCAAGAACTATCGTCAGTATTTGCCAGGCCACAGGATCACATTGATGGTGAAGTAAAAGGTGATGTCGGCCGTCAACGAAAGTGCCCAGACCCAGACGCTGCGGTTGGCTTGACCGCTATCCGCAATTTGCCGCGAAGTCAGTCTGATATTGAGTGTCGCTACGCCGAGTCAACGATGTGCAACTGACATCAGGATCGCGATCTCGGTCTGCCAATTCCCCGGATTCGGCTCGTGAGCAGGGCCAACCAGATAGTGCTCAACGCGACCATCCCACCGTGTCCACCTGTTCTGCTCAGCCATCATCCAGTTCACTTTGTTCTGCTTCGCCCATTCCATTAGAGCGGCGGTCGCATCGACCAGCGCGTCATACGGTCCCTGGTGGATCACGGTTGCAAATGTACCGGACGGGATTTCGGCCAAATGAACATGAGGATCGGCGGGCAGAGGTGCGCCGACCGGCACTCCCACATCAACCTCAATCCCCCCGGTGTTGTAGTCAACCAGGATGTAGCGAATCAAAGACGCGCCGATCACCTGAATCCGATGCTTCTGAAGGAACTCGAAAACCATCCCCAGGCAATCGGGCGCCACTTCCCCGACTTCTTCTCTCCGCAACTCCCTGCGGATCCCGGCGTACCGTTGTGCTTCGCGCTTCGCGATGGTCGGCTGCACTCGCATCACTTGTACGTTCACCACGATTTGTCGCCGATCGCCAGCACCCTGGCTTTGACGATGCGTCGGATCAGGTCGTACGGGATAGGCTTCTCTAGCGGAAATTTCAGATTGCCCCTGGGTCCCCCGAAAGGAGCCGCAGCGCGCCTGAGTTTCTCATCGCCCCGCACCGGCGGAAACAATCCGACGTGCTTCTTGAACGCCCCAAAGTACACCAATATGCCCTGTTGCTTGAACGCTGGCATTCCGTAACTAATCGTTTCTTCCGCCCGCGGCGCCGTCCGCCGGATGATTGTCCTGATCTTCTCGAGGATGGACTGACACCCGGACGGTGCCGCTGCAATATACTCATCGATCGTTCCAGGTGATGATCGCCCGGCCATGTAAAGTCCTCCTACACCCGATCGAATTGACAACTCGCTGCCTGGCATCGGCAGTTGCGCCGCCCTCACATGGATCGCACTTCCATCACTTGAATAGAGGACTGTGGAATCGTCAGGTGAGGGTGCTGTGCGAAGGCCTTCGCAGTCGCCTCGTGACTTTCCGCCTCAACGATCGAATACAGCATGATGTCGTTCCTGGTATCGGTGATCCCGCTCGCGGTGACCACTTTGGTTTTTCCGCCGGCTTCAGTGAGCGTGAGCATCTTGGCGTGCTCGCTCATCCAACGTTCCCATTCGCCTTTCAACTTCAATTCAGCGGATTTCCGGGTCGCCGGATCGGTCTTGCCCCATTCTGCCATCACGTCACCGGGTACAAGATAAAGAACCAAGAATTTCTTCGCCGTTGCGGTTGTCATGATTTCTCCTTTCTCCCTATTTTCCTTGGTTGATCAAAAAGCGCTTCGAGATACCGGCGCAGGTGCGCGAGATTGTCGCGCACGACTTCCGGGCTTTGTCTGGCCTTCGCCAATATGAAGGAGCCCTGCAGCGCGGCCTGAATGAAATAACCCACACTCTCAGCACTCCATCGAGCTCTCGGCGCGTAAAGTTTCTTTGCCGCCTCGATATCGCGCGTCAATTCGGCGATGTGGCGGGACATCCCGCGATCACAAGCCGCCCGTATGTCCGGGTGAGTAGCGTAGGTCTCCTGCACGAGTGTTCCCAGCAGACAGGTGTAGTCCGGCAGTTCTCCGGCCAGGATCGCGCCCCGAAATTGCACGTACCCCAGCAGCCGATCGAGTGGATCTGCAGGCTTGTGGTAGGACGCGGCAGAAAAGAACCGCTCGGTCATGGCTTCCCAATGGGCGGTGGCGCTCAAAGCCAACTCGTCCTTGCTCTTAAAGTGATGGAAGAAGCTGCCCTTGGTGACGCCCGCTTTGTGGCAGATGTCGTCCACAGTCGTTGCCGCGTAACCCTTGGCGCGGATGACCTGTTGGGCCGCATCCAGAAGCTTGGTTTTCGAATCGTGCTGCGCTGCAATCGTCACGCTTGCTCTCCAGTGCCACACGGAAACACCATACCGTCTAGTCGGTATTGTGTCAAGGAAAGTCGGATTGCTCGATGCCGGCGGGACGCCGCGGTCGGCCCGGGGCGAAGATTCACTCGAGAGTCGTGGCTAACTCAGCACTTTCTGGCTTCACTCCCGCCCAGATCGCTGTGCGACGACCGGATCCCCGGATTGCAATGCTGCGAGCGTGGTACGCAGCTCAACAAGTTCGTGTTCCAGATCGTTCACTTTCGCGGCTTGCTGCTCAAGTGAGGCGATCCTCGCGGCATCTGACTCATGCTGTGCGACCAGCGTCGCGACCGAGCTGTGATCCGCGGCGATCTTTGCCGTCTGTTCCGCGTTGACCTGCTTTTGCTTCTGAAGCTCATTCAGAAGCATAGGTGCGAGCTCATCGTAGTGCACGCCATCAATGCGGCCGCTCTCATCGCGTATCACCAGCTCCGGATACACCTTGGCAACCTCCTCCGCGATCAGCCCATAATGCACCGTCCCTTGCGCGTCGCTCTTAAGCTTGAACGTGACGGGGCGCAACCGCGACAGTTGTTCGGTGTTCGATCCCATCGTGGCGATGTCTGTCTTAAACCGCTCAGAGGACACCGGCCCGACCCCGAGTTGACCGCTTGACGTGATGATGACCGGCAGTCCACTTAGTCCGGTGTTGTTGTAGATACCGGCAATGTAGGCTTTTTGGTGATAAGGCGCGATGCCGATCCGGATCGTGTTGCTCTCATCGGCTGATCCCCAGCTGCCAATGTCGATATTGAGCTGGCCTTGAATTATGTTGTTTCCAGCCAAAGGCCCTACACCGATGTTTCCGAGCCCAGACTGGCTGTTTAATAGAGCCTGGTATCCGATAGCTGTTCCGTAGACTCCGGTCGTGTTCGCGAGGAGCGCCTGATATCCGACTGCGGCGTTGTTACTCCCGGTATTGGATTTCAGCGCATAGGCCCCTGCTGCCGTATTGTTATTGCCCACGACGTTCTTCCACAGAGACAAATTGCCGACTGCGCTGTTGCCGGTGCCGGTCGTGTTGAACGCAAGTGACCCATGGCCGTCAGCCGTATTACCGGTACCATTGCTCGAAAATAGTGCGTAAGTCCCCGTAGCCGTATTGAAGTTTGCCGTCGTGTTCTTGAAGAGTGCACCGTCCCCGAAAGCGGAATTACTAGTCCCCTTCGTGTTGTTGTACAAAGCGATGGAACCAACGGCAGTGTTGTATGCGCCAGTCTCGTTCAACCGCAGCGCATTCGCGCCTACCGCCGTATTGTCGTAACCCGTCGTATCGGAAAGCAGCGAACCGAACCCCGCGGCAGTGTTGTAGCAGCCACTCAGGAAATAGCTTGACGGATTAATGGTGTAATTGCTGCAGGTTTTGGACGGTGTTGTCACCAGGGAGAGCGCCGAACTTCCCATAGCGGTATTCTGGAACTGATCGCTCACCACGCTGTCGGGCGGCTGCGCGGCATAGAGTGCGGTTGCCGAGAACCCGGAAAGCGCTATCAGGCCATTCATTCGCGAAATCTTCATCTTTTGCTACTCCTCAGGATAGATGACGTTGATAAAAATTATGACGGGCTTTTACGGGAGCTTTGTACCAATCGTCAGCAAACATGATCCTGGCTATTCTGTCAGTTTCGTGCGCCGATGGGCACTTCGGTTGAAACCACTTGCTTGGCGGATCATACCGCCGCTACGGGGCGGCCATTGCTTCAATTCTCCTGAACATGCAAGCTGATCTGCTTTTTTTACTTTATTCCTGGTACAAAATTAGGGTCAATTACGCCTCCATTCATGGAGGAACACAACCTGGCGTTGCTGAGCGCGAAAGATGCGATGGGTCCGCGATATACTGAGAGGCTGGTAAATCGGCGGGATTGTGACAATAAGCCGGGAGAAGGGTAATCCATGAAAGAAATGTCATTCGTAGGCCTGCAAGCACGCTCATTAATGACGGCGCTTGTGTGGCTGGGCTGCACCGCCGTCGCCAGCGGGGCAGATACCTATGATCTTTCCAGCCAACAGCTGACCATCCCGACGCTGACCATCGGCAGCGCAACTTATTCGAATGTAATGGTCAGCCCCATCACCCTCAATGATGTTTTGGCCTATACGGTAGGCGGCACGCCGAACGGCAGCGAGGACAGTTACGATCCTGGTACGGCGCAGTTGTCCATTCCTGCGGTCAAGGTTGGAAATGCCACGTACACCAACCTGGTCGTTTCGATCCCCAGCACGGTTTCGGTGTCTATTGGCAGCACGAGCGGCGCGGATACCTGGAATCCTGCGACCAACATCCTGAGTATGCCGATTGCGGAGTATGAGAATCCGACGATGGCTACGAGATTCGTCTGCACGAATACTGTCATGCCTGCAGCCATCGTCAGCATCGCGAGCGGCATGCCGAAGGCTTCGCTGGACGTTTTCAATTCAGCAAACGGTCAATTGGCCATTCCGGCGGTTTTGGACCTGGGGAACAATCACGTCTATACAAATGTGGTCATAACGGCCTCAAAAGTACTTAGCTATAACTCCTGCGGGGGTAACACGGGCAGCCTGAGCGGCCTCGCAGCAGCAGGTGCGCCAGTTATCGGCGGTACTATAAGCGTCATTTGCGCCGCCGGTGCCGCTATTGCTCCAACCAAGACGAGTAGTACAGGTGCCTGGCAAGTGACGCTTTCCGGACAAACCTTACCCTGTGCAGTGGAGGTATCCGGCGGTACGATCAGTGGCACGGCCAACAGCACGCCCTACGACTCCATTGCCACCGCGGCGGGCACAGTGAACATCACGCCGCTCACCGATCTGCTAGTGGACAATCTCACCGGTATTGCAACGTCGGGTTCATGGTTTTCCGGGTTAAAAACAAGCCGATCTTCGCTCAGCACCATCACGACAACCGGGGTGAAAAATGCGCTCAGCAACCTGGCGCAGGCACTCCCCGAGTTGCCTGCGCTCGGCACCACGGACCCGACCACTACGGTCTTCACCCCAACGCTAGGTAATGTTGTCAACGATATGGTGTCCGCGCTCAACCTGGCCGTAAACTACAACACCGCAGGGGTCACCTATTCCACCCTGCGGGGCAATCTGGCGAGCTCGCCCCCTGTTGCGCCTTCTGCAGGTTTTGGCGCCGCGCTAACCACCGCGTCCTATACCAATCCGCCCAGCGGCAACTATTCGGGAAGCGGCGGCGTTCCATGCATCTACCCTGGCACCACTCTCGTCCTTAATTACCCGGCGAATCTCCAGTTTGTCACCCAGAATAACTCTGACGGGTCGGTAAGCGTGTACGTCTTCTACACCATGGCCCTGGTTGGCCGAAGCACCTGCGATTGGCAAATCAGTGGTGGCAACGTTAATTTATATGGCAATTACATCACGTCGACAGACCTCGCCACCTATGGCGCGCCGCCCATATTCAACCCGGCGATACCCACGGCCACTGCGCTCATCCCCTACCAACAGACGTACCAAAGTGTGCAGGGCTTCTACAATCTTGGGGCCGTTGTCGGACTTCTCATCAATGGCCCGCCCCCGGTCGCCACGATGTCTCCCGGCGACGTAGAAGGATATGAGCAAAGTTTTGAAACCTCCTTCGCTGGATATCCGGGGAGCATTCAGGTGTATCAATGTGAGAATTCTTCCGGAGGACCCTGTTGACCGCTGATTCCGTTGGAACCTGACGGGTCGGAATGGCCGGTCAACTTCGCCGGCATACGCATCAATTATGTACTCGCACCAGCGCCGGATCAGGGCTTGGCAGGCGCCCCTTTGGTCACCGTGACGCGATTCAGGTTCGGTGGAGCGACCGCCGCCGGCGTCTTGAGGACGGCCGGCGGTCGGTTAGATTCAACAGGGTATGGCGCTGGTTCGCTGGTTCGCTGGACGGTCGTCGTCGTCGCGGGTTTGTTGACCGATCGCGGCGGTGACGGGCGTGGTGACACCGCTTGGGGGGTGGTGCCGAGCGGCCTGCCGGTGTAATCAAGACCACCTCGCGAACCTTGATTGGGTATGGACTCGGCGTACGTATGATGGGCGACGGCCGGACTCAAGTGGTTCACCGCATTGTTATAGGCGAACGAATTGCCGATCCAATGACCCCCGGCATAGCCGTTCCCCAAATAGCCGTATCCATAATTGATCCCACCGTAGAAGCCGACAGTTGAACCCCAGTGTCCGGGATGAAAGACGAAGACGCTGCCCGCGCGGCTCCAATAGGCGGGAGTCCACAAAACACCGAACTGGGGTGGGCGCACCCAGGCCCCTGGAATCCAGAAGTATTTAGGTTCCCGCCAGTACCAATACCCCGGCGTCCAGAGGTAGCCGTCTTCAGGCAGCGTGGGTTGATCCTCCGCTGGCACGGGCGGCGGCGTCTCAGCGCTACTCACGGCATCACTGGGCGATGCGCTGGGACTTGCTATGTTTTTTGCGTCGCGTTCAGCATTGCTGCCCGGCAGGGTATTGAGCGCGGTGCCCCAGGAGGCGTCAATGCCGCTTACCGGCTTTCCATTGACCGTGCTGCCAATCAGTCGGTCGTTGGATACCTGTCCCGCATAGACCACATCTTGGCTGTATCCGTTCCAATTGGCAGGAGCGTCATGCCGGTGCAACACGACGGCTTTGGCGGAGAAAGTCTCCACGGTCCAGCTCTCCTCGGTGCCATCGGTGCGACGATAGACACCGTTGTCGAGAATCAGGGTGAAGCAGCTGTTCCAGCAGAAGTGCAGTTCGCGAGGCGGGAAGCCCGAATACTCGAGCTGTACTGCGGTGGATTGCGACATCGAGGAATCGAGATGATCCGAGTACACCACGTGTCCGTTGGCGTCGATGGACTTATAAATCTCACTCGCCCGCAACAAACCTGCGGCGGCTGTCAGAGCGAGTATGCCCACGAGAACCCGGCCCGGGAGATCGGTTGCGGACCTTGTACCTCGATGAATTGTCTCGTATCGGCGCATGGGCCCAAAGTACCTGCGACGGCCGGAGTTTTGATCGACGTCGCTCACAGTTCCGGTTGCATTTCGTCAAATCGAGCCGCCGGAGTCACGTCGGGAACCGAGGGCTCTATCGCCTGCTGCGCCATGTGCTGTACAGGGACTTTGTTCGGTTAAGCGCGAGCCGACGGTGGCCACCGTCCGGTTTCGTTTAAGCCGACCGAGCGCTGCGAAAATGACTTCTTTCCCTCGAACTTTGCGGCTACATCGTTGAGGTGAAATTACCGGCATTTCGACCCCAGACATGACCTTCGATACCTCGCCAAGCGCGCCCGCGCACCTACGAATCTACTCTGGAATCTTTAGTTTGCCCTCGAATTCCATAAATTCCGGCTCTTTCCGAATTGGATCGAACTCCCAATCTGTTTTTATATCGAACAAATCCGGTTCGCGCTGTTGTTCCGCCCTTCTTAGCCAATACAGCGCCGCCGCCTTGTCTCCCCAAAATGCATGGATTGCCGCATAGAACATCGTGCTTGATTCCCTGTCGATCAATCTGAATTTTTCCAGCTCTCGTTTGGCTTCGGATTGCCTCCCAGATGCATGATATGCGAGTGCCAGACAGTCGCTTCTCTGCCATTGTTTCAGTGGTGTGTCGCGCGATTCGCAGAATTTGACGGCATCGTCGCTGTGCCCGGAAGCAAGCAAGAGATTTGCCTTGGCCCCCGCAATCCACTGAGAGCCGGGATCCAGAACACTCGCATCTCTTAAGGCGATTGCTGCCTCGTCGAATCGCCGGGCGTCCGACAACACCTCAGCGAGCCTGATGAGCGCGGAAATGTTTTGAGGATCAAGGCTGGCGGATTTTCGCGCCGCATTCACGGCGACATCGAAATGTCCCAGCGTGTCCGCGAAACTCGCGAAACGCCCTTGCACCAACTCACTACCCGGCGCAAGTGCAAGCGCGCGATAATACTCAGTGCTTGCGCCCGCAATATCCAGGAATGCCTTTAATCGGGCCTGTGCCAGCGCCAAATGCGCGTCGCTGAGTTCTGGTGCGATGGAGACAGCTTGTTCCGCCGCTTTTACTGCCTCCATGCGCCTGGCTCTCCGCGAGACTGGATCATGCTCCCAGAAAGAAACCTGAAGAAGGCTATCGGCCCGTTTTGCATGCGCCAATGCGAATCCTGGATCCAGCGATACTGCAGTGTCGAACTCGGCCAGTGCTGCACGAGCGTCGGCTTCTGACTGTTCAATGTTAGCCTTTGAGAACAATTCCACTCCGCGAAGATAGGCATCGTTGGCTTCTGCGTTGGTGGTGCTCCCGAGCCCAATATGCGCAGAATCGCCCCCGGATAACTCGATCTTGAGCCCCTGCGCGACGGCGGTGGCGACCTCCGTCTGGACCCTGAGGATATCGCTGAGCTTTCGGTCATAGCTCCTGGACCAAATCTGGAACCCTGTCACGGCATTAATCAGCTGAACATTGATCCTTATTGTGTCGGCGCTGCGCCGTACGCTGCCTTCCAGGATTGACCCGACATTAAGCTTATGCGCGATGCTTGACACGTCGGTGCTCTGTCCCTTGAACGAAAAAGAAGATGTTCGGGCGGCGACTTTCATATCGTTCAAACGTGACAGGGAATCGAGTAACTCCTCGCTTATTCCGTCTGAGAAATAATCCTGCTTTGGATCACCGCTCATGTTCACAAATGGAAGCACAGCGATCGAGTGTGCTGGCGGGTTGAAGGCTGTTTCGGTCGGAGCCGCTGCATTAGCCGGCCGCTCGACCGCGCCGGGCCGCGACGTCCAGAACCGGTCGGCCATGAGGTACCCGATGGCAGGAATCACGGCGGCTCCCATGATCCAAAGCGCGAACGAGCGGGAGACCCGGGGAACCGGTCGGGTAAATGCAACGCCCGTCGATGATTTGGGCAGCGACGAAGACCCCACATTTGTCCCCGAGGGCGTCGCGGCGTCTGGCGACAGCAGATGGCGCACATGATCGACGAAGGAATCGGTATTCGCGCCAGCCGGCACGCGCGTCCACTGCACTTCTCTAAACTTTTCCGGCACCCGGGCATCCCAATCAGGTGTGTCATCGATGACGATCGGGAGCAGGAAGGTTCGATCGCCGGCCATGTCGTTCGTGCGATCGACCGCGAGTTTCCATTCGCGCCGGAAGTAGCCTTCCTCGCGCGACTGGGTGTTTCCTGAGATGATCGGCACAAACAGGTAACACCCTTTGATCTGCCGGCGGATCAATGCATCCCAGGTGTCGCCGCCGCGAAGCTCGCTTTGGTCAAACCAGACCTCAATGCCTGCCGCCCGGAGTGCTTCGCAGATACGGCCCGCCGCCTCCGCATCCTGCGAGGCGTAGCTTAGGAACAACGCCCTGCTTGAGTCGGTCACAAAGCCCTCGTCATGGGCGGGCGTTTAAGGTTTTCCAATTCGGTGCAGTCGGCCATGTCCGGGCTCTTGTTTCCTGCCCATTAGCCTACCCGATGAGACGAACGGCCGCTTTATTGCCGTGATCTTGCCAGGTCGAATGTCTCTGTTTGGCCTATTCTGTTGAAAAAGCCGGCCCCAAAAACGCCGATTTTTCCATGGGTTCGGCGAAGTGAGGAGTTCAGCCTCGTTCCCTGGTCGGCTTTTGGCGCTCTGATTGCCGCCTTTTCGACCGACACCGCGCATTTTAAGCGTCTACGTGCCTGCGAACATCGGCATTGGTACCTGTGGACATAGTCGTTTTGCCATTCGCCTGAGGTTCTGCGCAATGGCCGCAAGCTGGAACTCATCGTGTGCGCCGGTAGGACCGCGCAGCCGCAATCGATCCATTTTCATGATCCGCTTCAGATGCGCGAAGAGCATCTCGACCTCTTTCTGTCTCGCCGCGAGCGCTGATAAAGCGCCGTGCCGGCGACAGCCCTGGCCACGTCCCGTGCCGGTTCGTAAATACTGCGGGCGATCTTGCGGATGGGCGTGTTCGGGCAGCAACGCGACTTCAGTGGGCAGCACTCGCAGTCCGATCTTCTCGAGCGGCAGATAATAGTGTCAGCCAGGGTGACATGAGATCTCTTCTGTTCGAAGGCGCGCCGCTCACTGCGAAGTGGCTGACGATGTCTGCGATCGCGAGCACGACGTTGGCGTGGATGACGCTGCCGACGCTGACCGACGGAATCGCTAATTGTCTGGTTGCAGGGTTATAGCTGTCGGCGGCAGAAGCTCGTGTCGCACCAACGAGAAGCAGGGCAAGCGCGAGAAGTGGTCGCAGACGTCGCCGAAAGACCGGTGGGTATTGCAGGGGCGATCCTCCCTGACAAGTTCGAGCCAAAGCCATACGCACATTCCTGGAGCGGTTTTATGGCTGCCGAAGCATCTAATTCCGGATCCCGGAACATTGCGCTGCCGAAGACGGTGAATGACCGCCATCCAGTAGGCATACCGGCACTGCGATCGAGCGCGGCGCAACCGTCCGGTCAGCTTTTCTGCTTCGCCAGCCAGCCCTTGACTCCTGAGTGCTCGGCGACAGCGTTGTGCAGGCGATGCAGGTTCGGGCAATGATCAAGCACGGAAGCCGGCATGTGATCCAGAGCGCCTGACGTCAGCCATCGCGTCATCATGTAAAGCTTGAGGTCGGCGACCTGCAGCGTCGTGCCGCCGACGAACGGACCGTCACGGAGCTGGCGCTCGATCTGGCTGCCCCAGGCCTTGATCTCGTTGCCAGCCAAAGCCTCGCGGGCTGTTCGCTTCTGCTCGGGATCGGAAATACGCAAGGTGGGCGAGATCGTATGCCGAAGATCCTCAACCGCGCACATGATCGCTTCTTGCCGAGCGGCCTCGAAGTAATCCGCCGGATGAAGTTTATGCTGACGCCCTATGAACACGAGGATGGCGTTGGATTGTGCGAGCGGCGCCTTGCCCGGCATCTCCAGTACCGGTAAGGCGCCAAAGGGCGTACTGCCCTTCATCGCCGGCCAATCCTTGGACTGGACGCGCACGTCTTCAAAATCGACGCTGGCCAGATGCAGTGCCATTCGGCACTCCTCCCCGCGGCTTCCGGCGAAATCAAAATAGATCAGGCGCGGTCTGTTCATGAGAATCCTCGGTGTGGGTTCCACTACGGGAGATAGCATACAACGCACCACTATCGGCCGCGACTGTCCATCGCCGTTTCGATGGGCGTTCCGGCTCTGGGCCTAGCCGCACGGGCGTCCAATGACCCGGATCGGCCGGAGGTAAAGGCCTGCTATCGGCGAGGACAGTGACGCCCCCGGCCTGGAGCCGGGGCCTCACGCCCGTGGACTAACACTGTGCGACCAATTGACCCTTGGACTGCAGCGTAGCCGGTGCTGCGTGCATCTCGGTCAGCTGCGCCTTGAGTTGGCCGCCCTGCTCGTCCTGAGCCGCAAGGATTGCATCCTGGCGTACTGCGTGCTCCTGTTCCGTCGCGTTTATCTGCTGCTTCTGCACTTCTTTGAGCAGCATAGGAGCCAGCTCATCGTAGCGCACGCCCTGGATCTTCCCGTCGTTATCGCGGATCACAAGTTCCGGGTACACCGCGTCGACTTCCTCTGCGATCAGGCCATACTGGATCGCGCCGCCCGGCTCTGTCTTCAGGTGGAAACTTACTGGACGAAGCCTCGCGAGTTTGTCGATGGAGCTTCCGAGCGACGTGATGTCGCTCTTGTAGCGCTCCGAGGAGGTGAGCACGCCAAGTCCGTATGGTGTTGCTCCCGTCAACGGTGCCCCAGCTGCAGATCTCGATGTTGAGCTGACCTTGAACTATATTTTGACCGGCAAGGGGTCCAAAACCGATGTTGGCCAGCCCGGACTGGCTGTTTTTCAGGGCCTGAAATCCGACGGCCGTGGCGTAACTGCCAGCCGTGTTTCCGAATAGAGCATCTGCACCAACCGCCGTATTGTTCGTACCCGCAGTGCTCGATGCCAGCGCGTTGTATCCCGATGCGGTATTGCCGTTGCCGGTCTTGTTGCTCAGGAGCGCGTGCCCCGGAAGCGGTGTTATAGGCGCCGGTCAGATTGTATGCGAGCGCACCGGCCCCGGTGGCGGTGTTGTTAATTCCGGTCGACGTCGGGTTCAGCGCACCAGTACCCATCGCGGTATCATAGCTGCCGCTGGTGACGCCGCTCACGACAGGGTTGCATCCGGTACCGCCCGCCAAGTTCGCACAGGTCGCCGTTTGCGCCTGCGCCACGCCTGCACTTAAAAACAGTGCCGACACTCCTGACACCTTCATCGTTATAGAACGCTTATCCTTACCCCTTGGTTGGCCAATCACGGCTGCGATTTCGCAAGTTCTGCGTACCTGGTATACAGGGTAAGTAGCCATACTGATACGCGGGGAACAAAATAAGGCCGTCGGCAACGCGGGCGCGACGAACCGGACCGGGGCAACCACAGGAGCGATTCATCGGCACCATTGGCGAAACCGGCAGGGACCCAAGTCACTGCATGAACCTGGCTGCCATGATTGTCGTGGCCATCGGATGAGAGGTTTTCTGGTGTGAAGATTGCGGTACTGTTTGGAGGAACCAGCGAGGAGCGTGAGGTCTCGATTGCGAGTGCCGCACAAATCATCCCGGCCCTGCGACGGCTCGGGCACGAAGTGTCCGCGGTCGACACTGCATTTGGCCTGCTGGATTCGACGGCTGAACGCCGGCTTCTTGCCTCAGGTGTCGCTCCAGAACCGCCGTCCGGTGCACAAATTGCCAGCGTCCGCGGGCGGGCCGTCGCACTCTCTGCGTCCGCGTTCAATATGCGGCAGGTGGATCTCGTCTTTTTGGCGCTGCATGGCGGTGCCGGGGAGGACGGCAGAATTCAGGCCATGCTCGATTTGGCGGGGCTCGCCTATACCGGTAGCAACCACATCGCCAGCGCTGCTGCGATGGACAAGGATCTTAGCAAGAGACTGTTTCGCTCGATGGACGTGCCAACACCGAATTGGTTGATGGCTCCCGCGACCGTGGATGCTGTAGAGCGCGAGCTTGGCTGGCCAGTGATCGTCAAGCCAAACAAGCAGGGTTCCACGGTCGGGCTGACCGTCGTGCGCGAATCCTCACGTCTTCAGGCTGCCATTGACCGCGCCGGTGAATACGACACAGAAGTCATGGTGGAGACTTTCATTGCGGGGCGGGAATTCACCGTAGGCATTCTGGAGGGACAAGCCTTGCCTGTTGGAGAAATCATCGTTCCCGGCGAGGTCTTCGATTACGAATCGAAATACCAAGTCGGCGGAGCGCGGGAGATCTTTCCTGCAAACATCGATCGCAAGGAGACGGAACATCTCCAGCAGTTGGCGCTTCGCGCACACACCGTTCTGAAGCTCGGCGCGTATAGCCGCGTCGATTTTCGCCGGGATAACAACGGGCACTACTGGTGTCTGGAAGCGAACTCCTTGCCCGGAATGACGGCAACGAGTCTGTTGCCGCAGGCCGCTAAAGCGGCAGGGATCGGGTTTCCGGAACTCTTGGACCGCATCTGCCGGGCCGGGCTAAGGGGCCGATAGCCAAGCGCCTGATTGGCTTCCGGAGAGCGGATTCGACACTGCGCAATTTTCGAACTCCAATCTCACGCGCCTACCCGACCGCCTCCTCGGCTGCCGGCTCAAGCCCGTTTCGCCAATTTCCGGATCCTTGCCAAACTGAGGCTCCCTGCCGCGCCCCAGCCGGATTCACCGGCGGGAACCACGGGCCGGAACTGCTCATACAGGCCATAGGCTTCGGAAGCGCGTTATTCCGGGCGACTGATATCCTCATTACTCCCACGCCTAAACGGATAATTAGCTCGAATCGCCGGCTTTCAGAGCGGCTAACCTAATCAATTCGAGAGCAGCCTTCGCGTCTGCCTCCTGCCCGTCGTTGGTGAGGATAGTGAATGTCAGCGCTATAGCGCCTACCTGCACTGCCCCTTGCGTCAGATATTTCCACTCGCCCGGCGCAGGCGCCCGGTCAGTGGCGAAGAAATAATATCCGCGGGAATTGGGCCCAACGAGCCCGTGGAGCATGAGCGATCTCTCGACCGACTGAGGCTCGGCAGCTTTTGCGGCGGAGGCCACCATCGATTCAATCTTCGGATCGTCGAAAGCGCCCTGATCCCGCGTAACCGGCCATATCGCGGTCAGAAGTGCGTGGAACGGAGCGCCGGTTCGCGGACTCAGGTCGATCGTCGGTGGCAAGCCGCCTGGCGGCTGCTGCAGGGTACTCTGCCAATTATCAGGAATGTTTAGAAGCAACTCGCCATGACCGGGGAGCGCAAAGTGCTGAGGTGATGACGCCGAGAGGGCGGGCAACCACGCCAGGCTGAGCAGACCCGCAAGCCAACGTTTGTGAACTACAGGCATTGGACGTACCCCTTGTTTCGGTCTAACGACGAGATTGATCGGTGTGTGCAAACGCCAAGCGGAGCCACTTTATCTCGACAGAGCGAACGCAGACACATCCAAGGAGACCATGGGTATGACATGCCCTGCCTCTTGTGGGCAACAGCCCAATGAAGCGATATGCCTTGCGCGCCAACCCGACTCACCGGCGGGAGACGAATTCATCCTTCGGCTGCAGGTTCACGAGTGACGCCTGAATTCCAGCCAGTTGCTGCTCAAGTAGCGCTATCTTCGTCGCCTGCGCCGCAATTGTCGCATCCTGCGTCAGCGCGTGCTGATGATCCCTCTGCATCTCGTTGAGGAGCATCGGTGCCAGCTCGTCGTAGCGCACGCCCTGAATTTTTCCGTTGTTGTCGCGGATCACGAGTTCCGGGTAGACCTTGTCGACTTCCTCAGCTACAAGTCCGTACTGAATCGAGCCGTTGGGGTCGGTCTTCAGGTGAAAGCGGACGGGCCGGAGCTGCGACAGCCTTTCTGTGCCGCTGGCAATCGGCGTGATGTCGGCCTTGTAGCGCTCCGAAGAGCCGGCGAACCCAAGTTGTCCGGTCGCAAGATTCACGACCACCGGCGTTCCACCAGGGATCGCGGAATTGCCAATGCCGGCGATGTAGGTGTGGTTGTGATAGCCCGGAATGCCGATTCGGATGGTGTTGCTCTCGTCAACGGTTCCCCAGCTGCCGATGTCGATGTTGAGTCCGCCCGTAGTGATATTCTGGCCGGCAAGGGGTCCCACACCGATGTTGCCGAGCCCCGCCTGGCTCTTGCTCAGCGCCTGGTATCCAAGGGCTGTATTGTAGACACCGGTCGTGTTGCTGTAGAGCGCCTGGTACCCGATTGCATCATTGCCGGTGCCGCTTGTGTTGATTTGCAGCGCTTCAGTGCCAGCGGCGGTGTTGAAACTGCCGCTCGTATTGCCGTACAGCGCCTGATCGCCGAGCGCACTGTTGTACGTGCCCGTCGTATTGGATTTCAGCGCCTGATACCCGACCGCGGTCATATTACTGCCGGATGTATTGTTGTAGAGCGCGTAGGCCCCGGCCGCCGTGTTATAGCTGCCGCTCGTGTTCCCGGAAAGCGCGCTACTCCCGCTGGCAGTATTATACTTGCCGATCGTGTTGGAAAAGAGCGCGGCGTCCCCCGAGGCGGTATTGTTGATGCCGGTCGTGTTAGAGGTGAGCGCGTAATCCCCGAAAGCGGCATTCTCGTAGCCAATCGTGTTGGATTCGAGGGCGGCGGTACCGCTGGCGGTGTTTTTAAAGCCCGACGTATTCAATAAGAGCGTCTTGAAGCCGGCAGAGGTATTGTTGTAGCCGGTCGAGTTTAAACTGAGCGCGTCATACCCGACGGCCGTGTTATTGCTACCCGTCGCATTGTGATAGAGCGTGTAGACACCCGCCGCGGTGTTGTAGCTGCCGCTCGTATTGGCGTCAAGCGCGCTCTTTCCGAAGGCGCTGTTGCCGCTTCCATTCAGGTTGCTGAAGAGCGCAGATGCACCGACGGCGGTATTTTCCTGGCCGGACGAATTGTTTGGGAGAGCATCGTACCCGACAGCCGTGTTGAAAATTCCTGTCGTGTCAGCCGCCAGCACCGCCGTTCCGCAGCCCGTATTGCCGGTGGCACTGCTGGTTACGCAAATATTGGCGCCAGTCTGCCCAAATGACGTATTGGCCAGTGCCGATACTCCGGCAAGCGCGATGAAATTTCGGATGTTGTGTCGTGCCATGTGAGTTACCTCCTGAATTTATTCGGTGAATTGCGGCCTGGCCCTACGACCTTGCCTACGGCAGCCGAATACTAGTCCTTATCGCCAAGCTAGGCGCATGTCGCGAAAACGTCCCTTGCGCGACGCCGATTCGTAACCCTATTGGGAAATCCATTGGCCGGAAGCGGCCCCGGACTGGCCCCGGAAGCGCTCATTCAGCGCAGGAGGTTGAGAGCCACCGGCCAGGATCGTTCGCGGACCTGTTTGGTCGAAAATCTCTTGAACTGAACAGTGCCTTTGCTTGTATTATTTTCCAGGCAAATCAAGGAAGAATGCACAGATGATGGAACAAAACGGCGATAGCCAGGACCGTACGATTGGATAGACTCTTCAACGGGTCCGAATCTTCCTGTTCAACCTCAGGCTCGTACAATGACTGCGCCGTTCGCCTAGCGACAGCCCCCTGATGAAAGACCTGGTCGCACGCCTCATAGCTTACGTGTTCCTCGGGAGCTTCTGCATCACAGGGCCGCTGTGCCTGTGCATCGCTCTCGGTTCGACCCTGCAGCGCGCTGCGCTGGTTTACTCCGGGCTGCGGGCGGAAGGAACAGTGATCGCCAAACAGCAATCGGGATCGTCCCGGATTTCATACGCACCAGTGTTTCAGTTTACGGCAAGCGACGGCAGTACCCATGTTGTCAGCTCGGATGTCTATGGTCGGGAATCTGCTTTTAAATATGGAGAACATGTGCGCGTCCTTTACGGCCGGGATCATCCTGAATCCGCGCGCATTGATGCTTTCGCCTCGCTCTGGACCTTCCCACTGGTGTTCGGTGTGGTCGGTGCCGCCCTTTCCTTTATCCCCGCGATAATCATGGCGCGCTGGATGCGGCGGCGGCGAACAAGCGGGGGCGAGCCGGGCGAAATGGATGCCGCTTACGCCGCGAATGACACTGGACGGACCGGCGTCCGCTGGGCGCTCGGTCTGCTTCTTGCTGGCGGCGGAATAGCCCTCCTGGCCGTTGGTGTCGGTGCCGCTCCGTCAGATTCGGGCTCGCACACCGAGTCGCGTGTCATATTCATCGGCATGGGTGTTCTTCTGGTTGCCTCCGGCATGCAGGCTGGTCAGTGGGTGGCGATGGGCAGTCGCTTTTCCTACGCATTGGGTGCTGCTGCGATCACTTCAATGGCCGTCCTCTTCGGTTGGGTGGCGATCTACGGAGAGGCCGCGGGCTTCAGCGGTGGCATCAGCATTGCCGGCGCAACCGTGACAGCGGGCGGATCGGTAACCCCCGCGCGGATCGCCTTCGGCATCGCATCGATAGCCTTTGGGTTGGCGTCGTTGTGGGCATGGAAGCAGGTCCTGCGACACCGCGGGTGAGGATGTAGACCGGTTCGGGCACGGCCATGATGCGGCATCAGTCCTTAGGCTTTGCGTTGACGTCGTGTGCGCCCTGTTTCACCTCGGTGGCAACCTTCGCGCCGAACTCCTTCGCCGCATGTCCGATCTTGACCGCCGTATGCTTGACCGCGACACCAACTTTCTTCGTCTCTTTCTTGATGGTCATGCCGGCGGACTTGGCATCCTGCTTCAAGGTTGTGCTCGCGGCCGGCGGCGCGCCATCCGCGGCAGACACGGCAACCGGCAGCGCGAGCGCGGCGACCATAAATAGTGAGAAATGAATTCGGCGCATGGTTTCTCTTGCGGGCGTACGGTCCCGACTGCGCGGGATGTTACCGCGAATGCAAATACGAAACGAGTGTGCAGTCAACAAATCCGAACCGCATGATCCGGCGCGGCATGCCGGTGCAATAATGCAATTTGCCGCCGGGTACGCGCGCCCTACCGAATGGGAATGACGTTTATCAGCTCAAACATGGCTCCCATCTTGTTTGCGCCGCCCAATATTAGGCCTGCATGCGGTTCGGCGCCATCGGTAACAGCCTTGGACAATGACTAACAAATCGACGACCGGGTTCACGTCCGCCTTGCGTGGCGATCCAGGATGGGTAATCTCTGTCGCTAACGGATTACCCCAGATACCGGTGCAACCGTGCGGGGATACGCCGCGAAATCATTTTGGTGTTGATAGGCGCGATAAACAAAAAGGGATTAACGCCATGACTCAACTCAATATCAGAACTTTGATTGTGATCGCTGTGCTATCGACGATATCGCAATTGGCCTACGGCGACATTTGCCTGAAAAGCGATGGCTTCAATAACACGGCCTGCGGGAGTGGTACTTTGTCATTCCCGCAAAATCCAGGGGATAACTCTGCGTTTGGCTTTGACGCCCTGAATGCAAACACGACCGGCGGCTACAATACTGCCGCCGGATATCAGGCACTTTTCCAGAACACCGCCGGTGCTTATAACACTGCTATGGGGACTGCGGCGCTTTCAACCGACCATACCGGCAGCTTCAACACCGCCATTGGATTTGCCGCGCTGAATAAATCTTTTGGAACCGACGACCTGACCGCCGTGGGAGCTTATGCGCTTGCGGGCAACGTAACGGGTGTATACAACACTGCTCTTGGGTACAACACGCTGTCAAGCAACAAGGCTGGCAGTCAAAACACTGCGGTTGGATATCAAGCGCTTTCTAGCAATGACGCCAACAGTGTCGGCACTGCCAACGACAACACCGGCATCGGGTATAACGCGCTCTCCAGTAACGTGAGCGGCGCCGACAATACTGCCACCGGGTTTCAGGCGCTGGGCGTCACGACCAGTTCCGCCAACACCGCCAACGGTTCTCAGGCGCTTCTTTTCAATAAGACCGCCGGACAAAACACCGCCGTTGGGTATCAGGCGCTTTATTTCAATGATTCCGACGCTGCCGGCACCGCCGTCTCCAACACCGCCTCCGGATATCGGGCGCTCTATAGCAACATGCACGGCGCCTACAATACCGCCACCGGGTATCTGGCGCTCGGTGGGGCTGGCATAAACAGCCCCGGCTCCGGCAACGACAACACAGCCACCGGTGCTGCATCGCTCTACTCCAACGTGAACGGCAGCGACAATGCCGCCAATGGGGTTCAAGCGCTCTATGCGAACACAAGCGGCAACTACAACACTGCCGCCGGGTATGGCGCTTTGTCCAACAGCCAGTCGGGCCTGGGCAACATCGGTGTGGGACCCTATGCCGGTCAAAATATCGTTGCGGGCAGTTTGAATATCGATATCGGCAGCTGGGGATCAGCGGATGAGAGCAACACCATCCGCATTGGCATTCCGACCTATCATCTGCACACCTATATTTCGGGCATCGCGACGACCTCGCTGGCAGGAGATGCCAAGGCGGTGCCCGTGTACATCGATTCGAACACGGGTCAGCTGGGGTATGGGCCCTCGGGCTCGGGCCAATCGGGCTCCGGCGGGGTCTCTTACACCGAGGTTTACTCCGATGCCAGTGGCAACACCGCGACTGGGACCTCGTCGACGGGAATGGCCCTGACGATCAAGGGAACCGGCAATACCGCGAGCGGCTCAGGCGCGCTGCAATCGGGCACCGCCAATTCCACCTCCAACACCGCGATCGGCGACATGAGCATGGCGGTGCTGGCGGCCGGGTCGCAGAACACGGCGGTGGGGGCCAACGCGATGCAGAACAGTACCGGCGGGAGCAACAACACGGCCGTCGGCTATGAAGCGCTTTCGTTCAACGTGGGCAACGACAACACCGCCGCCGGGAATCTGGCGCTCTATGCGAACACCACCGGCAGTGCAAACACCGCCACCGGAATTGACGCGCTCGCCGCCAACAAGACCGGCGGGTACAACACCGCCTCCGGGATGGACGCGCTTTTTAATAATTCGACCGGTTCATACAATATCGGTTTGGGCTACCAGGCCGGCTTTAATGCGACCGGCAGCTACAATATCGAAATCGGTACCGTGGGAGTGTCAACCGATGCGAACACGATCCGCATCGGCAATCCGGGCGTCTATAGCGTCAGCAACCAGACCGTGCAGACCGCCACGTATATCGCGGGCATCTACAACGCGACGGGGCTCACCGGCCTGTCGGTGAGCGTCACGCCCGAGGGTCAGCTCTTCGCGGTGGCCTCCTCGGAGCGCTACAAGACGGATATTGCGCCAATGGGAGCGGACACGGCGAAGCTCCGGCAGCTTCGCCCGGTGACGTTTCACTACAAGACCGATACGCAGCGCACGCTGCACTATGGGCTGATCGCCGAGGAGGTAGCGCAGGTGTATCCGGAGCTCGTGGTCAGAGACCATAATGGACGCATCGACGGCGTGCGCTACGATGAACTCGCGTCGATGCTACTCAATGAAGTACAAAAGCAGCAGGCGACCATTGCAACACAATCGGCAAAGATCGTCTCGCTTGGACAGCAAGCCGCGAAGATTAACTCCCTTGAGCAACAGCTGGCCGAGATGCACGCGGTGCTTGCCGAGATTCAAGCAAAGGATCGGTTAGTCGCTCAGCGTTGACGACATTCGCGAGAGTCCCTAAACCGGACACAGCAGCTATCTGCCGACCAGCGCCTCAGGGAATGACATTCGTCAGTTCGAAGACGGCTCCGACATTGTTTGCGCCGCCCTGCGCGGTCGTACCCAATAAACTGCCATTGCTTTCCTGTATCACGCCCCCGACCGGCTGCGCACCGTCCGCGGTGCCGGTGACTCCATTGAGGGATCCGGTAAAGGAATAGAGAACCGTCACGGCGCCGGCCGGAGTCATCCGGAATACCGTGCCGGCGTCCTTTGCACCGCCACCCGATGTCGTTCCATAGAAGTTGCCATCGCTGCCCAGCATCAACGCCGCCAGCGGTTCCACACCATCGGTACTGCCGGCCACTTCGCCGTCTCCACTGAACGAGTGGAGCACGGTCTCGATGCCTCCCGGTGTAATCCTGAAAACCGTTCCCGGGACTGTGTATGCGCCGCCTCTCTGCGTCGTACCGTAAAAATTACCGTCCCTGCCCTCGATCAGCGCGGACTGAGGGCCATTGCCATCGGGGCAACCGCTGGTCAGGCCACCCCCGCAGAAGGAATAAAGTACACTCTCGGCGCCATTCAGGGTGATCCGGAACACCGTGCCGAAACCGCCTGCCCCGCCCTCCGAGGTCGTCCCGTACAAATTGCCGTCGATGCCCTGAATCAGGGCCGCATTGGGCTGCACGCCATCCGAACTGTTCCTGATCACGCCGCCCGTGAACGAATAGATTACCGACTCGTCGCCGGCCGCACTGATCCTGAAGACCGTGCCCACATCATCGGTACCGCCAAGGCTGGTAGTTCCGTAGAAATAGCCATCGCTGGCCAGGACCAGGCCTGCGTGCGGTTCCGCGCCATCGGTACTGCCAGCCACCGCGTTGCCGCCGCTGAAGGAATGCAGCACGGTCTCGTTGCCGGCCGGCGTGATCGTGAATACGGTGCCCGCCTGGTTCACGCCCCCCTCGTTCGTTGTTCCATAGAAATTGCCATCGGTGCCCTGGACCAGCCCGCCCTTGGGATACGCGCCATCCGTGCTGCCGGGGAGACCGCCGGGCCCATTGCTGAAGGAATGAACGACCGTCTCGGTACCGCCCGGGGAATACCTGATAACGGCCCCGAGATTGTAATCGCCGCCGACCACGGTCGTGCCGTAGAAGTTGCCGTCGCTGCCCTGGATCAGGGAGGACTCGGGTTCCGTGCCATCGGTCGGATCGGTGAACCCCGCGCCGCCGCCAAATGAATACGGGACTTTCTCCTGGATGGCGGAAAAAACACCCTGCGCCGAGAGGATATTCCCGACGGTAATCGTCGCGTTGGTATAAACGGTGCCGCCCGCCATGACGGCCGGAATGGTCAGCTGGTTGGCCTGGGAATCATAGGAATCGATGACGGTGGCCGGCATGCCGCCGGCAACGCCGAGGATGCCGCCGACGGTAATGACGACGTTGTCGTAAACCGCTCCACCCACCTGCACATAGGAGATGCTCAGGTCGGAGTTGCTGTAGCTGTCCGCGCCGGTCACCGCGCCGATCGACACGAGCCCCGCGACGGTGACGACCACATTGTGATACGTCGCCGATCCGACGTTGACGGTCTGGACGGTCAGCTGGTTGTGGCCGGCATCGTAGCTGTCCATGCTGCCATTGGGCGAGGTGCCGGTCGGGCCGCTGACGATGCGGCCGACCGTGACCAGCATGTTCGAATACGTCGCAAGCCCGATCGCGACCGAGGGCATGCTCAGCTGATTGGTCGATGAATCATAACTGTCAGCCGCGTACACCGCGGCGCTGCCCAGCAGCAACAGCAGCGCGCCAGTCAGGACGGCTGCGCGTGCGCGACCGGTTGGCAGGTATCGCATGGTCCAAACTCCCTACTGCTCTTGGCGGCAATTCATCGCGTTGGAACGATACACGGATCCCTGGAACAAGTTCACGCTTCCGCGGCCGTAGACGTCACGCCCGGCCACGGTCTTTTACTTCTAATTAACTATAATAAAAATGTGTATACATTTGATAATATTAATATTTTTATAACACTTCCCGTCGCCGCATTGTCCGGATGCACCGCCGGCAGCCCGCGTACAATCAGCGCGTCGCGACTCGCTGGGAGTCGCTGCCTTTGGTGGGGTCCACGCTTGCTATACCCGATGTTCGCGATGGTGCTGCTGACGTTCACCGCGCTGGTCATCCTGTTTCGCAGCCGCGTGCGGGCGGTGCGCGAGGGTCACGTGCCGGTAACCTATTTCAGGCTCTACCAGGGTGCGGCGGAGCCGGAATCCACCGCCAAGCCCGCGCGTCATTTCACCAACCTGTTCGAAGCACCGGTGCTGTTCTACGTTGCATGCCTGGCGGCGATGGTACTGCACGTCAACGGTTACGCCATGCAGGTCCTGGCCTGGATATACGTCGCGGCAAGGCTCGTGCATTCCTGCATACATCTTGGCGGCAACCGGCTGCGCTGGCGCGTCCGGTCTTACTTCCTGAGCTGGATCGTGCTGCTCGCCATGTGGATCGGCCTCGTCGCCGGTACGCTTTGAAGCGGCGCTACGTCACCGTCGATGTATTCACGGAGCGGGTATTCGGCGGCAATCCGCTCGCCGTCGTGCTGGACCCACAGGGGCTCACGACGATGCAGATGCAGGCGGTGGCGAACGAGTTCAACTACTCCGAGACAAGCTTCGTGCTTGCGCCGCGCGTACCCGGGCACACCGCCCACGTGCGCATCTTCACGGCGCGGATCGAGGTCCCGTTTGCGGGACATCCGAACATCGGCACTGCCGTGGTCCTGGCCCGGGAACTCGAGGCGCGGGGAACACCGCCAGCCGATCAGTTCGTATTCGAGGAGGCGGCCGGACTGGTGCCGATCCGCCTTCTGCGCCGCGGCGGCATGGTCGTCGGCGCTGAACTGACGGCGCCGAGGGACCTGTCCATCGGCCCATCGGTCAGCGTGCAGGATGCCGCCGCCTGTCTGTCACTGTCCCCCACCGATGTCCGCGCCCACGCTCACCCCGCGCAGGTGCTGTCCGTCGGGTTGCCGTTTCTGGCGGTCGAGATCGGCAGCCGCGAGGCATTGCGACGGGCGCGGCCCAATGCCCTGGTCCACGAGCAGGTGCTGCCGCCGCTCGGAACGGATGCGGTATTCGCCTATGTACGGGGAGCGCCGGAAGGGGAACTGCACGCTCGTGTATTCGCGCCGCTCGATGCGACGCCCGAGGACCCCGCAACCGGAAGTGCGGCCGCGGCGACGATCGCGCTGCTGGCGAGCCTGGATCCGGAACCGGACCGCGAACGGGAATGGCGCATCGAACAGGGGGTCGATATGGGCCGGCCCAGCCTGCTGCTCGGACGAACGGTAAAGCATGGGGGCCGGGTTACGGCAGTGCGCATCGGCGGCTACGCCGTCCCCGTCATGCACGGCCACCTGCAGGTCCCTGACGGCGACGCGCCTGGCTCCCGGACCCCCGGGTTCGGGGATCGCAATGCGTGAAACAATTGCTGTACAATTATGGGCATATCCCCATGATGATCGAGCATCAACCTAACGCGCTGCGCCCCGGCGCCTGCAATTGCGGCACGCTGCGCAAGGCTTCCCGCCGGATTTCCCAGCTGTACGACGCCGCGCTCGCGCCGTCCGGGCTGAAATCCACGCAATTTGCAATTCTTGCCGAGGTCGGGCGCGCCAGCAATGCGGAGCCGCTGACCTTGTGCCGGCTCGCCGATGCCATGGTCATGGACCGCTCGACCCTCGGGCACAATCTGCGCCCGCTGCAGCGTGACCGCCTGTTGGTCATGCGCCGTGCCAGGGACGACCGGCGCAAGCGGTTCGTTGAACTTACGCCCAGGGGCAAGGTCGTTTATCGGCATGCCCGCGCGCTGTGGCGCAATGCCGAACAGCAGTTCGAGAAGGTGCTCGGCAAACGCCCGGCGGCGCGGCTGCGCGCCGTCCTGCACGACATTGCCACCAATAATGAATTCGACCGGGGAACCTGATGTGGATTGTTAGCCTCGCACTGCGTCGACCCTACACCTTCATCATGATGGCCGTGCTGATCGTGCTGATGGGCGTATACGCGATCCTGAATACGGCCACGGACATCTTTCCGAACATCCGCATCCCGATCGCGGCAGTGATCTGGCGCTACAACGGGATACAGCCAGAGGAAATCGCCAACCGCATTGTGCTGTTTTCCGAGCGCATCGCGCAGACGGTCGTCAATGACGTCGAGCACACGGAATCGCAGTCCGTCAATGGCACGGCCGTCGTCAAGTATTTCTTCCAGCCCGACGCCGACCCGGACCTGTCGTTCGCGCAGATCACCGCCGTCTCGCAGTCGCAGCTGGCATTTGCGCCGCCCGGAACGACGTCGCCGTTCATCCTCTCCTATAACGCGTCCAGCGTCCCGATCCTGCAGCTGGCACTGTCCAGTGCCACGCTGCCGGAGGCGCAGATCTTCGACAATGCCAACAACATCGTGCGCACCCAGTTCGCGACGGTCAAGGGCGCCTCGATGCCCTACCCGTACGGCGGCAAGCAGCGCCAGGTGCAGGTCGACCTCGACGAAGCGGCACTGCGCGCCAATGGCCTGTCGGCCAACGACGTCGTCAATGCGATCTCCGCGCAGAACCTGATCCTGCCGGCCGGGACCGAGAAGATCGGGCCGCTCGAGTACTACATCAAGCTCAACGCCAGCCCCACCGTTATCGACGAGCTGAACAACCTGCCGATCCGCATGCGCGGCAGCACGATGATCTACGTGCGCGACGTCGCCCATGTGCGCGACGGGTATTCGCCGCAGACGAACATCGTGCGCCTGGAGGGCAAGCGGGCCGTATTGATGAACGTGCTGAAAACCGGCAAGGCGTCGACGATCGACATCATCAAGGGCCTTTACGCCAAGCTGCCGAACGTGCGCGCCTCCCTGCCCGAATCCATGGACATCCGCACGCTCAGCGATCAGTCGATTTTCGTGCGCGCCGCCATCAACAGCGTCGTGCGCGAGGCGACCATCGCCGGCGCCCTGACCGGCCTGCTGATACTGCTGTTCCTCGGCAGCTGGCGCAGCACGCTGATCATCACGGTCTCGATACCGTTGTCGATACTGGCCTCGATCGCCTGCCTGGCTGCGCTCGGCGAGACGATCAACATCATGACGCTCGGCGGCCTCGCGCTGGCGGTCGGCATCCTCGTCGACGATGCGACCGTGACCATCGAGAACATCAACTGGCATCTCGAGCACGGCAAGGATGTCCGGACCGCGATCCTCGACGGCGCGCACCAGATCGCGCTCCCCGCGCTGGTCTCGACCCTGTCGATCTGCATCGTGTTCGTGCCGATGTTCCTGCTGGCGGGCATCGCCAAGTACCTGTTCATCCCGCTGGCCGAAGCGGTCGTTTTCGCGATGCTGGCCTCCTACCTGCTGTCGCGGACGCTCGTGCCGACGCTGGCGATGTACTGGCTCAAGGTGCATGACCCGGAGGCGCACTCCGCTCCCAAGGGCGTGCTCGGCCGCTTCCAGATGCGCTTCGAACGGGGATTCCAGCGCATGCGCTCGGGGTACCGCGACATGCTCGCCCTCGCGGTGCAAAGCGGCCCGCGGTTCGCATCGATCTTCCTGGGTGCGATGGCCGCCACTGCGCTGCTCGCCTTCCCGCTCGGACCCCTGCCCGGCCTGGGCCAGGATTTCTTCCCGTCCGCCGACGGCGGCCAGATCAAGCTGCATCTGCGCGCCCGTACCGGCACGCGCATCGAGGAGACCGCAGCGCTTTGCGACCGGATCGAGGAGACGATCCGCGCGGTGATTCCCGCGGACCAGATCAACAACATGGTCGACAACATCGGCCTGCCTTACAGCGGCATCAATCTCTCGTACAGCACGTCGGCGCCCGTCGGGCCCGGGGATGCGGACATCTTCATCAACCTCAATGACAATCACCGCCCGTCCGCTGAGCTGGTCAAGAAGCTGCGCCCGAAGCTGGTCGAGACGTATCCGTCGACGAGCTTTGCCTTCCTGCCCGCGGACATGATCAGCCAGATCCTGAACTTCGGCCTGCCCGCTCCGATCGACGTGCAGATCGTCGGCTTCAACGTCGATGCGAACCGTGCGGTGGCCAACAACCTGCTGCAGAAGCTGCGCAGCGTGCCGGGAGCGGTCGATCTGCGGCTGCAACAGGCCAGCGACTATCCGACGATCAACGTGAACGTCGACCGCACCAAGGCGCAGCTGCTCGGCCTGACCCAGTACAACGTCGCCAGCAACATGCTGGTCGCGCTCTCCGGAAGCTTCCAGACCTCGCCGTCGTTCTGGATCGACCCGAGAGGCACGCAGTACAACGTCGTTTCGCAGGCCCCGCAGTACCGCAATCAGAGCCTCAATGACCTCGCGAATACGCCGCTGAACGCCACGCCCTCGACCAGTCCGAACTCGATCCTGTCCGACGTCGCAACCTTCGGCCGCAGCGTATCGGCGGCGAACGTCAGCCACTACGATGCGACTCCTGCGCTGGATATCTACGGCTCGGTCGAGGACTCCGACCTGGGCTACGTGTCGGCGCAGATCAGCAAGTTCGTCGACGACGCCCGCAAGGACCTGCCCAAGGGATCCACGATCAAGCTGCGCGGCCAGACGCAGACGATGAAGGCCTCGTTCAACGGCCTGATCTTCGGGCTCATGGGCGCGATCATCCTCGTCTACATGCTGATCGTCGTGAACTTCCAGTCCCTGCTCGACCCCTTCATCATCATCACGGCCCTGCCGGCGGCGCTTGCCGGCATCGTGTGGATGCTGTTCCTGACCCATACCACGGTCAGCGTGCCGGCGCTGACCGGGGCCATCATGTGCATGGGCGTCGCGACCGCCAACAGCGTGCTGGTGGTGAGCTTCGCGCGTGAGCGCATGAACGCCGGCGCCAGCGCGGCCGAGGCTGCAATGGAAGCCGGCTTCACGCGGCTGCGGCCCGTGCTGATGACGGCGCTGGCCATGATCATCGGCATGATTCCGATGGCCATCGGCCTCGGCGAAGGCGGCGAGCAGAATGCCCCGCTCGGCCGGGCGGTGATCGGCGGCCTGGTCTTCGCGACCGTCGCGACGCTGTTTTTCGTACCCACCGTTTTCTCGATCATTCACGGGCGCGACACCGGTCGCGACCACACACCTGCGGAGCCCGCCCATGGCTGAAGAACTACCCCACACGCCGGATCCTGGACTGGGGCGCAAACTACATCGCTACGGGCTGATCCTGCTGGTGGTCGCGGTCGTGCTCGGCGCCTGGGGCGAGATCAGCCGCGTGCTGGCGCGCGAGGACCTGCGCAAGGCGAGCGCCGATGCGACCATTCTGACCGTCACCACGATCACGCCGGAGCACAATACGCAGGGCGAGGACATGGTGCTGCCGGGCAGCGTGCAGGCCTTCATCGAGGCGCCGATCTACGCGCGCACCAGCGGCTACCTGAAGAGCTGGTACACGGATATCGGCGCACACGTGCACAAAGGAGACCTGCTGGCCGACATCGAGACGCCGGAAGTCGACCAGCAGCTGATCCAGGCGCAGGCCGACCTGGCAACCGCGAGGGCGAACCAGTCGCTGTCGGACAGCACCAATGAGCGCTGGAAGGTGCTGCTGGCGACGGAGTCGGTCTCGAAGCAGGATGCCGATGAGAAGGCGGGCGATGCCGCGGCAAAAAAGGCCGCGACCGATTCGGCCGCGGCGAATGTCGCGCGCCTGCGGGACCTGGAGTCGTTCAAGCGGGTCATCGCGCCCTTCGACGGCATCGTCACGGCGCGCAACACCGATGTCGGCGCGCTGATCAACGCCGGCCAGGTTCCGGGCAGCGAACTGTTCCACGTCGCCGACGTGCACAAGCTGCGCATCTACGTGCAGGTGCCGGAGGCGTATTCCGCGCAGACCCGTCCCGGGCTCGAGGCGGAGCTGCATTTTTCCGAGTACCCGCGCGACGTCTTCAATGCGAAGATCACGCAGACGGCCAATGCGCTCGACCCGGTGACCCGCACCCTGCAGGTGCAGCTGCAGCTCGACAACAGCCATGGCCAGCTGTTCCCCGGCGCCTATGCGGAAGTCCACTTCAAGTTTCCCGGCAATGCGCAGACGCTGCGCATCCCGTCCAACACGGTGATTTTCCGCTCCGCCGGCCTGCAGGTCGCCACCGTCGACGCTGA
The DNA here is from genome assembly GCA_963706815.1 of uncultured Gammaproteobacteria bacterium. Classification (GTDB taxonomy): domain Bacteria; phylum Pseudomonadota; class Gammaproteobacteria; order Steroidobacterales; family Steroidobacteraceae; genus Bog-1198. The sequence continues at coordinate 512,367 of CAVPNS010000001.1, forward strand.
CAAGCGCGTCAAGCTCAAGAGCATCGTCCAGGGCCGCGACCTCGGCGCAATGATCGAAGTGCTGTCCGGAATCGACGCCAGCGACGTCGTCGTGCTGAATCCGCCCGACTCCATCGTCGACGGAACGCCGCTGCGGATCGTGGCGAAGAGCACATGAGACTGCGCATTGCCGTCGCGCTGTGCCTGGGAAGCTCGCTCGCGGCCTGCTCGCTGGCGCCTGCCTACCGGACGCCGGAATCCGCAAAGCCGCCGCCGGCCTACCGGGAACTCGGTGACTGGAAGCCCGCGCAGCCTGCGGATGCGGCGGCGCGCGGCAACTGGTGGCAGGTTTACGGGAATGCGAGTCTCGACGCGCTCGAGCAGCGGATCGGTGCCGCCAACCAGGATCTGAAGGCCGCCGTCGCGCGCCTGCAGCAGGCCCGCGCCCAGACGCGCATTGCCAGGGCCGGCTACTTTCCAACCGTAACGGCCAATGGCTACGGGACCAGGACCCGCACGTCGCCCGATTCGCCGCGCTTTCCGTCGACCTACGAGCCCGTCAGCAACGATTTCGACCTGGAGGCCGATCTCTCCTATCAGCTGGATCTGTTTGGCCGGGTGCGCAGTACCGTCGATTCGGCGCTGGCGACACAACAGGCGACCGCCGCGGACCTCGCAACGCTGGCTCTGACCCTGCATGCGGAACTGGCGACGGACTATTTCTCGCTGCAGAGCGCCGATGCGCAGCAGCTGCTGCTCGACCAGACGGTAGAAGCCTACGCAAAGGCCCTGCGCCTGACCCGCAATCTCTACGAGGGCGGCGCGGCTTCGCAAGCCGACGTTGCCGAGGCGCAGGCGCAGCTGGAGACCGCCCGCACGCAGGCGGCCGATATACGCATGCAGCGCGCACAGCTCGAGCACGCGATCGCGATCCTGGTCGGAGAGAATCCATCCGCGTTTCATCTCGACGCGGATCCGCTGGCGAGCGACGCAGCGCCGCCGCCGGTCGATCCGGGATTACCGTCCGCCCTGCTGGAGCGCCGCCCCGACATCGCCGCCTCGGAGCGCCGCGTCGCGGCCGCCAACGCTCAGATCGGCATCGCACGCGCCGCCTATTTCCCGGTGTTCAACCTGGTCGCCGGCGCCGGATTCAACAGCGCCACGGCGTCGACGCTGTTCAACGCGCCGAGCCGCATGTGGTCGCTGGGCGCAAACGGCGCCCTGACGCTGTTCGACGCCGGCGCGCATCGCGCCGAATCGGCGCAGGCGCACGCATTTTACGACGAGCAGGTCGCGGACTACCGCAAGGCCGTGCTGACGGCATATGGGGAAGTCGAGGACAACCTGATTGCGCTGCGGCAGCTGGACCAGGAAAGCGTCAGCGCGGCGGCCGCGGTCGTGGCGACGGGCACGGCCCTGAAGCAGGCGCAGTATCAGTACGCGGCCGGCGCGGTGACGTACCTGAACGTGGTCGTGAACGAAAATGCGGCATTGCAGGCGCAGCTCAGCGCATCGGCCATCCAGCTGCGACGCCTGAGCGCCAGCATCGCGCTCGTCAAGGCGCTCGGTGGCGGCTGGCAGCCGGGAGCGCCGGCGAGCAGCGTCGCCTCATCGAACTGATCCCGGCCTCCGCCGCATTACTGCGCGAGCAGCCTGCCGAGCGGATCCCAGTAATGCTCCTGCCAGCCGGAGGCAAGTTCCTTCGCCGTGCCCTTCGGAAATCCGGTGTGGTCGAAGACGAGCTTCGTCGCGTCTCCCTGATCGCTGAGTTCGAATCGCGCAATCGAATACACGCCCCCGGACCAGTTCGCCGCGCGCCAGGCCTGCACGATCAGCTGATCCGGCACGAGCTCGATCTGGCGGCCGGTGATGTATCCGCCAAAAAGCACGAATGCCCCGCCCGCCTTCGCGCTCAGCCTCGTCGGCTTCTGCCACCCGGCCATCTCGGGAGCTTCAAGCACGCCGGTCAGCCGGATGATCCGGTCGAATTGCTTTTCGCCCGTCAACGCGGCATACACCCGCCTGCGCGCGGCGTGAAAGATGCGTTCCTGATGAATGGCCTCTTCGGTGCCCGAGATGCCGTCGCCCGGATCCGCATGCCCCGGGGAGGGCCTCAGGGTCGCACCGACCACCGCGAGCGTCGCCGCCGAAATCACCTGTCTGCGCGTGCATCGATGCCGTGCGGCAATGAACGTTTCTGTGTCAGACATCCGAACCTCCCGTGTATGATGAGCCACTTTTTATCGACGCTCCGACATCAGCAATCATAATGCCGACAACGCCCGCCTGTCCCCTGTGCTCCCTGGAGAACACCTACCCGGACGGCGAGAACTTCGTTTGCGCCGACTGCGGGCACGAATGGCCATCGGCCGCGCCGGCGCGCGCCCTGGAGGAGGAGGACCGGCTGATCCGGGACGCCAATGGCGCCGTACTGACGAGCGGCGATGCGGTCAGTCTGATCAAGGACCTGAAGGTCAAGGGCTCCTCGGTCACCCTGAAGGTCGGCACCAGGATCAAGGGTATCCGCCTGGTCGACGGCGACCATGAAGTCGAGTGCAGGACCGATGCAGGGACCTTCATGCTGAAAGCCTGTTTCCTGCGCAAGGCCTGACCGGCGCAAAAACTACATCAGGCCCGCCACGCTTGCATAAACGCCGAATCCGGCCGTCACCAGGATCGTGATCACGACGATCACCGCGTAGGTTCCGCGCAGCCGATGGGGCAGCGGCAGGCGGCGCGCAAGCAGGTACAGGAATCCCAGCACCAGCGGCAGCAGCAATGCGTTCATGACCTGGACGCCGACACTGAGGCTGATCAGGTTCACGCCGGAAGCGACGAACAGGCCGCTCGCCGCCAGCGACACCGTATAGATGCCGTAGAACCACGGTGCTTCGCGCGGGGAGTGCTCCAGCGAATGCTTCACTCCCAATACTTCACCCAGGGTGCGCGCCGCGGTGAGCGTCACCACGATCGTTGCCACCAGCGCCGCGCCGGTCATTCCCAGCCCGAACAGCAGCCTGCCGGTCGCCTCGCCGAGCAGCGGCGTGATGGCCTCGGCGATCTGCTGCACGGTATCGAGCGAGGCATGGGGACCCGCGCTGCCGAGCGTCGCGGCGGTCGTAATCAGCACGCAGGCCATGATGACCTGGGTCAGGATGGCGCCGGCCGCGGTATCCCAGCGTGCCGCTGCGAGGTCGTCGGTCGTAAGCTTTTTCTCCACGACCGCAGACTGCTGGTAGAACACCATCCACGGCATGATCACCGCGCCGATATTGGCCGCGACCAGATACAGATATTTGGGCTCGAGCCAGGGAATGCTCAATGCGCCGGAGATCACCGAGCTCGATTGCGGCTGCGCCTTCCACGCCACCACCAGGAACACCAGCTCGAAGGCACCGATGCCCATCGCGATGCGTTCCACGGAAAGGTACGAGCCGGTGTAGGCCATCAACGTCAGACCGCAGACGACGATCGTCATCGTCGCCCATTCCGGCACGCCGAACATCAGGCCCACGCCGGCCAGGCCGCTGAGTTCGCTCAGCAGCGCTCCGACGCACGCCAGGACCAGCGTGCCGACCGAAATCCAGGCCCACTTCCCACCGAAGTGTTCGCGGATCAGTTCGCCATGGCCCTTGCCGCTCACGATGCCGAGACGCACGGTCAGTTCCTGGACCACAAACAGGATCGGGATCAGGATCAGCTGCAGCAGCAGCAGGCGGTATCCCCATTGGGCACCGCTCTGCGCAGCCGTGATGATGCTGCCGGCGTCCGTATCGGCCAGCATCACGACGAGGCCTGGACCGGCGACCAGCATGAACGAGGACCAGCGCAGGCGCAGCCTCGACAGATAGCGGACTTGGGTGCTCAGCATGTCATTGCAGCATCATCGTAATGAGAACGATTCCTATCTTAGCATCCCCCGAACCGGTTCACGGCAGGCAATTTGCCTATAAAGCGCGTATCGCATGCCAAAGATCATCGGCCAGGCCGCGAACCGCCTGCTGCTTGTAGGGGCGCGAGTCACGGTCGGGAATCAATCCGTTGACCATGTCCGAGCAGGCCTGCGCAAAGGCTTCGGCCCCGCCCGGTGTAAGCGTCTGGCCGCACAGCAGGGTCGCCACGCCCTCGTGCACGAAGGCCGCCGGCGCAATGGAGCCGAACGCAATCCTTGCCTCCGTGATGGTCTGGCACCCCGGGTCCAGCCTCACGACCAGCGCTGCGTTGAGCTTGGCGACCGCAATGGATGAGCGTGCCCCGATCTTGCCAAAGGCACTGCGCTCGGCCCCGGCCAGCGGCGCAAACGTAAAATCGACGATGGCCTCGCCGCACCCCAGCGTCGTCCTGCCCGCCTCGGCCAGCAGGTCCTGCAGGCGGTGCCGCACGACCTTGCCGCCCCGATCGAGGACTCCGGCCTGGGCGCCCAGTACGAGCAGGGCCGGAATCGCGTCGGCGCACGGCGAGGCGTTGGCGACATTCCCGCCGATCGTGGCGATGTTGCGAATCTGCGCGGAGCCTACCTGGGCGGCCGCGCGCACGAGGCAGCCTGCATGCCGGCGCAGCAGTTCATTGCATTCGATCTGCGCAAAGGTCGTCAGCGCGCCGATGCGAATGACGCCGGACTCCCTGCGGATGAATGACAGTTTGCGCAGGCCGGACAGATTGATCAGCACATCCGGGCGCCCCCCCGAGGCGCGCATCCGCAGCATCAGGTCCGTGCCCCCGGCGATCAGCCGGCTGTCCGGCGTTGCCCGTTCAAGCGCTGCTGCCAGGCCGGCCAGGCCGCGGGGTGCGAGTAGTTCAGGCCCGATCATGCCGGTCGCGATGCTTCGTCGGCGGCCGCCGCCACCGCCTCGATGACGGCAGCGTATCCGGTACAGCGGCACAGATTGCCGGCGAGTGCCCGGCGGATCTCGTCGTGCGAGGGATTGCCGTTGCGCGCCAGCAGGGCGGTCGCGGACATCAGCATCCCGGGCGTACAGAATCCGCACTGGACGGCGCCGAGCTCGACGAACTTCCTCTGCAGCGTATTGGCCTGCCCCGTGTCCGACAGTCCCTCCACCGTCAGCACCGCCCGGTCCTGCACCTGTGCCGCGAGCATGAGACAGGAATTGACGGCCATCCCGTCCACGAGAACCGTACACGCGCCGCACTCTCCCTCCGCGCACCCCTCCTTGGTTCCGGTCAATGCCAGCTCGTTGCGAAGCACGTCGATGAGACGCGCGTCGGGTGCGATCTCGAGGCTGACCTCCCGTCCGTTGACGACGCTGATCAGCCGCATGACGCCTGCCGCATGACGGTCCCGGATGCGTCGCCGAGCGTCGCGACGATCCGCTCCGGCGACAGGGGCAGCGTCGTCATGGCCGTGCCGAGCGCGCGGTTGACGGCGTTGACGATCGCCGCCGCGGTCGGGACGGTGGCAATCTCGCCAACGCTCTTCGCGCCATAGGGACCCTCGTCGCCGTCGTGCTCGATGAGCAGCACCGTCACGGGAGGCATGTCCGCGGCATTGACCAGGTGGTAGTTCTTGAATCCGCCGGCCCCGGCACGGCCGCTCCGATCGAGCACGACTTCCTCGCACAACGCACTGCCGATGCCGGCCTGGATCGCGCCGCGGCACTGTCCTTCGACCATGGCGCGGTTGATTGCCCGCCCAATGTCGATGGCGCTGAGCATCTCGGTCACCCGGGAAAGTCCCGTGAGCACGTCCACCTCGACCTCGGCGAACTGGACCGAATAGGACCCGGGATTGGAGGTCGCCTGGTGGGTGTGCGTCACCATCATCTCGAGCGCATGTCGCATGCGCGCCTCCTGCACGATCTGCGGGTATGCGAGGCCCGCTCCAGTGCCGTCGATGCGCTGCACGCGACCCTCGGCCACTGCAAGGGCGCTGGCCGGGACTTGCAGGAGCTCGGCCGCCGCCTCGATCAGCCGCTCGCGCAGCTTTGCCGCCAGTGCGCAGGCGCTCGCGCCGCAGACATAGGTCATGCGGCTGCCGAAACAGCCGAAATCATACGGCGACAGGGCGCTGTCGGCCTCGCGGGCAGAGATCAGGCCGGGCGCCACGTCCAGTTCCTCCGCGATGATGGTCTTCAGCATGACGATGCTGCCCGCACCGACTTCATGGACGCTCGCATTGAGGTCGAGGCTGCCGTCCTCGTTCATCTTGAGCGTCATCGTGCTGAATTCCGGAAAGCCGTCGCTGAGGATACCGTTCTTGTGAGCGCCGCAGGCGAGACCGACGCCGGTCCGGATGCGCCCCGATCCTGCGGGTCGGCGCACACGCTCGCGCCAGCCGAAGGCTTCCGCGCCCTGCGCCAGGCATTGCCGCACCCTCGCCTCGCCGACCGAGCGGCCGGTGACCGGATCGATATCGCCTGAATGCACGAGGTTGCGCAGGCGCAGGTCGAGCGGATCCAGCCCGAGCTGGCGCGCGACCTGGTCCATGTGGATCTCCGCACAGGTCGCGATGTCCGGGGCGCCCCATCCGCGCATGCCTCCGGCCACCGGCGCGGTCGTATACGCGACGCGGCCCCGGTGCCGGTAACGTCCGACGCGATACAGACGCGTCAGCTTGTGCGCCATGGCTTCGGCATAGTCCGGGGAACTGCCGGCATAGGCGCCTGCCGCCAGCAGGGTCTCGATGTCCAGCTCGAGCAGCACACCGTCGGCGCTGACGGCGCTGCGCACCAAGGATCGCTGCTCGGGGCGGACCATGGTCGCGCGGATGCACTGCTCACGGTCGAGCGTCAGCGACACGGGCCTGCCGGTCTGCAGGGCGAGGAATGCGGTCACGGGCTCGAGGATGAATTCCTGCTTGCCGCCGAACGAGCCGCCCATCGGCACCTTGATGACCCGAACCTGGTTGTAGGGTAGTTGCAGCAGATCGGCAACCACCGTGCGCGCCCCGTAGACGCTCTGGCACGGACTCCAGATCGTGAGGCTGCCCGTGGCATCCGGACTTGCCAGGCAGGTATGGGGCTCGATCGCCGCATGATGCAGCATCTGCGTTTGCACGGAGGTGCAGGTGATCAGGGCATCCGCCGGCAAAGGCAGCTGCTCGCCGGTCGCATGATCGTATTCATGCACCAGGTTGCCGCCGGGGTGTACGCGTGCCGCTCCGGGCTCGAGCGCGGCCTCGGCGTACCGCACCGGGGGCAGCTCCCTGTAGCGGACCTCGATCAGCCGGGCCGCCGCGCGGGCAGCATCCAGGCTGGTGGCGACGACGGCGGCGACGCGGTCGCCGACGAAGCGTGCCGTCGATGCAAACAGCGTCTCATCGTCAATGCAGCCCGCCTGTCCCGGGATGATCCGGTAGCGGCAGTACGGCGTCGCCGGCGCGTTGTGGTGCGAGTAGACACCCACGACTCCCGCCATCGCCCGTGCCTGCCGGGAATCTATCGCCCCGACGACGGCATGGGCGTGCGGGCTGAGGACCAGGCGCGCGTGCAGCATTCCGGGCAGGCGCAGGTCGGTGCCGTAGACCAGTTCGCCGCTGACTTTCCCGTCCGCATCGGGCGCCGGGTAGCTGCGTCCGACGTACTTGAATTTGCCCATTTAGCCGTGCCTGCTCCCGGAACTACGCGCAAGAAAGTGTCGCGCCTTTTTTGGGACTCTAGCAGGGAACAGGCTCGCGATTCTCCCCCAATCGGCTACGTACTATCCCGGTGCCGTCTCGCCCGCGGACAGATTTCCGGCGCGCGACATCGCCTCACCGACCCGCCGGCCGCTCAACCACCAGTGCACCGCGGACCACAGGCCCACGACCGTCAGCGGCAACAGCGCCACCCGCAGGGATTCCGCTCCGTAGTGCGCCCGCAACGCGTCACTGGCAAGGCCAACCAGCTGCGGCGCCACGATCAGATTGCCGATATTGCCGACCATCATCAGTATGGCCATCGCCTGCGCGCGCATGTGCGAGGGCACGAGATTCTGTATCAGCGCGTAAGGCGGACCGAACACCGCGTACGTAATCGGGATGAAAACCCACAGCGCCGCCAGCGCGAGCTGCTGCGAGTGAGCCGTGAACGCGATAATCGAGGGTATTGTGCCCAGGGCACAGGCGCCGGCGATGAACCGCGGCACCGATCGCACATCGGCGCCGGCGAGCCCCCGCATGATCGCGCTGGTCGCGAGCAGGACCACGGTGCCGCCGATGCCGTGGATCCAGGCGAGCGACTGCCCCGCCGCCGACAGCGTCATGTGCTGGGAGCGAACCAGATAGGACGGCGTCCACCACATCAGTCCCCATGACCACAGGCAGTACAGGAAGCTCGCCGCAAAGCAGTGCAGCAGCGACGGGGTATTCCAGGCGTAGCGGACGACCGTGATGAAACTCGCGCCCGGCGCCGCGGCGCAATTCGCATCGAGCTGCCCGCGCGGCGGCTCGCGCACGGTCAGCACGAGCACCAGCGCCAGCAGGATCCCGGGTATGCCGAGCACGAAAAAGGTGCTGCGCCAGCCCCAGATGTCGCTGATGTAGCCGGCGCCCGAGCCGATCATCGACCCGATCGAGGCGCCGACCGAATAGATCGACAGCGCGAGCGCCCGCCGGCGCCAGCCGAAGTGATCGGAGATCAGCGAAGCCGAGGGAGGCGTCCCGCCCGCCTCGCCGACGCCCACCAGCACGCGAGCCGCGACGAATTGCCAGAAGGTACGGGTTAAACCGCACAGCGCCGTCAGCAGCGACCAGGCGCCAAGGGCCAGTGCGATCAGCCGGGTCCTGTTCGTGCGGTCCGCAAGCGTCGCGATCGGGATGCCGACCGTCACGTAGAAGAACGCGAGCGATACGCCGGTCAGGAACCCGATCGCCGTATCGGTCAGATGCAGGTCCGCCTTGATCGGCTCGATCAGCACCGACATGACGTACCGGTCGGCGATGTTCAGCGCGTAGACAAGGCCGAGCATCACGACCACGTACCAGGCCCCCGGCGCATCCGCGCCGCGGGTTCTGGGGTCACTCGATGTGGGGGGGCGCATCGGCAACGAGCTTACCCGCCGGTGCGCGACTTGTCCTCAGGTCTCGTGCTTAGCGGGACCGGTCCAGGCCTGCGCGGAACATGGTCCAGGCCGCAGCCGAGAACACCAGTACGTTGGCGACAATGACCGGGGACGCCTTGATCAGCACCCCGTAGGTCAGCCACAGCAGTGCCCCCAGCATCTGCATGCCGCGCAGCAGGGTCGGACGATCGAAGAAATAAGATCCGACGAACACCGCGGTTGCCGTCCATCCCAGGTATTCGATCCAGCCCTGGCTCATGCCGCTTCCGCCTCCGCAGGCGTCTTGCCCGCCGGTGTCTCGCCGATCGACACGCGGTCGCTGCGCTCCTTCTCCCACCCGTTCAGGGTCATGCCGTAGGTTTCGAACAGGGTCCGGATATCGCCGGTTTGCCAGTGCAGGACCTGGTCGAGGATCGGCACCAGGATGCTGAACGCGTTATCGCTGATTACCGTGCTGCGGGCAATTCGCGCGAGCTGCCGGTTCTCGGAAACCGCTATCGTGAACCCGTCGCGGTTATTGACGTGCAGCATGACGTGCACGTCGGAGCTGCCGTCGCCGACATAGATCATGCGGTCCGGCGTGACGCCCAGGCGCCGCTCAAGCTCCTCGATCACGGCGACCTTGCCGTATCCGGCCGGGACCCGCCGGATGGCGCGGACTTCGCCCGACTGGGCGTCGAACTCCAGGTCCGTGCCGTAGATGCGTTCGGGCGGCACCACCCCGGCCAGCGCCGAAGTCACGATCTCGCGCGGCGCAGCCGATATCACATAAAAGGAAAAGCGATAGCCTTCCGTGCCGCGGTCCAGGAAATCGACCATCGCCGGAATCGCGCTCTTGAGCCGGACGCGGCGTCCGGCCTCCACCAGGTGCTCACGGCGCACGCCGCGAAATTCCGGATCGTGGCGGATCAGGTAGGCGAGCTCACCGCCCTGCTGCACGATGTTGCTGCTGGCGAGGCCTGCCACGCGCTCCTCGAATCCGGATATGCCCAGCAGCTCGCACAGCACGAGGCCCGAGTCCTTGAAGCTCAGCGTCTGGTCGAAATCAGAGGCCAGCAGATAATGCTTAAGCGGTGTTCCGTTCATACAGGCGATCTCCTCACTGTGTCTCGCGATGAAAGCGCGGACACCATGATCGGGCAACCCGGGGCGCATGTCAGACGATAATCATTGTCTCCCGGTGCAGTTTTTATCATCCGGCATGGGGAACTATTGCCGGGGACCTGACATTGGCGGGCGCATTTGTGGTAAATGTGACGCCCATCAGCGCCTTTCACGTGGTTGCCGCGAACATGACATTTGATATCACGCGCCGTGACTTCCTGACGCTCGCTACCGGTGCCGCCGTATCGGACCTGGCAGCCGGCCCGGCAACGGCGGTGGTCCCCGAAACCATCCGGCGCGCGAGCGACGCGCCCTTCAATACCGTCGTCGTCCTGATGATGGAAAACCGCTCGTTCGATCACGTACTGGGATGGCTGCCCGGCGCCAACGGCCGGCAACAGGACCTGAGCTATGCCGACCGGCAAGGGGTCGTGCACCCGACCTATCCGCTTGCGCCGGAATGGCAGGGGTGCCAGTTCAGCGACCCGGATCACTCCTGGCAGGGCAGCGCGATCCAGTACGCCAACGGGCGCTGCGATGGCTTTCTGCAGACCGCTCCGACCGGGGACCGTTTCCCGATCGGCTACTACGGCCGCGATGACCTGCCCATTCTGGGTGCACTGGCCACCGGCTACACGACGTTCGACAATTACTTCTGCTCGATGCAGGGACCGACCTGGGAGAACCGGCTCTACCAGCTCACGGGCACGACGCAGGTCGACATGCCCGATGGCTTTCCGAAAACGGACGCCGAGCGCCCCTGTCTGATAACGACGACGATCTTCGACCGGCTGTCGGCCGCCGGACTCAAGTCTGCGTACTATTATCACGGCGAGCCGATGACCGGGCTGTTCCGGAGCCGAAGGTACGACAGCCTATCCCACTCCATCGACCGGTTCTGGGAAGACGCGCACCAGGGCACGCTGCCGAATGTCGCGTTCGTTGACCCTGACTACACCGACGCCGCTGAAGACAACGGCACGTCGAACGACTACCACCCCTGGGGCAGCGTGCTGGTGGCCGAGCAGTTCGTGGCCCGCGTACACGACGCGCTGAAGCACAGTCCGCAATGGGGTGAACTGGTGTTCGTGCTTAATTTTGACGAGCATGGCGGGTTCTTCGACCACGTTCCTCCGCCTGCCTGCCTGGATGACACGGTGCAGGCGGGGAAAGGCCCGTTCCCGGACCTGAAGCGGCTGGGATTCCGCGTTCCTGCAATTGCGATGGGCCCGTTTGCGCCGCGCCGTATCGAGACGGCCGGCCCTTATGAGCATTGCTCGATCCTCAGGATGATCGAGTGGCGCTGGGGCCTCGAGCCGATGAGGCTGCGCGATCGCCATGCCCGCAATCTTGCCGACGCACTGGACTTCCGCATCCGCCGCGAGCCCGTAGACCTGCCCCGGTTTACCGCTCCGCCGCCCCTGCTGCACAAGCCGGGTCCGGCATGAAACGAGTGCAGCGGGTCAATGCCCGCCTTCGCCCCGCTTGAACGTGAAGGGCGGCTTCGCGAACCAGATGAACGGCATCATCACGAAATACAGGCAGCCGATGGCAAAGAACACGTCGTTGACGCCGAGCGTCGATGCCTGCTGCCCGATGACGTGATCGACATATTCGAAGGCTCGCTGCCCGCCGATTCCCAGCGCATCGAGCGCCGACTGGTAGTGCAGCCAGCCGCCCGCGGAGCTGCTGACGTGCTCGGTCAGCACGGCATGATGATAATCGCTGCAACGATTCCACACCCAGACCGTCACCGCGGTCGATATGCTGCCGCCCATCGTGCGGCAGAAGTTGCTGAGACCGGTCGCGCTCGCGAGCTGGTCGGCACGGATCCCGGACAACAGGATCGTGTTCAGCGGCAGGAAAAAGAAGGCAATGCCGAGACCCTGCAGGAAACGCGGCGTCGCGAACTGGGCGTAGGTGGCCTGTTCGTTCAGCGTCGATGTCCATAGCACCGCCAGGCCGAAGATCAGGTACGCGAAGCAGACCGCAAGGCGCAGGTTCATGCGATTCATGTTCCGGCCCACGATAGGCGACATGATCAGCGCGAGCAGGCCGACCGGGGCCACCGCCATTCCCGCATCCGTCGCGGTATAGCCGACGGTTGTCTGCAGCCAGAGCGGAAACAGGACGTTGACGCCCATGAACCCGAAATAGCCCAGGCTCAGGATGATCGTTGCGACGCGAAAATTGCGGCCCCTGAACAGCGTCAGGTCAACCACGGGGTGGTCGTCCGTCAGTTCCCACGGAATCAGGAAGGTCAGGCTGACCAGCGATACGATCGCGGCCGCGATGATGACCGGGGAGTTGAACCAGTCCTTGTCGTTGCCGTTGTCCAGCATGAATTGCAGGCTGCCGACCCCGACGATCAGCAGGACGAGTCCGGCGACGTCGATCGGCGACTTGACGAGCTTCGATTCGCGTTTGCGCAGGATGCTCCAGCATGCGATCGCGCAGAACAGGCCAACCGGCAGGTTGATATAGAACAGCCAGGGCCAGGACAGGTTGTCGGTGATCCAGCCGCCGAGGATCGGTCCGCAGATCGGCGCGATGATGATCACCATGGACCACAGCGCGATCGCCATGCCGCGCCGCTCGATGGGATAGTTTCGCAGCAGGATCGCCTGCGCGACGGACATCATCGGCCCCGATACGAAGCCCTGCATCAGCCGCGCGACCACCAGCATCGGCATGCTCGTCGCCAGCCCGCAGACGGCCGAGAACACCATGAACAGGATGATCGAGGTGACAAAGGTCCTGACTTCGCCAAAGCGACGGCCGATCCAGCCCGTCAACGGCTGCATGAACGCCGCCGCGAGCATGTAGGAGCTCACGACCCAGGTGCCTTCGGAAGGACTGACGCCGAGACTGCCGGCGATAGCCGGCACGGAGACGTTGACAATGGTCATGTCAAGGATCTCCATGAACGAGGCGGTCGCGATCGCCGTGGTCAGGAACAGCAGCGCCGCGCCGTGCAGCGGAGGATGCTCGCCTGCCGCGGCGCTGATTTCAGGCTCGGCCATCAGTCGATCCGCTTATTCGTCGCCGCCGAGATTGCGCCGGATCACGGCGTCCGCTTCCGCATTCGCCCTGTCGATATCCTGCGCATAGATTCCGGTCGACTCCGCGGCCCGCAGATCCGGCTCCGCGGCCAGCACGGCGCCGTCACGCGACGTGGTATCGACCGTCACGGTCGCCGACAGGCCGACGCGCAGCGGGTGCCGGGCCAGGTCCTGGGGATCGATGCGTATGCGGACCGGGACCCGCTGGACGACCTTGATCCAGTTGCCGGAGGCGTTCTGCGCCGGCAACAGCGAAAATGCGGCTCCGGTGCCTGCCGACATTCCCTGGACCGTGCCATGGAATATGAACGATCCGCCGTACAGGTCGCTGCGTATCTCGACCGGCTGCTCGAGGCGCAGGTGGCGCAGCTGGACTTCCTTGAAATTCGCATCGACCCACAGTTCCGTCAGCGGGATCACCGTCAGCAGCGCCTGCCCCGGCGCGATGCGCTGGCCAAGCTGCACGCCGCGTTCGGCGACGTAGCCGGTCACGGGCGCGAGGATGGCGTTGCGCTGCGCGGCGATCCACGCGTCCCGGTACGCATCCCTGGCGCCCTGCACCACCGGGTTGTCGGCGACCTTCGTTCCGTCGACGAGCGCATGCGCGGCCGCGGCCTGGCGCTGCGCCTGGCTCAGTGCCGCCTGCGCCAGTTCCACCGCCTCGCGCGCGTGCCGCAGCTCCTCCGCGGCAATTGCCTGATCCGTCAGCAGCGGTTCGCGTTTGGCCAGATCCACCTCGGCGCGCGCCAGCTCGAGCTTGCGCGTGGCGATGACCGCATCGTAGTTGCCGGCCGTGAATTTCTGCTGACGCACCTGCCGAACGGCCTGCGCGAGCGTGTCGGCTGCGCGGCTCAGCGCGGTCTGGGCATCGACGGGATCGAGGCGTACGAGGACCTGGCCGGCCCGGACCAATTGCGTGTCGTCGGTCAGTACCGCGACGACGGTGCCGGCGTTCTGCGAGGAGACGACGACCTTGTTCCCATTGACGTAGGCATCGTCGGTGTCCTCGCGCTTCGACAGCACCAGTACCCAATACAGCCCCCAGAGCAGTCCGGCGACGATGAAGACGGTGGTAATCAGTATCATGATGCCGCGCCGCCGGCTTGTGGCCGGCGCTGCCGCCACGGGATCGATGGATGCGTTCATGGTGTCGCTTTGCCTGAGCTGGATGGAGAATTCGCGAAGCCCGGGCGGGACTCGTAGCCGCCGCCGAGCGCGCGCTGCAGGCCGATGTCGGCCGACAGCGCCTGTGAGTCGAGTTGCGACATGGCATCGCGCTGGTCGATCCATGCTTGCGTTTCGGTCAGTTCGAGACGCGCATCGGTGAGCCCCTGGCGCACCCTCGAGGCGGCGCCGCTGCGCAGCCTGTCCGCGGCCTCGACTTCGATCTGGCGCTGCGATCGCTGTGCGGCGATCTGCCGGCGCATTGCAACCTGGCTCGCGATCTCGCGGGCGGCATCAACGAGGGCCTGATCGTACGCGGCAATCGCGGAGCGCAGCTGCGCCTGGTTGCCCTTGTAGCGCGCATCCAGCCGGCCGGAGTCGAAAACCGGCAGGTGCAGCGCGATGCCCGCCTCCGGCGCGCGGCTGCCGTATTCCAGCAGCTTGTCCACGTCGATCGCCGACACGCCGGCCAGCGCATTGATGCTGATGTCCGGAAAGTATTCTGCGCGTGCCGCCTTGAGGTTCTGCTGCGCGGCCTCGACGCGCCAGCGGCTGGCCATGATGTCAGCGCGGCGGGAGACCAGGTCCAGGCGCACATTGTCGGGCAGTCCGGTCGTCACCAACGGCAGGGGCTTTGGCGACAGAGCCGGCAATTGCGCGGTGGAGCAGCCCACCAGCGCCGCGAGCGCGACGACGCGCAGTTGCGCGGAACCCTCGAGCAATGCGATCTGTTCGCTGGTCGCGGCGATGGCGCTATCGGCATGATGCACGGCGTCGGCGGACTCCAGCTCCGCGCGCAGCCGTTCCCCGGCAATCCGGCCTGCCCGCTGCACCACGGCCAGGCGCTCACGGGCGAGGAGGAGCCGCTGCTGATCGCCCTGCCATCCGAAATACGCGTCGGCGATCGAACTCGCCAGCACGAGTCCGGCGGCGCTGCGGTCGGCCTCGGCGGCGTGGGCCTGATCGACGGCCGCGCCGATCGCGGCGCGTTGCTTGCCCCACCAGTCAAACGTGTAGCTGATCTGCAGGCCGAGGTCGGACTGGTTGTACCAGTGGAACCCGAGCAACTGCGGTGGAAACAGGCCGTTGTCACTGAGGCGCTGGCGATTCGCATCGCCGGCCAGGTCAACCTGCGCACCGGCGGCGGCACCGGCCAGGCGCACCGATTCGCGCGCCGTATCGAAGCGCGCGTGGGCTGTCATCAGCGTCGGGGCCGAGGCAAGGCCGGCCTCGATCAACCGGTCGAGGGTGTCATCCTGGTAACGGCGCCACCACGCCTGCTGCGGCCACTGTCCCGCCCCGCCCGCCGCATCGTCCGCGAGGGGCACGGTCGAGGCGATGTCCGGACTGGCTGGCTTCGGGGGCAGGCCCGCGCAACCGGCCAATGACAGGACACACCCCATCGACGCCGCCCACGCATATTTCATGACACGGGTTCCGCCGCGTCCGATCCGCTCACGGCGTTCAGGCGGATCAGCAGCTCCTTGAGCTGCGCGATCAGGCGCTCCTGCTCCCTGGGCGATTGCGTGCCGCACAATTCGCGCACGGGCTCGAAAACGGCCGGCAATGCCCGATGCAGCAGCGCGGCGCCCTTTTCCGTGATGCGCAGGACCAGTCGCCGCCGGTCCTGCGCGCAGGGTACACGCGTGATCAGATGCCGCTCGACGAGCGCATCGGTGATCCGCGACATGTTCGCCGGGCTCTGCGTCGCCCGGGCGCACAGGTCACCCGGATACGCGGTGCTGTGCGGCTGGGAATACAGGGCCGCGAGCACGCGAAACTCGCCCTCGCTGAGGCCGAACGGCCGGACCTGCTGTTCGAGCATGATGCCTATGTCATGCGCGAGGAACGAGACGAGCCGAATGATCAGCAGCTCATTCTTGGGCAATCGCGGCATCAGCTGGCCGAGGCGCGCCAGGTTCGCTTCCATCGATTCGATTTGCTCGGCGACCATAATAATTCATTGGAAAATATTCAATATAGATATAGTATAGCACGGAACTATTCAGTCGGTAAATACTTTCCAGCATCACATGGACGCACCCGCCGACCCGGCGCCGCTGACCGGCATATCCAGACTCCTGGGAACCTTTGCCCTGGCGCTGGCGACCTTCATGAACGTGCTGGATACATCGATTGCCAATGTTTCGCTGTCCTCCATCGGCGGCGACCTGGGAGCGGCCACCACGCAGGTAACGTGGGTAATCACCTCGTTCGCGGTTGCCAACGCGATTGCCGTGCCGCTCACCGGCTGGCTGACGCAGCGCTTCGGCGCCGTGCGCCTGTTCGTCGCCTCCATTGCCCTGTTCACGGTTACATCGCTGCTTTGCGGCCTCTCCTCGTCACTGCAGATGCTGATTTTCTTCCGCGTGCTGCAAGGCGCCGTCGCCGGGCCGATGATTCCGTTATCGCAGGCGCTGCTGCTGTCGAGCTTCCCGAAGGCGAAGGCCGGAACCGCGCTGGCCGTGTGGGCGATGACGACGCTGGTCGCGCCGGTGATGGGACCGCTGCTCGGCGGCTGGATCACCGACAACATTTCCTGGCCATGGATTTTCTACATCAATATCCCGGTCGGCATATTTGCGGCCATGGTCACCTGGAGCATCTACCGGAAGCGCGAGACGCCGCGCAAGCGCCTGCCCATCGACGTCGTCGGCCTTGCCCTGCTGATCGTATGGGTCGGCTCACTGCAGATCCTGCTCGACAAGGGCCAGGAACTGGACTGGTTCAGCTCCGCAACGATCGTCGTGCTTGCCATCGTCGCGGCGCTCGGATTCGCGCTGTTCCTCGCCTGGGAACTCCTGGGGAACACCCACCCGGTCGTCGATCTGCACCTGTTTCGCCGACGCAATTTCTGGACCGGCACGCTCGCGCTGTCTCTGGGTTACGGCGTGTTCTTCGGCAACGTCGTCGTGCTGCCGCTGTGGCTGCAGCTGTACATGGGCTACACCGCGACGGATGCCGGATTGCTGACCGCCCCGGTCGGAATCCTGGCGCTCATACTGTCGCCGTTCGTCGGGCGCCGCGTAGGCAAGACGGATCCGCGGCTGCTCGCCACGGTTGCATTCGTGATTTTCGCTCTCGCGCTGTACCTGCGCACCCGCTACGACACGCAGGCGGATTTCGCCTTCCTGGTCACGCCGATCGTCGTGCAGGGTGCGGCCATGGCGTTCTTCTTCGTGCCTCTCGTCAGCCTGCTGTTGTCGGGACTGCCGCCGGAGAGAATCCCGGCGGCATCCGGCCTGTCGAATTTCGTGCGCATCACGGCCGGCAGCTTCGGCACGTCGATCGCGACGAGCCTGTGGGACCATCGCGCGATCGTGCATCACGCACAACTGACCGAGTCAATATCCCCGGGCAGCATCGCCACGCGCAACTTCCTCGCGACGCTGCAGGGCCTCGGGCTGACCTCGCAGCAAGGCGCGGCGCTGATCGAACGGGACATCGAAGTCGAGGCGCACCTGCTGGCCGCGAACGATCTGTTCCTGGTCTCCTCGCTCGCGTTCCTCGCGTTGATCGCGCTGGTATGGCTCGCCAAGGCCCCGCCACGCACCGGAGCACCCACAGTCACGGATGCTGCTCATTAATTTATGTGACAATAATCTTTCATGATTTCATACAGATATAATTAATAGTTAATTCTTTCGATGAAATCTGGTGCATTTCCATGGCGGCGGCAGCGACCCGGGCCGGCCATGGCGGCACTTCGTCACGGACTGAAAATCACGCGTTGCATTTTGTTCAATGTGTTGTATATTCACGCCATAGGGCCTTGATTTTGCAGGGCCAAAATTAATAATCAAACCTCGAAACAACTTTAAGCTTTCGTGGTTCGCGCAAAAAAACAGGAATGCCATGATAAGCGCTTGGGATTGTCTGAATTCCGCTACCGTTGAACTGGTTCGTTCGACTCCGATCAAGCAGCGCATCGTCAGCGCCTATCGACAATATCTCGCGCTGATACCGGAGGAACAGTTGCCGCCGGATATTCGCGATGCCTATGCGCGCATCCTGCGCAGCCTGCACGGTGTGCAACCGCTGCGCGGCGAGGACGAGGTCACGGCCTCGGTGCGCAAGATGTCGAATCAGGAAGCGGATGACTGTGCCGCATCGATCGTCGGCGTGTTTGCGCAGCTGTGCCGTTCGCAGATCGCGCAGGGGCGGCCATCGGCGGACGTCGTGATGCTGCACTCGTCGGATCCGATCGAGCCCGACATGTTCCAGCAGGAGTTCGAGATCCCCGCGGCGATCGCCCGGGCCTGATCAATCGATCTTGAATTCGATCGTGTCCCAGCGATGGGTATCCTCGTGACGCGCCTGCCGGCGTAGCGCATCGACCAGGCTGCGCTCGTTCCACGGACAGACCTCGTCCGCCAGGTCGAGAACCGCCTTGGGCAAGGGCTCGCTGGAACCGAAGTTCTCCATTGCGATGATCGGCCGGTTCGCCGCCTTGGCGAAATTCATCTGGAACATCACCAGGTCCGGCTCCATCCGGTAAGTGGCCGGCAGCACGATGATGGCCTCGCTGGGCGCGATCTGCCGCCGAAGGTCCTCGCGCTGCGCCTCGCTGCCGAGCGGCCGCGCCGCCTGCTCCTGGGTCGTGCTCTTGTAATGAAAGTTGCGCGATGATTCGAGGTACTCGAATACGCGGCTCAGGTCATCGCTTCCCTGCCAGTTGTGGGTCACGAACAAACGGATCGGATTACTCGGCGTCGACATCGCGTCCCCCGCGCACTTGTCCATCAGTCTACCGCGACGAAGATCATGCAGGAACCGGCGCTGGCCGATACAATCCGCGGAGTGCGCTTGCTGATCTACAACATCCGCTATGCCACGGGATCGGGGCCTGGCTTTCACCTTCCCGTGCCCGGTGCCGGATATCTGCGCTCCAGCCGGCAGGTACTGGCTCGCATCACCGAGTTTATCAAAAAACAGAACCCGGACGTCGTCGGGCTGATAGAGGTCGATACCGGGTCAATCCGCACCGGGATGGTCAATCAGGCCGATTTCATCGCCCGCTCCCTGGGCCACTACTCGACCTATGAGTGCAAGTACGGCGTCGCCTCGCTGAACCAGCTGGTGCCGATCATCCGCAAGCAGAGCAATGCCTTCCTGGCCGCCCCATCGGTCCGCGGAGAACGCTTTCATTATTTCAATACCGGCATCAAGCGGCTGATCATCGAACTGGAGCTCGATGACGTCGCGATCTTTCTCGTGCACCTGTCGCTGAAATACCGGCACCGGCAATACCAGCTGCGCCACCTGTACGACCTGCTGCGCAAGACCGCCAAGCCAGTCATCGTGGCCGGCGACTTCAATGCCTTCTGGGGCGACACGGAGCTGTACCTCTTCACGCAGGCGGCGGGCCTGACCAGTGCCAACCCGCGCGGCCTGCCGTCTTATCCCAGCCGCAGCCCGCGCATGGAGCTCGATTTCATCCTGCACAGCGCGCAGATCCGCGTGGACCGTTTCGAGATCCCCGACATCCGGCTGTCGGATCACTTGCCCCTGATCTGTGATTTCAGCGTCAATTTACCGATAACCGCGGCGGCCTGACCCGGCCGCAGCAAGGCGAACGTTATGGCCGAGACCGCAAACTGGATTGCCGAAACGGACAGCGACGGCGTCGCTTGGCTCACGTTCGACAGCGCCGACAGCCCCGTCAACGTGCTGTCGCGCGCAGTGCTGCAGGAACTCGCCGCCTGCCTCACGAAGATCGCGGCGCAACGGCCCCGGGCCCTCGTGCTGCGCTCCGCAAAGAGCAGCGGCTTCATCGCCGGTGCGGACATCAAGGAATTCACGACGATGCGCACGCCCGAAGAGGGACTCGCCTCGGTGCTTGCGGGCCAGGCGGTTCTCGACCAGCTGGCCGCTCTGCCCTGCCCCAGCGTGGCGGCGATCCAGGGCTTCGCGCTGGGCGGGGGACTCGAACTCGCGCTGGCCTGCACCTACCGGGTGGGAGCGGACGACGGCAAGCTGTCGCTGGGACTGCCCGAGGTTCAGCTGGGCATACACCCGGGCTTCGGCGGCACAGTCCGCTCGGTGCGGCTGATGGGCGTGCGTCCGGCGATGGAGCTGATGCTCAGGGGCAAGCCATTCAGCGCGGCCCGTGCGCGCGCGACCGGGCTCGTGGACCTGCTGGTGCCGGCACCGGAACTGCTGTCGCGGGCCAAGGCCCTCGTGCTGCAGGCGCCGCGACGCAGGCGCGCCCCACCCTTCGAGCAGCTGCTGAACCTCGGCATCATGCGCCCCTTCATCGCCCGGCAGCTCGCCGGGACGCTGCGGGCGAAGGTCATTCCCGAGCACTATCCCGCTCCCTACGCGATCGTCGGGCTGTGGCGCGCAGTACGGCGCGAACGGGGCGGCCAGCTATACGGCCGAGGCCGAGTCCATCGCCTCGCTGATGAAATCGCCGACCGCGCGCAACCTGATCCGGGTGTTCCTGCTGCAGGACCGGCTCAAGGGCCTTGGCGGCAAGTCCGAGCGCGAATTCCGCGCATGTGCATGTCGTCGGCGCCGGCGTCATGGGCGGCGACATCGCCGCCTGGTCGGCAATGCGCGGCATGACGGTGACGCTGCAGGACCGGTCCGCGGAACTGATCGAGCCCGCGCTCGAGCGCGCCCGGAGCCTGTTCGAGAAGCGCAGCAAGGATCCGCAGGCGGCGGCGGCCACGCTGGCGCGCCTCAGCATGGATGTCGAGGGCCACGGAGCGGCACAGGCGGACGTCGTGATCGAGGCGATCTTCGAGAACCTGGAGGCCAAGCGCGCACTGTATGCGCAGCCGAACCGCGCATGCAAGCCCGATGCGATCTCGCGACCAATACCTCCAGCCTGACGCTCGAATCGCTCTGCACCGGGCTGCGCGATCCGGGGCGCCTGGTCGGCCTGCATTTCTTCAATCCGGTAGCGCAGATGCCGCTGATCGAGGTCGTGCAGGGCGAGCACACGCGCCCGCAGGTCGCCCAGGGCGCCCTCGGCTTCGTGCGCAAGCTCGACAAGCTGCCATTGCCATGCCGAAGCGCACCCGGATTCCTCGTCAATCGCGTGCTGATGCCGTACCTGAACGAGGCGATTGTATCGCCCTGGAGGAAGGGATCGGCGCCGATACCATCGACGCCGCGGCCGTCGAGTTCGGCATGCCGATGGGGCCGATCGAACTGGCCGATGTGGTCGGGCTGGACGTGTGCTGCACGTCGGGAATCGTGCTCGGCGAGCCGCGTTCGGGCGCCGCGCTCCGCAGATCCTGGTCAAGCTCGTTGGCGACCGGCAGCTCGGGCGCAAGAGCGGCCAGGGCTTCTACACCTGGCGGGACGGCAAGCCGGTGCGCCAGGCGCGCGACAAGCGCGCCGTGCCCGCGGATCTCGAGCGACCGGCTGATGCTGCCGCTGGTCAACGAGTGCGTCGCGTGCCTGCGCGAGGGCGTCGTCGCGGATGCGGACCTGATCGATGCCGGCGTGATATTCGGCACCGGATTCGCGCCGTTTCGCGGCGGACCGCTGCACTATGCGCAAGAGCCGCGGCGTCGATGCCATGCGTGCGAACGGCTGGCCGCAGCTCGAGCGGCGCTTACGGCGCGCGTTTTCGGCCAGATGCCGGCTGGCAACGAGCTGAACGGCGCGGCAACATGCGTGAACGGCCCCGGCGCGCCGCTGACCGTCATGTGCTAGCATCCTTGCGCGAAATTGACCGCGTCCATTCACCCTGATATTGGCTACCTGATCGATGGATGAACGACCGCTCGATATCGCGCTTACTCAAGAACTTCTCGCCACTCGACGGCATGAAGACCGACAATCTGTTACGCACTTGCGCGCAAGACGCAGATTCACGAGTCTCGAGCCGGCCGCCTGCTGTTCAAACAGGGCGAGACCGAGCAAGCGCACCTACTAGCTGGTTTCGGGCACGGTCGAGCTGCGCGCCAATGACCGCACCGTGGCCATGATTCGCGCCGGCACGCCCGAGGCGCGCGGCGCCGCTCGCCCCCGGCCTGCCGCGCAAGTTCACGGCGCCGCGCCGTCGACGGACATCGAGTACATCATGATCGACAGCGATCTGCTCGATGTGATGATCACGTGGGACCAGACCGGGCAGCTACGAAGTCGCGGAGCTGCAGCGGCAACGGACGGCGAGAACAGCGGCGGCGACTGGATGACCACGCTGCTGCAGACCAAGGCCTTCCATCGCATTCCGCCCGCCAACATCCAGGCGATCTTCATGCGCATGCAGCGCATCAACTGCCGGGCCGGCGACATCGTCATCAAGCAGGGTGCCGAGGGCGATTACTTCTACGTCGATCGTGTCGCGGCAAGTGCCTCGTGACGCGCGAGACGCCGCTCAACAAGGAAGGCCTCAAGCTGGCCGAACTCGGTCCCGGCGATAGCTTCGGCGAGGAAGCCCTGATCGCCGAGGCCAAGCGCAACGCCACCGTGACCATGGTGACCGACGGCGCGCTGATGCGGCTCGGCAAGCAGGATTTCCAGACGCTGCTGAACGAGCCGCTGCTGCAGTGGGTCGAATACGATGAGGCGCAAGAAGATCGTCGCCGAGGGCGGCAAGTGGCTGGACGTGCGCCTGCCCAGCGAGTTCCAGAATTTCCGCATCGAGGAAGCGGTCAATATCCCGCTGTATTTCATCCGCCTGAAGCTGAACGCGCTGGACGAAGAACATGACGCTACGTCGTGTGCTGCGATACCGGCCGGCGCAGCTCGGCGGCGGCCTACATCCTGAGCGAGCGCGGCTTCGAAGCCTACGTGCTGAAGGGCGGTCTCGCCGGCACCGAGGCGGCGCGGGCAAAGCAGGGTCTGAGATCCGGCGCCCGGCGTCACATCGTGTGGGTGGGCTTGTCCCCGCCCAGAGCGCCAGCCAGGTAATTCTCGATCTTCTTCTGCGTGTTGCCGCGATCCTGGTCGCTGAACTGCACGCCGATGCCGGCGGTGCGCTTGCCTTGCGCGCCCTTCGGGGTCATCCAGATCACGCGGCCCGCGACCGGCAGCTTCTCGTCCTCGCCCATGAGATTCAGCAGCATGAAGACTTCGTCGCCGAGGCGGTAATTGCTGTTGGTCGGGATGAACAGCCCGCCGTTCTTCACGAACGGCATGTAGGCAAGATAAAGCGCGCTCTTGTCCTTGATCGTGAGCGTCAGCAAGCCCGGCTTGTTACTTGGATTTCGCAATTCGAACCAATCCTAAAGCCTCAATGTGAAAGAGCCCCGATTCCACCGAGCAGCAGGGCCTCCAACGCCAATTGTTGATTCATGCCGGTGGCCAAGGCGCCGGAAGTGTCGGGCCGCATCCAACAGTCGAATAAGGTTCATATCTTGGCCCTAAGTACGCGGGCAGGCAAGAGGACCGGGTTCGCGTTTGGCATAGATGCCCGCCGCCGAGACTCGCACGTACCCGCCATGTGATCCAGTTCTCAAGCCACAGGATCCGCAGCTGCAGGTGGGAGCGCGACCCACTGCTCGGCGAGCAGCGTGACGTCGACCTGCCGCGCCGACAGCTGCTGCATGGCCTCGCGCATGCTCGTGTCGATCGCGACCAGTGCCGCCGCTCGATATCCGCGGCCAGCAGCGGTGCGCCGCCGGCCAGCGCCAGTGCGGCATCCCAGTCCTGGCCGCCGCCCACCCGCTCGTCGAGCCAGCTGCGCGCCGCGTCGGTTGCGGGCGCACGCAGCATGAGCCGCAGGCAGCGGCTGGCAATGGTCGCCGGCAGGCGATGATTCGGATTGGCTGTCAGGATCAGCAGAGTATTCTGGGTCGGCTCCTCGAGCGTCTTCAAGAAGGCGTTGGCGCCGTTCGTATTCAGCAGCTCCGCCCCTTCAATCATGCCGACCTTGTAGCCGCCGCGGTAGCTCTTCAGCGTCAGCGCATCGATCAGCGTGCGCACCTGTTCGACCTTGATCTGCTTCGCGTCTTCCTCGATGCGCACCGTCAGCGCATCGGGGTGATTGTCGACCTTCAGCAGCAGGCACGACGCACATACGCCGCACGGTCGCCGATCGCTGCCGTCGCACAGCGCGAACGCGGTGGTCCATTGCGCCAGGAACTCGACGCCGAGGCCCGGCGCGCTCAGCAGAAGAAGCGAATGCGGCATGCGCCCGGCGAGCGCAGACTGGCGGATGCGCGCGCGCGCATCGTCCAGCCAGAAAAGCTCCTCGGCCTTCAGGAAATCCATTGCTTGGCCTCCAGGGCGGCGAGGATCGCGCGCGTCACGTCCGCGGCCGGCTGGTCCGCATCGACGACGACAACGCGCTGCGGCATGGCCACGGCGCGCGCAAGATAGGCATGGCGCGTGCGCTCGAAGAACTCGGCCAACTCCGTCTCGAAGCGATCCTGGGCAATGCCGGGGTTGCGCAGGCGCACGCGCGCGAGCGCCTTGGCGACCGGCAGATCCAGCAGGATGGTCAGGTCGGGCCGCCGGTCTCCCTGCACGAAGCCCTCGAGCGTCGCAATTACGGCGGTGCTCAGTCCCCTGCCGGCGCCCTGATAGGCGTAGGTGGCGTCCGTGAACCGGTCGCACAATACCCATCGCCCCTCGCGCAGATCCGGCTCTATCCGGTTTGCGAGATGGACCGCGCGCGCTGCGAACATCAGCAGCAGCTCGGCCGGCGCCGGCAGCGCTTCGCGCCCCGGATCGAGCACGAGGCCGCGGATCTTCTCCGCCAGCGGCGTGCCCCCCGGCTCGCGGGTCACGCTGAGCGCGATTGACCGGCCGGTCAGCGCCGCAGCGACTGCCGCGACCTGCGTCGACTTGCCTACGCCCTCGATTCCCTCGAACGTGATGAACCGCGCCGCGGCGCTCATGGCGCGCGCCCCGCGGCGGCCGCGCGGGCCCGCGCGTGCGCTACGTAGCGCGCGACGGCCGCGTTTTGTTGCGGCAGCGTCGCCGAGAACACGTGGGTGCCGTCGTCGCGGTCGGAGGCCACGAAATACAATGCGTCGGTCTGCTCCGGATGAGCGCTGGCGCGTATCGCCGCGGCCCCGGGCAGTGCGATCGGCGTCGGCGGCAGACCGGTCCGCGTGTACGAATTGTAGGGACCGTCGGTACGCAGGTCCACGGTGTGCAGCTCGCCGTCGTACCGGTCCCCGAGACCATAGATCACCGTCGGATCCGCCTGCAGGCGCATGCCGATCGAGAGCCGATGCAGGTACAGTCCGGCGACCCTCGCAAGCTCCGCCGGCACGGCGGTCTCCTTCTCGACGATCGATGCGAGAGTCAGCAGCTCTGCGGCGCTCTGCAGCGGCAGGGCCGGATCGCGATCCTGCCAGTCGGTCCCGAGTTCATGTTCCATCGCGGCGTGCGCCCTTTGCAGTACCTCGACATCCGTGGTATCGCTCTCGAACCGATAAGTCTCGGGCAGGAACTGCCCTTCGGCGTCGCCGGCCGCAAACCCGAGCCGCTGCATCAGGTCGTCCGGCCTGTCGGGCAGCGTCCTGACCACGTCCGGATTGCGTCGCAGTGCATCCATCAGGTCCCGCACCCGCCAGCCGTCGATGATCGTGAAGGAATAAAATACCACCTCGCCCCTGACCATTTTGCCGAGCAATTCGCGCGCTGTCATGCCGGGCTGGATTGCATATTCTCCGGCCTTGATCGCGGCCGCAACGCCTTCGCTGCGAGCATACCAAGCCCAGGCGCGCGGAGCCGGCATGATCCCGCGGGCGTGCAGGTCGGCCGCAACACGCGAAAAATTCGCACCCGGCGGCACCTTGAAGCGCACGACCGCGGCGACGGCGAGCGGCTCGTCCAGGCTGCGAATGCCCTGCCGGACGATCAACGCCCCCGCGGCGGCCAGCAGCGCCAGGGCAACCAGCACGATCCGCAGCATGGCTTTCACAGCGCATCCAGGATTTCGCCGAAGCGCAGCGCGGCCGCCATCGTCGCGGGGCGGATCCGCACCTTTTCGTGCCGGATCTCGGCCACCGGCATCGGCCCGGAGACGGCATTGGTCATGAAGACTTCGTCGGCATCCTGTATTTCCTTCATGCCGATCCGCCGCTCGATCGGCTTCATGCCCATTTGCAGCGCCTGTTCCATTACCCAGCGGCGCATTACGCCGGCGACGCCGCAACGATCGAGCAACGGCGTCATCAGCACATTGCCGCGGCGCAGGAACAGGTTCGACATGGTACCGCAGACGATATGGTCGTCGCCGTCCTGCAGCAAACCCTCATGGATCCGCGCATCGCTCCATTCGCAGCGCGCCAGCACCGATTCCAGCCGGTTCAGCGTCTTCAGCCCCGCCAGCCGGGTATTGGTCCCGAGTCTCAGCCGGCAGAGACGAACGCTGATCGGCCGCTGTGTCGCGCGCAGCGCCGCCGGCGGCAGCGGCGTGACGCTGACGATGCGCGTGCTGCGCTCCCGCCCCGACGGCCGGTAGCCGCGCGGACCGACACCGCGGGTCACGATCAGCTTGAGCACGGCGGAGGCGCGCCGCGAGGCCGCCTGCGCGAGTTCGCGCCGCAGGCCCCGCTCGTCGGGCGCTTCGATCATCAGGCGACTGCAGCCATCCAGCAGCCGCTGCAAATGGTAATCGAGCAGGCGTACCTCATGGCGCCGCACGCGCATGGTCTCGAACAGCCCATCGCCGTATTGCAGGCCCCGGTCGCGATGATCGACCGTGGCGACGCGGCGGCCGTTGATCCGGACGCTCACGCGGCGGGGCGCATGGCGCGCAGCATGCCCTCGGCCTTCGCGCGCGTTTCGGCAAGTTCCTGCTCCGGCAGCGAATCGGCGACGATCCCGGCGCCGGCGCGGAACCTTACCGCATTGCCGTGCACCGTGATCGTGCGGATCAGGATGTTGAAATCGCAGCTGCCATCACGGTTCAGGTACCCGAGGGATCCCGTGTAGGCGCCACGGCCGCCAGACTCCAGCTCGGAAATGATCTGCATGCAGCGCACCTTGGGGCAACCGGTGATCGTACCGCCCGGAAACATCGCCCGGATCACCTGCACCGGAGTGACGCCGGCGCGCTTGCGCCCGCTGACGTTCGAGACGATGTGATGCACATGGGCGTAGGTTTCCACGCTCATGTATTCATCGACGCGCACGGTCCCGCCGGCGCATACCCGTCCCAGGTCATTGCGCTCCAGGTCGATCAGCATCACGTGCTCGGCGCGTTCCTTTTCATTTTCCAGCAGGGAACGGATCAGCGACGCATCGGCCTGCGCGGTGTCGCCCCGCGGACGCGTCCCGGCAATCGGACGCGTCGACACCCGCTCGCCGCGGATCGAAACCAGGCGTTCCGGCGAGGAGCTGAGCACGGCGAATTCCCCATGTCGGAGCAGGCCCGCAAAGGGGGCGGGATTGGTTGCACGCAGGCGCCGGTAGAGGGCCACGGGATCGACCCCGGCGAGCGCCGCCCCGCTCCACTGGCGCGACAGGTTGGCCTGGTAGACGTCGCCGGCGGCAATATAATCGAGCGCACGGCGCACCGCCTGCAGGAAGCGCTCCGGGTGATCCTCGTGCATCGCGATGCCCGCCGCACCCGCACCGTCCGCGCCGGCGCAGGGCGCCGGCTCGCGGGCATGCTCGGCGAAGCGGTCCAGCAGGTGCTCGCTACCGGGTTCGCATATCAGCCACGCGCGCATCGCCGAACGGTCGCGTATCCAGGCGGCGGGTGCGCGTATCGCCAGCGCGACGACCGGATCCAGCTCATTCGGCGCGAGATGCAGCGAGGGTTCGATCTCGGTCGCGACTTCGTAGCCCAGGTACACCAGCCAGCCGCCCAGGAAGGGCAGCTCATGCGCCCCGGGCGACGCGTGCAGATCCGTCCACCAGCGATCCAGCGCGTCGAGAAACCCGGCAGCGCCGCCGCTGTGGGCGCCGCGCAGCTGGCCCGTGCGCCCCAGTTCGAGGATCTGCCCGGAACTGATCGGCAGGATGTCGTAGCGCCCGCCCGCGCCCGTCGTTGCGGCGGCGGCGCCGCTTTCCAAAAGTCCTGGGTAGTACTCCGGATACCGGGAGACCAGCCTCAAGGGCTCAAAGTCGGCGGAAAATGAGCGAACCGTTGGTGCCACCGAACCCAAATGAATTGGATAGCGTGTGTTCGAGCCGCATGCGGCGCGCGACGTTCGGAACGTAGTCCAGATCGCACCCCTCGCCAGGCTGGTCCAGGTTGATCGTCGGCGGCGCAACCTGGTCGCGCAGCGCCAGCACCGAGAAGATTGCCTCCACCGCGCCCGCCGCGCCGAGCAGATGTCCCGTCATCGACTTCGTTGAACTGACCGCCAGCCGGTCCGCCGCGGCGCCGAAAGCCCGCCGCATCGCCGTGGTCTCGGCGCGGTCGCCGAGTTCGGTGGAGGTCGCGTGCGCATTGACGTACTGGACCTGATCCGGATTCAGCGCCGCGTCGCGCAGCGCATTGACCATCGCCTTGCGCGCTCCCTCGCCGTTCTCCGGCGGTGAAGTCACGTGATAGGCATCGCCGCTCATGCCGAACCCGATGACCTCGGCGTAGATGTTCGCACCGCGGGCTTTCGCGTGCTCATAGTCCTCGAGCAGCATCGCCCCGGCGCCGTCGCCCATGACGAAGCCGTCGCGGTCCCTGTCCCAGGGCCGGCTTGCGGCAGCCGGGTTATCGTTGCGATGCGACAGCGCCTTGGCCTGCGAGAATCCGCTCATGCCGGTCGGGCACAGCGCCATTTCCGAGCCGCCCGCCAGCATCGCATCCACTTCGCCGTACTGGATCAGCCGCATCGCGAGGCCGATGGCGTGCGTCGAGGTCGTACAGGCGGTTGCGACCGCGAGATTCGGGCCGGTCAGATTGAATATGATCGACAGATGGCCGCTGACGAGGTTGATGATGCTGCCAGGGATGAAAAACGGGGAAACTTTCTTTGGCGAATGCGTCTCGAGGAACCGGTCGTAGGCCTCCTCGATCGATTCGAGCCCGCCCATGCCGGCCCCCATCAGGATGCCGATGCGCTCGGAGTTTGCCTCCGTCACCGTCAGGCCGGAATCGCGCATCGCCTGCATGCCGGCCACCACGCCGTACTGCATGAACGCATCCATGCGGCGCGCGTCCTTCGGGGTGATGTAGCCCTCCAGGTTCAGCTCGCGGATCTCGCCACCGAAGTGCACCGGAAAATTGCTGGTGTCGAAACGCGTGACCGGACCGATGCCGCTGCGGCCGGCGACAATGGAATTCCATGCCGTCGTCACGTCGTTTCCAACCGGCGACACGATGCCCAACCCAGTGACGACGACACGCCGTTTACTCAAAGCGACTCCTCAAGACTTCGCCGGATGGATCCGGATCAGGCCTTGGTCTTGTGCGAATTGATGTAATCGATGGCTTGCTGCACCGTCGTGATCTTCTCGGCATCCTCATCGGGAATTTCCGTCTCGAACTCTTCCTCGAGCGCCATGACCAGCTCGACCGTATCCAGCGAATCGGCGCCGAGATCGTCGACGAACGAGGCACTGTTGGTGACTTCTTCTTCTTTGACGCCCAATTGTTCAGCGACAATCTTTTTAACTTGCTGCTCAACCGTACTCATCGTTGTGGTTTCCTCTCGGATTTTTGGTATGTGCGCCGTAGCAACACGGCCGTATCGCCTAGCCTCGCCTGCCGGCAGGCCGCGTATTTTATGTGAACCTGGGGTCCGAGGCTACCTTAAACGCGGCAAGCTGGTGCCGCACGGCGCGATTCCTTGACAAAAACCGGGTGTTGAGGGCCTTTTCAGGCCATGTACATGCCGCCGTTGACGTGCATCGTCTCTCCGGTGATGTAAGCCGCCTCGGCGCCGGCCAGGAATGCCGCGGCGGCGGCAATATCGGCCGGCTGTCCCAGCCGGCCCAGCGGAATCTGCGTGTACAGGGCGGCGCGCTGCGCCTCGTCGAGGCCCTTGGTCATGTCGGTGTCGATGAAACCCGGGGCGATTGCATTGACGGTGATGCCGCGCGAGCCGACCTCCCGGGCGAGCGACTTCGTGAACCCGATCATGCCCGCCTTGGCCGCGGCGTAGTTCGCCTGGCCCGCGTTGCCGGTAGCGCCAACCACCGACGAGATGTTGATGATGCGGCCCTTGCGCGCCTTCATCATGCCGCGCAGCACCGCCTTCGACAGGCGATAAACCGACGCCAGGTTCGTCTGCATGACCGCATCCCAGTCATCGCTCTTCATGCGCAGCAGCAGCATGTCGCGGGTAATGCCGGCGTTGTTGCAGAGTATGCCCACCGGTCCTTCGCGCGCCTCGATGTCGGCGATCAACGCATCGATCGAGGCCTGGCTGCCCACATCGAGCACGGCGCCGCGGCCGCCGAATCCGGCGAGGCTCTCGCCAATGCGCGCCGCTCCCGCCTCGGTCGTCGCCGTACCGATCACCCGGGCTCCGTCGCGCGCCAGGCGCTCGGCGATCGCCGCGCCGATCCCGCGCGAGGCCCCGGTCACGAGGGCAATTTCGCCGTTCAGCATGCCGCCACCCTCGCGCCCGCGCCGCTCGCCGCCAGCGCGTCCTGCAGCGACTTCGGATCCTCGAGCGCCAGCATCGCCAGGTTGCGATTCTTGTCGACCCGCCGGTTCAGGCTGGTCAGGACCTTGCCCGGTCCGCATTCGATGATGCGGGTCGCGCCGGCCGTGATCATCGTACGCACCGTCGCGGCCCAGTACACCGGGGTATGCAGCTGCTTGACCAGCCCGGCGCGGATCTCGTCGGGACCGGTGTGCTGCCTGACCTCGACGCCGTAGACGGCCGTGCTTTGCGAGGCGACGACCGGGACGCGCGCCAGGAACTCCTGCAGACGCATCGCCGCCGGCTTCATCAGCGAGCTGTGCGCAGGCACGCTGATCGGCAGTTGCACCGCGCGCTTCGCGCCGCGGGCGGACGCAAGCGCTATTGCCCGGGCAACGGCATGGGTATTGCCGGCAATCACGACCTGCCCGGGGGCATTGAAATTGACCGCCTCGACGACCTCGCCCTGCGCGGCCTCGGCACAGGCCGCCTCGACGTCGGCGTCCTCGAGGCCGAGGATCGCGGCCATCGCACCCTGGCCCTGCGGAACCGACGACTGCATGGCCTGGGCGCGGAATTTCACCAGCGCGACCGCCTTCGAGAACTCGATGCAACCGGCCGCGACCAGCGCGGAGAATTCGCCGAGACTGTGCCCCGCCATCATCTGCGGCACGGGTCCACCGCGCTCGCGCCACAGCCGGTAGGTCGCAACCCCTGCGGCCAGCATCGCCGGCTGGGTGCATTCGGTGGCATTCAGGATGGAATCGGGACCCGCCTGGCACAGCTTCCAGAGATCGTAGCCCAGCACCTCGGAGGCCTGCGAAAACGTGGCCTGAACGACGGGCGACTCCCCGGCGAGCGACTGCATCATGCCGATCGACTGCGAGCCCTGGCCCGGAAAGACAAACGCTAGTGACATAGAGAAAACCCTTAGGACGGTATCCGATCGCGGATTATAGCGAGTCGCCAGCATAGCGCAGCGCCCGCGAGGAAGCCCGCGCCGGCCCCGTAGATATGCGCATCGACCACGATCAGCGGCGCGGTATTGCCGTGCAAATGCTGGTATTGCTCCCAGCCCAGCTTGATCAGAAAGCCGCCGAGCAGTATCCAGCGGTCCCAGGCGCGCAGGGCCAGGTGCCTCGCGACTCCCGCCGCCATGATCGCGTGCAGCACGCCGGATGCGCCCACGTACCAGCTGATCCCGGGACTGAGCCACCACAGGCCGCAGCTGATTGCCAGGGCAGCGGAAAAGACCACGATCAGCCAGTCCACGGCGTCGTAGTCGCCGGCAAACAACGCCCACAACAGCACCAGTCCCAGCTCGTTGAGGACCAGGTGGTGCACATCGAGGTGCACCAGGTGCGCCGTCAGCAGGCGCCACCAGCCACCTGCGCCGATCGCGGCCCGGTCATACTGCAACAACAGCGTGGCACTGTCGCCAATGGCCAACAGTCCGCCCAGCAGGATCACGATCAGCAGCAACCAAATCCAGCGGCCGCGATCCCACTGTAGGGCTGCGCCCATTTCCGCCAGCCGGCCGCCTGCTGTACGCGTTCGGGGCATGGGTTTTTTTGGTATCATTTAACGAGTTATCGAGGACATTTTATGCAGTCTCGCTCACGCGGTTTCACACTGATCGAAATCATGGTCGTCGTGGTCATTCTCGCAGTGCTCGGCGCACTCGTGGTACCCAAGATTCTCGAAAACGTCGACAAGGCGCGCGCCACCCGCGCGCGCAGCGATATCCAGGCCATCGAGACGGCGCTGGACCTGTACCGGCTCGACAATTTCAAGTACCCGACCACCGAACAGGGGCTGCAGGCGCTCGTCACGCAGCCGACCGACCCGACACTGACGAACTATCGCAGCGGCGGCTACCTCAAATCCATTCCGATTGATCCCTGGAACAACCCTTATCAGTACGCGAGTCCCGGCGCCGACGGCCGCGACTACGAAATCCTCTCGTACGGGCGCGACGGCAAACCCGGCGGCGAAGGCTACGACGCGGACATCGACAGCGCCACGATGGACCAGCCCCAGGCTCAAAAATAGCCTTCGGCCCGTGACGGGACTTTAGCATGCGGAACGGCGACGCTCGGATCCGCGGATTCACGCTCATCGAGATACTGGTCGTGCTCGTGATCATGGCCATCGTCATCTCGCTGGCCGTGCTGTCGGTCAATGTCACGGGGCGCGACACCCAGGTCGACCAGGAAAGCCAGCGCATCGAGGGCCTGCTCGAGATGCTGCACGAACGCGCCCTGATCGAGGGCCACGATTTCGGCCTGCGGCTCGAGCCGACTGCCTACGAGTTCCTGGCCTATGACACGCGCCGCAACCTGTGGGTGCCGCTGGACCAGGAGCGCGAGTTCCGGCGGCGCACGCTGGCGCCGGGACTCAGCTTCCTGCTGGAACTCGACTCGAGGCAGGTGGTGCTGGAGGCGAAGGATCCGAACCTGACGACCGATACGCCGCCGCCACCCCAGCTGGCGATCGCCGCAAGCGGCGACAGCACGCCGTTCCGCATCACGCTGCTGCGCAATGATACGCAGGCGAGAGCCCTGGTCAGCGGCGATTCGCTGGGCCGCCTGACCCGGCGCGGTTCCGATCAGGCGGATCTGCCGGACAAGGCGTCATGAGGAGCCGATCCGAGGCCGGCTTTACGCTGATCGAGGTGCTGGTCGCTCTGGCGGTCGTGGCGATGGGCCTGGCGGCGTTGATGACCGCAGTCAGCGGCACGGCCGGCGCGAGCGGCTATCTGCGTGAGAAAGCGCAGGCGCAATGGATCGCGCTCAACCGGCTCGTCGAGGTGCGCATGAACTTGCAGAAATTCGGCACCAACACCGACACCGGCGAGCTCGATTTCGCCAACCAGCACTGGCACTACGATACCCGCTATTACGACACAAGCATCCCCACCATGCGGCGCGTGGTCGTCCGGGTCTGGGCCGGCGGTGCCGACGTCAAGAGCAATCCGCTCGCCGAATCGACCGGCTTCCTCGGCACGGCGTTGACGACACCGGGCGCCTCCAATGTGGACTGGACCCAGGGCAGCACGGTGCCGGTGCTGGGGCCGGCACTGACCGGCTCGCAGGGCGGCACCGGCCTGCCCGGCGCACTGCTGCCCCCGGCAGGCACTGCCGCTGCGGGCGGCGCGGGCTCAGGGCTCGGCGGCGCGGGCTCAGGGCTCGGCGGCGCGGGCTCGGGTCCCGGCGGATCCGGCTCACTGGGCGGCTCGGGTTCCCTTGGCAACGCGTTCGGTGACGATACCAGCGGCAGCGGCACGAACGGCGACAACTCGGGCAACGGCAGCGCGACCGGCGGCAGCAACGGCGGCGACCAGCCGGGAGCCTCGCCGTGATGCATCACCCTGCGAGGCGCGCACGGGCCGCGGGCCGCGGCTTCACGCTGGTGGAGATGCTGGTGGCGCTGCTGATCATGGCGATCATGTCCGCGCTGGGCTTCGGCATCTACCGTCAGGCGCGCGTCGGCGCCGAACGCGCCGGGGACTCGTTGAAGCGCACCAGGGAAATCGAGTTCGGCCTGCGCATCATGGTGCAGGATTTCTCCCAGGCGGTTCCGCGCCCGGTGCGCGATCCACTTGGGGAGACGCGGCAACCGGCCCTGCGCGGCGGAACGGGCACCGCGACCCTGGTCGATCTGACCCGAGGGGGCTGGTCGAATACCGCCGGCTTGCAGCGCAGCACGCTGCAACGCGTGTCGTACCAGCTTGTCAAAGGGGTCGTGCAGCGCAGTTATTTCACGGTCCTGGATGCCACGTCGAACAATCAGCCGGTGATCCAGGATCTGCTGACCAACGTCAATTCGATTCAGCTGAACTACCTCGACCCGAATCACAACTGGGTGCAGCAGTGGCCGCCGCCGGCGCTGCCGGCCAACGAGGCGATGTGGACCCGGCCGGTGGCCGTGGAAATCATCGTTGACTTCAAGGACTGGGGCAAGGTCCGGCGCCTCGTCGAGGTGGCAGGATGAGCCGGTGCGCTCGTGGAGCGCAGCGTCAGCGCGGCGTCGCGCTGATCATCGCGCTGGTGCTCGTCGCGCTCGCGGCGATACTCGCATGGAAAATATCGTTCCAGGGGTACCTGGAGCGGCGGCGAACGACAGGCTTCATGGCTGCCGAGCAGGCGATGCATTTCGGCATGGGTGCCGAGGCGCTGGCCGCCGACATCCTTGCCCGCGACCTGCAGCAAAGCAAGCAGGACACGCTGGCCGAGGACTGGGCGCAGCCGACGCAGCCGCTGCCGATCACCTCGCAGGAAGACCCCGAAGGCGAACCCATCGGTACGCTGCAGGGCGGTCTCGAGGACATGCAGGGACGGTTCAACCTGAACAACCTCGGCCACATCATCCCCGGGCAGAACGGCAAGTCCGTGCAGGATCCGCAGCCGCTGCAGCAGTTCCAGCGGTTGCTGGTGGCGCTGAACCTGGAGCCCAAGTGGGCGGGGATCGCGCGTGACTGGATCGACGCCGACAGCGTCCCCGGCGAGCCGGACGGGGCGGAAGACGCCGTCTATACCGCGCAGACGCCGCCCTACCTGACCGGCAACTGGCCGATGACCAGCACCAGCGAATTGCTGGCGCTGCCCGGCTTTGGCCTCGAGAGGTTCCAGAAGCTCGCGCCTTACGTGACCGCGCTGCCGACGGCCACCGCGCCGATCAATGTGTGCACGGCGTCCGCGATCGTGCTCGAGAGCCTCGCGGACAACCTGAGCGGTGAATGGTCGACGAACCCCGATGCGCTGGTGGTGGGCCGCAAGAACGGCTGCTTTCCGGACCTCAACACCTTCAAAAGCATCGTCGGGTCCGCAAATGTGGCCAAATTGAACGGCCTGGTCACCGACAATACGTCTTTTTTCCTGCTGACGACGCACGTGACGCTTGGCACTTCGGAATTCACCTTGTACAGTCTTTTGCAGCGAGGCAACGGCGGCAAGATAACGCCGCTGCTGCGCACCTTCGGAACCTTTTGAAGAATCTATGCCGACGACCTTACTTTTGCGTCTTCCCGGGCCCGGTCAACAGGACGGCGAGTGGCTCATCGTCGACCCGTCGGGCCTGCCGACCGGCCCGCGGCAGCAAGGCTCCCTGGAACAGGCGGCCGCGGCAGCCCGCGACAGCAAGGTCATCGTGCTGGCGCCGGCAACCCAGATCCTGCTGGCCGAGCCCGAGTTGCCGCCGGGCAGCGGCGCCAGGCTGGCGCGAGCCATTCCGTTTGCACTCGAGGAACAGCTTACCGAGGACATCGATCAGCTGAGCTTCGCGGTCGGCAGGCGCAGCGCGCGCGGCACCACGCCGGTTGCGGTCGTCTCCCGCGATATCCTGCGGGGCTGGATCTCGACCCTTGGGCAGGCGGGAATCGACCCGATCGCCATTCATGCGGATGTCGCGCTGATGCCGGACAACCCGGGCCAGACCGTCCTGTGGCTCGAAGGCGAGCGCCTCAGCGTCCGACGTCCCGACACGCTGCCGATCACGATCGAGATGAGCCCCGTGACCGAAGCCCTCGCCGTCACCGGCGTCATCGCGGTCGACGCGGACGGCGGCGCGCCAAAAGTGCCGGAGAGTGCGCTGCTGTACGTGACCGCCGAGGACTGGTCTCGCGTGCAGGATGATTTCGAAAAAGTCCTGGACCGGTTCGCATCGCTGAACGTGCAGATCCTCGCCGACGGACCCCTGCCGTGGTTTGCGCGCCAGCTCGCCGCCAGCAACGCCGTCAACCTGTTGCAGGGAGAGTTCTCGCGCGCGACCGACTACGGGTCGCACTGGCGCGCGTGGCGCACCGCTGCGCTGCTGGCGGCCGGACTGCTGGTCGCGCATGTGGCGGTGCAGGCCCTGCAGATCCGGCAGGCAAACCGGCGCAGCAGCGCCGCCGACGTGGAGATCTCCCAGGTGTTCGCCGCGGCGATGCCGTCGGAGCCGATGCACGATGCGCGCCAGCAGATGCAATCGCGGCTGGACCGGATCCGCAAGGCCCAGGCCGGACCGCAGTACTTCATGCGCATGGTTCAGGCCCTGAGCGGCGCGACCAGTGGCCTGCCCCAGGTCAGCATTGACGCGCTGAACTTCCGCGAACAGACCCTCGACATGAAAGTCACTGCCGCCAACGTCGCGTCGCTGTCCACGCTGACCCAGTCGGTTGCCCGGCAGGGACTTACCGCGGAGATCCAGTCCTCGACCCCGGCGGGTGCCGGCGTCGAAGCACACCTGCAGATCCGCGCGCCGCGCGCGAGTGCCCGATGATGGACAAGCTGCGCGCCTGGTATGCGGGATTGTCGGAGCGCGAGCAGCGCATGGTTGCGGTGGGTTCGGTCGTCCTCGCCGCCTTGCTCGTGATCGGCGGCCTGCTCCTGCCGATGCACGCCGCCGTGACCCGTGCGGTGCAACGCAGCGAGTCGCGCCGCGCGGATCTGGAATGGATGCGCAGCAATGCGGCCGAGATCAGGTCCGGCGCATTGACGCTGCCGCACGATACCGGCGAGGCGCCGGTCGTGCTCGTCGACCGTGTCGGGCGCGAAAATGGCCTCGGCAATGCCTTTCGCGGCACACAGCCGAGCAGCGGCGGTCGCGGTGTCCGCGTGCAGCTGGAAGCTGCGCCCTTCGACACGATGATCACCTGGCTGGGCGCACTTGAACAGCATTACGGGCTCACGATCGAGACGGTGACCGTGGAGCGCACCGCCAAACCCGGAATCGTGAATGCCAGCATCACCCTCGCGCAGGCCAAGTAGCGAGCCGCCGCCGGGCGCTGCGCGCCGGCACAACTACGCGGTGCCGGTCGCGGTCGGCGCGATCGCGCTGCTCGCCGCCCTCATCAGCGTACTGCCTGCTTCGCTGGCCGGGCGGATGCTGCCGCCATCGGTAACCGCCGCGGATTTCTCCGGCAGCATCTGGCACGGCGCCGCGGGCAAGCTGCTGGTCAACGGCCACGAGGCCGGCGCGCTCGAATGGCGCCTGCGCGCGAGCCGCCTCGCGCAGCTGCGCGCGGCAGTGGACCTCGACTGGGCCCTGGGAAATTTCTCGCTCGCCGCGAACGGGGACATCGGGCCGCACGGCCTTGCCGCGGGGCCGATCAGCGGCGGCGGCACGCTCGATGACCTGGCAACGCTGACCGGACTGCCCGGATGGCACGGCGCCATCGCCGTGGCAATCACCCGGCTGGCGACGGACTTCACTCGGGTGCAGGCGGTCGTCGGCGACATACGCGTATCGGACCTGCACGCGGCGAACGTGGCGCAGGACGCCAGCCTCGGCGGCTATACGCTGCACTTCGATCCCTACGCCGCCGACGCCCCCGGCGTCATCACCGGCACGATCAGCGACGACGGCGGTGCGCTGCAGGTCCACGCGACGCTGACGCTCTCGACCCAGAACCGTACCGGCAACCTGACCGGTACCGCGGTTGCGCGCGCGTCGGCGGCACCCGCGTTGCGCACGGCGCTCGAGGATCTGGCGCAGATGCGCCCGCGGGATTCACAGGGCCGGATACCGCTGGATTTCGAGTTCACTTTCTAGCCTGCAGCAGCCTGATCCCAAGGTGGACAAGGGTTGGTCCGATCCTTAAACTACCGCGCCGGCGACGACGACCTCTGGGGAGTGCTGATGAAGAAGATCATGGTTTGCATCAAGCGCGTTGTCGACTACAACGTGCGCGTTCGCGTCAAGCCGGATGGCAGCGGCGTGATGCTGGACGGAGTCAAGATGAGCGTCAATCCGTTCGACGAGATTGCCCTCGAGGAGGCCCTGCGCATCAAGGAGCGCGGCACCAATGCCGAAGTGGTGGCCGTCAGCATCGGCATCGCCGACACGCAGCAGCAGCTGCGCACCGCGCTGGCGATGGGCGCGGATCGCGCGATCCTCGTCCAGACCGACGGGGCGGTCGAGCCGCTGACGGCGGCGCGCGCGTTTCTTGCGCTCGCCAGGCAGGAGAACCCGGACCTGGTATTTCTCGGCAAGCAGGCCATCGACGACGATGCCAATCAGACCGGCCAGATGCTGGCGGCCCTGTGGGACCGGCCGCAGGCGACCTATGCATCGAAGGTGGAGCTGGCGGACGGCAAGGCGACCGTCACCCGCGAGGTCGATGTCGGCCTCGAGACCATCGAAGTGGATCTGCCGGCCGTCATCACCGTGGACCTGCGGCTCAACGAACCGCGGTATGTGAAGCTGCCGGACATCATGAAGGCCAAGAAAAAGCCGCTCGACATCACCTCCCTCGAGGCGCTCGGAGTGAGCTCGGTGCAGGCGCTGACGACGATCCGGACCGAACCGCCCGCCCAGCGGCAGAAAGGCATCATGGTCAAGGACGTCGCCGAACTGGTCGGGGTACTCAAGCAGAAGGGTTTGATCTGATGGCAAACATACTCATCATCGGCGAGCACGACGGCAAGACGCTGAATCCGGCGATCCTCAAGTGCGTCACCTGCGCGAAGAGCGTGCCGGATGCCACCGTCACGATTGCCTTGCTGGGCGCCGACACCAGTACCGTCGCGGCCCAGGCGGCGCAGATCCTCGGCGTTGGGAAGGTCCTGCGCGTGGATCGGGCCGAAAACGCCCATGCGCTTGCCGCCACCTTTGCGCCGCAGATCGCCGCCCTCGCCGCCCCCTTCACGCACGTCTTCGGGCCATCGACGAGTTTCGGCAAGGACCTGACCCCGCGCGTCGCCGCGTTGCTCGATGTGCCCCAGGTCAGCGACCTCATGAGCGTCGATTCAGCCTACCGGTTCCGCCGCCCGATCTACGCCGGCAATGCGATCGTGACCGTCGAAGCCGACCCGGCCCGCAAGCTCGTCGCCACGGTACGCGTCGCCTCGTTCGAGGCCGCGCCGTCAGGCGGCAACGCCGCGATCGAGTCGGTCTCGCTGTCCGTGACGCTGCCGGGCCATACGCGCTACGTCGGCGTGCGCTCCGCGGCGACGGACCGGCCGGACCTGCAGACCGCCTCCAAGGTCGTCTCCGGCGGCCGTGCGCTGGGCAGCGCGGACAATTTCAAGTTGCTGTACAGCCTGGCGGACAAGATTGGCGCCGCGGTCGGCGCCTCGCGCGCCGCCGTCGATGCCGGCTTCGCGCGCAATGAGATGCAGGTGGGCCAGACGGGCAAGATCATCTCGCCCGAGATGTACATCGCGGTCGGCATTTCCGGGGCGATCCAGCACCTGACCGGAATCAAGGATGCCCGCACGATCGTTGCCATCAACAAGGACGCCGAGGCGCCGATCTTCGAGGTCGCCGACGTCGGGCTGGTCGGGGACCTGTTTCAGATCGTGCCGGAGCTGGAGCGGCTGATCTAGCCCGAGTCCTGCTCCGGGGCCGAATCGAGAACCGCCGCGACGGCATCGATCGCCCCGATCAGCAGATCTGCGTGTTCGCGGCCGAAGACCATCGGCGGGCGCAGTTTCAGCACCGCACCCGCCGGCCCTTCCGTGCCGGTCAGCACCGCATGGCGTTCGGCGAGCAGATTCACAAAGCGCTTCGCGCGCGTGCGACTGGCTTCTGCGCGCGAATCCAGCACCTCGAGGCCCAGCAGCAGACCGGATCCCCGGACCTGTCCCAGGCAGGCACGGCGTGCGGCCACTGCCATGAGACTTGCTTTCAGGTAGATGCCGGTCGCGTAGGCGCCAGGCATCAGTTGCTCCCGGTCGAGGGTCTGGAGCACCGCGATACCCGCCGCCGCCGCAACCGGATTTCCACCAAAAGTTGAGAAAAAACCGTATCTTACTTGGAATTTCTCGATCAATTCTCTATTCGCGATCACGACCCCCATCGGGAAGCCATTACCGATCGGCTTGCCCAGCGTCACGATGTCGGGGATCAGGCCACGGCGCTCGAATCCCCAGAAATGGGATCCGGATCGCCCCAGACCATACTGGACTTCATCGCCGACGATCAGGCCGCCCGCCCGCCGGATCCGCCCGGTCATCTCGTCCAGCCACGACGGCGGCGGATCGAATATCCCATTGCTGGTGAAGGCGCTGTCGAGATAAAACGCGGCCGGCTTCAAGCCGCGCCGTCGCAGCGCGTCGAGCGCGCGATCCGTATCGGCGGCGACGGCTGCCAGAGCGGCGTTGTCAGGCGTGTCATGCCGGCTCAGCGTCGCCGGCGGTGCCTGCAATGTCTCGATGCGCGGATCGGGCGCCGCGCCGGACGAGGGCGTCAGCGCGGTCACCGCATCGGTGATCCCATGATAGGCATGCGACATCACCAGACCACCGGCCTGGCCCGTTGCGAACTGCGCGATGCGCCAGGCGACATCGTTCGCCTCGCTGCCGGAGTTCACGAACAGGCAGGTATCCAGGTGCGCGGGCAGCCGCGTG
This sequence comes from uncultured Gammaproteobacteria bacterium, assembly GCA_963706815.1. Taxonomy (GTDB): domain Bacteria; phylum Pseudomonadota; class Gammaproteobacteria; order Steroidobacterales; family Steroidobacteraceae; genus Bog-1198. The sequence goes on from CAVPNS010000001.1 coordinate 553,461, forward strand.
ACCAGCTGTTCCGCGTAGTCGAGAACCGATTCATGCAGGTAGCGCGTATGCGTGTTCAACAGCGCGCTTTGGCCTGCAATCGCCTCGAGAACCGCTGGATGCGCATGGCCCACGTGCGGCACGTTGTTGTAGACGTCGAGGTAGCGCCGCCCGGCCGAGTCGAACAGCCATGCTCCCTCGCCGCGCACGAGGTGCAGCGGCCGCTCGTAGAAGAGCTCGGCGCCGGCCCCCATCAGGCGCCGTCGCCGGATTCCCAGCGCCGTTGACGGCGGCAGCGTGCCGGCCGCTTCGTGCCATCGCGCGCTCAAAGCCTCGCGGTCGGCGAGCCGTTCGAGCGATTGCGCCGCGCGGTCCGCCGCGGCATCCAGCGACGTCGCGCCTGCCGGATCATGCTCGCAGCGCCAGGCATGGACCAGCAGCGTCACCGCATGGCGCGCGCTGATCAATTCATGCAGGCACTCGACCTCCGCCGCCTGCAGGCGCTGCACTCCGGTATACGAGTGCAACAGCCCCGGCAGGTCGGCCGGCGAGGCAATGCCCTCGGTCAACAGTTCGGACATGGCTACCGCGATCTCCAGGACCAGCGGGCCGTGGACCATGTCGCCGAAATCCACGATGCCGGTCACGGCGCGGCCCCTGCCATCCACGAGCACGTTGCTGCCGTGGCAGTCCCCGTGCACGGCCTGGGTGCGCAGGCGCCCGAGCAGCGGCTGGATGCCGGCGAACGCCGCTGCCACCTGGCCGATATCCCGGCGCAGGTGCTCGCTGCCGAGGTAGTCGCAAAAGCCCATCAGCTCCGGCAGACGCCGCAGGTCCCAGGCCAGCACCTCGTCACTGGGAGAATCGGGGAAGCCCTGCAGGGCACGATCCAGGCGCCCGAGCGTCGCGCCGAATTCCGCGAGCAGCGATGCATCCGGCCTGCGCGAAGCGAGGGCCTGCCCAGGGAGGCAGCTGATCAGCAGCGTCGTGTGGGCCAGACTGCCGCTCGCAAACGCGCCAAGCTCGCCGCCCGCCAGCGTGCGCCGCAGGCGCGGCACGGGCAGCGAGGGAAACTCCTGATTCAGGTAACGCAGTACGCCGACCTGGCGGGCAAGGCTCGCGCCAGTCGCGGCCGGATCAATCAGCTTCAGCACCCAGGCAATGCCGTCGGCATCCACCAGGCGGAAGTTTCGGTCCCGCTCCCCGGCGAGCGCCGAGACCTCGGCATCCAGTCCGTAGATCCCGAGAGCCGCCTCTTTCGCCTGCGCCGGCGAGACCAGCGGTACGGCTGTCCGCAGGGCCAGCAAGGCGCAGGTCAGAGCTGGGTCAGGACGTAGTCGGCCGCAGAGACCTTGAATTCGCCGGGCGCTTCGACATTGACCCGCGCCGCGACACCGTCCTTGACGAGCAGCGCAAAGCGCTGGCCGCGCATCCCCATGCCGAACGCCGTCCCATTCAGCTCGAGGCCCAATGACTTGACGTATTCGCCGTTGCCGTCCGCGAGCATCATCACCTTGTCGCCGACATTGGCGTGCTTGCCCCACGCATTCATCACGAACACATCGTTGACGGCAGTGCAGGCGATCGTGTCGACGCCCTTGGCCTTGATGGCCTCAGCATGGTCGACGTAGCCCGGCAGGTGCCGCGCATCACACGTCGGCGTGAAGGCCCCGGGGACCGACACCAGCAGGACGGTCTTGCCCTTGAACAGCGTATCGGTCGTGATTTTCTGCGGCCCGTCCGCCGTCATGCGCGTGAACGTCCCCGCGGGCATCCGATCGCCAACCTTGATGGCCATGATTATTGTCCCAGTCGCTCGGAATACAACAGCCACAGCCGCAGCACCCTGGGGCTGATGTTCGGCACGCTCTTCAGCGATCCGAAGGCCTTCTTCGCGTCGGCGAAGTTCTTCAGGTTCGCCTGCGCGAGCCCGAGATATACATACGCCTCGTCGAGGTGCTTGATCTGGCCCTTGGTCAGCCCGCGATTGATCGCCGCGGCCGCATTCTGGTAATCGCCGAAGCCGTAATAGACCTCGCCGAGCTTGACGTCCAGTTCGCCCGCGGCACTCTTGCCCGCCTCGGTCTCGAACTGCACGAGACCCTTGCGATCGGTGTCGGCGCGCTGCTTGACCGAATTCAGCAGTCGCGTCGCGCGGTCCTTCTGCTCGTTGGGGATCGTGCCGGAAGACAGGCCCTTCTCGACGACCGCCTGCGCCTCGCCCGGCAACGCGGCGTCGCCGAGCAGCTGCGCCATTTCCATGTAGTCGCTGCCGGCGTTCATCGATCCGGTGTTGTACATGATCCGGTAGATCATCAGCAGGTTCCGGTCCTCGCGCTCGTCCTGGCGCTCCAGGCGCAGCAGCTTGTTCCAGTGATCGGTCTTGCCGTTGAGCCGGACGAGATCCTCCAGCACGGCGATCGTCCCCGCGGTGTCGTTGTTGTCGAACGCACACTGCAGCTTGAACAGAAACAGGTTCTCCTTCGGCGTCTCGTGCGATACGCGCGCGTACGAGATGGACTTGTCGGCCCAGATCGTGGCGTTCTTGCAGTCCTTCTGCAGGTAGTAGCTCTGCGTGACCGCCAGGTAGACGTCGGCATTCGCCGCGTCCATGTCGACCAGCTTCTTGCCGTATTCAATCGCCTTCGGGTACTGCTGCGTGGAAACGCTGATCGAGAATACCCCGTGCGTATAGCGGTTGGCCTCCTCGGCGGTCGCCGCGCCGGTAGCGAGCGCATCCTCATAGGCATGCTGCGCCGATTTATAGTCGTTCGTCTTGATATAGGCGTACGCCTTGAGCTCGTCGATCGTCTTGTGATCGAACGGCGTCAGGGGCGAGACCGCTTCCGCGGCCTGCAGGCTCTTCAGCGCCTCGGCAAACTGGTTTTCCTTCAGGGCTTTTTGCGCCGCGATGAGCTCCTTGGCAATCGAACGGCTGATCTGAGGGCCCTTGGGGGCATCGGCGGCAAAAGCGGTGCCGATAGTCACTGCGAGGCTGCCGGCGCCGAGCAGTACGGCGAACATGAAGGTGGTCACCGCAATTTTCACTTGGATCATTAGCTCAAACCTCGCTGCGTTCGGGTATTTTTCAACGGAGCGGCGCGCCGCCCGTCACAAATGGGCTGGCGCGCCGGTGCTGTCATCTCGCCTGGATCGCGCTACATCAGCTCGTTGTTGACGAAGCCGATCTTCTTCAGCCCGCGGCTCTGCAAATCGGCCAGCGTCTGCGCGACCTTCTCATACTTGGCGAACTTGTCGACCAGGATGTGGACTTCGGGCTGCGGATCCTTGACCGACTCCTGGGCGATATAGCTCTGCAGGGTCCTGCGGTCCACCGGATTGCCGTTCCACATCATCGTGCCGTCGAAATCGATCGACAGGTTGATCACTTCCGGCGGCGGCGGCGGCACGAAATTCGGCGGCGGCGGCAACGGGTTGTCGATCTTCACCGCGTGCGTCATCACCGGGATCGTTATGATGAAAATGATCAGCAGCACCAGCATGACGTCGATCAGCGGCGTCATATTGATGTCTGAGTAGGACTGGCCCTCGTTACCGCCAACTTGCATCGCCATTTCTTCTGTCTCCTAGCGGCTGACCGCGCCCAGCACGTCCGGTTCGGTCAGGAACGCGACCTTGCGGATCCCGATTCTCTGGGCTGCGACGAGCACCTGACCCACGTACATGTAGCGCACATTCGAGTCGCCGCGAATGTGCACCTCGGGCTGCGGGTCCTGGCGCGCTATCGAGCGCAACTCGGTAATCAGGTCATCCCGGCTCGCCAGCTTCTTGATGTTCCAGTACAGGTTGCCGTCCTTGTCCACCGAGATCGTGATGTTCTCCGGCTTCGTCTGCGTTGGCAGGTTCGTCGCCTTCGGCAGATCCAGGTGCACCTGCGCCACGATCACCGGAATGGTGATGATGAAGATGATCAGCAGCACCAACATCACGTCCACGAGCGGCGTGACGTTGATGTCCGCCATCGCGGAGCCTTCATCATTGGTACCAACATTCATGGCCATGGCGCTGGATTCCTACTTCGGCTGTACCGGGGCGGCAGGCCGTGCACCCGGGACGGCGGCCGCCGGACGCTCACGACCCAGGCCGAGCTTGGCGCCAGAGATCAGGTAGGCCTGCAGTTCGTGCGCAAAATGACTGACCCGCTCCTGGACGTTCTTATTGCGGCGCAGCAGAACGTTGTATCCCAGCACGGCAGGCACCGCCACGAAGAGGCCGATCGCGGTCATGATCAAGGCTTCGCCGACGGGGCCGGCCACCTTGTCGATCGACGCCTGGCCCGCGAGACTGATCGCGATCAGGGCGTGATAGATGCCCCACACCGTGCCGAACAGGCCGATGAACGGCGCCGTTGCACCGACCGACGCCAGCACCGGCAGGCCCGCCTGCAGGCGGCTGACGACGATGTCCGCGGTCCGGCCCAGCGACTCCGAGATCCACTCGCTCACTTCAATCGCGCCGGCGAGCCGGGCCTTGTTCGTCTCGTGGTGCTCGTAGGCCTGGCGACCCGTCTCGGCCAGCGCCCGGAACGGATTGGCGTCACCCTTCAGCTTGTTGATCGCGTCGGGCATGCTCGTCGCACCCCAGAATTCCCGCTCGGCCTCGGTGGCCATGATGCGCAAGCGCCTTTGATCGAAGAACTTGGTGATCATGATGAACCAGGTCAACAAGGACATGACCAGCAAAATGACCAGGGTCGATCGCGCGACGATGTCGCCTTGCGCAATGAGCGCACCAAGACCATATGGATTTTCAACGACTGTCTCTGCCATGGACCGATTCCCTCTGCTTACTAGTGTTGTTTAGAACGAAATTCAGCTGTTACCAAATCAAGGATTAACCGACGAAAAAATATTGTGGCGCCGCACTCAGTTCTTGAGCTTCCACGTGATCGGCACGATGGTCGTCATCTCGACGGGCTTGCCGTCCTCCATGGCCGGAATCAGCCGCTGGCCCTTCACGCCCTTCAGGCAGGCATCGTCGAGCCGCGGAAACCCGGAACTGGATTCGATCGACGCGTCCGTGATGCGGCCGTCCGCCGCAACCGTGATCTTTACCCGGCACGTACCTTCCTCGTTGGCGCGCTTCGACGCGTCCGGATAATAATCTTCGCCGATGTGCAGCGGGTGCCGCGGATCGGGCTTGACCGTCGTGCGCGTGTGCTGAACGGCGACCTGCACGACCGGAGGCGGCGCCCTGGTCTGCGTAGTCTGGGTAATCGCGTTGGTCGTCTCGGTCGGCATCGTGATGTCGACGAATTCCGGCGGCGGCACGTACGGCTTGATGTCTTCGAGTTTCGGCGGCGGCGGGGGCGGCTTGTCGTCGGCCTTGGGCTTGTCGATCTGCGCGATCTCGACCGGCGGTATGATTGTCTGCGCAATGCGCCGCGCAAGCCCTGAGTAGAATCCATAACCAACGACAACGTGCAAGGCAAGAACGAACAAGAGGATGAGGCCCTTCTTGCCCGAGAACATTGATGGCTCTTCGTAGTTGTACATAGTTACGTTTGCGTTCCTGTCCCCTGACCTGACTCAATCGTACACGCAATTCTTCGCCTATCAACAGGCACTGCGCGCCCCTGGTAAAAGTCCCTTCCGTCCCGGCCCGACCCACCGAATGAGAATTATTAAACTAGGTCGATCGGCAGCAACCCGCGGGCCTTGAAGCCTGACACACTTGCAGCACTGACTGCAAGAGCGAAATTACGCGCGCCCCGCAGCCACCCGTGTATTCGAATTCGATTCCGGTTTCAAGCAAAACTTCGTCACTCAAGATCGGTCACCGCGCCCAGGGTTGCGCTGCTGACGCAGCGGGCATATTTCGCGAGCGCGCCGCGCCGGGCATAGGGTCGGGGCGGTTTCCACGCGTTGCGCCGGCGCCGCAGTTCGGCGGCCGTCAGCTGCACGCTGATTTCCCGCCGCTCGGCGTCGATCGTGATCAGGTCCCCGTTCTTCACCAGCGCTATCGGGCCGCCCACCTCCGCCTCCGGCGACACGTGCCCCACGACGAAGCCGTGGCTGCCGCCGGAGAAGCGGCCGTCGGTGATCAGCGCGACTTCCTTGCCCAGTCCCTTGCCCATGATGGCGCCGGTCGGACTGAGCATTTCGCGCATGCCGGGTCCGCCCTTCGGCCCTTCGTAGCGGATCACGACGACATCGCCGCCCTTGACCCTGCCGCCGAGGATGCCCTGCAGGGCCTGTTCCTCGGAATTGAAAACCCGGGCCCTTCCCGCGAAGCGCAGTCCCTCCTTGCCGCGTGATCTTCGCCACCGCGCCCTCCGGCGCGAGATTGCCGTAGAGCACGACGAGGTGGCTGTCCTTCTTGATCGGATCGGCCAGCGGCCGGACGATCTTCTGGCCCGGCGGGTAGGCGGCCACGCCGCGCAGGTTCTCGGCGAGCGTCTGCCCGGTCACGGTCAGGCAGTCGCCGTGCAGCAGGCCCGCATCCAGCAGCGTCTTCATCAGCGGCTGGATGCCGCCGATCGCGACCAGTTCGGACATCGAGAAGCTTGCCGCTCGGGCTCAGGTCCGCGAGCACGGGCACGCGCTTGCCGATCCGCGTGAAATCGTCGAGGCTCAGCTTGACGTTCGCGGCCGACGCCATGGCCAGCAGATGCAGCACCGCATTCGTCGAGCCGCCGAGCGCGATGACGACCGTGATCGCGTTCTCGAACGCCCTGCGGGTCATGATCTGGCGCGGCGCGATACCCCGCTCGAGCAGGTCGCATCACGGCCGCTCCGGCGCGCGTGCAGTCGTCGCGCTTCTGCGCCGATACCGCATCCTGGGCCGAGCTGTTCGGCAGGCTCATGCCGAGCGCCTCGATCGCCGAGGCCATCGTGTTGGCCGTATACATGCCGCCGCAGGAACCGGGTCCGGGAATCGCGGTGCGCTCGACATATTGCAGTTGTTGCTCGGAAACCGCACCGCTCGCGTAGCCGCCGATCGCCTCGAACACGGTCACGATGTCGCTGCGGCCGGGGCCCGGGCGGATCGTGCCGCCATAGACGAACACGGCCGGGCGGTCCAGCCGCGCCATGGCGATCAGGCAGCCGGGCATGTTCTTGTCGCAGCCGCCGATCGCGACCACGCCGTCGAAGCCCTGGGCACCGACGACGGTCTCGATCGAATCGGCGATGACCTCGCGCGACACCAGCGAGTAGCGCATCCCGGGCGTGCCCATCGAGATGCCGTCGGACACCGTGATCGTGCTGAAAGTGACGGCCTTGCCGCCGTGCGCCTCGACGCCGGCCGCCGCCAGGCGCGCCAGCTCGTCGATGTGCATGTTGCAGGGCGTCAGGTTGCTCCACGTCGAGGCGATGCCGATCTGGGCCTTGCGAAAATCCGCATCGGCAAAACCGACCGCGCGCAGCATGGCGCGGCTGGGCGTCTGCTTGACGCCGTCGACAACCAGCGCCGAGTAGTGACGGGTGTCGACACCCGCGGATTTCCCGGCACGGGCAAGCTTTTTCCTGGACATGTTGAACCTTTTTTAAAGTACCGCTGGCGTGAGCGCAGCCTTGGCGACGTTACATCCTATGCCTGCTGATCCGCAACGCCGTAGCGCTGCGCGAGGAAGCGGTACATCGCGCGCACCGCGTGCGCCTCGGCGCCGAGGCTGCGACCGGGCCGCTCCTTCGGATTCCACGCATACAGGTCGATGTGCAGCCAGCGCGGCGTCGCGGTCACGAACCGGCGCAGGAACAGGGCAGCGAAAATCGCGCCGGCGAATGGCGAGGCGGCGACGTTGCCGAGATCGGCAATCCTGCTGCCGAGTTCGTCGTCGTACGGCAGCCACAGCGGCATCGGCCAGAGCGGATCGTTCTCGGCCTGCGCCGCGTTCGCCGCGGCGTCGACCAGGGCCGCGTCATTGCCGAACAGCGCCGGCAGTTCCGGGCCGAGCGCGACGCGCGCCGCGCCGGTCAGCGTCGCGAAATCGACCATCAGGTCGACGCCGGCGTCATCGGCAAGCGCCAGCGCGTCGCACAGCACGAGCCGCCCTTCCGCGTCCGTGTTGCCGACCTCGACGGTCAGTCCCTTGCGCGTCGCCAGCACGTCACCGGGCCGGTAGGCATTGCCGGACACGGAGTTCTCAACCGCCGGGATCAGCACGCGCAGATCCACTCGCACGCGCGCGCTGATCAGCATGTGCGCCAGCGCCAGCGCCACTGCCGCACCGCCCATGTCTTTTTTCATCAGCGCCATGCCGGCCGCGGTCTTCAGGTCGAGGCCGCCGCTGTCGAAGCAGACGCCCTTGCCGACCAGCACCAGCCTGGGCAGCTCGCCGCCGCCCGGCGCAGACCAGCGCAGTTCGCACAGCCGCGGCGCCGCGGAGCTGGCCCTGCCGACGGCATGAATCGCGGGAAAGTTCCCGCGCAGCAGGTCGTCGCCGACCCATTCCCGGTAAGCGGCGCCATGCCGCTGCGCAAGGCCCTGTACCGCTGCGCCCAGTTCGGCCGGCCCGAAGTCCGCTGCCGGCGTATTGATCCAGTCGCGCGCCAGGGTCAGCGCTTCGGCCGCGAGCAGGGCGTAGCGGCAATCCGCCGACGGCGGCGGCGCCAGGGTTGCGCACGAAGCCGGCATTGCGGGTCGATAGCGCGCGAACCGGTACGCGGCGTAGCCGAACCCCAGGCACAGCTGCGTCTCCTCCGGCGGCGTGAACTGCTGCTGCAGGCGAAAATGCAGCGCCGGCAGGCGCTCGGCAATGCCGGCGCCGTGCCATAGCGTCAGGCTGCCCTGCCGCTTGCCGAGCCCGGCGACCGCGGCGGCCACGGCACCCGACGCATCCGGCAGCAGCGCCACCCGATGACGCTCGCCGCGGAAGGCCTGTGCCTGCAGCCACTGGCGCCAGGGCGCCGGTTGCGCCTCCATCCAGGCAGCGGCTTCATCCTCATGCAGCAGCCACAACGGAATCGCGTCTGAATCGGCAGTTTGCATGGCGGTCAATCCTCCTCAGGCCGGCATCGCGGGTTCCTCCAGGGCTCTTGCATCATAAGAGATTCTGTGGTGCTATTTGCGGCTAGTTAAACAGGTGTTGCCCCTTAAGTTTCAGAGGACCCCGCTCGGACAGCAGAAGTCCTGAGGCGGGGTCTCGCGTTTTCAGGGTTCGGTCAGGTCCACGAGGAGATTGCACAGATGCGTTTGTATTCACAGAAAGACGTCGACACCAAGGCCCTGCGCGGCGCGCGCATCGCGGTGCTGGGTTACGGGAGCCAGGGCCGTGCGCATGCACTGAACCTCAAGGACAGCGGCTTCGACGTCGTCGTCGGCGTGCGCCGGGGCGACAGCTGGAACAAGGCGAAGAAGGACGGACTGAAGGTCATGGAGCCCGTCGCTGCGGTCCAGGGCGCCGATCTGGTCGCGATGCTGGTGCCGGACCTGACGCAGAAGCCGCTGTACAACGACATCAAGTCGCACCTGGAAAAAGGCGCGACGCTGCTGTTCGCGCACGGCTTCAACATTCACTTCGGGCAGATCAAGCCGCGCAAGGACCTCGACGTGGTGCTGATTGCGCCGAAGGGTCCCGGCGACCTGGTGCGACGCCAATACCAGCAGGGCCGCGGCGTGCCCTGCCTGATCGCCGTCGCGCAGAACGCGTCGCGGCGCGCCAAGGCCAAGGCGCTCGCCTACGCCCACGGAATCGGCGGCACGCGCGGCGGGGTCCTCGAGACGACGTTCGCCGAGGAGACCGAGACCGACCTGTTCGGCGAACAGGCCGTGCTGTGCGGCGGCGCGACGGAACTCGTCGTCAAGGGCTATGAAACGCTGGTGGAGGCCGGCTATCAGCCGGCCGTCGCCTATTATGAGTGCCTGCACGAACTGAAGCTGATCGTCGACCTGCTGCATGAGGGGGGCATCACGAAGATGCACCGCTTCATCAGTGAAACGGCGAAATACGGCGACCTTACGCGCGGACCGCGCATCGTCAACAAGGCCACCAAGAAGGAAATGCGCAAGATCCTCACCGAAATCCAGCAGGGCAAATTCGCGCGCCAGTGGATTGCCGAGAACAAGGGCGGCCGGCGCAAGTACAACAAGCTGCTGAAGGCGGACCTTCGCCATCCGATCGAGAAAGTGGGCGCGCAGCTGCGCGCACGGATGCCGTGGCTGGAATCCGGCAAGGCCTGAACCGAGGCGCGGGGAGTGGCACACCAATGAGCGGCCAGACGATGTTCGACAAGGTGTGGAAGGCGCACGAGGTCGTCGCCGAGACGGCCGACACGCCTGCGGTTCTCTACATCGACCTGCACCTGATCCACGAGGTCACCTCGCCGCAGGCTTTTTCGATGCTGAAGGCACAGGGCTGGAAGGTCCGGCGGCCGGAGCGCACTTTGGCGACGATGGACCACTCGACGCCGACGCGCAGCGAGGAGTTCTTCCTTGACGTACCGGTCAGGGTTGACGCGGCGTCGAAGCAGGTGCAGCAGCTCGAGCGCAACACACAGGACTTCGGCGTCGAGCTGTTCGGCCTGCGCGACCAGCGGCGTGGCATCGTCCACGTGATCAGCCCGGAACTGGGGTGCACCCAGCCGGGCATGACGATCGTATGCGGCGACAGCCATACGAGCACCCACGGTGCGTTCGGCGCGCTCGCGTTCGGCATCGGCAGCACCGAGGTGGGCCACGTCTTTGCAACCCAATGCCTGCTGCAGCGCAAACCGAAGACCTTCGCCGTGAACGTCAGCGGGCGCCTGCGCCCCGGAGTGACGGCCAAGGACCTGATCCTGGCGGTCATCGGCAGGATCGGCGTGTCGGGCGGCACCGGCTACGTGCTCGAATATCGCGGCAGCACGATCGGGGCACTGTCGATGGAAGAGCGCATGACGGTTTGCAACATGTCGATCGAGGCCGGCGCGCGCGCCGGCATGATCGCGCCCGACGATACGACCTTCGCTTATCTCAAGGGCCGGCCCCGCGTCCCGCAGGGCAGGGACTGGGACGCTGCCGTGCAGCGCTGGCGCGCGCTCGCCAGTGACGACGACGCCGCGTTCGATCAGTCCGTGGACATCGACGCCGCGGAGCTCGCACCGATGATCACGTACGGCACCAATCCCGGCATGGTGGTGCCGATCGGCGGGTCCATCCCGGCCACGGCCGGCGATGCGGTGCATGAAAAGGCGCTCCGGTACATGGGATTTCACGCCGGCGACGCGATGATCGGCAAGCCGGTCGACGTCGTGTTCATCGGCAGCTGCACGAACGGCAGGATCGAGGACCTGCACGCCGCCGCTCGCATCCTGAAGGGACGCAAGGTCGCGCCCGGCGTGCAGCTGCTGATCGTGCCCGGATCGCAGCAGGTCAAGCGCGACGCGGAAGCGGCGGGTCTCGCCGAGATCTTCAGGGCCGCCGGCGCGGACTGGCGGGAAAGCGGCTGCTCCATGTGCCTCGGCATGAACGGCGACACGGTCGAGGCCGGCCGGTACTCGGTCAGCACCAGCAACCGGAATTTCGAGGGCCGGCAGGGCGTCGGCGCGCGCACGCTGCTGGCGAGCCCCTACACCGCGGCGGCCTGCGCGGTCGCCGGCACGATTTCCGACCCACGGACGATGCTGTGATGGAACCAATCGCTCAAATCCGTTCGACGACCGTCGTGTTGCCCCAGACCAACATCGACACCGACCAGATCATCCCGGCGCGCTTCCTGACCGTGACGACGAAGGACGGCCTGGGAAAATCGCTGTTTGCCGACTGGCGCTATCTCGCCGACGGCTCCCCCAATCCGCAGTTCGCGCTGAATCAGCCGGCTGCGAAGGGCTGCCGGATCCTCGTCGCCGGCCATAACTTCGGCTGCGGCTCGTCGCGCGAACATGCGCCCTGGGCGCTGCTGGACTGGGGATTCCGCGCCGTGATCAGCACCGCGCTGGCCGACATCTTCTGCACCAATTCGCTGAAGAACGGCCTGTTGCCGGTCGTCGTCGACGCCACCACCCATGCGTGGCTCATCGCCAATCCAGGAGCGCGGCTTACCATCGACCTCGAGGCGCAGCAGGTGTCGCTGCCGGACGGCAGGACAGCGGCTTTTCCGATCGAGGCCTTTGCGCGGCACTGCCTGCTGCAGGGAATCGACGAACTGGCGTTCCTGCGCGACAAGCTGCCGCAGATCGAGCGCTACGAACAATGCAAGCCCTGATCGCGGTCCTTGCCGGCGATGGCATCGGCACCGAGGTCACGGCCGAGGCGGTGCGCAGCCTCGACGCGCTGGCGAAGCGCTACGGCCATTGGTTCACGTACGAACACGCGCTGATCGGCGGTGCCGCGATCGACGCGAGCGGCACGGCGCTCCCCGAGGCCACGCTGCAGCTGTGCCGGCGCGCCGATGCGATCCTGCTGGGCGCGGTCGGCGGGCCGAAGTGGGGACCCGGCGCGCCGGTCCGGCCGGAACAGGGCCTGTTGCAGCTGCGCAAGGAGCTCGGACTGTTCGCCAACCTTCGACCCGTGGTGCCCCATCCCGCCGTCCTGGGCGCCGCGCCGATCAAGGCCGAGCTGCTGCATGGCGTGGATATCATGGTCGTGCGCGAGCTGACCGGGGGCATCTATTTCGGCGACAAGCGTCGCAGCGCCACCGAGGCGGTCGATGTCTGCCGCTACACGAGCATGGAAATCGAGCGCGTCGTGCGCCTCGCGGCGGGCCTCGCGCTGAAGCGGCGCCGCAAGCTGACTTCGATCGACAAGGCCAATGTACTGGAGACATCGCGCCTGTGGCGCGAAGTCGTGGACCGGATAATGCCGGCCGAATTCCCCGGAGTCGGCTACGAGCACATGCTGGTGGACGCAGCCGCGATGCACCTGCTGAAGAGGCCGCGCGACTTTGACGTCATCGTCACGGAAAACATGTTTGGCGACATTCTCACCGACGAGGCCTCGGTACTGGCCGGCTCGATGGGCATGCTGCCCTCGGCATCGCTGGGATCGACGCCGAAGGCCGGACTGTACGAGCCGATACACGGCTCGGCACCCGACATCGCCGGACGCGGCATCGCCAATCCGTACGCGACGATCATGAGCGCAGCGATGCTGCTGCGCTATTCGCTGAACCTCGAGACCGAGGCGCTGGCGCTCGAGGCGGCCGTCTCGCAGGCGGTCGTCGGCGGCGCCCTGCCCGCCGACCTGACCCCACCGGGCGGCAAGTCCATCGGTACCCGCGCCGCGGGCGATGCCGTCATTGCGGCCCTCGCCGCCGCTACGCGGCCAGGCTTTTAGTCGCGCGCTGCAGCGCAGCCGACAGGTCCGCGACCAGGTCAGCCGGATCCTCGATGCCCACCGACAGGCGCAGCAGCCCCGGGCCGATGCCGGCGCGCTGGCGCGCCTCCGGATCCATTCCGGAATGGGACATCGAAACAGGATGCGCGATCAGGCTCTCGACGCCGCCCAGCGATTCGGCGAGCGTGAATTCGCTGAGCCCGTCCAGGAACGCGCGCACCGCGGCCTCGCCGCCCGCGAGTTCGAAGCTCAGCATCGCGCCGAAGCCGGACTGCTGGCGCCGCGCCAGCTGATGCCCCGGGTGATCGGCGAGCCCCGGGTAGAACACCCTGCTGACGGCCGGATGCCCGTGCAGCACGGCCACCGCCGCCTGCGCATTTTCGGCATGCACCCGCATGCGCGCGTGCAGGCTGCGAACGCCGCGCAGCGTCAGGAAACTGTCGAACGGCGCGCCGGTCACGCCCAGCGCATTCGCCCACCACGCCAGCTGCGCCTGCAGTTCCGGCGTCCCGGCGATCACCGCGCCGCCAACGACGTCGCTGTGTCCATTCAGGTATTTGGTCGTCGAATGCATGACCAGGTCGGCGCCGAGCGCGAGCGGCTGCTGCCAGACCGGCGACAGGAAGGTGTTGTCGGCGACCACCAGCGCGCCGACCGCATGCGCGGCGTCCGACAGCGCCTGGATATCGACGATGCGCAGCAGGGGATTGCTCGGCGTTTCGATCCACACCAGCTGCGGCCTGGCGGCGAGCGCGGCCTGCAGGGCAACGGCATCGCCCTGGTCGACGAAATCGACGCGCAGCGTTCCCTGGCGTTGCAGGCCCGTCAGCAGGCGGAAGGTTCCGCCATAGCAGTCATGCGGCGCCAGGACGCGCGCGCCGGCCGGCAGCGTTGCCAGGATCAGCGTGATCGCGGCCAGCCCGGTGCAGGTGACGACGGCACCGGCGCCGCCTTCGAGATCCGCCAGCGCCGCGGCGAGCTGGTCGCGCGTCGGGTTGCCGGAGCGGGAATATTCGTACTGGCGCGGCTTGCCGTAGGACTCGAACGCGAAGTTCGTCGACAGGTAGAGCGGCGGTATCACGGCGCCGAACTGGCTGTCGGACTCGAGGCCCGCGCGCACCGTGCGCGTCACCACCTTGCGTTTGATCTTCTTGGTCACTGATTTCAAGCCTCCGTAAGAATGCGTTCGACAATATCCTTCAGCATCGCGCCCTCGGTCAGAAAGGCGTCATGGCCGCAGATCGAGCTGATCTCGATCAGGCGGCAGCGGCTGCCGATCCGCCCGGCCAGCGCCCGCATGTCCCCGACCGGCACCAGCTGGTCCTCGCGCACCGCAATCATCGTGGTCGGCACCGGAATGCGGCTGGCGTCGATCTCGAACAGGTCGATCGACTCGCTCAGCGCGAGGAAGGATTCCGGCCGGTAATAGCGCACGTAATCGTCGCCGCGCGCGAACAGGTACTCCTCGATCGGAAACCGGAAGCGATCCCCGTCGCGCACCGGCGGCCCGCTGAAGCGCTTGGCGAGCTCGGCCGGCGTGCGGTAAGTCGTCATCGCCAGTGCGCGCGCGAGCTTGAGCCCGGCGGCGCCCTCGCCGCGCGCCACCGCCTCGCGCACGATCTGGCGCTGCAGGCTGCGCCACGCCGTCGCGAGCGGCTGGCTGCGATCCGCGGTGCTGACGACGACGATGCGCCGCGTCAGCTGCGGATGCGACACCGCAAACGCCATCGCGACCATGCCGCCGTAGGATGCGCCCATGACCGCGTGCACCGGGGCGAGCCCCAGCGAGGCGACCAGGTGCGCCAGGGCATGCGCCTGGTCCCAGGCGCTGATGGGCGGGAACTTCTCCCCGGCGGCCGGCGCCGTGCTGCCGCCGCGACCACCGAGGTAATCGATGCCAAGCACGCGGTAGCGGGTCGTATCCAGCCCGAGCCCGGGGCCGACCAGCGTATGCCACCAGCCCTCGGTACGAGGAGCGGCGACGATGCGATGCGCCGAAATCCCGCCGAGCGCGACGACCACGGGCGCACCCGCCGGGCCGGCGAGACGATAGGCGATGCGCGCGGAGCCAAGCCGGTCGCCGTGATGCAGCGTCCACGGCGCAGGCAGCTCGAGCACGCCGTCGATCGGATCCGGCGCGGCGCCGGCCAGGGGAATGTTTTGCGACACGGTATCCAAAGCTCCTCAAAGGCATCAACAACCCCTTCGGAGCGCCGTCGCCCTTGCGCAGGTCCGTTGGCGCCAACGCGCCGCACCAGCCCGCCACCCATCTACCGGCATCCGGAGGTCTGCACCCGTCACCGCAGGAGTTGGCACCGTTCCGGCGGATCCTGACGATCCCCCAGATGGTTGCCCCGGCTTCGAAGGGCCTTTCCCTCAGCCGGTCTAGATGAGGCTGAAAATTCTAAGCTGCCGCCACGACGTGCGTCAAGCCGGCCGGGCTTGCGCGCCGCGCCGGTTTGTACTAACGTATTAGCACGTTAATACATTGGACCACCTGAATGAAAATCAATCGCCCCGTCACGGTACGCCAGGAGCAGCAGCACGAACGAGCCCTGTGGTCGGCCGTGCTGGCGCTGCGCTCCGTCGAGGAATGCCGCAGCTTCTTCCGCGACCTGTGCACCCCCGCCGAGCTGCAGGCCATGGCCGACCGCTGGGCCGTCGTCGAACTGCTCGAGCGCGGTCTCCCGTACCGCGAGATCCACCGGCAGACCGGCGTCAGCGTGACCACGATCGGCCGGGTTGCCCGCTTCCTGACGTCCGGCAACGGCGGCTACCGCTCCGTGACGGAACGGCTCAGCGCTGCACGCGGTACCTGAGGGCGGACAGCCGATGCGCCTGAAAATCGCCGTGCAGAAAAGCGGCCGCCTCACGGACGGCTCCCTCGACCTGCTGGTCCGCTGCGGCCTGAAATATACGCGCGGCAAGGATCAGCTGATGTGCTACGGGGAGAACATGCCCCTCGACGTGCTGTTCGTGCGCGACGACGACATTCCGGATCTCGTGCAGGAGGACGTCTGCGACCTCGGGCTCGTGGGACTGAACGTCGTCGAGGAGAAGCGCCTCGCGTTCCAGGCCCGCGGCCTCGGGCCGCTCTTCGAGCAGGTGCGCACGCTCGACTTCGGCCGCTGCCGCCTGTGCATCGCCGTACCCGACGGATTCGAATACCGCGACGCGACGTCGCTGAACGGACGGCGGATCGCCACGACCTATCCGCACATCCTCGGCCGCTTCCTCGCCGAGCGCGGCATTGCCGCCGAGGTCGTCGTCCTCTCCGGCTCGGTCGAGATCGCGCCGCGCCTCGGCCGCGCGGACCTGATCTGCGACCTGGTTTCGACCGGATCGACGCTGGCTGCGAACCACCTGCGCCAGGTCGAGACCGTCATGGAGAGCCAGGCGGTCCTGATCCGCACGCCCGTTGCCATCGCCGCCGAAAAGCAGGAATGGCTGCGGCGCCTGATGCTGCGCATCGACGGCGTCGAGCAGGTCAAGGGCAGCAAGTACATCATGCTGCACGCGCCGCGCACGGCGCTGGCAGCCATCTCCAGGCTGCTGCCGGGATCGGAGGCGCCGACGGTGATCCCGCTGGAGGGGCTCGGCGAGCGCATCGCCGTGCACGCCGTGTGTCGCGAGAATGTCTTCTGGGAAACGCTCGAAGAGCTGAAGAAGGCCGGTGCAACGTCGGTGCTGGTCCTACCGGTCGAAAAAATGCTGGCCTGAGGCGATATGAGCGGCGCCGCGGATAATCCCCTGCTGAGGCTTGCGCGCGAGGAAATCATCGCGCTGCGGCCCTACGCCCACGCCGCGTGGGAACCGACGCTGCGCCGCCTGCACGCCAATGAGGCGCCATGGCGGGCCACCGGCGATGAGACCCTGGCGGGCCTGAATCGCTATCCCGAACCGCAACCGGCGGCCCTGGTCGCGCGCCTCGCGAGCCTGTACGGCGTGCCGTCGAACTGCGTCCTGGCGACCCGCGGCAGCGATGAGGCGATCGATGTCCTCTCGCGCCTGTACCTGCGCGCGGGGCAGGACGCGATCCTGCAATGCACGCCGACCTTCGGCATGTACCAGGTCGCCGCCCGCATCCAGGGCGCGGGCGTGCTCGAGGTTCCGCTGGACGGGAGCAGGGACTGGAGCCTCGACGCCGACCGCGTGATTGCCGCCTGGAATCCGCGCATCAAGCTCGTCTATCTGTGTACGCCGAATAATCCCACGGCGAACCTGCTGGACGAGGACGCGGTCGCGGCGGTCTGCGCCGCGCTCGACGGCAAGGCCGTGGTCGTGATCGATGAAGCCTACGTCGAATGGTGCCGGCGGCCGAGCATCGCCCCGTGGCTGGAGCGCTTCGGCACGCTCGCGATCCTGCGCACGATGTCCAAGGCCTATGCGCTCGCCGGCGCGCGACTCGGCGCGCTGCTCGCCGCGCCGGCGCTGATCGACCTGGCCCGGCGCATCATTCCTCCGTACTGCCTGACCCAGCAGACGATAGAAGCGGCGCTTCGCGTCCTCGATCCCGGCGCGCTGCAGCTGATGCGCGGGCGCATCGCGGCGCTGATCGCGGAGCGCGAATACCTGCGCCGCGGCCTGGAGGCATCGCCGCTCGTCGCGCGCGTATGGCCGAGCGATGCGAATTTCCTGCTCGTCGACAGCACCGACGCCGCAGAATTCCTGCGCCGCACCCGCAGCGCCGGGCTGATCGTGCGCGATCTGCGCACCCATCCCCTGCTGCCGCGCTCGCTGCGCGTGACCGTCGGCACACGCGCGGAACACGACGACCTGCTGCATAATCTGGGGAACGCATGAGCGGACGGCATATCGTCTTTCTGGACCGCGACGGAACACTGATCGAGGAGCCGCCCGACGAGCAGGTCGACGCGCTCGACAAGGTGCGGCTGATGCCCGGCGTCATACCGGCGCTGCTGGAACTGCAGCGGGCGGGCTTCGCCCTCGTGATGGTGACCAACCAGGATGGACTCGGCACGCCGAGCCTGCCGACGGAACGCTTCGACGCGACGCACCGCTTCGTGCTCGACCTGTTCGCGAGCCAGGGCATCCGCTTCGAGGCGATTTTCGTCTGCCCGCACTTCCGGCACGAGGGGTGCAACTGCCGCAAGCCGCTTACCGGGCTGCTGCAGCAGTTCCTGGACGCCAACCCCCTCGATCGCAGCCGCTGCTACATGATCGGCGATCGCGACACGGACCTGGAGTTCGCCGCCAACCTCGGGATAGAAGGGCTGCGCGTGAGCCTCGCCGGACCGCAGCAGCAGGCCTGGCCGGCGCTCGCCGCGCGCATCGTCCAGGCCGCGCGACGCGCGCACGTGCAGCGCAAGACGAGGGAAACCGACATCGAGGTCACCGTCGACCTGTCGCGCGAGGGGCCGACCGAGGTCAGCACCGGCATCGGCTTCTTCGATCACATGCTCGAACAGATTGCCCGGCATGCCGGCTTTGCGCTGCAGCTGCGCTGCTCCGGCGACCTGCACGTCGATGAGCATCACACGGTCGAGGACTGCGCGCTCGCGCTTGGGCAGGCATTGCGCGAGGCCCTTGGCGACAAGCGCGGCATCGCGCGCTACGGGTTCCTGCTGGCGATGGACGAGGCCGAGGCGCAGGTGGCGCTGGATCTTTCCGGCCGGCCGTATTTCGTCTTGGAGGGCCACCTCGGCCGCGACCGCGTCGGCGCGCTGCCGACCGAGCTGGTGCCGCATTTCTTCCGCTCGTTCGCCGAGGCCCTCGGCGCCGCCCTGCACATCGGCGTGCGCGGCGAGAATACGCACCACATGGTCGAAGGCTGCTTCAAGGGCGTCGGCCGCAGCCTGCGGCAGGCGATTCGCGCGCGAAGGCAGCGAACTGCCGACCACCAAGGGCGTGCTGTGAGCGAGGTCGTCATCGTCGCGACAGCGGCGGCGCCAACATCGCCTCGCTGCAGTTCGCGCTCGAGCGCCAGGGCGTGACCTCGCTGACCACGGCCGACGCGGCGCGCATCCGCGCGGCCAGCCACGTGATCCTGCCGGGCGTCGGCGCGGCCGGGCACGCGATGCGGCAGCTGCGTCGCGACGGCCTGGACACGCTGATCGGGGAACTGCGCCAGCCGGTGCTGGGCATCTGCCTCGGAATGCAGCTGCTGTACGAGGCCTCCGCGGAAGGACCGGCGCAGTGCCTCGGCCTCATTCCCGGCCGCGCGCAGCGGTTCGCGCCGGCCGCCGGGCGCCCGGTGCCGCACATGGGCTGGAACAGCATCGAGATCGTCGGCGATTCCCGCTGCTCGCCGGCATACAGGCCGGCGAATATGTGTATTTCGTCCACAGCTATTCGCTGCCGGTGGGCCCCGGCACCTGCGCGACGACGGACTACGGCGGCCCCTTCAGCGCCTGCGTCGCGTGGCGCAACTTCTATGGCGCGCAGTTCCATCCCGAGCGCTCCGCCGCACTCGGCGCGCGGGTACTGCGCAATTTCCTGAGCCTGATGCAACTGATCCCCGCCATCGATCTGCGCGGCGGACGCTGCGTGCGGCTGCTACCAGGGCGACTTCGCGGCAGAGACGAGTTACGAGCCGGAACCGCTCGCGTTGCTGGAACGATACCGCGCCGCCGGCGCCCGCTGGCTGCACGTCGTCGACCTGGATGGTGCGCGCTACGGCAGCCAGGGCAATACCGGCATCGTCCACGAGCTCGCGCGCCGCAATTCGCTGTCGCTGCAGATCGGCGGCGGACTGCGCAACGCCGCGGCAATCGCGCGCATGCTGGCCATCGGTGCACAGCGCGTGCGTGATCGGCAGCGCCGCCGTCACCCAGGTCGACGCGGTGCGCCGCTGGCTGCACCGGTTCGGGCCGGAGCGGCTCGTGCTCGCCTTCGACGTGCGCCTCGATGCCGACGGCGTCCCGCGGGTAGCGACCCACGGCTGGCAGACCCAGTCCACGCACACGCTGTGGGAGGCCCTCGAGCCGTACGGCGACGTCGGCCTGCAGCACGTGCTGTGCACCGATGTCGAGCGCGACGGCGCCCTCGCCGGCCCGAACCTCGAGCTGTATCGCGAGGCGGTGCGGCGCTTCCCGCGCATCGCAATGGCAGGCCTCGGGCGGCATTCGCAGCGGCGCGGACCTCGCGGCGCTGGCGGCGACGGGCGCCGCCGCGGCGATCAGCGGCACGGCGCTGCTGGAAGAGCTGATACCCCTCGCGGAGATGCGGCCATACTTGCCAAACGCATAATCCCCTGCCTCGACGTGCGCGCAGGCCAGGTCGTCAAGGGCGTGCGCTTCCGCGAGCACCGCATCGTCGGCGACATCCTCGATCTCGCCCTGCGCTATCGCGATGAGGGCGCCGACGAGCTCGTGTTCTACGACATCACCGCGAGTCCGGAGGGCCGGTCCGTGGACCGCTCCTGGGTCAGCGCGCGTTGCGCGCGTACTGGACATCCCGTTCTGCGTCGCGGGCGGCATTCGCAGCGTCGCCGATGCCGAGGCGGTGCTCGCGTGCGGCGCCGAGAAGATTTCGGTGAATTCCCCGGCCCTGTCGGATCCGGAGCTGATCGACGCGCTCAGCGAGCGCTTCGGCGCGCAGTGCGTCGTGGTCGGCATCGACAGCCTGGCGCTCGCCGAGGGCTACCGCGTCCAGCAGTTCACCGGCGACCCGTCCCGCACCCGCGACACGGCGCGCCAGACGCTCGACTGGGTGCGCGAGGTGCAGCGGCGCGGCGCCGGGGAGATCGTGCTGAACTGCATGGCCAGCGACGGCGTGCGCGAGGGCTACGATATCGCGCAGCTGCGCGCGGTCCGCGGCGTCTGCGAAGTGCCGCTGGTGGCCTCCGGAGGCGCCGGCGCCATGCCGCACTTCAGCGCCGCGTTCCGCGCCGCCGGAGTCGACGCCGCGCTGGCGGCCAGCGTGTTCCATTCCGGGGAAATCACCATACCCGAGCTGAAGGCGCACCTGCGCGCGGACGGCATCGAGGTACGACCATGACGGAATTGCGGGACCTCGGATTGGGGGAAGTGCGACGGCCTGCTTCCGGCCGTCGTCCAGCACGCGACCAGCGGCGCGGTGCTGATGCTCGGCTACATGAACCGCGAGGCGCTGGAGGCGACACAGGCCAGCGGCCGCGTGACGTTCTGGAGCCGCAGCAGGCAGCGGCTGTGGGCCAAGGGCGAGACGTCCGGGAACATCCTGCTGCTGCGCGGCCTCGCAGCCGACTGCGACGGCGATACACTGCTGGTCCTGGCCGAGCCAGGCGGCCCGGTCTGCCATATCGGCACCCCGACCTGCTGGGGCCAGATGCGCCGCACGCCGCAGCCGAGACCCTGGCGTTCCTCGCCGAACTCGAGCAGCTGATAGCGCAGCGCACGGCGCTTCGGCCGGAGGGCAGCTACACGACGCGGCTGCTGGCGCAGGGAACGCTGCGCATCGCGCAGAAGGTCGGCGAGGAAGGCCTGGAACTCGCGCTCGCCGGCACGGCGCAATCCGACGCGCACGTGGTCGGCGAAGCCGCCGACCTGCTGTACCACATGCTGGTGCTGCTTCGGGTCAGGAACGTGGACCTCGGCCAGGTGATCGGTGAACTCGCAGCGCGCCATGCCGTCCGCGCCGGATCTTGAGATAATCGTCGACAAGCAGGCGCGCACGCTGCGCCTGATGCGCGCCGGGCGGCTCGAGAACCGCTTCGGCATTGCGCTGGGGCGCAATGCCGGCGCGGACAAGTGCATCGAGGGCGACTGCGCCACGCCGCTGGGCGAGTTCTTCGTCTGCGCCCGCAATCCGCGCAGCCGCTTCTACCGCTCGCTGTGCATCAGCTATCCGAACGCCGAACATGCCGGTCGCGGCCTGCGCGACGGACTGATCACGGCGCAGGAACACGCACTGATCATCGATGCCCTGCGGGAGCGGCGGATGCCGCCGCAGAAGACGCGCCTTGGCGGGGAGATCTACATCCACGGCGAGAATCCCGACGACGGGACTGGTGCACCGCGGGCGCGGCGGGACTGGACCCACGGCTGCATCGCGCTGGACAACGGCGCCATGCAAACGCTGTACGCGGCCGTGGCGCTGGGCACTCCCGTGTCGATACGCCCATGACGGGGGAGGCAGCTCCCGGCTCTGCGGGAATTGTTTATGTCCCGGGATACTGGGACAATCGGCGCCCGCAATTGCCGTATACAGCCATGGTGCGCCTTGACAATCGAATCCCCTCCCCCTGATCCGCAGCCAACCGACGAAGGCCATCGAACCGCCCTGGGCAAGGAAGCGCTCAAGAATTCCTTTCTCGACGACCTGTTCTACATGCAGGGCAAGTTTCCTGCCCTCGCCACCAAGCACGATTACTACATGGCGCTCGCCTATGCGGTCCGCGATCGCATGCTGCAGCGCTGGATCAGCTCCAAGGCGACGTACACGCACGACGCCTCGCGCACGGTCGTGTACCTGTCGGCCGAGTTCCTGATGGGACCGCACCTCGGCAACAACCTGATCAATCTGGGCATCTACGACAACGTCCGGCAGAGCATGACCGAGCTCGGCCTGGATTTCGAGGAACTGCTGCGCCAGGAGGAGGAACCGGGCCTCGGCAACGGCGGCCTGGGCAGGCTGGCGGCCTGCTTCATCGAATCGCTGGCAACGCTCGAGATACCGTCGATGGGCTACGGCATCCGCTACGAGTTCGGCATCTTCCACCAGGAGATCGTCGACGGCTGGCAGGTCGAGAAGACCGACAAATGGCTGCGCTACGGCAATCCGTGGGAAATCGTCCGCCCGGAATGGTCGGTCGACGTCAAGCTCGGCGGCACGACCGAACACTACACCGACGATCACGGGCGGCTGCGCGTGCGCTGGGTCCCGAACCAGGTCGTGACCGGCGTGCCCTATGACACGCCGATACTCGGCTATCGCACCAACACGGCCAATACGTTGCGCCTGTGGAGGGCCGAGGCGCCCGAGTCGTTCGATTTCGCCAGCTTCAACAGCGGCGATTACTACGGCGCCGTGAACCAGAAGGTCATTTCCGAGAACCTCAGCAAGGTCCTCTATCCGAACGACGAGCAGCTGCGCGGCAAGGAGCTGCGGCTCGAACAGCAGTACTTCTTCGTGTCCTGTTCACTGCAGGACATGATGCGGATCCGGCGCGTGCAGAACGTGCCGATCAGGCAGTTCCACGAGAAGTACGTGGTGCAGCTCAACGACACTCACCCGGCGATCGCGATCGCCGAGCTGATGCGCCTGCTGGTCGACGAATACCTCGTGCCCTGGGACGCAGGCCTGGGAGGTGACGCGCAAGACCTTCGCCTACACCAACCACACGCTGCTGCCCGAGGCGCTGGAACAGTGGCCGCTGGACGTGTTCCGCAAGGTGCTGCCGCGTCATCTCGAGATCGATTTTCGAGATCAACACGCAGTTCCTCGACGAGGTCCGGATCCGCTTTTTCGGCGACGAGACCCGGCTCGCGCGCATGTCGCTGATCGACGAGAGCGGGCCGCGCTACGTGCGCATGGCGCACCTGGCCTGCGTCGGCAGCTCATGCGATCAACGGCGTGGCGGCGTTGCACACCGAGCTGCTGAAGGCGGACGTGCTCAGGGACTTCTTCGACCTGTGGCCGCAGAAGTTCAGCAACAAGACCAATGGGGTCACGCCGCGCCGCTGGATCGCGCTGTCCAACCCGAAACTGACGCAGCTGATCACGGACCGCATCGGCGCGGACTGGATCAAGGACCTGTCGCAGCTGAGGGCGCTGGAGCCGCTCGCCGACGACCCGGATTTCCGCGCCCGCTGGCGCGAGATCAAGCTCGAGAACAAGCGCGCCTTCATGAGGCTCGCGCAGCAGAAGACCGGCGTGACCGCCGACCCGGAGTCGATATTCGACGTGCAGGTCAAGCGCATCCACGAGTACAAGCGGCAGCACCTCAAGGTGCTGCACATCATCGCGCTGTACCGGCGCATCAAGGAGAACCCGGCGATCGAGATGCCGGCGCGCACGTTCATTTTCGGCGGCAAGGCGGCCCCGGGGTATCAGCTGGCCAAGCTGATGATCAAGATGATCACTGCGGTCGGCGACGTCGTCAATCGCGACCCCATGGTCCGCGACCGGCTCAAGGTCATCTTCCTGCCGAATTTCAATGTCAAGAACGGGCAGCGCATCTATCCGGCGGCCGACCTCTCGGAACAGATCTCGACCGCGGGCAAGGAGGCTTCCGGCACCGGCAACATGAAATTCTGCATGAACGGGGCCCTGACGATCGGCACGCTGGACGGCGCCAACATCGAGATCCGCGAGGAGGTCGGCGCAGACAATTTCTTCCTCTTCGGCCTCAATGCGGCGGAAGTCTACGCGCTGAAGGCATCCGGCTACCGGCCGATGGATTACTACGACGGCAACCGCGAGCTGCGCGAGATCATCGACCTGCTGCGCAGCGGATTCTTCACGCGCGGCGACACCGACGTGCTGCGGCCGCTCATTGACGGGCTGCTTTACCAGGATCCGTACCTGGTGCTGGCGGATTTCCAGGCGTACAGCGACTGCCAGGACCGGGTCTCCGAGGTATTCAGCGACCCTGACCGGTGGACGCGCATGTCGATATTGAACACCGCGAGAAGCGGAAAATTCTCCTCGGACCGCACGATCAGGGAGTACTGCGACGACATCTGGCACGTCAAGCCCGTGCCGATTCACCTCAGCAAGCACGCCGACGTGCGTGCGCAGATCACCGGGTGAGCTTGCCCAGCACGAACCTCAGGGTGCGTCGCAGCGGCTCCGCCGCGCCCCACAGCAGCTGATCGCCGACGGTAAAGGCCGACAGGTAATGGCCGCCCAGCGCGAGCTTGCGCAAGCGGCCGACGGGAACATGCAGGCTGCCGCTGACCGCGGCCGGCGACAGCTCCCTGATCGATGCCTCGCGCTCGTTCGGCACCACCCGGACCCACTCATTGTGCCCGGCAAGCAGGCTCTCGATCCGCGCGAGCGGCACATCTTCCCTGAGCTTGATCGTCAGTGCCTGGCTGTGGCAACGCATCGCACCGACGCGCACGCAGATCCCCTCGACCGGGACCGGACTCGCTTCGGTGCCGAGAATCCTGTTCGCTTCGGCGCCCGCCTTCCACTCCTCGCGGCTTTGACCGTTGCCGAGATCCTTGTCGATCCACGGAATCAGGCTCCCCGCCAGCGGCACGCCGAACTGCGCGCGCGGAAACTGCCCGCCGGCGAGCGCCCCGGAGACCGCGCGATCGAGCTCGAGTATGCCCGCAGCCGGATTGCGCAGCACCGGTTCGGCGGCGCGATGGATCGCGCCCATCTGCTCGACGAGCTCGCGCATGTGCTGCGCGCCGGCGCCCGACGCCGCCTGGTAGGTCATCGCGGATATCCATTCCACGAGGTCCGCCCGCAGCAGGCCGGCGACCGCCATCAGCATCAGCGAGACGGTGCAATTGCCGCCTATGAGATCGCGTACCCCGCGGTCGAGCGCGGCGCGCATGACCGGCAGATTGACCGGGTCCAGCACGATCACCGAATCCTGCTGCATGCGCAGCGTCGATGCCGCGTCGATCCAGTAGCCCTGCCAGCCGGCGGCGCGCAGACGCGGATGCACGGCCAGCGTGTAGTCGCCCCCCTGCGCGCTGACCAGGACCTGCATCCGGGCCAGGGCGGCGATGTCGTTCGCGTCCTGCACCGGCCCCGTGGCCCGGCCGATCGCCGGCCCGGCCGCGCCGGCCTGCGAAGTGCTGAAGAACGTGGGCTCGCAGATGTCGAAATCGGCCTCGGCGCGCATGCGCTCGATCAGAACCGACCCGACCATGCCCCGCCAGCCGATGATGCCGACCTTGTTCATGCCTCGATACTCACTTCATGCGCCGGAGCGCGCCGGTTGTAGTTGGACGCCATCGCAAATCCGTAGGCGCCGCAGACGTCGAACAGCAGCACGTCGCCCTCCTCGGTCGGCGGCAGCAGGCGGTCGGAAGCCAGTTCGTCGGCCGATTCGCAGATCGGGCCGACGACGTTGACGCGC
Source organism: uncultured Gammaproteobacteria bacterium (assembly GCA_963706815.1). Taxonomy (GTDB): domain Bacteria; phylum Pseudomonadota; class Gammaproteobacteria; order Steroidobacterales; family Steroidobacteraceae; genus Bog-1198. The sequence goes on from CAVPNS010000001.1 coordinate 579,637, forward strand.
TGCGTCGCCGGCTCGCCGAGGCGCGTCAGGTTGACGACCTCGTGATACGCGCCGTACAGCGCGGGCCGGATCAGCGAATTCATGCCGGTCGCGATGCCAACGTAGTGAATCGCGCCCTTGTCCTTCAGTTGCGTGACCTGCGCTACCAGCACGCCCGCGCGGGCCACCAGGAAGCGCCCCGGTTCCATCCAGAAGTGAATGTGCGGGAACCTCGCCTTGAGCTGCGCGACGCCCTGGTCCAGCGCACCCAGGTCGATGCCGCCGTGCTCGTCGCGCTCCGGCACGCCGATGCCTCCGCCGAGATCGACGACGGCCACGTCGGGAAAACGACCCGCGAGGTCCCCGAGCAGCGCGCCCGTCTCGGTCCAGTTCGCGACGTTGTATATGCCGCTGCCGGTGTGCGCGTGCAGCCCGACGATGCGCACGCCGGCCTGCCGCGCCAGGCGCGACAGTTCGTCCATATCGGCCAGCGCAACGCCGAACTTCGCGTTGGCCCCGGCGGTGCGCACGTGGTGGTGGTGGCCGCGGCCGACTCCCGGATCGATGCGCACGAAAATCTCCCGTCCGGCGAACAGTTCCGGCCAGGCGCGCAGCGGATGCAGGTTGTCCAGCGTGACGCGCACGCCTTTCTCGAAACCGAACCGGTACTCGCTGCGCGGTGCGAAGTTCGGCGTGAACAGCACCCGGCCGGGCGACAGGTCCGGCACGCTCGCAAAGGCATGCTCGAGCTCGCCCTGCGAGACGCACTCCAGCGTCAGCCCGGCCGCGTACAGCCGCCGCAGGATCTGCGGGTGCCAGTTCGCCTTCATCGCGTAGGCCCAGCGATCGACGGATCGCACCTGCTGCAGGGCCGCGGCGGCCCTATCCACGGTCGCCAGGTCGTAGACATAGGCTGCGGAATCTCGCGCCGCAATCGAGAGCAGCTGCCGCCGCTTGTGCCCGTCCCGCCACCATTGCGGCGGCGCGGCCGCGCCGGCCTGCCCGGGCGCGAACAGCTGTTGCCACGTGGGGCCCAGCACCTTGTCCGAGCCGATGCGCTGGATCAGCCGCTCGTGCAGCTGCTCCACGAGGCGATCGCCCTCGGACTCGTCGATCACGAACGTGAAGTTCAGGTCATTGGCGGCCTGGCTCACGAGATAGATATTCTGGTCCTGGAACAGCTCGAATGCGGCGCCGAGTTCATGCAGGATGCCGCGCATGTTGCGCCCGAGCAGGCTCAGGCTCGCGCAGGGCCCGAGCACCTGCACGCGGCACAGGCCGCCGAGCGCGGCAGTCAGGCGTCCGACGGCGGCCGCATCGAGCGAATTGGCTGCCGGATCCAGCGAGACGGTCACGTTGGTCTCGGACGTCGAGATCAGGTCGACCGACATTCCCTGCTGCTTGAACACCTGGAACGCGTCGGCGAGGAAACCCACCTGGTGCCACATGCCCGGGCTTTCCATCGAGATCAGCGTGATGCCCTTGCGGATGGCGATCGCCTTGACGTGGGCCGCGCTTTCCGCCACGTCGCCGGATATGACGGTGCCCTCGAGGCCGGGAGCCTGCGTCGCATAGACGTACAGCGGGATCCCGTACTGGCGTACCGGCAGTATGCAGCGAGGATGCAGCACCTTTGCGCCATTGCTCGCGATTTCCTGCGCCTCGTCGTAATGCAGCGCGCGCAGCAGCCGCGCGCTCGGCACTGCGCGCGGATTCGCACTGAACATTCCGGGCACGTCGGTCCAGATTTCCAGGCGCACGGCGGCCAGCATGGCCGCGAAGTATGCGCCCGAGGTATCGGATCCGCCGCGACCCAGCAACACCGTGTCGCCGTCCTCGCTGGCGGCGATGAAACCCTGGGTGACGATGACGCCGCGGCAATCGCGCCAGCGTGCCTGCAGCGCAAGGTCGGGCGAAAAATCGCAGGTCGCCGACAGGAACTCGGCCCTGGCGGTGGCGCTGGCGCGGCGTGCGGAGCGCAGCACCTGGCGCGCATCGACCCAGGTCGCGGCGATGCCCTGCGCGTTCAGGAACTGCGCGCCGAGGCTCGTCGCCAGCAGCTCGCCCATTGCCATCACGCGAGCGCGGGCCCGGTCGCTGACCTGGCCGCTCGCCTGCAGCGCGCCGGCGATGCCGGCCAGCTCGACCAGAAACGCCTCGAAATTCTCGCCCGGCTCGACGCCGAGGCTGCGCGCAAGATCGCGATGCATGCCCTCGATCCCGGCAAGCACCGGCGCGTGCCGGCCTGCGAGTGCCGCGCTCAGCAGCGCTTCGAGCCGGTCGGTGATGCCGGACAGCGCCGAATGCACGACGACAGGACGCAACCCGGCGGCGATGCGCTCGCGCAACACACCAACGATGTTGTGCCAGTTGGCGGCGCCGGACACGCTGGTACCACCAAACTTAAGAACGACCCAGACTGGATTTTTTTCTGGCATGGAGCCGACCCGCGCCATCGCACGGGGTCGCGTGGTGATTATTCTTCTTCGAAGATGTCGCGCAGCTCTTTGAGCAGCTGACGCTCCGCCAATACATCCTCGACGCGGCTCCACGCGGCCTTGCCGCGCTTTCCGGGAGGCGCGGCCTTCGGGCGGCGCTCTGCGCGCTCAAGCAGCGGATCGAACTCGTGAGCTTCCTCGGCTTCGCCGAGAAACTCGTCGTCGATATCGAAATGTTCGTCTTCGCGTGCGCTCATTGCCTTAAGAAAAGCCCCTGAAATCAATAGGATCGACCCGTTGGCTTACGGGAAGGAGCGCACTATATCCGATTCTGTCCGGCATTCAACTGTTGTGACGACTTTCTGAAAATTCCTTATTTTTTCAATAACTTACTAAGTTCCGGTGCGCGCCTTGGCGGGCTGCGCCGAGAGCACGCCTTTGGCAATGGCCCGGTTCACGGCTGAAAATACCGCCAGCAGTGACGCGGTGATGATGTTCGGATGCATCCCCGCCCCGAACAGCGTGTGTCGCGAGCGGGTCGTGATCTCGATGTAGGAGATCGCCTGCGCCGCACTGCCCTTGCCCCGGGAATGCTCCTCGTACGACAGCACGTCGAAATCCAGGCCGATCGCCTTGACGACCGCATCGATGGGGCCCGATCCCTGGCCCAGCAGCGTCTCCAGCCGCCCGTCGCGCTCGACCTGGATGGTCAGGCGCTCCGTATCGGCGCCGTCCGTCGACGCCGCCAGCTGGTGCGATTTATAGACCAGCGGTCGCCGCGGCTGCAGGTATTCCCCGTTGAACAGGTCCCAGATTTCCTGCGACGACAGCTCCTTGCCCGTGGTGTCCGCCGCGGCCTGGACGACCTGGCTGAATTCGATCTGCAGCCGGCGCGGCATGATCAGCTGGTGATCTCTTTCCAGCAGGTATGCCACGCCGCCTTTGCCCGACTGGCTGTTGACGCGGATGATCGAGTCGTACGACCGGCCAAGGTCCGACGGGTCGATCGGCAGGTAAGGCACGTCCCAGACGTCGTCCGGTGCGCGCGCCGCCAGTCCCTTCTTGATGGCGTCCTGGTGCGACCCGGAAAATGCCGTGAACACGAGGTCCCCGACATACGGGTGGCGCGGGTGCACGGGCAGCTGGTTGCAGGCCTCGGCACCGCGCGCGATCTCGTTGATGTTCGAGAAGTCGAGTCCCGGGTCGATCCCCTGCGTATACAGGTTCAGCGCCAGCGTCACGACATCGACGTTGCCGGTGCGCTCGCCGTTGCCGAACAGGGTGCCCTCGACGCGATCCGCTCCAGCCATCACGGCGAGTTCCGCCGCGGCGACGCCGGTGCCGCGATCGTTGTGCGGATGCACGCTGATGATCTGGCATTCGCGGCGCGCGACATGACGGGCGAACCACTCGATCTGGTCGGCATAGATGTTCGGCGTCGCCATCTCCACGGTCGACGGCAGGTTCAGTATGGTCCTGCGTTCGGGCGTCGGCTCCCAGACCGCATTGACCGCATCGCACACTTCGACCGCGAAATCCATCTCGGTGCTGGTGAAGCTCTCCGGACTGTACTCGAATACCCAATCGGTATCGGGATAACGCAGTGCCGTCTCGCGCACGGCCGTCGCGCCGCGCACCGCGATCTCGATGATCCCGGCGCGGTCCATGCGGAACACGACGCGCCGCTGCAGCGCCGACGTCGAATTGTAGACGTGCACGATCGCGCGCCGCACGCCGGCCAGCGCCTCGTAGGTGCGCGTGATCAGCTCCGGGCGCGCCTGGGTCAGCACCTGGATCGTCACGTCGTCCGGAATCAGCCGGCGGTCGATGATCTCCCGGACGAAGTCGTAGTCGGTCTGCGACGCGGCGGGAAAGCCCACCTCGATTTCCTTGAAGCCGACTTTCACGAGCAGGTCGAACATGCGGCGCTTGCGCGCCGGGTCCATCGGCTCGATCAGCGCCTGGTTGCCGTCGCGCAGGTCGACGCTGCACCAGACCGGCGGCACACTGATGACGCGGTTGGGCCAGGTCCGGTCGCCAAGACCGACCGGCGGAAAGGGCCGGTATTTCGTCGAAGGATTGCGCAACATAAAATTTACTCACTGACGGTGAATCATGAGCCGCGGCGCGCTCCCGGCGGGTGCGCGGCGGATACTTTTTCCAGTCTTGTAAGCGCCGACCGGTAGCGCAAATAGTGTTGGCGCCTAGCGGCGCAGCAGCGCAAGCAGCCGCAACGGGCGCAGGCTGCGCGAAACCGACAAAGACCGGGACGGATGACCGTGCATGGGGCTCAAATCTAGCATCGGTGCTGCACCCTGCGCAAGTCAGGCCCAGCCGGCAAGGTTGCGCGCGACGATCGCCGCCAGCAGCTCGGCGTGCCGGTCCTCGTCGTTGAGGCAGGGGAGCAAATCGAAACGCTCGCCGCCCAATTGCAGGAATTGGTCCCGGTATTCGATCGCCACCTCCTCCAGCGTCTCCAGGCAATCGACGGCAAACGAGGGCGAGACGACCGTGAGGCGGCGGATCCCGCGCTGCGCCAGGGCCACCAGCGCATCCTTCGTGTACGGCTGCAGCCAGGCCACGGGCCCGAAGCGCGACTGATAGCAATGCGAGAACTCGCCCGGGGAGAGGTTGAGCCGCCCGGTAATCAGGCGCGTCGTCTCCTGCGCCTGGCTCCGGTACGGATCGCCGTCCCGGACATACGTTTCCGGGATCCCGTGATAGGCGAGCACCAGGTGACTGCGCTCGCCGCGCTGCTGCCAGAGCCGTTCGATGCGCGCCGCCCAGGCATCGATGTAGCCCGCGTCCTGGTGGTAATCGCTGATGATCCGCAGCGCCGGCAGCCATCTCCAGCGCTTCAGCGCATCGCCGACCCGGTCGTAAACCGACCCGGTCGTCGCGGAGCAATACTGCGGGTACAGGGGCAGGACCAGGAGCCGGCGCACGCCCTGCTCCGCGAGCCGCTGGACAGCGCCCTCGATGCCGGCCTGCCGTAGGTCATGCCCAGCTCGACGCGTATGGGATCGGCGCAGACCGCGTGCAGCGCGACGGCGATCTTGTCGGCCAGCCGCTGCGAATACACGGCCAGCGGCGAGCCAGCCGCAGTCCAGATCTGCCGGTAATTCCTTGCAGTGCGCAGCGGGCGCAGCGGCAGGATCAGCCCGTACAGCAACGGCAGCCAGATGCAGCGGCGCGCGGTCGATGACGCGCCGGTCGCCGAGGAATTCGCGCAGGTAGCGCTGGACGGCGAGGTAGGCCGGTGCGTCGGCGGTGCCCAGGTTGACGACCAGCACTCCGATCCGGTCCGCTGGCGACGCCGCCGCCTGCGCCACGGCGCGAAATAGGCCATTGATCCATGCTCATGCCCCCAGTATACTGACTGCCCATGAACGCATGGCTGAGCCCTAGCGAGACCGATGCCCTTGCGCTGAGCCTGGGCGTGGCCGGCCGCAGCGTGCTGTGCAGCCTGCCGTTCGCGGTCCTCGTCGCCTGGCTGCTGACGCGCGGGCGCTTCGTCGGGCGGTCCGCTGCTCGATGCGTTCGTGCACCTGCCGCTGGTGCTGCCGCCGGTCGTGGTGGGATATCTGCTGCTGCTGACGTTCGGCACCCGGGGGCTCATCGGCGGCTGGCTGTACCGCACGTTCGACATGCGCCTGGTCTTCACGCGCAACGGCGCGGCGCTCGCCACCGCCGTCATGTCCTTCCCGCTGATGGTGCGCGCGATGCGCATTTCCCTCGAAAATGTCGACCGGGGCCTCGAGGACGCCGCGCGCACGCTCGGGCGCGGCGCCCTCGACCGGTTTGCAACCATCACGCTGCCGCTGATGCTGCCCGGCATCGTCGCCGGCGCCATCACCGCCTTCGCCGCCGGGCTCGGCGAGTTCGGCGCCGTCATCACGTTCGTCTCGCAACATTCCCGGCGAGACGCGCACCCTGCCGCTCGCGCTGTACACCGCGCTGCAGTCGCCGGGCGGCGATGCCGTGGCGGGCCGGCTCGCCGCGATTTCCTTCGGCTTGGGGTTGAGCGGACTGTTGCTGTCGGAATGGTTCTCGCGGCGGGTGCGCCTGATGCTGGGACGCTGATGCTCAGCGTCAGCGTGCGCAAGGCCCGCGGTACGTTTGCGCTCGCGGCCGACTTCGAGCTGCCGACGCCGGGCGTGGTTGCGCTGTTCGGCCGGTCCGGCTGCGGCAAGAGCACGCTCGTCGATCTGCTCGCCGGGCTGCTCGCTGCGGACAGCGGACGCATAGCGCTCGATGATACCGTGCTGCTCGACACGGCCGCCGGCATCGGCGTGCCCGCCGAGCGGCGCCGCATCGGCTATGTCTTCCAGGACGACCGGCTGTTTCCGCACCTGCGGGTCGCAGCGAACCTGCGCTACGGCTCACGCCGCGCTCCGGGCCAGCCGTATGTCGACTTCGACACGGTGGTCGGGCTGCTGGGGCTCGCGCCGCTGCTGCAGCGACGCTGCCATCACCTGTCGGGCGGCGAGCGCCAGCGCGTGGCGATCGGGCGCGCGCTGCTGTCGCAGCCGCGGCTGCTGCTGCTAGACGAACCGCTGGCATCGCTCGACAGCGCACGCCGCGACGAGGTGCTTCCCTACCTGGAAATCCTGCGTGATGAACTGACGATTCCGATGGTCTACGTGAGCCACAACTTCGACGAGGTGCTGCGCCTCGCGACGCACCTGGTGCTGATCGACTCCGGCAGGACACTGGCGCAGGGCGACATCGGCACGCTGAGCCTGCGCGGCGAGCTGCGCGACATCATCGGCCCCGAGGCCGTGGGGGCGATCGTCGACGGCGAGATACGCCGCGTCGACCGGGCCACCGGGCTCGCGAACGTGACGGTCGGCGCCGGCGAACTGAAGGTGCGCGCCGATCACTTCGCCCCCGGCGCAAAACTGCGCGTGCAGATCCTCGCGCGCGATGTGATCGTCGCAACGCGCGAACCGCACGCGCTGAGCGTGCGCAACGTGCTGCGCGGGACCGTGACCTGCATCATGCGGGATACGGGCGATGCGGACCTCGTCTCGATTGACATCGGCGGCACGACGATCCTGGCGCGAATCACTACCGCCGCGACGGCCGACCTTGGGCTCGCGCCCGGCATGACGGCGTGGGCCCTGGTCAAGGCCGTATCGATGCGCGGCCGGTTACTTAAGCCGGGTCCCTAGGTGCATGATGGCGACGATGTGATCGTCGGGCCGCAATCCGACGGTTGCCTTCACGCCGGCATCGTACGCAGCCGGCCCCGTCTTCCACATCACGCCGAGTCCGAGCCCATGCGCGGCCAGCATCAGGTTCTGCGCGGCAGCGCCCGCCGCGAGCACCTGCTCAACCTCCGGGATTTTCGCGTTATGGCGATCCACGGCGCAGCCGACGACGACGACGGTCGGCGAGCGCCAGATCTTTTCGCGCTCGACGCGCAACTGCTCCTCGGTCGGCGCCGGCGGCCGCGCGCGCCGCGCCGCCACCATGGCATCGGAAAACGCCTGGCGCATTGCCTCGTCCAGGACGATCAGGCGCCACGGCCTCAGGCGCCCGTGATCCGGTGCGCGCGCGGCCGCCTCCAGCATGCGCGCGAGCTGCTCCGGGGACGGACCGGGTTCGGTCAGGCTCGCCGCGGAAGAGCGCGTCGTCAGCGCCTCGAACAGTTCCATGCGCGTCCGCTCGCCGCGTCAGAACGGGTTGTAACGCTTGTCGCGCGAGAAATTGATGTAGCTGAGCGCGATTCCCTGCCGCCAGCCCACGCCGAAGCGCACCGGCGCCAGCGAGACCTTGTCCAGCTGCAGGTAATTGACGCCGAATCCGCCGACGAAGTACAGGCTGCCTTCGACGCCCGGAAAGCGGTGGAAAAGGCCCTCGGCGCTCGGCAGGTCGTAGACCAGGATGAAGGTCTTGACCGCATTCGCGCCGACGTCGAAGCCGATCGACGGTCCCTGCCAGTAGACCTTGCGTGCGGGCACTCCCTTGAACACGAGTTCGCCGCGCCCGTAACGCAGGCCGACGCCGATCGCGCCGCCCGCCTCTTCGCCGCGCACGATGGCGACCGGATGACCCTTTTCCTTGAGCACCTTCTCGAGCACCTGCGACAGATCCTTCGCGCCGGTACTGAAGAAGTCCGACGCCGCCTTCGCGACCTCATCGTCGCTGTAGGGCTCGTGCGCCGGCGGCCTGGAGGCCGTGTCCGCAAGCGCGACCGTCGTCATGAACGCGGCCGCGATCGCGGCGAGGGAAATTCGACGAATGATGCTGCTTAGCATGGCAACGGCTCCTCCTGTCTGGTCACGATCATCAATCACCGGCGCAGCTCGATTTCAACGAAGCGGAATTCATACGGATTCGCATTGATCACATTATGCGCAACCCCGGCGTTACGCGCGTAGGATCCGCCTGCCTCGAGTCTGACCTCGCGGACGCCGCCAGGTTCCACCAGCCTCAATATGCCGCTCGTCAGCGGCACGACGACATAGTCATGGGCATGCACGTGATCGCCGGTCTCGGCGCCCGGAGCGAATCGCCACTCGGTGACGATCACCCGCTCGTTATCGACCTGTACGGTTGCAGTGGCCTTCATGCATTCGAGTTTACCTGAACTGCGGCCGGCACCTGCAGGCGGTTTTCCAGCAGGACCGCTTCCATCTCGCCCTCCGGCAGCGGCGCACACTGGTGGAATCCCTGGAATTCATCGCAATGCAGGGTGCGCAGGTACGCGAGCTGCGCCTCGCTCTCGACCCCCTCCGCGACCACCTGCAGCTTCAGGCTGTGCGCCAGCGCGATGACCGCGCGCGTGATCTTCGCGCCGCCCGAATCGCCCGGTATGTCTCGAATGAAGGAACGGTCGATCTTGATCGAATCGACCGGAAAGCGCTTCAGGTAGGCAAGCGACGAATAGCCCGTCCCGAAGTCGTCGATGGTTATGTGCACGCCGGTGATCCTGAGGCTCTCCAGGGCCTCGACCGCGTTCAGTCCGTGCGTCATCACCATGCTCTCGGTGATCTCGAGTTCCAGGGTCGACGGATCGAGCCCGCTGGCCTGAATAATGCCGCTGAACCTGGACAACAGCATCGGATCGGCAAACTGCCTTGCCGACAGGTTGACGGCGACGCGCAGATTGCCCAGTCCCTGGTCCTGCCACGCCTTGTTGCGCGCGCACGCCGATGCAAGCACCCACTCGCCGATCAGTCCTATCAGCCCCGTCTCCTCGGCCAGGGGAATGAAATCCATCGGCGCCACCAGCCCGCGCTGCGGATGCCGCCAGCGCAGCAGCGCCTCGGTCCCGGTGATCAGGCCGCTCGCGACGTTGATCTTGGGCTGGTAATAGAGCACCAGCTCGTTGCGCTCCAGCGCATGGCGCAGGTCCGATTCGAACTGCAGCCGATCCAGCGTATGGACGTTCATCGACGGCGAATAGAACTGGTAGTTGTTGCGGCCCAGCTCCTTGGCCCGATACATGGCGATGTCGGCCATCTTCAGCAGCGACTGCGAGTCCCCGCCGTCGACCGGAAAGACGCTGATGCCGATGCTGGCGGTCACGTGACAGTCCTTGGACTCCAGCACGTAGGGCGCGCTGGCCTTCTCCACGAGCCTCTCGGCGAGGTTCGAAACGACCTCGATGTGCTCGAAATTCTCCACCAGAACGACGAACTCGTCGCCGCCCATCCGCGAGACCGTGTCGCCTTCCCTCACCTGCCCGCGCAGGCGCTCCGCAACGTGGCGCAGCAGGACGTCCCCGGTCGCGTGCCCGAGCGAATCGTTGATGACCTTGAACCGGTCCAGATCCATGAACAACACCGCCAACCGGTGTCCGTCGCGGTGGCGCCGGTCAATGGCGTGCTCGAGGCGCTGGTGCAGCAGGGTGCGATTGGGCAACGCGGTGAGGGTGTCGAAGAACGCTATCTGATGGATCCGGTCCTGCAGGCGCTTGCGGTGACGCAGGATGCGTACCGACAGCACCGTACCAAACAGCAGCAGCACCGGAGTTGCCGCCAGCAGCATGCTGCGCAACAGAAAGTAGGTGTTGCGCGAGGCATCGCCGAGCGCCGCGACGAACTCGTTTTCGAGCGGCGTGAGTTCATCGTTGATGCGCGAGATATCCGCCAGCGCAGACTTTATTCGCGCCGGGTCCGGAGCGGGGCTTTCCATTTCGCGCTGCAGGCGCGCTGCGGACTCGTCGAGCCTGGCGATCAGTACATCACCCTGGGTCCAGGCCTGGATTGCCCGCTTCATGAAGCTGACGGACCGGAACCTGTGATACAGCAGGATCAGGCCGTCGATGTCATCAGGGTGAATGCCGCCGCGGCGAAATCCCTCCCTGGCCGCCTCGGGATCGCCGTTCGGATCGTCCATCGCGAGCCGGGCGACATGGTCGCCCAGCGGTATCGCAATTGCCGCCTGGTATTGCCGGAACTCCGCGGCGGAATCCGTGGCTGCATATTTCTGCAGATGGAATACGGCGTCCTTCTGTGCCTTCGACCAGAGGCTCTCGCCGCCCACATAAGCGCGCGCCGCCGACAGCGAGCCCAGGCTGAAGACCGCCAGCAACAACAGGCCAAGGACGATCGCCGCAAACAGCCAGATGATGGCAAAGGGCGACTTGGCCTCGAAACCGGCCTCGGGATGCGCCGCCGCGTCAGCGTGACCGGATCCGTCGTTAATTATTTTTGCTGAATCATGCAGCAAGTCACGACCCTACAGCGCCAGGTTTGCAAATGGACCCTGAGCAGTCCGTTCGGCCGATCCTACCAGTACTTGAGTGAGGCGGTGTGAATTGGAGACGCACTTCGCACGCCGATGACGCAGTGCCGCATAGCGGTGCCCTGTCGCCAATCCACGACACATTTTCCCGGCACTTAACAGAACCGCGGCAGTCGAAATTCGTGACGCTGCTCGCGGCAGCGTCGCCGATGCATGAGTCCGGTCACCAACTTTACATGGAGAAACGCCATGAACAAGTCGACTCTTTTTCGCAAGGCATTCAGCGGTGCGGTGCTTGCGCTGATGTTCGCCGGCGCAGCCGTTGCGGCGGAACATGACGCGCTCGAAGCCGCGGCTGCCGATTCCATGAGCAGCTATCTCGCTGACAGCGTGACGCACCAGGAACTGGCGCAGAAGGCCGCCGGAATCCTGATCTTCCCGCGCATCACCAAAGGAGGCGCCGGTGTCGGAGCGGAATACGGCGAGGGAGTCCTGAAGGTGGCCGGCAGGTCGGTCGGCTACTTCAAGATGTCCGGCGCTTCAATTGGCGCCACGCTGGGCGTCGCCGAGCGCAGCGAGGTCGTGCTCTTCATGACGCCGGAGGCCCTGCAGCATTTCATCAGCGCCAAAGTGTGGACGGTCGGCGTCGATGCCGAGGTTGCGGTCGCATCCGTGGGCGCAGGCGGCGCCTACGACAGCGAAACGTTGAAAAAACCGATCATCGCGTTCGTGTTCGGCGAGCATGGACTGATCGCGGATGTCTCGCTGGCCGGGACAAGGATCAGCCGCATGCGTTCCTGACGGCGTGGGCTGCGTGGAGCCGGGCCCCTTCAGGCCCGGCTCCCTGCAACGGCATTTGCCGCCGCGCTCACTGACGCGCCACGCGCGTGCGCAGCTGCAGCTCATGGCGACGGTAATCAACGATGAAGATGTCCAGAAGGCCGAGCGCGTCCATGCCGATCAGCAGTGCCGGCTCGCCGGCGAGATGCCAGTGTTCGAAGATCTGCATATCGCCATACGCGATGCGGGAGCCCTGGATCCGGATTGATCCCAGTTCAATCGGCGGGCTCGGAAAGGACTCCGCGTCCTGACTCGTCGTGGTCACATCGATCACCTGATTGTGTGCCCCCCGGGCGTGGCGACGGACCAGCGCCTGGCGCATCGCCTCATTCCCTATCGTCGCCTGGCCCCCGGTATCGATGATGGCGTGCACCGGCACGCCGCCGACACGGGCCGGAACGACCAGAAGACCGGCGAGCGAGCGTTCCAGCGGAACCGTGACAAAGTCGGCCAGCGCCCGAGTGCCGCGCGAGTGCGTGACGGTAATCAGGTCGCGCCGGAAGTCGATATAGAGTCGCTTGTCGCCAAATCCTTCCGTGCCCAGGACCCCATCCGCGCCCCCCAATGCGTCCGTCACGATGGGGAGTGTCGCGGGCGTCACGATCGCGTCGCCGACCACGAAGGAGTCCACGTGGATCGTCGGGACGGGCGCACTCCCGGTCACACCGCGCAGCAGCACGGACCGGGTGGCATCGGGCACAAGGCCCAGGATCTGCGCCACGTTCGCGTTGACGGCGGAACGATTCGCGCCGGTGTCGAGCACGAGGCTGAACGGCCCCTTCCCGTTGATCAGGACCGGTGCCCAGATGCGCCCGATCCTGTCCCGCCGCGTGGGCGCCACAAATCGCGGCTCCGGTGCCTCGACCACGATGTCGGAAAGCGGATTTTCCGTCCGCAAGCCGGGCGGGACCGAGGGACTCCCGGCAGCACCGAGCGCCACGCCGGTCGCAGCCAGCACCCCCAACGCAAGCGTGCGAGAGAATTCACCCGGAGAGCTGCTCATGATGCTCCTTTCCGTGCCCGCGATGCCCGTCAGCCCGCGCAACCGCAGCGGTGCTCAGAACCTGTAGGTCACGTGCAAATCGATCATGCGCCCCAGATCATCATAGGTGATGGGGTCGTACGGCGTGTTGCTTGGAAAATAAAGCAGGGCGCCGCTGTCGTAGGGCGGCTGCCGATTCAGCGCGTTGACGATCGACAGCGCAAACTTCCAGTTCTGCAGGCCGCGGTATTCGGCGTTCATGTCGAGCGAATAAAACGACGCAACATCCTTCTGGGTCGCTGCTCCGACCCACGTCAGGGCATTCGCGTAGCCGGCGGTGTAGCGTACCGTGGCCATGGCGGCCCAATCCGGATTTTCCCAACCGCCGGACAGCGAACCCTTCCAGTGAGGCACGGGCCCGCCGCCGCTGATCGGCGACAGATAATCCCAGCCGTTGCTGCCTGCATAATCCGTCCATGTGCCTGCGTTGTTCACCATGAACCTGAATACGCGGGTGGCGCTGGCTGCGAACCTGAGCCTGGCGCCTGCATCCAGCGGGATGGACATATCGGAGCCGAGGTCAACGCCGGAGGTGTGGATTTCGAATTGATTCGTGTACAGCGCCTCCGCATAGGTGATCGTGCCACTGGCGTTGCGAACGAGTGACCCGGGGGGATAAGCCGACGGGTCGTCGATGATCTGCTGCGCGGTCGCATTTGGCGCGATCACCTTGTACAGGAAGATGTCGTAGAAGTCGGCCGACAGGTTGAAGTGGTTCGTCGGCGAGAACACGACGCCCAGATCCGCGTTCTTCGAGGTCTCGGGCTTGACCAGCGGGTTGCCGCCGGTGATGTAACCCACGGTCTCCTGCGCACGGTGCTGGGGATCCAGCGGGTCCATCACGACGTTGTGCGCCAGCGAGGTGCTGTTGCTGGCCTCGGCCAGGCTCGGCGCGCGGAACCCGTCCGCGTAGACCGCCCGCATCGTCAATTCGCGCAGCGGCTGCCAGCGCACCGTGACTCCCGGCCGCAGATTGTTGCCCACATCGCTGTAGTGTTCCTCGCGCACCGCCAGGTCGACGTCGAGCGACTTCAGGAAAGGAAAGTCGAACTCGCCGAACAAGGCGTAGATGCTGCGGCTGCCGATCACCGTGGTCACACCCGTATTCAGCACCAGCCCCCCCGCCAGCGCGGCGCCGGGCTCGTCGTCAACCGATTCATGACGCAGCTCCGTCCCCACCGCTATATTCATCCGGCCGCCCGGAAGGTCGAACAATCCCCCGCTCCCCTTGAGATCCAGCGTATCGAGCTTGGCGACGGAGCCGAAGCCGCTCTGGATCCGCAGGGCGGCATTGGCGGCCGGCGTCTGCGCCGGATCCAGGAAGTCGAAGGACCCGTTGGCGATGTCGGCGACCAGGTTCGGCGCATTGATGCTGTTGTCCTGCTCGACCGAAACCCGGTTCTCCGAATGCACGTAGCCGCCGTCAATATCCCACCCCTGCCAGGTGCCCTTCAGGCCGGCGGTGATCCGGTAGGTATTGGAAACGACAAAGAGATTGCGATCGCCGACGCTCTGGAAGCCGTAGTTGATCGGTGTCGGCACCCCGCCCAGGCTCGACGGGTTGTTGCCCGGCAGGATGTTGGAGACCGCGGTGGCGCCTCCGGTGGCCGGGTTCACGACGATGGAACTTCCGTTGAGCGTCTCCGGCGTGTAGTTGTTCCACGTCTCCTCGTTGGAATAGAAGAGGTCGCCGTAAGCCGTCCAGGTGTCACCGAGACGCAGATTGCCCGTGGCGGTCAGATTGACGCGCTCGGTGCCGGGCAGCAGCGCCAGCTCATTGGCATCGTTGTAATAGCATCCAGGCCCGTAGATGCCGTTCGCAACGACGCTACCCGGCAGGCCGTTGGTGCCGCAGGTGGGAAACGCATGCGGCGTGGCCGTCGCATACTGGTTCGCCATGTGCCAGAAGTTCACGCCATCCTGCAGGCTGGTGTAGTCCTGCGACGCGGTATTGTCCCGCTGCGAGAACAGCAGCTGGTCGCGCTTGTAGACGCTGGCGGTCGCAAAGACGTTGTAGCCCTCCGAGGCGAGGTCGCCGACGCCCGCACGGACATTTGCGTCGCGCGTGAAGGCACCGCCCTCCGTAGTGGCGCGGCCGCCGACTTCGACCGCCCGTTCGGTGGTATTCTGCTTGAGGATGATGTTGATGACTCCGGCGATCGCGTCCGAGCCGTAAATGGCCGAGCCACCGCTCTTGAGCACTTCGATTCGCTCGATGGCGGCGAGCGGGATCACGTTCAGGTCGACGAACGAGTCCGACAGGTTCTGGAACAGGCCGTAGCTCGAGACCCGCCGTCCGTCGAGCAGGACGAGCGTGTCCTTGCCGCTCAATCCGCGCAGTCCCACCATCGATGCGCCCGGGGCGAAGCTGTTGGAAAACGATTCGTTGATGCTGTTGCCGAAGGTCGAGGAGATCGTGCGCAGGTAATCGGCAACCGTCTCCTGACCGCTGCTTTGAATTTCCTGGGCTGAGATCACCTGTACGTTCTCGGCCGTCTCGGCTTCGGCGGCGCGCTTGATGTGCGAACCGGTCACCACTATTTCCGCCAGCCCCTGTTCCGGCGCCGCCGCGGGCGCCTGTTGCGCCGGCGCCTGCTGCGCCGGCAAGATCCAGGCAACCCCCAATGCGATCGGCCCCAACGCCTTGTTGAGTTTTTTCATTTGATCTCCCCTGGATATGGACCTCAGAACTTATAGGTCGCGCCGACGGTGAAGTACCGGCCCACCGCGCCGGCCTGCTCCAGGGCCGCGTCATAAGCGGCGCCGCCGCCGCCGCCGTAGGTGACGGCGTCAAGCGGGGGCGGCGCGTTCAGCGCATTGAGGATGGAAAGGTGTACCGAGAACTTGTCGGTGAAATCATATCGGCCGTAGAAGTCGACGTCCGTGAAGCTCCCGACCGTGCACAGCGAATTCGAAAACGTGTTCCCCGACGGGAAGCTGTTGCCGCCATACTGGCCCGGGAAACGCGCTTCGAGCGCAAGGGCGCAGGTTCCCTGGCCGCTCGACGGATCGATGACGCTGAAGCTGCCGATGTAGTTGATCGTCCCCGACAGGGAGACAGGACCGCGACTCCAGGTCAGCGAGAACACGGCGTGATCCTTCGGATTGCCGGTGTCGCCCGAAATCCCGCTGGGACCGTGGGTGCCGGCCAGCTGATAGCTGACGCCAAGGGCGGAAAGCTGGTAGGACAGCGTATGGGTGTAGTTGAGCTCCGCCGCCAGGTGGCCCGCATTGCCCAGGTCGAATTGGGCCTTGAAGTCGACATCAATCCCGTTGGTATTGGTCTGACTGGCGTTGATGTACGGGAAAGCCTGGTAGACCGGCAGGCCGACCGGGGTTTCCTTGTCGCTGACCGAACCGTCGGGATTGACGAAAGGCAACAGGGCCGGTGCGCCGCGCACAATGGTGGTCGCATTGATTCCCAACCCGCCGGCCTCAAAGGCGCTGATGATGTCCCGATCCACCTTGATGTCGTAGTAATCCGCGGCCACGCTGAACGCCTTGGCAGGTTCAAAAATAAATCCAAACGTGTAATCGGTAGTCACCTCAGGCTTCAGATTCGAGTTCGAGGTTTGGACGCCGGTCAACGTGACCGCGCACTGACTGGGAAAATTCCCAGGCGCATTGGCATTGCTCGAGGTGGGGCACAGGACGGGATCCGCCGTCGTCGATGCATTGAAAGCAAGACCGGAATTGGTCTCCGGGATACTCGGGGCTCTGAATCCCCGGCCAAACGTGCCGCGCAGGACGAGTTGCTGGACGGGTGTGTACTTGACGCCAATTTTTGGCGTCGCTTCCGAACCCGCGGAAGTGTTGTAGTGGTCGTAACGGCCCGAGACATCGACTTCCAGATTGCTCAGCACGGGTGCGTTGACCTCCACAAAGGCGGCCGTATCGGTCTGTGATCCGATCGCCCAGGCGTCATTGGTCCCGTCGATGCCGGCGAGACTCAGCGGCGAGGCCTGGTCGTTGAGCTTTTTCTCGTTGGCCTCAGCGCCGACGGCCAGCGCAAAATCGCCGCCGGGGAGCCTGAAGAGCTTGCGTGTCGCATGCACATTGCCATAGAAGAGATAGCTCGAATCCGTCGCCTCCGTGCCGGGCGTGAATGCGGCCGCACCGTTGCCCGCGCCGTTCAGAATGTAGCCATTGTTCAGCGCCTGCTGCAGCAGGCCGGCCGCCAGGTATCCGGTGTACACCTGGTCCATGATCGCGTACATGTAACCGATCGAGGCACTGACATCCCAGCCGGCAGCGGTTCCATTGAGATCCTCCACGAGCCGGTAGGTGTTGGTCTTGGCGTTGTTCGTGTCCAGCTGCGGATAAACCCATATCAGCGGCGCTGCCGTGCCGTACGGATTGCCGGGGTAGTTCGCCGGCACCGTGACGCTGTACTGATACGGTTTCGGCACGCCGCCGGGAGGAAATGAGATGTTGAGAACCGGATTCGGGTACGGCGCGGTCGGGTTCACGGTCCCGAGATACCCGTCATTTCCCACCTGATCGGCTCTGGACTGAAAGATCGACGCGGTGGTGACGGACTGCCAGTTGCCGCCCAGGTTGACCGTGAACTTCGACATGAAGTTCATGTTCGTCGTCTGCGGAACCAGCTCGTTGCCGTTGTAGGTAAACGTGCACAGGTTGGCCGCCTGGGCACTGGCGTTGCATCCCGGAAGATAGGCTCTCCCGGGCAATCCATTGGGGTAGACGCCCTGGGCATTCGGCGTGGTGGGATTGACCAGATACCCCGTGATGCTTTCGGGGAACGGCACATTCGAATTCATGCCGGCGCCGGGCGTGGTATTCGTGCCGCCGTAGCCGGTCCAATCGAGATTCGTCCAGTTGCCGTTGCGATTGGCCACCAGAATGTCGCCCTGGTGGCGGTATTCGACCGCGGTCCACCAG
Source organism: uncultured Gammaproteobacteria bacterium (assembly GCA_963706815.1). Lineage (GTDB taxonomy): Bacteria > Pseudomonadota > Gammaproteobacteria > Steroidobacterales > Steroidobacteraceae > Bog-1198. The sequence goes on from CAVPNS010000001.1 coordinate 597,535, forward strand.
TTGTACCCGTCGGAAGCGAGGTCACCGGCGCCCCACAGCCCGCTCAGGTGTCCCATGCGCCCGTCGTTGTACATCGAATCGCCGGCCTCGGCGGTGAACTCCGCGCCGGTGTAGGTCTTGCGCAGGATGATGTTGACGACGCCGGCGATGGCATCAGAGCCGTACTCCGCAGAAGCCCCATCCTTCAGCACCTCGACGCGCTCCACGGCGTTGAACGGAATGGAACTCACGTCCACGAAATTGCGCTCGCCGTCATCGGTCAGCGGGTAACCGACCATGCGATGTCCGTCGATCAGCGTGAGCGTCCCCTCGACGGTGAGGCCGCGTAACGCCACGCCCGAGCCGCCGGTCGCAAATGCGCCGTTGAAGGACTGGCTGAGCGTGCCCTGCCCGTTGGCGGAAATATTGCGCAGCACATCCGACATGGTCGTGTAGCCGGACTGCTCGATGTCCTTTGCCGTCACGATCTGTACGGGACTTGGGGTCTCGATCTCGGTTCTTCTAATCAGCGATCCGGTCACGACAATTTCCGCCAGCTGATCCTCGCCGGCCGCGGTGCCTTGATTCGGCCCCGGCGCCGATTGTGCGCGAGCGTGTTGGCTGCCCAGGAAACTCATCGCGACAATACCCGCCAGCATTGACACCGCTCGTGCGGCCCAACGTCGAATGTCCATCGTTGTCTCTCCCCGCTATTTTGTTGGTTGGCGTTGCGGCGAAGTCATTGAGGCAGGGCACCGCGCACCCTGCGTACCCGCGTTCATCGCGAATGCACCTGCGCGAGACGCATCGCTTGAAATCATGAATGTCTCCGCCGCAACAACTGGCCGCGAGTGTACGACCGCGATTCAGGGGCGCGCGGCGCTTTGCGACGCTGCGGACCAAAAGCGCGGCAAGGCGGTTCCGGACAGCGACGTAATTCAGCAGTCCGGGTTTTCAGAAGTGACTTTCGACGCCGCGTTGTGGCGGAATCGAAACGCCGTCGGGGCTGGAATCCGCCGCGACGCGGCGTTCGATCGAGCTGCGACCGGCATGGTCAACGATCATCCGGCGCGAGCCAACCGGCGCCAGATCGCGGGCACCGCGCGGGTCGATCAGCGCAACAACCTCCCGCTTCGTCGGATCAGCCGTCCGCTCGGACGCAAACATCTGCGGCGCGCGCTGGCTGGCCCTAGTCTTCGCAGGCACCCGGAGGTGTGGGCAGCGGAGCCAACGATTGTGAGATTGCTTGATCTGGTTGCGCACGGCACGGAGGCACCAGCCGCGCTTCCACGGCACTGGCCGTTTCCGCAGGCGCAGCATTTCTCGGATGCCGTGCGCGCGTGCCCCCTGCGACTGGTCATGGCCGATGACCTGACCGCCTGCGCCACGCAGCTCGCCTACGCCGACGGCGATCGGCTGGGCAGCTGCCTGGACCTGCTGCACGTGCCCGCGCAGCACATGTGGGTGGAGTGGATCGAGGCGGCGCGACGTACGACGCTGCAGCAGATCCCTGATTTCCGCGCAAACGGTTACATAACGGCCTGGCGTAGGGCCGGCGTGCTCGTCACTGCCGACTGCAGTGGGCGCCGGGGAACCATCAGGACGTTCTGGTCGACACGACAGGAGGAAGTGCTCGCCGGCGCATTGATCTCGCAGTTTGATCTGGACCGCGACATTCGACCCCCGGTCGACGTAGCAGCCGTGTTCAACGGCGGAGCGGTCGGCGTGACCATACCGGAGGAACCCTCCCTCGACGAACTGCTCTCGCATGTCCGCTATACGTTTGACCCGGCCTGGGCGGCCTACTATCGGAGCGCACAGCTGTCGCACGTGCATCAGTGCGCGGTGCTACACCATTCGCTCGGTGGATCCGCCTTTGACTGGCCGATGCTGTGTGCGCTGTTCCTGCTCTACAGCGCCAGAGACGGACTGTCCAGGCGCCAGGCCGACTTCCGGCGACTCAATGCCGCGCGCAGGCAGGCGGGCAAACCGTGCCTCCTGGAGCACCTCGAACTCCGGGCCGCGCTTTCGACGTCGATGGAACACGCAGCCCGTGCGGAGGCGGTCCGAAGCCGCCGCAGCCCCCGGCTGCACCACGTTCGCGGCCATATTGCGCGACGGGGCGACAAGGTCTTTTGGAAATCGCCATGCCTGCGCGGTAATTCAGCATATGGCGTGGTGCGCTCCAGGACCGTCGAACTTCGGTTCAATTAAAGCCGTCGAGCGCCAATGGAAGTGGGTCCAGGCGAGCCCCGCCGGGCATCGATAAAACCATCAGACGTTGGCGCCGACCAGTCGTTCCACGGAGGCCCGGAAGTTTCGCGTCAGCTTGAGTTCCGTGCCGTCAACCAGCACCACGGTATACTCGCCCTTGTCCAGAGGCCGAAGTTCCCTGACGCGTTCGACGTTCACGAGAGCGGAGCGGTGAATCCTCACGAATCCGGATAATGCCAGTCGAAGTTCCACCGCCGCGATGGTTTCGCGCATCAGCCAGCGCTTGGCGCCCACGTGTACCGATACGTAGTCCCCGTCCGCCTCGATCCAGTCGATGTCGGCGAGCCTGATTACGATGATTCGCCCGTTGGTCTTGATGGGGAGGCGATCCACGGCCGACCCTGCGGACACGGACGGCGCAGCCTGCAGATCGGCGGCCATCTGCAGCACGCGCTGGGCAAGCGTGCTGTCCGAAGCGTGCGACATCGCATCCCGTACCCGTCCCAACGCGGCATAGGCCCGCTCCTCGTTCACGGGCTTCAGGAGATAATCCAGCGCATGCACTTCGAAAGCCCGCAGCGCGAATTTGTCGTAGGCCGTCACAAACACCACGTGCGGGCGCTGGGCGTCGGCAATGGCGCTTATGACGTCGAATCCCGTCTTGCCCGGCATCTGAACGTCCAGGAACACCAGGTCCGGCTCATGCCGGCGAATCGCTTCCACGGCTTCGCGCCCATTGCGGCACTCGCAGATGAGCTCGACATCCGCGCATCGCTGCAACAGCGCCCTCAGGCCGCGTCGCGCAAGCTCCTCGTCATCGACAATTACGGTGCGAATCTTCACGCTGTTTGTGACTCGATTGTCCTGTCCCAGGCTTGCCTGACGGGCGCCCGCCGAAATGGCAGTCTGATAACGACCGCGCATCCCGTGCCACCCGCTCTGTTGCCTATCGCCAGGCTTGCCGCAGCGCCATACAACGCGGTGAGCCGTTCGGCGGAATTCTTCAGACCCAGACCAGGGACATTCGCGGCTCCCCTGGAATATCCCGGGCCATCGTCCTCGACCAGGACAACCAGCGTCTGGTCATTCCTGCGTATCGAGACCCAAAGGGACCCGCCCTCCTCCCTTGGCAGGACGCCATGACGCACCGCGTTCTCCACCAGAGGCTGCAGAATAAGCGTGGGAATGAGCGCATCGAGGGCATCCGGGTCAGCCGCCACGAAGGATCGCAGGCGGTCGCCGAAGCGAAAGCGCTGAATCCGAAGATACTGCTCGATCAACTGCAATTCGTCAGCGACCTGGATCTCCGGGGAATTCAGCCGCTGCAGTGTCGATCGCAGAAAGGTGCTCAGCGCATCCACCATCGCCGAAGCTGCAGCAACATCCCTTTCCCGGATCAGGGTTGCAATTCCGTTCAACGCGTTGAACAGAAAGTGCGGATTCAGATTCGACTGTAATGCGTGCAGTCGAGCCGAGTCGGCGAGCTTGAGTGCTCGCGCCACGTGCGCCCGTTCAGTCTCCAGGTCGAGCATCGCATTGATGCCAAAATACAGCGAGGACCATGTAAACAATACGCTGGCATACCAGATCCAGTATTCCAATGGGATCAGCCACGGTGCGACGGAATCCGCCTTGGCCCCAGCTGCGAACAGAGGCCACAGCGCGGGGTATTGGCTTAGCCAGTGGTAGCACAGCCGAATCAGTGCTTCAGTGGCGAGGAACCACACCTGGGCGCCGGGTATGCTCGCGCACAGGCAAAGCAGGCCATACCAGGCGTAGGACCGCGGGGTCGATCGAACCCGCCGATAGAAGCGCCGAAGGCAAAGGGTCAGCCCTGATCCGCACGAAATCCACAACAGGTTTTCCATGGCGGAGGGCAATAGGCCCACTTTGTGAAAATCAGCGGCAAGGCAAATCGCACCAAAGCCGACCCAACCCGCGCCATCGAGGAGATAAAACAGGGTGGATTTCGACAGCTCCCGGCCCGATGCCAGGAGGAACGGCATGGCCATCCTGGGTTGCTCTGCATCACCTTCAATCAGCGGCATTTGCACGTTGGAATATCCGTAAGGGCGTCCTTTGGCAGTTTATACCGAAGGCCTTTAACCCTATAGACCACCGCACAGGCCGACGTCCGGTTCGTCGCTGATTTGGTCCGCTTCGTCGCCGGAATTCCGTCGCAGAGCCCGAACGCGACGAACACGGTCGCTGAACGGATCCGGCTTACAGGGCGCCCTGCCCGCTCGGCCCCCTGTCAGAGCGCAGCGCGGGGTTCGCAAGCGAGTGCGGCCGGCATGTCGAATGCCGGCGCCCCCCGTCGCAGCCACCTGCCAATCACCCCACGCAGAAGAAGTTGAGCTTGTTGCCGTCCAGGTCGCGAAAGTATCCGGCATAGAAACCTTCACCGCGGGGACCGGGGGCTCCCTCATCGGTTCCGCCGAGTTCCAGCGCCTTGCGATGCAGGGCGTCGACCTTCGCCGTAGTGTCCGCGGCCAACGCCACCATCACGCCATTTCCGACAGTTGCCGCCTTCTTGTCATACGGCTTCGTTACGCCCAGCCCCGGCTGATCCGGTTTGATTGACCAGGCCACGAACTGCTCGTTTTCCATCATCCGCTTCGCGCCCATCGCGCCAAGCAGTGCATCGTAAAAGGCCGCCGCGCGAGGCAGATTATTCGTTCCGATAGTGACATACCCGATCATGATTGTTTCTCCTTAGTTTTGCGTTGAACAGCCCGGAGGACCTATCACCAACTGGATTCGTGCAGCGTTTTACTAAATCTGACCGGGTACGTCCATCCAGTACCGGCACGGGCAAAACACTGTATGACGAGCACGGGGCGGCGAGCAATCCGGGTGGGGGTTTGGGAAGTGAATAGCGTAGCGCTACAATGGATCGCACTCAGCCGTCCGTAATTCTGAATAATTGTATTTGGGGAAAGAACCGGCAAGATTTCTTTCGCGTAACTGATGCCATTTTCTGGGAGGAATCGACATGTACACAAGAATGCTCTCGGTTATACCCGCGCTGGCGCTCATTGCACCTGCATCATCAATGGCCTTGGGCGCTGCGACGCCGACCACCTATACGGACCTGCACTGGACTGCCGGCTCCGGAGCCACCGTTCCGTCGCCTGCTGCCTGTGGTTCGATCACCGACATCCGTCTCGACCTGACGCTGAACGGCAACAGCGCTTATTTCGGCGCAAACGGCGAGGGCGCCTGCACCAACACCAGCGACATCCTGGTCCTTACCGGCAGCGGGGTCCTGGTGCCCTCACAGGGTGAGGCATTTTTCAACGTGTACTTCGGCGATACGCGAATGACGTGCACGGTCGTCGTGTCGGGTTTTTCAGGCACATGCTACATCTTCCTGCTCTCCGACTCTTCGTTGCAGGCAACTTTCGACATTACCTTCACGCCTGCTCCGTGAAACAGGTGCGCCGCTGACGGCGGACGGAGTTGGATTACCCGGGCCGGACATTCGCCATGGCCGGCTCCGGGTCAAAACGGGTCATCGCGCCAATCGGTGCGAGCTGCGGGACTTTTTTAGCTAGTCATCAGCAATCACATTGACCGTCGCACTGGCCTGGCTGAGCGTAGTCGTTTGGCCGCTTTCCACGTCTTCGTACACCAGGCTAAGTACAATCTTGCATGTATAAGCGTCTCCAGGTGTGTGGGTGCCGTACATTGGGTTAACTATCAGAGCGTCGATCGCCTTGCCCGCGCTTCCTACATTGAGGCCGTTTTCATCAAGAAGTTTCACTACGTCGAAAGTGATGTAACCAACGTTGCCAACAACATCGGTGCACTTGCCGGAACTGACGCCAAGGGTGTTTAGAGTGATGTCGTAGGTACCAGCAAATACCTGCTCAAATTCCACGCTGGCTTCCACAATCCAGCCTGCCTGCGGACCCACGAGAACCGAAGGGTAGATGGAAATGTAACAACTATGGATATCCCCGCAATCATCGGCCGGCGATTGTGCGTCGCTGGCACTGAATCGACCGGCATGGAGTTTATTCTGTTTGCCCGCTGTTGGCCGATTTGCAAAGTCGGATTCACCGGCCGATATCTGCGTATGGAATCCTGAGGCCGGTTGTAATTGCCCTGTTTTTGCCGGCGATGCCGGAGCACTTGTTTCAGGCCATAAGCTGGATGCGCCTAATGTCACGCTGCCGAAGTAGCAGTCTGTATTGTATCCGCCGACACTTCCATAAGCGCTGAAGACAAGCGATGAACCTGGCCCAACGGCAATTAAATTTCCCGACTCCGGCTGGCAGCTATAGGGCAAAGTGCTCGGAAAGGCGATCGACGACATTTTTCCTGACGTATCCATGCGGCCGAGCAACGGACCATTGAGCGTGAACCACAGTGCCCCGTCCGGCCCGTTAATCACGGCAAGGGGCTGCAGGGGCAGCGGATATGTTGTCAGAGTGCCGGCAGGAGTAATTCGAGCAATAGCTGGTTTGGGAGTTATGGTATTGAAAAACTGGTCTATCAGTATCCAGACGTTGCCGTCCGCTCCCGGGGCAGCGACGGGGTGAGTTCCAACTGCGGCAAAATTTGTCTGCGCCGGCAGCGGATACGTACCCAGCAGCTGTCCGGAGGTATTCATCTTGTAGATCGTCGTAGCAATTGCGGAACTCGTACCACCGCCCATCCATAGATTGCCGTCAGCACCAGCCACGATCCAGCTTTGCAGTTCAACGCCGGTCGGAGGCGGGAATTCCGTAACCACTCCTTGCACCGTCATTCGGCCAATTTTTGGCGGGGTTGTCGCGGACTCAATAAACCAGATTGCGCCGTCCGGTCCGGCGACCAGTCCGGCCGGACTAGCCGGCGCTGTCGGGAGCGGGTATCGGGTTAAATTCAGGGATGAATCCACTCGATCTATATAAGCTGAAATCTGATAATTAGCCTGGCCCGGGAGACCAACCGTGTCCGTCTCGCCGAGCCATACGGCCCCGTCCGGCCCGGTCGCAATTCCCGACAGATAAACGCAGCAGATCGCAGGCGTGTTGTATTGATAGACGCGCGAGACTCCGTTGCCGTAATAAAGACCAAGATTATAGTTGGAGTCTATCCAGAAAATGTTTCCGGACGAATCGGTAGCCATTTCAGCGACTGAATAACCCACCGTACCAAGCGCCGCCCCTGTCCCGGCCAATACACTTGAGAAATTGTATGCCAACTTGATCTGATTGGACCTGGGTATGCTGGACTGGGCATGAACCGAGCCAGCCACGGGTAACAGCAGCGCCAACAGGACCATTCTCGCAAAGTTGTACGCGATCACTCTGGCCAGGGCGACCATAGGCGGATTGGCACTGCACGCCAAGGGTATCGAATGTGCCGAAGGCCGACCGGTTGCGGAACCGCGTGCCGAGCTGACGACTGACCGATACGCCGAATTGCGCAAGTATTAGTCTCTCTTGCTTCTTGGAATTCGCCGAGTAGAATTAATACTCTAAGAAATTAGGTTGCGCAAGCGGCTTTTTAAGAGCGAATGACGCGCCACCAAAATATGAAGGCAATGTGCCGGTCGGCGGACAGGGGATGTTTGAGGCCTCAATAGTGGTGGCGACATCGGCAATCAACGCGATCTTGCGGGCACGTGCGCCCCGCGGCCGCTGGGCCTTACGAGTGCATTGACGGTACTGCCCCATGCACAGTTGTCCGTAGTCTGTGACTGGTGCAGCCTATTTCCGATGCGCATCCGTATATTCCTGGCAGCGAGCGAATGTGATCTGTCCACAGGCATGCTCTATTAACACTGGGAGGAAATAAACCCGTGCCACACAGATCATTCTTGTGCTTCCCGGCGGGAGTGGTTCTTGTGGCGCTTGCTCTCATCGTACCCGCGTTTCGGGCGGTCGGTGCCGACACATTTGCGACGGGCCAGCTGACGATCTCTTCACTTGCCATTGGTGATGCCACCTATTCGAACGTGGTGATTAACGTTGGGGAAATCATTAGCGGTCCGACCGGCACGGCGCCAAATTCTAACGAGGACCGATATAACCCCGTTAATGGCCAGCTAAGCGTTCCGCTGGTTACAGTTGGGACAAGCACCTACTACAACGTCGTTGCATCGGTGAGCGGCTTGGTATCAGTGGGCAGCGTCGCCGGGACCGACGTCTACAATGGAACCAATCTCATAATACCCTCCGTACAAGTCGCCGGCGGCTCCATATACACGAATGTTGTCGTCACGGTCGGCACCATCCTGAACGTAGGCGGCGGGATGCCCCGCAATATCCGCGATGTCTATGACCCAACAACCAAATTGCTGACAGTGGCCGCCGTTTCGGCAAATGGCAAGGTATATACCAATGCCACTGCGACGGTGAGCGGCATTGTGTCTGTCGGTGGCGGCGGCGCGATTACGGCCTGCCCTACGCGGGGTTACGAGGCTCTCGCCACGAATCGCTCGCTCGCGTTCGTCATGCGCGGATTCGACGGGGCGGGACAACCTCTCATGTTGGCCGGCAGCGCGACTCTGGATGGGAAGGGCAAGATCGTCACCGCCGAAATCGATTACAACGGCCTGACCAGCGGCCCGCAACACCTTGTGCCAGGCCAATTGGGTGGTGGCTACTCTCTTGGGGCTGACCACCGCGGCTGCATCGGATTCGCCATATTGGGCGCTGCTCCTGGCGTACCTACAAATCTGATCGTGAATTTTGCGTTCGACGGCACTGGTATGGCTGGGCGAATCGTTGAATTTGACGCATCGAACAGTGTCGGCAGGGTTTCTAGTGGAGTCGTGGCAGTACAGAATCCCGCGACGTTCAGTGCCTCGCCCGGCGGCTTCTACGCTTTTGGCCTGAGTGGGTTTGACCTGCTCGGCGCAAGGTTTGCCATGGCTGGGTCGTTGTCAACCGGCAGCGCCGTTCAAGGTGTCACGCCGATCACAGCGGGTTTTGCCGACATCAATTCTGCGGGTGGATATACCGGCGAACTGACAGGCACGACCGGAAAAATATCGGCGATCTCTGCAGATGGACGCGCGACTGTCGCCCTTTCAATCCCCACGGCTGGGGGAGGAACTTACACATTTGACTTTGTCACTTACGTTGTCAATCAATCGCAATGGTTTATCGTTGCAAGCGATTCCCCTAACGCAATGACGCCGTATCTGGCGAGCGGCCAGATGATCTTGTCGGCTGGCAGCTACGGCTCGAGTGCAATCGTAGGGTCGTACATGTTCGGACTGGATGGATATGATTTCATCCTTGTCGGCAATGAGGCGACGATCGGTGTATTCGAGTCGGGCAGCGCGGGCGCCCTTAGCGGCGTATCGTACTTTCAAAACGATTCCGGCAGCTATCTGGCGACGACCGGCGGCACGGGCTACTACTTGATCAACTCGGCTCAGCCCACTTCGGGGCGTGTGGAGATATTTGGCGCGGCCAATTTCGAAATGATTGTGTACCTGTGCAACCCACAGGGTCTACATCAGATAGCTGGATTTGCATTGGGCACAGATGGCGCTGGTTCGATTGGCGAGTTGGTGACGCAGAGTGCCTCTCCACCCACATTGTCGAATTCGAGTATGAATGGCACGTTCACATTCGGATCCGTCGAAGATCCGGATAACGAAAACGCGAATTATGCGGGAGTGTTTCAATTCGACGGGGCCGGAACATACTCATTTGTAAATGACGTGAGCGTCGCTATTGGGACAGGGCCACCATATTTGCAAGCCGGCGTGACCGCTAGCCAACCCTATGCTGTAAATGCCGACGGCACGGGAACGATCAACGGTGCCGGATTTGCGCTGGTCACGAATGGTGAGCAGGCGTTTGCGATTCCGACCGCCGTCGATGGCCTGCTGTACGTTATTCAGCAGTAGGTTCGTTGCACGCGCATTACCGGATAACGGACGCTCGCGGCCGGCCGGATTGGGTCATACCCAATCCCTGGAGTTGCTGAGATGGCGGCCCGCAAGCGGTCGCTGACCGCTTGAGGCAGGCTAGCGGGAAACCAGCAAAGAGTCCGTGAATGCGCGACGCCACGGAAGCAGATAACCCTCAGGGAACCTCCAGCACCGCGCAGGGCGCCCGCGTCTTCATCAGTTACGCGTCCTGGCAACGCGTGATGCGTCGGCCTGCTCGGACAGTCACTTGATTTGACCCTAGGCGGACGGTGTCGAACGGCAGGCAATGGGTGGTTCAATCGGCGATGGGGGATTCTTAACAGCGGACTTCCGGTGATAGTCGATCCAATCCCGTTGCAGCAACGTGCGTCCCGATGAGGTTCAATTGCTGCTCCGAGGCCGGCCATTGCTGCGACGAATTGCAAACTGGCGAACGCAAAACTGGCTTCGAATGCAATCTCCCCACTGAGCGGGGTGAGATGTTCGGTAGAACGGTCAGTCCGTCAACGGGCCGCCATTGAAGGTGCTGCCCGGCTGCAGGCCTTCGAGCGGTATGCCCTGGTGCGACGTATGAATCGTGACGGAGGTGGGACCCGTGCCAAGGTTCTCCTTCAGGTTCCACTTGCAGGCACCCTTGAAGGTTCCCGCCGGTACGGTCACGTCCTCGATTCCCTCGAAGATGTAGTCCGACGTGTAGTTCAGCGAGCCGCCGGTGAAGGAAAAGACACCGGACGTTTGCAGCGATTGGCCATAAGTCAGCGCGCCGCTGAACTGGATCCCCGGTGAAAATACCTGGTCGCCAGACGGAGCGCCGAGCCCCAGTTCCAGAAGGATCGGGAACTTGGACGTGATGTCGTAGTACTCCGTAGCGGTGGACGTGCCCTGACTCGTGATCGTGGTGTTCTGGATACCCACTGCATTCGCCACGCCGTTGAACGTCGATGGCGCCAGGACGACGGATTTCTGCTCGTACCCGGTGTAGAACAGATCCATGGTCGTTCCGGTCGCGTAGTACGTCGAGTCGTAACAGACCGAGGAGTTTGGGCCGCCGGTGTTCGCGCTGCCGTCGACCGAGACGACCCTGCCGACGGTCACGGTAAGGTTGGTATAGGCCTTGCCGCCGTATTCGACTGCGGGAATCGTCAGCTGGTTGGTTGAAGCGGTGTACGTGTCCGAGGACTGCGGGAATCCATTGGCCAGACCGTCGATACCGGCTACCGTGATGACGACGAAGCTGTAGAACGTATTGCCGACCCGGATAGACGGAATGTACAGGTAGGTGCCGTCGTAGCTGTCCGCACCGCTGACCGTACCGACGGACGCCATGCTGGCGATCGTTGCGGTCACGTTGGTATAAGTGGCCGTGCCGTTCACGACGACTGTCGGTACGAACAGTTCCAGGGGCTGGCCGATAGCCGATGAGCAGTAACAGTCCTCGGAGCCCCGTGCCACGCCACCCCCGATGCTGATGACTTTGCCAGGCGTGACGATCATGTTGGTAAAGGTCCAGTTACCGTACTGCAGCTCAGCAATGGTCAGCTGGTCAGTGACAGAGTTATAGGAATCTGAAGCTTGCGCCACAGTTGGCCCGACGAGGCACGGGAGGGTCAACAAGATAAACTTCGTATTAAGACGCTTTGAGTGGGCATTCCACATAATCGCTTCCTCGAATTGTCGATACCTGGAATCCACAACGTAACGGTGGCGCCATGGCCGCGTTTGCCCGGCACCGACGGTAATCTATGGAGATGGCGGTCGGCGCCTAGCGTACCCCAGGTATCGAATGTCTGCTATCCGGTAAGGAACTCGGCGGTGTCGGTGACCGGGTTTGGCGAAGTGAGGAGTTCAGCCTCGTTCCCTGGTCGGCTTTTGGCGCTCTGATTGCCGCCATTTCGACCGACACCGCGCATTTTAAGCGTCGACGTTACCCCCATCCTGAGTAGCCCTTGGCGCTGCTGGCCATCGTGCTTTGGCCACTGCTCTGGCTGTCGTCTCTGCCTTTTCGCCTGGTCGGTATCGCGTTCGAGGGTGTATTCGAATTGCTGCGAGCCATCGTGTTGCTGCCTGCCCGCCTGCTCTGCGGAGGGCCGCGCCTGGCCGGACGCCAATGAATTGGAGCCTACTGTTGCATCCACCAGATATCACCAACCGCGCCCCATGTTTTGTCGATTGCTAACGATGCTGACGATTCGGTCGTCCGGGCGATCAATACGACCAACCTGACCGCCTGGGGGCTCAATTGCCGGTTGATTCGTCGGCCGGATGGTGCCAAAATGACACCTTAACTACTTACCGACGGATACGGACGCCCATGGCTACCGATACAGAGGCGCTCGAGCGGGGCCGGATTACCGCGCGGGTCCCTAAGAACGTGCGCGAACGGCTTGAGGAAGCGGCGAGCCTTTCCGGGGCAACGATCAATCAGTTTGTCGTCCAGGCCGCCGTGGACAGGGCCGATGCGATTCTCGAGCGGGAAAGGGTAACCCGCTTGACGGCTCGCGATGCTGAATGGCTATTGAACATTCTCGACAAGCCGCCACAGCCGCCGACCGGGAAGCTGCAGCGTGCCCTCAAAAACTACCAGAAGGCGACCCGTGGCGATTCGAATCGAGCTTTTGACTGGCGGGCACGATCGGGCAAAGTTTGATTGCGGCGAGCCGTCCTTAAACGACTGGTTCGCGCGCATGGCCCTGCAGCAGCAGGAGAAGAACTACGCCCGTACGCGAGTAGTGGTCGATGAGGAAGGGCCTGCACGCATCCTCGGCTACTACTGCCTGTTGGCGCATGAAATCGACACCACCCACCTGCCCGGGAAGCGCAAGCTGCCACAGCGGCTCAGCTGCGTCCTGCTCGGTCGCCTGGCCGTTGATCGCAGCATGCAGGGCAAGGGGTTTGGGGAACTCATGCTGATGGATGCGATTGCACGCACGCGCACGACCATCGCTGAGGCGGCTGGCGTCGGGCTCGTGGTCGATGCGTTGCATGAGCGTGCCGCGAGTTATTATCGGGCGTACGGTTTTGTTCCCTTCAGGGACGATCCGCTGCGGCTGTTCCTGCGCGTCGACTGGCCCTGAGGCAGTACTGCGGTCGTTGCACCTCGATAGCGGCAACTTTCGTCGCAAGGCTCAGGTCCCCCAGATGGCCTGCAAATAGTTTGAGTTTCCCTTAAAAAAACCGACAAATGGGCAATTCAGCCCGCCTGCCTGATCCCGTATTGTTTCATTCAAGCGCGGCGGGTCGTCGACAGCGGCGACCGACCGGACTGGACGTGCTTGCTCGAGGTAAACCGATGAAGGAACGCGCCGTTTACTCCATCACGGAAGCGCAGCATCTGCTCGGCGGGATTTCGCGGAATTCCATTTACGCGTTGCTGCGCAGTGGCCGTCTGCCGAGCGTCGTGCTGGGCTGCCGCCGCTTCGTCTCCGGCGCCGACATCGCCACCCTGATCGAGCAATCGAAGACCCGGGTCAGTCCTTCCCGCGATGATGTTCGATCAAGAGTTTCCGATCAACGCGCGTTACCGCTCGCCCTGCCCTCCGCGTTGCGCCGGCGGCAGTCTGGCACCCACCCGTGATGATCGTGTCGCTTGATTGGTTTTTGCTTCGCCCAGCTTCGCGCGCGAAGGGGATGCATCAAACGGGGAGATATCGAAACCATGGCAGGATAGCGTCGCGTCCGCGTCTGCAGCACGGAGCGGCCTCACGATGAACTCCCGCTCTTCCGGGCGAGTGCGTTCCTCGATCACGATTCGCCTGTCGAGCGAAGAGAAGACCCGGTTCGCATCCCTCGCCCGCTCGCGCGGCATGTCGGAATCCACGCTCGCCTTGTCGGCCGTCCGGGCGCTTGGGCAGCCGGGTCCCAGCGGTCCGGTACCGGACGCCACGCATTCTCCGTCCACGGATCGGATTACCATCCGCTTGAGGCCAGGCGACGGCGATGCCATCGCCAGACGCGCATCGGCGCGCGGCATGAAGTCCTCGACTTATCTGGCCGCGCTGGTGCGTGCCCACCTCGCGGCCAATCCGCCGCTCGCGGCCCGCGAGCTCGCCGATCTCAAGCTGAGCATCGCACTGCTCGCTGAGCTGGGCGGATTCCTGGTGCGGACTGCCCGTAATCCGTCGCTGGGGAGCGCAGGTATAGACGACTTACGAAAGAGCCTGGGCGACACGCGGGCTGCAGTGGCAGCGCTCGAGCAGCGTACGCACGACTTTGTGCAAAACGCACTCGTGAGTTGGGAGAGTCGTCATGTCTAGGCCACCCTTAAGGTTGTCGTCGAGCAGATCGCCGTTCCTGGACCTTTTCAGCAAGGGACGAGCCGGCCCGCAGGCATCCGTCAGGTTCTCATCGGCGCAGATCGAGCAGATCCGGCGCACCGTACGGCGGGCGCCCGAGGTCATGGTGAAAGTCACCGGCGGCGGGCGAACGGTCGGCGCCGTCGCTGCCCACCTCGCCTACATCAGCCATAGGGGCGAACTGGACCTCGACACCGATCGTGGGGAGCGGGTGGCCGAGGACGGCCAGAAGGATCTATTGAAGAGTTGGCACCTGGAACTCTCGGCGGGCCAATATCGACCGTTGCGCGGGGACAAAACCGGCGCCGCGGGAATCAAACTCGTCCACAACATCACGCTTTCCATGCCGTCGCCGACACCGTCAGGGGCGGTGCTGGCAGCAGCGCAGGAATTCGCGCGCGAAAAATTCGGATTCCGGCACCCTTACGCCCTGGCGCTGCACACCCACCAGAGACACCCCCATGTACACGTGGTGGTCAGGGCCGAGGGGACCGACGGACAGCGGCTCCACATCGACAAGGCGATGCTGCGCGAATGGCGCGAGGACTTTGCGCAAGCCATGCGCACTCAGGGAATCGCCGCCAACGCCACCCCGAGGTCGGTCCGGGGACAGACAAAAAAAGCAGATCGAAATCAAAACTTCCGGGCGAATCGCCGTACCGACGTAAAGACGTTCAGGGAAAAGCTCGAAGGCATCGCGAGAGAACTCAATGAGACCCGCACGATCACGGACCCGGCTCGCCCCACGCTCGTCAAGACCAGGAAAGCAATCGTCGCCGGATGGAACGACATCGCGTCAAGACTGGAAGCTCAGGGTGAGGTCGAACTCGGTGCCGACGCGCGCTACTTCGCGGCGCACCTGCCGCCGCTGCTCACGGACCGCGAGCGCCTGGCCGTGGAGTTCATGCGGCACGTGAAATCGCACGGGCCCCGGGAGACAGCCCGGGACGACAGGGAACACGATCGAACCATCGAGCGGACCCAGTAGTCGCCACAGCGACTTTTTTCGTACGATTTCCGTACGAATCGGGTACGATATTCTCTAAGTCATTGATTTATGGTGGGACGGCTGGGACTCGAACCCAGGACCAAAGCCTTAAAAGGGCCTTGCTCTACCAACTGAGCTACCGTCCCGTTTGCAGGCGCGCATCATAGCCGAACAGGCAATTCATCGATAGCGCGTCGTATCCACGCTGCCGGCGGCGGCGAATCCCGCCGCTCGGATCCGGCACGAATCACAGCTGCCGCACGCACGACCTTCGGCATCGGCCCGGTAGCACGAGACGCTCAGCGACAGGTCGACCCCGAGCTTGAGCCCGATGCGGATGATGTCGGCCTTCGACAGCTGTATCAGTGGCGCGTGAATCCGCAACGCCGCGCCCTCGATGCCGGCCTTTGTGGCAAGCGCGGCGAGCCGTTCGAAGGCCGCTATGAATTCCGGCCGGCAATCCGGGTAGCCGGAATAATCGACCGCGTTGACGCCGACGAAGATATCTCGGGCGCCGATCACCTCGGCCCATCCGAGTGCCAGCGCGAGCAGCATCGTGTTGCGGGCGGGGACATAGGTCACCGGTATGCCGCCGCTGGCACCGGCATCCGGCACATCGACGCTTGCGTCGGTCAGCGCCGATCCGCCAATGCCCGCCAGGTCGACCCTCATCACGCGATGATCGACCGCGCCGACCGACGCCGCGAGCTTCACGGCGGCATCCAGTTCAGCACTGTGCCGCTGCCCGTAGTGGACGCTGAGCGCATGGCAGGCGAAGCCCTGCGCACGCGCCAGCGCCAGCGTCGTTGCGGAATCCAGGCCGCCGGAGAGCAGTACGACAGCGGGCCGCATCGCTATTTTCCGGGCACGTCGCCCCACAGGATCTTGTGAAGCTGCAGCTGGAAGCGCACCTGGAGCCGATCGGCGATGATCCAGTCCGCCAGCGTCGCCGGCGCCACCTCGGTGTAACTCGGTGAAAACAGCACCTGGCAGCGGCCAATCAGCGCGTGCTCCCGCAGGAAGTCCTTGCTCCAGTCGTAATCGGCGCGCGAACAGATGACGAATTTCAGCTGGTCGCCCGGTTTCAGCAGCACGAGATTCTCCAGGCGGTTGCGACGCTGCTCACCGGAGCCCGGCGTCTTGACGTCGAGAACCGTGACGACACGCGAATCGACGCCGGCAATATCCAGCGCGCCGCTGGTCTCCAGCGAGACGCGGAACCCCGCGTCGCACAGCGCGGTCAGCAATGCCGGGCAATTCGGCTGCGCGAGCGGCTCGCCTCCCGTTACGCAGACATGCTGCGCACCGAAGCCGGCCACCTCGGCAATTACGGCACCTATGCCGGTCCAGCGACCGGAGTGGAACGCGTATTCGGTATCGCAATACTGGCAACGCAGCGGACAGCCCGTCAGGCGAACGAATACGGTCGGATAGCCCACCGCATCGGCTTCACCCTGCAGGGAGTAAAAGATCTCGTTGACGCGCAGACGCTCGCTGCGCCCCGCGACGGCATCCGCTTCGCTGGCGAGTGCTTCGGTCAATGCCCTTCAGTCCCCAGTTTTTCCAGGCGCTGTTGCGCCAGCCTTCCGGCAGGCGTATCGGCGTACTTCGACGTCACGTCGGCCAGGACCGCACGGGCCCGGTCCCACTGATGCAGCTCGTATTGGCAGTATCCGACCTTCAGCAGTGCATCGGGGACCTTGCGGGACTGGGGATATCTGTCGACCACGCGCTGGAAGGCGGCCAGCGCCGTCGGGAAGTCGCGGTTCACGTAGTATGCTTCGCCCAGCCAGTACTGGGCGTTGTCGGCGAGCGGGCTATCGGGAAAATCGACGAGGAATTTCCCGAATGCGGCGATCGCCTGGTCGTACTGGCTGTCCTTCAGCAGCACGAATGCCGCCTGGTAATTGCCGCGATCCGTGCCATCCGGCGCCCCCGGTCCGATCGGTGCCGACGGTGGCCTGGGCGGCGCCGCCGCCGGCGCAACGGGCGCAGGCGCAGCCGATGCGCCTGGTCCGCCGGTAGCCGCGGATCGGGACTCGAGCGCCTTCAGCCGCTGGTCGAGATCCGTATACAGATCGCGCTGGCGCTTGCGCGCCACCTCGGCATCGTTGCCCAGCCTGTCGACGTCGTCGTGCATGCCGCGCACATCCGCACGCAGCGCCTCGATCTCATTGGCGAGCTGCAGCAGGCTCTGGTTGGTCATCAGGCGCTCTATCCTCGCCAGGCGCGTATCCAGGTCATTGAGCCGGATCTGCACGGGGTCCTGCTCCGGCGGCGTGCTCGCGCACCCGCCCAGCCCGAGCACGACCGCCGCGATCAATCCGGGGCCGGCAAATCTCGTGGTCATGGCTGGCCGGCCGCAGACTGGTAATTGAATTCGACGCGGCGATTCTGCGCCCATGCGGCCTCGTCATCGCCCTCGACGGCGGGCCGCTCGGCGCCGAAGCTCACCGTCGCGATCTGCGACTCGGCGACCCCCTGCAGCAACAGCGCCCGGCGTACGGCCTGCGCACGGCGTTCACCGAGCCCGATGTTGTATTCACGGGTTCCGCGCTCATCGGTATTGCCCTCGAGCTTGACCTTGAGCGCCGGGTGACTGGACAGATTGCGCGCCGCCGCGGTTACGATGTCGGCAAATTCGGGCTTGATTTCCGACTTGTCGAAGTCAAAGTAAATCACGTTGTGCGCCCGCGCGGCATCGCCGGCCAGCCCCGCTGACGTCGACGCGCCATCGCCGAGCGGACTGACTCGCGTCGAGGCACCGTCGGCGCCGGCCGTCGTCGCACTCGCGGGGACCTGGCTCTTTGTCGTCGCCGGTTCGGAGACCGTCGGCTTCTTCGGGCATCCGGCCAGCAGCAGGACCGACGCGATCAGCAGGGTCATCGATGCAATTTTCTTCATGACTCTCTCCATTTCAAAACCACATTAAAAATCAGAACGGACCCCATGCGGGTTCCTGCACTTCACCTTCGGACGAAACCAGACGCTGCTGCACCCGCCCGTCGGCGCTGACCATCGCCAGCACCCCGCGCTCCCGGTCGCGGCTCGCATAGATCAGCACAGCACCGTTGGGCGCGTAACTCGGCGATACGTCGAAGCGCCCCTTGGTCAGCACCTGGATATCGCCGTGCGAACGCAGGTCCAGCGTCGCGATGCGATATGCGCCACCTTCCTGCGTGACGAACGCGAGCTGCGTTTCGTCCGGCGAGAGCCTCGGCCTCGCATTATAGGATCCCTGGAAAGTCAGGCGGGTCGGCTTCGCTCCCGGCGTGATCGCGATCCGGTAGATCTGCGGCCCGCCGGCCCTGTCGGACGTGAAATACAGGGTCTGCCCGTCCCGCGACCATTGCGGCTCGGTATCGATCGCCGGATCGTCGGTGATGCGCGTCAGCGCATCGGTAGTCAGGTCCAGCACATAGATATCGAGATTGCCGTCGCGCGTCGAGAGCGTCAGTGCCAGCTTCCTGCCGTCAGGTGACCAGGCCGGCGCCTGGTTGACGCCGGCATGCGCCGATACGCGGCGGCGTTCGCCGCTCTTCAGCGTCTGCACATAAATCGACGGAACACGCTGCTCGAACGACACGTACGCGAGACTCTGGCCGTCCGGAGACCAGGCCGGCGACATCAGCGGTTCCTTCGATTCCATGACGATGCGCGGATTCTCCCCGTCGGCATCGGCGACGATCAGCCGGTAGGTCCTGGAGGGCAGGTGCCCGAGCACCGATATGTAGGCGATCCGCGTCGAAAACGCCCCGCGCACGCCGACGATCTTCTCGAACACCATGTCCGCGACCTGATGGCTGGCCAGGCGCAGCCCGGCCCTGTTCGTGCTGATCTGGTAGGCGAGCAGCCGCTGCCGGTTCAGCACATTGTAGAGTTCGAAACTGATGTTGAAACGGTCGGCTGATTCCGGCGCCATGACGCCAACCAGCACATAGTCGTTGCCGAGGCGGCGCCAGTCGTCGATCGCAAGCGTCACGCCGCTGTGCGGCTGGTCGATCATGTCCTTGCGATCCATGGTCTTGAAGCGCCCGCTGCGCGCCAGGTCGTTGTCGACGAGCTGGGCAACGTCGAACGAATCCGCGGCGGTCTGCGCGCTCGAGAAGGGCACGATCGCAATCGGGATCGCCTCGGACTGTCCGCGCGTGATCTCGACTACGAACTCGGCCTCGGCGCGGGATGCGGAAAGTGCAAGCAGAGCGCTGGCGAGCAGGACCGGGAAAACTCTATTCATCGGGTTTGAACTCAAAGGTGAATACTCGGTGAAACAGCGCCGGATCCGGCGGATCCGGCAATGGCGAGGCGCGATAGACCGCGTTCTCGATCGACTGGCGTACCGCGGCATCGCCGTTGCACTGCGTGACCCGTGCCGCGACGACCTCGCCACCCGGCACCTGCGTCACTTCGACCCGGCAATCGATCCCCGGGCCCGCCGACGGCGGCTTGATCCACGAGCGCGTCATGCGTGCCTGCAGCATCGCATAATAGCTGGCTCCCAAGGGCCCCGACTCGACTTGATGGACATGTTCCTCGTCCGCCATCTGCCGGCGCAGCTCCGCCTCCCGATCCGCCTTGGCGCGCAGCTCCGCCGCCTTCCTCGCGTCAGCCGCCTTCTGCGCCTCGGCCGCCCTTTGCGCTTCGGCCGCCTTTTGCGCCTCGGCTGCCTTTTGCGCCTCAGCCGCCTGTTGCGCCTCTGCCGCCTTTTGCGCCTCGGCCACGCGGTGTGCCTGCTCGGCCGCCAGTGCCTCGGCCTTGGCCGCCTGCACCTGCTGTTCGGCGGCGCGCTGCTTCGCCTGCGCCGCGGCGTCGACGGAGGGTGCCGGGACCGGCGCTGGCGCAGGAACCGGCGTCGGCGCCTGCGCCGGCGCCGGGGACGGCTCGCTCGCGCGCAGCGTCCGGGAGTCGATGACCACCGCGTCGAGCGCCAGCGGCCGGATCTGCTCGGGCGGCCGCCGCCACGATATCTGCGCCGTCAGTATCACGGCCAGCACCATCAAACCATGCAGGAACACCGAGAAAATGACCGCC
Source organism: uncultured Gammaproteobacteria bacterium (assembly GCA_963706815.1). GTDB lineage: Bacteria > Pseudomonadota > Gammaproteobacteria > Steroidobacterales > Steroidobacteraceae > Bog-1198. The sequence continues at coordinate 617,921 of CAVPNS010000001.1, forward strand.
GGTGAGTACTCGCGCCAGAAGGCCGTCATTTGCGGCCCTCCCGCACCGGATCGGTCAGGAATCCGAGCTTCGCGGCCCCCGCCTTCTGCAGCAGCACCATCGCGCGCACGACCGCACCGTAGGGCACCGTGGTATCGGCCTTGACCAGCACCGGGGTTGCCGGATCACGCCGCAGGACCGCGGCGGCGCGCGACTCGACGGCCGCCTCGGAGACCGGTTGATCGGCACCGCGGCCGATATTGACGTAGTAGCGGCCGTGCGCGTCGATCGTGACGATCAGCGGTTCATGCTTGGCAAGAAACGCCGGATCCAGCGGCTGCGCCGCGGCGCGCGGCAGGTCGACCTTGATGCCCTCCTTCAGCAGCGGCGCCGTGATCATGAAGATGATGAGCAGCACCAGCATCACGTCGATGTACGGGACGACGTTGATTTCTCCCATCAGCTTACGGCGGCGTGCGCGCGCGCTCATAGACCTCAGGTGCCGGCGCTGCGGGCGTTCTGCCCGTGACGCTGCAGGATCGTCGAGAACTCTTCCATGAAGGTATCGAACCGCAACTCCAGGCGGCCGACCTGATCCGCGAACCGGTTGTACGCAACGACGGCAGGAATTGCCGCAAACAGCCCCATCGCCGTGGCAATCAGCGCCTCCGAGATGCCGGGCGCGACCGCAGCGAGCGTGGCCTGCTGGGCGTTGCCCAGGTTGTGGAAGGAACTCATGATGCCCCACACGGTGCCGAACAGTCCGACATACGGGCTCGTGGAGCCCACCGTCGCCAGCATCGCCAGGTTCTTCTCCAGCCGGTCGATCTCGCGCATCTGCGCGACCCGCATCGAGCGCCGTGCGCCTTCGAGCAGCTGATCGGCCGGCGCCGCCAGCTGGCGCAGCCGGCTGAACTCGCCAAACCCCGACTCGAATATGCTTTGCATGCCGGTTCCGGCGCGCCCCCGGGTTTCGATACTGCGGTACAGCGCCCCCAGGTCGCCGCCCGACCAGAACGCCGTCTCGAAGACGTCGGCCTGGCGCCGCGAGCGCGATATGGCCCGGCCCTTGGCGAAAATCACCGCCCAGGCGGCGAGCGACGCGAGCGCCAGCAGCAGCATCACGGCCTGGACCACGGGACTTGCCTCGCCAACCAGCTCCCAGACGGACAAATCACTCGGCATTACGCCACTCCATGAACATATCCTTGGGCAATCCGCGCGGCTTCAGGCTCGCGCAATCGAGGCAGGCCACGCGCACCCCGGCCTCGATCAGCTGCACGTCACCACGCCAGATCTCCTGCGAGAACTCGATTGTCGCACCGCCCAGCCTCGCCAATTCCGCCGTGACGGTAACTTCATCATCGAGGACCGCGGGCTTCAGGAACTTCACCGCCACGCTCGCGACCACGAACTGCAGCTGCCGCTGCGCGCGCAGCGCGTGCTGATTGACGCCCAGTTCGCGCAGCCAGTCGGTGCGGCAGCGCTCCATGAAATTCAGGTAATTCGCGTAATAGACGACACCGCCGGCGTCCGTATCCTCCCAGTAGACACGATAGGTGCGCGAAAAGTTCGGAGCAGCCGGCATGTATCAGCGATCCCGGTCCGGCGGGGCATCGCGGAAAAGCGGCAGGCTGACCTCGCGCCCAAGGTCCGGCGGCGACAGGCCGAAGTGCAGGTAGGCGTTGCGCGTCGCGATGCGTCCGCGCGCGGTGCGCATCAGGAAACCCTGCTGGATCAGGAACGGTTCCACGACGTCCTCGATCGTGCCGCGCTCCTCGCTCATCGCGGCCGCCAGGCTGTCCACGCCCACCGGTCCGCCGGCGAATTTCTCGATCACGGTCAGCAGCAGCTTGCGGTCCAGCATGTCGAACCCCAGCGGATCCACTTCCAGCATGTCGAGCGCGGCCACGGCAACCTCGCCGTTGATGACCCCGGAGGCCTTCACCTCGGCAAAGTCCCGCACCCGCCGCAGCAGCCGGTTGGCGATGCGCGGCGTGCCGCGCGAGCGCTCGGCGATGCGGTCGGCACCGTCCTCCTCGAGCCGCAGCTGCAGGATCGAGGCGCTGCGCGTCACGATGCTCTTCAGTTCCGGGGTCGTATAGAACTCGAGGCGTTGCACGATCCCGAACCGGTCGCGCAGCGGCGATGTCAGCAGGCCGGCGCGCGTCGTCGCTCCCACCAGCGTGAATGGCGGCAGATCGAGCTTGATCGAGCGGGCCCCCGGCCCTTCACCGATCATCAGGTCCAGCTGGAAATCCTCCATCGCGGGGTACAGCACTTCCTCGACGATCGGGCTCAGGCGATGAATCTCGTCGACGAACAGCACGTCGCGCGGCTCGAGATTCGTCAGCAGCGCGGCCAGGTCCCCTGCCCGCTCGAGCACCGGCCCCGAGGTCTGCCGCAGGTTCACCTGCAGCTCGTTGGCGATGATGTGCGCCAGCGTCGTCTTGCCGAGGCCCGGCGGGCCGAAGATCAGCACGTGGTCGAGCGCCTCGCGGCGGCCGCGCGCCGCGCGGATGAAGATATCCATCTGCGTCTTGACGTTGGCCTGGCCCACGTAGTCGGCCAGCGACTTCGGCCGCACCGCCCGATCGACCACCTCGTCGTCGCGTGCCCCGGTCGGCGCGATGATCCTGTCCTGTTCTATGCCCATTTCAAGCCTTCGCCGCCGCCTTCAGCGCGTTGCGTATCAGTTCCGTGGTCGTCAGACCGGGGTCCTCGACGACCTTCAGCAGGCGCGTCACCTCGGGAGGCTTGTAGCCGAGCGCCAGCAATGCCGCGAAGGCCTCGCTCTGCGCGGTCGCCGGCACCCCGAACGCGGCCGCCGCCCCGGCGCCGGGCAGCCCGGCCGACAGCTTCCCGACGCTGTCGCGCATCTCGATGATGACGCGCTCCGCGGTCTTGCGGCCGATGCCGGGAATCCGCGTCAGCATCGCGACATCCTCGGCCTCGATGATGCGCAGGAAATCATCGACGCTCGAACCCGAGAGAATGCCCAGCGCGATCTTAGGCCCCACACCCGACACCTTGAGCAGTCCACGGAACAGCCGCCGCTCCGCTTCGGTGCCGAAGCCGAACAGCACATGGGCATCCTCACGCACCACCATGTGCGTGAACAACGCAACCGGTTCGCCGGCCGCCGGCAGCCCATAGAAGGTCGACATCGGCGCCTCCAGCTCGTAGCCGACGCCGTTCACATCGATCAGCAATCCCGGCGGATTCTTCGCGGCAAGCCGGCCCTTCAGGAATCCGATCATTTGCCGCCCGCGGCACGCGACAGCGCCGCGCGCACGCCTCCCCGCAACGCATGGCAGACGGCGGCCGCCAGCGCATCGGCCGCGTCGGCGGCAACCGGGTGCTGCAGTTTCAGGATGTTCCTCATCATCATTTGAACCTGTGCCTTTTCCGCGCTTCCCGACCCCACCACGGCCAGCTTGATCTCACGGGGCGCGTACTCGAAGATGCCGGCGTTCGCTTCGGCCACCCCGCAGATCGCCGCGCCGCGCGCCTGGCCCAGCTTCAGCGCGCTGTCCGCATTGCGGTTCACGAACACCCGCTCTATCGCGACTTCCTGAGGCCGGTACTCGGCCACGATCAGCTGCACCGCACGGAATATTTCGCACAGGCGGCCCGAAAATTCGCCGTCGGTCGTACGAATGACGCCGCTCGCCACGTACGTCAGGCGCGTGCCGAGCGCATCCAGTATCCCGTAGCCGGTGCGCACCGATCCGGGATCGATTCCCAGCACCCGCACTCTCAGTTCCGTCATCCCGCGTATGATACCGGCAATAGCCGCCCAAACACACCGGCAGGATCGGTGCATTTCCCGTGGAGACGACCGCTACAACCCGTACGACCGCGACCGAGGCAGTGCGCGATGCCACCCTGGCTGTCCAGGCCCTGGAGCTGCCCCCCGAGGCGGCCGGATTGAGGCAGGACGCGCTGCAGGTCGCCGAGATCGTACGCAACCTCGACGCGGACGAGAACATCGTCATCGCCGCGATGCTCGGGCCGCTGCTCGAGGCAGGGTTCCTGGACGCGGAATCGGCCGCGAAGCGCTTCGGCGCACAGGCCGCGAAGCTCGCCCGCGAGCTGAATCAGCTGGGCCACTTCGGCCTGCCGGCGGACTGGACGCCCGAGCGCGGGCTCGACAGCGGACACTCGGAAGCGCTGCGCAAGATGTTGCTCGCGGTCGTCGGCGACGTGCGCCTGGTCGTCGTGCGCCTGGCCGAGCAGCTGCAGAAGATGCGGGCGGCAAGGTCCATGGACCCCGCGACCCAGCGCAGGCTCGCGATCGAGTCGCGCGAGGTCTACGCGCCGCTCGCCAACCGGCTCGGCATCTGGCACATCAAGTGGGAACTCGAGGACCTGGCGTTTCGCTACCTGCAGGGCGCCGACTACAGGCGCATCGCCGGCGCCCTGAAGACGCGCCGCTCGGAGCGCGAACAGTACATCGAGAACCTCAAGGAACAGCTGCAGGGCGCGCTGCGCGCGGCCGGCGTCGAGGCGACGATCGAGGGGCGACCGAAGCACATCTACAGCATCTGGCGCAAGATGCAGGCCAAGGGCCTCGCGTTCGAGCAGCTGATGGACATCCGCGCCGCACGGGTGCTCGTCGGCAGCGTCGCCGACTGCTATGCGGCGCTCGGCGTCGTCCATTCGCTCTGGTCGTTCATACCCGGCGAGTTCGACGACTACATCGCCACGCCGAAGGACAACCTGTACCGCTCCATCCACACGGCCGTGATCGGGCCCGGCAACGAACCGGTCGAGATCCAGATCCGCACACATGAGATGCACGCCAACGCCGAAAGCGGAGTCGCCTCGCACTGGCGCTACAAGGAAGGCGGTCGCGGCGACCAGGCCTACGAGCGCAAGATCAACCAGCTGCGCGCGCTGCTGGCGCCGGCCGACGACGGCGAGAAGGGCCAGGATTTCCTCGACCGGATGCGCGTCGACCTGTTCAACGACCGGGTATACCTGCTGTCCCCGCGCGGGGAGATCGTCGACGTGCCGGTCGGCGGCACGCCGCTGGACTTCGCCTACCAGCTGCATTCGGACCTCGGCCACCGTACGCGCGGCGCCAAGGTCAACGGCCGGATAACGCCGCTTGACTACCGGCTGCAGAACGGCGAAACCGTCGAGATCATCACGGGGAAGTCCCCGCATCCGTCGCGCGACTGGCTGTCGCCGCAGTCCGGCTTTCTCGCCAGTCCGCGCAACCGCAACAAGGTCCGGGCGTGGTTCCGCAAGCAGGACGAGACGCAGAACAAGCTCGAGGGCAGGACGATCCTCGATCGCGAGCTGCAGCGCCTGGGGGTCAAGCAGCTGCCGATACCGGAGCTGCTGGCGGAACTCAGGCTCGAGAGCAGCGACGCGCTGCACGCCGCACTCGGCCTCGGCGAGGTCAGCCCCGCGCAGCTCGCCGGCGCCATCCAGCGCATCCAGCATGCCCGCGAGGAGCGGCCGGAAGCCGTCGCGCGCGCCCGGCCGCCGACCGGACCCGAGCCGGAGACCGCGGTGCAGGGGATCGGCGACCTGCTGTCGACGTTTGCGCGCTGTTGCCGTCCCGTACCGCCCGAGCCGATCGTCGGCTACATCACGGTAGGCCGCGGCGTCAGCATCCACGCGCAGTCCTGCGCGAACCTGCAGCGCCTGCGCGCGCGTGCGCCGGAGCGGGTGCTCGCCGTGAACTGGGGCAGCCTTGGCCGCGGCGAGTTTCCGGTCGACATACACGTCGAGGCCTTTGACCGGCGCGGCCTGGTGCGCGACGTCAGTGCTGCACTCGCCGACGAGAAGATCAGCATCCAGGGGATGAGCACGAGCACCGGCAAGGGCGACCATATCGCGCGCATGGACATCGGCATCTCGATCGACGGACTCGAACAGCTGTCCCGGGTGCTCGCGCGCATTGCGCAGGTGCCGAACGTCATCACGGCCCGGCGCCGCCGGTAGCCCGGACTGCCGGGACTGCGCCGCAACTATTTGTTGAGCGCGTCGATGGCCCGCTTGTCGGCCGCAAGCGCGGCCTCGTGCACCGCCTCGGAGAGCGTCGGATGCGCATGGATGGTGCGCTGCAGGTCCTCGGTACTCGCCGAGTACTCCATGGCCAGCACGGCCTCCGCGATCAGTTCGCCCGCCATCGGTCCGATGATGTGAACGCCGAGTATCTCGTCGCTACCGCTCGCGGCGACGACCTTGACGAATCCCTGCCCCGCTTCCATCGCGCGCGCGCGGCCGCTGGCCGCGAACGGAAAACTGCCGATCTTGAAGGCGACGCCGCTCGCCTTGACCTGCTCTTCGGTCTGGCCCACCCAGGCGATTTCCGGCGCGGTGTAGATCACCGACGGGATGACCTTGTAGTTGACCTCCGCATACCGGCCCGCGATCAGGTCGGCGACCATCACGCCTTCCTCCTTGCCCTTGTGCGCGAGCATCGGGCCGCGCACGACATCGCCGACGGCCCAGACGTGCGGCGCGCCGGTGCGGCAATGCTCGTCGACGACGATGAAGCCGCGCGCATCGAGTTGTACGCCGGTGCCGTCCGCGAGCAGTCCTTCGGTGTACGGCCGGCGCCCCACCGCGACCACGAGCTTGTCGACCTGCAGGCTCTGTTCGCCCTTCGCATCGGCATAGACGACGTTGACCACATCGCCGTCGACGACCGCGCGCAGCACCTTGGCACCGAGCCGGATATCCAGACCCAGCTTCCTGAAGTGCCGCTGCGCCTCGCGCGCGAGCGCCTGGTCGGCCATCGGCAGGAACTGGTCGAGCGCCTCGAGCATCACCACCTCGCTGCCGAGCCGCCGCCAGACGCTGCCGAGCTCGAGGCCGATGACGCCCGCCCCGATCACGCCCAGACGCCGCGGAACCGACGTGAACTCCAGCGCGTTCCAGGAATCCACGATGAACCTGCCGTCATGTGCGGCGCTTTGCAGCCGCATCGGCACCGAGCCCGACGCCAGGATCACGTCCCTGGCCTTCAGGACCGCGCCTTGCCCCGTCGAACCCGGTGACCTCAACCTCGTTGCCGCCGAGCAGGCGGCCGCGTCCCGGGATGCCGGTGACGCCGTTGGCCTTGAACAGCGCCTGGATTCCGCCCGTCATCGTCTTCACGATCGCCGCGCGGCGCTTTTGCATCGTCTGCGAGGTCGAGCGTAACTCCGGCGCAGCCAATGCCGTGCACGGCGAATTCGTGCTGCGCTCGATGATAGAGCTCGGAGGACTCGAGCAGCGCCTTGGACGGGATGCAGCCGGCGTTCAGGCACGTGCCGCCAAACGCGTGGCCGCCATCGCGGTTCTGCCATGCATCGACGCAGGCGACACTTGAGGTCGTTCTGCGCGGCGCGGATCGCGGCCGGATAGCCCGCCGGCCCGCCGCCGATCACGACGACATCGAAGCTCGCCATCGCTCATACGCCGAGCACCAGGCGCGCCGGATCTTCCAGTATCTGCTTGACGGTCACCAGGAACTGCACCGCCTCGCGTCCGTCGATGATGCGATGATCATAGGTCAGCGCGAGGTACATCATCGGCCGCATAACAATCTGCCCGTCGACGACCATCGGCCGGTCCTGGATCTTGTGCATGCCGAGAATCGCACTCTGCGGTGCATTGACGATCGGCGTCGACAGCAGCGAACCGAATACGCCGCCATTGGTGATCGCTGAAGGTGCCGCCGGTCAGCTCCTCGATCGTGATCGAGCCGGAACGGGCCCGCGTGGCAAAGGCGCCGATCGACTTCTCGATCTCGGCAAAGCTCAGCAGGTCCGCATCGCGCAGCACCGGTACGATCAGGCCGCGATCGGTCGAGACGGCCACGCCGATGTCGAAGTAATCGTGATAGACGATGTCGTTGCCGTCAATCGAGGCATTGACCGCCGGAAACTTCTTCAGCGCCTCGACACAGGCCCTGGTGAAGAACGACATGAAGCCCAGCTTCACGCCGTACTGCTTCTCGAATCCGTCCTTGTAGCGGGCACGCAGGTCATTGACGGCCTTCAGATCGACCTCGTTGAAGGAGGTCAGCAGGGCCTGGGTGGCCTGCGCCTGGACCAGCCGCTCGGCAATGCGCGCGCGCAGGCGCGTCATCGGTACACGCTGCTCGTTGCGGCCGGTACGCGCAGCCGGCACGGCCGGCGCTGCGGCCGCGGCCTTGTCCGCCGCCGGGGCGGCCCTGTCCGCCGCTGGCGGCGCAGCGACCGAGTCCTTGTGCGCGATGTGACTGACGACATCGGCTTTCGAGACACGTCCGCCGCGTCCCGAACCCGCGACCTCGGCGGCATCCAGCTGATTTCCTCGGCCACGACGCCGCCTGGCTGCCGGGCTGAGCTTCGATCGCCGCATCGCCTTGCGGCGCGCCCTGCGCCGCCGGCGCCGCGGCGAGGCGCTGCAGCCGGCTGGCCCGCCGCGGCCGGCCTCGATCAGCGCGAGCACCTGCCCGCCCTTGACCGTTGCGCCGTTGCCGAGCCGGATTTCGCGTCAGCACGCCCGCGACCGGCGAGGGCACTTCGAGCACCACCTTATCGGTTTCCAGGTCGACGAGATTCTCGTCGCGGCTCACGGTATCGCCGGGCTGCTTGCGCCACGCCACGAGCGTGGCGTCGGCAACGGATTCCGGCAGCTGACGGGACACGGATTTCGACGCTCATGAACCTGTCCTTGTTTGGGCGCGGCGAACGCGCTTCGTGGTGCGGGCGGCCTCTTCGGGCGGAACGCCGTGCAGCGCGGCATTGACGAGGTTTCTCTGCTGCTGCTCATGCAGCGACGAGATGCCGGTGGCCGGCGCCGCGGCCGCCGGCCGCCCTGCGTAGCAACAGCTCGCGCTTGCCGCCGGGCCGCGCCTGCAGCCGATGCCTGATCTGGTACCAGCCGCCCTGGTTCTGCGGCTCTTCCTGGCACCAGACGATCTCGCGGGCATTCGCGTACTTGCGCATGATCGGCCTGCGTATTCGTCGGTCGGGAACGGATAGAGCTGCTCGATGCGCACGATTGCCACGGTCTCGGCCTTCGCTGTCGCGACGCGCCTTGAGCAGGTCGAAATAGACCTTGCCGCTGCACAGCACGACCCGGCGTAACCGCCGCGGCCTTGATCGGATCGATCTCGTCGATGATGTTGCGAAAGCCGCCCGCGGCGAGATCCTGCCAGCGGCGACACCGACAGCGGGTGGCGCAACAGGCTCTTCGGCGTCATGACGATCAGCGGCTTGCGCAGCGCGCGCACCATTTGCCGGCGCAGCATGTGAAACATCTGCGCCGGCGTCGAGGGGACGCACACCTGCATGTTGTACTCGGCGCACAGCTGCAGGAACCGCTCCAGCCGCGCCGAGGAATGTTCCGGGCCCTGGCCTTCGTAGCCGTGCGGCAGGAACAGCGTCAGTCCCGACAGGCGGCCCCACTTGGCCTCGCCCGAGCTGATGAACTGATCGATGATGACCTGCGCGCCGTTGGAGAAATCGCCGAACTGGCCCTCCCAGATCGTCAGGCAATGCGGCTCGGTGCGTCGAGAACCCGTACTCGAAACCCATCACCGCCTCTTCGGACAGCACCGAGTCGGTCACGGTGAATTTCGGCTGGCCGGCGCCAAGGTGCTGCAACGGCACGTAGCTACGGCCGCTGCCCTGGTCGTGCAGCACGGCGTGCCGGTGGAAGAAAGTGCCGCGACCACTGTCCTGGCCGGTCAGCCGCACCGGATAGCCGTCCTGCAGCAGGCTCGCGTAGGCGAGGTTCTCGGCACAGCCCCAGTCCAGGTCGAGCTCCCCGGCAACCATTTTCCCGCGCGCCTGCATGATCGCGAGCACGCGCGGATGCAGCTTCCATTCCGCCGGATAAGTCGTGATCGCCTTGCCGAGTTCCTGCAGGCGCGCCATCTCGATCCCGGTCGGCGTCGGTTCGGACCAGTCGGCACCCAGGTATTCGCTCCAGTCGACCGTGAACTTGTTGCCGATCATGCCGAGGGCGGCACGCGCCTGCGGCTTGCCCTCGTCGAGCCCGTCGCGATACTGCTCGACCATGCTCGCCGGCTCCGCCGCGCCGATGACCCCTTCGGCGACGAGCCGGGCCGCGTAGGTCTCGCGAACCGTGGGCTTCTTGCGTATCACCTGATACATCAGGGGCTGGGTCGCGGCCGGCTCGTCGGCTTCGTTATGGCCGTGGCGGCGGTAGCACACCAGGTCGATCACGACATCCTTGTGGAACTTCATCCGGTACTCGAACGCCAGTCGCCCGACGAAGCACACGGCTTCCGGGTCGTCGGCGTTGACGTGGAAAATCGGCGCCTCCACCATCTTCGCGACGTCCGAGCAGTACAGCGTCGAGCGGGCATCGTGCGGGTCGCTGGTCGTGAAACCAACCTGGTTGTTGATGATCAGGTGCACCGAGCCGCCGGTGTAGAAGCCGCGCGCCTGCGACAGCTGCAGCGTCTCCATGATGACGCCCTGGCCCGCAAACGCGGCATCGCCATGGATCAGCACCGGCAGGACCTTGACCCCGCCGCTGTCGCCGCGACGCTCCTGGCGCGCCCGCACGGACCCTTCGACCACCGGGTTGACGACTTCGAGGTGCGAGGGATTGAATGCCAGCGCCACGTGCACGTTGCCGGACGGGGTCTTCAGGTCGGCCGAGTAGCCCTTGTGGTACTTGACGTCGCCGGAACCGCGCAGCTTCGCGAGGTCGTACTGGCCTTCGAATTCGTTGAACAGGTCCTTCGGCGACTTGCCGAGCAGGTTGACGAGCACGTTGAGGCGGCCGCGGTGCGCCATGCCGATGATGGCCTCCTCGATGCCCGCCTTGCCCCCCTGCTGCACCAGGTCATCGAGCAGCACCATCAGGCTGTCGCCGCCCTCGAGGGAAAAGCGCTTCTGCCCGACGTACTTGCTGTGCAGATAGCGCTCGAGCCCTTCGGCCGCGGTCAACTGCCACAGGATGTTGCGCTTCTCCTCAACGGAGAACGAGCGGTTTATCTGCGCGGACTGGAAATGGTCCTGCAGCCACAGCCGCTCCTCGGTGTTGGACACATGCGCGAACTCCGCGCCGATCGTGTCCATGTAGATCCGGGTCAGCGTCTCGAGAATTTCGCGCAGCGTCGCGCGCTTGGCGAAGTCCGGCGTTCGGCTGCCGGTGAAGAATTCACGATCGAGGTCGGCATCCGTCAGCCCGTAATATGCCGGATCCAGCACGTAAGGCCGGGTCCTTTGCTGCATGCCCAGCGGATCGAGATTCGCGCTCAGGTGGCCACGGTTTGCATACACCTGGATCAGGCGCGAAACAGAGCCCTGCTTCGCGCTGACCTCGTCGGCCGGCGCGGCGTCGCGGTTGCCGGCCGCGACCTTCTGGCGCGACCGTTCGGCCAGCTGATCCCTGATGGGCCCATGCGCGATTTCTCCCTGGGCACCGGCTGCCAGAGTCGCGAAATACGATCTCCAGGCCGGCTCCACGCCGGCCGGATCGCGCAGGAATTGCTCGTACAGGTCCTCGACGAAACTCGCATTGCCCGCGTACAGCAGCGTGGTGGAAAGCCGGTCGGCAAGTGATTGGCTCATGGATCCATCGTGCAAGGAAAAAACACAAGGGGTATCAATATGATGCGACGTCCATCAGGCACCGCGCCACTGCATTCCAGTTTAGCTCATGAAGGTACATTATGGAATGTGACGCAGGCCGGAAAAATCGACAAAAACCCCGGCCCGATTCGCCTGGATCAGCGGCTTTTGCGCCGCAGGCTCTCCCAGCTGCCGTCCGCGATCCATCCGCCGTCGACCGGCAGGCTTATGCCGTTCACGAACCCGCTGTGATCCGGATCGGCAAGAAACACGATGGCCGCGACGACATCCTGCGCGCGCGCAAAGCGCGCCATCGGCACCCGATCGATGATGTCCGCATCGCTGTAGGCGCCGCTCCCCTGATCGGCGACATCCATTTCAGTCTTGATCCAGCCCGGGCAGACGGCATTGACGCGCACACCCCGGCCGCCCCACTCGGCCGCCAGCGTACGGGTCAGTCCGATCAGGCCGTGCTTCGAGGCATTGTAGGCGCTGCGGTGCGCGATGCCGGCAAGCCCGGCAACGGAAGCGATATTGACGATGCTGCCGCCCCCTCGGGCCAGCATCTGGGAACCCAGGTATTTGCACAGCAGGAACGGCCCCGACAGGTTGATATCGAGGACGCGCTGCCATTGATCGAGCGAGGTATCCTCTGCGCGTGCGATCAGGCTGATTCCGGCGTTATTGACCAGTACGTCCGCGGCCGCGTAGTCGCGTCCGACCGCCTCGGCGAGCTCGCGCACGAACGCCTCGGACGATACGTCACCGCTGAACCCGGCAGCCTCGGCGCCGGCATCGCGCAGCCTGCGCAACTGTCCGTCCAGCGGCTGCCGATCGACCATGACTATACGGTAGCCAAGCGCGGCCAACGATTGCGCGGCGGCCAGGCCCACGCCCTGGGCTGCACCGGTGACGACAGCGGTTTTCACGCCGCCAGCATAGCCGATCCCCGCTCTCAGCCGGAATGCGCCGCATTGCGTACGAGCATCAGCGGCACCGGAGCGCGCCGCATGACCCCCTCCGCGTCGCTGCCCATCGCGAGGCGGCGCAGGCCGCGACGGCCATGCGTGCCCATCACGATGAGATCGGCGGGCCACTCCTCGGCCTGCGACACGATGAAGTCGGCGGCCGGACCGCCCACCGACTCGAGCAGCGCGGTCTCGCATTCGACCCCCTGCTGGCGCACCAGTGCGCTCGCACGCTCGAGCACCAGGCGCCCGCCCTCACGCATCGTCTCGATGACGCTCGGCGCGTAGGCCTGCGGACTGTAGGCGGGATCCAGGATGAACTCGTTGACCACGTGCACGAGACGGATGCGCCCACCCTGGTTTTTTGCCAGCTTGATCGCCTCGTTCAGGCCACGCGTCGCCGTCTCGCTGCCATCGACCGGAACCAGAATCTTCTGATACATGTTCAGTCCCTCCATTCGATGTGCGGCATTCTAGCCCCGATAAGCCGCGACAAAGAGCCGGGATTGCCGCGGCGGCCTGCGGGTATCGCGTAGGAATGCGCGACAACGTCCGGCACGCCCTGCGGGTTTTACCTATTGGACCGCATGGCCGTCAAGTCGAAAATGCGCGTATGGCAGAGTCGATGAAACACGAGCGGGGAATGAGCGGCATCCTGCGCATCGCGTACAAGCTGCTGATCAACGACCGGGCCAAGTATGTGGCGCTGCTGATCGGCATCACGTTCGCCGTGTTCCTGATGATCGAGATGACGTCGCTGTTCTCCGGCGTACTGAAGCGCTCGTCGGCGACGGTGATCAACATCGGCGCGTCCGATGTGGGTCATGGACCCGGCAATACAGACCGTTGCCAATTCCATTCCCCTGCCCGACTACGTGCTCGACGAGGTGCGCAGCATTCCGGGCGTCAAGTATGCGGTGCCGCTCTATTCCGGCGCCGCGCTGTTGAAGCTGCGCGACGGCACGTATCAGGCGGCCAATGTCATCGGGCTGGACGACACCAGCCTGTTCGGCCGCCCGACCCTGCTGAACGGCAAGATCGAGGACATCTACGCCGAGAACGCGTTCATTGCGGTCAAGGACTCGGAATTCTACAAGCTGCACAATCCGGCGATCGGCACGGAGTTCGAACTGAACGACCACCGCGGCGTCATCGTCGGCATCGCGACGGTCGCATCCAGCGGGCTGTTCGGCGTGCCGACGCTGTACACGACCTACAACCGCGCGCTGCAATACATCCCGAATACGCGCTTCACGATTTCCTACATCCTGGTCGAGCCAAAAACGTCCGCCGATGTCGCCGAGATCAAGCGCCGCGTAACCAAATCCGGATACCTTGCGCTGACCAAGGACGAGTTCATCGCAAAGATCTCCCACTTCTATATGTTCCAGACCGGCTTCGGCACCAACATGCTGCTTATGACGGTGATCAGCTTCATCATCGGCCTGTCGATCTCCGGCCAGACCTTCTACACCTTCATGATCGAGAACCTGGACAAGTTCGGCGCATTGAAGGCGATCGGCGCCAAGCGGCGAGGAACTGGTCATGATGATCCTGTTTCAGGCCTCGTTCGTCGCGCTGACCGGCTACGGCCTCGGCGTCGGCCTGTGCGCGGTGATCATCTGGCTCGCGCGCCTCAATATTCCCGATTACGCGGCGATCATCACCTTCATGAACCTGTCCCTGGCTTTCGTGATGGTCGTGCTGATCGCGGCGATCTCCAGCTACGTCGGCGTGCGCAAGGTGCTGAAGATCGAGCCGTTCGACATTTTCCGGGGCTGAGCGATGGCAAACGTCGCCATACAGGCCGACTGGCCTCAGCAAATGGTTCGGCGAAGGCGAAGCCAGGACGCAGGCCGTCAAGGACGTGACGTTCGACGGCGAATTTCGGCGAGATGCTCTACGTCGTCGGTCCGTCCGGCAGCGGCAAGACCACGATGCTCAGCATGATCTCGGGCATCCTGCGGCCGAACGAGGGCAGCGTCGAGATCGAGGGCCAGGACATCTGGGCGATGTCGAACGACGCCCTCGCCGATTTCCGGCTGCACAAGATCGGCTTCGTGTTCCAGGACTATCACCTGTTTCCGCGCCTGACGACGGTCGAGAACGTCGCGATACCGCTGATCCTGCAACGGCGCGACTGGGACGAGGCGATCGGCGAAGCGGCCGCAGAACCTCGAGATCGTCGGGCTGAAGAATCGCGCCGACCTGCCGCCGGTCAAGCTCAGCGGCGGCGAACAGCAGCGCGTCGCGATCGCGCGCGCGATCGTCAGCCGGCCCGACATCCTGATCTTCGACGAGCCGACCGCCTCGCTCGACGGCGACACGGGCCGCAACATCGTCAGCTTCGTGCGCGAGCACATCCTCAACGACAAGCGCTGCATCATCATCGTTACCCACGACAGCCGCATCTACGAGTTCGCCGACCGGATCGTGCGCATGGAGGACGGCCGGATCACGGGCGAGCAGGTTGCAAAGGAGGATTTGGATGCGCAGTAAGATCATCTTCATCGCCGCCGGCATCGGCCTGGCGCTCGCGCTCATCAGCGCGTGGGTCGCGAGCCAGCAGCCCGCGGCACAAAAGCCCGTGTTCAATCCGGCCGCGAACCCGTTCGCGAACGGCATCTACGCGGAGGGCATCATCGAGAGCGCCCAGGCCCAGGGCGAGAACATCAATATCTATCCGGAGGTTTCCGGGCCGATCATCGAAGTGCTGGTGACCGAGGGGCAGAAGGTGAAAAAGGGCCAGCAACTGCTGCGCATCGACGATACGGTGCAGCGGGCCACCGCGGAGCAGCTGCAGTCCCAGGCGCAGGCCGCGCACGCGCTGCTGCTGGAATTGAGGGCCGAGCCGCGGCCCGAGAACCTGGACATCGCGGCGGCCCAGGTCGATAACGCCCAGGCGACGCTCAAGAATGCCGCGGATCAGCTCGCCAAGCAGGAGCAGTCCTACGCGATCGACCCCAGGTCGGTCAGCAAGGATGCCCTCGACAATGCGCGCAACACCGAAAAGATCGCCGCGACGAATCTGGGCGTGGTCGAGAACCAGTATCGGCTGACCAGGGCCGGCGCCTGGGTCTACGACGTCGAAAACCAGGAAAAGCAGTACGTATCGCTGACGAAGGCCTACGACGCCGCCGCGGCACTGCTCGGCAAATACACGCTGAAGGCGCCGTCCGACGGGATCGTGCGATCGATCGGCGCGACCGTCGGCAGCTACGTCTCCCCGCAGGGAGCTTACGACAGCTATACCCAGGGATTGAATCCGCTCATCGTGATGGGCGCTCCCGATGAACAGCTGCACGTGCGCGCGTACATCGACGAGATACTGATCGACCGGCTGGCCGATCCGGCGAAGCTGCGCGGCGAGATGTTCATCCGCGGCACCGACAAGCACGTCGCGCTGTCCTTCGTACGCGTACAGCCTTACGTTTCACCGAAAATCGAGCTCTCCGACCAGCGCCAGGAGCTGGTCGACGTGCGGGTGCTGCCGGTGATCTTCAGCTTTGCCAACCCGAAAGGCCTCAACGTCTTCCCGGGGGAACTGGTCGATGTCTACGTCAACGCGAAATAAGGGACTGGCCGCGCTGGTCCTGGTTGCGTCCGGCTGCGCCGTCGGGCCGACATTCCATCGCCCCGATGCCCCGCCGGTGACGCACTATACGAATGGCGCCGATCCGGCGGCGACGGTCGCGGCCGGCGGCACGGCGCAGCAATTCACGCGCGGCGCCGCCGTCACAGCCGACTGGTGGCGCATGTTCCATTCCACCCAGCTCGACGCGATCGTGCGCGAGGCCATCGCGAAGAATCCCGGGCTCGAGGCCGCGCAGTCCAGCCTGCGCGCCAGCACGAACGAGCTGCGCAGCGGCTATGGCGTCTTTTTTCCGTCCGTCGACGCGGACGCCGCAGCGACGCGGGAGCGCTTCAGCACGGTGGGACTTGGCCAGACAACACCCGGCAGCATCTTCAACCTGTTCACGGTCGCGGCGAGCGTCAACTACGCCCTCGACCTGTTCGGCGGCGAGCGCCGCATGATCGAAGGGTTGCACGCCGAAGTCGATGTCGCAAAGGCCACGGAACAGGCCACCTACCTGACCCTGATCGCCAATGTCGTCAATACCGTGATCGCGCGCGCCGCCTACCAGGCCCAGATCGAGGACACCACGCGGCTCGTCGAGCTGCAGCGCGAACAGGTGCACATGGGCGAGATCCAGCAGCAGTCCGGCATCCTGACCTATGCGGCATTGCTGAGCCTGCGCAGCCAGCTGGCGACGTATGAGGCCGCCATCGCGCAACTGCGCCAGAAGCTGGCCGAAAGCGACGACCTGCTGGCCTCGCTGTGCGGACACGCCAGCGCCGAGTGGAACGCACCGCCGGTGAACCTGGCCGATCTGACGCTGCCGGAGGACTTGCCGGTGAGCCTGCCGTCCGACCTCGTACGCCAGCGCCCGGATATCCTCGTCGCCGAAGCCACGGCCCATGCTGCGAGCGCAAATATCGGCGTTGCGACTGCGGCCCTGCTGCCGAGCATTACGCTGAGCGGCGGCGGCGGCGCGTCGTCGAATTCGGCCGGCAGACTGTTCCCCGCGAACGGCAAGGCCTGGAACATCGGCGCTGCAGCAAATGTGCCTCTGTTTGAGGGCGGTGCGAACTGGTATAAGCGCAAGGCTGCTGTCGACCAATACAATCAAGCCATGGCTCTATACCGACAAACCGTGCTGAGCGCGTTCGGCCAGGTGGCCGATACGCTGCATGCGCTGGACGAGGATGCCGCAACGCTGCTGGCCGACGATGCCGCGCGCGGCAACGCCGCGCAGACCCTGCGGCTGATGCAGGCGAATTACACAGCCGGAATTGCGGCATATGCGGACGTGCTCGGCAGCGATGCCCAGTATCAACAGGCAAAGATCGTTGACGAGCAGGCTCTGGCCGTGCGCTACCAGGACAGCGTGGCGCTGTATGCCGCGCTCGGCGGCGGCTGGTGGAACGGCACGGACGCAGGCAAGGGACCGACGCAACCGCAAACCCGATAACCGGCATTTGCAAGGAGACCCGGCATGAAGGCGCATGGCAACACGTGGGCTATCGTCCTGGCCGCCGGCAACGGGCAGCGCCTGCAGTGCCTGACGACGGGCCCGGATGGCGTGGCGGTCCCGAAGCAGTTCTGCTCGTTGCAGGGAGGCCCCTCATTGCTGCATCAGGCGCTGCGTCGCGCCGCGACGGTGGCGCATCCGCAGCACACCTGTGTCGTCGTCGCGGAGCAGCACCGGGAGTTCTGGGGCCGGGAACTGCGGGAACCCGGCCCGGGCCTCGTGGTCAGCCAGCCCGCCAACCGCGGCACCGCGATCGGCATCCTGCTGCCGCTGCTGCACATCATGCGCTCGGACCCGCAGGCGCGCGTCGTGCTGCTGCCATCCGATCATTTCGTCGCCGACGAGCCGCTGCTGGCCGCGGCGCTGCGGCGGGCCGTGCAGGTGATCAAGCTGCAGCCGCAAAACATCGTGCTGCTGGGCATGGAGCCCGCGTGCGCGGATGCGGAACTGGGGTATATCGTTCCCGGTGCCGTCAACGGACCCGGCACGTCCGCAGTGCGCCGCTTCGTCGAGAAGCCGCCGTCAGCGCTCGCAGCCGAGCTCATGGACTCAGGTGCGCTGTGGAACGCCTTCATCATCGCCGCCGACGGATCGACATTCGCCACCCTGTTCAAGACGCGCATTCCCGGCGCTTACGCGCAGGTCCAGGCCGTCGCCCGGCGCGGTGCCGCGGCCGCCGCGGTATATGCGCAGCTGCCCAGCATCGATTTTTCCCGTGAGATCCTCGAGGGATCCGAATCGATCCTCGGCGTGATGCGAGTCGGCGTGTGCGGCTGGACCGATCTCGGCACGCCGCAGCGCGTCGCAGAGGTCCTGCGCCGCATGCCGCGCAGCAACGGAGCCCGCGGCGGGTTGCCGCAGCTGCGTGAGGCTTTGCTGAGCCTGCGGAAATTCCGTATTGCTGATCGCACTGCAATTGGAGTCAAATCGGCGCTCACGGCCAACAGAGGGGTTACGTTCATGAAAACCGATACCGAAATCCGACGTGACGTGCAAACGGAACTGGAATGGGATCCGAGTCTGGACGAAAGCAAGGTGGGGGTCATCGTACACAACGGCGTCGTGACGCTGACGGGGGAAGTTGCCCAGTTCGCCGACCGCTGGAACGCCGAGGACATCACCAAGCGCGTGGCGGGCGTGGTCGCGATCGCCAACGAGATCCAGGTACGGATACCGATTGCCGGAGCGCGCAGCGATACGGACATTGCCGAGGCTGCGGCGAACGCGCTGCGCTGGCATGTCGCCACCGCGCACACGCAGATCAAGCCCGTCGTCAAGGATGGGTGGGTGACATTGAGCGGTGAGGCGAACTGGGGATTCCAGCGCAACGCTGCGGAGGCCGCGATGCGCCACCTGCTGGGCGTCAAGGGCGTCACGAACAACATCAAGGTTGCAACCCTGGTCCAGGCAACCGACGTCAAGCGCAAGATCGAGGATGCCTTCAAACGCCACGCACTGCTCGATGCCAACGACATCGAGGTCAAAGTGGACGGCGGAACGGTAACGCTTCAGGGCCGGGTGCATACCTGGCAGGAGCGCGAAGATGCGGCCCGTGCCTCATGGGCAGCGCCGGGAGTTGCCAACGTCGAAAACCGCCTGTCGGTGCAGTAGCGTCCGGTCAGTCCACGACAACGCCGTCGTCGCGCATGCGCTTGCGGTCCACCCCGGAACCTCGCAGGCGCGACAGATAGTCCGCGACGGCGGCGATGTCGTCCTCCTCGAGGCTGCGCAGGAAGCGCACGAGATCCTCATCGGCGTTGTGCCGCGCGCCGGCGGATAGCTTGTGCAGCTGGCTTACCAGGTAGCTGTAGTGCTGGTTGCGCAGCGCCGGGACAAAGCCCGCGTCGTCGCCGCGCGCATCTGGGCGGTGGCAGGAGGCGCACTGCTCATGGAAGATCCCGCGTCCCAGCGCGACCTTGGACCCATCGCCCGTTACCTCAAAGGCTGCCACCGGCAACGCGTTCAGGTAGGCCGCGACATCGACCCATGCCTGGGCATCGCGCAATTCGGGGCGCGAGACGATGCGGTGCATCGCGGCGCTGTCGCGCTCGTCGCCCGCGAAGTTGGCCAGCTGACGCACCAGGTACGCAAAGCGCTGCCCGGCCAGTGCCGGGATCACGCGTCGTGCATCGCCATGCGCGTCGGCCCCATGGCAATGAGCGCAGACCTTGCTGTACGTCTCCGCACCCCGCTTCGGGTTCGCATCGAGCTTCAGTGCGGAGCGCGTGACGCGGTCGACCTGCACATCGTCCGCAAGGACCCTGGAAGCCGGATACGGCATGCAGCCAAGCGCGATTCCCAGTACGGCGGCAATCCGCATGGCCGCGTTCAATCGGTTCAATGACATGGGACGATTCTACGGTATTGGCATCGAGCGCGGGTGTCGCTCTGCTCCATATGGTGCCGGGCAGGAATCGAAAAGTCTCACTAAGATCCTCTTTTTCGACAAAGAATTGGCCTGCTAAGCATGACATACCCCTAAAGTTACCCCCCATTCTCCCAGCGCGTAACGACGGGCCAAGCCTGATGGGGGCGCGAGAACCGATGGCTTTGATGCCTGCAACCCGTAATAATGACGATGCATGGGGCGCAAGGGGTCGCAAGTTCGAATCTTGTCGCCCCGACCAATAACTTACACGCGTTTCTGGTTTCCTCTGTGTCCGCCTTTATGTCCACCCTGAAACGAGGCCCATGATGGGGTTTGGCGACCTTTTATGGACGATAGGCATTTTTATTTCCGGCTGCTTGTTTACTTTCGGCGTTGCTCGGACGAGCGAGTTGGAGTTCACGGCTGCACGAAATTGTTTCTGGTTAGCCCCTATACCCATAGCGATTTCCGACATCTGGTGGGAAATGACGACTAAACAGCCACTATGGGCGAGATTGGTTATTTCTGGAGTTCTTGGCGCGGTATTGCTTATCGGTCTAGGCGAATCGCTCAGATGGCTAACCAATAAAAAGGCTTCATCACAATCCGCAGTGCCATTGCAAACCGCACGGGCTGAAACACCTTCGGTAGCATCGGGCGCGAATAATAGTGGTGCGTCGCGTACGCGCAAGGTGGACCAGTTGGCCAAGGATGAGAAAATCCCCCCCGTAAACATCACAGGCAACGAGAACGTCGTTTCAATTGGGCAGCAAGGAGGAATAACTGCCAAGACAGTAATTAACCAAGCTGTCGCGCCCTCCCTACATGTTCTGGGACAACAGGAAAGCAATGGTGCCGATGGAAGCCATACCGTTGTCCTTACAACGGAAGTACGAGCGCCGTTTACTCCGGGCTTACTGGCTATCCAAGTTGTTGCGTCGGGTTTGCGAAGCGTAGGAATTGTTCC
>CAVPNS010000002.1:0-987500 GCA_963706815.1 uncultured Gammaproteobacteria bacterium
ACCTCGCTGATCGGTTCCATGCCAAACGGCATCAACAACAATGGAGTAGATGCTCCAACATCGCCCGAGGCGACCTTAAGCTCAACCGCAATCCAAGAAACGGACATGCCGCCTTTAATACGGCCCTGATCACGATTCCCGAAGAAGGGGGTATGGGAACCGCGAGGCGTCGCTTCTTTTACGGACCAGGAACAGAATTTCGATGCGTCACTCGAAAAGAAGGTGGAACTGGGTGAATCACGTTCATTGGTGCTGCGCGTCGAAATCCTTCAACGTCTTCAACCATGCTCAGTTCTTCGGGCCGAACGCTGTCAACGGTAATCCGGACAGCACGAACTTCGGCCAGATCATCAACGCGAACGCACCGCGGCAACTGCAGCTCGCTGCATCCGCGCCTTCTTCTTCCTGCCGCTCGGGTTCATCTGGCCGGGTGCAGGTGATTGCCGGCGAAGATGCTGACTCTGCTGGTCATGGCGGGGGCGGGTATCGGCCTGTATCGCTGGCGATCCCGCGGCGACCAGAAGGAAGCGGCGCTGCTCGCGACGGGCCTGCTGCTGATCGCGCCGATCTGACGGTCGACGGCATCAATTAGCGTTATCGGCGGCGCCTTTTCTGCTCGCGGTCGTCGCGGCGGCCGACTGGCTCAACCGCATGCTGGCCAATGAACGCGGCGCGCTGGGTGCGTCGTTCTTCGCCCAGCTGCTGGCGTGCGCGGCCGCGGTCAGCCTGCATCCGGCGGGTCTCGCGTACCCGGTATTGCTGGCATATGCCTGGTGGAAGTCCCCGCCCCGACCGGCATCGCGCGTATTTCCTGCTCGGCATTCCGCTCGTCGTCGTGCTGGTGCTGGCGATGCGCCTGGGCTGGCCCGGCATGAACTGGCTGCAGAATCCGCTCCCGGCGGCCGCGGCTGTTTTCGGCGGCATCCGTATCGAGGGCGGGTTGCCTGGCGCCTATGGGTTCGGCGCCGTTGCGCTGATCGCCGCAGCGATCGTCGTGGCCCTGCACGAGCACCGGCGCCTGCTGGCGGATCTGACCGGGGGCACGCTGCTCGTGGGTGTCCTGATCGGCGCAGTGGCGGCCGACCGGACCTGGGGCCTGCTGCTGTTCGCACTGCTGATCTACGGCGGGTTGCCCTGGTTGCTGCGCGCGTGCGCGCCGCTTGCCGGCCGCGGCCTGATCGTGCAGCGGGGATGGCTCTGGCTGCTGCTGGTCATTGTCTGCACGATTTTCATGCGCACGGACAGGAGCGCCTACGAGGCCGGGCGCCTCAATTTATTGTCGAGCCAGGATCAGCTGATCCACGATTTTGCCGAGGGCGTGAACAGCCTGCGGACCGGTGACAACGCGGCAGCAACTCCCGCGGCGGCAATTCTGGTTGCGAGTTCGTGGCCCGCGCGCACCTCGATTGCGTGCCGGTGCGATGGCCTGCCGCTGCCTCCGGTGGCAAAAGACCCGGACAGCCAGCTGGCCATGATGCGCGGTGTTTCCTACGTGATACTCGCCGGCGATGCGGACAATCGCGCGCTGGCAGATAACTTTGCGCAGCTCGGACGACACGTGGAGGTGCTCTCCACGGAACCGGCCGGCGTGATCCTGCACTTCAGGCAGCCTTGAACCGGCGGCTGCAGTGCGGCGCACTTTGCCATGCTTTCAGCGCCGTGGTAGGCTTTGAAAAATCAGATTTCGACGGCAGGAGTGACAAATGAACGTTGGCTACATGTGGATTCCGGTAATTCTGTTCGTTGGCGGCATTTTGGTGTCTGCTTTCCTGTTTAGCGCCGGAATGAAGCAAATCGACAAATAGGCGGCCAGCCGGCTGACGGCTGCCTACGGCAGCACGCCGCCGCTCCTGGCGGTGTCCCGACGGCGCCTTGATCCTGGGTTCCTGACCTTCGGCCCGAAGCCGGGTGGAACCGGCGATTTTCAAACCTATGCCTACCGTACTTCCTGCCGATGGCCCGTACCATCGTAGCCTGGTCAAGTTTCTGGCCGTCTCCGCGCTGTCGCTGCTGATCGGCACCGTGCACGGGATGCTGCAGGTGATGCCGCCGATCAGAACGTGGCTCGACTCGATCGGCAGCCCGTTCGGAGGGCCCGGGCATATGATCGATCCGCTCGCGCATGCCCATATCAACCTGGTTGGCGGCGTCATCATGCTGGTGATGGGCGTCACCTATTATCTGCTGCCGATCCTGAGCGGCAGGACCATTTATTCGCTGCGCCTGGTGCAGGGCTCCTTCTGGCTCATGACGATCGGTGTATTCAGTTTCTACACGGTGCAGATGGTCTTCGGCATCTGGGAGGGGTACCTGATGTTCCACGACCCGGAAGCCGTGGAGGCCGTGCACCATTGGTACGGCCGGCTGGTCGCCGTCGGCGGCACGGTCATGGCCTGCGGTTTCGTGTGCTATTTCGTCAATGTCGCGCTGACGCTGACGGCGCGCGCCCCGGCCGCCGAACCGAACTAGTTCCGCAGCGCAAAGCGCAGCACCGTCTCGCTTCCCTCGGCGTGAATCCAGACCTGCAGCACCGAGTGCTCGCGCTCATCGACCCGGGCCGCGCGCCGGTAGACCCCGACGCGGCCGTCCTCGATGGCCTGTTTCCACGGATCCGCGTCGGAAGTGCGCAGGTCCACGCGGCAGTCCCACGCGGGCTGCACGCCATTGCGGTTGACGAACACCAGCATCTCCCTGGTTCCGGAGACCGGGCCGTAGCTGCGCGACTCGACGTGAACCTGAAGGTCGCGCCAGCTCTCGGTGGGCGACTCCTGCGTGCCCCCGCTGCAGCCGCCCAGGACCAGCAGCGTGAGCCATGACAGCGCGGTACGCCGGTTGCGGCCCGGCTGCCCGCGCGCCGGCTCAGCGATCATCCCGCGTCTTGTCCTTGTCCGGATCCGAGTCCAGGCGGCCGGCCCGGGACGAGCCGTACATGCGCACCATGTACCAGACAAAGGAACCGGCCACGGCGATATAGACAATGGCCACCAGGAAGCCCCAGTCCAGCCAGGGGCGATTGTCGCCGGGACGCAGCCCCCAGAACGGGAAACTCAGCCCGATACCCACCATCAGCACGACCACCACGACGGCAAAGAACCAGTACGGGACGGGCCGCTGCGATTCCGGTATTTTCTCGACCAGTCTCCCAGTCCTCGAGGCCGCGTTTGGCCTTACGATCGGCCTCGGAGTCATAGCCGAAATGTCCGCTGTCGGTCTTGCCCCACTGCGAGTGCACCGGCTCCAGGGGCGGCGTGGGTTTGTCCTGTTCGTCCATGGCGATGCCCCTATTCTGAGAGATGTTCTATCGGAAACCTGACGTGCCAGCCGCCGGACGTCACTTCCACCGCAAAAGCATGCAGGCCCGGCGACAGCTTGTCGGACAGCGACAGGCGCACCGAATCATGGCCGGCGGCCGCCAGGCCGATGTGTGTCGTCTGCAGCGTGTACTCGGATGCGGCGAGTCCGGTGACGCGCACCAGCACGTCGCGTGCGTGATAAAGCTTGTTCGAAATCGCTATGCGGTAATCGTGATTGCCCGCGTTGTGCTGCACTTCGGCGCGATAGACGACGACGTGCATCGGCTCCCAGGTCCACAGGCCCCAGGCAAACAAGCCCGCGCCGAACAGGCCGAGCGCCAGCACCCACTTGCCGCGCGCGGCCAGCGCGGTCGCGTTGTCGCGGAATCGGGCCCGGGCCAGCGCCTTCTCCCGGCGCTCGCCGAATTCAAAGCTCAGCAATCCCGGCTGGCCGGATTTCTGGTGCATGCGGTTGCAGGCATCGACGCATTCGCCGCAGTTGATGCAGCTGTCGTACACGGCTGTCTTGCGCGGATCGATTTCGATGAAGCAGGAACTCACGCAATAGCTGCACTTGCTGCAGCTTTCGGCGCGGCTGGAGTCGTAGCGCACGTGCAGCGTCTCGCGCGTGCGGAAGCTATGCTGCCAGACGCGGTAGACACAGGCGAAGCGACACCAGAAGTGGCGGATCAGCGCGGTGTCCAGCAGGATGATCAGCACGAAAACAAGGTAAATATAGTGCAGCGACGCGGCGAGCCGCGGGTCCGTGCGCCAGGTCACGAACGACCAGATCGTGGCCGGAGGATAGAAATAGAACAGCGGCACGATCGCAACGACCATCGAGGCTGCGAGCAGCGACAGCGCCAGCAGGATCCAGTTCAGCACCTTGTTCTTGGTTGCGGCCACGATCGGCGCGCTGCCGTCCATCGCCACCTTCGCGCGCCGGCCGAGCAGGCGGCGCGTCATGAAGTTGGCCCATTCCGAAAGAATGTTCTGCGGGCAGACCCAGCCGCAGAAGACCGTGCCGGCGACCGAGTACAGCAGCACCAGTACGCTCGCCAGCATGATCCACAGGCCCGCGATCAGGAAAAAATCCGCGAACCAGATCTGCCGGTCGAGAACGACCAGCGCGCCGGCGCCGGGATCGATGCGCAACAGCCCGAACGCAGGCACCAGGATCACCAACGCGAACGACAGTGCCTGTATCAGGCGTCGCCGGCCATGGTAACGAACCGAATTCGCCCGCGTGGGGACCGGACTGGTCGGAAAGCCGTCCGGAACGGCCGCGCCGGGCGAGATTGCGGAGACATTTGCGAGATTGACCACAGGCATTCGGGGGCCGCCCTCTCGGCGTGAAATGGCCGGCAGCAGGACATCGCGTCTCACGCTTGCGGCAATGGAATTATATCACACGCATACTGCGGCCCTGCCGAATTGCGAATCATTCCTACGTGGCGAAGGAACATTGACAGTTGCGCGCGGCCGCTCCAATAATGCAATCGAGGCGGCGCTTCGAGCCGGAAATCTCTGCAATCAGAGGCTGACAATCAAGGGGGTTGATGCAAATGGACAGTGAAACGAAACATTCGCGCCGCAAGGTGCTCAAGGTTGGAATGACGGCGCTCTCCGTAGTGCCGCTTGCCGGATTGTCGGAGCGGGCCTTTGCGACACAAAACGCGGCGGTTCGTGCGGCTCTGAAGTACCAGCTCACGCCGAATGGCGCCAAGCAATGCAGCGTATGCGTTAACTTCGTCCCTAACAAAGACAAGCCGGCGAATGACGATGCCATCAACGGCTGCAAGCTCTATCCGGGGGATACGGAAATCTGCCCGCATTGCTACTGCAACGGCTTTGTGCAAAAGCCGGCGGCGAAGTAATCGCGACCCCGGCTTCCGGTCAGGGAAAGCCGGAATCCGGGGTTTCTCGTTGGGTTGGGAGACGCGTGACTGGCCGCCGGCGAAGCGGCCAGTGAAGTGCGGATTTTTTGACTTGGGGGAGTGATCCTTTGTGAAGGCTGGCAATATCCTGCGGATGGCTGTTTGCGGATGGTTGTACGCGCTGATCATCGGTTCGCTGGCCGTGGTGGGCCTCGCGGCGGCATCTGAACCCTTCAAGCAGGGCGGCGCCATCGGCAGCCAGACCGAGGACGGCTACAACGCGCTCGGGCCGGTCGTCACGCAGCCGATCGAGTTCCCGCACTACATCCATGTGGAGAAAATGGGCATCGATTGCCTGTACTGCCACACGTACGCGCGGCGCAGCGCGGTGTCCGGGATTCCGCGCCTCAACAAGTGCATCGGCTGCCACCAGAGCATCGAATCGGTCAAGGACAAGCCGCGCATCAAGCTGCTGCTGGACTACTGGGCAAAGCAACAAGCTATTCCGTGGAAGAAGGTGCACGATGAGCCGGATTTCGTGCGCTTCAACCATGAGCGTCACGTGCAGCGCTTCATATTCGAACAGGGCCGGCCCACGCGGGAGGCCTGCGGTTACTGCCACGGCGACGTCGGCTCAATGACCACGGCGCGGCGCGTCAAGGCCATTTCAATGGGCTGGTGCATCAGCTGTCATGAGAAGGATCACAAGGTCGACGCCGTCAGCGACAAGACCAGTCACGGGCCAAACGACTGCTGGCAATGTCACAAGTAGGCTGTGATCCGCGGGGCGCGGCAAGGGGAATTCGATGAGTGACAGTGGCGTCAGCCGCCGGAATTTTCTGCAGATCGTAGGCCTCGGCGGCACCACCGCCGCGCTCGCCGGCTGCGGCAATACGTCGATCGAATCCGGTGCGGAGCTGGTCGAGTCGTACGTCCAGCCGGAGAATTTCGTCGTACCCGGCGTCGGTGTCTATTACGCTTCGACCTGCACCCAGTGCGCATCGGCGTGCGGAATCATGGGGCGCGTCCGGGAAGGGCGGATCCTCAAGCTCGAAGGCAATCCGGAATCGGCGATCAGCGGCGGGAAGATCTGCGGCCTGGGCCAGGCCGCAGTGCAACAGCACTGGAGTCCGGACCGACTGAAGACCCCGATGATCAGGGAAAACGGCTCGCTGAGGCCGGCCACCTGGGAACAGGCGATGGCCCTGCTCGGCGCAACCGCGGCGCCCGCGGACCGCAGCGGTCGCCGGGTGTGGCTGACGGGACCGACGAGCGGTCACCAGCAGGTCCTGTTGCGCGGCCTGGTGGATGCGGGCGTCGCGACCGATCACCTGCTCTACGATCCGCTGTCGACGGCGGTCGGGGCGTCGGTGAACCGCCGGATGTTTGGCGTTGATCAGCCGGTCACGCAGATCGACAAGGCGGGCCTGGTCCTGTCATTCGGCAATGATTTTCTCGGTGCCGGTGCGTCGCCGGTCGCGGCTGCACGGCAGTACGCGCGGTTTCGCAAAGCGAAGCGCCGCGGCGTGCTGGTGCAGGTCGAGCCCAAGATGACGCTGACCGGCGCCAACGCCGATCGCTGGGTGGTCATAGCGCCGGGCACCGAGGGCGTGTTTGCGCTCGGGCTCGCGCGTGAGCTGGTGCAGCGCAAGGAATACGCCGGCAACCTGTCGCCGGCGCTGCTCGCGGCGCTCGAGCCCTACAATCAGGCCGAGGTCAGCCGGATCACCGGAGTCCCCGGTGACCTGATACCGCGCCTGGTCGGCATGCTGTGGGAACACGCACCGAGCCTGGTGCTCGTGGGGCGCTATCCGCAGGGGCACGCGCACGGGTCGCGCAACGTGGCCGCGATCGAGCTGCTCAACGTGATCCTGCAGAACCAGGGAAAGACGCTGATGCGTGCGGCCGAACTGCCTTTCCCGCAGCTGGCGCCCACGGCCGGCGATTTCAAGTCGCTGGCGGACCTCAGCAAGGCGATGGCCGACGGGCAATGCCGCTCGATCGTGTTTCATGGCACCAATCCCGTGTACAGCGCGCCCGGATTCCTGGAATTTTCCGGGAACCTGCACAAGGTTGCGTTCAAGGCGGCCTTCGTCACGGAGCTCGATGAGACCGCGATGCAATGCGACCTGGTACTGCCATTGCTGTCGCCGCTCGAGGATTTCGGCACGCACGTCGCCGAGAACCAGTTCGACGGGACGGAGATTTCCGTCCAGCAGCCGCTGATGGAAAAGCTGTATCCGGACACGCGCTCGTTCGGCGATGTCGTGCTCGACCTGCTGCGCCAGGCGAGGCCGGAAAGCTACAAGGCATTCCCGGATTACTATGCGTACCTGAAGAGCGCGGTCATCAATGCGAAGCCCGCGTTCCAGTCCCAGGTTGCCGACGAGGAGTTCTGGGAAAATACGCTGAGCGCGGGAGTCCTGCGCCGGCCGGCAACGCTGCTGCCGCTGCCGGTCGCGGATCTGGTCCCCGACATGATCCGGCAGCCATCGCCAGGCAGCACCGACGCCAAGTACCGCTTCAGCCTGATCCCCGCGGTCAGCGCCAGCATGCGCGACGGCCGCCCTGCCAACCTGTCGTGGCTGCAGGAGTCCCCCGACACCCTGACCACGGTGGTCTGGGACAGCTGGGCGGAGCTGCATCCGAGCACCGCGAAGGCCCTGCAGATCAACGAAGGCGATGTGCTGATCATCGAGTCCGCGCGGGGCTACATCACCGCCAAGGCGTATCTGTTCCCCGGCATACACCCGGGTTCGGTAGCGGTGCCGATAGGCCAGGGGCACACGTCCTATGGCCGCTATGCGACCAATGTCGGCGCGAATCCGCTGAAGATCCTCGATCCGGTCTTTGACCGGGACAGCGGCGAGCTCGCGCTGTACGCGACCCGCGTCGCGATCACCAAGACCGACCGGAACGAGCGCTTCACCAAGGATGAAGGGGCGACGAACCTGCAGCAGGGCCGGAAGCTGGTCGCGACACTGGCGGCCGATCAGGTCGATCTTTCCAAGGAAACGCCGTATGTCATTAGATAATCTGACGTCCAACTGGGAGAAACTGCGGACTCCGCGTCCGCAGCCGGATCAGTACAAGGAGGCTCCGTACAAGTGGGGCATGGTCGTCGATCTCGATGCCTGCACGGGCTGCAACGCCTGTACGACGGCCTGCTATGCGGAAAACAACCTGCCGGTAGTAGGTAAGAATTTCTTCGGCAAAGGCCAGGCAATGCACTGGATCAGGATCGAGCGCTACTGGGGCGAAGGCACGGAGTCCACGCAGGAATTCCCGGAACAGGGTGCGCAGTTCCTGCCGATGATGTGCCAGCAATGCGAAGCGGCGCCGTGCGAGATCGTCTGCCCGGTTGGCGCCACGCACCACACGCCGGACGGCCTGAACTCCCAGGTCTATAACCGCTGCGTCGGCTCGCGTTATTGTTCGGCGAATTGCCCTTACAAGGTGCGCTATTTCAACTGGTACCAGTACTCGGAGAGCTCCTGGCCCAGCCCGCTCGAGCAGCAGCTGAATCCGGATGTCACCGTGCGCAGCAAGGGCGTCATGGAAAAATGCACGTTCTGCGTGCAGCGCCTGACCGAGGCGAAATCGCGGGCGCGTACGGAACACCGCCTGGTAAGGGACGGCGAGGTCCTGACGGCCTGCGCCCAGGCCTGTCCGTCCTCGGCGATCCACTTCGGCAATCTTGCCGACGAATCGTCCGAGGTTCACAGGATGTGGAAGGCGCAGCAGGTCGAGCTGTCGGCCTATCCGCAGAAAAAGGATGACGCCGGCGAACCTGCAGGACACATGGCCGAGAAGCCACACCCCGACGATGGCACCGAGAAGACACGCGGCTATCGCATTTTCGAGGATCTGCGCACGTATCCGTCCGTCATGTATCTCGAACGACTCCGCTCCACGGAAGCATAGGTCCTTTAGTCTAATGAACGCTCCACACGACGAACATGAAGTTGCCAGTGAACCGCGCTTTATTGCCAAGGCGAAGGACATCAACGAGGATATCGCCTGGGCGCAGATCAACGAAGATGTGCTGCGCAGCCTCGAGCGCCCGCGCCCGCTGTTCTGGGTGCTGTTCTTCGGCTCGCTGGCCCTGTTCAGCTGGGGCTGCTACTGCGAATACCTGCAGTACAACACCGGGCTCGGTATTGCCGACCTGAACAATCCGCAGGTCTGGGGCCTGTACATCGCGACCTTCATCTTCTGGATCGGCATGAGCCACTCCGGCACGCTGCTGTCGGCGATCCTGCACATCATGCACGCGGACTGGCGCAAGCCCATTTACCGTTTCGCCGAGGCGATGACGACCTTCTCGCTGATGACGGCTGGCCTGTTCGTGCTGGTGCATCTCGGCCGCATCTGGCAGTTCTACTATGTCGTCGCCTATCCGAACGAGCGCTGGACCTGGCCGAATTTCAGCTCGCCGCTGGTCTGGGATGCGACCGCGATCGGCAGCTACCTGACGACGTCGGTCATCTTCCTGTATTTCGGCTCGATCCCGGATCTGGCCATCTGCCGCGACAAGGCAACCGGGTTCCGGCGCACGTTCTACCGTGCGCTGTCGGTCGGCTGGAAGGGCACCGACCGGCAGTGGTCCAATTTTCGCATTACCTACCTGACCATAGCGTGCCTGCTGATCCCGCTCGCGGTCTCGGTGCACTCGATCGTCGCGACCGATTTTGCCGTCTCGCAGCAGCCCGGCTGGCACACGACCTCGTTCCCGCCGTACTTCGTCGCCGGTGCGCTGTATTCCGGCTGTGCCGCGATCATCACGCTGTTCGTGATCCTGCGCTACACGTTCCGCTTCGAACAGTACATGACGATTCCGATCCTCGAGAAGCTGTGCAAGCTGACGTTCGCGATCTCGATGGTCTGGACGTACCTGAACTTCATCGAGTATGCCGCAACCTGGTACGGGACCGACCCCGTCGCGAAGCAGACCCTGATCTTCCGGGCGACCGGTGATTATGCGGGCTGGTGGTGGGCCATGAACATCCTCGGCTCGGTCGTGCCGTTCGCGCTGACGTTCAAGGTATTGCGCACGCACATCCCGACCATGCTGGTCGTGTCGCTGCTGCTGAATCTCGGCATGTGGATCGAGCGCTTCATGATCGTCACGCCGACCTTCGCCCATGGCTACTATCCGTGGACCTGGACCGTCGGCTGGTGGCCGAGCTACATCCAGATCGGCATCATACTGGGCAGCTTCGGCTGGTTCACGATGCTGTTCATGCTGTTCTGCAAGATCATTCCATCGGTCTCGATGTACGAGGTCAAGGAGATGGTCTATCACCGCAGCGTGGCCAGGGACCAGGAACTGGCCCGCGGGAACGTCGCACCACAGCAGCCGGCGGAGGGCTGAGCGATGAGCAAGAAAATGCACATCCTGGCGTTGTTCAGCGATTTCGGGGAAGCCGCTGCGGCAATCGCGGCGCTGCGCGAATCCACGATCAAGGGATTCCGGATGAAGGACGTCACGCTGAAGTCCCCGATCGATCATCCTGAATGTGCGGCGGAACTCGGGCCGCGGCCGGTCTATATCCAGATTTTTTCGCTGATCGGCGCCGTGCTCGGCAGCAGCCTCGGTTTTCTGGCGATTTCCTCCGCGCAGGCGAATTTCCTGCGCCAGCCGCGGGGCGGCTTTCCGATCGTTCCGGTACCGCCGAACATGGTCATCACGTACGAGCTGTTCATCCTGACGTCGGTGTTCTTCACGATCATCGCCTGTTATGTGGTGTTCGCGATCCACCACCAGCGTCACGACCTGTACCACGTGGACATTTCGGTCGACAAGATCGGGATCCTGGTCAATGCCGACAAGGAAGCGATCCCGAGCATCAGGCACATTTTCACCCAGCATGCCGCGCTGGAAATATCGGAACACGACTAAGATGTACGTCAGCATCAGTATCCTGTCGGGGCGAAGGGCCGTTTGGCTCGCGCTGGCCTGTCTGTCGCTGCTGCCCGCCGTGGCCGGCGCCTGGCCCTGGAGCCGGGACATGGCCAACCAGATCAGCATCAAGCCCCAGCACGGGCCGGACTCGATCCGGCCGTTTCCGCAGCGTTCGGTGCCGATGGCCGGGACGAAGACCCTGATCCACGTGCACGACCGCGAAGGGGCCATGAAACTGGCCAACCCGGTCGCTGCGACGCCGGAGTCGATCGGTCACGGGCGCAAGTTCTTCCAGATCTTCTGCACGCCCTGCCATGGCAAATCGGGCACGGGCGACGGGCTCGTTGGCGAGAAGTTCCTGATACGTCCGTTCGACCTGACCGCGGACAACGAGCAGAAGGTGTTGCCGGAGGGGTATATCTACGGCACGGTCTCCTTCGGCGGTGCCCTGATGCCGGCGTACGGCAATGACCTGTCGCCGAACGAAATCTG
The DNA here is from genome assembly GCA_963706815.1 of uncultured Gammaproteobacteria bacterium. GTDB lineage: Bacteria > Pseudomonadota > Gammaproteobacteria > Steroidobacterales > Steroidobacteraceae > Bog-1198. Next base: position 11,568 of record CAVPNS010000002.1, read on the forward strand.
GGATGTGGTCAATTACGTCCGTCATGGCCTGATTGCCGATGGCCTGGGCAGCACTACTGCTGCGGCCGCAAAATAGATAAAGGATAGACAGCGATGCCCTTTGCCAGCTGGTCCGTGCTTACCGTGGATTTCCTCGTGGTGCTGCATCTGGCGCTGGGCGGCGTGACGCTGGCGGCGCTCCTGCACCTCGTCAACGCGAAGTGGCGCTTCGAGATCCGCTACCTGAGCGTATCCCTGTTTGCGCTGTTTCCGCTGGCGTTCTGCCTGCTGATCATCCTGCTGCTGAACGGCGCGAAGACCTTTCCGTGGGTCGGCTCCGCGGCGGACATGCCCGGCTGGAACAGTTTTCCCTTCCTGGCCGCGCGCGAGATCCTCGGTTTCCTGGCCGTGGGCATCCTGTACGGCCTGTTCATCAAGTACCAGTCTGTTGCACTGCAAAACGCCGCCAAGGCGCGAACCTTCCGCAATATTGCCCTGCTGATCCCGTTCGCGCACGTGCTGTTCTGCACCATGGTTGCCTGGGACTTCGAGATGACGCTGTGGCCGGGCTGGGCAAGCGCCCTGTACGCGATGTATCACTTCGTCAGCTCCTTCGGGATGATGCTGTCCGTGCTGGCGCTCACGCTGATGCTGCTGATGCGCAACCAGGCGCTCACGGATCCGCCGGGCGAGCATATTTTCAATTACCTGGCCCAGCTGATGCTGGCGTTCACGATCCTGTGGATCTACACGTTCTTCGCGCAGTACCTGATCATCTGGTATGCGAACCTGCCGGACGAGACGGGGCGCCTGTTCCTGCTGCAGAACGGACCCTTCTCGCGCCTGTTCTGGCTGTTCTTCATCCTGAAGTTCGTCATTCCGTTCCCGATCCTGATCGTGCCTTTCTCGCGGCATTCGCGCGCCGTGATCGCCATCGTCGCGGTCTCGATCACTACCGGCTACTGGCTGGAGCGCTACACGTGGATCGCGGGCGCCGCGTCCGACTCGCCGTCGCCGATGTTCTCGCCGTTCGCGATCATCTCGTCCGTCGTGATATTCACGACGGCTTTTTTCATGGTGCGCGGCGCCATGAAAAAATATGGGCTAATGAAATCCATTCGCATTTCGAGCGTTGCGTTGCGAAGCCAGATCGATTAAGTTTGCCCACATTGCTGACGAAGCTGCAAAAAGATTTAGAAAACCAGTGGATTTGACGCGGAGGGGAATGACAGATGTTCAAATACCTGTTTGCCAAGAATGAGGATATTCCGGCGGGTTCCTCCGCGGTCTATTTCGGCTTCTCATCAATCGTATGGTTCGTGATCGGGACCGGGCTCGGGGCGTTCAACGCCTCCAAGCTCGCATTCCCGGATTTCGTCCATGGCCTCGAGTTCGTCTCGTTCGGCCACATGCGGCAGGTGCACGTACACGCGGTCATCTTCGGCTGGATCTCGATGGCGTTCGCGATGGCGATGATGTACATCACGCCGGCGCTGGGCAACACCAAGCTGTGGTCCGAGAAGCTCGGCCTGTGGAACTGCCTGCTGTGGAACGTCGGCCTCTCCCTCGGGCTGACGCTGCTGTGGGCCGGCATGTCGTCCGGGCGCGAATATTCCGACTTCCCCTGGTTCATCGACCTGTATATATCCGTGTTCATGGCGATTCCGCTGGGCCTGAATGTCTGGATGACGATCGCGACCCGGCGCACGCAGGGCATCTACACGACCAACTGGTTCTTCGGTGCTGCGACCTTCATGCTGATCATCGTCTTCATCGTCGGCAACCTGCCCGAGTATTTCCACCTGACGGGACTTACCGAGGCGTACCTGACCTGGTGGTTCGCGCACAACGTGCTGGGACTGTGGATCACGCCGGTGGCTGCGGCCATCGCGTACTACACGATCCCGAAGGTGACCGGCAATCCGCTGTACTCGCACCGCATCGGCCACCTGCATTTCTGGTCCGTCGTGGTGTTCTACTCGACGCCGGCGGCCCATCACCTGATGTCGGCGCCACTGCCTGAGTGGCTGAAGTCCTTCGCCTCGGTCGAGGGCGTGCTGATCCTGGTTCCGGCCATCGCATTCGTCTCCAACATCCTGTTGACGATGGAAGGCAAGTGGAACATGTTCGTCGAGAACCTGGAGGTCCGCTTCACGGTCACCGGCGCGCTGCTCGCGATCCCGCTGAACATGCAGGGCGGATTCCAGCAGACGCGCGCGATCAACTGGTACATACACGGCACCGGCTGGATCGTCGCCCACGCGCATCTGGCGCTGCTCGGGTTCTCGACCTTCATGGAAGTCGCGGCCGTGTACCTGGGCCTGCAGACCATACTCAAGCGCAAGCTGTATTCGCTGTCGCTCGGCAACGTCCACTACTGGACGCTGCTGATCGGCTTCACGATCTACTGGGTGTCGATGACGATCGCCGGGCTGATCCAGGGCGCCGGCAAGATCTACGAGGTCCCGTATATCGATGTGGTCATCGCGGAACACCCCTACATGATTGCCCGGTGGCTGGGTGGCTCGCTGGTGTTCCTTGGCAACTGCGTCTGGCTGTACAACATGTGGATGACGACGCGAGCAGGCACGGTGGTTCCGCAGGGGCGCATGCCTCACGAACTGGCCTACGAGCGTTAAGCCGAGCAGCCCAAGGAGATAACGATGAACTTCAGAGAATATAAGATCGGCGCTCGCATGTTCGCAGTGGCGCTCGGTGGTTCGATGTGCATCACGCTGCTGTTGCCGAGCCTCGACATTGCCGCCGTCGATGCGACCAGCGTGTCGATGGACAAGCAGCTGACGAGCGGTTACGAGACCGGGTTCAACATCTACGACCCGCTGCTGCTCGGCCAGCACAAGCCGGTCAAGGTCCTCCTGAAGACGGACCCGGTGAGCGGCCAGGCGATCGAGCCGGTGAATGCCTATGTCTACGAGAAGGGCTCACCGTTCCCGGGCGGGATCCGGCATCCCGACAACCTGGGGCCCCACGCCAAGGAACTGAGCCTGGGTGTTGGCAGGATCGCCGAAGCGCGGGACTCAGAGGGTGCGGTATTCCTGGTCCAGGTCGATGACCAGAACCGTCCGTACATCGAGGATGCCACGGCGACCAAGGGCTGGAAGCCCGATGCGGTATTGAAGGCCGCCGGGGACGAGAACAGCGTGCATGCCGGCGCCGGCAAGACGATGTTCGTCCGCGAAGGCTGCTGGTGGTGCCACACGCTGCTGCCCGAACAGACGCAGGACTGGCAGGTCTTCGGCGCGCCGCCGATGCTGGGCGATTTCAATGGCGAGTCGCCGACGGCGTTCGGCTCGGACCGCAAGGCGCCTGACCTGCTGCACGTCGGCTCGCGCAATTCATCGCGCGAATGGATGATGCTGCACTTCTTCAATCCGCGGCTCGTGCAGCCGCATTCGATCATGCCGCGTTTTGACTATCTGTGGGGCGAGGTCGATGCCAAGGGCCAGAAGATCGACTACGCGAAATGGGACGAGGAGTTCGATGCCTATCGAGCCGGCAAGCGGGATGCACCGCCCGATGTGCCGACGTATGCAGCCAACAGCGAAATACGCTGGCTGATCGACTTCGTCCTGAACATGAAATAATCAGCGCCGAACACTGGAGACATAGAAATGGCCTGGATTTTTGACGCGCCGTTAGTGACCCTCAGCGACTCCGCCTTGAACAAGAAGACGGAGGAGATCTGGGAAGGCGAGAGCCTGGGCGGACTCACCGAGGACAACAACCCGGTACCGCGGCTGGTGGTGTGGCTGCTGGCCCTCACCGTCCTTACCGCCTTTTGCGTGACCTTCCCGCTGTGGGGACAGCGGCCAACCGCCGGCCTGTATGCGGCCTATGTTCATTCGATGGACAAGCCCGAGGTGCTGGCGGCAAAGGACGACGCAGAGGCGATGGCGAAGATCGTCGCGATGAATCGGGGCGGCGCCAACAATGATGCGCAGCTCGAACGTCACCCACTGAGCATGGACGACCTGCGGCTGATCGCGCCGCAGATCAAGGCGCTCGAGGCGCGCGGCGTCGATCTGCTCGACTACACGGTGGTCGGCCAGAATATCGTGCTGGCGAACTTCGAGGGCAATTACCGCGCTGACGGGACGCGTATCCGCCAGCAGCCGTGGTGGGACAAGGGTTATACGATCGATATTTTCTACGTGACCATATTTTTCCTCGGTGTGGTTCTTGTCATCAAGCGGTTGCCGCCAATTACCTGGCAGCCCACGCACCGCAAAGACCATTAGCTGGAGGATGACGAAATGATTGATCTCGATTACGGCCCGCTGGCCCTCTTGCTGCCCATCGGCCTCGCCTTTGTGGCCCCGTTCATCTACAGCTTTTTTGTCGACAAATACGATAAAAAGAACCCGCAGATCAAAGGGTAACGCTTGAATGATGGCTCTGGCGCTGGGCGCGCCGGGTTCCTCGCTCGACCTGAGCATCGAGGGTATGCACAGCCAGCGCTTCGGCGTTGGCGTGTTCATATTGCTGATGCTGGGTATTGTCCTGTTTGCCGGTATAATCATCGCGGTCATGCAGGGTACCCGGGGCCAGAAGGTCACACGGGCCGGTGAGAAGTGGATGTTCGGCGCGATCATCCTCGGGGTGGTGGCTGCCGTCGTGTTCGCGTCCCTGCAGATGTTGTCCGGCGTACTGTTTTAGCCTTGGAGCGGCGCCGGACGGAGGTGGACGATTATGGGTTTCCTCGAATCATTGGGCGACGGCTGGAGCATCTACCTGTGGCTCATCGCCGGGGCCGGGATCATCATCATCAGTATTTTCGGCATCCGCTGGGCGTGGCGTAACGAGCAGTTCGACGAGGACATCAAGTACCTGGTCTTCACCGAATCGGACCAGGACAAGATGACTCCCGACGAGTACAAGCACAGCCGCCAGGTGCTGGCAGCGCAGATGGCGAGCCGGGAGCGGCACCTGCAGGCGCAAGCGGAGTCGCATCGACCCGCATCATGAGGCGCGGTGAAGCGCTGATCCTGGCAACCATGGGGGTGGTGGTTGCCGGCGTGATGGTGCGCAATGTCATCAGCCTGCATACCGCGGGCCAGCAGGATCCCGGCATTCCCTTCTACAGCACCGCGAGCCCCGAGCTGACGCGTGAGGCCGGGGATCTGTATCGCAGCAACAACTGCCGTCATTGCCACTCGCTGTGGACGATCAAGAGTGCTTTCGAGTCGGTGCCTGCCCCGGCGCTCGACGGCATCGGGTCGCTGCACAGCGAGGACTGGTTCTTCCAGTACTTCTCGTCCCCGGATCCCCAGAGCATCATTCCCAGCCGCCTGAAGGCCGAATACCGCATGCCCTCGCTGGCGGGGCTGCCGGACGGCGAGCGGCGGGCTCTCGCCCGGTACATGGCCAGCCTCAAGGTCAAGGACTGGTACCTCGACAGCACGCGGGCCGCCGAATATGAAAAGCTGACCGGGAAAGCGTATCCTCTGGCACATGCGGAAAAGTGACTCCCAGCGTTTATACCTCGGCGCCGCAGCGGTACTGATGGCGACGGGGCTCAACCATTTCGCCGACCGGCTGCTGGGCGTGCAGATCGAGGCTTTCACGGGCGGGGTAGGCTATTTCAGCCCGTCCTGGGTCCTCGACCTGTTCCTGGTGCCGTTCGTGGCGGGTACGATGGTGTCGCTGATCTACGGCCGGGGCGGCAAGTGGCTGTCGTTTATCCCGCCGATCATCGTGCGTACGATCAGCTACTTCGGCATTGCCAATCACGTGATCGGCATGGCGCCGGGCTCGTCGCTGATGCCGATCGGCTGGTGGGGTTTTTACCTGATACTGGCCATCGAAGCGGCAATGGTCGGCGGCGTCATTGGTGAGGTCGTGATCAAGCGCACCTACGGCCGCTCCGCGCCGCAAAAGGCCGCCGCCCCGGTCCGGCCGACCCAGCCTTAAGCCCCATGGCTCTGGTGCCGTATCGGCCGGCTGCCCTGTCGGCCAAGGAGAGGCAGCAGCGCCGCCGCCTGCTGGGGATGACCTTCGTAACCTGCCTGGTGCTGGTCCTGATCGGCAGCACGATCCATGTCGTCATGCTCGGGCGACTGCGTCTCGGCGACATGCGCAAGCTCGCCACCTATGACCTGGCCGAAGAGAGTTCCCGTGAACGCGCCGCGGGAGAGGACCTCGTGTTGCACCGCAGCCATGAGGAGGGACGCGCCGCTGATGCCGGTTATTCCGTCGTCGAGGCCCAGCGCCTGCTGAGCCGCGAACAGTGGCAGGACCTCGACAGCATGGTGCGCATTCCGGCCGGCGAGTTCGTGATGGGCACCGACCTGGAGCGCGCCGATCCGCTGGACAAGCCGGAGCATAAGGTCACGCTGCCGGTGTACTACCTGGACAAGTATCCGGTGACCAACGCGCAGTACGCGCGCTTCGTGGCCGCAACTCACCGACGTCCGCCCTCCACATGGAAAAACGGACGCATCCCGCAGGGCGAACTGATGAATCCGGTGACGATGGTGACGTGGAACGATGCGGCCGATTACGCGGCATGGATCGGCAAGCGCCTGCCGCATGAGGCGGAGCTCGAAAAGGCCGGCCGCGGTACCGACGCCCGTCGTTGGCCGTGGGGCAACAAGATGGATGCCACGCGCCTGAATACCTATCTGAACGTCGGGTCGGCGAGCAATGTCAGCGCTTATCCTCGGGGCGCCAGTGTCTACGGCGTTTACGATCTGTCCGGGAACGTCGCCGAATGGACCGCCGACAACCTGCTGCCCTACAACGGATTCAAGGCGCCGGCCGAGGCCCAGGTGCCGCTCGGCACGAACTACAAGGTATTGCGCGGCGGATCCTGGAAGGGCGATCCGTTGTCGACGTCGCTGTACCATCGCGACTATGCGTTTCCGAACCATGCCACGGATTTTTACGGTTTCCGCTGCGCGAGCGATGTCGAGCGCGCGGTGAGGGCGCAGCCATGAGACGAGGCTCCACTGCGGTCGCGGCCGCGATCACATGTGCGCTGCTGCTGTTGCAGGCCGGACCCGCCCATGCGATCGACAGTTACCGGTACCTGCACGTCAGCATCGAGACGCCGTGGATGATATTCCTGTTCCTGCTGGTCGCCGTGTTCGTGCCGTTCATCCTGATGGTGGTGCTGATGTGGCGCCAGATGCGCAAATCCGCAGCGGCGCCGAAGCCGAAAGGGCCCCCGCGATGAGCGCCTGGCTGCGCGGCCTGCTGGCAGCCGGCGCGCTCATGCTGGCGTACGGGCCGGCGTGCCTCGCGGACGCTGCGCCGCCGGCGGCGTCGAACGGACTGCAGGTGCTGGAACAGTTCAGCGGCCAGCAGCAGCGCCCGACCCGCGCGAGCAGCATCGCCGAGCATGAACGGCAGGTCATCATGTTCTCGATCGGGACCGTGCTGCTGTTGCTGCTGATTGGAACGGCGTCGGTCGGAATCGCGGTGGCAGTGTTCGGCAAGCCGCTGTTCCTCGTGCACATGATCCTTGCCGGACTGACGGTCACCGTCGCGATCGTTCATGTGATCGTCGGGGTGGTCTGGTTCTTCCCGTTCTGACCAGCCGCGATTCGCGCAGCGGTATCCGGCAACTCGCCGTGCTCGGTGCGCTCTCCGGGCTGTGCGGCGTTGCCTACGAAGTGCTGTGGGCGCGCATGCTCGGGCTGCAGTTCGGCGTCAGCACCTTTGCGGCGGTCGCTACCGTGACGGCGTTCATGCTGGGTCTCGCGGGCGGCAGCGCCATGATGGCTGCGCGCGCCGTGCGCAGCGTGAGCCCTCTGCGCCGGCTCGCGCTGCTGGAAGCCGGCATCGCCGCGTTCGCGCTGCTGCTGCCAGGGATCGTCCACCTGACGACTCCGCTCATCGATTCGGCAGCCGGATATCTGTCGGCATCGCAATGGCACGCGCTGCTGGCGCTGGCCGCGGTGCTGCTGCTCGCCCTGCCGGCCGCAGCGATGGGCGCGGGCTTTCCGCTGCTGCTCGAGGGCTGGAGGCGGCAGGGCCGCAATATCGGCATGGCCTACGGCAGCAACACGCTCGGGGCAGCTGCGGGAGCATTGCTGCCGCTGGTGCTGCTGCCCGGCATGGGCTGGAATCACGCGGTACGGGTGGTCGCGATACTCGGACTGGTCGTTGCCGCGGGCCTGTACAGGCTGGCAGACGGGGCTCCGGGCAAGGAGCCGGAGGCGGTGCCGGCCTCGGAGCCCCGGCCTGGCGCCACACTGCTGCTGAACTACGGCGCGATCGGCGCTGCGAGCCTGATGCTGGAGATGGCCTGGCTGCGGCTGTTCAGCCTCGTGATGCTGCGCACCGAATATGTGCTCGCGCTGATCCTGGCGGTGATGCTGCTGGGCATGGGGCTTGGCAGCCTGATCGCGTCCCGTCGCCCCAGATGGCCGCGTGCTCGCCGTCCTGCCCTGGTGTGCCTGTGTGTGCGCGATCGCCGGCCTGTGGCTGTTGCCGCACCTGTCGGGCTGGATGGAGCGTGGAAACTTCAATTCGCTCGCCGGCGCGATGCTGGGGCAGGGACTGCTGCTCGCGGCGCTCACGCTGCCCGTGACGCTGGCCCTCGGGGCCTGGCTGCCGGCGTTGTCGAGCGAGTTCCGCGTGAACGGCACCTGGCTGTATGCGGCCAATTCGCTGGGTGCTGCGCTCGGTGCGCTGCTGTACGTCATGCTGATCCCACTGATCGGCAGCTGCGCCGCGCTGGCGCTTGCCGCGGTGCTGCTGCTGCTGTCGGGACTGACCCTGGGGAGCGCGCGCCGGGCTTGGCTGGGCTTGCCGCTCGTGCTTGCGGCTGCATGGCCGGTTGCAGTCCTGCCGCAGGTCAGGGATCTGCTGCCGCAGGCCATGGCGGGCAGCCAGGATCTGTACCGCTATGAAGACGCGATCGCGATCACCCAGGTCGTCGAGCAGGCCGATGGACAGCGCGTGCTGCTGACCGACCTGCGCCGGCGCGATGCCTCGAGCGAACCAACGGCGGTGTTCGTGCAGGCCAACCAGGCGCGCCTGCCGCTGATGCTGCATGCGGCGCCGCACACGGTCCTGTTCCTGGGTATCGGCACCGGCATATCGCTCGCGGGCTCGCTGTCGTTTCCGGGCCTCGAGCGCAGCGCCGTGGAATTGTCCGCGGGCAGCATTGCGGCGGCGCGCCAATACTTCGTGACCAGCAACCAGAATGTACTGCAGCAGACGCAGGTCCGTCAGGACGATGCCCGGCACTTTCTCAGTGCGACACCGGATCGCTATGACGTGATCATCGGCGATCTGTTCCACCCGGATCTCGCGGGAGTCGGCTCGATGCTGTCGGTCGAGCAGTTCGAGCGCGTGCGCTCGCGGCTCGCTGCGGATGGACTGTTCGTCCAATGGCTGGCGCTGAACCAGTTCGATCGTGACACGCTGGCGATCGTCTTGCGCAGCTTCCGCGAGGTATTTCCGGAAGCGCAGTTGTTCCTCGATGGCCTGCACCTCGCGCTGGTCGGACCGAGGGACCACTGGCAGGGAGCCGCGGCGGCCCTTCGCGCGCAGGACGCGGGCGTGGCGGCGCAAGGCACGCCGGACAGCGCGCAGGAAAATGGCAGCGTATGGGAGGGACGCTATTGGGGACCGATCGGGGCGAGCGCCGGGGCGACCCAGCATGAGTGGGCGCCGGTCATCGAGTTCCTGCTGCCGCGCCTGCGCTACGGGAATCGCAACGAATTAAGCGCATTGCTGCGGCAACTGCTGGCGCAGCGGCCGACGATCGAACAGGCCGCCGCATGGCTGCGCGTGCCGCCACCGCAGCAGCCGGATTTCAGGCGCGCCTACATCGGCACTGAACTGCGCGTGCGCGGCGAGCTGGCAGGGTTCAATGGCTCGACGCTCGAGGCGGACCATCTGCTGGGGCTTGCCTACGAGGCCGATCCGCAGGATCGCTGGATCGAGTACGCGGTGTCGGACCGTCTGCTGGCGAATATCGACGCTGCTCCGGAGCGCGGCCTGAGTCGTCAGCAGATGTTGCAAAAGATATTGATTATCAATCCGTGGTCGGTGGATGCCTGGAGGGCGCTGTGGACGCTGCAGCGTGAGCACGGGGACGCCGATGCCGAGACGAGCCGTGCGCGTATTCTCGAACTGAGTCCGCTGGACCGCGGCGCCCGCACGCCGGGTAAATGACGCCATTAGTTCCGTTGCATCGATGCACGCCTTCGAGTAAAGTCCATTGGAGCGGAGAGTCGGGGCTTTAAATCAAGAGTATCGGGGGCGACATCAAATGCAAAGAAGATCGATACAATCGCGGGCGTTCTGGTCGATTATCATCGGCGGCCTCGTGACCGGCATGGGCAACGGCAGCGTATTCGGCGCGGCCATGATGTGTTTTCTGGGACGCGGTGGATTTGCGGACTGGGGCGGCTGGTGGCCGCTCAACTACGAGCCGCAGACATTCACGGGCTTCATCGACTGGTGCATGATCGTGTTCGGACTCGTCTACGTGGCGATCCTCGCGATCGCGCTGAAGCGCCACGACGAAGAAGAAAACAAGGCAGAGCCCGCTCGGGCGCATTGATCGTCAACCAACCCAGAACGGAATACTGACCTATGCTTACCATCATTGCGACTGTTTGCGGCCTGGCCCTGGCTTTCTCCAGCATGGTGCTGTCGTGGTACATCCTGGTGCCGCGCAAGAAATAATTTCGCCGGCCCCGATCGTCCATCCCGCCGGATGAACCGCAATCGCCGCGGTGCCACCCGGCCGGAGAGGAATCCGGCGATTGCAAAATAGCTGATGTTTTTTGGTAATGATTACATTTTCTAGGGAGTGGGGATCTTATGCATCGAAAAAACTGGCTTGGTAGCAATGCCTGGCTCCGCGCCTGCGGCGTTATGGCGGCGGTGGCGTTTGGCGTCATCAGCACGCAGCCCGCACAGGCGCTGCCACTGTTCGCACGGCAGACCGGCGAAGCCTGCATGGCCTGCCACACCGTGTATCCGGAGCTCACGCACTTCGGCCGCATGTTCAAGCTGAACGGCTACCAGCTGGACAACGGCAAGGACCTGCAGGTCACCACCGACGAAGGCAATCAGCAGCTCGCGTTGCCGGTGGTGCCGAACCTGGCGCTGTTCGTCATGGTCGGCGACGTGCAGCTGAATAAAGCGCTTCCGGACAGCAATATTCCCGGCGCAAAATCGCTGTCGAACGGCGGCATCGAATTGCCGCAACAGCTATCGCTGCTGTACGGCGGCAAGATCGCCCCGCATTTTGGCGCGTTCGCGCAGGTGACTTACGATTTTTCGGCCGACACGTTCAACATCGACAATACGGATTTCCGCTTTGCCAATACGATTGTCCTGCCGGACAAGAAGCCGTTCACGTACGGCGTATCGATCAACAACAATCCGACGATCGAGGATCCGTGGAATACGACTCCGGCATTCGGCTTCCCGTATGTTCCGCCGGAAGTCAACGTGCCGTCAGTGGCAGGTCCGATCATCAACGCAGGGACCGCCTATGAAGTAGCCGGCCCCGTGGGCTACATCCTGTGGAACGAGCAGTTCTACGCGGCACTCGGCTTCTACCGGCATGCGCAGAACGGGTCGAATTCGCCCGGCAACCCGATCACCGGAGAAGGGGGGCCCGTTGATTCGGCCACCTCCAACGTGATCAGCGGCTGGAACCCGTACTGGCGGGTGGCCTATGAGTACGACTTCGATCGCTATACGGCCGAAATAGGCACGTACGGATCGCAGTTCAAGATCTATCCGGGCAACGGCAATGCGCTCGCCGGTGCAACGAACAACTACACCGACATCGCCGAGGATTTCCAGATCCAGTTCATTGGCGAGAAAAATGCCGCCACCCTGAAGGGGACCTACGTCAGGGAAAACCAGTCCCTGAAAGCGTCATCGGCCCTGGGCGCGTCGAATGCATCCGACTGGCTGAGCTACCTCGCTGTGGACGGCACGTACTGGTACAAGAGGAAATACGGCATCACCGAAGGGTACATCTCAACCAAGGGATCAACGGACCAGCTTGCGTACAACGGAGGTTGTTTGGGTCCGGTGAATCAACAGGTCGCCAATTGCGCAGAAAGCGGGGGCGGACCCTACACGGCGCCAGCCGGAGCGGTTGGCGTGGTCAACAGTGCCAATGGCGATCCCGCTACGAATGCATGGGTGACCGAGCTGATGTATGCGCCGTGGTTGAACGTTAAAGTCGTGCTGCAGTACACGCACTACACGAAGTTCAACGGTGCGGTCAGCAACTATGACGGGGTGGGCCGCAATGCGTCAGATAATGACACGACCTACCTCCTGATGTGGTTTGCACTGTGAGCCGGGAGAATCATATGAAATCAACAACGATCAGGATGACGGTTCTCTCCGTAATCGGCGCCGCGGCGCTGTCCATGCTGTCCGCGGCCGCCCTGGCCCAGGATGCCCCCGCGGCGGTCGAGGTGACACCGGCGGCGGCGCACGAGGCCGAGTACACGGCGACCTCGCGCTGCCAGTTCTGCCATGGTGCGCAGGGCCACAGCATCTCGCCGATCTACCCGGCACTGGCCGGGCAGAAAGCCTGGTACATCGACGAGCAGCTGCATGCCTTCAGGGCGCAGACACGCCGCGATCCGTATGCACGCGGCTTCATGTGGGGCATGGCGGCGCAGCTCGACGATCTGCAGATCGCCGCGTTTGCCGACTACTACAGCAAGCAGACGCCATTTACGAGCGCTCCGGCGCCGTTTTCAGGTTCCGCGCAGGTGGCGCTGATTGCGAAGGGCAAGAGCGTCTACACCGAAGGCGTGCCGGCGAACGGGGTTGCGCCCTGCGCGGCCTGCCATCAGGATGACGCCAGCGGCAACGACCAGTTCCCGCGCCTGGCGGGCCAGCATGCCTCGTACCTGCTCAAGCAGCTGCGGGCCTTCCACAGCGGATCGCGCGAACAGGTCGTGATGAACGGCATTGTCGCGACACTGCAGGAACCCGAGATGAAGGCGGTGGCGGCGTACCTGGAATCGCTTCACTAGTCGATAGCAATATGTGCGGTCGCACGGCGGGCTCACGCCCGCCGTGCGCTGGTGCGTTTAACCCTTGATCGATTGCCCCGGTGGGCGTGTAGTACACTTCACCTGCCCGGGATCAATGGATACCGACTGTCAGGGGATTGCGATGAACGCCACGCTAATTTCAGGCGAAGCCCGAAATCTGCATCTCGAGACCGCTCACGTGCCTTTTGGCCGGCCGCTCACCTGGCTGAGCCGGGGCTGGCAGGATACCCGCAGGAACTGGCTGGCGAGCCTCGGCTACGGCGCGCTGGTCGTCGCGTTTGGCTGGACCCTGCTGATCTTCTGCGGGATCCACCCCTATTATGTCGCGGCGGCGATATCCGGGTTCCTGCTGGTCGCGCCGGTGATGTCGGCCGGTTTCGCCGAGATGTCGCGGCGCTACGGCCTGGGGCAGCGGGCGGACTTCGATGATTCAATGGAGGGGTTTGCCCGCAACCACCGCGCCCTGTTCCTGTTCGGCGGCCTGCTGGCGCTGTGCGCCGCCGTGTGGTTCGCCGTTTCCGCGGTCATGCTGAGCCAGGTGTTTCATATCGCGGCCCCCGACGTGCAGGAGACGCTGTACCGAGGCTTCATCGACTCGATGAACCGTTCGCAGGTGCTGGCTTACGTTGCCGTTGGCGGCGGCCTGGCGGCCGTCGTGTTCATGTTGTCCGTCGTCAGCGTGCCGCTCATCATCGATCAGCAGGCCTCGGCCGGCCAGGCCATGTGGGCGAGCATCAGGGCGGCGTTTCGCAACATTCCGGCCATGATCCTGTGGAGTGCGCTGATCCTCGTGCTGACCGTCATCGGCTATGCGCCGCTGCTGTGCGGCCTGCTGATCGTCAGCCCGATCCTGGGGCATGCGACCTGGCACGCCTATCGGGACCTGATCCGTTAGCCATCCCTAGTCGTTCGGCGGGCTCAGCGCGATCGCGACCAGCGTGCAGATGGCGCCGGACAGCAGGTAGGCGCCGGCGGCCATCAGTCCAAACCGACTCGCGAGAAACAGCGCCACGAACGGTGCGAAGCCGGCGCCGAACAGCCACGCGAAATCGGTGGTCAGCGCGGATCCCGTGTAGCGGTGCGCAATCGGGAAGCTGGACGCGACCGCACCCGAGGACTGGCCGAACGAGAGCCCCAGCAGGATGAAGCCGAGGAACATGAATATCCCCTCGCCGACATCGCCCCCGTTCAGCAGTTGCGGTGCGAAGCCGCTGAAGGCGGCAATCGCGCCGGCGGTGACGGACAGCATCAGGCGGCGGCCCAGCCGGTCGGCTATGAGGCCGGAGGCGATGATGGCCATCACGCCGACCACGGCGCCGAGCATCTCGATGATCAGGAAGCGCGCCGGCGCCTCGTGCGTATTCAGGAATACCCAGGAAAGCGGGAACACGGTGACGGTGTGGAACAGCGCGAAGCTCGCGAGCGGCGCGAATGCGCCGAGCACGATGGTGCGCCCTTCGCTGCGCAGCGTCTCGCGCACGCTCGACGGACGCAGCGCCGCGGCCTCGAACTGTTGCGCGAACTCGGGTGTCTCGACCAGCCGCAGCCTCGCGAACAGCGCGACGACGTTGATCGCGAACGCGACGAAGAACGGATAGCGCCAGCCCCAGTCGAGAAAATCCGCGGCCGGCAGCTTGTTCACGAAGAATGCAAACAGCGCGCTCGCGACGATGAGGCCGAGCGGTGCCCCGAGCTGCGGGATCATCGCGTACCAGCCGCGGCGCCCCTCGGGAGCATTGAGCGCCAGCAGCGAGGCGAGTCCATCCCACTCGCCGCCCAGGGCCAGCCCCTGGCCCAGCCGGAACACGATCAGCAGCAGCGCCGAGAAGGAGCCAATCTGGTCGTAGCCCGGCAGGAACGCGACCGCCACCGTGGAGACACCGAGCAGGAGCAGTGCGATCATCAGCTTGACCCCGCGCCCATACGTGCGGTCAACGGCAATGAAGATCACGGTGCCTGCGGGGCGGGCGAGGAAGGCGACGGCGAAGATCGCGAACGACAGCAGCGTGCCCGTCAGCGCATCGACATACGGAAACACGAGCTTCGGAAAGACCATCACCGAGGCGATCGCATAGACGAAAAAATCGAAGTATTCCGAGGTGCGGCCGATGATGACGCCAACGGCGATCTCGCCGGCGGTCGGTTCCCTGCGGCTGCCGTGCCGGTCGTTCGCCTCAGTACCTGGCCTTGCCGGCCGGAATGCCGGTTCCTGAACGCTCATGATATCCATTTACACATTGGCTGCGGTAAAATGCGCCGCGCTGGCGCCGCTGCGCGAGCTCTCTGGGCGCATTGTAGGGATTTGGCGGGGCAGGGCAAGGGATTCCCTGCCGCGCAGGACCATCGCCCGCCGATTGGAGACGTATTGAGCCGTTTTCGCTTCATTGCCGTATTGCCGTCCGTTGCCATGCTCAGCGCTTGCCATACGGTGATCCTGAATCCATCCGGCGACGTCGGTCAGCAGCAAAGCGATCTGCTGGTCTATTCGACGGCGCTGATGCTGATCGTGATCGTTCCGGTCATGGTCATGACGGTCCTGTTCGCGTGGCGGTATCGGCAGTCCAACCCCGCGGCCCGCTACGAACCGGACTGGGACCATTCGATACACCTCGAGCTGCTGATCTGGGCGGCGCCCCTGCTGATCATCATCGGCCTCGGCGGCCTCACCTGGGTCGGTACGCACCTGCTCGACCCGTATCGGGCCCTCGGCCGGATCAGGCCGGGCGAATCCATGGCGCATGCCGCGGCGCCGCTGCAGGTCGACGTCGTCGCGCTCGACTGGAAGTGGCTGTTCATCTACCCGCAATACGGCATAGCCACCGTCAACGAGGTCGCGGCGCCGCTCGACCGGCCGATCGAATTTCGCATCACCTCATCCTCGGTCATGAATTCGCTGTTCATTCCCGCGCTCGCCGGCCAGATCTATGCCATGCCGGGCATGGAAACGAGGCTGCACGCCGTCGCCAACGAGGTGGGCGATTACCAGGGCTTCTCGGCCAACTACAGTGGTGCCGGGTTCTCGGACATGCGCTTCGTGTTCCACGCCCTGGCGACGGCGGACTTCGAGCGCTGGCTCGCACGGGTGCGGGCCGGCGGCGGCGCGCTCGGGCGCGGCATTTACGCCAGGCTCGAACAGCCCAGCGAGAAGGAGCCCGTCCGGGGCTTTGCCAGCGTGGATCCGGACCTATACAGCGCCATTCTGAACCGTTGCGCGGCGGCGGGCAGCCGCTGTCCCGGGGCGCAACACCGATGAGCGCGATCTTCGGACGTCTGACGCTGCAGGCCTTTCCGGTCCATGAGCCGATCCTGGTCGCGACTTTTGCCGTGGTGGCGCTCGGCGGCGCGCTGGTGCTCGGCGCGGTCAGCTATTTTCGCCTGTGGGGCTACCTGTGGCGCGAGTGGATCACGACGATCGACCACAAGCGCATCGGCATCATGTACATGATCCTCGGGCTGGTCATGCTGCTGCGCGGCTTCGCCGATGCGCTGATGATGCGCATGCAGCAGGCAGTCGCGTTTGGCAGCGCGCAGGGATTCCTTCCGGCGCATCACTACGACCAGATCTTCACCGCCCACGGCGTGATCATGATCTTTTTCGTGGCGATGCCGTTCGTGACCGGACTGATGAATTTCGTCGTACCGCTGCAGATCGGGGCGCGCGACGTGGCCTTTCCGTTCCTGAATAATTTCAGCTTCTGGATGACCGTCATGGGCGCGCTGCTGGTGATGGCATCGCTGTTCGTCGGCGAGTTCTCCCATACTGGCTGGCTCGCCTATCCGCCGCTGTCCGGCATTGCCTACAGTCCCGACGTCGGCGTCGACTACTACATCTGGGCCCTGCAGATCGCCGGGGTCGGAACGCTGCTGTCCGGCGTCAACCTGATCGCCACCATCGTCAAGCTGCGCGCGCCGGGCATGACGATGATGCGGATGCCGGTGTTCACGTGGACCGCGCTGTGCACCAATATCCTGATCGTCACGGCGTTTCCGGTCCTGACCGCGACGCTGGCGCTGCTCAGCCTGGATCGCTACGTCGGCACCAATTTCTTCACCAATGACCTCGGCGGCAATCCGATGATGTACGTGAACCTCATCTGGATCTGGGGCCACCCGGAGGTCTACATCCTGATCCTGCCGATATTCGGGGTGTTCTCGGAAGTCACGGCGACGTTTTCCGGCAAGCGCCTCTTTGGCTACACGTCGATGGTCTACGCGACCGTGGTCATCACGATCCTGTCGTACATGGTGTGGCTGCATCATTTCTTCACGATGGGTTCGGGCGCGAACGTCAACTCGTTCTTCGGCATCACGACGATGATCATCTCGATCCCGACCGGCGCGAAGATGTTCAACTGGCTGTTCACGCTGTACCGCGGGCGCATACGCTTCGAGTTGCCGATGATGTGGACGCTGGCGTTCATGCTGACGTTCGTGATCGGCGGCATGACCGGGGTGCTGCTGGCCGTGCCGCCGGCTGATTTCGTGCTGCACAACAGCCTGTTCCTGGTCGCGCATTTCCACAACGTCATCATCGGCGGCGTGGTATTCGGCGTATTCGCGGCGATCAGCTACTGGTTCCCGAAGGCCTTTGGATTCCGGCTGGACGAGTTCTGGGGCAGGCTGTCGTTCTGGTTCTGGGTCGTGGGCTTCTACGCCGCGTTCATGCCGCTGTACGTGCTGGGACTGATGGGCGTCACGCGCCGGCTGCGCCATTTCGAGGATCCGGCGCTGCAGGTCTGGTTCATCGCGGCCGAGGTGGGCGCCGTGCTGATCCTGTTCGGGATATTGTCCTTCCTGGTCCAGATCTGCGTCAGCATCCAGCGCCGCGACGCGCTGCGCGACCGCAGCGGCGATCCCTGGGGCGGCCGCACGCTGGAGTGGTCCACGTCCTCGCCGCCGCCCGACTACAACTATGCGTTCATACCGGTCGCGCACGACACCGATGCGTGGTGGGACATGAAGCAGCGCGGGTTCCGGCGCCCGGTGGCGGGATTCAATGCGATCCACATGCCGCGCAACACCGGGGCGGGCTTCGTCCTGGCCTCGTGCAGCGGCGTATTCGGCTTCGCGATCATCTGGCGCATCTGGTGGCTGGCGGTGCTGGGCCTCGCGGCGGTGGTCGCGGCGGCGATCGTGCACAGCTTCAATTATCGGCGCGATTTTCACATCAGCGCCGCGGACGTCGCGCGCACCGAGGACGCGCGCACCCGGCAGCTGCTGGTGCAGCCATGAGGGCATCGTCATGAGCGCCGCGGACGCCAACTCCGCAACCGACGCGCCGGTCTTCTGCCTGGCGCACGAGCACGAGCACGAGCATGCGGCGGGCGGCAGCACGCTGCTCGGCTTCTGGATCTACCTGATGAGCGACTGCCTGGTGTTCGCCGCGCTGTTCGCGACCTATGGTGTCCTCGGGCGCAGCTACGCCGGCGGCCCGGCCCCGAAGGACCTGTTCGAGCTGCCGCTGGTGGCGCTGAACACCTCGATGCTGCTGCTCTCGTCGATCACGTACGGCTTTGCGATGCTGCAGGCCTACCGGGGACGCGTCGGCGCGACGCAGGGCTGGCTCGTGGTCACGGCGCTGTTCGGGCTGGCGTTCGTCTCGATAGAACTGTTCGAGTTCTCACGCATGATCCACGACGGCGCGACCCCGCAGCGCAGTGCCTTCCTGTCCGCGTTCTTCACGCTCGTCAGTACGCACGGCCTGCACGTGACCGTGGGCCTGGTCTGGATGGTGACGCTGATGCTGCAGGTCGGCCGCCACGGCCTGGTTGCGGACAACGTGCGGCGCCTGGCCTGCCTGAGCATGTTCTGGCACTTTCTCGACGTGGTCTGGATCGGCGTGTTCACGTTCGTCTACCTGGACGGGATGCTGCGATGAGCGACGGCGACGCTCCCCTGGGCGAGAGCCACGGTTCGCTGCGGGGCTACCTGACCGGGTTCGTGCTGTCGGTGATCCTGACGGCGATACCATTCTGGCTCGTCATGTCCGGCGTGCTGGAGAGCCGGGTGGCGACCGAAGTGGCGATCATGACCCTGGCGGTGACGCAAATCGCCGTCCACATGGTGTATTTCCTGCACATGAACGCACGGTCCGAGGACGGCTGGTCGATCATGGCGCTGGCATTCACGCTGATACTGGTCGTGATAGTGCTGCTCGGGTCGCTGTGGATCATTTACCACCTAAACGCCAACATGAGCCCCGCGGACATGAGCCAGATGCCGTGAGCGTGCCCGCCGCGCGCTCGCGCCGGAGCCTGGTCCTGGTCGCGCTGCTTTGCGCGCTGGGCGTCGCCGCGCTGACCGCGCTGGGAATATGGCAGCTCGAGCGGCGCGCCTGGAAGCTCGCGCTGATCGCGCAGCTCACGCAGCGCCTCCACGCGGCGCCGATCGACGCTCCTGGGCCTGCGCAGTGGCCGCGGGTCCAGTCGGGCGCGTATACCTACCGGCGCGTGCGCGTCAGCGGGCAATACCTCAATGAGCGCGAGACCCTGGTGCAGGCGGTCACCCGGCTCGGCGGCGGGTACTGGGTGCTGACGCCGCTGCGCACGGCCGGCGGCTACATCGTCCTCGTCAATCGCGGATTTGTTCCGGCCGGGCGCGCCGATTCCGCCACCCGGGCCGCGGGCCTGGCGAGCGGTGTTGCCAGCGTCGAGGGGCTGCTGCGCATGCCGGAGCTGAGGGGAGGGTTCCTGCGCACCAACGATCCCGGCGCCGATCGCTGGTATTCGCGCGACGTGCCGGCAATCGCCGCGGCGCGTTCATTGTCCCCGGTCGCGCCCTATTTCCTCGACGCCGATGCGTCGCCGGTTCCCGGTGGCCTGCCGGTCGGCGGACTGACCGTGATCGAGCTGCCGAACAATCACCTGGTCTATGCGATCACGTGGTTCGCCCTGGCATCGATGCTGGCCGGCGCGGCGCTCCGCGCCGGGCGCGGGGAATGGCAGGAACTCAGGCGGCGCAGGCCTCAGCGCGTTCCGGTCGGAGCCGACCACTGAATGGCCGGAGTCGACGTTGCATAGTCCAGCGACAGGAACCGGAAGAACATCCACAGCAGCACCAGTGCAATGGCCGCGATGATCCAGACCATGGGCCTGATGCGCTTGCGCGGCGGCGCCGGCGCCTCGCCCGCAGGCTCAATGGTTTCAATGGTCACGGTATCGGGCATCGACGATGATTCGCTCCGGTCGATCTCGGGCGGTGCGGGCTCGACCGGGGCGACCGGGGCGACCGGGGCAGCGCCGGTGCCAGCCGCCCGCGCCGGCCTGGGCCTGGGTCGCAGCTGGCTCGCGGCCGCCTGTGTGCCCTCCATGATCCGGCTTTCGATCAGCACGAACACGACGAGCAGGATCGGTACGACCAGCGTCAATGCCGGCGATTGCTGATTGACCCAATCCGCGATCATCGGGTCGGAAATGGCGATATCGCCGGCCAGCCAGCCGAGCAAGGCGCCGCCGCCCCGCCTCAGGAGCGGATAGCGCTTCAGC
This sequence comes from uncultured Gammaproteobacteria bacterium, assembly GCA_963706815.1. GTDB lineage: Bacteria > Pseudomonadota > Gammaproteobacteria > Steroidobacterales > Steroidobacteraceae > Bog-1198. The sequence goes on from CAVPNS010000002.1 coordinate 32,050, forward strand.
AGCGCGTTCACGAACAGGCTGCCGTACAGCAGCAACGGCACGCACATCAGCAATCCGATGCTGAGGATCACGATGCTGCCCTGCGCGACCGCGGCCAGCGCGACCACGTTGTCGACGCTCATGACCAGGTCGGCAACAAATATCGTGCCGACGGCCGACCACAGGTCCGTGGCACTGCCGGGCCGGGCCCGGGCCGGCGCGGCGCCTTCGCGTCTTTCGATGGTCAGCTTGATGGCGATGACAACCAGCGCCACGCCGCCAGCCAGCTTCAGCATCGGAATGCGCATCAGTGCACTGGCGACCACCGTCAGCAGGATGCGCATCGCGATGGCGCCTTCGATGCCGATCAGCATCGCGCGCCGCGTCAGTTCGGGCGGCAACGAGCGGCAGGCCAGCGCGATCACGACGGCGTTATCGCCGCTGAGCAGCAGGTTGACGACGAACACCTGGAGTATCAGGTTCAGGTAATGGAAGAAGCCGTCAAAGCCCATGATGGCAGCCTTTCATCGGAATCATCCGGCGATGCCGGCCAGCGCGGCATAAACGGCCGTCGCGGCGGCGCAGAAAAAAATCGCGCCGACCACCGCGGCGTAGGCGCCCTTGAGGCGCATGCGTTCCGGCAGCTTCGTGCGCGCCAGCTGGAACAGGAAGCCGAGCGCTATGGGCAGCAGCAGCGCGTTGAGCACGCCCATCGCAATCGACAGCCGGATCAGGTTGGCGCCCGAGGCGACCAGGGCGCCGCCGGCGAGCAGCATCAGCGCAAAGGCGGCATAGAACCACGGGGCCTGCAGCGGATGATGTTCCAGCGAGTGGTGGAATCCCGCCACCTCGCCGAGGGCCCACGCGGCCGTCAGGCACACGGTGATGGTGGCCACCAGCGCGCCGCCGCCCAGTCCGACGACAAAGATCAGCCGGCCGATGATGGGGCCCAGCGTGGCGCTGAAGGCCGTGGCGATCTGCGGTACGTTCTCGAGCTGCACCGGATGCCGGCTCTGGCCGAACGTTGTCGCGGCGGCGATCAGGACTGCGGCGGTCACGGCCTGGCACAGGATCGCGCCGATCAGGATGTCCACGCGCGCGAACTTCAGATGCCGGACTCCGAGGCCTTTGTCGACCAGCGCCGACTGCTGGTAGAAAATTGCCCACGGCATCACGCTGGTGCCCAGGTTGGCCGCGAGCAGATACAGATAGTCGTGATCGCCGAGCGGCATTTCGCGCAGTCCGGCCGCGAGCCTGCCGAGGTCCGGATGGGATTTCCACGCCATGATCAGGAAGCCGAGCTCGAACAGCCCGAACGCAATCACCATGCGCTCCACGGAGCGGTGCGCCCCCAGCCCCACCATCAGCAGGATGGCGGCAATCAGCACGGTGATCGACATGCCGACCGGGACGCCATAGATCTGCGCGATGCCTGCCAGGCCCACCATTTGCGTAACCAGCGTGCCGAAGCAGCTGACCGCCAGCGCCGCGATCGACACGAAGGTCATGCCGCGGCTGAAGTTCTGCTGGATCAGTTCGCCGTAGCCCATGCCCGTGCCCAGCGCGAGGCGTGCCGCCAGCTCCTGCACCGTGTAGAGCAGCGGGACGATCAGTAACTGCAGCAGCAACAGCCGGTAGCCCCATTTCGCCCCGCTTTGCGCCGCCGTAATCACGCTGCCAACCTCCGTATCGGCCAGCATGACCACGAGGCCGGGGCCGAACGCGAGCAGTACCTGCTGCCAGTTGAACTGCCTGCGCGTCAATTCGGCCCTCAATGCCGCGTCAAAGCGCCCGGGCCGGCCTTGAAGACACGCAGAAAATCAGTGTCCGGCGACAGCACGAGCGTCGGACCGGAATTCGCCAGGGCCTGCCGGTAGGTCTGCAGGGACCGGTACAGCTTGTAGAACTCGGGATCCTTGCCGAAGGCGCTGGAGAGGATCTGGTTGGCCTCGGCATCGGCGGCGCCGTGCGTGATCTTGGCCTCGCGCTGCGCCTCCGACAGGATCACGGTGCGCTCCCGATCGGCCTTGGCCTGGATCTCCTGCGCCCATTCGAAGCCCTGTGCCCGCAGCTCCTTGGCCTCGCGCTGCCGTTCCGAGGTCATCCGGTCATAAATGGCCTGGCTGGTCTCGAGCGGCAGGTCGGCGCGGTGGAAGCGGACTTCGACGACCTCGATACCGACGTCTTTGGCCTTGTCAGCCACTTCCTTCTGGATGATCTCGACGATGTGCGTGCGCTTCTCCGACAGCAGCGAGGGCAGCGCCACCTGGCCGAGCTCGCGGCGCAGCGATGAGCTGACCAGCTGGGCGAGCTGCGGCTCCGCCAGTTCCACCGTGCGCACCGCGGTATAGAAGCGCAGCGGGTCGGCGATGCGATAGCGGGTGTAGGTCTGCACCTCGATGCGCTTCTGGTCGCCGAGGATGACCTGCTCGACGGAGGGTTCCATCGTCAGCAGGCGACGTTCATAGAAAATCGCCGTGTCGATCAGCGGCAGCTTGAATTTCAACCCCGGTTCGTTGACGACGCCGATCGGCGCTCCGAGCCGCACGATCAGCGCCTGCTGCACTTCGCTGACGGTGTACAGCGTCGCTGACATCAGCCACAGCAGGACCAACCCGCCGACGACAACTCCCACGCGGACCTTCGCGCTCATTTTGCGGGCTCCCTGCCGGCATCGCCGGGGTGGTCCTTTTCCGCCAGCGGCAGGTACGGAACGATGCCGGTGACGCCCTTGCCCGACGTATCGATGATGACCTTGGTGGCTTTCTTCAGCATCTCATCGACGCTTTCGAGGTACATCCGCCATGCCGTGACGTCCCGGTTCTGGGCATAGCTCGCATAGATCAGCTGGAAGCTCTTGGCATCGCCCTGGGCCAGGTCGATGACCTGCGATCGATAGGCCTCCGATTCCTCGGCAATGTGCGATGCCTCGCCGCGCGCCCGTGGCAGGATGTCGTTGGCATAGGCTTCCGCCTCGTTGCGGGTGCGTTCCTGGTCGGCCCGTGCGCGCTGCACGTCGTTGAACGCATCGATGACGACACTCGGCGGGTCGACCCGCTGCAGCTGGACCTGCGTGACCAGGATTCCCGAGTCCGCCTTGTCGAGCAGCGATTGCAGCAGTTCCCGGGTCTGCTCGGCGACCTGCTGGCGCTTGTCGGACATCGCCGCCTGGATCGGCGTGCGGCTGATGATCTCGCGCAGCGAGCTCTCCGCGACGACCTTGAGCGCTGCCTCCGGATGGCTGACCCTGAACAGGAACTTGCCGGCATCCTTGATGCGCCAGGACACGGCGCAGTCGGCCTCCACGATATTCTCGTCGCCGGTCAGCATCTGCCGTTCGTGCGAGGTGTCCGCGTTGGTCACGCTGGCCGCGGCAAGACGGGCAGTGCCGAGTTGCAGCTGGTTGACCTGCGTTACCTTCGGCAGCAGCACCGTCTCGAACGGGTAAGGCCAATGGTAGTGCAGCCCGGAACTGGTGGTTTCGACCCATCGGCCGAAGCGCAGGACCACACCCTGCTCGTCCGGCTGCACCTTGTAGATGCCGGCACTGACCCAGGCGACGGCCAGCAGGCCGAGGATCAGCCCGAGCCCCCGGCCGCGCAGCCCGAGCAGGTGAACATAGGCAGTGATCCATTGACCGATTTCGGCCGCCCGCGACGGGCTTTGCGCGGCCGGCGCCGGGGCCGACCGGTCTTCGTCAGGATCGTTCAGCATCGATCTTGCACATCGCGGATGTGACCCGCGCGGCCACCAGCACCGCGAGCAGCGCGGTCAGGGACAGGATTTCGGCCCACCCGATGCTGTGGTTGTACAGGCCAATGAAAATGTCCCGCAGCACGAACGCAATGCCGACTTCGGCCAGCACGCGGATGCGGATACGCTGGAATTCCAGGTAGTCGGTGAAGGTGCGGAACAGCTCGATCAGCACGAACACCGACAGCACGTCGATGACGAGGTCCCGCGCCACGCTGTCGATCAGCCCATGCGACAGCGAGTGGGTCGGAATGCCCTGGCGCACCGCATTGATGGCGCCGACGAAGTCGAACAGCAGCCCGACGACGGCTCCGAGCAGCGTCAGCAGCATGATCATCATCAGCGCGACGATGATGCTGTCCAGCGACCTCTGATACAGCTGAAGTGTTTTGATTCTCATTCAAGGACCGTTTTTGCGCCGAAGGCAGGCCCGTAATGTAACACCCGGATCTGGCAAAGAAAAACGCCGCCCGCCGGAGCCCAGACCGGTTGCCGCGGCCGCGATCCGCGGCCGTGCGTTCACCTAGGGAATACCCGTAGGTGCTTCGGAAAGTACGGATCGAGCATTCGATCAGCCATCCCTACAATCTTTCCTTGGTGTCATCGTCGATTTACGGGAGTTCATATGAATAATGTCTGGAAGGTTGCAGCAGTTGCGGTCGGAATGGCTGGCATGCTGGCGTCGGTCGCCGCGCGAGCCGACGATGGCCCATGGGAAGTGCGCCTGCGCGCCGTATACCTGGATCCGGCGAACAATTCAGACGCGATACCGGCGATTGCCGTCCCGTCCGATGCGATTCACATCAACAGCAAGGTCCTGCCGGATATCGACTTTGAGTACTACTTCACCCCGAACTGGTCGACGGAGTTGATCCTCACGTACCCGCAGACACAGACGGTGACGGTCGAGAAGAGCGCGCTCGGCGGGCCGACGAATATCGGTACGTTCAAGCACCTGCCGCCCATCCTGACGGTCAAGTACGATTTCCTGCCGAATTCAGTCTTCCAGCCGTACGTCGGGCTCGGCGTGAACGCGACGCTGATATTCGATGCCAACCTGAACGTACCCACGGTCGGTCCGCTTGCCTTGAGCACGACCAGCTTCGGGCCGGCTGCCCAGGTGGGCTTTGACTATAAGCTCGCCGATCACTGGTACTTCAATGCGGACCTGAAGTGGGCGGAACTGAGCTCCGATGTCTATCTTGGCGGCAGCAAGATCTCACAGGTCCGGATCAATCCGCTGCTGTTCGGCATCGGTATCGGCTACCGGTTCGGCAGCCGGTAAACGGCAGGCTGCCTCGTCTTCAACTGTCTCCCTGACCTGCCCCGGAGTGCTGACGGCTCCGGGGCTTTTTTTTGGAAGCCTGCATGCCGGCGACCGACACATTGCTCGAGGAGTTGCGCGCCCGGTATCCGAGCCTGACCGGCATGCCGGCGGGGCAGCTGGCGCTTGATTTTGGCCGCGACATCCGGCTTCACGAAGTTCCATCCGGTACCCGGCTGTTCGAGGCCGGGATGCCGAGCGCCGGATTCCCGCTCGTCCTGAGCGGAGAAGTTCGCGTCGCGCGCGGCTCCGGCGACGGACGCAGTCTCGAGCTCTACCGCGTCAGTCCGGGCGAAGTCTGCATCGTGTCGGCGGCCGGGTTGCTGTCGGACCGGCCCTTGAATGCCCAGGGTACCGCGGTGCGGGACACGCGCCTCGCGATGCTGTCGCCGGCCTTGTTTGACCTCTGGAACGGTCACCGGCCATTCCGTCAGTTCGTCTTTGCCGCGTTCGCGGACCGGCTGGCCGACCTGATGGCCGTCGTCGATGCGGTCGCGTTCCAGCGCCTGGACCGGCGGCTGGCCGACTATCTGCTGGGACACGGCCTATGCATACGGACCACGCACCAGGGACTGGCTGATGAGCTCGGGACCGTGCGCGAGATCATCACGCGCCTGCTGAATCGCTTCGAGGCCGCCGGCGTGGTCAGGCTCGGCCGTGAGCGCATCGAGATCCTCGATGCGCCTGCACTGCGGTCCATCGCCGCCGGCCATGCGGCAGCCCTGTAGCTGCGTGTAACCAAAGTCACATACACCGCGGCGTCCGACGCGCATGCTTGCGGCGTTAATCAGGAGACCTGCCATGAATGCAAACGTCGGAACCCTTGATCGCTTCCTGCGGATAATCGCCGGACTCGCGCTGATCGCGCTCGCCGCCCTCGGTATCGTCGGGTGGTGGGGTTATCTTGGTGTGATACCCCTCGCGACCGGCCTGTTCCGCTTCTGCCCGGCCTATACGCTGCTCGGCATACGCACCTGCCAGGCGCCGAAGGCGTGAGTTGAACGCCGCGCCGGCCCTGCGTCAGAGCAGGCCGAGCGCGGCCTTGCGCCGCTCCATCATGCGCCAGACGTAGGGCGTGAAGATCAGCTGCATCGCGAGTTCCATCTTGCCGCCCGGCACGACCACCGTGTTCGCGCGTGACATGTACGAGTCGTGGATCATGTTCAGCAGATACGGAAAGTCGATGCCCTTCGGATTCGCGAAGCGGATCACGACCATGCTCTCGTCGGCCGACGGTATGTCGCGGGCGATGAACGGATTGGACGTGTCGACCATCGGCACGCGCTGGAAATTGACGTGGGTGTGCGCGAACTGCGGGACGATGTAGTTCACGTAGTCCGGCATGCGCCGCAGGATCGTGTCGGTCACCGCTTCGGTGCTGTAGCCGCGCTGCGTCTTGTCGCGATAGAGCTTCTGGATCCATTCCAGGTTGACGACGGGCACGACGCCGATCAGCAGGTCGGGATGCCGGGCGACGTTCACTTCCGGCGTCACCACCGCGCCATGCAGTCCCTCGTAGAACATCAGGTCGGTACCCTGGGGTATGTCCTCCCAGGGCGTAAAGGTGCCGGGGGGCTGCTTGTAGGGCGCCGCCTCCTTGTCGTCGTGCAGGTACTTGCGGCTGCGCCCGACGCCGGTGGCCGCGTAGTCGCGAAACAGCGCCTCGAGGTCGCCGAACAGGTTGTTCTCGGCGCTGAAGTGGCTGAAGTTCTTGTTGCCGGCGCGTTCCGCCTCGGCCTGGCGCAGCTTCATCTCATTGCGGTCGTAGCGATGAAAGCTGTCGCCCTCGATGACGGCGGCATTGACACCTTCGCGGCGGAAGATGTTCTGGAATGTGCGCGTGACCGAGGTCGTTCCGGCACCGGAGGAGCCGGTGATGGCGATGATGGGGTGGCGTTCAGACATGATTCGTCCTCGTGAAAAGTAATTCTCAGTTGCGGAACAGGCTGCTGCGTGAATTGAACAACGGGCTGTCGAATTCGACCTTGGTCGGTTCAGCGTGGTAGCGTTCTATCCGCTCGACCTCGTTTTTCGAGCCGAACACCAGCGCTATGCGCTGGTGCAGCGCGGTGGGCTGCACGCCGAGCACCGGAGCCCGGCCGGTGCTGGCCCTGCCGCCGGCCTGCTCCATGATGAATCCGATCGGATTGGCCTCGTAAAGCAGGCGCAGGCGGCCCGGCTTGGACGGATCCTTCGTGTCGCGCGGGTACATGAAGACGCCGCCGCGCATCAGGATCCGGTGCGCCTCGGCCACCATCGATGCGATCCAGCGCATGTTGAAATCCTTGCCGCGGGGCCCGGTCTTGCCGGCCAGGCATTCGTCGACGTAGCGCTTGACCGGCGCCTCCCAGAAGCGCGCGTTGGAGGCGTTGATCGCGAATTCATGCGTATCGGCCGGGACCTGGACGTTCGGATGGGTCAGCATGAATTCGCCGAGGCCCGGATCGAGCGTGAAGCCGGCGACGCCGTTGCCGACCGTCAGCACCAGCATCGTCGTCGGTCCATAGAGTGCGTAGCCGGACGCCACCTGGGCGGTGCCCGGCTGCAGGAAATCGGCATCGGTCACGTCGCGCCCGCTGTCGATCACGACCTGCGGCGCGCGCAGCACGCTGAAGATGCTGCCGACCGAGACGTTGACGTCGATGTTGCTGGAGCCGTCCAGCGGATCGAACACCAGCAGGTACTTGCCGCGCTTGTGGTGCGGCGGAATCTGGTACGGCGCGTCCATTTCCTCCGAGGCGATGCCGGCGCAATAGCCGCCCGACTCGTTCGTGTTGATGAACACCTGGTTGCTGATGACGTCCAGCGCCTTCTGGGTTTCACCCTGCACGTTGACGTCGCCGCCTTTCTTGCCGGCCCCGGCGCCCAGATCCCCGTAGGCGACGGCGCGGGCAATCACCTTGCAGGCGAGCGCCACGTCGAGGATCAGCGCGTTGAAGTTGCCGCTGGCGTCCGGAAAGCGCTTGCGCTGTTCAATCAGGTAATGTGTCAGGGTGATTCGGTGAGTTTGCGGCATGATGGGCTTCCGGGTGTCGTTCCGATTCTTAGGAATGGCAGGCAATGCGGTTTTCAGGCACGGCCGGGGTATGTGCGGCCGCCGCATGCCATGCCCGCAGGTCAGGCATGGTTACGCCGCGAAGGTCCGGCAGTACGCGCAGCGCCGCGGTGAAATCCTGGTGCGCGGTAAAGGCGTTGGGCGTCACGATGGTCACGATGCCGGCACGCGTGGCGGCCTGCAGGCCGTTCGCCGAATCCTCGAAGGCCAGGCATTCGCAGGCCTCGAGGCCGAGCCGCTGCAGCGCCTGCAGGTAGACCTGCGGATGCGGCTTTTTATGCGGGGCGGTCGCGGCGTCCTCGATGACCTCGAACCGGACTTGCCAGTCCGCTCCGAGCGTTGAGCGCAGCAGCGCCTCGATGTTGGCCGGAGAAGTGGTCGTCGCGATGGCGAGCCGCAATCCGGCCTTGCTCGCCGCATCGATCAGCTGCCGCACGCCGGGGCGCAGCTGCAGCGCGCCGTTCGCGACCAGGCGCGTGTATTGCGCAGTCTTCAGCTCATGCAGCCGCTGTACCGTGTCCGTCAGCGTGGCGGCGTCCGGCGCCGGCGCGCCGCCGCGCACATCCCGCCAATAATGCGTCAGGCGTTCCTTTCCGCCGGAGACCTCCAGCAGGCGGCCGTAGAGCGGCTCGTCCCAATGCCAGTCGAGTCCGGCCCCGGCAAAGGCCGCGTTGAATGCCGCCCGGTGCACGCTCTCGGTGTCGGCAAGGGTGCCGTCGACATCGAAGATCAGTGCTCGCAGGGTCGGGGGCTTCACTTGGGTCTCCATGGGTGCTTCTGGGCGTTGACGACAGCCGGGTGTGAATGTAGGGTAAGTGTTGATTCAGTAAAAGTCAGATTTTCTTTAGTCTGACTTAAGGAAACCCTGACGTACGCATATCACGTTCCGGCAGCTCCAGGTTTTCGTTGCGGTGGCCAAGCACAACAGTATGGCACGTGCGGCCGCAGCGCTGCACCTCACGCCGCCCGCGGTGTCGATGCAGATCAAGGAGATCGAATCGCAGGTCGGCCTGCGACTGTTCGATCGCCACGGACGCACGGTCTCGCTGTCCACGGCGGGTGAGTATTTCCTCGTGCATGCGCGCCGCTGCTCGTGGCGCTGAAAGATGCCGACGACGAGATGGCGCATTTCCGCAAGGCTCGAATCCGGCGTGCTGAACGTGGGCCTGGTCAATACGGCGCAGTATTTCGTGCCGCAGCCTGCTGACGCGTTTCCGCGAGGAACATCCCGGGGTGGAACTGCGCCTGCGTGTCGGCGTCGAACCGCGAGGATCTTGGTGACGCTGTTGCAGCATGGCGAGGTGGACTCGCGATCATGGGACGGCCGCCGAAGGAGATGGCCATGTGCGCGGAGCCCTTCGCCGCGCACCCGCATGTCTTCGTCGCATCGCCGGGTCATCCGATCCTCGGCCAGGACCGACCGCCGGTCTCGGCGCTGGCCGGCTGGCCGCTGATCGTGCGCGAGCCGGCGTCGGGCACGCGCGCGCTGATGGATCGCTTTTTCCAGGACCATCGCCTGCAGCCGCGCATCGCGATGGAAATGCCCAACAACGAGACCATCAAGCAGGCCGTGATGGCCGGCATGGGCCTGGGGTTCCTGTCCCTGCACACGCTCGCGCTGGAGTTGCGTGCCGGACTGCTCGAGATCGTACGGCTGGAAGGCGCCCCGGTCGTCCGCACATGGAACATCGTGCGCATGCAGTCGAAGATGCTGTCGCCGGCGGCCGAGGCGCTGCGCTATTTCATCCTCGAGCATGGCGAAGCCTTCCTCGTCGAGCTGGTCCGGCAATGGCTGCCGCAGCGAGCTGCCGAACCTTAGAGCTGCGTGCGTCATCGGGTCAGCGACAGGAACAGTTCGGGCAGGCGGCGCGGCAACTGCTCGACGTGGTCGATCACGGTCCAGCGAGTGCCGAAGATGCGCCCCACGTACTCGTCGGCCCTGGCATCGAGACTGATGCAGTGCGTGTGCAGGCCCATCGCATCGAGCTCGCGCACCGCCTGCGCGGCGTCGGCGGGCAGATGCGCGGGGTCGCTGACGTCGACGTCGGCCGGCTGCCCGTCGGTCAGCACGAGCAGCAGCTTCTTGTCGGCCTGGCGCCCGGACATCAGGTGACCGGCGTGGCGCAGGGCCGCGCCCATGCGGGTCGAATACGCGCCCGCCGTTGCCGCCAGGCGCGCCTTCGGCGCGTCGTCCCAGGCTTCGGCAAAGCCCTTGATGTGGATATAGCGCACCTCGTGGCGGGTATTGGAATGAAAGCCCGCAATGGCCAGCTGATCGCCGAGCTGGCTGACCGCCCAGGCCAGCAGTGCCGCCGCGGCGCGGCTGACGCCGAGAACCGTATCCTCGGTTCCGGCGACCGCATCGTTGACCGAGGCTGAAAGATCGATGAGCAGCAGCACGGCGATGTCGCGTCCGTCGGTGCGCGTACTCATGTGGATGCGCGGATCCGGCTGCGCGCCGGCGCGCCAGTCCGAGATCGCGCGCACGGCCACGTCGAGATCGAGCTCCGTGCCTTCCTCCTGGTAGCGCAACCGCGCCCGGTCCTGCGGCTTGAGCAGGTCGAGCAGGCGCTTCAGGTGCCTGGCTACCGGCGCGTGCCGGGAGAGCAGGGCATCGATGTCCGCGGGGTCACCCGAGCTCTGCAGGGTGTCGTAGACGCTGACCCAGTCGGGGCGAAAGGCGCGCGTGGTCTCGTCCCACTCCGGGTAGTGGCGCGGCGGCATCGTCGCCTCTTCGATCCTGCTGGTCGAGGGTCGCTGGTCGAAAGCCTCCTCCTCGTCGCCGGCCTCGATGTAGATCCACAGGTGGCGGTTGTCGTCGCGGTAGTTCACGACCGTGTCGATGAAACGCATCGTGGCCTGCTGGTCGCTCTGGCGTCGCGTGCGTGCGGTCCACTGGAGCGCAAGCGCCAGCATGTCCTGCGTGGATGAGTCGCCGGCCGCCAGCAGCTCCTGAAAGCGTGCGCGGAACTCCAGCAATACCGGGTCGCGATAGCCGTGCGACTCATCGAGCAGCGCGCGGGAAAGGCATGCGAGTCGGTGGCGCAGGCAGGATTCGCGCGCGGCATCGCAGGCGTCTTCCGCCGGTACGGGGTGCAGCGCCAGCAGGGTGGCACGCAATCCCGGATAGCAGCGCAGCGCCAGGCAGTCGACGCGGGAGTCCTCGAAGAACTCCACCGCCAGGCGCTGAGGCGGACTCAGGTTGTCGGCCACCAGGGGCCGGCTCCAGCGCCGGTGCGCCGACAGGTGCGCAAGGATCGCGCGATAGCGCGCCAGCCCGCTGACAGTGCTTCCCGGGCGCGTGCCCGGCCAGTCGTCGAGCACCTCGGGAAGCCGGAATCCGTCGGCTTCGGCGTACGGCAGCGCAATCATCGCGGTCATGCTCGTCCTGCGGCGCGTTCACCGGGTACGGAATCAGGGCCTCATGCTCGTTCCACAGGCACCGCAACGTCAGGTCCAGGCGCCGCTCGGCATCGACCAGCAGCGTGCCGTGCCGCTCGCGTTGCAGCAGCGCGCGGCTGTCGGGCGTGGCCAGCCCGAAGAAATCGATCTGTCGCTGCGGGTGGTCTCCATGCAGGCGAATGCCCTCGGCCATCCAGCGCCGCAACCCCTCGAGCGGCACCATGCCAACCAGTTCCGGCGCCTGGCGCAGGAACGTCGGCAGGCTGGGGCTGGGGTCCGTGACGTGGCCGCCGTGAATCGAGATGCTGGTCTCGCGCATCAGGTGTACCGTCAGCGCCAGGTACTGCGTCATCAATTCCGGCGAGCGCAGCCGTCGTGCCACGGCCGCCAGGCTTTGCAGCAGCGGCACGATGGCCGGGCCATTGGGCGATTTCTGGAAGGCCTGCGTCGCCTCGATCAGCGGCGCAAGCGAGGCTTCGCCGGCCAGTTCAGCCACCGTCGGCCAGATCTCGAGAAACACCAGCAACGGCTCGACGCCGCGCCCGAGCTTGCCCAGCGTGCGCGCCTGCGCGAGATAGGCATCGAGCCCGCGCGCACTCAGTTTTCGCTGTGCCTCGTCGAGGCATTCATCGAAGACGTCGTCAACGGCGTCGAAGCGGCAATCGAGGCGGTCGCGCAATGCCTGGTGGCGCAGGGGCGGACGTTCGGTGCGCACCGACGCCCGGCTTCGTGCCGTACGTCGCGAAGGGTGTGGGGGGCACACTCACATCGCGGCTCTCCGGGCTTCACGCCACCACGGCGTCGATGGTGTTGTAGAGCGTCTCGCGGATGTCGGCATCGTCGGTGATCGGGCGCACCATCGCCATCCGGCACGCATCGCGCAGGTCAATGCCCTGGCGTATCAGGTTGCCGGCATAGACCAGGAGGCGGGTCGAGATGCCTTCGTCGAGACCGTGGCCCTTGAGCCGGCGCGCGGCCGCCGCCACTTGTACCAGTGCACCGGCCTGGGCGCCGGCGATGCCGGTCTCCCGCACGACGATCTCGGCTTCGAGCTCGGCGGTCGGGTAATCGAAGTCGAGTGCCGTGAAGCGCTGCCGGGTCGAGGTCTTCAGATCCTTCATCAGACTCTGGTAGCCGGGGTTGTAGGAGATGACCAGCTGGAAGTCCGGGATGCGCGCGCACGAGTTCGCCCTTCTTGTCGAGCGGCAGCGTGCGCCGGTAGTCGGTGAGCGGATGGATGACGACGGTCGTGTCCTGGCGCGCCTCGACGATCTCATCGAGGTAGCAGATCGCCCCGTGACGCGCCGCCGAGCGTGAGCGGCCCGTCCTGCCAGCGCGTACCGCCGGGCTCGAGCAGGAACCGCCCGACCAGATCGGCAGCGGTCATGTCCTCATTGCAGGCGACCGTGACCAGCGGCCGTCCCAGCTTCCAGGCCATGTACTCGATGAAGCGCGACTTGCCGCAGCCGGTGGGTCCCTTGACCATGACCGGCAGGCGCGCGGCGTACGCGGCCTCGAACAGGGCGACTTCGTCACCCTGCGGCGCGTAGTACGGCTCGGCCGTGATGCGCCAGTCGCCGAGCGCGCTCATCAGCGGTGCGAGCCCGCCAGCTTGTCGCGCCAGCCCGGGAACAAGCTGTCGGCGTCCTTCGGGAACGAATCGAAGGCGCGCGCGAATTCGCGATGCTCCTTGGCCCATTCGATCGGGTCGGCCTTGGCCTTCCAGCACTCATATGCCTGGCGCAGCGACTTCGCGCCCGCTGCCGGCGAGTCGATGTGGCCGTACGCGCCGCCGCCGGCGGTGTTGATGACGTTGCCGTGGCCCAGGTTCTCGAAGAAGCCGGGCAGGCGCAGCGCATTCATGCCGCCGGAGATGATCGGCGTGGTCGGCTTCATGCCCAGCCATTCCTGGTGGTAGGCGGGGCCGGTATAGCTGTCGCGCTCGATGATGTAGGCGATCGCGCGATCGTCCTTCTCGCCTTCCATCTTGCCGTAAGCCCATCGTGCCGACGTGGATGCCGGAGGCGCCTTGCAGGCGGCTCATCTTGGCGAGCACGTAGGCCGTGTAGCCGCGCTTCGCGCTCGGCGAGGTGACCGCGCCGTGGCCGGCACGGTGATAATGCAGGTACTGATCGGGGAACTGGCGCGCGCGCCGTCGTGACCATGCCGGGGCCGCCGACATAGCCGTCGACGAGGAATGCGACCTTGTCGGCGTCGGGGCCGAACGTCGAGAGGATGAATTCGCCGCGCGCCAACATCTCGTAGTGGTCGTCGGCGGTGATGTTGGCCGAGAAGAATCTTGGCCTCGCCGGTCTCGTCCATCGCGCGCTTCATCGCGTCGTAGACCAGCGGGATGGTCTTCTTCATCGGCGAGAAGACTTGGTTGCCCTGCGGTTCATCGTTCTTGATGAAATCGCCGCCCAGCCAGAACTGGTAAGCCGCCGTCGGCAAACGGCTCGGGCCGCAGGCCCAGCTTGGGTTTGATGATCGTGCCGGCAATATAGCCGCCGTCCTTGCACCGGGCGGCCGAGGATGCGCCAGAGGTCGGAGATGTCCTTGCTCGGCCCGTCGAACAGCTGGATCGCGCGCGGCGGCACGTAAAAGTCGTACATCTTCGCGTGCTGGATGTCGCCCATGCCCTGGTTGTTGCCGATCGCCAGCGTCAGGAAGGAGACGATCATCATGCGGCCGTCGATGATATTGCGATCGAACAGATCGATCGGATAGGCGATCCGCATCTCCTCGGTGGCCTCGTCGATCAGGTACACGAGCGCATCGACGCCCTTGGTGAATTCGTCCGTCGTCGAGACCTCGACGTTGGTGCCGGTCGAGGATTCGGCCGCAAAGTGCGCGGCGGCTTCCAGGTAGCCGAGGCCCGCCTTGGGCTTCATCTTGTAGGCGACGAGGATGTGCCCGCCGCCGCTTGATCAGTTCTTCCTCGCGCAGGCTGAGGTCGGCGTAACGGTTGGACTGGTCCATGAATGCTCCTTTGTCTCAGCGTTCGTTTGGTGTCTGGTGAATCGTTATGGCGGGGGACTATAGGAGCCCTGATAACTAAGTACAACTAAGGGTTTTTGACTATATAAATAAGTATTTGCTGACGAATAAAGTGGAGCGTGGGGATTGGCAAAAAGAACACTCCGACCGGGTGGCTTGCTCCGGAAGCCGAGCATATTTTAGCGCTTCCAGCGCCGGTAAAGCTGCCCCGGGTCAATTAAATTGCGCTGCTGGTCGGCGAATACAGGTCAATTTGCCGGCTGTCGCCGATCACGCGCTCGAAATCGAGTCCCAGCGTCTCCAGCACCGGCTCAGCCACCGGCTTGACCTGTTTCAGGACATAGTGTTCGCGATCGAACGGGTGCTGCACGTTGTCGATCGGTTCGGGACCGCGCGGTGGTCATGACGTAGCTCACCAGCCGCTGCGGCGGCTGCGTTGATTTGCGCGCTGCGACCACATGGGGCGGCGTGGTCGCGGTGTAGTCCTCGGCGTCCTTGCGCAGGTTCTTGCGATACACCAGCGCCGCATCGAGCTCGCCGCGCCTGACGCGACCGCACGACATCGGCGAGATAGGCCTCGACGGCTTGGTCGGCAAACAGGCGTCGATACAGTTCGCGCTGCACCTGCTTGGCCAGCGCGGTCCAGTCCCGGCGCACGACCTCCATGCCGATGAACTCGAGATGGTCCGCATCGCCGCCGATGGCGCAGGCCGACGTAGCGCTTGCTCGCGCCGCGCGTGCTGTGGCGCGAGCGCGGCAGGAACAGCTTCAGGTACAGTTTTTCGAATTCGAGTTCCAGGCGGCTCGGAACGCCCCAGCGCTCGCCGATGTAGCGGGCGAGTTCGCCGTTCAATGCCGAGGCCAGCTGCCGGCCCTGATCGCGCGTCTGCTGCGGATCGCCGCCGTGCGAATGCACGAACAGGCTGTCGGTGTCGCCATACAGCACGGTGAAGCCCGCGGCTTCGAACCAGCGCTTGGACCACAGCAGGATTTCGCGGCCCGTCGCAGGTGATCGAGTTGGCGAGCTGCCGGGTTGTAGAAACGGCAGGCGGGCGTGCCGAGGACGCCGTAGAACGAATTCATCAGGATCTTGATCGCGTTCGACGCGACTTCGTCGCCGCTTCTTCTTCGCCGCCTCGCGCCGCGGAAACAGCTCATCGAGCATGCGCGGCAGGATCGCGGGCTCGCGGCGAAACGCGCCGGCCGGCGTGTCGGATCAGGTCGGCGCCCGCGGGCGGATCCGCCACGTACGACAGCGGATCGATGTTGAACGTGCGGATGATGCTCGGATACAGGCTCTTGAAGTCGAACACCCAGACATTGCGGTGCAGGCCCGGCACCGGCTCCAGCACATGGCCGCCCTGCTGGGCGGCGTGCAGTCGTCGGAACCGGCGGAGCGCACGGTGGGCGCGACGATGCCGAGCTGCGCAAGTTCGCCGAGATAGAGGAAATCGAACGATGCGATGCTGGCCGCCACGCGGTCCGGCGTCATGCCGGCAAGCTGGCTGCGGGCGAACGCCAGGCGCACGACGTTCAGTTTATCGACGATCTCGAACGCGAGCCTGGCATCGGTGCGCGCATAGAGCGCGAATGCCGCGAGGTCGTGACGGTAATTGTGGGTAATCTCCGCGACACGGTCGCGCACGTCGCCGGCGACAGCCTTGCCTTCGCCGAGAACTTCGCGAGCCACGGCATCGAGCGAGTAGTCGTCCATGCGTATGAACGCGCCGCGCAGCAGATCGATGCCATCCAGCACCAGGCGGCCCGGGACGTTGGCTTGTCCGCTGCCGAAATAGCCGTCGGCTTTGCGGATGCGGATCGCTTCCGGGTCGCGTCCCAGTGCAAGAGGGTGGCCCACCCGCGCGGCAATGCGCTGCAGGACCGTCAGGTCGAAATCGACGATGTTCCAGCCCGTCAGCACGTCCGGATCGAAGCGATGAACGCGGTCGCAAAACGCGTCCAGCGCCGAATACTCGTCGGCGCAGCGTGTCGCATGCTCCGGCATGCGGCGATCGCTGCCGTCCACGATCAGCACCTCGTCGATTTCCGGTGCGTATAGCGAGATCGCCAGCAGCCGCTCCGGATTGCCGAAAGTCTCGATGTCGAACGACAGCACGCGCGGCTCGACTTTCACGTCGGCGGCGTGCAGCACCGGGTTGTCGAACACCCAGGTAACGCCGGCGCCGGCGATCGCCGGGCCGTCGATCTCGCAGCCCCCCTTGATGCGCCGTTCGATCAGGTAGTTCACGGCAAAGCGCACGTCCGCCTCGAACGTCTCGATGCCGGCCGCCTGCAGGCGGTCCCTGATGCCGGGAATCTCGGCAGGAATGTCGGTCTGCACCCGGCAGACCGGCGCGCCGTCGAAAGTGCGCCGCGCGTCAGCCTGTGGATCCGGGACGCGCAACGCCCGCGCCCGCTGCGCGTCGGCGGCCCGGATGAAGAACTGCGGCCGCCGGCGGTCGTCGCGCACCAGAAACGTGCCGCCCGCTTCCAGCCGCCCGTAGATATGCACGACCGGAATGCGCTGGCCGCCGGCTCGCGGGACGACGCGATAGCTTGCCTGAAGGATGAAGCCGCGGACTGTAGGCACGGAGCCATTTTGCGCCATTGGTGCCGGATGTGGCACGCTGCCCGCATGGCTCGATGGGGCAAGGGATATTCCGCGATGTTTCTGCCGCAGAATGCCGGGCGGTCGCGTCGTGCGGTGCCGGCTGAGGGGAATCCCGCGCTGCAGGCGATCTGGGAAGTCGTCTGCACGATCCCGCGCGGGCAGGTATCGACCTATGGGGCGGTTGCGCGGGCCGCTGGGTTGCCCGGCCGCGCGCGCCTGACCGGATTCGCGTTGCGAATGGCACCCGATGACATGAATCTGCCCTGGCATCGGGTCCTCGGCGCCGGGGGACGCATCGTGTTTCCGAAGTCATCGGTGCAGCATCGCGAACAGGCGAAACGCCTGCGGGCCGAGGGCATCGCCGTTCGCGACGGCTGCGTGCACCTTTCCGCCATAGCGGAACTCTGAAAAGCACCTATAATCAGCAGCACTTTCACGGGAGCAGTCTATGGTTCGGCGGACAGGATTTCCGGCAGTGATCGACCATGCACGTCGGGGTGCGCGCGCGCTGCTCGCGGTCCTCGCGCTGCTCGCGCTCGCCCCGGCGGCGCTGCAGGCTGCCGACGACACCAGCCTGGACACGAAGACACTGGCGCACCAGACCCGGCGCCTGCTGAACGATGCCGGCCAGTTCTACATGGTGTGGTGGATTCCGCAGGGACTCGCGCAGGCGCTGATGCGCGAGACGCCGGGACTGCAGCCAGCTGACAGCGAGCGGATGCTGCGCGCTCTCGAACCCTACACCGTGTTCGCGATCTCCCGCGGGCAGGAGGGTGCATACAAGCTCGAGGATGTGCGTGACCCGGCGGATTTATTGAGTCATTCACGCGTCATGGTCGACGGACAGGCAATGACGGCAGGTCCGGCCGATCAGAGCGATCCGGCGGTCCAGCAGGCGCTGGCCGTGGTCAGGACTGCGCTGGTGGCAATGCTGGGCCGCAATGGTTACGGCGTAGAATTTGCGCTCTGCCGGCTCGGACCCGGCATGCACGCACTCGATCCGACGCTGCCTGGCAGCCTCGAATACACGCTCTATCGAAAACGGTTCACCTGGAAACTGCCGGTGTGGGCTTCCCTGACGCCTGCTCCGGCCGCAGCTCCGGCCCCGGCAGTGGCGACGGCGCCGGTCTACGTGCCGGTACCGCCGCCGCGGGCAGCGCCCGTGCCCCTGCCCGCAGCCCCGGTAGCCGCGCCGGCCGCGGCATCGGTCCCTGCGCCGGCTGCGGCGCCCGTGCATCACCGGAAAGTCGACCCGACGACCGGCGAGGAATTCCCGGAGCGGTACGACTACAACCCCTATACCGGCCAGAAGCTCGTGAGCCAATGAACGGATCGCGGACACCGGCGCGGATCGGGCGGAATACTCGCTAGCCGGATCCGGCCACACGCGCTCGCCCCGGGATCATGCGCTACGTAGTTGCTTTGTTGCTGGTGCTGCTCGCAGGGTGCAACAGGCCCGAACCTTCCCTGCCGGCCAATGCCATCGACATCAGCTGGCGTTTCGAACAGACCGGCGCGGATTTCCGGCTCAACGATGCAACGGGCAAGGCCCGCAGCCTCGCGGATTTCCGGGGCAAGGTCGTCGTGCTGTTCTTCGGTTACACGCACTGCCCGGACGTATGTCCGACGACGCTGGCCAGCCTGGCCCGCGTGATGCGCACGCTGGGGCCTGCCGCGCACGACGTGCAGGTGCTGTTCGTGACTCTGGATCCGGAACGCGATACGCCGGATGTGCTGGGCCAGTATGTGCCCGCATTCGACCCGTCATTCCTGGGGCTGTACGGTAGTCCGCAGGCAACGGCCGAGGCCGCCAGGGTGTTTGCCGTGAGCTACGAGAAGCACGCCGAGAAAGGCGGCGATTACACGCTGGACCATTCGGTCGGCACCTACCTCATTGGCAGGGATGGCAGGGTCGTGCTGATGTCGCCGTACGACCAGAAGAGCGAACTGCTGGTGCAGGATATAAAGCTACTGCTGGGACTGCCGCACTGACCCTGGCGCATCAGGTGCAACCGGCGTCCAGTTTCGCGAGCGCCTGGCCTGACGTTCCTGCGCCGATTCCGCATCGAGGCTTGCCGCGACGACGTTCCCGAAGTCCAGCGTCACGTCCGACAGCACGCGGGCATTGATGACCGCGCGCAGACCGTCGGCTGTCCCGGTGATGGCGGCGACGAATACCCCGCACTCGCCGCAGATCAGGAAGTCGGCCGTGCGCGTTCCAAACCGATAGCGGCGCGTCTGCCCGCCGCCGGCGAGCGCGAGGCTGACCTCACCCGCGGGATCCGAAGTTGCCACGACGCCGTGCTTGCGGCAGAAGGAACAGCCGTCATGGCGCAGCGGCCAGTCTGCCGGCGCGACTGCGGTTCGATAAACGAGCTGCAGGAGGCCGCAATGACAGCTGCCGCGATACTCTTTCAGTTCCCTGTCGCGCATGGCTCACATCAGCAGCTGCTTGCGCTCCCGGATCGTCGGCGGCGTGTACTGGTAGATCCAGGTCTCCGTGAGGGGCCTGCCCTGTATGCGCAGATACATTCGCAGGTCGATCGAGCTCTCGCCCTGGCTGGGCGGCTGAACGTCGAACAGCGCGCGGTAGCCGTTGAACTCGCTGACGTAATGCGCGGTCAGGTGCAGGATTTCGCCGCTCGATGCGGTCACCACGGCCTCCACCGCCGCGTCCTTGGCGAGCGCGCCGAGCTCGCCGCCGGAAAAATCCACGGCAAAGTGCCACGAATAAAAAGCGCGCTTCTGGCCGATCGTGCCGCCGATGCCGGTACGGGTCGCGATCACCTGCGCGAGCGTCGATCCGAACGGCATCTTCGTGCCCCAGTAGAGCCGATAACTGAACAACAGTTCCTGCCCGGCCTTAGGCTTGTCGGCCGGGTTCCAGAACGCGACGATATTGTCGGACGTCTCGTCGATCGTCGGGATTTCGACCAGCTGCACGGCGCCCTTGCCCCAGCCGCCCCCGGGCCCCGGCAGGGGTTCGACCCAAAGGCTCGGCCGTCGATCGTAATAAACCCCGTCGTCCTGGTAATGATCGAAGTTGCGGTCCCTCTGCAGCAGGCCGAAGCCGCGCGGATTGTCATCGAGATACGAATTGAAATGCAGCTGCGCGGGGTTCGTCAGCGGCCGCCAGATCCACTCGCCGGCACCCGTCCACAGGGACAGCCCGTCGGAATCGTGGATCTCGGGCCGCCAGTCGTTGGCGCCGCGCCGATCGTTCTTCGCGTAGAAGAACATGCTGGTCAGCGGCGCTATGCCGAGCCGTTCGATGGCCTTGCGCGGATAAAACGCAGCGTCGATATCCATCACCTGCGTGCCGCCAGGCTCGATCTGCATCCGAAGCGCGCCGGCGACGCTGGGCGAATCCATCAGCGCGTACAGCGTCAGCGTGCCCGCGTCGGCAGCGGGCCGCTCGAACCAGAATGCCGTGAAGCGCGGGAACTCCTCCGGCCGGCCAAGCGCGGTGTCGACGGCCAGCGCCCGTGTCGACAGGCCGTACTGGCGCGTGTCGCCGCCGACCGCCCGGAAATAGGCAGCACCGAGAAAGGCCGCGATATCAGCCTGCCAGTTGGTCACGAACTGCACGCGAAATCCGGCGAACCCGTCCTGCCCCTGCATCATCGCCGGATCGATGCCGCTCTCGCTGAAATTGAACATGGCCGGGTCGTAGACGATTTCCCGCGCCTGCCCGTCGACGATCTCGAACAATCGCACCGGCGTCGTGAAGCTGCGCCCGACGTGGAAGAACTGCAGGCGGAAGGCCGAGTTCAGGTCGGCCCACAGCGCGTGGTCGGTGCGAAAGCGCAGCGACTGGTACTGATCGTAGCCGAGCTTCGCCAGCGCGGGCGGCAGGCTGTCGCGTGGCGGCACGTAGGCACTGCTGGCGAGCCAGCGCGCCTGGCCCTTGATCCACGCGAAATCAAAGGCCTGCGGCGCGGCGCCGGCCGCCGGCATCTGTGCCCTCGCGGGGAAGCCCCTGTCGGCGAACGGTGCGGCTGCGAGCAGCGCAGCGAATTGGAGTACTTGTCGTCGGCGCATGGTGTCTGGTTCCTGGTCGGTCTAAATCATGAAGGCTGGCCGCGGTGCGTCCGGCAGCGCGGCGAGCTGCGCGAGCATGCGTGCGCTGGCCGCCACCTCGACGCGCTCGACGGGAGTCAGCCATCCGAGCGCTTCCTCGAGCGTGCGGGCATCCACGAGCTTCTGTTCGGCCGTGAACGCGTGCGGATCCGGTTGTCCGCGCGGATCCGCGGGGCGGGGCAGGTTGTCGTGCACATGCGCCAGCCGCGCGTCGCGATCGCGCGCCAGAAACTGCAATCCGTCCTCGGGCAGCGGGTCGGTCTGGCGCAGCAGCTGCAGGCGTCGCGCAACCAGTGCCGGCGGATGCAGCTCCTCCGGCGTGCGCAGCAAGCCGACCGCCGCCAGAGCCTTGCCGACCGATCGGCTGCCGCTGAGACGCGACAGCGGCACCGAGAGGAACAACCCCAGCAGCGCCGGCGACACCCATGCCAGCAGTGCCGGCGATAGGAAACCGACGATGACCGCGGCGACGCAACTGATGAACATGTGTCTGCGGTGAAACAGCCAGGCCTCGTGCCACGAACTGCCGCCCTCGCGCCGCTGGGTCTTCCAGCCCGAGTCGCGGCCAAGGAATACCTCGAAGACGTGCCGGCTCTGTATCAGCATCAGGATCGGCGCATACAGCGCCGACAGCACCGTCTCCAGCACGATGCTGGCGCTGACGCCGATCACCCCGCCGCCGCCCTGGCGGATCGGCTTCGAGAGCAGCGCCCGTATCAGTCCGAGCAGCTTCGGCGTCAGCAGCACGACCATGCTGAACCAGAACAGGGCCGTCATCAGTTCGGTATTGAATACCGGCCAGGTCGGAAACAGCTGAAAGTCGTGACTGAAATACTCCGGGCGAATCAGGTGCGCCTGCAGGGCCAGCGCGAAGCCGATGCCGAGCAGCAACAGCCACAGCGGCGAGGACAGGTAGCTCATGATGCCGATGCCGAGATGCACGCGGCTCGTGAAGGAAAGGCCCGCTGCCGAGATGATCTTCAGGTGCTGCAGGTTGCCTTGCGCCCAGCGGCGGTCGCGTACCGCGATATCGATCAGCGACGGCGGGGATTCCTCCCAGGAGCCCGGCAGCTGCGTCGCCATGCACACCTTCCAGCCGGCGCGGCGCATCAGCGCCGCCTCGACGAAGTCGTGCGAGAGCACGTGCCCGCCAAACGGCCTGCGGCCGCGCAGCTCCGGCAGCCCGCAGCTCGAGGCGAACGCAGCGACGCGGATGATCGCGTTGTGACCCCAGTAGTTTGCGTCATTTCCCGACCAGGCGGCGAGCCCGCGGGTGATCACGGGACCGTAGACGCACGCCGCGAACTGCTGCAGGCGGCCGAAGAACGTCGCGGCGCCGATCAGTTGCGGCGCGGTCTGCAGGATGCCGAGCGAGGGGTCCGCGTGCATCGTCTGGGCCAGGCGCAGCAGCGTACGCGCGTCGATCAGGCTGTCCGCGTCGAGCACGATCATGTGATCGTAGCGGGCGCCCCAGCGCCTGACGAACTCCTCGATGTTGCCGGATTTCCGGGCGGTGTTGCGCCAGCGGCGCCGGTACCACAGGGGCATGCGCCCGGCGAGCGCCGCGCGCAGCCGACTGATCGCCAGTGTCTCGCGCACCCAGGCGTCCGCATTGGTCGAGTCCGAAAGCACGACGATCTCGAAGCTGCCGTTGGCGCCGAGCTGCGCCAGCGCTTCGGCCATCGCCAGCAGCGCGGTCATGGTGCGCTGCGGATCCTCGTTGTAGATCGGCATCACGAGGGAGGTCAGGCCGGCGGGGGCATCCGCGGCCGGCACCCTTTCGCGGCGCCTGGACCAGCCGGCGATGACGGAGCCCGCGGCAAACGCGATCCAGCACAGCGATATCGAAAAGAAGAAGATCATCATGCCCTGCAGGAACGTCATGCTCGCAAAGCGCACGACCTGCAGCATCCCGTAGGTCCCGTAGGCGGTGATGGCGATAGTGACGCCGATCAGGATCAGGCGCGCGAACAGTATCGTCGAATTCAGTCCTCCGAGGCGGCGGCGGCGCGGCGAATACCGCAGGTCCTGCGGCTCCATGTCGAGCGGCGCGTCCGGCGGCATGCCGCCGGGCACGCCCGCGGATTCGCCTGCGGCGCCGGGGATCAGCTGGCGGTCCATCGATATAACCACGTCTCGGTGACCGGCCGCGCGTCGCGCATGATGCGCAGGCGCAGTTCCACCAGATCCGCGCTGGCGGGATCGAGTTCGAAGCTGGCGCGCATGCCGTGGATCGTCGGGTTCGACACCAGCATGACATTCGAGATCCTGCCGGCGGAGCCGCCGAGGTCGAGTCGCAGACCGTCGACTTTCTCGCCGGCGCCGACGAAATCTATCTGGAACACGCGCCGCTTCCCGTCCAGGCTGGCGCCCGAGCGGGTAGCGATAGTCCTGCCGAGGTTCTTGGGAAATTTCGCGTCCGCCGCCCAGCTCAGGTGGTAGGCGAAATGGGCGGAATGCCCGGCCGGCATGACCGACGCCGGGCGCCAGAACGCGACGATATTGTCGTTGTATTCGCGGCCCGAGGGAATTTCCACGAGTTCAACCGCACCGTTGCCCCACTCGGAGCGCGGCTCGACCCACAGGCTCGGGCGCCGTTCGTACTGCGCGTCCAGGTCCTGGAAATCGGCCTGGTCCCGGGAGCGCTGCATCAGGCCGAATCCCAGCGGCGCCTGCGTCGTGAACGTGGAGATCTCCAGTTTTCCGGGATTCGCCAGCGGCCGCCAGATCTGTTCGCCCGTCTTCTTCAGCACGGCAAGTCCGTCGCTGTCATGGACTTCGGGCCGGTAGTCGTCGAGGCGGCCGCGATTGGTCTCGTCGAACAGGAACATCGAGGTCAGCGGTGCGATGCCGAAGACGCGCAGATCCTCGCGCGCGAACAGCGTCATGTCGACTTCCATCGTCGTCTCGACCCCGGGTTTCACCGAAAAACGATATGCGCCGGTCGCCGATGCGCTTTCGAGCAGGCCGTAGATGACGAGTTCCGCCGCATTCTTGCGCGGCTGTTCGATCCAGTAATGCGTGAATACCGGAAATTCCTCGCCGCTCGGCTCCGCGGTATTGATCGCCAGGCCCCGTGCCGACAACCCGTAGACCTGGTGCTGTGCGACGGCGCGAAAGTAGCTCGCGCCCTGGAAGACCAGGAATTCATCCCAGATCTTGGCTGAGTTGATGCGGTTGCGGATGCGGAAGCCCGATAGCGGCACCGCGGCCCTGGCCGGCGGAGTCGGGATCGATGCCCCGACGATGAACATCGACGCGGTCGCGAGCAGATCCTGCGCCTGGCCATCGGCAACGACGGATACCGCGACGGTCGTATTGAAGTTGAACCCGACGGGCAGCAGTTCCATGCGAAACGGCAGGGGCTCGGAACCCCAGATGTCGGCCTGCGGATTGAAGCGGATGCTGCGGTATTGTTCCGGGGTCAGTTTTTCGAGCCAGCCCGGCATGTTGTTGCGCTGGGGTGCGTACGGCGTGGAGGCGCGCCGCTTTGCCTCGGCCAGCAGCGTGTCGAGCGAGAACGGATAGGCGGCGACGGTCTTTTCCGCCGGGCGCAGGTCCGCCGCTTCGGCCGCCACGGCCGATATCGCGAACAACATCACGCACAAGCACTTAGTCATGGGGGCCGACTTGCCGTCGTCGAACTTCGAATACGGACATTACCTTGATGATACCGGGGGGCGCTGTCAACGGCCAATCGCCGGGAGGGTCCGGCTGGTATAGTGTCGCGCCATGTCCGTCCAAGAACCGCAGAGCGCGCATTCCGTGCTGATGGTACGACCGGCAGGTTTCGGCTTCAATCCACAGACCGCGGCGACGAACGCCTTCCAGCAGGCGCCGGGCGCCGATTCGCCGCTCGCTGCGGCGGTGCTGCGCGAATTCGACTCCACCGTCGGCCTGCTCCTTGGCGCCGGCGTGCAGGTCATCGTCGCCGACGACACCGCCATGCCGGCCAAGCCGGACGCGATCTTTCCGAATAACTGGGTCAGCTTCCATGCGGACGGTACCGTCGTGCTGTATCCGATGCTGGCCGTCAACCGGCGCCGGGAGCGCCGCGAGGACGTCCTTGCGCAGGTGGCCAGTGCCGGTCCCTTCCGCATTTCGCGCACCGTCGACCTCAGTGCGCACGAAAGGAAGGGCCAGTATCTCGAGGGGACCGGCAGCATGGTCCTCGATCGCCGCGCGCGCGTCGCGTATGCCTGCCTGTCGCCGCGCACGCACCTGGACGTGCTCGGCGATTTTGCGCAGCAGCTGGATTACGAACTGCTGACGTTCGACGCGGCCGATTCCGCCGGCGTGCCGATCTACCACACGAATGTCATGATGGCGATCGGATCCCGGTTTGCGATCCTCTGCACCGAGGCCATCGGCGCATCGACGCAGCGCGCCGCGGTCATTGCGCGCCTGCAGGCGACCGGTCACGAGGTAATCGGGATCACGCCGCGGCAAATGCACGAATTCGCCGGCAACGCGCTGGAGCTGCAGGGAGCGGACGGTGCGGTCGTGGCGGTGTCGACGACCGCATGGCGCGCGCTCGACGCCGCGCAGCGGTCCGCGCTCGAGCGGCACGCCGGTATCGTGTGCGTGGACATTCCCCGGATCGAACGATCCGGCGGCGGCGGCGTGCGCTGCATGCTCGCGGAAGTTCATTTGCCTCGGCGCGGATAGCCGACGACATGCTGGAACTCGCCGTCAAGACCCTGATTGCCTATCTTGCGGGAGGCGTGCTCGGCAGCCTGATACTCGGCAAGATGCGCGGCGTGGACATCCGCTCCCTCGGCAGCGGCAATGCCGGCGCAACCAACGCGCTGCGCACCCAGGGCAGGCTGTTCGGGCTGCTGGTGCTGATCATCGACATCGCGAAGGGTATCCTGGTCGTGCGCCTGCTGCCCGGAGCCGCGTTGCCGCTCGTTCCCGTGGATCCGCAGCTCTCGCGGGAATGGCTGACGCTGGCCTGCGCCCTCGCGGTGATCTTCGGGCACGTATATCCCATATGGTTCGGATTTCGCGGCGGCAAGGGCGCGGCCACGGTGATCGGCGTCGTCGCCGCCATCGACGTGCGTATGCTGGTCCCGTTGCTGGCGACCTGGTTCATCGTGCTGCTGCTGACCGGGTACGTGAGCCTGGCGACGATGCTGGCGGCGCTGGCGCTGGTCGCCGCCGTCGCCGCGCAGGATCCGGGCAATGTGCCGATGATCGGCTTTTGCGCGATACTTGCGGCATTCATCGTCTATACCCACCGCAGCAACATCACGCGCCTGCGGGCCGGAAATGAAAACCGGGTGAAGCGGCTGTGGCTGTTGCGGCCGCGGGCGAAATAGGAACCGGCGTGGAACTGCTGGACAGGACACTGATACGGTTGCAGCTGCGGGCGCTGCACGAGCGGCGGCTGCATTCCTTCGACGTGCCGCAAGAGGTGGACTCGACCAATGCCCGCCTGCTGCGCGGGCCGCCGCCCCCGTTCGGCAGCGCCGCCGTGTGCATCGCCGAGTCGCAGCATGCCGGACGCGGCCGCAACGGCCGCTCGTGGATAGCGCCGCCCGGCGCGGGCATCACGATGTCCGTGGGCTGGACGTTCCGTGAATCGGGCCGCGAGCTGCCGGCCCTGAGCCTCGCGGTCGGCGTCGCCGTTGCGCAGGCGCTGGAGCGTGCAGGTGCCCGCGGCGTGATGCTCAAGTGGCCGAACGACATCTGGTTCGAGGATCGCAAGATCGGCGGCATCCTGCTCGAGCTGCGCACGGAGGCCGATGGCCGCGCTTTCGTCGTGATCGGCATCGGCATCAACGTCACGTTGAGCGATGAGGCACGCCGCGGACTCGAGGCCGGGGGCGTGCGCGCCGCGGCACTGGCGGACGCCTGTGCCGGACGGCCGTCGCGCAACGAGGTCGCGGGGGCGATACTGGATGAGCTATTGGGTATGCTGTTGCGCTTCGAGCAAGAGGGATTTGCGCCCTTCCTGGCGCCGTGGACCCTGCGCGACGCCCTGAGGGACCGCGCATCGAGGGTATTGCGGGGCGACAATTGCATCGTCGGTCGTACGCGCGGCGTCGACGGCGAGGGGGCGCTGCTGCTCGAGGTCGACGGGCAGATGCAGAAATTCAGATCCGGCGAAGTGAGCTTGCGACTGGAAGGTGAGGCGGCGTGAAGGTCCTGAAGGGCATCGTATTCCTGCTGGTGCTGGCGAACGTCGGATACTTCCTGTACGCGCGCGGAATCGCGGTGCCCCCGTACACGGCGCAACCCGCGCCGGCGACGCCAGGCCTGAAGCTGGTGGCCGAGACGTCGGCGCCGGTCGCGCCGGCCGCACCATCCCGTTGCGTCAGCATCGGTCCGTTCAGCGAGTTGGCGGAATCGACGCACGCCCAGGCGACCTTGCGCGGCGGCGGTTACGCGCCGCGCCAGCGCGTGGCGGATGCCGATATCGCGGATGGGGTCCTCGTATACCTGCCGATGCCGGCTACGCCGGCGGCAGCAACGGCGTTGCGCAGGAAGCTCAAGGGAGCCGGCATAGCCGAAGCGCCCGACGTGTCCGGCCCGAACGATGTGACGGTCATTTCCCTCGGTTCGTTCAGCGATTCCCTGCGCGCTCAGGCGCGCATGACGCAGATCCGCCAGCTCGGACTCAGCCCGCAAAGCCTCGAACACAAGCAGGGCGGCACGGTGTATTGGCTTGACGTGGATCTGAAGCCCAGCGATGGGCCGCTGAATCCGGCGGACCTGCATGCCGATAATGGGCATGGCGTGCAACTCGAGGTCAGGGAGTGCCCGGCCCCGGGCGCGACCGCCGCATCCGGTGCGGCGGTTCCGGGCCCGGCGACGGCCGTCATCGCGGCGCCCGCGCCGACCGGCGCGCCCGACGCGGGTACCGGCGCGACGGCCGGCGCGAGTGTGGCACGATGAAGCTGCGCCTGCTTTTGCTGCGTGCGATTTCGGCCGTCGTGACCTTCACCGCGTTCGCCTGCTTCCTCGGGCTCATCAGCGTGCAGATCTACCGCTGGTTTCGCGACGGTGAATGGACGCGCATCAGCGTCAGCGACGGTCTGCTGAGCCTCGTGTCGAGCTGTTGCGCGCACAGCGACGGCGCGGGAACGATGGCGGCGTTTGCGCGCTGGCTCGAGGCGCCCGAGACATGGCTGGGCCTGCATCGCGTGCTCGAGGTGTTGCCGGCGACGGTCGGTTTGTTCCTGCTGAGCGTGTTCTGGAACTTCCTCTTCGTCTATTGCAGCGACCGGCTCGAAGCCGGTGCGCCAGCGCCGACCGCCGAATGATCCCGTTCGCTACGGGCGCGGTTTGACGAACTTCAGCACGAAATTGTCCGCCTCGCCGACGGCGAGGTAGCGGGCGCGATCCTTGTCGCCCTGCGACAGCGTCGGCGGCAGCGTCCACACGCCGTCCACCCAGTCCTTCGTGTCCTTCGGATTGGCGTCGATCTCCGAAGATCCGGCCAGCACGAAACCGGCTTTTTTCGCGAGCGCGATCGCGTAGTCCTGCCGCACGTAACCGTCCTTCGCCTTCGCATCCTGCGGCCGGTCGTTGCGCCCGCGATGCTCCTCGATGCCGAGTACGCCGCCCGGCTTGAGCGCGCGGAAACAGGCGGCGAGCGCCGCATCCGCGTAGCCGGCATCCATCCAGTTGTGCAGGTTGCGGAATGTCAGCACGAGGTCGACCGACCCGGCCGGCGCCAGATCGAAATGTCCGGCGCCGAGCGTCGTGATCTCGATCTTGCCGAACAGGCCGGGCTGCGCCGCCACGCGCGCGCGCCAGCGAGCCGCGGTCTTGTCTTCCTCGTCGTTTCCCGGCGCCGGCAGCGCGACGTAGTAGTGACCCTGCGGCGCGAGGTAGGGCCCCAGGATTTCGGTCCAGTAGCCGCCGCCCGGCCACAGTTCAAGCACCGTCATTTGTGGCGCGAGCCCGAAAAACGTCAGCTCCCCGGCGGGGTGGCGCGCAGGGTCCCGGGCGACGAACGCGGCGGTGCGCGCATGGCTGTCGATCGCCGCCTGCAGGGCAGGGTCGGTCTTCTCGGCCGTCATGGCGGCGCCGGCGCAGCAGGAAAGCAAAGCCAGTCCCGTTGCGAGCAGCGAACGGTGAATAGTGCGGGTGTACATGGTGGTGGTTTCCTTGAGTGATGCAGATGAACTAAGGAATCAGGGTGCGATCCGGCGGCGCAGCACCACGAAGCGCAGGTCATCGCGTTTCGGCAGCCCGAAGCGCTGGTCCTCATACGGGAAAGGCCTGATCTCGCCGGTGGCGCGATAGCCGCGCCGCTCGTACCAGGCGATCAGTTCCGTACGCAAATCGATCACGGTCATTTCCACGTACTGCGAGCCGAAGTGTTTCGCGGCCCAGGCTTCACCGGCCGCGAGCAGCCGCCGGCCGATGCCGCTCGCCTGCAGGTCCGGACGCACGGTAAGCATACCGAGGTAGCTGATCCGGTCCGGCTTTTCTTCGAGCAGCACGCATCCGCATATATCGGCGCCGTTGCGCAGCACCAGGATCACGTGACCGGGCGTGTCGATGATGCGTTGTATGGCCGCGGCATCGGTGCGCTGGCCACCGAGCAGGTGATCCTCGGTTGTCCAGCCGCGCTGGCTCGACTGGCCGCGATAGGCGCTGTTGACCAGCGCAACCAGGGATTCCGCCTCGTCCTTGCCGGCGGCGGTGATCGTGAACGAAGCGTTTGCGTCCGGTGGGGTGACGGTGGCAGATTGCATGCCCCCATGATACTAAGGACCGTGACCATGATCGAGTTACAGCGCTATATCGCCACGGTGCCGGACTTTCCGCAGCCCGGCATCCTGTTCCGCGATATCTCGCCGCTGCTTCGCGACCATTTCGAAGACACCCTGCAGGCGCTCGAGAACCTGCTGTCCGCGGCGGAGTGGGATTCGATCGACGCCATCACCGGCATCGAGTCGCGCGGCTTCATCCTGGGCGCAGCCCTGGCGGCGCGCCGGCGCAAGGGTTTCGTCCTGATTCGCAAGCAGGGCAAGCTGCCGCCCCCGGTCGTGGACATGCCCTATGCGCTCGAATATGGCGCCGGCGTCCTGGAAATGCAGCCCGGCCATGGCAAGGTACTGCTGGTGGACGATGTGCTCGCGACCGGCGGCACGATGAGCGCCTCGGCCGATCTGTGCCTGCAGGCGGGGTACCGCGTGCAGGCGCTGATGGTGCTGATCGACCTGAAACTGGTTGCCGATTACCGCTGGTATGACCTCGGGGTCCGCGCGGCCGTGGCCTACGGACCCTGACAGCCCGCCGTCTGGCGCCGAACCCGGCGCCACTGTGGCCCGCGCCCATCAGCGGTGCAGAGATTTTTTTTGCGAATTGGTGCCGACTGAGGGATTGCTCGGCGCTGCGCGCCTCGTCCCTCGCTGATCGCTCGGGACCGCCGTCGCTGGACGCTCCGGCGTCCACCTCGGCCCATGGCCGAGGTGTCGAACCCGGCTTGTTGGTCTGTCGGGGGTTCGAATTTGGCGCTGCGCGCGGCCCGCGCCCATCAGCGGTGCAGAGATTTTTTGCGAATTGGTGCGACTGAGGGATTCGAAAAAGCGCGCTAAGCTAATGAATTCAGATTGGTAATCTGAAGGCGAATCCGTCCATGCCCCCAGATATGCCCCCACGCGAGGGACCTGCCAGGACGGTATGTGATGTTCCGGAGTGGCCTGCAGGAAAGTCGCATCGAGTTTGAGGAGTTGCAGGATAGCCTGCCGCTTACTTTTGTGGCCCATTGTGGCCCATTGTGGCCCATGTTCACGGCGTGGATGCCGAGCAACCGATTTGGGGGGGTCGATATGGCCCTTATCGGCCCTTATTTGACGGTCACGACCCTGGAATAGGTGCCCGGAAGCAGACGGTCAGGTCTTGCGGTAGTCTATGAGAAACGCCAAGGAAGAGCCCGCGCATGGCCGACCGTGCCGACCCGAACAAGGCAGTGTTTCTGAGTTACGCCTCGCAGGATGCGGAGGCTGCTAAGCGCATTTGCGATGCGCTGCGTGCAGCGGGAATCGAGGTCTGGTTCGACCAGAGCGAGCTTCGAGGTGGCGATGCCTGGGATCAGATGATCCGCCGCCAGATAAAGAGCTGTTACCTGTTTGTGCCGATCATCTCGGCAAACACCCAGTCGCGCGAGGAAGGCTACTTTCGGCGCGAGTGGAAGCTCGGCGTCGATCGCACGATCGACATGGTCGAAGACAGGGCCTTTCTGGTCCCGATAGTCATCGATGGTACTTCCGATTCGGAAGCGCGTGTGCCGGAGAAGTTGCGGGAAGTACAGTGGACTCGTCTTGCAGGCGGGGAGACAACACCCGAGTTCGTCAGGCGCATCGAGCAGCTTCTCTCAGGCGAGGTGCGTCCCTCAAAGCGGGTAGCTCAGGGGTCTGCGGTGGCGGCCTCGGGAAGAAGTGCACGACGCGCATGGCTCGCGGTCGGAGTCGCGGTGCTAATCGCAGCTGTCTCTGCTTATCTATTCGTCGAGAAACCCTGGGTTGCGAGGCCCCCGCCCGCAGCAGCCTTTGCCCCGCCGCCACACTCGGTCGCGGTGCTGCCGTTTGTGAACTTGAGCGGCGACAAGGACCAAGAGTACTTCTCCGATGGCCTCACCGAGGAGCTCCTGAATTCCCTAGCCACTATCGACGGACTTCAGGTAGCGGCCCGCACTTCCTCTTTCACTTTCAGGGAGCACCCCGACATTACCACGGTGGCCCATAAGCTCAATGTCGCGGCGGTACTCGAGGGAAGCGTGCGACGCTCGGATCACACGGTGCGGGTTACCGCGCAGCTCATCAATGCTGTGTCGGGGTTTCAACTGTGGTCCAAGACCTATGACCGGGACTTAGGGGATGTGCTGAAGCTTCAGACCGAGATCGCCACGGGGGTTGCGGAAGCCCTCAAGGTCACACTCCTCGGGGACGTGGCCGCGAAGATCGAGCTTGGTGGCACCCGCAACCCCGCCGCCTTCGACGCGTACCTGCGGGCCGCGAAGGCGTTTGCGCGAAAAGACACCAAAGGTATGCAAGATACGATCGCGCTGCTTACGGAAGCGATTCGCCTTGATCCCGGCTATGCATCCGCCTTTGCCATGCGATCGCTCAGTTATTCAAACCTTGCGGTCATTAGCGCGGCGAGCCGGGAGTCCTACGACAAGGCCTTGGCCGATGCGCGCCAAGCGCTTGTGCTCGCGCCGGACCTCCCCGAGGGTCATGTCGCGCTAGGGTTTTATTTTGAAGCGACGATTCAGTACGCACAGGCGGCTGAAGCGTACGAGCGGGCCATGAGGCTCGCGCCGGGAAAAGCCAAGGTGTTAGGCACCAGCGGTTTGTTTGCCGTTCTAATGGGGCACACCGAGCCCGGCCTCGCGGCGCTCGGCCGCGCAGTGGCGATTGATCCCCTCAACCCAGGCCAACATACCTATCTCTTCCAGGGGTTCTATTTCTCTGGCCGGTATGCGGAGGCCGTTGCTGCCGCCACACATGCCGTCACGCTGGATCCCGAAAACGCAGAGGCCTACGGAGATCGCGGCCTCGCTTATTATGGACTCGGTGATTTCGAGCGCGCACGTGCTACCTGCGAGGCGAAGCCGGACTACTGGGTCAGCCAGCAGTGTCTGGCGATTACGTACCATAAGCTCGGCCGACAAAGCGACGCGGAGGCGATGCTGGCAAAGTTAGGCGGAGAGGACGACCCCTACCAGTACGCGGAGACCTACGCGCAGTGGGGCAATGTACCTAAGGCGCTTCAATGGCTCGAGACCGCGATGCGACTGCGCGATCCGGGACTCATATACCTCAAGACGGATCCGCTCATGGATCCGCTGCGCAAAGAGCCGCGCTTCGAGGCGATCATGCGGGAGTTGAAATTTCCGCCTTGAGTTAAGTGGACCGATTCCCGAATACCGGACGTTCGTGATCGGCAGGTTGGGGTCAATCAGCGACAGACGTCAGCGAATCAAAACTGTTCGGAGTGTTTGCAGGATAGCCTCGCAGCTGCTCTTTGGTGCAAAAGTCCTATGGTGGCTCGGTCGTATGGCTACGGCTTTTCGGTCAGATCAGCGGTGAAACCGATGCTGCGGCGCTTCGGGAGCGGCGGGTGCATCAGTTCGCGGATTGCCGATAGAATGGCGGTGATGGCCTCATCGTGCGTGGCGAGCTTCTTGCCGATGCGGGCTTCGAGCTGATCAATGCGCCTGGCGAGTTCGTGGTTGGAGGCGAGCATCTCACGCATGCGGACGAAGGCACGCATGATCTCGATGTTGACGGCAATGGCCCGCGGGCTGCGCAGCACCGAGGAGTGCATGGCCACGCCCTGCTCGGTGAAGGCGTACGGCAGGTATTTGCGATGCTGGCCGCGGCCCGGCTTTAAGATCACAAATTGTGATCTTAAAGCGGCCCACTCCGGGGCGGTGAGCTGGAGCATGAAATCTTCCGGAAACCGGGCGGCATTGCGCTCGGCGGCTTGCACGAGGACCCTGGTTTCGACGCCGTAAAGGGCAGCCAGGTTCTCATCCAGCAGGACCTTGTGGCCGCGCAGGATGAGGATCGAGTGGGCGATGTCCCCGATCGGCATCAGCGTCCGGGAGCGCGCTACCGACGGCGGCGATTGGATCCGGGAGGCTGCCTTAGTAGCCTTTCTTGGACGCATGGGCCTTTCAGCCGGCCGCGCACCTGATCGGCACGACATTCGCCCCGGCGCGCAGCCCGTCGAGGGTGTCCGCCCAGGACTGCATCATCCTGCGCCGCTCCGGCAGCCGCTGCGCCTTGTTGTAGGCGGACCTGACCTGGTTGCGCTCGGCATGGGCCAGCTGCAGCTCTATGAGATCCGGGTGGTAGCCCTGTTCGTTCAGGCACGTCGAGGCCAGCGACCGGAATCCGTGGCCGGTCATCTCTTCGGTTGAATACCCGAGCCGCCGCAGCGCAGCGTTCACGGTGTTCTCGCTCATGGGCCGGGCGCCACCTCGCAGCGACGGGAACACGTAGCGGCCCCGCCCGGTCACGGGCTGCAACTCCCGCAGCAGCGCCACGGCCTGTGAGGAAAGCGGTACGAGGTGCTGCGCGCGCATTTTCATTTTCTCGGCCGGTATGCGCCACTGAGGTTCGTGGCCGTCCAGGTCAAACTCGGTCCACTCGGCATGGCGCAGTTCACCGGGGCGCACGAACAGCAGCGGCGCGAGCTTCAGCGCATAGGCGGTGACGATGTGCCCGGTGTAGCCGTCTATGGCCCGCAGCAACTCGCCGATCTTCACAGGCTCGGTGATCGTCGCGAAGTGTTCGCAGACGACCGGGGCGAGTGCTCCCCGGAGGTCCGCCGTCGGATCGCGTTCCGCGCGCTCGGTCTGTACGGCGTAGCGAAATACCTGGGCGCAGCGCTGGCGGGTGCGGTGTGCGGTTTCGTGAGTGCCGCGGCCCTCGATGCGCTTGAGCACCTTCAGCACGTCGGACGGACCCAGTCTGGCGATCGGGCGTGAGCCGATGTACGGGAACACCAGGGCCTCCAGTGTCCAGACAGCCTTGGCGTAGGTCGCCGGCGCCAGCTTCTTTTCCTGCAGCGCCAGCCATTCGCGCGCGACCGCCTCGAACGTGTTCGCCGTTGCGAGCTTCTCGGCCTGCCGGCGGCTGGCGGGATCAATCCCCGCGGCCAGCAACCGGCGCGCCTCGTCGCGCTTCTCGCGCGCGAGCTTCAGCGTCGTGTCGGGATGCGCGCCCAGCGCCAGGCGGTTCTCGCGGCCGTCGTGGCGAAACTTGAGGCGCCACAGCTTGCCGCCGGTCGGGGTCACTTCGATGTACAGGCCACCGCCATTGAACAGCTTGTACGCCTTCTCGCGCGGGCTCGCAGAACGTATCGCGGTGGTGGTCAGCATCGTGGGGGCATGCGGGTTTGGAGAAGGGCAGATGCCCCCAAATATGCCCCCCGGCTCGTGCGGCTGTCAACGGACATTAGTGGCGAAAAATGCACGAAATTCGCCTTGAATTAAGGCATTTTTCAGCGGTCTGGTGGAAGTCAGTGGAAGTCCCCGGAAGAGTGGGCTGGTGCCGACTGAGGGATTCGAACCCCCGACCTACGGTTTACAAAACCGTTGCACTACCACTGTGCTAAGTCGGCACACAGGGAGGCATTATAGCCGCTGCCGGGACCCGGCGCCTCGTTGCGCCGATGCGGGATCCACCCTCCCTGGCGTAGAATCCGCCACACGATGAGGATTCACGTTGCGCTGCTGATCGGTCTGTTGTGCCTGCCGGCCGTCGGCCATGCAGGCGTATTCAATCTCGCCACCTTCACGTGCGACAGCTACGAAAACCAGGTCCTGAATGCTGCGCCGGGCGATCAGGGCGAGGATGCGGTCAATTTTGCGATGTGGCTTTTCGGCTATGCGGTCGGGCGCGCGGGGGACCACTCGATCTACAGCAACGGCCTGCAGACATTCGGCAACGCCCTGGACACCGAGTGCAAGAGCCGGCCGACAGCCAGCCTGCTGGACGCGCTGGGATCGATCAATCCGGCCAACGCGAATCCGATGGACCTGAAGGAGCTGGATTGCGCCACTTTTGAGGCGCGGCAGGCGGAAATGGCGCGCACGGACCCGGAGAGTGCCAGGACCATCATGATGTGGCTGTTCGGATTTTCGGTCGGCAAATCGGCTGGCCGGGTCTTCGACACCGCCGCGATCGGCGATTTCGACAAGGCGCTGGCGAAACAGTGCGCGCAGCGCACGCAGGGGAGCCTGTTCGACGCGTTGACGGCGGTCCGGTTGCCGAAGAAGACGCGATGAGCAGCGACGGATTTGCGCAGAACGCACTGCTCGATGTGGCGCGCATGAGCAGCGCGGATCGCCTCGCCGAGGCGGGCGGCATCGCGGTCGCCGAACTGATGCAGAACGCAGGCGCGGCCGTTGCGCGCGAAGTCATGCGGCGCTTCCCTTTGCGCCGGGCGATCGTGCTGTGCGGACCGGGCAACAACGGCGGCGACGGCTTTGTCGCCGCCCGGGAACTGGCTGCAGCCGGCTGGCCCGTGCGCGTCGCGCTTTTCGGCGAGCTTGCCGCCCTTGCGGGCGCAGCCCGGGAGCACGCATTGCGGTGGGGTGGCACGCCGGAGAGCGTGGCACCGGAGGTGCTCGGCGACGCCGAGCTCGTGATCGACGCGCTGTTCGGCGCGGGCTTTCGCGGCGCGCTTGAGGGGAATGCGCGCGCGACGCTCGCGGCCGCAGCCGCGAAAAGGATCCCGATCGTCGCAATTGACGTGCCCAGCGGCGTTTTCGGCGATACCGGTGCCGCCGCCGGTGCCGTTGCCGCCGACCTGACCGTGACATTCTTCCGCAAGAAGCCCGGGCACCTTCTGCTGCCGGGTCGAACCCTGTGCGGCGAAACCAGCGTCGCGGACATCGGCATTCCGTCCGCCGTCCTGGCCGCGCTGCGGCCGGATACGTTCGAGAACGGTCCGGTGCTGTGGCGCGATGAGCTGCCGCGCCCGCAGCCCGGAGGCCACAAGTACACGCGCGGGCACGTCGTAATCGTCGGCGGCTATCCGCTGACCGGCGCGGCACGCATGGCGGCACGCGCCGCTGCGCGCGCCGGTGCGGGGCTCACGACGGTGGCCGTACCGGCGCAGGCGGTGCCGATCTATGCGGCTGCGCTGACCAGCATCATGGTGCGGCCGATCGCCTTGGCGGCGGATTTCGCGGAATTATTGCAGGACCAGCGGATCTCGGCATATCTGATCGGTCCTGGCGCCGGCACCGGAGCCGAAACGCGCGCGCGGGTCCTGGCGTTGCTCGCGACGGGGCGGCCGACACTGCTCGATGCCGACGCGCTGACGGCGTTTCACGACGATCCCTCGGTGCTGTTCGGCCAGATCGCCGCGCCCTGCGTCATGACGCCCCATGATGGAGAATTTGCACGGCTGTTCGGCACGACCGGCAACCGGCTGGTGCGCGCGCGTGCGGCGGCCGCGCGCAGCGGCGCGGTGATCGTCCTGAAAGGCGCGGACACGGTAATTGCGGCTCCCGACGGCCGTGCGATCATCAACTCGAACGCACCGCCGACGCTTGCCACCGCGGGCGCCGGAGACGTGCTCTCCGGGATCATCGCGGGACTGCTCGCGCAGGGAATGGAGCCTCTGCTCGCCGCGGCGGCCGGCGTCTGGCTGCACGGCGCCGCGGCGGCCTGCTTCGGCCCGGGGCTGATCGCCGAGGACCTGCCGGATCTGTTGCCGACGGTCCTGCGGGCGGTGCTAACGGCGTAGTTTCGCGCGCAGCGCCTGCAACTGCGCGCGGCGCTTCGAGTCGGTGCGCGGGTAGGTCAGTTTCAGTTCTGCGAGCGTGTTCAGCAGGATCCGCGCGACGATCAGCCGCGCGGTCTGCTTGTCGTCGGCGGGCACGACATACCACGGAGCGTCGGCGCTGCTGGTGGCGCCCAGGCATTTTTCATAGGCGCGCATGTACTGCGGCCAGAACTTCCGCTCTTCGATATCGCTTTCGGTGAATTTCCAGTTCTTGTCGGGATTGTCGATGCGCTCGAGGAAACGCCGGCGCTGCTCTTCCTTCGACATGTGCAGGTAGATCTTGACGATGCGGGTGCCGTTGCAGGCCAGGTGCCTCTCCAGGCCCGCGATCGAGCGGTACCGGTCGTGCCAGATGCGCTTCGCGGAGACGAGTTCCGGCGGCAGGTTTTCGCTTTGCAGGATCTGCGGGTGCACGCGCACGATCAGCACCTCTTCATAATAGGAGCGGTTGAATATGCCGATGCGCCCGCGTTCGGGCAGATCCCTCGTGGTGCGCCACAGAAAATCGTGCTGCAGCTCCACTGCGCTCGGGTGCTTGTAGCTGAATACCTGGCAGCCCTGGGGATTGATGCCGGCCATGACATGCGCGATGGCGCCGTCCTTGCCGGCGGCATCCATGGCCTGGAATATGAGCAGCACCGCATAGCGGTTGGAGGCATACAGCAGGCGTTGCTGCTCGCTGAGTGCCTTGACCTGGTTCGACAGGAGCTTGCCGTACTCCTGGTCCGAGCGATACACGGGGGCGATCCGCGTCGGCCGCTTGCCGAGGCTGACTTTCTCGCCCTTGCGTATCCGGAACGGCTGAACGTCGATCTTCATGGTCTTGCCACCTCCTCGCGGCATTGTAGACTGCCGGTCGCACGGAGAGCCGGCGTCACAGGGTGCACCGAAAGATGAAAATGCGTCAATTGGGCCGCCAGGGCCTGCAGGTATCCGCGCTCGGCCTGGGCTGCATGGGGATGTCGGATTTTTATACGACCAGCCGCGTCAGCGAGGCCGGGGCGATCGCGCTGATCCATCGCGCCCTCGAATTCGGCGTCAATTTCCTGGACACGTCCGACATGTACGGCCCCTACAGCAATGAACTGCTGCTGGGCAAGGCCCTGCGCGGCCGCCGCGACGGCGTCGTGGTGGCGACCAAGTTCGGGATCGTGCGCGAACCCGGCAGCACCGTGGCCGGCACCAATGGCCGCCCGGAATACGTGCGTGCGAGCTGCGAGGGTTCGCTGCAGCGCCTGGGCATCGGGCATATCGACGTCTATTACCAGCACCGGGTTGACCCGGCCGTGCCGGTCGAGGAGACCGTCGGGGCAATGGCCGACCTGGTCCGCCAGGGCAAGGTGAAATACCTGGGCCTGTCGGAAGCCGCCCCGGCGACGATCCGCCGGGCGCACGCGGTGTTCCCGATCAGCGCGCTGCAGACCGAATATTCGCTGTGGAGCCGCGACCCCGAGGAACAGATCCTGCCGACGCTGCGCGAGCTGGGAATCGGCTTCGTGCCCTACAGTCCGCTGGGACGCGGGTTTCTCTCCGGCCGGTTCCAGAGCCTAGAGGATCTGGCGCCCGACGATTACCGGCGCCGCTCGCCGCGCTTCCAGGGCGGGAATTTTGCGAAGAATCTGCTGCTGGTTAGGCAGATCGAGGCCATCGCACGTGAAAAGGGCTGTACGGCCTCGCAACTGGCGCTGGCCTGGCTGCTGGCGCAGGGTGAGGACATCGTGCCCATACCGGGCACGACCAGCACGGAGCGCCTCGCGGAGAATGCCGGCGTCCCGGCCATCGTGCTCGATCCGCAGGACCTCGCGCGCATCGAAGCGGCAGCACCGCGCAACAGCGCCGTGGGGGACCGTTACCCGGCGGCGACGGCACGCTTTTTGAACGGCTGATAAGCCCCTACTAGCCGCCGGGATCAGACTCGCGGACAATGGCGGCATGACGACGCGCAAGTCCATGACCCTGCACAGGCTTCGCGCCATGCATGCCGCTGGCGATAAGATCGCGATGCTGACCTGCTACGACGCGGCGTTCGCCCGGGTCCTCGACGAGGCCGGGGTCGACGTGCTGCTGGTCGGCGACTCGCTCGGCATGGTGCTGCACGGGCGCACGACCACGTTGCCGGTCACGATGGACCAGATGGTCTATCACACGGAATGCGTCGCGCGCGGCAACCGCACGGCCTGGATCATCGCGGACATGCCGTTCGGCAGCTACCAGGAGTCCGCCGAGCAGGCGCTGCGCAACGCGGTACGACTGGTGCAGGCCGGCGCCCACATGGTCAAGGTCGAGGGCGGCGGCTGGACGATACCGATCGTGCGGTTCCTCGTGCAGCGCGGGATTCCCGTGTGCGCACACCTGGGTTTCACGCCGCAATCCGTTTACATGCTCGGCGGCTTCCGCATCCAGGGACGGGAGGAAGCGGCCGTGGCAACGATGCGCGGCCAGGCCAAGGAACTCGTTGCGGCCGGTGCCGACTGCATCGTGCTCGAGCTGATGCCGGCAGCCGTGGCGCGCGCGGTGACCCAGGAGCTGTCCGTGCCGACGATCGGCATCGGCGCCGGCTCAGGCTGCAGCGGCCAGGTGCTGGTGCTGCACGACATGCTGGGATTGACCGGCGGCACGACGCCGCGCTTTGTGCGCAATTTCCTCGCGCAGAACCATGGCATTGACGCGGCGGTGCGCGAGTACGTGGCCGACGTGAAAAGCGGACGCTTTCCCGACGATACCGTCCACGGTTACTGAACGACGCCAGGGCCCCCAGCGTGCGCATCGTCCACAGCATTGCGGATCTGCGAACGGTGCTGGCCGGCCAGCGGCCCGTCAATCTCGTGCCGACGATGGGCAATCTGCACGCCGGCCACCTGTCGCTGGTCGGCAACGCACGGCGGCGGCCGGGTACGCTCGTGACCAGTATTTTCGTCAACCGCCTGCAATTCGGTCCCCAGGACGATTTCAGCCGCTACCCGCGCACCCTCGACCAGGATTGCCGCCTGCTCGCGAACGCCGGGTGCGACGTCGTGTTTGCGCCGTCCGACGAACAGATATATCCGCAGCCGCAGGAGTTCAGGATTACGCCGCCATCGGCGATGGCCGATGTCTTCGAGGGCGCCTCGCGGCCGGGATTTTTCGTCGGTGTCTGCACGGTGGTCATGAAGCTTTTCCACATGGTGCAGCCGGATGCCGCGTTCTTCGGCAAGAAGGACTACCAGCAGCTGCTGATCGTGCGGCGCATGGTCGCGCAGATGGCGCTCGCGACCGAAATCGTCGGCTGCGAAACGGTTCGCGATGCGAACGGACTGGCCCTGTCCTCGCGCAACGGTTACCTGAGTCCTGCGCAGCTGATCGAGGCTGCGGAACTCGCGCGCATCCTGCGCGAGGTGGCGAGCGGTGTACGCGCCGGCGCGATTGCCTGGCCCGATCTGGAGCGCCGCGCGCTCGAGTCGCTGCGCTCGCGCCACTGGCAGCCGGACTACGTGGCGATACGCCGCAGCGGCGATCTGGGCATGCCGACGCCGGCCGATGCGCTGATAGTGATCGGCGCCGCCAGGTTAGGCGAGACGCGACTGATCGACAATTACGAAGTTTCTTCCTGAGGCTTCGCCGCGGCGCGCGGCTGGGCGGCGATGACCGCGAGACCCTGCAGCACGAGGTCGGGGACGATCTCGCCGCGCAGGCGCATGGTCCCCGTGATCATGCTGGCGTCGCCGCCGGTGATGAACAGCTTCGGCTTGACGCCGGTACCCTGCTCGATCATTTCGGCCGCGCGGTCGGCCATGCCGGCGAGCGCGAAAACGGCGCCGCGGGACACCGCGCCGATCGTGTTGTTGGCGAGGATTCCCGCCATCGACGGGGTGCTCAGCGCGGCGGCCTTGGCGATGTCCGTCGTATTCTTCAGCAGGGCTTCGCGCATCATGTGGATGCCGGGCACGATCAGCCCGCCGAGGTGCTGGCCATTGGCGTCCACGCTGTCGACCTTGACCGCGGTCCCCGCATCGACGACGCACAGGGCCGTATGGACCCGGGTCCACGCCCCGAGGATCGCGAGCCAGCGGTCTGCCCCGAGCAGGTCCGGATCCAGGTAGCCGTTGGTCAGCTGCTGGTAATGATGGCTGGCCGTGATGAATTCCGGCTTTACGCCGAAGCGCTGCCTCGAGAGGCGCGTCAGCAGCTTGCGCATCGCTTCCCCGGCCACGTTGCTGACGAGGACGCGGCTTGCCTTCTGCGACGGGGCGAACAAGGCTGCGGTCCATGTGTCCGGCTTGACCTTCCGGTGCACCACGGCCTGCTGGTCGGAGAGTCCGCTGCTGGTCAGCCAGGCCCACTTGAGGCGCGTATTGCCGACGTCGATGACCAGAATCATGCGGCCAAGGATAGCATCGAGGCCGGCCCCGGAGCCTAGTAAACTGTCGGCGGTCCGCAATGCGGGCGAATATCGGAGCATGCGTGCAACATAAGCTGTCGCTGACGGAAGGATCGGTCCCGCGCGCGCTGCTGCTGTTTGCGCTGCCGATCCTGTTCGGCAACGTGCTGCAATCGCTGAACGGCTCGGTCAATGCCGTCTGGGTCGGTCATTACCTGGGCCAGGCGGCGTTTGCCGCGACCGGCAATGCGAACGTCGTGATGTTCATGCTGTTCGGGATCATGTTCGGCTTCTCGATGGCCACGACCGTGATGGTCGCGCAGTGCGTCGGCGCGAGGAACCTGCCGGAGGCAAAGCGGGTGGTCGGGACCAGCGCGGCGTTCTTTCTCGCGCTGTCGCTCGCGCTCGGCCTGCTCGGGTGGGCCGCGACGCCGACGTTGCTGCGCTGGATGCATACGCCGGACGATGCGGTTGCGGATGCGCTTGCGTACATGCGCATCATCTTCCTCGCGTTTCCGAGCATGTGCGGCTTCCTGTTCCTGATGGCCGCGCTGCGCGGCTCGGGCGACTCGAAGACGCCGTTCAGGTACCTGACGCTGTCGGTGGCTCTCGACATCCTGCTGAATCCGCTGCTGATCTTCGGCCTGGGTCCGGTGCCCCGTCTGGGGATAGCGGGTTCCGCAACGGCGACGCTGATCGCGCAATCCGTCAGCGTTGCGGCCCTCGTCGCACACCTGTACGCGACCCGCAATCCGCTGCGGCTGCGCCGCGCGGACCTGGCGCAGTTCCGCGTGGACTGGGGCGTCGTGCGCCTGCTGTTGTCAAAGGGCGTGCCGATGGGGCTGCACCTGTTCGTCGTGTCCTCCAGCATGCTCGCGCTGACCGCGCTCGTGAATCGCTACGGCTCGCAGGAGACTGCGGCATTCAACGCCTCGATGCAGCTGTGGAACTACGTGCAGATGCCGGCGCTGGCCATCGGCGCGGCGGTCTCCTCGATGGCGGGGCAGAACGTCGGCGCCGGGCGCTGGGACCGGGTCAACCGGGTCGCGATCACGGGAGTGGCATTCAATTTCGTGATGGGCGGTGCGCTGATCGCGGCGATCTACCTGCTGAACGGCTACGCGCTGGGACTGTTCCTGCCGACGAGCGGCGCGGCATTCATGATCGCTGCGCACCTGAACCGCCTGGTCGTCTGGTCGTTCGCGTTCTTCGGCGTCTCGATCGTGCTGTTTGGCGTGCTGCGCGCAACGGGCACCGTCATCGCGCCGCTGGTGATGCTGGTCGTTTCATTGTGGCTGGTGCGTTTGCCGTTTGCGTACCTGCTGGCCGATCGCTGGCGCGACGATGCGATCTGGTGGGCCTTCCCGGTGTCGTCGCTGGTGTCGATGCTGATGGCGGTCCTGTATTTTCGCTACGGTGCGTGGCGCCAGGACCGCATCGCGATCTCCACGGTGCGCAGCGGCGCACCGGAGGCGGGCGTCTGAACGCGGCGGCGAGCGGCCAGCGCGGCGCGGTCGATCGACTGCTGATCGTACGCTGCGGGGCACTTGGGGACATGGTGCTGCTGACGGCGCTGATCCGCGAATTGCACGCGTTGTGGCGCTGCCCGGCCGACATCGTGACGTCGGGGCCGTGGAGCGAGCCGCTGCTGCGGGACCAGCCGGGCGTCGGCGCGATACTCACGGTGCGCAGTCGCAAGACGCCGTACTGGTTCGCGCCGGACCAGTGGCGCCTGGTGCGCGCCTTGCGTGCGCGCGGCGCGGCGCCCACGTGGTTCTGCGACGGCGGCGAGGCCGGCCGGAGCTTGCTCGCGAGGGCCGGCATTGGCGCGCAGGACATCGTCGACGTCAACGATCATCCGCTGCGGCCCGGCGAGCATGCGACGCAGCAGTGGCGGCGGCTCGCGCAGATCCGGCCGCCGGCCTGGGCGGACCGCGCGTTGCCCGGCGCCGCCACCGCGGAGTCCGGCTGTCATCTCGAGGTCGGCGCAGTGCAGCTCGGCGCACTGTCGGCGTGGCTCGCCGCGCGCGGGCTCGCCGGGGGCCCGCTGATCCTGGTCCAGATCGGCAACAAGCGCACGATGC
This sequence comes from uncultured Gammaproteobacteria bacterium, assembly GCA_963706815.1. GTDB lineage: Bacteria > Pseudomonadota > Gammaproteobacteria > Steroidobacterales > Steroidobacteraceae > Bog-1198. The sequence goes on from CAVPNS010000002.1 coordinate 75,961, forward strand.
GCCGCGGCCTGCGCCGCCTGGCGGTGAATCACAAGTACTGGCCGCAGCAGCGCTGGGCCGAGGTCATCCGTCATGTCCGGCGGCGCTGCCCGCAGCACCTGATCCTGCTGCTCGGCACGGGCCCGGAGTATGAGCTCAACCGGGAACTTGCGGCCCTGGCCGGCATCCCCGGGTTGCATAACGTCGCCGACGACCTGCCGGTTCCGAGACTGGTCGCGCTGATGTCGCGGGCCGCGGCGCTGATCAGCGTTGATTCGGGTCCTGCGCATGTGGCGGCCGCGGTTGGCTGTCCGCAGGTCGTGCTGTTCGGCAGGGCTTCACCGGCGCTGTACCGCCCCTGGGGGGCGGACGGGGCACAGGTCGAGGTCCTGACCGGGGAACTCGACGGCGTCGCCTCGATGCTGGGGATCGAGGTGCAGGCGGTGACATCGGCCTGGGACCGGCTCGCGCTGCGGCCCTGGCGCAATGCCGGGACCGGCGGTTCCTATTCGAGCGCCTTCAGCATGTCCGGCGTCACGAGGACGACGCCGCCCTCGGTCACGTAGAACCTCTGCGCATCCAGGTACGGATCGATGCCGATGTTCAGGCCGTCCGGAACCACGCACAGCTCGTCCATGATGCAGCGCCGGATATGGCAGTTGCGGCCCACCGTCACGCCCGGCAGCAGCACCGAGCTCTCGATGCGGCTGCCCTCGTCGATGCGCACTTCGGTCGACAGCAGCGAGTCCGTGACGTACGCGCCGGAAATGATGCAGCCGCCCGAGACCATCGAATTGACCGCCATGCCGCGCCGGCCGTCTTCGTTGAGCACGAATTTCGCCGGCGGCTGGTGCGCCTGATAGGTCCAGATCGGCCATTGCTCGTCATAGATGTTGAGTTCCGGATGCGCCGTGCACCAGCTCCATGTTGGCCTCGTACAAGGCGTCGACGGTGCCGACGTCGCGCCAGTAGCTTCTGCGCGCGCGTCTTGACGTCGGTGAACGGATAGGCGAACACCTGCAGCTTGTCGATGCGTCGGCGGAATGATGTTCTTGCCGAAATCGTGCGCAGACTCGCTCGGATTCGCGGCATCGGCGACCAGCAGCTTCTCCAGCAGCGCCATTGATCACGTAGATGCCCATCGAGGCGCAGCGCCAGATGCTCGGGCCGCCGGGGATCGGATCCGGCTTCGCGCGGCTTCTCGGCGAATTTGGTGACGCGGTTCGCACTCGGTCGGTCGTCAGCACGCCGAATTCGCGCGCCTGGTCGATCGGCACCTCGACCACGCCGACCGTGATGTCGGCGCCGCATTGTCTACGTGGTAGGCGATCATCGGGCCGTAGTCCATCTTGTAGATGTGATCGCCGGCGAGCATCAGCACGTGCGTCGGGCGATGCGAGCGCAGGATCAGTCCAGGTTCTGGTAGACCGAATCGGCGGTGCCGCGATACCAGTGGTCGCCGATCTGCTGCTGGGCCGGCATGACCTCGACGAACTCGCCGAACTCGCCGCGCAGATAGCTCCAGCCGCGCTGCACGTGCTGGATCAGCGACTGTGCCTTGTACTGCGTCAGCACCGCGATCTGGCGGATGCCGGAGTTGACGCAATTCGACAGCACGAAGTCGATGATGCGGAACTTGCCGCCGAACGGCGTCGCCGGCTTGCAGCGGTGCAGCGTCAGGGCCTTGAGCCGCTCGCCGCGGCCGCCGGCCATGATGACGGCCACGCGTTCCGCTGGTCAGGCGGCTGACATAACGACCGGTGTCCTTGCGTACGGCTTGCCGTGCGATCATATGCCGACAGACTGCCATACTCGAATCAGGATCGCACCTGCTTTCTGGGTATCTGGCCAACATTTCCAACGGCGTTTGCTAAACTCGGGCTCATGCGCCAACTGAAGCTGTGCATGCTGACTTCGGAGATGATGCCGTTCGCGAAGACCGGCGGGCTCGCCGACGTCGCGGGCGCGCTGGCGCTCGAGCTGGCACAGCTCGGGCACGAGGTGCGGGCATTCATGCCGCTGTATCGCAGCGTCCGGCGGGGCCCCTGGAAGTTCGAGCCGGTAGCGGAGGCGCAGTCGGTCGCAGTCGCGATCGGCGCGGCAAGCTATGAATTCTCGCTGTTTACGTCGCGTTTTGCCGGCAGCGGCGTGGACGCCTGGTTCGTCGATTGCCCGGCGCTCTTCGATCGCGATTCGCTGTACACCAACGATCCGGACGAGCATCGCCGGTTCCTGCTGTTCACGCGCGCCGTCATCGAGAGCTGCCAGCGCCTGAAGTTTGCGCCAGATATATTTCATTGCAACGACTGGCATACGGCGCTGCTGCCGCTGCTGCTGCGGTCGGCATATTCGCGCAACACCCTGTTTGCCGGCAGCCGCTCAGTGCTAACGATTCACAATATCGGTTACCAGGGCATCATGCCGGCCACCGCGCTCGCCGACCTCGGCGCCGGGGCGGCGGGCGAGGCGCTGCTGGACCGCGATGATCTGGCCCACGGCATCATCAATCCGCTGAAGAACGGCATCCGGCTCGCCGATGCGGTGACGACGGTGAGCCCGACCTATGCACGCGAGATCTGTGCGGTGCCGCTTGGCATGGGCATGGAGCAGGTGCTGCGCGCGCGGGCGGACGGCGTCACCGGCATCCTGAACGGGGTCGATTACCGCGAATGGGATCCGCGGGTCGACCCGAAGCTGACCGTGCACTACGGACCCGGCAATCTCGCCGGCAAGGGAGCCAACAAGCGCCAGGTGCTGGCCGCGCACGGCCTGCCGTATTCGGCGTCCCGGCCCCTGATCAGCATCGTCAGCCGTCTGACCGACCAGAAGGGGTTCGATCTGCTGTTCGACGCGCTGCCGGAGGTGCTGCGGCAGCGGGACTTCAGCCTGATCGTGCTGGGCAGCGGCGAGGCGCGCTACGAGAAATTCTTCGCCGGCCTGGCACGGGAATTCGCCGACCGGGTCGGCTTCCGCTCGGGCTACGACGAGGCCCTTGCGCACGTGATGGAGGCCGGCGGCGATGTGTTCCTGATGCCGTCGCGCTACGAACCCTGCGGCCTGAACCAGATGTACAGCCTGCGCTACGGAACGATACCGATCGTGCACCGCACCGGAGGCCTCGCCGATTCGGTGCAGCACTTCGATCCCGCGACGGGCATCGGCACCGGCTGTGTCTTCAATGACTTCGACACGACGGCGATCACGTGGGCGCTGAATACCACGCTCGACTGGTTCGCGGATCCGCCGCTGTGGCGGCAACTGATGAGCAATGCAATGGCGCAGGACTATTCATGGGGCCGGCAGATCGGCCAGTACGAGTCGCTGTTCCGGCGTGTTCACGGCGCGCCGGTCAGCAGCGCGTAGCGGCGTCCGTTCGGCAGCGAATACAGCCTGGCGATGCGCAGATGCGCCGCGGCGAGCCATGCGGGCGCCGCAGGCGTGGGCGCCGGCAGGCGCCCGATCCCGGCGTTGCGGGCCAGCTGCTGCAGTCGCGGCGTCAGCGCACGCCCGTCGAGCTGCACCAGCGCATAGCTCGGGTGCGGGCCGGCGCCGGTCAGCGCCGAGAGCCGCTGCAGCGCCTGGGCGTCGGCCGGTGCGCCGGTGCGCGCGACGTCCGTGCTCACGTACATATCGACCCAGGCACGCGTCGTTTCATCGGGCGCCACCAGCACGAGCGGGGCAGCGCCGACGTCGGCCTTCAGTTCAGCGCCGAGTGCCGCCAGGTCCTGCCACCGATCGGCGAGGCGGTACGCCGAGGCCGCCGGGCCGATCAGCAGGGAGCAATAAGCGAGCAGCAGCGCCAGCAGCGCACCCTGGACCTGCCGGCGCCCGGCTGCGCGCCACGCGCGCAGCGCGAATGCGATGCCGGCGGCAGCGCCGAGGGCACCCAGCGTGGCCATCGGGGCGTTGACGCCGCCCGCGGCCCCGGCGTCGATCCAGGCCAGTGCGACCGTTGCCACCGCGATCCCGGTCGCGAGCAGCAGCAGGCCTGCGGTTGCGCGCAACGCGATGACGTCTTCACGCCGCGGATCGGCGCCGGCCTCGCTGGCCCACCAGCCCAGCAGGATCGCAACTCCGGGCAGCAGCGGCGCCGCGTAGATGTTGCGCGCGGTTGCCGCGACCGACAGCACGAGCAGTGCCGGCAGCGACGCGGCCAGCGCGCAGCGCACCGCGCGCAGGTCGGCAGGCGCGCCGGCGCGTCGTCGCCATGCGCGCGCTGCGGCCGCGGTCACCAGCAGCGTCCACGGAAACAGGTAAAGCGGCATCTCCAGCAGGTACTTGCCCGGGGAGTTTCGGTGGCCGGCCGCGTACTGCAGGTCCGCCGGTGCATCGACGTGCGCAAAGCGGCCCACGAGGTTGTTCCAGAAGAATACCCGCAGGTGCTCGGCTCCCTGCGGCCCCAGGTAGACGGACCAGACCCAGGCGCCGATGACCAGCGCCTGCAGCGCCAGGCCGATCCAAAGCTCCCAGCGCAGCGCCTCCCGCCAGCGCCGTTCCCAGACGATCAGCGTTGCGAGCGCCAGCGCGGGCACCATCCATGCGGCCGCGCTCTTGGCGAGGAAGCCCATGGCGAGCGCCGCATGCATGGCCAGGTATCCGCACAGCCGCGCGCGCCGGCCGCCGGCATAAAAGCCGGCAAAAGCGCCCGCCAGTGCGAGCGCGACCGCGGCCAGCAGCGGCGCGTCGCTCGCGAGCCAGATCGCCACCTGGTAGGACAGCAGGAACGTGGCGCTGGCCGCGCCCGCGACCGCGGCCGCGACGTGGCCGGCGAGGCGCCGCGCGAGCCATGCGACGCCGAGCGTCGTCGCGATCGCATAAAACAGGTTCGGCAATCGCGCTGACCAGCCGGCGGTGCCGAAGAGCTTCATCGAAGCACCGGCCAGCCAGTACGTCAGCGGCGGCTTTTCGCAAAAGGCCTCGCCGGCCAGCAGCGGTACGGCCGCATCCGCCTGCCAGCTCATGCGCCAGGAGATGTCCGCTTCCCGCGGCTCGTCGGGCGTCCAGTAGCCGCGTCCGAACATGCCGACGCACCAGCTCGCCAGCAGCAGGCCGCCGAGCAGCCAAAGCACCGGGCGATCGGGCATCGACCTCGTCACTGCACTTCCCGCGAGCTCATGAAATCCTTCAGGAACCGGCTGGTATGGCTCTGCCGGGGCCTGCGCACGATCGCATCCGGGGGCCCCTGTGCCGTCAGCCGGCCACCGCCGTCACCGCCTTCGGGACCCAGGTCCACGATCCAGTCCGCAGCTGTCATGATATCCAGATTGTGCTCTATGACGACGACGGTATTGCCGGAGTCGACGAGCCGCTGCAGTACGCCGAGCAGATTCTCCACGTCGGCCATGTGCAGTCCGACCGTCGGCTCATCGAGTACGTACAGCGCTTGCCCGGTCGCATCGGCGCGCACCCTGGACAGTTCGGTCACCAGCTTGACCCGCTGGCTCTCGCCGCCGGACAGCGTCGGGCTCGGTTGTCCCAGCGAGAGGTAGCCCAGGCCGACGTCGGCCAGCAGGCGCGTGGCGTGGTGCACCCGGGGGTGCGCGGCGAAGAACTCCATGGCTTCGTCGACGCACAGCTCCAGAACCTCGCCGATGCTCCGGCCCTTGAACAATACGCTCAGTGTCTCGGCGTTGAAGCGGCGCCCGTTGCAGACGTCGCAGGGCACCTGCACGTCGGGCAGGAAGTTCATCTCGATGCGCTGCATCCCAAAGCCTTCGCAGGCGCCGCAGCGGCCATCCCCGGCATTGAAGGAAAACCGGCTGGCGGTGAAGCCGCGAATCCGTGCCTCGCTGGTCGTCGCGAACAACGTGCGGATCGCATCCCAGAAGCCGACGTAGGTTGCCGGGCACGAGCGCGGGGTCTTGCCGATCGGAGTCTGGTCGACCTCCAGCACGCGCCGCACCGCTTGCCAGCCGGTGATCGCCCGGCAGCCGGTGACCGGCTCGTCGGGCCTGGGGCCCCGCGGGCCGACCAGCCTTGAGAGGTTGCCGAGCAGTACGTCACGCGCGAGCGTCGACTTGCCGGAACCCGACACTCCGGTGATGACGCTGAAGCGGCCGAGGGGAATGCGCGCGTCGATGTCCCGCAGGTTGTGCAGCGTGGCGCCCTTGATCTGGATCGACGCGGTCGTCGCCGACACGGCGCGGCGGCGCGCGCGCGAATGCGTCAGCGGTGACGCGAGGCACCTGCCGGTCACCGAGTCGGCGCATTCCATCAGCTCGTCCGCACTGCCGCGGGCGACGACGCGCCCGCCGCGCTTGCCGGCACCCGGACCCAGGTCAATGACCATGTCGGCGCGCCGGATCGTGTCCTCGTCGTGTTCCACGACGATAAGCGTATTGCCTTTCGCGCGCAGCCGCTCGAGCGTGGCGAGCAGGGCCTGGTTGTCGCGCGGATGCAGCCCGATCGTCGGCTCATCGAGCACGTAGCAGACGCCCTGAAGGTTCGAGCCGAGCTGGGATGCGAGACGGATGCGCTGCGCCTCGCCGCCGGAAAGGGTCGGCGCCGCCCGGTCGAGCTGCAGGTAACCCAGGCCCACATTCTGCAGGAATTCGCTGCGCGCACGCAGTTCGGCGAGCAGGTCCCGGGCGATTTCCAGCTCCCGGCCCTGGGGCTGGAAGCCGGCCAGCAACGCGCCGAACTGCTCGACCGGCAATCGGGTCAGTGCGCCAATGGAGCGGCCCTGGTGCAGCACATGGCGCGCGATCGGGTTCAGCCGCTCCCCGTCGCACGCCGGGCAGGTTCGCGGCGTCTCGCCGGGTGCATCGCGCCACGCCGACTCCTCGCCGCTCTGTTCGGCGTCGAAGTTCGCAAGCTCGAGCCCGGTGCCGAAGCAGCCCGGGCACCAGCCGTGGCGCGAGTTGAACGAGAACAGGCGAGGGTCGAGCTCCGGAAAGCCGGTTCCGCAGGACGGGCATGCGCGCTTGGTCGACAACACCGCGGGCGCCGCGCTCCCGAGTCCGCTCTGCACGTGCACGACGCCGCGGCCATGCTCGAGCGCGGCGGCCAGGTGTCCGCGCAGCAGCCTCTCGTCCGCCGCCCGTACCTCAAAAGTCGCGACGGGCAGTTCGATGTTGTGCTCGATGAACCGGTCGAGGCGCGGCCACTTCGCGGTCGGCACGAGCGCACCGTCGACCCGCAGGTGCGGGTAGCCCTTGCCGCGGGCCCATTTGGCCAGCGCCGTGTAGAGTCCCTTGCGGGCGACGATCAGCGGGCTCAGCAGCGTGATGCGGCGGCCGCGATACTCCCGCAGCAGTCGCGCGGCGATGGCCTGCTCGGTCTGCGGTTCGATGGGCAGGTTGCACGCGGGACAGTACTGCGTGCCGAGCTTGACGTACAGGAGCCGCAGGAAATGATAGATCTCGGTCAGCGTCGCCACGGTGCTCTTGCGTCCGCCGCGGCTGGTGCGCTGTTCGATCGCCACGGTCGGTGGAATGCCGTATACGGCGTCCAGGTCCGGCCTGGCCGCCGGCTGCACGAACTGCCGCGCGTACGCGTTCAGGGACTCGAGATAACGGCGCTGCCCCTCGGCAAAGACGATATCGAACGCGAGCGTGCTCTTGCCGCTGCCGGAGATGCCGGTGATCACCGTGAACCGGTCCAGCTGCAGGTCGACGTCGATGTTCTGCAGGTTGTGCTCGCGCGCGCCGCGCACCTGGATCGCATCGGCGGCGGAGCGCCTCGCCGGGGACGGCGGCTGGTCACGCACGGCCAGGGCCGGTATCCGCGACGGCGAGGCCGCGTCGGCCAGTGCGCGGCCGGTGTGCGAGGACGGATGCTTCATCACCTGTTCCGGCGTGCCGGCACAGACGATGCTCCCGCCCGCTTCGCCGCCTTCGGGTCCGAGGTCGATGATCCAGTCGGCGCAGCGCACGACGTCGAGGTTGTGTTCGATCACCAGCACCGAATTGCCGGCATCGGTCAGGCGGCGCAGCGAACGCACCAGCTTGGCAATATCGTCGAAGTGCAGACCGGTGGTCGGTTCATCGAACAGGAACAGGGAGCCGCGCGCGGGCTGGCGCCGGCGCAGCGCCTTGCCGTCCAGGTGATTCGCAAGGTGCGCCGCGAGCTTGAGCCGCTGCGCCTCGCCGCCGGACAGCGTCGGCACCGGCTGACCCAGGCGCAGGTACTCGAGCCCGACCTCGGCGAGTACGCCGAGGCGCAGGCACAGGGCCTCATGGCCGGAGAAAAAATCGAGTGCCTCGGACACGGTCAGGTCCAGCACGTCGGCGATGTTCTTCGGTGCGTGACCTGCGCGCGCGAGGCGGCACTCGAGCACCGCGTCGCGAAAGCGCCGGCCGTCGCAATCCGGACAGCGCAGGTAGACGTCGGACAGGAACTGCATCTCGACGTGCTCGAAGCCGTTGCCGCCGCAACCGGGGCAGCGGCCGTTGCCGCTGTTGAAACTGAACGTCCCGGCCGTGTACTTGCGGGCCTGAGACTCGGGCAGCTTCGCGAACAGCGCACGGATCGCATCGAACGCGCCGACGTAGCTCGCCGGGTTCGAGCGCGTCGTGCGCCCGATCTGGCTCTGGTCGACCATGATCACCTCGTCGACCAGGTCGCTGCCCTTGAGGCTGCGGTATCGGCCGGGCGCTTCGGTCGGCTTGCCGTGCGCGCGCAGCAGCGCGGCGTACAGTACGTCGTGCACCAGCGTGGATTTGCCCGAGCCGCTGACGCCGGTCACGCAGACGAGCCGCTGCAGCGGAATCTCGACGTCTATGTTGCGCAGGTTGTGTTCGGCGACACCGTCGATCCGCAGGACGCCGGCGCAGTCCCTGGCGCGCAGCGCAGGGCGCGTCACCGAGACGCGCTTGCGGCCGAACAGGTAATCGGCCGTCAGTGACTGCGGCGCGCGCGCGAGCTCCGCGTGCGTGCCGAAGAACACGATCTCGCCGCCGCGTTCACCGGGACCCGGCCCGATGTCGAGGATCCGGTCCGCGGCCCGCATCACCGCGGGGTCGTGTTCGACGACGACCAGCGTGTTGCCGCTGTCGCGCAGGCGATGCATGATTTGGACGATGCGGTTCACGTCGCGCGCGTGCAGGCCGATCGTCGGCTCGTCCAGGACGAACAAGGTATTGACCAGCGACGTTCCCAGCGCCGTCGTCAGGTTGATGCGCTGGACCTCGCCGCCGCTCAGGGTGCGCGACTGCCGGTCGAGGTTCAGGTAGCCGAGGCCGACGTCGCAAAGGTATCTCAGCCTGGTGCGGATCTCGCCGAGCAGCAGTTCGCCCGCCAGGTCGAGCGGCGGCGGCAGCGCGAGCGCATCGAACCAGTCGCGGATGCGCCCGATGGGCTGCAGCGCCAGCTCGCGGATGTTGAGGCCGGGTTCGCCGACCCTCCACAGCAGGGCGTCGGGCTTGAGCCGGGCGCCATGGCAGGCCGTGCATTCGCTGTACGAACGGTAGCGCGACAGCAGCACCCGGATGTGCATCTTGTAGGCCCGGGTCTCGAGCCAGGCGAAGAAACGCCGTACGCCGTACCAGATGTTGCGCTTCCACTCGCCCTCGCCCTCGACGACCCAGGCGCGTGCGGCTGCCGGCAGCTCGCGCCATGGCGTGTCGACCGGAATGCCGCGCTTGCGCGCAAAGCGCAGCAGGTCGCCCTGGCACTCCCGGTAGGCCTGCGTCTGCCAGGGCTTGATCGCCCCTCCCCGCAGGCTCAAGGTCTCGTCGGGTATGACCAGCCCAAAATCGACGCCGATGCTGCGGCCGAAGCCCCGGCAGACCTCGCAGGCGCCGAGCGCGGAGTTGAAGCTGAACGTACTCGGGCTCGGGTCCTGGTAGAGGATGTCGCAATCGGCGCAGTGCAGCGCGGTCGAGAAGCGCCATGGCGCGCCCGCCGCGCCCGCTTCACCGAGCGGGTAGACGTCCAGCCGGCCCGAGCCGACGCGCAGCGCCGCCTCGATCGCGTCGACGATGCGCGCCGTGCCCGCATCGCTCGACCCGGAAGCGGTCCTGCACGACCTGCAGGGTCCGGCCATGCTGCGCGTGGATGCGCGTATAGCCCTGCCGCTCGAGCAGCGAGCGGATCTCGGCTGTCGGAGAAATTCTCCGGAATGTCGACCGGAAAGGTCAGCACCAGCCGCCCATCGGCAGCGGCGCGCGAGCGCGATTCCAGCTGAGCGCGGATGCTGTCGGGCGTATCGCGGCGCACGGGCCTGCCGCAGTTGCCGGCAGTAAAGCGATCGCGGCGCGGGCGAACAGCAGCTTCAGATGATCGTTGATCTCGGTCATCGTGCCGACCGTGGAGCGCGACGTGCGCACGGGGTTGGTCTGGTCGATGCGCGATCGCCGGCGGTATGCCGTCGATGCGCTCCACCAGCGGCCGGTCCATGCGGTCCAGGAACTGCCGCGCGTACGGCGAGAAGGTCTCGACATAGCGGCGCTGGCCTTCCGCATAGAGCGTGTCGAACACCAGCGAGGACTTGCCCGAGCCGCTGACGCCGGTCACGACGATCAGTTCATCGAGCGGCAGGTCGAGATCGAGATTCTTGAGATTATTGTGGCGGGCGCCGCGGATGCGGATCGAGGACGGCATGCCGCCGAAGCTTACCCGTTATCGAGTCGGTCAGTGCCCACCGAAATGTTCCATCATCAGCCCCGTGCCGCCGCGCGTGACGTGTGCGACGATCGCGGTACGGCGATGGATCTTGGTCACCAGCCCCAGGTTGATCGCGAATGCCAGTTGCACCTGCTGGCCCTTGCGCAGGCCAAGGCTTTCCGTCTCTACGAAGACGCCGTTTGCGCTGAGATTCTTGGCCTTGCAGATGCGGCTCTTGCGGCCGGGCAGAACCACGTAGACCGTCGTGCGGGCGCGGTGACGGGTGTGTAGACGACGCTCCATGCCGCCATTATGCACATGCAAACGCCGTTAGCGAAGAGCCATGCACTCTTCGCCGGCGCATATGTCCAATCAGGCGATATCTTTACGCCGGATGGACAGTTGTTCGGGCGCCTCGATGCCGACCTTGACACGGCGGCCGGTAGCGCCCAGGAGCGTAATCTGGATCGGGCCGTTCGCGAACAATTCGCGCAGCGTCATCGTGCTGTCGGTGCCTTCGGCAGGCTGGATCAGGATCGATTCATCGGCGCGGCGGGAGAGGACCAGCATGACTCTAGGCCCGTGCCAGTTCGCGAAGGGCCTTGGGAGATGTTCTCCCGGCCGGCCCGTAAGTCAGGGATTTCGTCCCCCGCACCACATCGATCAGCTGCTGCACCTGGTTGCGCCGCACGTTGATGATGTAGCCATTGACATCGTTCGCGGTACGACAGCGCTTCATCAGGTTCATCAGCGAGCGCCAGCGGCTCGTGACGCCGTCGCCGCTTGTCCGGGCCGCATCCGCGGGTGGCAGGGTAATGCCATTGGCGGAGCACAGCTCGCGGCGCGTCTGTTCGAGTTGTTCGAGTCGGGAAAGCAGCTCGACCTTGAGCGCGGCCTGCTCGCGGACGGACTCGGGCGAGAGGCCCGTCAGCGCCGTGCGCTCGGAATCGAGCACGGCGGCCAGCTGTTCCGCCATGGCCAGCTCGCTGTCCAGGACGGCTTCGACACGACGGCGCTCGTCCGTGCTCATGCGCCCGACTTCAGCCCGCTCTCAAACCCCAGGATCTTGTTGGCGACGCTGGTCGTATTGACCTGATAGGTCCCGCTCTGCACCGCCTGCTTGACCGTTGCGACCTTGGCCGTATCGACGATGGGCGTGCTGGCGACCGCGGCGCTGAGCTTCTGCAGGTTCAGCGCCGAATCCGTCAGCGTCACATGGTCGGCCGCCGCCGCCGCGCCCGATGCGCCACCTGACGTATTAACGGCAGGTTTATCAGCAACTTGCGCATTGCCACTGCGGCCCTTGAGGCCGGTAAGCGGCTCCGTTGCCGTTGCCGGGTATCCGTTGATCTTGGTAGTCACCGACTTAATCTCCTGGGGCTGCGGGTTCGCCCATGTCTGCTATATCGTCAGAATTTCCCGTAACTTTAACCCTTACGCCAAAGGCTATGGCACGGTCGCTCACCTTATCGACAGTGAACTCCGTCACTGAAGGCCTATTGGAAGACAATTTCCACGACCTGCTCGGAGCGGGCGATGCCCTCGACGATCCGGCCGGAGGAGAGGTTCTCGACCCGGACCCGCTGGTTGACCAGGCCATCGCCGAGCGCGCGGCCGGCCATGCGGACGCTGACGTCGCCATTGCCGGCGACCAGCGTCACCATCTGGCCGCGCTGTACCGCCTTGTTGCCGAGCAATTCCTGGTTCGTCAGGATGGCCCCTCCGGCTATGGCGCGGCTGGCGGTCAGTCCGACCGCGATATCCGGTGAATTCAGGTAGCCCGGGGGCAGATCGGTCAGGTCGCGTTGTTCGACCAGCAGATCCTTCGGCGTCAGCGACGTGCCCGCGACGATCGCGTGAGCGGTAACGACGACCGGCGACGTGCCCACGACCTTGACCGGTACATAGATGTGCCAGGGGGTGCCGATCTCGCAGCGCAGCTCGATCAGTGTGCGCCCGCTGACCTGGATGCCCGGCGCAAGGCTCGCATGCACGGGTCCCAGGCACCGCGTCAGGGCCTGGCCGCGCTGGATCGGCGTCACCGCCAGGTGCTGCTGTCCGGTCAGGGATGGTATATGCCGGGCTGCTTCCGCTTTGGCGAGGGATTCGAGTTCCGCCGTGTCCTGAAGATTGGCAGCCGGACCCGGTGCCGAAGCCCAGGCCATGGCACCCCACAGCAGGGCCGGAATGCAGTAACCGGCAGGCGTCGGGCGGCGGATTCTTGACGGTCGAGGGGACATGCCAGAGGACAAGCAAGCGCCGTGCCACCCATGCCGTTCGGTTGAAATCGGGCTGGCATGACGGGCCGCATGCCGCCGGGCGGCCAGCAGCGGCAAATCCTTGCCGCCTGCCCGGCCAGGCGGCGCTCAAACAGGGGGCTCAGCGCCGGCAAACGGCGATGCAGGTCACATTCCGGCGCAAATTTTCGACTTGGCACAGCTCTTGCTTTGTTCCGTTGCGAGGAGCCATGCACATGTTCGACAACGTCTTCGGTATTCACGAGTCTGCGCTGCTGCTGTACGGGCAGCGGCTCGGCGTACTCGCCAGCAATATCGCCAACGCCGACACCCCGGGCTACAAGGCGCGGGACATCGACTTTGCCGCGGTGCTGGGGGGGAACGGCGACCAGGAAACGCCGCTCGGCGTAGCGACGACGAGTCCCGGCCATATCGCGACCGCATCCGCCGACCAGCTGCCGGGTGAATTGCTGTACCGCAATCCCTACCAGGCCTCGCTCGACGGCAACACCGTCGAAATGGCAGTGGAACAGGCGGCGTTTGCCGAGAACAACGTGCGCTACCAGGCCAGCCTGCAACTGATCAACAGCAGCATCGCGGAACTGCAGTTCGCGATCGCCGGACAGTAGGAGAGAGGACGATGTCCCTGTACAACGTATTCAACATTGCCGGCAGTGCGCTGAACGCGCAGACCATCCGGCTGAATGCCACGGCGAGCAACCTCGCCAACGCCGAAAGCGTCGACGGCGATCCGGCCAAGGTCTACCGGGCCCGTCATCCGGTGTTCCAGACGATGCTGGATACGTCGGCGATGGACTCCACCGACGCCAATGCCGCCGGCGCCGCGGCCGGAGTGCGCGTGCTCGGCGTCGTGCAGAGCACGACGCCGCCGGTCAGCCGCTATGAGCCCAACAATCCGCTCGCCAACAAGGACGGCTTCGTCTACATGTCGAACGTCAACTCCATTGAGGAGATGACCAACATGATGTCGGCGAACCGCAGCTTCGCGACCAACGTCGACGCGATCAACACGGCGCGGGACCTGTTGCTGAAGACGATTTCGATGGGCCACTAGACAAGGACGGGAATACGCCATGGTCATCAACAACATTGCTACGAGCCAGAACGCGGCCGCGGCGGCGGGCGCGGCGGGCACAGCCGGCACGAACAACGCGTCCGCGGCGGCGGCTGCCGCCAGCAGCGCGGCCGCGGCGAGCGGCGTCACCCTCGGCGGCACCGACTTCCTGACATTGATGCTCGCACAGCTGAAGAACCAGGATCCGACGAGCCCCGTCGACAGCAATACCTTCCTCACGCAGCTCGCGCAGCTGTCCGAGGTGCAGGGCATCACGCAGCTGAACACGTCTTTCTCGACGCTGTCGAATTCGCTGGTGTCGAGCCAGGCCCTGCAGGCTTCCTCGCTGCTCGGACACCAGGCCATGGTTGCCAGCTCGACGGCGACGCTTGCGGCGAGCGGCGCGACGGTTACCGGCGCGGTCGGCGTGCCGCAGACGAGCTCACAGGTCGTGCTGAACATATCGAACAGCTCGGGTGTGCTCGTGCAGCAGATCAATCTCGGCGCGCAGCCTGCCGGGATCGCCAATTTCACGTGGAACGGCACCCTGGGCAACGGCTCGCAGGCGCCGGCGGGTCAGTATTCACTGAGCGCGCAGGTCGCCGGCGTCAGCTCCGGTACGGCCGTCGGCACCTACGTCAACGGCACGGTGGAGAGCGTCACGATGGGTGCCGGCGCGAGCGGCCTTACCCTGAACGTAGCCGGTCTCGGCAGCGTGCCGTTCAGCAGCGTCCAGCAGATATCCAACTAATTTCATCGCAGGAGCACAGCAATGTCATCTTTCAGCATCGCATTATCGGGCCTGACGGCGGCCAGCTCGGATCTCGACGTGACCGCGAACAACATCGCCAACGCCGATACGAACGGCTTCAAGAGCTCGCGCGTCGAGTTCGCCGACGTCTATGCCTCCGGCGGCGCCACCGTCAGCTCGACGGCGATCGGCGAGGGCGTGCGCGTGGCCAGCACCGCGCAGCAGTTCACGCAGGGCAACATCACGACGACCGGGGGAAATCTCGATCTCGCGATCAGCGGCAACGGATTTTTCACGCTGAAGGACGCGAGCGGCTACGAATACACCCGCAACGGAGCGTTCACCGAGGACAACCAGGGCAATGTCGTGACCGCGACGGGACAGTTCCTGCAGGTCTACCCGCCGCTGGCCACCGGCGGCTTCAACACCGGCGCGCTGGCCAACCTGAACCTGCAGACCTCGGACAGCGCGCCGCAGGCGACGGGGGCCAACAACACGGTCGGCGGCACGGTGATCCTGAACCTGCCGGCCAATTCGACGGCACCGGGCGTGGCATTCAATCCGACGGATTCGGCCAGCTACACGGAATCCACGGCGACAACCGTCTACGACTCGCTCGGCAACGCCTACCCGGCGACGCTGTTCTTCGTCGCCGGCGCGACCGCGAACGACTGGACCGTCTACATGACCGCCGATGGCAATACGCTGCCCGCGCCGCCCGCGGCAGGGCTCGCGTTGAACTTCGGGGCCAATGGCGCGGTGGCCAACACCAGCTCGGCGGGAGGTACACCCCCGACCCCCGGCGTCCTCAACTTCGGCGCATTCGCGCCGGCCGGGGCGGCCTCCAATAGCCTCACCTTCGACTTCACCAAGTCGACGCAGTACGGCGGCGGCTTCGGGGTTTCCTCGATCACGCAGAACGGCTACGCGACCGGGCAGCTGAGCTCGGTCTCCATCGATCCTTCCGGCATCGTCTCCGCGGTCTACACCAACGGCCGCTCGACCCAGCTGGGCCAGATCGCGATGGCCAATTTCCCGAATCCGCAGGGACTGGCGGAGCTCGGCAACACGAACTGGTCATCGACCTACCAGTCCGGCGTTCCCGTGCAGGGGACCCCGAACTCGGCCGGTTTCGGCAACATACAGTCGGGCGCCCTGGAGAGCTCGAACGTCGACCTGACCACCGAACTCGTCAACATGATCACCGCGCAACGCGCATTCGATTCCAACGCGCAGGTGATCACGACGGCCAACCAGCTGTCGCAGACGGTCATCAACATCACCCACTAGCCGGCAGCCGCGGGAGCCTGAACGATGGACAGAGGATTGTACGTTGCGATGACCGGCGCCAAGCAGATCATGCAGGCGCAGGCGATGAACAACAACAACATCGCCAATATCAGCACGATCGGCTTTCGCGCGGACACCGTGTCGTTCACCAGCGAGCCGATCTACGGACCGGGCTACGCCACGCGCGTCAATGCGGTTGCCGGCGATTCGGGCACCGATTTTTCGAGCGGCGTACTGATGAGCACCGCCAACCCCCTCGACATCGCCGTCAACGGCAAGGGCTTCATCGCGGTCCAGGGCGCGGACGGCAAGGAAGCCTACACGCGGGCCGGCGAGCTCATGGTGACCGATACCGGAAACGTCACGACGGCGGGCGGATTCCCGGTGCTGTCGGAAACCGGCATCGTCAACGTGCCGCCCGTGACCTCGGTCACCATCGGCGCGGACGGCACCGTATCGATCGTGCCGCTGGGCCTGCCGGCGTCCGCGCAGTCGCAGATCGACCGCATCAAGCTGGTCAATCCGCCGCTCGGCAGCCTGCAGAAGGGCGCCGACGGACTGTTCCGCACGGCGAGCGGCGTAAAGGCTCCCACCGACGAGACCGTCACCGTCAATACCGGCGTTCTCGAGTCGAGCAACGTCAATGCGGCGCAATCGCTGGTGAACATGATCCAGCTGCAGCGTCTGTACGAATTCCAGATCAAGAGCATCAATTCCACCGACCAGAACGAACAGAATGCCGAACGCATGATGGTCAGCGGTTAAGGCCAGAGGACACACACCATGAATCTCGCACTATGGGCCGCGAAGACCGGTCTCGACGCACAGAACACGCAGATGGCGGTGATCGCCAACAACCTGGCCAACGTCAACACGACCGGCTTCAAGGCCGACCGTCCGACGTTCCAGGACCTGATGTACCAGAACATCCAGCAGGTCGGCGCGCAAAGCACGCAGAACACGCAGTACTCGACCGGACTGACGCTCGGCACCGGCGTGCGCATTGCAGCCAACGAGAAGAATTACCTTCAGGGCAGCATCCTGCAGACCGGAAACACGCTGGACATGTCGATCACCGGCCAGGGCTTTTTCCAGATCACCATGCCGGACGGCACGCTTGCCTACACGCGCGATGGCTCCTTCTCGATGGACAACCAGGGCAATGTCGTCACCGCGAGCGGCTATCCGCTGTCGCCGGCAATCACCATCCCGGTCACCGCACAGTCGGTCACGATCGGCGCCGACGGCACCGTGTCCGTGACGACGGCCGGCAGCTCGAAGACGACGACGATCGGGCAGATCCAGCTCGCGAACTTCATCAACGTCCAGGGCTTGCAGCCGACGGGGAACAACCTGCTGACCGAGTCCGCGGCGAGCGGCGCACCGCAGGTCGGAACGCCCAACACGAACGGGCTCGGCAGCCTGACTCAAGGGTCGCTGGAGACTTCCAACGTCAATACCGTGACCGAGCTCGTGAATATGATCCAGTGCCAGCGCGCCTATGAGATGAGCTCGAAGGCGATCAGCACGACCGACCAGATGCTGCAGTTCCTGACGCAGAACATGTCATGAAGCTCCTCGCGGTCACGGCAATGATGGCTGCGGCGCTGCTGTGCGCCTGCGGCCTGCTGCCGCACAAGGAGCACAAGCAGGAACAGCCGACCGCGCGCGTGCTGCCGCCGCCGGTGCCGCGCACCGACGGCGCCATCTTCCAGTCCGGCCAGCAGATGGAGCTGTTCGCCGACCTCAAGGCGCGCCGGATCGGCGACGTGCTGACGATCGTGCTGAACGAGACCACGGCCGCCAGCAAGTCCGCGACGACGCAGACCGCAAAGACAACCTCGGTCGCGAATACCGGCGTCACGCTGTTCGGCAGGACCCCGACCACGGGCGGCGTGCCGATCGGCACCGTGACGATGAGCGGCGCCGACGGCTTCAACGGGGCGGGTTCCAGTACGCAGAGCAACAGCCTCGCCGGCAGCCTCACGGTGACGGTCGTCGACGTGCAGGCGAACGGCAACCTGGTGGTTCAGGGCGACAAGACGCTGAAGCTGAATCAGGGCGACGAGTTCGTGCACATCTCCGGCGTGATCCGCCCCGCCGACATCGCGACGAACAATACCGTCACGTCGGACAAGCTGGCCGATGCCCGCATCAGCTACTCCGGCAAGGGCGTCGTCGACAGCTCGAACCGGATGGGCTGGCTGGCACGGTTCTTCAACTCGCCGTTTGCGCCTTTCTGAACCTGAGACCCCCGCGCCATGTTCAACAGAAGTCTCATCATGCTGATCCCGCTGCTGGCCCTCGTGGCGCCGGCGCATGCGGAGCGCATCAAGGACATGGCACAGGTGCAGGGCGTGCGCACCAACCAGCTGGTCGGCTACGGGCTCGTCGTCGGCCTGAACGGCACCGGCGACCAGACCAGCCAGGCGCCGTTCACGGTGCAGTCGCTGACGAACATGCTCGCACAGCTCGGTGTGACGGTGCCGACCAACGTGACGCCGCAGCTGAAGAACGTCGCGGCCGTGTCGGTGCACGCGGTGCTGCCGGCGTTCGTCAAGCCCGGACAGACCATCGACATCACCGTCAATTCGATAGCGAATGCCAAGAGCCTGCGCGGCGGCTCGCTGCTGGTGACGGCGCTGCACGGCCTCGATGGACAGATCTACGCGATCGCACAGGGCAACCTGATCGTCAGCGGATTCGGCGCCGAAGCGGCCGACGGCTCGAAGCTGACCGTCAACGTGCCGAGCTCGGGGCGCATCCCGAATGGCGCGACGGTCGAGCGCGCGGTTCCGACGCAGCTCGTTCAGGGCGAGGCGATCGTGCTGAACCTGAACAGTCCGGATTTCACGACCGCGACACGCCTGGTCGAAAGCGTCAACTCGACCGTCGGCGAGGGCACGGCAACGATCATCGACGGCGGCTCGATCCGGGTCGTGGCGCCGCCGGACCCGACGCAGCGCGTCGCGTTCCTGTCGAAGATCGAGAACCTGCAGGTCGATCCCGCGAGTGCGCCGGCGCGCGTGATCATCAATTCGCGCACCGGCACGGTCGTGATCAGCAGCAACGTCACGGTCAGTCCGGCGGCGGTGTCGCATGGTTCGCTGTCCGTGACGATCAAGGAGGAAAAGAAGGTCAGCCAGCCCGCACCGTTCAGTACCGGTGGGCAGACGACGGTGGTCAGCAATTCCACCATCAGCGTGGACCAGGGCTCGAATCACATGTTCCTGTTCAAGCCAGGCGTGGAACTGGAGCAGATCGTGCGCGCCGTGAACGAGGTTGGCGCGGCGCCCGGCGACCTGGTCGCGATCCTGGAGGCCCTGCGCGAGGCGGGCGCCCTGCAGGCCGAGCTGATCGTGATTTGAATGACCAACCCGACGCAATTCCCGGCGCAGATCCCGCTCGTGACAGCGTCGGCGAATACCTACACGGATACCAACGGTCTCGCGGCGCTGAAGGCCAGCCCGCAGTCGCCGCAGGCGCTGCATGCGGTTGCGCAGCAGGTCGACGCGCTGTTCCTGCAGATGATGCTGAAGAGCATGCGCGACGCCTCCGCCGAAGTCGGCGAACCCGAGAGCAATGAACTCGGCATGTACCAGGACATGTTCGACAAGCAGATCGCGCTGACGATGAGCCAGCACCAGAGCCTCGGGATCGGGGCGGCGATGACGGCCCGGCTGCCCGGCGCCGAGGCCGCGGCGCGCGCGCCGGTGCCTGCCGCCGCGCCGGTGCCGGCGCCGGCGCCCGGCACAGCGATGACCTCGTCGTCCGCAGCAGGCATCGCACAGAGCGCGGGGGATTTCGTCAGCCAGGTATTGCCGACGATCCGGCAGGCGGCGGCGGCGCTGGGCGTGAGCCCGCTCGGCATGCTCGCCCAGGCGGCGCTGGAAACGGGCTGGGGGCAGCGCATGGCACATAATGCGGATGGATCCCCGTCGCTGAACCTGTTCGGCATCAAGGCGGACGACAGCTGGAATGGCGCCCGGGCAACCGCCCGCACGCTCGAGTTCAAGGGCGGCGTCGCGACGGTGCAGCGCACGGCGTTTCGCGCCTACGATTCGATCCAGGCCAGTGTCCGGGATTTTGCCAGCCTGCTGCAGAGTTCCCCGCGGTACCGCCAGGCCGTCGCGGCCGGCGCCAGCGCGCAGGCCTACGTTGCCGCGATCGGCCAGTCCGGCTATGCGACCGATCCGCAATACGCCAATAAGTTAAACGAGATATTGAACGGCGGCACGCTGCGCGACGCGCTGCGCGGCGCCACGGCGGTACTGTAGAAATGGCAGCCGTGGCCGATACCTCCGAGACAAGCCGGGCGTACCCAGAGGCATAGGGCGGAGACGACGTGGCAGACCTGTTCGGAATCAGTACCTCGGCGCTGCAGGCGTTTCAAACCGCCATTGCGGTGACCAGCAACAATATCGCCAACGCGAATACCCCGGGCTATTCGGAAGAGTCCGTCAACCTGGTGTCCGCGGCTCCGCAGACCAACGGTACGATTCCGGTCGGAGCGGGGGTGGATATCGCGGGCATCAGCCGCGCGTACAGCCAGCTCGCGATCAACCAGCTGAACACCTCGCAAAGCGGCCTGGGACAGCTCAACGCCCTGCAGACCTATACGAACCAGATCGACAATATCGTCGGTACCACGGCCGGCGGGCTGACGACCGCGCTGCAGGCTTATTACAACGCCTGGTCGACGCTCGCCAACAACCCGACCTCGACCGCGGACCGGCAGGCGCTGCTGAGCCAGGCGCAGAACGTGGCCAGCAGCCTGCAGACGACGACCACGCAGCTGCAGAACCTGAATACCGGCATCAACGCCGGCGTGACGTCCGATGTCCAGCAGATCAATTCGATCGCCGGCTCGATCGCGACACTGAACAAGCAGATCGTCGCCGCGACCGCCTCGGGCGGCGGACAGGCGCCGAACACGCTGCTCGATCAGCGCGGCGCCCTGCTCAACAGCCTGGCGAACCTGACCGGCTTCTCGACCACCAGCAACGCGGACGGGTCGATCAATGTCTTCATCGGCACCGGAACCGCGCTGGTACTCGACCAGAACACCACGGCGCTGACGACCGTGGGCAATCCGTTCAATGCCTCGCAGCTCGAAGTGGCGACCACGGTCAACCCGACCGACATCATCAGCGGGCAGCTGAACACGGGCGACCTCGGCGGCCTGCTGGCGGCCCGTACCCAGGCGGTCAATCCGACGATCAACCAGCTGGGACAGGTGGCAACCGCGCTGAGCCAGGCGGCGAACGCCCAGCAGAACGCCGGCCTCGATCTCACCGGCCAGTTCGGCGCGAATCTGTTCTCCATTGCTGCGCCGCAGGCGATTGCCTCCAGCAACAATCCCGACCCGACGACGGCCAGCGTCAGCATCAATAATGTCAACGCGCTGACGCCGGACAGTTACCTGCTGACCTACTCCGGCGGCGCCTATTCGCTGACCGATACCACGACGGGCAGCGCGATCGCGCTGACCAGTACCGGAACGCCCGCGAACCCGTCCTTCACGGCCGCCGGCCTGACGATCAAGCTGTCCCACACCCCGGCGGCGAATGACCAGTTCCTGATCCAGCCAACCGCGGCGGCGGCTGGGTCCTTTTCAGTGGCGCTGACCAGCACCTCGCAGCTCGCGGCGTCGGGCGCGCTGACCAGCGCCGCCAGCGACACGAACACCGGCACCGGCGCCGTGAGCGCGCCGGCCCTGAACCCTGCGCCGGGGCCCGGTGTGCCGCCGCCGAGTCCCGCTGTTCTGACGCCCCTCACGATCAGCTTTACGAGCCCGACCGCCTATAACATCGTCAACGGCGTCGGTACGACGGTGGCGAGCGGAACCTACACGCCCGCTACCGGGACGGCGATCAGCTACAACGGCTGGTCCGTGACGATCACCGGCGCACCGGCGGCAAACGATACGTTCACGATCCAGCCGGCGCCGAGCGGCGACAACGCGAATGCGCTGGCGAACGCCGCTCAACAGAGCCAGGGGCTGCTGCAGAACGGCACCGTCAGCATCAATGGCGCGGTCACCGCTCTGGTTACCGGCATCGGCAGCCAGGCAGCGCAGGTCAATACGCAGCAGACCGCCCAGGCTGCGATCAACACGCAGGCGCAGCAGTCGGTGCAATCGGTCTCGGGCGTGAACCTGGATACCGAAGCGGCGAACCTGCTGCAGTGGCAGCAGGCCTACCAGGCCTCCGCGCAGGCACTGACGATCGGCAACCAGCTGTTCACGACGCTGATCGATTCGGTCAACGGCACGTACAGCTAGGAGCAGCGGCAATGCGCATAACACAGCTGATGGAGCAGACGCAGTTTCTGTCGCAGATCAACACGCTGCAGGCGGATCTCGCGCAGACCCAGAGCGAGGTCAGCAGCGGGCTCGCGTTCACGTCGCCGTCGCAGGATCCGACCGCGGCCGGCAGCGTCGACCAGTACACGCAGGCGCTCGCGCAGAGCCAGCAATACTCGGCCAATGCGAGCAGCGCGCAGACCAGCCTGAATACCGAAAGCAGCGCGCTGACGCAGGTCATTTCGCAGCTGCAAAGCCTTTACAGCCTCGCGCTGCAGGCAAACTCCGGCACCGTATCCAGCGCGAACCTGAAGACGATTGCAACCCAGGCCCAGCAGATCCAGAGCAGCCTTTTGCAGCTGGCCAACACGCAGGACGGCAGCGGCAACTATATCTTCAGCGGCTTCGCGACGCAGACCCAGCCGTTCACGGCGACTGCGGGCGGCGCGACCTACCACGGCGACCAGGGCCAGCCTCAGGCGCAGATAGCGGCCGGGCAAACCGTCGCCGCCGGCGACAACGGCGATGCGCTGTTCAACCAGATAAAGAACGGCAACGGCACGTTCACGGTGACGGCCGGCGCCGCCAATACCGGGTCCGGCATCATTGGCGCGAGCAGCGTCACCAGCGCGTCGCAATTCGCCGCCGCCGCGGGCGCCGGCCCGTTCCAGATCAATTTCACGAGTCCGACGGCGTATAACATCGTCAATGCCAGCAACGCGACGGTCGCAAGCGGAACCTACACGGCGGGCCAGGCGATCTCCTTCGACGGCGTGCAGGTGACGCTGAGCGGCGCGCCGGCGGCGAACGATTCGTTCACGGTCGCGGCCAGCACCAACCAGAGCCTGTTCACGACGGTGCAGGGGCTGGTCAGCTCGTTGAACGGCGCGACGGGCGGTGGCGTGCAGCTCAGCAACTCGCTCTCGGGTTCGCTCGCCAGCCTCCAGCAGGCGCTGACTCAGGTGTCGACGTTCCAGTCCAGCGTCGGCGGGCGTCTGAACCTGATCACGACCCAGCAATCGGTGCAGACCAGCCAGCAGACGCAGCTGCAGTCCTCGATTTCCTCGCTGCAGGGCCTCGACTACGCCAGCGCGATCACGACGCTGGACTCGCAGAATACGACGCTGAGCGCAGCGCTGCAGTCGTATGCGCAGACCCAGGGACTGTCGCTGTTCAAGTACCTGTAGCGGGCAGCGGCGCTGCGCTCAGTGATGATGCCCGCCGGCCCCGTGCACGTGGCCGTGCTCCAGCTCCTCGGGTGAGGCTTCGCGCACGCTGACGACTTCGACGTCGAAATGCAGCGTCTTGTCGGCGAGCGGATGGTTGCCGTCCAGCGTCACCATGTCGCCGACGATGGCGGTTACCGTGAACATGCGCATGCCGTCGTCGGTGCGCGCCTGGAACTGCATGCCCTTGCGGATCTCGCCCGAACCCTGCAGCGCGCGCCGGGGCACGCGCTGGATCAGCGCGTCGTCGTGGATGCCGTAGGCGTCAGCCGGCGCGATCGAAACGGCCATCTTGTGGCCTCCCTGCTTGCCCTCCAGCGCCTTCTCTAGCCCCGAGACCAGGTTGCCGTGGCCCTGGATGTAGGCGAGCGGCTCGCCGCCAGCGGAGCTGTCGAGCACCGTGCCGCTGTCGTCCTTGAGGGTGTAGTGAATCGTGACGACCCGGTCTGCAGTAATGTCCACGCGATAGTCTCCTGTGAATCCTCTGGTTTGCGTTATGAATCCAGCGCCGCCTCGAGGTCGTAGGCCCCCGCCGCGGTAATCCTGACATCGGCGAAATCGCCCGCCTTGAGCCGGTGCGCACCGTGGATGCTGACGGTGCCGTCGATTTCGGGCGCATCCCCGGCCGAGCGCGCGATCGCGACGGCGCCGTCGATCCGGTCCACGAGCACCTGCATGCGCCGGCCGATTTTCGCCGCCAGGCGCGCGGTGCTGATCTCGGCGCTGAGTTCCATGAAGCGCTGCAGGCGCTCCCGCTTGATCTCGGGCGCCACCTGCGGCTGCTGCAGCGAATTGGCCGCCGCGCCCTGTACCGGAGAATACTCGAAGCAGCCGACGCGATCGAGTTGCGCCACGCGCAGCCAGTCGAGCAGTTCCTCGAAATCCCGCTCCGTCTCGCCCGGAAAGCCGACGATGAACGTGCTGCGCAGCGTGATGTCGGGGACCAGCCTGCGCCACGCGGCGATGCGCTCCAGGGTATTTTCCGCCGCCGCCGGCCGCTTCATCAGCTTCAGGATGCGCGAGCTCGCGTGCTGGAACGGGATGTCGAGGTAGGGCAGCACGCGCCCGGACGCCATCAGCTCGATGACCTTGTCGACATGCGGGTACGGATAGACGTAATGCAGCCGGATCCACACGCCGAGTTCGCCCAGGGCGGCGGCCAGGTCGTAGAACTGCGCACGCCGCGACTGGCCCCGCCAGTCCTGCGCGGCGTACTTGAGGTCGACGCCGTAGGCGCTCGTGTCCTGCGATATCACGAGGATCTCCCGCACTCCGGCGCGCGCCAGCTGCTCGGCCTCGGTCAGGACCTCGCCGACGGGCCTGCTGACCAGATCGCCGCGCATCGACGGAATGATGCAAAAGGTGCAACGATGATTGCAGCCCTCGGATATCTTCAGGTACGCATAATGCCGCGGCGTCAGCCGGATGCCCTGCGCCGGGATCAGGTCGAGGAAGGGCTCGTGCTTCGGCGGCAGATGCTCGTGCACCGCCTGCATGGTTTCCTCGTAACGCTGCGGCCCGGTGATCTTCAGCACCTGCGGATGCCGGTCGAGGATCCTCTGCGGCTGTGCGCCCAGGCAACCGGTGACGATCACCTTGCCGTTCTCGGCCAGCGCCTCGCCGATGGCGTCGAGCGATTCATCGACGGCGGAGTCGATGAAGCCGCAGGTGTTGACGACGACGAGATCCGCGGCCTTGTAGGTCTTCGCGACCTCGTATCCTTCGGCGCGCAGGCGCGTCAGGATCCGCTCCGAGTCGACCAGCGCCTTCGGGCAGCCGAGGCTCACGAAGCCGATTTTAGGCGATTTGCGATTCGCGGATTTCAAGGCGGGGCCGGCCATCTGCGTAGGGGAAGGGGGCGGGATTCTACCTCAATCGCAGGGTAAGATGAGCCATCAACGAGACCGCGTTGAACACCAGGCAGTCCGCAGTGGAAGCAGACAACGCATCGCCCGTCAGTGCATCGGACCCCGACAAGGCGTGCGCGCGGGCGATGCAGTTGCAGCTGAGCGGGGATGTGGATGCGGCCCGGAAGCTGTACCTGGATATCCTGCGCTACGCGCCGCACCACCCGGCCGCGAACTACTGCCTGGGGATGACGTATGTGCAGTCACGGCGCCCCATCGACGCGCTGCCGCTGCTGCATGCAGCGATCCAGGCAGCTCCTTCGGTCGCCGACTACTGGCTCGGGTACCTCGAGGCCCTGGTGCTGGCCGGCCAGCTGGCGGCGGCGCGCCAGATGCTGGCCCTCGGACAGCAACACGGTATTGCCGATGTCGCAGCCGAGGGATTCACGCGCCGTCTCGAAGCCGCCGAAGCTGTGGCAGAGCGCGAGATCCGCGGCCAGGAGGCCCGGCTTCTTGCACTCGTGGCAGAACAGGAGAATGCCGGGGCACGGGCATTGGCCATTCGCCTGATCCGCGAGCATCCTGCCCGTGGCTGCGCCTGGAATGCCCTTGGCACGCTGTTGTGGGCGGACGGCAATTCCCGCGATGCGCTGGCCGTCCTGGAACAGGCCGTGAAGCTCAGTCCGCATGACGCGGAGGCCAACTGCAACGTCGGTCTGGTGCTGTTCGGGATGGAGCGATTCGACGAGGCCGAGGCTTACCTGCGAAAGGCGGTGGACCTCGCGCCCCGCTCGGCGCACGTGCACTATGCACTCGCATTGGCATACTCGCAGCAGGGCAAGGTCGTCGAAGGCGAGGCAGGCTTCCGGCGCGGCATGGCGCTGCGGGCCAATTTCCTCGAGCGCGAGGATGCGACCAGCTACTCGAACCTGCTGTTCACCATGGCTCACAACCCGGCGGTCGATGCCGAGGCCCTGCTTGCCGAACACGTCGCTTATGGCGCGCATTACGACAGGCTGCTGCGCCGGAAGCGCCGGCCGGCCGGCAACGATCGCCATGCGGATCGATGCCTGAGGGTCGGGTTCGTCTCGGGCGACCTGAATGGTCATCCTGTCGGGCAATTCCTGGAACCGGTCGTGGCGCGGCTTGCCGGACGGGCCAGTCTGGAACTGCATGCGTATTGCACGCAGGCCCGATCTGATGATGTGACCGAGCGCCTGCAGGCCCACTTCCGCTACTGGAATGCGGTGGATCGCGTGGCTGACGCGGCGTTGGCAGCGAAAATCCGCGACGATCGCATCGACATCCTCATTGACCTGTCGGGCCATACCGCCCACAACCGGTTGCCGGCTTTTGCCGAAAGGCCGGCACCGGTACAGGCCAGCTGGCTGGGCTATCCGGGAACCACCGGACTGAAGGCCATGGATTACTATCTGGCGGACCGATGCTGGCTGCCACCCGGGCAATTCGACCGGCTGTTCACCGAGAAGCTCGTGTACCTGCCCGACCGCTGGGCCTATCAGCTGCACGCCGATGCCGCGCCCGTGACCACCCTGCCCGCGCTGCAACTTGGGCACCTGACGTTCGCGAGCTTTCATCGCCTCGCCAAGCTCAATGCCGCGACCATCGTCCTCTGGTCCGAGGTCCTGCGCGCGATTCCCGATGCGAAGCTGCTGCTGGCCAGCATTCCGCCGACCGGCGCCAACAAGCGGCTTCGCGACCAGTTCGCGGCGCACGGCATCGAAGCGCAGCGGCTGATGTTCCATGAGCGCTGCCCGATGGCCGGCTATTTCGCGCTGCATCACCAGGTCGATATCGGCCTCGATACGCTTGCCTATGCGGGCGGCACCACAACCATGCACTCTCTCGCGATGGGAGTACCGACGCTGACGATTGCGGGCGCCACCGCACAGGCGCGCGCGGGCGCCGGCATCCTCGCCAATACTGGGCTGGACGGGTTCATCGCGGCGAACCCGGCCGATTTCATCGACCGGGCTCGACACTGGGCCGCGCATTCCGACGACCTCGCTGCACTGCGCGCCGGCCTGCGTGCGCGCCTGCTGCGATCGCCGGCCGGGCAACTCGACCTGATTGCAGCCCATGTCGAGCGTGCGCTGCGGCACATGTGGCGGCTCTGGTGCGCGCAGAGACCCGCGCACTCCTTTGCCACGGATGATTGCGAGCGGGAAATTCAATGAGCGCGGCGGATCTGGATCAGGCATGCGCCCGGGCGATGGAGTTGCAACTCGCCGGTGACCGGGAGGCTTCGCGCCAGCTGTACACGGAGATCCTGCAGAGGGCGCCGCGGCACGCGGCGGCCAATTACTGCCTCGGCATGCTATGCGTCCAGGAGAAGAGGGTCGCCGATGGACTGCCCTACCTCAAGACGGCGCTGGAAGCACAGCCGGCTGTGCCAGACTACTGGCTCGGCTATCTCGAAGGTCTCGTGCTTGCGGGCCAGGGGCTGCTGGCACGGAGGCTGCTCGCGCTGGGCCAGCAACGGGGTATCGCAGGTCCCGGCGTCGAGGAATTCGTGCGCCGGCTGCAGGCGAGCGAACCACAGGCCTCGCCGGCGCCGTCCACGCCGGTGCGCCGCTTCATCGTGCTCGCGCCGCCGTACAACCGTCAGTCCGCCGGTATCCGCGTGCTGCATGACCTGTGCCGCGACCTGAACCAGTGCGGGTATACCGCGCACATCATCTTTTACCGGTTTCGGGCCGATATCGTCGAGTGCTATACCCCGTCCGGCGATGAGGCCTTTGGCCCGCAGCACGCGCACATCCCGCGCCTGCCCGCGAGCAATGACATGGAGCAGTTCCGCGAGCTGATCAATGACGCCGTGGTGATCTATCCCGAAGCAGTCATGGGAAACCCGCTGCGGGCCCCGCGTGTCGCCAGGTACGTGCTGAATTCCCCGGCAGCCAACGGTTACCCGATGTGGCACGGCGAGAAGGATTTCATCGTCAGCTTCGCGGCCAGATATTGGGACAAGCCGCATTTCACCGCGACACTCGTCGGTGACGAGCCGCTGTTCAACGATGCCGGCACGCGACCGGCCCTGAAGCGGACCCTGGATTGCACCTACATCGGCAAGGGGGCGCAGTATGGTGAATGCCATAAACTGAAGGGCACCGTGTTCATCGATCGCCAGTGGCCCGCCGATAAGGAGAGTCTCGCGATCATGCTGCGCCATACTCGCTTCTTCTACACCTGGGACGTCGTTTCGCAGACCAATCTCGATGCGCTGTTCTGCGGGGCGATTCCCGTGGTGCTGCGCCTGGCGCCGTTCACGCAGGACATCTTCGATTCGCCGTTCGGCCGGGCCCCGTTCGGCGAGGGGCGCCTGGCGGATGGCGAGTGGCAGGTCAACGTCGACATGAAGGAGTTTGTTTCGGGCCGCAGCAGGTTCATCAGCGCCTACCGGTCGACGGTGCGGGAGCGGCCACAGATCGTCGCCGGGCTGGCACGGGCGATCGACCGGTACTTCAGCCAATGACGATCGACGCCGGCGAGGCCATCCGGTTGATCAGGGCGGGGCGCCACGCGGAGCTTGAACAGCAGGCACGCGCCGCCGTGGCCAGCGATCCCGGATCCGGCATCGCGTGGAAGGCGTTGTCGGTCGCGCTGTCCGCGCAGGGCAAGGATGCCATGGCAGCGTTGCTGAATGCCGCCGCACGGCTGCCGCAGGATGCGGAGGCGCACGCCAACCTGGCGCAGGCCTTGCGTGCGCGCGGTCGTCTGCGGGAGGCCATCGCCAGCTATACCCGGGCCCTGGTGCTCGATCCGGGCAGTGCGGTCCTGCACCACGGCCTTGGCAACGCGCTGCTCGCGAGCGGCCTTGCGGAGGCGGCCGCTGCGAGCTACCGCTGCGCGCTGCAGATCAGTCCGGATCTCGCTGAAGCACACTGCAACCTCGGCAACGCGCTACGCAGCCTGGGTCGATTGCCGGAGGCGCACGCCAGCTATGCCCGGGCGATCGAGCTGAACCCGGGCTTTGCGCTGGCCTTCAGCAACATGGCGGATGTGCTGCGCGATCTCGGGCAGTTTACCGCCGCGGCGGCCAGTTGCCGGCGTGCAATTGAACTGGCGCCGCAGCTTGCCAGTGCGCACAACAGCCTCGGCAATGCACTGATGGACCTCGGCCTGCACGGCGAAGCAGCGCTGAGTTACCGCCGCGCAGTAGCGCTTGAACCTGGATTCGCGGGCGCGAAGATCAATTTGGGACTCGCGCTGCGCCAGCAGGGACAGGCCGACGAGGCACAGGGGCTGTGCCGGGCAGTCCTCGCGCAATTCCCGGACTCGGTACCTGCCCTCGTGCTGCTGGCCGAACTGCTGACCGATGGCGGGGACTTTGCCGCCGCCGAGGATTCGCTCAGGCATGCAATCGCGGTCGATCCGGCGTCCGCGGAGGCCCAGGCGGGCATTGCTTACCTTCGCCGGATGACGCCGGCCGATGCGCCGTGGGCGCAGGCTGCGCTGGCGCTCGCCGGGCACGCAACTCCGCGGCAGGAAGTCTACCTGCGATTCGCGCTCGGCAAGTATCACGATGACGTCGGCGATCCCGCGCAGGCCTTCGCAAACTTCGCGCGCGCCCATGCGCTCGCGCAGGCCCAGGGCGGGCCGCATGACCGCCGGCTCGTCACCGCGCGAGTCGACGAGCTGATCCTCGCGCAGGATGCCGGGTGGCTGCGCCGGACGCGGTCAGATTCGAACCCGGCGCCGCTGGCCGTGCTGATCCTCGGAATGCCGCGATCGGGCACGTCGCTCGCCGAACAGATCCTGGCCTCACATCCCGACGTTTTCGGCGCCGGTGAGTTGCCGTATTGGGGCGCTGTCGCGGCCGCTGCCAGCGATGCGACTCTTGCGCAGCTGGGCAATGGGTACCTGCGCCAGCTTGCAGCGGCGGCCGGCGCGAGCGGGCGGACCGCCGCGCGGGTCATCGACAAGATGCCGGCCAATTTCTGGCACGCCGGGCTGGTCCACGCGGCGCTGCCAAACGCGCGCATCATCCACATGCAACGCGACCCGATCGACACCTGTCTGTCGATTTTTTTCCAGAATTTCCGGAACGCGTATCCGTTCGCGCATGATCTCGCGGACCTTGCGCACTACTATCGCGAGTACCGGCGCCTGATGCAGCACTGGCGTGCGGCGCTGCCGCGGGGAGTGATGCTCGACGTGCCGTATGAGGGCCTCATCGACGACACCGAGGGCTGGAGCCGGAGCATGCTGCAGTTCATCGGCCTGCCCTGGGACGCGCGCTGCCTGGAGTTCAGCCAGGTCCGCCGCCAGGTGCTGACCTCCAGCAAATGGCAGGTGCGGCAGAAAATCAGTCGCGCCTCGATCGGGCGGTGGCGCCCCTACGAACGCTTCATAGGGCCCCTGCTGGAATTATCTGCAGCTGCGCCCTAAAGGTTTGCCGGCCGCTGCCGATTCTTCCAGATCCACCGCGCTGCACGTAGCGGAAATACTGCGAATTTCCACGAATATTGAGCTAAAGAAACGCCGCTTTTCTCCGATAAACCTCTTGAACGTGGTCACCGTCCGCCCGCCCGGCGGGGCAAGTGAGCACAAACACAGGTGGGCCTTGGGACGGGCCGGTGGCTAAAACTTTCAGGAGAACGGAACATGGCTTTAACTCTAAATACCAACATCGACTCGCTAGTCGCACAGAACAATCTGACCGGCTCGCAGGCGCTGTTGTCTCAATCACTGACCCGGCTGTCATCGGGCCTGCGCATCAACAGCGCGGCCGACGATGCCGCCGGCCTCGCGATCAGCGGTCAGTTCACGACGCAGATCAACGGCACGAACCAGGCGATCAACAATGCGAATGACGCCGTGTCGCAGGCGCAGACCACGGCCGGCGCGCTGACGACGATCGTCAATAACCTGCAGAGCATCCGTACCCTCGCGGTCGAGTCCGCGAACGGCGCGAACAGCTCCTCGGATCGCGCAGCGCTAGACCAGCAGGTCCAGCAGCAGATCGCGGAAATCACGCAGATCGCGCAGCAGACGCAGTTCAATGGCCTGAACGTGCTGAACGGCACGCAGGGTACGACGGTCTACCAGGTCGGCGCCAATGTTGGTGACACGATTGCGGTGAACCTGTCGACCGGTGTCGAAGCGTCCCAGATCGGCAAATATGCACAGGCTGGCGGTTCCACGGCTGTTAACGGCAACGGGCTGCAGGGCAACGGCGACCTGACGCTCGCCGTGAACGGCGGAGCAGCTGTGGTCGTGGGTGCGACTTCAGCCGGCACCGGCAATGCGGGTCAGACGGCGGGCTCCGCATACGCGGTGGCCCAGGCGATCAATTCGGCGGGTGTCCAGGGTCTGACGGCGACCGCATCGACCTCGGCAACGCAGGGTGCGTTCACGACTCTGACCTCGAGCGCCACCCCGTATTCGTTGACCATTAACGGCGTGAACATCCTCGGACCCGGCGGCGTCACGCTCAGCGGGTCGCAGACACTGAACCAGACCCAGCTGGAACAGGATATCAATCTGCAGTCATCCGCGACCGGCGTGACCGCGGCGGATAACTCTTCGGGTGCCATTGTGTTGAGCGCATCGGATGGCAGCACGATCACTGTAGGATCCGTTGCAGCCACTACCGCTGTGCTTACGGCCGCGACCACCTTTGGTACGGTCGCCCTGACAGCGGCGAGCAGCATCGTCGTCGCCGGTACCGGCGCGGCGGCGGCCGGCCTCACGACTGGCACGTTCAGCAACGAAGGCGGTTCACTGGCGTCGCAAAACGTCAAGACGGTGTCTGCCGCCAACGCGACAATCGCGTCGGTCGATTCCGCGCTGGCGACGGTCAGTCAGTTCCAGAGCCAGTTGGGCGCCATCCAGAACCGCTTCACGTCGGCGGTGTCGAACCTGACCTCGACAGCCCAGAACCTGACCCAGTCGCGCAGCACGATCCAGGATGCGAACTTCGCGCAGGAAACGGCGAACCTGACCCAGGCCCAGGTGCTGGAACAGGCGGGTATCTCGGTACTGGCACAAGCCAACGCCGAGCCCCAGTTGATCCTCAAGCTTTTGGCGTAATTGCCGACAGGGTAGGTTAAGTTGATGCAGAAGTCGGTGCCCGGGGTGCGAATCGCCCCGGGCACCGGATTACGTAAAACCCAGGAGATCTTAAGGAGTAAGGAGCAAGCCGCAATCGCAATAGATTGCAACGAGTGCTGAAATGGCAAGCGAAATTGGACCAGCGGCAACGCCGGTCGCGGGTTTGGTGCACGGAGGTCCGGCGCCCGCAATAAGTAAAGTGCAGGATGCCAGCGGCAATAAATTGCCGCCCCCCAACCCGGCAACCGCCGCGCAGGCGGCTGCCCAGAAGGCCGCTGCGTCTTCGCAATCCGCCACGACCCCCAGCCTCGAGTCCCTGGTCGCGATGCTGAACAAGTTCCTCAACGATTCCGGCAAGCCTTACCAGTACCGGGTGGCTCCGCAATCGGACAACAAACTGATCCAGGAGATCAATCCCGCCAATGGCGAGGTCCTGGGCGAGTTTTCTGCCAGCGAATTTCCGATATTGGCTGCCAGCGCCGGGGTCTCCGGCCTGCTGTTCAACGGCCACGCCTGAAGCCGTCCGGGCCGGGCTCTGCCAGGCGGTGAGTTGGTACGACTCTTGCTTCAGTTTTGATCCAGAATGCCGATGATTCAGGCAAGTCGTACAGGAACGCAAGACACCCATGAGCTCCGCGATATCTTCCAGTTCAGGCGCATCGAGTGCGTCATCCGCCAATGCGCTGATCACCTCGACCGGCATCGGCTCGGGCCTCAACATCAACGCGATAGTATCCTCGCTGACATCGGCCTATGGCGCCGCGCAGCAAAATGAGATCACAAACCAGCAGACAGCGCTGAATGCGCAGATATCGGCGTTCGGAACCTTCAGCAGCGCCCTCTCGACGCTGCAGGCGACGCTGTCGACGCTCGAGACGCCGGGCACGCTCGCTGGCTTCAGTGCGACGGTCGCAGACACCAAGATCGCGTCCGCGACCGCCGATTCCTCGGCCGTCGCCGGCCAATACCAGTTGGAGGTGGGGAATCTCGCGACGGCCGCGACGCTGACCTCCGGTCCGCTCAGCACCACGGCGCCGATTGGCTCCGGATCGCTGACGATCAGCGTCGGCGGAGTCTCGACGACAATCAACATCGATTCCAGCAACAACACGCTGGCCGGCATTGCAGCGGCGATCAACACCGCGCCCGATAATCCGGGTGTTTCCGCCAGTGTCCTGACGACCACGGCCGGGTCGCGGCTCGTGCTGTCCGGCGCGGCGACCGGCACCGCGAACGGGATCACGGTGACCGAGACCGACGGCGGCTCCGGGCTCGCGCCCCTGGTCAGTTCACTGGCCGTCACGCAACCCGCAGCCGATGCGAATTTCTCCATCAACGGATTTGCCGCGACCAGCCCGAACAATGTCGTCAGTTCCGCGATCAGCGGCGTCACGATCAATTTGCTGGCTCAGTCGGCGGCGGGAACGCCGACGACGCTGACCATCGTGCCGGACACGAGCGCGGCGCAGACTTCGATCGCCACATTCGTTTCGGCCGTCAACGGTGTGCTGAGCAGCATCCAGAGCCTCTCGGGTTATGACGCGACCACGCAGACGGCGGGGCCGCTCAATGGCAATGCCACGATCGAGGCGTTCCAGACCCAGCTGCAGGGAATTCTCGATACGGTGACGGCCGGTGGAACCAGCGGCATTCACTCGCTCGCCGACCTGGGCATTTCCGCCGATGCGAATACCGGCGTGCTGGATTCGAACACGACGACGCTGGGCAATGCGCTGAGCGCCAGCCTGGCCGGCGTCGCGGGTCTGCTCGGGGGCAAGAACGGCATCGCGACGCAGCTGAACAGCCTGATCAACAGCTATACCGGGCCGGGCGGGCTGCTCGCCTCAGTCAACCAGGGCCTGCAGTCGAGCCTCACGAACGTCGATAACCAGCAGACGCAGCTCAATGCCGAACTGGCGACGTATTCGGCGACGCTGACGACGCAATACAATGCCATGGATGCGGCGGTAGCGGCCCTGAAGGAGACGCAGACCTACCTGACCGCCGAGTTCAACCCGAACTCCTCGAGTTCCAGCTCGAGTTCCACCGGTTCCGCTAACTCGAGTCTCGGCAGCGGCAATCTCAGCACCTAAAGCCAGCGCATTTCCATGATGTACTCGCAGAACAAGGCCGCCCAGTACCGTTCCGTCAACAGCCACGGCCTGGTTGCCGACGCCAGTCCGACGCGCCTCGTGCAAGTCAGCCTGGAGAGCATCCTGGCGCACCTCGCGACAGCCAAGGGCTGCATGGGCCGCATCCACAACAACGTGCCGCTCGCCGATGTGGTGACCAAGGGCAATGCGATGGGCAAGGCCGTGCGCCTGGTCTCTCACCTGAACGACAGCCTCGACCTGGATAAGGGCGGCGAGGTCGCGGCGAACCTGCGCAACCTGTACCTGTACATGCTCGAGCGCCTGACATTGGCCAACATCACCAATGACGCCGGGATCGTCACCGAAGTGTCCGAGCTCGTGCGCAAGGTCAAGAGCGGCTGGGACCAGATCGTCGCGGCCAGGCCATGAGCGGCGCCGCTGCCCGCGAGTCCCTCGCTCGCGCACTCGCCATCTCGCACGAAATAGGGCTGCTGGCCGAAGCGGGCGATGTGGCCGCTGCCGTGGCGCTGGACGCCGAGCGCCGCGAACTGCTGCGCCGCGCGCATGCCGGGCTGGCCTCCCTGGACGACGCCGGACGCGCCATCGTCGATGAGATCGCGACGCTGAACAACCGCGCGCTCGGCCTGATGGAACACCGGCTG
This sequence comes from uncultured Gammaproteobacteria bacterium, assembly GCA_963706815.1. GTDB lineage: Bacteria > Pseudomonadota > Gammaproteobacteria > Steroidobacterales > Steroidobacteraceae > Bog-1198. The sequence goes on from CAVPNS010000002.1 coordinate 111,047, forward strand.
CGCATCAAGGCGCGGGAGTTCGACATGGCAGCGGTGGGCCGGCGCGCCGTCGTCGCATACGCCGCCACGGGCTAGCGCGTCGTGGCTGATGCGTTCTTCGGCGACGGCCTGATACTTGACGAGTTGCGGCCATTGGCCTGGCTGCCGGGACCGGTGCCGCTGGGAAGCGAACTCGCCAGCCTGAACGCCGACAACCTGCAGCTGCTGATCGCCGAGGGCTCGATCGAGGAGACGCGCTCGACCGAAGCGTTGAAGGAAGAATCACCGGCGCTTCTGCACGAATTGCAGCGCCTCGAATACAAGCTGAACATCCTGCTGCGGCTGACGGCCGAACTGACGATGCGCCAGAACGCGATGCCGAAGGTGTATCGCATTCGCCTGTCCGCCAACGCGCTGGAATGGTATCTGGCCGGTCCGACGGCCGGTGCGACGGGCGTGCTGCAGCTCTATATCAACTCCTCGGTGCCGCAACCCCTGTTGCTGCCGTGTACCGTGGCCGGCGAGGTCGTGCGGGATGCACAGCGAATCTCGCAACTGCGCTTCGCCGGCATCAGCGAGCCCGTGGCGGATGCGATGGAAAAGCTGATCTTTCGCCATCACCGTCGCCTGATCGCAAGCTCACGACACAGCCAAAATTAGGGGTTTCCCCTATATTTTTTACGGGCTTACCCTGGCTCCTTATTGCCTGTGTGCTTCAGTTAGTATGCTCCTCGACCCAACATTGAATGAACAATGTCAAAGGGTTAGAGATAAAGCTTAAGAAAGGACCGTAAAAACCGGTCTATTGGGATGATCTACTTAGGGAAGGAGTCCCCAGCTTGGTCGAGGCCAAAAGTCCTGGCGTAGCAGCGGCAAATCCCAGCATGCGCTACCGTCCGTGCGGGGAATCGCGGGCGGTGCGCCAGGTGCAGCGGCTGATCGAGCAGGTGGCCCCGTTTGACACCAATGTACTGATCCTGGGCGAGTCGGGCACCGGCAAGGAGCTGGCGGCGCGGCACATCCATGAGCTCTCGGGACGGCATGGGTCCCCCTTCGTACCGATCAACTGCGGGGCGATACCGGCCGAGCTGCTCGAGAGCGAGCTCTTTGGGCACGAGAAGGGGGCCTTTACCGGGGCGCTGAGCGCGCGCATGGGCCGTTTTGAGTTTGCCGAGGGCGGCACGCTGTTCCTCGATGAGATCGGGGACATGTCGATGCAGATGCAGGTGAAGCTGCTGCGCGTGCTGCAGGAGCGCTCCTTCGAGCGGGTCGGGAGCAACCGCACGATTGCCTGCAACGTGCGCATCATCGCCGCGACGCACCGGGACCTGGAGAGTGCGATCGGGGCGGGGCAGTTTCGCGAGGACCTGTTCTACCGGCTGAACGTCTTTCCGCTGCAGATGCCGCCGCTGCGCGAGAGGCTGGAGGATCTGCCGCTGCTGATCGGGCACCTGGTGGAGCGCCAGGCGCAGGGGGCGGGCAGGGCGCTGCGCCTGACGGCGGGGGCGATCGGGGCGCTCTCGGGCAATGCGTGGCGGGGCAATGTGAGGGAGCTGGCTAACTTACTCGAGCGCCTCGCGATCCTGTATCCGCAGCAGACGGTCGGGGTGGCGGAGCTGCCGGAGAGGTACCGGGCGGGGGTGGCGCCGCAGGGCGCGGCGCAGGAGTGCGAGGCTCAAGTTCCGGGGCCCTGCGAGGGGTCCTTGCCCTGCGGGGGGCTGGACCTGCAGGGGCATTTATCGGCGATCGAGATCGGCCTGATCCGCCAGGCGCTCGAGAAGGCCGACGGCACCGTGGCCGAGGCGGCCCGGCTGCTGCGCATGCGCCGCACCACCCTGGTCGAAAAACTGCGCAAATACCGGCTGAGCGCCTGACGGGAAATTGACGCTTGCCCCATGGCGCTGCGCGCGCCACGAGGTAAGCCGCTGAAGCCCAAGCAAATTCCTCTCAGGGCACGGAAATTGCTTTCGCTTCCGGTATGCAGGCGAATTCGCTGGAAATGCTCGACTCCAAGCGCTCCGAACTCCAGGAGGCGTTCCTCGCGTTCGGATCGGCGTCCGGACAGCTTGCCGGCGCCTTCGATGCGCTGCGCGAGGAAGTCGCGCATCTGCGGCAGGAACTGTCCGCGGCGCATTCCTCGCGTGCCCACCTCGCTGCGCGCCTCACGGCCCTGCTCAGCGCCCTGCCGGGTGGCGTGCTGGTGCTGGCTGCGGACGGCTGCATCCTCGAATGCAACCCGGCGGCCCGCAGCCTGCTCGGCGAGCCGCTGCTGCAGCTGCCCTTTGCGAGCGTGCTGGATCGCAACCTGGCCGACGCGGTCCGCCGCACCGAACAGGTCGAGTTGCGCAGCGGGCGGTACGTGAACATCTCGCGCCGCGAACTCGACGGCGGCGGCGACGTGGTATTGATCACCGACGTCACCGAAGCGCAGGCAATGCAGACGATGCTCGCGCGCCAGCAGCGCCTGCTGACGCTCGGCGAGCTCGCTGCGGGCCTCGCGCACCAGATCCGCACGCCGCTCGCCGCGGCACTGCTGTACTCGTCGCAGATGACGCTGGCCGGCCGCGCACCGGCCGACCTCGTACGCTGTGCCGACAAGACCGTCGAGAGCCTCAAGCAGCTCGACAGGCTGGTCAACGACATGCTGGCGTTCGCGCATGGCGGCGCGGCGCGCGAACTGGTCAGCGTCAGCGCCCTGCTGGAGCAGGTGGCCCAGTGGCTGCGGCCGGCGCTGCAGCCCGGCGTCAGCCTGACGATCCGTACCGAGGCGCCCGACCTGACCGTGCGCGCCAATGCGCCGTCGCTGGTGTCGGCGGTGCTGAACCTGGCGACGAATGCGCTGCAGGCAGCCGGCGGCGCGCTGAAGCTCGAGCTGCTGGCGCGGCGGGCACCGCCGGGCCGGGCCGAAATCGTCGTCAGTGACGACGGACCGGGAGTACCGGCCACGGTGCGGGAGCGCATCTTCGAGCCCTTTTTCACGACACGCGAACGCGGCCACGGGATCGGCCTCGCGATCGTCAGGTCGGTCGTCGAGGCGCATGCCGGCAGCGTCCGGCTGGCCCCGTCGGACGGCGGCGCGACGTTCGTCATCAATTTACCTGCCGAGGCTGGCGCATGAATGAGCTGCATGATTCGGTTCTCGTGGTCGAGGACGACACCGCACTGCGCGAGGCGCTGACCGACACGCTGCGCTCGGCCGGCATCGCCGCGCTGGGCGCCGGCAATGCGTCCGAGGCGCTGCTGCTGCTGGACCGGCCGGAGATCGCCCTCGTGATCACCGATGTGCAGATGCCGGGTGCCGACGGCTACGAACTGCTGGCCATCGTGAAGCGGCGCCGGCCGGACGTGCCCGTCGTGATGATGACCGCCTACGGTACCGTGGCCAAGGCGGTCGCGGCCATGCAGGGCGGCGCGACGGATTACATCGTCAAGCCGTTCGAGGCGGGCGCGCTGATCGGAATGGCGCAGCGGCAGCTCGCCGAGCGCGTGACGCCCGACGAGCTGGTCGCGGTCGATCCGGAGTCGAAGCGCTGCGTCGCGCTCGCACGGCGGATCGCGCATACCGAGGCGACGGTTCTGATCACCGGCGAATCCGGCACCGGCAAGGAAGTCTACGCGCGCTTCATCCGCGATCAATCGGCGCGGGCGGACAAGCCCTTCGTCGCGATCAACTGCGCCGCGATCCCCGAGAACATGCTCGAGGCGACTCTGTTCGGCTACGAGAAGGGGGCCTTCACCGGCGCGCTGAGCGCGCATGCCGGAAAATTCGAACAGGCGCAGGGAGGCACCCTGCTGCTGGACGAGATATCCGAGATGAGCCAGGGCCTGCAGGCGAAGATCCTGCGTGTGCTGCAGGAGCGCGAGGTCGAGCGTCTCGGCGGCAACCGCATGATCAGCCTCGATGTGCGCGTCATTGCGACGTCCAATCGCGACCTCGCGGAGGAAGCGCGCGCGGGCCGCTTCCGCTCGGACCTGTATTACCGGCTCAACGTCATGTCGCTGCGCCTGCCGGCCTTGCGCGAGCGGCCCGGCGACATCCTGCCGCTGGCGCGCCGCGCGATGCAGCTGTGCGCGGCTTCGGGCCAGCCCATGCCGCACCTGTCGGGCGATGCCGAGCAGAAGCTGCTGCGCTACTCCTGGCCCGGCAATGCGCGCGAGCTGACGAACATCGTGCAGCGCGCGGCATGGCTCGCGGCGGGCGGAGCCGTAACGGCCGAAGCGCTCGATACCGGCACGCTCGGCGATGCGGCCGGCGACGTGTGCCGGCCCGGCGCACCGCACGGCAATGCCGGCGGCGCGGATGCGCAGCTGGACCGGGACCTGAAGGAGCGCGAACGCGAACTGATCCTCGCGACGCTGCAGAGCACGGCCGGCAGCCGCAAGCTGGCCGCCGCGCGCCTCGGGATCAGTCCGCGCACCCTGCGCCACAAGCTGCAGCAGCTGAAGGCGGCCGGCGTGAAACTTCCGCTGGTCAACGAACCGCAACTCGGCACGGTCTGAACCATGAGTGACATCCAGATATCCCAGGTCCTGGCGCAGATGCGCGCTTTGCAGTCGCGGATCGGCGAAGCCGGCGGCGGCGCCGGCAGCCTCGAGACGCCGCAGGCGCTGACGCAGGCCCCGGACTTCGCGAGCATGCTCAAGCACACCGTCGACAACGTGGCGACGATGCAGAACGAGGCCAAGTCGCTCGCCGACTCCTACGAGGCCGGCGACAAGAGCGTCGACATAGCCCGGGTCATGCTCGAGGTGAACAAGGCCAGCCTTGCCTTCCATGCGATGACCGAGGTCCGCAACAAGCTGATCGACGCCTATACCCAAGTGATGAACATGTCGGTATGACCGGCTCCAGAGGCTCATAATCATGGCTGACGATGCACTGACCGCCCCACGGGGATTGCTCGACACGGTCCCGGGCCTGAGGCAGGTCGTGCTGCTTGCCGGGGTTGCCGCGGCGGTTGCGGCCGCCGTCTGGCTGGTGCTCTGGTCGCAGGGCCAGAACTATTCGGTGCTGTACGGACAGCTCTCCGAGCGCGAGAGCGGCCAGGTCATGGACGCGCTGACGGCTGCCGGCATCGAGTACAAGCTGAGTCCCTCGGGAGCCGTATCGGTGCCGGAGGCCAAGGTCCAGGAGGCCCGTATCCGCCTCGCGAGCCAGGGCCTCCCGCAAAGCGATGCGATGGGCATCGAGATGATCCAGAAGGAATCCTCGCTCGGCACCTCGTCGATGATGGAAAGCGCGCGTTACCAGTCGGTGCTGGAGACGGAGCTGGCGCGCACCATCATCAAGGTGCAGGGCGTGCAGAGCGCGCGCGTGCACCTGGCGCTGCCGAAGCCCTCGGTGTTCCTGCGCGACTCGCACAAGGCCACCGCCTCGGTGATGCTGCAGCTGTATCCGGGGCGGCGCCTCGAGCCCGGGCAGGTGGCGGCGATCGTGCACCTGGTCGCCTCGAGCGTGCCGGAGCTCGGGGCCGGCGACGTCACGCTGGTCGACCAGGCCGGGACGCTGCTGAATTCGCCCGACGAAAATGCCGAATCGGTGATCAGCACGCGCCAGCTGGAGTACACGCGCAAGCTCGAGGAAAGCTACCAGCGGCGCATCGTCGAGCTGCTCGAGCCGATCATCGGCGCGGGCCGCGTGCGCGCGACCGTGACCGCCGACGTCGACTTCACGGTCGCGGAAGAGACGCACGAGGCCTACGATCCGCAGAAGACCGCGGTGCGCAGCGAACAGACCAGCAATGACCAGCACAAGGCCGGGGACGGCGCCGAGGGAATCCCCGGCGCGCTCAGCAACCAGCCGCCGGGCACTTCCGGCGCGCCGGCGATTCCCGGTGCGGCGGGACCCCAGGGCGCTGCGGCGGGCGCCCAGGGCGGTGCGGCACAGGCGACGGCCGTGGCATCGACGCCGACCTCGACCTCCTCGCGCAGCACCCGCAATTTCGAAGTCGATCGCACGCTGCAGTACGTGCGGCAGCCGACCGGCACGCTGAAGCGCCTCAGCGTCGGCGTCGTGCTCGACGACTGGCAGAAGTTCGACGCCGCCGGCAAGGCGACGACGACACCGATGAGCGCCGACGACATCAAGCGCTTCACGCAGCTGGTGCGCGAATCCATCGGCCTGAAGGACGATCGCGGCGACCAGCTCAACGTCATGAGCCAGGCCTTCAAGGCGGACTCGCCGGTGGCGCCGGTGGAATCACTGCCGCTGTGGCAGCAGCCGTGGCTCGCCGCGGTGGGCAAACAGGTGGTCGGGGCGCTGCTGGTGCTGGTGCTCGCATTCATCGTGCTGCGACCGCTGATGAAGAACCTGACCCGCGTGCCGCGCCTCGCCGGCGAGGGCGGCAGCGACCTGGCCGGCGACAAGGTGACGCTGTCGGGCCAGGGCGCGGCCGGCTCCATCAAGCTCGCGCCGAGCTTCGAAGCGCAGCTCGCCGCGGCCCGCGGCCTCGTCGGACAGGATCCGAAGCGCGCCGCGCAGGTCGTCAAGGACTGGGTCGCCGCCGATGGCTAGCGGCACCGAGGAAATACCCGGCACGCAGCGCGCCGCGATCCTGCTGATGAGCCTCGGCGAACAGGACGCGGCCAACGTGCTCAAGCAGCTCGACGCTCGCGACGTGCAGAAGCTCGGCATCGCGATGGCCGAGCTCAAGCAGGTCTCGCGCGACCAGATGAGCACGGTGCTGGACAAATTCATCGGCATTGCGGACGCAAAGGCGAATATCGCGTCGGGCTCGCAGGAGTACGTGCGCCGCGTGCTGACGCAGGCCGTCGGCAAGCAGAAAGCCGACCTGCTGCTCGACCGCGTGTCGACCGGCAAGACCGGGCAGGGCATCGAATCGCTGAAATGGATGGAAGCCAAGGCCGTTGCGCAGATCATCAGCGGCGAACATCCGCAGATCGGCGCGCTGGTGCTCGCCAATCTCGAGCCGGAGCAGTCCGCGGCGATACTGCCGCTGCTGTCCGAGGAGATGCGCACCGACGTGCTGATGCGCATCGCGTCGCTGAATGAGGTGCCGCAATCGGCGCTGAACGAACTCGACCAGCTGGTCGAGAAGCAGACCAGCACCGTCCAGCCGGCCGCGTCGCGGCAGATCGGCGGCAAGCGCACCGTCGCGAACATCCTGAACGCAATGGACAAGCCGAAGAGCAGCGAGGAGCTCGGCAAGATCGAACAGGCGGATGCGGAGATGCACCAGCAGATCAAGGAGCTGCTGTTCGTGTTCGACAACCTGCTGGATATCGACGATCGCGGCATCCAGGCGGTATTGCGCGAGGTCACGTCCGATTCGCTGGCCGTGGCGCTGCGCGGCGCGGAACCCGAAGTCATGGAAAAGATCATGAAGAACATGTCCAAGCGGGCCGCGGAGATCCTGCGCGACGACATGGAAGCGCGCGGCCCGGTCAAGCTCGCCGAGGTCGAGGCGGCGCAGAAGGAAATCGTCAGCGTCGCGCAGCGACTCGCCGAGGAAGGCACGATCAACGTAGGCGGGAAGGCCGGCGGCGACTATGTCTAAACTGCTCGGCAGGGAGGAGGCCGCCAAGGCCTCGCCGTGGTCCCCGCCGGACATGAATGCCGGCGCCGGCGGCGCGAAGATGGCGACGGCCGGCGCACTGGCCGACCTTCAGGCCGAAGCCCATCGCGAGGCGTTCGAGCAGGGCCTCGCGGAAGGGCGCGAGGCGGGGCGCGCCGAGGTGCATGCGCAGGCCGAGCGCCTGGCCGGCATGTTCTACGATCTCGCCCGGCCGTTCGAAGCGCTGGATGAAGAGGTCGAACGCGAGCTGCTGACGCTGGCGATGGCGCTCGCGCGCCAGATCGTGCGGCGCGAGCTGAAGACCGACCCGACGCAGATCATCGGCATCATCCGCGAGGCGATCGCCGCGTTGCCCGTTGCGGCGCGCGACGTGCGCGTGCATCTGCACCCCGAGGATGCCGCGGTGGTGCGCGAACACCTGGCGCCGACGATGAGCGATCGCGCCTGGGCAATCGTCGAGGATCCGGTGATGGCCCGCGGCGGATGCCAGATCACGACGGCAACCTCGCGCATCGACGCGCGCCTGGAGACGCGCCTCGGCGCGATCCTCAGTGAGCTGATGGGCACCGAGCGGCACAGCGCGGTGGCGCGCGCGCCGGGCGCGCCATGAACCCGCTCGCCGCCGTGCGGCCAAGACCCCGGGACTGGGCCCAGAGGCTCGTGCAGGCGCGCGAGCGCATGGCCAATACCGGCGAGATCGTCGTCGAGGGCACGTTGAACCGCATGGTGGGCATGACGCTCGAGGCCATCGGCTGCGAGGTGCCGGTCGGCGGACGCTGCCTGATCGACACGGCCGAGGGCAAGCACGTGGAGGCCGAGGTCGTCGGCTTTTCCGGCGACAAGCTGTTCCTGATGCCGACCGGCGACATCCGCGGACTGATGCCCGGCGCACGCGTGATCCCCACGCATGGCGTGACGGAAGTGGCGGTCGGCGACGACCTGCTGGGCCGCGTACTGGACGGCGCCGGCAGGCCGCTCGACGGCCTGCGCGAACTGCGCTGTCCGGAACGCGTGTCGCTGCAGGGGCACCCGCTGAATCCGCTGATGCGGCGGGCGATCCGCGAGCCCCTCGACGTCGGCGTGCGTTCGATCAATGCGCTGCTGACCGTCGGCGGCGGGCAGCGGCTCGGTCTTTTCGCCGGCTCCGGAGTCGGAAAATCGGTATTGCTCGGCATGATGACCCGCTATACCAAGGCCGACGTCACGGTCGTTGCGCTGATCGGCGAACGCGGCCGCGAGGTGCAGGAATTCGTCAGCAATACGCTGGGTCCGGACGGCATGCGGCGCGCGGTGGTCGTCGCGACCCCCGCCGACAATCCGCCGCTGATGCGCGTGCACGGGGCCTGGCTCGCGACCTCGATCGCGGAATATTTCCGGGATCGCGGCATGAAGGTGCTGCTGCTGCTGGACTCGCTGACGCGCTTCGCGCAGGCGCAGCGGGAGATCGCCCTGGCCATCGGCGAGCCGCCTGCGACCAAGGGCTATCCGCCGTCCGTTTTCGCGCGGCTGCCGCAGCTGGTCGAGCGCGCCGGCAACAGCGACCGCGGCGAAGGGTCGATCACGGCGTTCTACACGGTGCTGGTGGAGGGCGACGATCAGAACGATCCGATCGCCGATGCGGCGCGGGCGATCCTGGACGGCCACATCGTCCTGTCCCGGCGCCTCGCCGAGTCCGGCCTGTATCCGGCGATCGACGTCGAAGGCTCGATCAGTCGTGCGATGCACCAGATCGCCTCGCGCGAGCACCTGGACATGGCGACCCGCCTGAGACAGGTCTATTCGACCTATCAGCAGAACCGCGACCTGATCACGGTCGGCGCCTACCGGCGCGGATCCGACCCGCGCGTCGACCTGGCCGTGGAACAGTGGCCGAGGATCCAGGAGTTCCTGCGCCAGGACATGTATGAGCCGGTCGGGATCGAACGCAGCCAGGCGGATCTGCTCAAACTCGTGACGCAGTTCTCGGCGCCGGCGCCGGTGGCGGTCCGATAGTGTCGTGCCCATCATGAAATCCAAGAGATTCGAACCCATCCGGGACATCGTCGCCAGCAGCGCGCAGGATCTGCGCCAGGCCATGGCCGACGCGGAACGCCGCGTCGCCGAGATCGAAGCCCAGCTCGTGCAGCTGCAGACGTTCCGCGAGGACTATCTGCTCAAGGCCTCGCAGGCCGGCGGTTCGATGGATACGGTCCGGCTGCAGAACAACCGCGCCTTTCTCGACCGCCTGGCCGAGGCGGTCCGCGCGCAGCTGCAGAAACTCGGGCTGGCCCGCGCAGAATACGAGGCGCGTCGTGCGCAGTGGAGCGAGAAACGCATCGAGGCCGAGGCCCTCGGCCAGGCCGTGGAGCGCTTCCGCAGGGACGAGCGCCAGGCGGCCGAGCGCCGCGACCAGCGCGAAGCGGACGAAACCGGATTGCGCGTCTGGCTTGCCCGGCGCGGTTCGGGCGACGGACTGTAGCCCCACTGCCGTCAAGGCGCCCGCGTTGGCACGCGGCTTGCTTCGTTCCCTGGGTATGAGCCCCATTGCACCCACAGCACCCGCCCCGTCCGTCAGCGCCCCGACGCTGGCATCGAACGCGCCTGCGTCGGCATCGGCGCCGGCCCAGCAAAGCAGCACTTTCGGCGCCGCGATGGCCTCGGCTGACGGACCCGCGTCCCGCAAGGCTGTGGCGACGCGTGCGCCGAGTACCCCAGCCGGCGGCGCATCCTTGCCGCCGCACGGCAATATCGCGCCGCAGCCGCCCGTTCCGTCGGCGCTACCCTCCCTTGTGGCGCCGGCCGTCATCGTGCCGGCCATTTCAGCGCCCGGTCCGCACGCCGCGACTACGCCGGCGCAGTCCGCCGGCCTGACGGCAGCGGCCGCCGCGATCGGCGGTCTCCCGGCCCAGGCGCAGGGGCTGGCTGCGGCCGGCACTGCGGCGGCCAGCCGGACGGTGGCGGATACGGCAGCGGTCCGCGCTGACGCCGCCGCCGCGCGCGCTGATGCCGCCGCCGCGCGCGCGGCCGCAGACCTGAACGCGTCGCCGGATACCGCCAATAGTGGGGCCGATGCGACGGGTGCGGCCGGATCGCCAGCCGCAGCTGCTGCGCCAGTCTTACCCGACTCAGGCACGGCCGAGGCCGCGGCCGCTGCCGCCGCCGAGCGGCTGGCCGCGGTGCCGGACAGCGGACCGGGTCCGCAGGCAAAGAGCCCGGCATCGCTTGCCCCGGCCGGCGGCAACGCACCGGGATCGACCGCGGCCGCATCCGACGCGCCGTCCGCGGCGGGGCCCGCCGTTCCGGCGTCGGCCATCCCGGTACTCGCCCAGCAGAATTCAGGGGGAGCCGATAAACACGCGCATGACGGCGCGAGCAGCACGCCGGGCGGGAACTCCATCGACGCCACGGCGAGCATGGTGGCTGGCGAAGCCGGCGTACGCGGCCTCGGCACCGTGCAGGGTGCAGCGTCGGCGATGGGCACGCCGCCGCCGCCCGACCTGCATTCGCCGCAGTTCCCCGATCAGATCGCGGCGCACGTATCCTACCTCGTCGACCAGAACCTCAATGGCGCGACGCTTCAGGTGAATCCCCCGCAGCTGGGACCGATCGAATTGCGCGTCTCGGTCGATGCGGGCCACGCACAGGTCTGGATGAGCGCGCACAGCGCCGCCACATGCGATGCACTGCAGCAGAGTTCGTCGAAGCTGCGCGACATGCTGGCGTCGCAGGGCTTTGGCCAGGTCAGCGTCGACGTGTCGCAGCGCTCCTTCCAGGACCGTTCGGCCAGTGCGCAGACCTATGTGTGGCCGGGTGCCGACGAGCCGGCCGCCGCGGCGCCGGGCGCCGCGGCGATACAGCCCTGGTCGGCGCGCGTGCCGACCGGTGTTCTCGACGCCTACGCCTAGCGGTGCGGACGCCTAGACCGGGCGGGCGAATCTGCGGACAATAGCTCCGCATGCATATTCTCATCGTCGAGGATGATCAGGTCGCGCGCGACTACCTGGCGAAAGGCCTGCGCGAAGTCGGCCATACGGTCGACGTCGCCACGAACGGCCTGGATGGGCTGCAAATGGCCTCTTCGCTGCCGGTGGAGCTGGCGATCGTCGATCGCATGCTGCCAAAGCTCGACGGGCTGGCGGTGGTGCAGTCGCTGCGCGCCACCGGACGCAAGATACCGGTGCTGATCCTGAGCGCGCTGGGCGAGGTCGATGACCGGATCACCGGGCTGCGCGCCGGCGGTGACGATTACCTGACGAAGCCGTATCACATGTCCGAGCTGCTGGCGCGCGTCGACGCGTTGGCCCGCCGCGGCGGCGACGGCGCCTCGGAAGCGAACACGAAGCTCAAGCTCGCGGATCTCGAACTGGACCGCATGACGCGCCGCGTGACGCGCGGCGGCAAGAAGATCGAGCTGACCGCCCGTGAATTCCAGCTGCTGGAATTCATGATGCGCCACAGCGGGCAGGTCGTGACCCGCACGATGCTGCTGGAAGGGGTCTGGGACTATCACTTCGATCCGCAGACCAACGTCATCGACGTGCACATCAGCCGCCTGCGCCAGGCCATCGACAAGGATTTCGACAAGCCCCTGCTGCACACCGTGCGCGGCGCGGGCTACAGCCTGCGCGAAGACGAATAGTGGACCCGGAACAGCGGTTTCTGGGCGTACTGACGAGCTCGCCGTTCCGGATCGCGATCGTCTACTCGATCGTGTTCGCGTTTGGCGCGGTCGGCCTGCTGGGCGCGGTCTATTTCGCCGTGTCCCAGGTCGTCGACGGCAGCACCGACAACCTGATCGAGGCCGAGGTGCAGGGCTTGCGCGAACAGGTGCTCGTGCTGTCGCGCGCCGATTTCATCGCACTGGTCGAGCAGCGCTCCGAGGACCAGGACGTGCGCGGCGCGGTCTACCTGATGGTCGATGCGCAACTGCACCCGGTCGCCGGCAACGTGCCGGCGTGGCCGACATCGGCCGAGGACCAGGGCAAGTGGGTGCAGTTCAAGGTGTCGGTGCCCTACGGCGAGACCACGCAGGACCATGAAGTGCGGGCGCGGCGCTTCCCGCTGCCGGGGGGTTACCGCATGCTGGTCGGTCACGACGTCCAGGAACGGCAGGACGTCAAGAACGTGATGATGCGCGGGCTCGTCGGCGCCGTCGCCGCGACGCTGATGCTCGGGCTCGGCGGCGGCATCTGGATGGGCCGGCGCATCCTCGCGCAGGCAGGCGCGATTTCCGCCGTGGCCACGCAGATCATGCAGGGCGACCTGTCGCAACGTCTGCCGGTGCGCGACGCCGAGGACGAGATCAACAAGCTCGCCCTCGAGATCAATCGCATGCTGGAAAAGATCGAACAGCTGACCCTCGGCATGCGTACGGTACTCGACAGTGCCGCGCACGACCTGCGCACGCCGCTGAACCGGCTGCAGGCCACGGCGGAGGCGGCGATGGGCCAGCTCGCGGTGGGCTCGATGGAACGGCGCGTGCTGGAACGCGTCACGAGCGAAGTCGATCGCATGCGCAATACGCTCGACGCGCTGCTGCGAATCGCGCTGGCGGAGACCGGCACCGTCGCCCGCGAGCCCGTGGACCTGTCGGCGCTGGTCGAGAGCATGGTCGAGCTGTACGAGCCGGTCAGCGAGGAGCGCGGGCTGAAACTGCAAAGCTCCGTTGTTTCCGGTGCGCAGATCCTGGGGAGCCGCCAGCTGCTCGCACAGGCCCTCGCGAACCTGCTCGACAATGCGCTCAAGTTCACGCCGCCCGGCGGACGCATCCAGGTCCTGCTGCGGGTCAACAACGGGTTCGCCGAAGTCGTCGTCGAGGACAATGGGCCGGGCATTGCCCCCGACAAGCGCGAAGTGGTGCTCGGCCGGCGCGTACGCCTGGATGAGGCGCGCAATTTTCCGGGTTCCGGCCTGGGGCTTTCCCTGGTGGCTGCGGTTGCCAAGCTGCACGGCGCCCGGCTGATCCTGGACGATGCCGGCCCCGGGCTGCGCGTCAGCTTGCGGTTCGGGTGAAAACGTCAATAACCTGACGCTGGTCTGGTGTGGTCAACCTGTTGAATATATTGATAAATAGTTCGTAAATGCCTCTGGCATAGAACTTGCTGGATGCTGCTTGCGGCAGCTTATGCCGCGCGAGGAACCGACACCATGGCTGACGCGCCCGAAGAAGCATCCACGCCGGAGCCGAAAAAGCCCGGCACACTCGTCCCGAAAATCGTGAACGGGCTCGGCATATTCGTGCTGTGCCTCGGCGCCGTCGTCGCCGGCGGCTTCATCAACGCGACACTGCACCCGGCGCCGGACTACACGCTCGGCGCCGACGGCAAGATCACGGCGGTCAGGCCAGCCAAGTCCGCGAAAGGCGGCGAGGGTCACGGCGGTGAAGGCGGCGGCGAAGGCAAGGCGTCGATGTACTACGCCATCGATCCGCCGCTGGTCGTGAACTTCGAGGAAGGCTCCGCGGTGCGCTTCCTGCAGATCACGATGGAGGTCATGGCGAGCGACCAGAAGGCGATCGACGGCGTGACCAAGAACGTCCCGCTGATCCGCAACAACCTGCTGCTGCTGATGAGCAACCGGGACTACCAGTCGCTGATGTCGCGCGAGGGCAAGGAGAAGCTGCGCCAGGAAGCACTGACCGAGGTGCGTTCGATCCTGAAGAAGCAGGACAGCCCGCCGATCGACGACCTGCTGTTCACGAGCTTCGTGGTGCAGTGATGGCCGACGAACCCGTTAAAGAGCCCGGGCGGACCGCGATTTCGGAGGAGGAGGTCTCGGCGCTGCTCGAGTCCCGCGAGGCCGACCGCGCGCAGCCGTTCGACCTGTCCAGCAGACGGGTCAACCGGATGCAGCTGCCGATGCTCGAGGTTCTGTCGAAGAACTTTGCCGAGCGCGCCGCCCTGTCCCTGTCCACCCTGATCAGCCGCGGCCCGACGATGCAGTTCGAATCGCTGCGCCGGGCAACCGCCGCCGAGCTTCAGATGGCCCTGCCGAACCCGGCGAGCATCGCGGTGGTGCGTTTCAAGCCGCTCCCGGGGCAGGGTTACGTCAGCATCGAGCCGGAACTGCTGCTGACCCTGCTGGACGGCTTCTTCGGCGGTTCCGGCCGCGATTCAAACGACCTGGCCGCGGCCGCGGCGCCGGCCGCGCAGCGCTTCTTCGGCCTCATGCTGCGGGGCCTGGCTGCCGACTGGGCGACGGTGTGGGCGCCGCTCAGCCCGGTTGAAATGGAGCCCGGCAAGCAGGAGACGAATCCGCGCTTCGTCAACTTCGGCGATCCGGCGGAAGGCCTGGTGGTGGTCAAGTTCAGCGTGCAGCTGGGCACGCGCATCGGCCATATCAACTGGCTGCTCCCCGAGGCGATGCTGGCGCCGGTGCGCGAGATGCTGGCCTCCGAGAACGGCAAGCCGGCCGCCCGCGTCCAGGCTTCATGGGCGCCGGTGATCGGGGCCGCGCTGCAGGATGCCGAAATCCGCACGCGGGTGATTCTCGCCAAGGCGCAGGTCAGCCTGGGTGAACTCGTGCGCCTGGCGCCGGGCGACATCATTCCGATCGACGCGCCCCAGCAGGCGACGCTGCTGGCCGGCGACGTGCCGCTGTATCGCGGCAGGTTCGGCATTTCGCAGGGGCGCAACGCCCTGAAGATCACGTTACGAGGTCCGTAGATGAACACCATCGATCCCAAGGCACCCAAGGTCGCGCGTGCGCAGTTCGGCGAGCTGGGCCCGAATTCACCCGCCGCCGGCGGCGGCGAGCTGAATCTGAACCTGATTCTCGACGTCTCCGTGACGCTGTCGCTGGAGGTCGGGACCGTACAGATGACGGTGCGCGACCTGCTGCAGCTGGCACCCGGCGCGATCGTCGAGCTGAACCGCCTCGCGACCGAGCCGCTCGACGTGCTGGTGAACGGCGTGCGCATCGCGCGCGGCGAACTGGTCGTCGTCGACGAGAAGTTCGGCATCCGCCTCACCGACGTCGTCAGTCCGGCGGAACGCATGGAACAGGTTGGATAATGAACGCGGCGCAGCCCCTATCGCCGTTTTCGTTCGGCAGTCTCGCGCAGCTGACCTTGAGCCTCCTGGTGATCGTCGGGCTGATCCTGGCCTTGTCGTGGCTGCTGAAGCGCTTCCGGATCGCGGTTCCCCGCAGCACCGGCTCGATGGCGGTGCTCGACGAGCTGGCGGTCGGCCCGCGCGAGCGCATCCTGCTGGTCGGCGTCGGCACCGCCCAGGTGCTGGTCGGCGTCGGCGCGAACGGCATGGTTGCGCTGACGCCGCTCGCCGAACCGGTCGCGCTCAATGCCCGGGGTGCGCCCCCCGAAGGGTTCGCCGACAAGCTGCGCGACCTGGTCACGCGACAGGGAAGAGGCGCATGAGCGCTGCCGCCAGGCGCATCGCGATGACGCTCGCGCTGTGCGCGCTGCCGCTGTGCGCGGCCAACGCGCAGATCTCACTGCCGGCGGTCGCGATCAAGACCGCCGCCGACGGCGTGCAGACCTACTCGCTGTCCATGCAGGTGCTGATCCTGATGACGGTGCTGTCGCTGCTGCCGGCGATGCTGCTGGCGATGACGGCATTCACCCGCATCATCATCGTGCTCTCGCTGCTGCGCCAGGCGCTGGGCCTCGCGCAGACGCCCTCCAACCAGGTGCTGACGGGTCTCGCGCTGTTCATGACGTTCTTCGTCATGAGCTCGACGATCGACCAGTCGTACGCGCAGGGCATCAAGCCGTACATGGACGGGCAGCTCGCCGGCGAGATCGCCGTGCAGCGCACGATCAGTCCGCTGAAGACATTCATGCTGGCGCAGACCCGCGAAACCGACCTGCAGCTGTTCACGAAGCTGTCCGGGAAAACGCAGTTCGCGACGCCCGATGACGTGCCGCTGATGGTGCTGATACCGACCTTCATGACCAGCGAGCTGAAAACCGCGTTCCAGATCGGCTTCATGATCTTCATCCCGTTCCTGGTGATCGACCTCGTGGTGGCGAGCGTGCTGATGTCGATGGGCATGATGATGCTGTCGCCGATGCTGATCTCGCTGCCGTTCAAGATCATGCTGTTCGTCCTCGTCGACGGCTGGACGCTGCTGATGGGCACGCTGGCCGCGAGTTTCCACCAATGACGCCGGATACGGTCATGGACCTCGCTCATAACGCGCTGTGGATCACGGTCCTGGTGGCGGCGCCGCTGCTGCTGGTAGCCCTGCTCGCCGGGCTGGTCATCGGCATGCTGCAGGCCGCGACGCAGGTCCATGAACAGACGCTGAGCTTCATCCCGAAGCTGCTGCTGCTGGTCGTGACGCTGTTTGCGGCCGGACCGTGGATGCTGCGCGTGATGATCGAGTTCACGCGCGACCTGTACAGCAGCATACCCACGCTCGTCGGCTAGGCTCAAGGCTCCGCCATGGCACCGCAACCACTGCTGCTCGATACCGCGACGATCGCCTCCTGGGTGAGCAGGATGTGGTGGCCGGTGCTGCGCATCGGCGGCTTTGTGGCTTCGGCCCCGCTGCTGAGCCAGGGCGTGATTCCGCCGCTGGTCAAGGTTGCGCTGACCATCGGGCTGGCCTTCCTGCTCGCTCCGCTCGCGCAGGCGCCCGCCGACCTGTCGATATTCTCGGGCGCCGGCGTGCTGATTGCCGTCAAGGAGATGCTGATCGGCGTGTCGATCGGCATGGTCGTGCAGGTGGCCTTCGAGGCGATGGGTCTCGCCGGCCAGACGATCTCGCAGACGATGGGCCTGGGGTTCGCGACGCTGGTGGATCCGCAGCACGGGACCAGCACCACGGTCGTCGGCCAGCTGTTCACGCTGTTCGCGCTGCTCAGCTATCTGACCGTGGGCGGGCACCTGATGCTGCTCGGCGCGCTCGCCAGCAGCTTCGAGGCGCTGCCGATCGGATCCACGGCGATCGGCAGCGGATTTCTCGACGCGGTTGCCGTATGGGGCGGCCACGTATTCGAGACCGGCATGGTGATCGCCCTGCCGGCGGTCATCGCGCTGCTGATCGTCAACATGGCGCTCGGTGTCGTGACCCGCGCCGCGCCGCAGCTGAACCTGTTCGGCATCGGATTTCCGATCACGCTGCTCGCCGGGTTCGTGATCCTGATGATCGGCTTCGACGCCATCATGGTCGGCGTGTCGAACGTCATACACGGCGCACTGGCGGCGGTCGGCGAGATGCTGTCGTCGCCGGCGGCGAAGGTGCCGTAGATGGCCGAGACCGAACAAAGCGAACGCACCGAACCGGCTTCGCCGCGGCGCCTGCAGCAGGCGCGCGAGCGCGGCCAGATCCCGCGTTCCCGCGAACTGGGCAATTTCGCGACGATGATCGGCGGCAGCGCGGTGCTGGTCGCGCTCGGCGGCTGGTCGGCCTCGCACATCGCCGATGTCATGCGCCGATCGCTGGTCATCGACGCCGCGCAGCTCGCCGATCCGCAATCGATGCTGACCGCGCTGGGCGCTGCCGTCGCGGTGGCCGTCCAGATCCTGCTGCCGGTGTTCGGCGCCGTGACGGTGCTGATGCTGATCGCCGCGATCGCGCTCGGCGGCTGGACGTTCAGCGGCCAGCCGATGATACCGGACTTCTCGCGCCTGAACCCGCTCGAGGGCCTCAAGCGCCTGTTCGGCCTGCAGGGTTTCTCGGAGCTGATGAAGGCGCTGCTCAAGGTGCTGGTGGTCGGCGGCGTCTGCACGGCAATTGCGAGCCACCTGTTCGGCGACGTGATGGACATCGGCCACATGGCGCCGCGAACCGCGATCGGCCGCGGCGCGAGCCTGCTGAGCCGGGCGTTCGTGCTGCTGTCCGCCTCGCTCGCGGTGGTCGCGCTCGTGGACGTGCCGCTGCAGATATTCCAGTTCAACCGCAATCTGCGCATGACCCGCCAGGAGCTGCGCGACGAGGCGCGGGAGTCCGAGGGCAATCCGGAGACCAAGCGGCGCATCCGCCAGATGCAGCAGATGGTCGCGCGGCGCCGCATGATGCAGAAGGTGCCGACGGCGGACGTCGTGATCGTGAACCCGACGCACTTCGCGGTCGCACTGAAGTACGACCCGAAGAAGATGCGCGCGCCGCGCGTGCTCGCCAAGGGCGTCGACCTGGTCGCGCTGAACATCCGGCGCGTCGCCGAGGAGAACCGCGTGGCCGTGTTCGAATCGCCGAAGCTGGCGCGGGCGCTGTACCGCAGCACGGACCTGGACCGGGAAATTCCCACCGGATTGTACCTGGCGGTCGCGCAGGTGCTGTCGTACGTGTTCCGCGTGCGCGCGCTGAACCCGACGCTCGCGGCGCGCGTCGCCCGTCCTGACCCGACCCTGGCCAAAGAGTACGAGGAGGCATGAGCGTGCGTGCCGCCACCGCGACGATCGGGGAGTTCGCGCGCAACGGACTGGGCGTGCCGCTGCTGGTGATGACGGTGCTGGCCATGATGGTCCTGCCGCTGCCGCCGTTCCTGCTCGACATCTTCTTCACGTTCAATATCTCGCTCTCGCTGGTGATCCTGCTGGCGGTGATGTACGTGCGGCGGGCGCTCGAATTCGCGACCTTTCCCACGGTGCTGCTCGGCGCAACGCTGCTGCGCCTGGGGCTCAACGTCGCATCGACGCGCGTCGTGCTGATCAACGGACACACCGGCGCGCACGCAGCCGGCAATGTCATCGCGGCTTTCGGCAAATTCGTCGTCGGCGGCAACTACGCCGTCGGGCTGGTCGTGTTCATCGTGCTCGTGATCATCAACTTCGTGGTCATCACGAAGGGCGCGGGGCGCATCTCGGAAGTCAGCGCCCGCTTCACGCTGGACGCGATGCCGGGCCGGCAGATGGCGATCGATGCAGACATGAACGCCGGCATCATCACGCAGGCCGAGGCGATGGTCCGGCGCCAGGAGATCCGCGAGGAAGCGGACTTCTACGGCGCGATGGACGGCGCCAGCAAGTTCGTGCGCGGCGATGCGATCGCCGGCATCCTGGTCGTGTGCATCAACCTGTTCGGCGGCACGATCATCGGCGCCGCGCAGCACGGCATGTCCATCGGCGATGCCGGCAGGACCTACGCGCTGCTGACGATCGGCGACGGCCTGGTCGCGCAGATTCCCGCGCTGCTGCTGTCGGTCGCGGTCGCGATCCTGGTCACGCGCGTCTCCAAGCCGCACGACATGAGCCAGCAGATCACCGCGCAGGTGCTGTCGCAGCCGCGCGCGCTGGCGGTGACGGCCGGAATACTCGGGCTGCTCGGCGTGATCCCGGGCATGCCGAACCTCGCGTTCCTGTCGATGGCGGCGATTGCCGGCACCGGTGCGTATTTCCTGAACAGGAAGCGCGTGGCGCAGGCCGCGGCGGCTGCGGCGCCGGCGGCTGCGGCGCCGAAAGTGCCGGCGGAACAGCGCGAGCTGTCCTGGGACGATGTCGAGCAGGTCGACCTGATCGGCCTCGAAGTCGGATACCGGCTGATTCCGCTCGTCGACCGCAACCAGGGCGGCGAGCTGATGGGCCGCATCAAGGGCGTGCGCAAGAAACTCTCCGAGGAACTGGGCTTCCTGATCCAGGCGGTGCACATCCGAGACAACCTGGAGCTCGCCCCGAATGCCTATCGCATCACCATCCTGGGCGCGCCGGTGGGGGAGTCCGAGGTGTTCACCGACAAGGAGATGGCGATCAACCCGGGCCAGGTCTCGGGCACCATCCCCGGCTCGCCGACCAAGGACCCCGCCTTCGGACTGGACGCGGTCTGGATCGACAAGTCGCGGCGCGAACAGGCGCAGGCGCAGGGCTACACCGTCGTTGATTCGAGCAGCGTGATCGCGACCCACCTGAGCCACCTGCTGCAGATCCATGCGCACGAACTGCTGGGCCACGAAGAGGTGCAGCAGCTGCTGAACCGGCTGCAGAAGACGGCCCCGAAGCTGGTCGAGGACCTGGTGCCGAAGATCCTGCCGATGAGCGTCGTCGTCAAGGTCCTGCAGAGCCTGCTGCTCGAACGGGTGCCGATCCGCAACATGCGCACCATGTGCGAGACGCTGTCCGAGCTCGCGCCGAAGACCCAGGATCCGCTGGCGCTGGTTGCCGCGGTGCGCGTCGCGCTCGGTCGCAGCATCGTGCAGGGCGTCGGCGGGCTGCGCAGTGAACTGCCGGTCATCACGCTCGACGCTGGGCTGGAGCAGACCCTGCAGGATTCCATGGCGGGCAATGCGGACGGCGGACCGGGCTTTGAGCCCTCGCTCGCCGACCGGATCCAGACCGCGCTCGTGGAGCGGACGAGGCGCCAGGAAGCCGCGGGCGAACCCGCGGTGCTGATCGTGGCGCCGAAGCTGCGGCCGTGGATTGCCCGGCTGATGCGCTACGCGAGCCCCGGGCTCGCGGTGCTGGCCTACAACGAAATACCCGAGAACCGGCGGATCCGCGTCATTGCCGCCGTGGGGCGCTGAAGCGCAACGTGTTTTTTGAGAGGTGCTTATGAAGATCAAACGATATACGGCGAGCAGCATGCGATTGGCGCTGGCGCAGGTGCGCGCGGACCAGGGAACGGACGCCGTGATCATGTCCAGTCGCCGTATCGAGGAAGGCATCGAGGTCATCGCGGCCGTCGATTACGACGAGACCCTGATCGCGCTCGCAGCGCCTGTGCGTGCGCCGGCGGTTGAACCGGCGCCGGTGGCCGGTGCCGTGGACCCGCTGCCGGAGACGCTTGCGGATCCGGCGCCTCTGCGCGCATCGCAGCCGGCCGCGCCGGCAGGTTTAGCCGCGCCGGCCGCCGCCGACCCGGAGCTGCTCGGCATGAAGCGCGAACTGCAGAGCCTGCGCTACCTGCTGGAGAGCGAACTTGCCACGATGAGCTGGAACGACAAGCGCGCGCGCGACCCGCTGCAGATGCGCATCTTCGAGGAACTGCTGGCCCTGGACGTCGCTGCCGACGTGGCCAGGGGGCTCGCGGCACTGGCGCCGAAGCGCACGTTGCTGCCGGACCTTGCGAATATTTCGCTCGCGCTGCTCGCCCGGCACCTGCCGGTCGTCCGGGATGTCACCTGCACGGAGGGGGGCGTGGTCGCCATTGTCGGGCCGACCGGTGTCGGCAAGACGACCACGATAGCCAAGCTCGCGGCCCGCTGGGCCTTGCGGCATCACAGCACGGACCTCGCCATCGTCAGCACCGACGGCTACCGGATCGGCGCCCGCGAGCAGCTGCAGACCTACGCGCGCATTTTCGGGGCGCCGCTGTACGCGGCCGACAGCGGCCCGGAACTCGCCCGGGTGCTCGAGCGCCTGCGCTCGAAGAAGCTGGTCCTGATCGATACGGCCGGCGTCGGGCCGCGCGACGCGCGTCTCGCCGAGCAGCTGGCGACGCTGCGCCAGGGCGCACCCCGTGCACACGTCATGCTGGCGCTGCCGGCGCAGGGCGAGGGACACGCGTTGCAGGAAATCACGACGGCGTTCGCGTCTTTGGCGCCAAAGGCGTGCATATTGACCAAGGTGGACGAAGCGGCGAGTTTTGGCGCGGCCATGTCGACGGCCATACGGCATCGGTTGCCGATCGCCTACCTGTGCAATGGCCAGCGGGTTCCCGAGGATGTGCACTCTGCCTATCAAAGACGCGTCTGGCTCGTCCGGGCGGCAAAGAAATTCAGGGAGCGCCGCGGCCCGGTCCGGGACGAGGGCTGCCTGGCCCGGCAATTCGCGCGCGGGGAGCTAGCCCATGCGTGACAGCAAGCTCTCGCCCCAGCAGGCGCAGAAATTCGCGCGGCTGAACTCGACCAAGCCCGTCAAGGTGCTGGCCGTGACCGGCGGCAAGGGCGGCGTGGGCAAGACCACGGTCTCGACCAATCTGGGCGTGGCCATCGCGGCCCAGGGCCGTGACGTGATGCTGGTCGACGCGGATCTCGGCCTGGCCAATGTCGACGTGCTGCTCGGCCTGCACACCCGATTTCACCTGGGACACGTCATGCGCGGCGAATGTTCGCTCGAGGACACGATCGTCACGGGACCGCACGGCCTGCAGATCGTGCCGGCGGCATCCGGCATCAAGAGCATGGCCAACCTGTCGGTGGCCGAGCACGCCGGAATCATCCGCGCTTTCAGTGACTTGTATCATCGCGTCGACACGCTGATCATCGATACCGCGGCCGGGCTGCATGACAGCGTCGTGACCTTCACACAGGCTGCCCATCACGTCCTGGTCGTGGTCTGCGACGAGCCGGCGTCGATCACCGACGCCTACGCGCTGATCAAGGTGCTCAGCCGCGAGCACGGCGTGCGCAATTTCCAGATCCTCGCGAACCAGACCCGCCGGGCGGCCGAGGGGCCGGCGTTGTTCGGCAAGATCCAGCGTGTCTGTGACCGGTTTCTCAATGTCACGCTGGAATTCGCCGGTTCCATCCCCTATGACGACTACCTGCGCCGCGCCGTACAGCGCCAAAGCGCGGTCGTGGAGATATATCCGGGATCTATTTCATCCGTGGCGCTCAAGAATCTGGCCATCAGGACCGATAAATGGTCGGTACCGCAGGGCGCGCGCGGGCACCTTGAGTTCTTTGTGGAGCGCATGGTGGGGGCCGGGATCGGCCCTGAGACAGTATTGCAATGAGAGCAAGCACGAAATACTCCAATACGCAGCGGCAGGGTGCCGCGGCGGGCGACGACGTGGATACGCCGATCGACCGCCTGTCCCAGCAGGACCTCGTTTTCAAGCACGCCGATCTCGTCAAGCGCATCGCCTATCATCTCGTCAGCCGCATGCCGCCCCACGTTGAAGTCGACGACCTGATCCAGGCCGGGATGATCGGCCTGCTGGACGCCGGCAAGCATTATTCGCCCGACAAGGGCGCCAACTTCGAGACCTATGCCGGCATCCGCATCCGCGGCGCGATGCTCGATGAAGTGCGCAAGTCCGACTGGACGCCGCGCTCGGTGCACCGGAACATGCGCGAGATGGCCGACGCGATTCGCCGCGTCGAGAACAGCAAGGGCCATGATGCCAGCGCCGGCGAAATCGCCCGGGAGCTCGGCGTGTCCCTCGACGAATACCACAAGCTCGTCCAGGATGCGGCCACCTGCCGCCTGTTCAGCTTCGACCAGCTGGGCGCCGGCGATGACGAATCGAATCCGGCCGACAGCGCGCGGGACGATGCGCCCGGCCCCTTTGACAACATCCGGGAGCTCGGCTTCAGCGAGGCGCTTGCGACCGCGATCGGCCACCTGCCGGAACGGGAGCAGCTGGTCCTCTCCCTGTACTACGACGATGAGATGAACCTGCGGGAAATCGGCGAGGTGCTCGAGGTATCGGAGTCGCGCGTATGCCAGATCCACGGCCAGGCGCTGGTGCGCCTGCGCGCCCGCCTCGCCGAGTGGCTGACGCCGGACTGATCACATGGATATCCTGAGCATCATCGGCATCGTGCTGGGGCTGATCGCCATCATCGGCGGCGCCATCCTGAAGGGCAGCAGTGCCGGCGCGCTGGTCGGCAGCGCTGCGTTCGTCATCGTCGTTTTAGGCACATTTGCCGCGAGTCTCGTGCAGACGCCGCTGCCGACATTCCTGCGTGCCTGGAAGATCGTCGCCTGGGTATTCAAGCCGCCGGCGAACAACCCCACGGCGATCATCGAGAAGATCGTCGAGTGGAGCAACATTGCGCGCAAGCAGGGCCTGCTGGGCCTGGAGCCGGCGGTCGAGCAGGAGCCGGACGAATTCCTGAAGAAGGGACTGCAGTCCCTGGTCGACGGGGGCGAGCCCGATTCGATCCGCAACAGCATGGAGATCGAGCTCTCCGCGATCGAGCATTTCGACACCCAGGCGGCCAAGGTATTCGAGGCGATGGGCGTCTATTCGCCGACCCTCGGCATCATCGGCGCCGTCATGGGCCTGATGGCGGTCATGCAGAACCTGACCGATCCGTCGAAACTCGGTCACGGCATCGCCGCGGCGTTCGTCGCGACGATCTACGGCATTTCATTCGCGAACCTGCTGTTCCTGCCGATGGGCAACAAGCTGAAGTCGGTCATCCACGACCAGGTGCAGATCCGCACGATGGCGATCGAGGGGCTGATAGGCATTGCGCACGGCGACAACCCGCGCAACATCGAAGCGAAGCTGAAGGGCTATTTCCACGACTGATCCAGGCCATGGCACGCAAGAAAAAGCACGAGGAACACGTCAACGCAGAGGCCTGGGCCATCCCCTACGGGGATCTCGTGACGCTGCTGTTCGCGCTGTTCACGGTCATGTACGCGGTCTCGTCGGTCAACGAGGGCAAGTTCCGCGTGCTGTCGGACGCGATGATCGCGGCGTTCCGCGGCGCTCCGAAGAGCCTGAGGCCCGTGAACATCGGCGAGAAGGAAACCGGCAAGGGCGGCGACAAGCAGCTGTCCGGCGTGACCCCGACCGTGCTGCTGAAGCTGCCGGGACAGTCCAAGATCGGCGACGGCCTGGCGCCGAAAGTCGTCGCGCCGGCCGCCGCGCCGCCCTCGGCGCTCGAGCGCATGGCGCATGACGTCGAGGCGGCGATGCAGGACCTGATCGATGCCAAGCTCGTGCGCGTGCGCCGCGACAAGCTGTGGGTCGAGGTCGAGATCAACACCGATATCCTGTTCCCGAGCGGCTCCAGCGGCTTCTCCGAACCCGCCGTCCCGGTCCTCGACAAGCTGGCCGAAGTGCTCAAGCCGTTTCCGAACCCGATCCGCGTCGAGGGCCACACCGACGACAGGCCGATACACACGACCGCATTCCCGTCGAACTGGGAACTGTCGGCGGCGCGAGCCGCGACGGTCGTGCACGAATTCACGAAGGTCGGCGTCGACCCGTTGCGCCTGGAAATCGTCGGGTTCGGCGAATACCACCCGGTGCACGCGAATGATTCGGTGGCGGGGCGCAACATGAACCGCCGCGTGACGATCCTGATCCTGGAGAAAAGCCTGGCCGCGGACGCGCCGGGCACGGCAAGCCCGGGGCCCGCGGCGGCTGGCGCTGCGGCGGCGGTCGCGGCGATGTCCGCTCCCGCGAGTACGCCCGCGACGACCCCCGCGCCTGCTGTCGCGCCCGCACCCTCATCCTCACCTGCGTCAGACGGACCGACGGAGAAGACCCCATGAACGGACTTTCGCTGATCGACATTCACGCGCATCCGCAGGTCGCGGTCGCGTGCGCCGCAGTGGTTGCGGCCGCGCTCGCGCTGCTCGGCCTCATGGCCGTGGCGCTCGCCAACCGGCGCCTGCGCGCGCGCAGCGAGAGGCTGGAATCAGGTCTTGCCTCGCTCGGCAACACGCTCGAACTCGCCGAGGCCGAGGCGGCGACCGCGGCCGCGCGTCTGCAGCGACTGGAACAGGCCCATGAAAAAGTGTCGGAGCGGCTGCGGTTCGTCGAACGGCGCACCGACGGGCGTTCGTTCGACCAGGCCATCGATTCGGCGCGGCGCGGCGCAGGCAGCGGCAAGATCGCCGAGCAGTTCGGCCTGAGCCGCGGCG
This sequence comes from uncultured Gammaproteobacteria bacterium, assembly GCA_963706815.1. Taxonomy (GTDB): domain Bacteria; phylum Pseudomonadota; class Gammaproteobacteria; order Steroidobacterales; family Steroidobacteraceae; genus Bog-1198. The sequence goes on from CAVPNS010000002.1 coordinate 136,986, forward strand.
AGGCGGAACTGGTCGCGCGCATGCACGGGCGGACCCGCTAGCGGCGATACCCCGGCGCGCCCGTCCGGGCGCCGGGCCGGCAAGGCTCAGAACAGCCCGACGATCTTGCCGTTTTCGTCGATGTCGATGCGGTCCGCCGACGGCACCTTGGGCAGGCCGGGCATCGTCATGATGTCGCCGCAGACCATCACGATGAATTCCGCGCCGGCGGCGAGCCGCACCTCGCGCACGTTGACCGTGTGGCCGGACGGGCGCGCCGCGGAGCTGCGATCGGTGGAGAACGAGTACTGCGTCTTGGCGACGCAGACCGGGTAGTGCCCGTAGCCGTCCGTCCTGCAGGCTGCTTGATCTGGGCGCGCACCTTGGCGTCGGCGCGTGATGTCGGCGGCGCCGTAGATCTTGGTCGCGATCGCCTGCATCTTGTCCCACAGCGGCAGTGCGTCCTCGTAGACATAATGGAAGTTGTTCGCTGCCCGCCTGCGACCACCTTGACGACCGCGTGCGCCACCGCCTCGGCGCCCTTGCCGCCTTCGGCCCAGTGGCGCGCCAGACACCACCGGCACGCCCATGCTCGGCGCAGCTGCGTCTCGAGCAGCGCGATCTCGGCCGGCGGTGTCGCTGGTGAAATGGTTGATCGAGACCACGCACGGCAGGCCGTAGTGGTCTGCGCACGTTGTCGACGTGGCGCTCGAGGTTGGCGATGCCCCTTCTCGAGCGCCGCCAGGTTCTCGCTGTTGACGTCCTTCAGTTCGACGCCGCCGTGGTACTTCAGCGCGCGCACGGTGGCGACGATCACGACCGCCGCCGGGCTGCAGCCCGGACTTGCGGCATTTGATGTCGATGAACTTCTCGGCGCCCAGGTCGGCGCCGAAGCCGGCCTCGGTCACCACGTAGTCGGCCAGCTTCAGCGCCGTGCTGCGTGGCGAGCACCGAGTTGCAGCCGTGCGCGATGTTGGCGAACGGGCCGCCGTGGATGAAGGCCGGGTTGTTCTCCAGCGTCTGCACCAGGTTCGGCTTCAGCGCCTCGCGCAGCAGCACCGTCATCGCGCCGTGCGCCTTCAGGTCGCGCGCGCGGACCGGCTTCTGCGTCGCGGGTGTAGCCGACGACGATGTTGCCGAGCCGCTCCTTCAGATCGGCGAGGCTGGTCGCCAGGCACAGGATCGCCATGACTTCGGAGGCGACCACGATGTCGAAGCCGTCCTGGCGCGGGTAGCCGTTGCCGGGACCGCCGAGCGCGATGACGATGTCGCGCAGCGCCCGGTCGTTCATGTCGACGACGCGCTGCCAGGTGATGCGCCGCACATCGATGCCCAGCTCGTTGCCCTGGTGGATGTGGTTGTCGATCAGCGCCGCGAGCAGGTTGTTGGCCAGCGCGATCGCGCCGAAATCGCCGGTGAAATGCAGGTTGATGTCTTCCATCGGCACGACCTGGGCGTAGCCGCCGCCGGCGGCGCCGCCCTTCATGCCGAACACCGGCCCGAGGCTCGGCTCGCGCAGGCAGATCATCGCCTTCTTGCCGATGCGGTTGAGCGCGTCGCCGAGGCCGACGGTGGTGGTGGTCTTGCCCTCGCCCGGCCGGGGTCGGGCTGATCGCGGTGACCAGGATCAGCTTGCCGTCGGGCGCGACTTCAGCCCATCGATGTAGTCCAGGGAGATCTTGGCCTTGTAATGCCCGTAGGGGTCGAGCGCTTCCGGCGGAATGCCCAGTCTGCCGGCAATTTCAATGACGGGTTTTAGCGTTGCGCGCTGCGCGATTTCGATGTCCGAGTACACGTGGTGCTCCCCTGTTTGGATATGGGCGGTCAGATTCGGTCTGTTTCTTAAATATGATATATCAGCTGGTGTCCAGAAGGTGACTATCCTGACCTTCTCGGGTCGGCAGTTCAAGACCCATCGCCCCTCGGGGTGCTCAGTTCGCCAGGAAGCCCGTCAGGCGCGTGCGGATGATGGCTTCGGCTTCGCGCATGATGCGCTCGATCAGATCGCGGACCGAGGGGACGTCGTGGATGAGGCCGGCGACCATGCCGCAGGACCAGACTCCGGCGTCGACGATGCCTTCCTTCATGATCTTCGGGTAGACGCCGGCGACCTCGGCCATGATGTCCTTGAACTTCAGGTTCGCGCCGAACGTGCGCTCCTTCTCCAGCAGCCGGTCCACGGCCCCGTTGTGCAGCACCCGCTCGGTATTGCGCAGCGGGCGCATCACCAGCCGGGTGTCGAGTTCGCTGGCGGCCAGGATGGCCTGCTTGACGTTGTCATGCACCGGCGCTTCCTGCGTGGCAATGAAGCGCGTGCCCATGTTCATGCCTTCGGCGCCCAGGCTGAGCGCAGCGACCAGCGAGCGGCCGTCGGCCATGCCGCCGGACGCGACGAACGGGATCTTCAGCTCCTCCGCAACCCGCGGCAGCAGGATGAAATTGGGCACGTCGTCCTCGCCCGGGTGGCCGCCGCACTCGAATCCATCGACGCTGACCGCGTCGCAGCCGATGGCCTCGGCCTTCAGCGAGTGACGCAGGGACGTACACTTGTGGATGATCTTGATGCCGGCATCATGCAGCGGGGGGAGCCATTTCTGCGGGTTATTGCCGGCGGTCTCGACGATCTTCACGCCGCCCTCGATGATGGCGCGGATGTAGCCGGGATAGTCCGGCGCGTTGACGATCGGAAGAAAGGTCAGGTTCACGCCGAACGGCTGGTCCGTCAGCTCGCGGCAACGCCGGATCTCGTTCGCGAGATCCGCGGGCGTGCGCTGCGTCAGGCCGGTGATGATGCCGAGACCGCCGGCGTTCGACACCGCGGCGGCCAGTTCCGCGAAACCGACGAAATGCATGCCGCCCTGGATGATCGGGTGCCGGATGCCGAACATTTCCGTGATGCGCGTTTTCATGGTGCAATGTCGCGCCATAACCTGCACCTCGTCAAGTCATATGAAAACGGCCCTCGCACATATCAAGGTACTGGATCTCTCGCGCATTCTCGCCGGCCCGTGGGCCACGCAGAATCTCGCCGACCTCGGCGCGGACGTCGTCAAGGTCGAGCGCCCGGTCACCGGCGACGATACGCGCGCGTGGGGTCCGCCGTTCGTCAGGGATGCAGAGGGGCGCGAGACGCGCGACTCGGCGTATTTTCTCAGTGCCAACCGCGGCAAGAAATCCCTGACCGTCGACTTCGCCCAGCCCGAGGGCCAGGAAATCATCCGCGAGCTGGCGCGAACATCGGATGTGCTGGTCGAGAACTACAAGGTGGGCACGCTCGCGCGCTACGGCCTCGGCTATGACGACATTCGCCGCGTCAATCCGCGCATCGTCTACTGCTCGGTCACCGGGTTCGGCCAGGACGGGCCGTCCGCCGACCTGCCGGGATACGACTTCGTCTTCCAGGGAATGGCCGGGCTCATGAGCTTCACCGGGGTCGCGGACGGCGAGCCGGGTGCGGCGCCGATGAAGAGCGGCGTCGCGATCGGCGACCTGGCGACCGGCCTGTACACGACGGCCGCCATCCTCGCCGCGCTCGAGCACCGCCACCAGAGCGGCGAGGGGCAGTACATCGACATGTCGCTGCTGGACTGCATCGTCGCGATCACGTCGTACCAGGCGCAGAACTATTTCATTTCGGGGAAGATCCCGCGGCGCATGGGCAACTCGCATCCGAACCTCGTGCCGTACCAGGTGTTTCGCTGCCGGGACGCGGACATCATCATTGCGGTCGGCAACGATGCGCAGTTCGCGGCTTTCTGCGAATGTCTCGGCCAGCCGCAGCTCGCGGGCGATGCGCGCTACGCCAGGTCTGGCGAACGCACGCGCCATCGCGACAGCCTGATTCCGCTGGTGGCCGACGTGATGCTCACGCGCACGGTGGCGCAGTGGATTGCGCTGCTCGAGCGCGGCAACGTGCCCTGCGGTCCCGTCAACGATATCCAGCAGGTTTTCGCCGATCCGCAGGTCCGGCACCGCCGCATGCAGCTGTCGCTGCCGCACGCCGCGGCCGGCACGGTCCCCTCGGTCGCGAGCCCTATTAGGCTGTCCGCAACGCCGGTGCGCTACGGCAGCGCGGCGCCGCTGCTCGGTGAGCACAGCGATGCCATACTCTCGCAGCGCCTGGGGCTGTCCGGCGAACGCATCGCCCTGCTGCGCGCGCGCAGGATCATCTGAAGGGGGACCGCCGATGGAACTTGCCAATTTGTCCGCCGTCGTCACCGGAGGGGCCTCGGGACTCGGGCTCGCCTGCGCCCGGCAGCTCGTGGCGGACGGCGCATACGTCGTGATCGCCGATCTGTCCGACGAGAGCGGTGCCCGGGCCGTCGCGGCGCTGGGTTCGCGGGCGCGCTTTGTGCGGGCCGATGTGCGCAATGCCGCGCAGATGGCGGCGGTCTTCGACTCCGCAGTGCAACTCGCGCCGTTGCGCATACTGATCCACTGCGCCGGAACCAACGAGCCCATCCGCATTGTCGACAAGGAGGGCGAGCCGGGTTCGCTGGATGCGTTCGAGTCGATCGTCGGCATCAACCTGGTGGGCACGTTCAACTGCCTGCGTCTCGCTGCCGCCCGCATGGCCGGGAACGAGCCGCAGGACGGTGACCGCGGGGTGTGCGTGCTGACCGCGTCGATCGCGGCCTACGAAGGACAGATCGGCCAGATCGGCTACTCCGCGTCCAAGGCCGGGATCGTCGGCATGACGCTGGTGGCGGCGCGTGACCTGGCGAAGCGCCAGATCCGGGTGTGCACGATTGCTCCGGGGACTTTCGATACACCGCTGCTGGCGCGCCTGCCGGTCGAGATTCGCGCCGCGCTCGGCGAGGCGGTTCCGCATCCGGCGCGCTTGGGGAAGCCCGAGGAATTCGCGCGGCTTGCGCTGCACATCGTCGCAAACCCGATGCTGAACGGCGAGACGATCCGCCTCGACGGGGCGCTGCGCATGGCGCCGCGCTGAAGCTCAGCCGGGCGCGGGCTGCGGCGTCGGCAGCAGCGGCGATTTTTCCCGGATCGGCAGGGACAGCAGTGCCGCGACCAGCGCCAGCGCAGCGTCGGCGTACCAGATCCAGCGGTAACTGCCGGTCATCGACAGCGTCACGCCTCCGAGCCAGGCGCCGAAGAAGGCGCCGACCTGGTGCGAAAACAGGGTCAGCCCGAACAGCGTCGACAGGTGCCGGGTGCCGAACAGCTTGCCGACGAGGCCGGCCGTGGGCGGCACGGTCGCGAGCCAGGTCATGCCCAGTGCGCCGGAGAACAGGTACAGGGTGCTCAGCGTCTTGGGGGCCATCACGTAGGTCAGGATCAGCAGCGCCCGTATGATGTACAGCTCCACCAGCAGGGTCTTCATCCGGTAGCGGCCCGCCAGCCAGCCGATGCCGATGCTGCCGGCAATGTTGAACAGGCCGATCAGGCCGAGCGCGATGCCCGCCGAATTCGACGGCAGCCCGCACAGGGCGATCTCCGACGGCAGATGCGTGACCAGGAACGCGATGTGGAACCCGCACGTGAAAAAGCCAACGTGCAGGCACAGGTAGCTGCGGTCCCGGAACGCGCCGCGCAGCGCCGCCGCGGAGGTCTGCTGGCCGGCGCCCGCACTCGCCGCCGCCGCGCGCTCGGGTCCTGCCACGGTGCGCGTCAGGAAAATCGTGGCGAGGCCGGCCGCCGCCAGGCCCCACATCGCGATCGACCAGCCCCAGGCGCCAATCAGCAGTTGCGTCGCCGGCGCGATGATGAGCTGCCCGAACGAGCCGCCGGCATTGATCAGGCCCGACGCAAAGGCGCGGCGGCTCGCCTCGATGCGCAACGCAGCCGCGCCGATCAGGATCGAGAAGCTGCCGGCGCCGGCGCCTGCCGCCGAGAGGATCCCGAGTGTCATGAGCAGGCCGAATTCACTGTGCCACAACGGTGCCAGGGCGAGGCCCAGCGTCAGCAGGATCGCACCGAGCACCAGCACGAGGCGCGTGCCGATGTGCTCCGCGAGCAGCCCGAACAGCGGCTGCGACGCCCCCCAGCAGAATTGCCCGACGGCCAGCACCAGGCTGATCGACGCAATGCCGATGCCGGTATCGGCGATCGGGCGGACGAACAGGCCGAGCGACAGGCGGATGCCGGTCGTCGTCGCGAGCAGGGCTGCGCAGGCCAGCACCGCAGTCCAGAAGTCCACTCTGCGCCCCGCGGCGCCGTTCATGGGGATGCCGGGACGCGCCCGGTGACCGGGATCAGGGCGCCGGTGACGGCGGCGGCCGCATCCGAGACCAGGAATGCAATCACGTCGGCCAGTGCGCTGGTCCGGACCCAGCGGTCGAACGCGGCGTCGGGCATCTGCGCACGATTGGCAGGGGTGTCCAGGATGCTCGGCAGCACGGCATTGACGCGCAGCCCCCGGTCCAGGAACTCGGCTGCAAGGCTTTCGGTCAGGCGGGCGACTGCCCCTTTGGAGGCGGCGTAAGCGCCCATTCCGGCTCCGGCTCTCGCGGCGGCTGCGGCGCCGACGTTGACGATGCTGCCGCCGTGCGCCAGCAGCAGCGGCAACGCGGCGTGCGTCGCGTTCCATGCCGTGTGCAGGTTCACGCTGAAGAGCCTGTCCCAGGTCGCGACGCTGCCGTTTTCGATCGTCTCCCAGGCAAACCCGCCCGCGACGTTGACCAGCGCCGACAGGGAGCCGCATTCAGCGCCAATGCGCTCGAAGGCCCTGGCCGTCATGTCGGTCGAGCTCAGGTCGACGCCGCCGAGCGCCAGCGCCAGGCCGCCGGCCGGGGCGAGGGTGCGCGCCTGATCGATGCCGATGACCGAGAATCCATCCCGCTTCAGCGCCACCACCACGGCCGCCCCCAGGGCGCCGGCCGCCCCGGTCACTGCCGCGAATTTAGCCGGCATGCTTCATCCCTCCTGCCCAGCCGGGCGATCCCGAGGTCCCAACCCCTTGAAAGATATATAAGGTCGCACCGCTGCGGGCCAACATTGACACTGAGTGCTGCAGAACGCAAAATACGCGGCTCATTTTGCGGAGGGGTACCCAAGCGGCCAACGGGGGCAGACTGTAAATCTGCTGGCTTATGCCTTCGTAGGTTCGAATCCTACCCCCTCCACCAGAAGGTTGTACGGGTTCGATGCCATTGGCTTGATTCGGAAAGCGGGTGTAGTTCAATGGTAGAACGTCAGCCTTCCAAGCTGATCACGTGGGTTCGATTCCCATCACCCGCTCCATGTGGAAGCGGCCCACGTAGCTCAGTTGGTAGAGCACGTCCTTGGTAAGGACGAGGTCAGCGGTTCGATCCCGCTCGTGGGCTCCAGTTTCTTTTATATAACGAGGTGTGCCGTGTCGAAGGGTAAGTTTGAGCGAACGAAGCCGCACGTGAACGTGGGGACGATTGGGCATGTGGACCATGGGAAGACGACTCTGACGGCAGCCTTGACGAAGGTGATGGCGGAGAAGTTTGGCGGGGAGTTCAAGGCGTACGACCAGATTGACAAGGCGCCGGAGGAGAGGGCGCGAGGGATCACGATAGCGACGGCGCACGTGGAGTACCAGAGCGAGAACCGGCACTACGCGCACGTGGACTGTCCGGGGCACGCGGACTACGTGAAGAACATGATCACGGGTGCGGCGCAGATGGACGGGGCGATACTGGTGGTGTCGGCGGCGGACGGGCCGATGCCGCAGACGCGCGAGCACATACTGCTGGCGCGCCAGGTGGGCGTGCCGTACATCGTGGTGTACATGAACAAGGCGGACATGGTGGACGACGCGGAGTTGCTGGAGCTGGTGGAGCTGGAGGTGCGGGATCTTTTGACGATGTACAAGTTTCCCGGGGACAAGACGCCGATCATCACGGGTTCGGCGCTGAAGGCGCTGGAAGGGGACACGAGCGAGATCGGGGTGCCCTCGGTGATCAAGCTGGTGGCGGCGCTGGATGAGTACATCCCGGTGCCGAAGAGGGCGATTGACGGGGCATTTTTGATGCCTGTGGAGGACGTATTTTCGATTGCGGGGCGCGGCACGGTGGTGACGGGACGCATTGAGCGCGGGATCGTGAAGGTCAACGACGAAGTGGAGATTGTGGGGATTCGCGCGACGCAGAAGACGACGTGCACGGGAGTGGAGATGTTTCGCAAGCTGCTCGACGAGGGGCAGGCTGGGGACAACGTGGGGGTATTGCTGCGCGGCACGAAGCGAGAGGAAGTGGAGCGCGGGCAGGTGTTGTGCAAGCCGGGGAGCATCACGCCGCACACGAAGTTTGAGGCCGAGGTGTACGTGCTGAGCAAGGAGGAGGGGGGGAGGCACACGCCGTTTTTCAAGGGGTACCGGCCGCAGTTTTACTTTCGCACGACGGACGTGACGGGGGCGGTGGAGTTGCCGGCGGGCACGGAGATGGTGATGCCCGGGGACAACATCAAGATGGTGGTGGAGCTGATTGCGCCGATTGCGATGGAACAGGGGCTGCGCTTTGCGATCCGCGAGGGCGGCAAGACCGTGGGCGCAGGGGTAGTGGCCAAGGTGATAGCGTGAACCGTGCGACCAAGACCGTGGGCGCAGGCGTCGTGGCCAAGGTAATCGCGTAACGATTCGCCGATCGAATACAGGCCAGTAGCTCAATTGGCAGAGCGGCGGTCTCCAAAACCGCAGGTTGGGGGTTCGATTCCCTCCTGCCCTGCCAGCCTGGCTGGCCTGATCATCGGCGACGAGTGACTTATGGCAGAAGTGCAAACACCGCCCGGCGCGTCGGCAAAGGACACGGCTCTGATGAGCCTGTCCGTGCTCGCCATACTGGGCGGCATCTGGGCGTTTTACTGGTTCGACGACCAGTCGCTGGTGCTGCGGGTCGCGCTGGTCGCGGCCGGGGTGGTGGCCGGCCTCGGGCTCGCATGGCTCAGCTGGTATGGCCGCGAATTCTGGCAGTTTGCGCTCGCGGCGCGGGTGGAACTGCGCAAGGTCGTCTGGCCGGAGCGCGAAGAGACGATCAAGACCACCTACGTGGTCTTCATTTTCGCCATCGCGATGGGTGTGTTTTTCTGGGCGCTTGACTGGATTCTTACCGCGCTTACCCGGCTTTTGACCGGTCAATCGGGCTGACGGACTCGGAGCTGATATGTCCCTGCGATGGTATGTGGTTCACGCCTATTCGAATTTCGAGCACAAGGTCTCCGAGTCGCTGAAGGAACGCGTCCGGCGCGCGGGCCTCGAGCACAAGTTCGGCGAGATCCTGGTGCCGACCGAGGAGGTCGTCGAGATGCGCGACGGCCAGAAGCGCAAGTCGGACCGCAAGTTCTTTCCCGGGTACGTGCTCGTGCAGATGGAAATGGACGAGGACACGTGGCACCTGGTCAAGGAAGTGCCGAAGGTGCTGGGTTTCATCGGCGGCACGAGCGACAAGCCCGCGCCGATCAGCGACAAGGAAGCCAATTCGATCCTGCGCCGCGTCGAGGAAGGCGCGGACAAGCCGAAGCCGAAGGTGCTGTTCGAGCCCGGCGAGGTGGTGCGCGTGACCGACGGGCCGTTCAACGATTTCAACGGCGTCGTCGAGTCGGTGAACTACGAAAAGAACCGGCTGCAGGTCGCCGTGCAGATCCTCGGGCGATCGACACCCGTGGAGCTGGATTTCTCGCAGGTCGAAAAGGGTTAAATCAAACGGGGAGCTTCACCTGGCGTGAGGCGCTTGCACCCACTGGAGTATTGCGATGGCTAAGAAGGTAACCGGCTACATCAAGCTGCAGATCCCAGCCGGCCAGGCGAACCCGAGTCCCCCCGTGGGACCGGCGCTCGGCCAGCAGGGCGTCAACATCATGGAGTTCTGCAAGGAGTTCAACGCGCAGACCCAGCAACTGGAGAAGGGCCTGCCGACCCCGGTCGTGATCACGGTCTACAGCGACCGCAGCTTCACGTTCATCATGAAGACGCCGCCCGCCTCGGTGCTGATCTCGAAGGCGCTCGGCATCCCGAAGGGCAGCGCGACGCCGAACACCGCGAAGGTCGGCAAGATCTCGCGCAAGCAGCTCGAGGACATCGCGAAAATGAAGATGCCGGACCTGACCGCCGCAGACCTCGATGCCGCGGTGCGCACGATCGCCGGCAGCGCCCGCAGCATGGGCGTCGACGTGGAGGTGGTGTGACATGTCCACGTTAACGAAACGAACCAAGCCCTGGAAGGACAAGCTGCCGCCGGGCAAGACCTACGGAATCGATGACGCGCTGAAGCTCGTCAAGGAAATGGCGACCGCGAAGTTCAACGAGTCGATCGACGTCGCCGTGAACCTCGGCGTCGATGCGACCAAGTCCGACCAGCAGGTGCGCGGCTCGACCGTGATGCCCCATGGCACGGGCAAGACCGTGCGCGTCGCGGTGTTCACGCAGGGCAAGAATGCCGATGCGGCCCGCGCCGCCGGCGCCGACATCGTCGGCTTCGAGGACCTGGCCGAGAAGGTCAAGGCCGGACAGATCGACTTCGACGTCGTGATCGCGAGCCCCGATGCGATGCGCATCGTCGGGCAGCTGGGACAGATCCTGGGCCCGCGCGGCCTGATGCCGAACCCGAAGGTCGGCACGGTCACGCCGGATGTCGCCGGCGCCGTCAAGAACGCGAAGTCCGGTCAGGTGCGCTATCGCATCGACAAGGCCGGGATCGTCCACGCGCAGATCGGGCGGGCGAGCTTCGAGCCCGTCGCGCTGAAGGAGAACCTGCTGGCGCTGGTCGCGGATCTGCAGAAGATCAAGCCGGCCACCTCCAAGGGCGTCTACGTCAAGAAGGTGACGCTGTCCTCGACGATGGGCCCGGGCGTCGCCGTCGACAACACGACGCTGGGACTGGGCTGAAGGGCTGAGAATTCATTCGATTGATGGAGGGATGCGCGAGGCCTCTGGCCGGACGCACCCACCGTCGAAGACCGCAGGCGGGCGACGAGCCCTTAATTCACCGGCCTGCGCAGATGGTGGGACCCGAATCAGGCTGCAAACCTGGTGAAGGTCGCACCGAATGGGTACCGCTGAGGTGCCCAAGGGTGGGCAGAGGGGTGGCCTTCTGCCTGTGTGTGACACTTCTTACCGGAGACCTGGATGGCACTCAAGTTAGAAGAAAAGAAAGTCGTGGTGGCTGAAGTCAACGCGGTCGCGGCGAAAGCCCTGTCCGTCGTAGGCGCGGAGAACCGTGGCCTGACGGTAACGCAGATGACCGATCTGCGCGCGAAGGCGCGCAGGGAAGGAGTCTATCTGCGGGTCGTCAAGAACACGCTCGCGCGCAAGGCGGTGGCCGGCACTCCTTTCGAGTGCATTGCTCCGGCGTTGAAAGGACCCGTTGTTCTCGCATTCTCCAGTGACGATGCCGGCGCTGCTGCGCGCATGGTCAAGGCGTTCGCGAAGGACAACGACAAGCTGGTGACGACGCTCGTATCGCTGGGTGGGCTGCTGCTCAAGCCGGCGGACATCGACCGCGTGGCATCATGCCCACGAGGGCGCAGGCGTTGTCGCAGCTGCTGGGTGTCCTGAAGGCGCCGATTGCGAAGTTCGTTGGTACGTTGGCTGCTCCCAACTCGAAGTTGGTGCGTACGCTCGCTGCTGTTCTTGAAGCCAAGAAAGGCAGGCGCCGCAGGCGGCAACTGGTTAAAACCGATTCGGGTCGTGCTGACCCTTACTTAGATATTTGGAGACGATAATGGCTGTTACGAAAGACGAAATCCTCGACGCAATTTCCAAGATGACCGTCATCGAGGTGGTCGAGCTCATTGCCGACATGGAGAAGAAGTTCAGCGTCACGGCGGCCGCTCCGGTCGCGGCTGTGGCGGCGGGCGGCGGCGCGGCTGCGGCTGCCCCGGCTGCCGAGGCGCAGACGGAGTTCACCGTGACGATGAACGAGTTCGGCGCCAAGAAGGTGGGCGTCATCAAGGTCATCCGCGAAATCACGGGCCTGGGACTGAAGGAGGCGAAGGACCTCGTTGAAGGCGCGCCGTCGACCGTCAAGGAAGGAATTCCGAAGGCGGATGCGGAGGCGATCAAGAAGAAACTTGAGGACGCGGGCGCAAAGGCTGCGATCAAGTAGTGTCTTACGCCGGTATGCGCAGCAGGGCGGTTGCCGTCGCGATGACGGCAGCCGTCCCCTGCGCCTTTGGATTTTGCTTTTCGATCCCGTTGATAGCGGCGCATTAGCGCCTGGAGAATGCACATGGCTTATTCGTTCACCGAAAAGAAGCGCATCCGCAAGAACTTTGGCAAGCGGCCGAGCATTCTCGGCATGCCGTACCTGCTGGCCATACAGCTGGACTCGTACCGCAGCTTCCTGCAGGCCGATGTCGAGGAATCCAAGCGCAACGAGATCGGGCTGCACGCCGCGTTCGACAGCGTGTTCCCGATTTCCAGCTACTCCGGCAATGCGGCCCTCGAGTACGTCAGCTACCGCCTCGGCGAGCCGGTGTTCGACGTCAAGGAATGCCAGCTGCGCGGACTGACCTACGCAGCGCCGCTGCGCGTCAAGGTGCGCCTCGTCGTGCTCGACAAGGAAGCGACCGGCGCGAAGAAGCCGGTCAAGGACGTGCGCGAGCAGGAGGTCTATCTGGGCGAACTGCCGCTGATGACCGACAACGGCACGTTCATCATCAACGGCACCGAGCGCGTCATCGTCTCCCAGCTGCATCGCAGCCCGGGCGTGTTCTTCGATCACGACCGCGGCAAGACGCATTCCTCGGGCAAGCTGCTGTTCTCCGCCCGCATCATTCCGTATCGCGGCTCCTGGCTGGACTTCGAGTTCGACCCGAAGGACTGCGTGTTCGCGCGCATCGACCGGCGCCGCAAGCTGCCGGTGACGATCATCCTGCGTGCGCTCGGCTACAGCGAGGAACAGGTGCTCGACATGTTCTTCGAGAAGAACGTGTTTTACCTGTCGAAGAAGGAAATCGAGTTCGAGCTCGTCCCGCAGCGCCTGCGCGGCGAGACCGCGGCGTTCGAGATCCGCGTCGGCAAGAAGATCATCGTCGAGGAAGGCCGCCGCATCACGGCGCGCCACGTGCGCCAGCTCGAGGAAGCCGGCGTCAAGCGCCTGCCTGTGCCGACCGAGTACCTGCAGGGCAAGGTCCTGGCCCACGACATCGTCAACACCGAGACCGGCGAGATCCTCGCCAAGGCCAATGAGGTCCTGACGGTGCCGGCGGTCGAGCAAGCTGATCGAGGCCGGCGTCACCGAGATCCACACGCTGTACGTCAACGACCTGGACCGCGGTCCGTACATCTCGGACACCCTGCGCATCGACCCGACCAAGACCCGCCTGGAGGCGCTGGTCGAGATCTACCGCATGATGCGTCCCGGCGAGCCGCCGACCAAGGATGCGGCCGAGAACCTGTTCAACAACCTGTTCTTCAACGGCGAGCGCTACGACCTGTCGCCCGTCGGCCGCATGAAGTTCAACCGCCGCGTCGGCCGCGAGGAGATCACCGGCTCCGGCGTGCTGAGCAAGGACGACATCCTCGACGTGCTCAAGGTGCTGATCGACATCCGCAACGGCAACGGCCACGTCGACGACATCGATCACCTGGGCAACCGCCGCGTGCGCAGCGTCGGCGAAATGGCGGAGAACGCCTTCCGCGTCGGCCTGGTGCGCGTCGAGCGCGCCGTCAAGGAACGCCTGACGCATCGCCGAGACCGAGCCGCTGATGCCGCAGGAGATGATCAACGCCAAGCCGGTGGCGGCCGCGGTCAAGGAGTTCTTCGGCTCCTCGCAGCTGTCGCAGTTCATGGACCAGAACAACCCGCTGTCGGAAGTCACCCACAAGCGCCGCGTCTCGGCGCTTGGCCCGGGCGGCCTGACCCGCGAGCGTGCCGGCTTCGAGGTGCGCGACGTGCACCCGACGCATTACGGCCGCGTCTGCCCGATCGAGACGCCGGAAGGCCCGAACATCGGCCTGATCAATTCGCTGGCGGTGTACGCGCGCACCAACGACTACGGCTTCCTCGAGACGCCGTACCGCCGCGTCGCCAACGGCAAGGTCACGGACAAGATCGATTACCTGTCGGCGATCGAGGAAGGCGAGTACGTGATCGCGCAGGCGAACGCGCGCTGGACGAGAACGGCGAGCTCGACCGACGAGCTGGTCTCGTGCCGCTACGCAGAGCGAGTTCACGCTGCTCGGCGCCCGACACGCATCGACTACATGGACGTGGCGCCGAAGCAGATCGTCTCGGTCGCCGCCTCGCTGATCCCGTTCCTCGAGCACGACGACGCCAACCGCGCCCTGATGGGCTCGAACATGCAGCGCCAGGCGGTGCCGACGCTGCGCTCCGAGACGCCGCTGGTCGGCACCGGCATGGAGCGCGCGGTGGCGATCGACTCCGGCGTGACCGTGGTCGGCGCGCCGCGGCGGCATCGTCGACTCGGTCGATGCCTCGCGCATCGTGGTGCGCGTCAACGATGACGAGACCGACCGCCGGCGAACCCGGCGTGGACATCTACAACCTGACCAAGTACACGCGCTCGAACCAGAACACCTGCATCAACCAGCGTCCGCTGGTGAAGGCCGGGGATGCGATCGCGGCGCGGCGACGTGCTGGCCGACGGCCCCTCGACCGACCTGGGCGAGCTGGCGCTGGGCCAGAACATGCTGGTCGCGTTCATGCCGTGGAACGGCTACAACTTCGAGGATTCGATCCTGATCTCGGAACGCGTCGTCGAGGAGGACCGCTTCACGACGATCCACATCGAGGAGCTGACCTGCGTCGCCCGCGACACCAAGCTGGGCCCCGAGGAAATCACGCGCCGATATCCCCAACGTCGGCGATGCGGCGCTGGCCAAGCTCGACGAGGCGGGCATTGCGTTCATCGGCGCCGAAGTGCGCGCCGGCGACATCCTGGTCGGCAAGGTCACGCCGAAGGGCGAGACCCAGCTGACGCCGGAAGAAAAGCTGCTGCGCGCGATCTTCGGCGAGAAGGCGTCCGACGTGAAGGACACCTCGCTGCGCGTGCCGCCCGGCATGGACGGCACCGTGATCGACGTGCAGCGTGTTCACGCGCGAAGGCATCGAGAAGGACAAGCGCGCGCAGCGATCGATCGAAAAGGCCGAGCTCGAGCGCGTGCGCAAGGACCTGCACGACCAGCTGCGCATCCTCGAGGACGACCTGTTCCTGCGCATCGAGCGGCATGCTCGACGGCAAGAGCGCCGAACGGCGGGCCCGAAGAAGCTGCCAAGCCGGCACGAAGATCGACCAAGGACTACCTGGCCGACCTGCCGCGCGAGCAGTGGTTCGAGATCCGCCTCGAGGACGAGGAGGCGAATGCACAGCTCGAGACGGTTTCCGAGCGCCTCAAGGCGCAGCGCAAGGCGTTCGAGAAGCGCTTCGAGGAGAAGAAGCGCGAAGATCACCGCGGGCGACGACCTGCCCCCGGGCGTGCTGAAGATGGTCAAGGTGTACCTGGCCGTCAAGCGCCGCCTGCAGCCCGGCGACAAGATGGCCGGCCGCCACGGCAACAAGGGCGTGGTCTCGCGCATCGTGCCGGTCGAGGACATGCCGTACATGGCGGACGGCACGCCGGTCGACATCGTGCTGAACCCGCTGGGCGTGCCCTCGCGCATGAACGTCGGCCAGATGCTCGAGACGCATCTGGGCTGGGCCGCCAAGGGCCTGGGCGCGAAGATCGGCAAGATGCTCGAAGCGCAGCAGCGCAGGTCGCCGAAATGCGCAAGTTCCTGCACGAGATCTACAACGAGACCGGCGGCCAGAAGGAGGACATCGAGCACCTGACCGACGAGGAGATCGTGGAGCTGGCGCAGCAACCTGCGCGACGGCGTGCCGATGGCGACGCCGGTGTTCGACGGCGCCAGCGAGGACGAGATCAAGGAGCTGCTCGCGCTGGCCGGACCTGCCGACTGTCGGGCGCAGACCGTACGCTGTACGACGGCCGCACCGGCGAGGCGTTCGAGCGGCCGGTCACCGTGGGCTACATGTACATGCTGAAGCTGAACCACCTGGTGGACGACAAGATGCACGCCCGTTCGACCGGGCCGTACAGCCTGGTGACGCAGCAGCCGCTGGGCGGCAAGGCGCAGTTCGGCGGCCAGCGCTTCGGCGAGATGGAAGTCTGGGCGCTCGAGGCCTACGGCGCCGCGTACACGCTGCAGGAGATGCTCACGGTCAAGTCGGACGACGTCAACGGCCGCACGCAAGATGTACAAGAGCATCGTCAACGGCAACCACGAGATGAAGGCCGGCATGCCGGAATCCTTCAACGTGCTGGTCAAGGAAATCCGCTCGCTCGGCCATCAACATCGAACTGGAACGTCTGAGAGCGAGGAGTGAATCCATGAAAGACTTACTGAAGCTCTTCAAGCAGCAAGTCACCGGTCGAGCATTTCGACTCGATCAAGATCGGCCTGGCCTCGCCGGAGATGATCCGTTCGTGGTCGTACGGCGAGGTGAAGAAGCCCGAGACCATCAACTACCGCACCTTCAAGCCCGAGCGCGACGGCCTGTTCTGCGCCAAGATCTTCGGCCCGATCAAGGACTACGAGTGCCTGTGCGGCAAGTACAAGCGCCTGAAGCACCGCGGCGTGGTCTGCGAGAAGTGCGGCGTCGAAGTCACGCAGTCCAAGGTGCGCCGCGAGCGCATGGGCCACATCGAACTGGCGAGCCCGACCGCGCACATCTGGTTCCTGAAGTCGCTGCCCTCGCGCATCGGGCTGATGCTCGACATGACGCTGCGCGAGATCGAGCGCGTGCTGTACTTCGAAGCCTTCGTGGTCATCGATCCGGGCATGACGCCGCTGCAGCGCGGCCAGCTGCTGACCGACGAGATGTACCTCGAAGCGATCGAGGAACACGGCGACGAGTTCGACGCCCGCATGGGCGCCGAGGCGGTGCACGAGCTGCTGCGGACGATGGATCTGCCGGCCGAGGTCGTCAAGGTGCGCGAGGACATGGCCGACACCAGTTCGGAGACCAAGATCAAGCGCCTCTCGAAGCGCCTGAAGCTGATCGAGGCGTTCATCGAGTCGGGCAACAAGCCCGAGTGGATGGTCCTGACCGTGCTGCCGGTGCTGCCGCCGGACCTGCGGCCGCTGGTGCCGCTGGATGGCGGCCGCTTCGCGACCTCGGACCTGAACGACCTGTACCGGCGCGTGATCAACCGCAACAACCGTCTGCGCCGGCTGCTCGAGCTGAAGGCGCCGGACATCATCGTGCGCAACGAGAAGCGCATGCTGCAGGAAGCCGTCGATGCGCTGCTCGACAACGGCCGCCGCGGCCGGGCGATCACCGGCACGAACAAGCGCCCGCTGAAGTCGCTCGCCGACATGATCAAGGGCAAGCAGGGCCGGTTCCGCCAGAACCTGCTCGGCAAGCGCGTCGACTACTCCGGCCGTTCGGTCATCGTCGTCGGCCCGACGCTGCGCCTGCACCAGTGCGGGCTGCCGAAGAAGATGGCGCTGGAGCTGTTCAAGCCGTTCATTTTCCCCAAGCTGCAGCTGCGCGGCGAGGCCTCGACGATCAAGGCCGCGAAGCGCCTGGTCGAGCGCGAGGGACCGGAGGTCTGGGACATCCTCGAAGAAGTGATCCGCGAGCATCCGGTGCTGCTGAACCGCGCACCGACGCTGCACCGCCTCGGCATCCAGGCGTTCGAGCCGGTGCTGATCGAGGGCAAGGCGATCCAGCTGCATCCGCTGGTCTGCACCGCGTTCAACGCCGACTTCGACGGCGACCAGATGGCCGTGCACGTCCCGCTGTCGCTCGAGGCGCAGCTCGAGGCGCGGGCGCTGATGATGTCCTCGAACAACATCCTGTCGCCGGCCAACGGCGATCCGATCATCGTGCCGTCGCAGGACGTCGTGCTCGGGCTGTATTACATGACCCGCGAGCGCGTCGGCGCGAAGGGCGAAGGCATGGTATTCAGCGACGTCGCCGAAGTGCACCGCGCCTACGAGAGCCGCCAGCTCGACCTGCAGGCGAAGATCAAGGTGCGCCTGTCCGAGCACACGCGGGAATCGAAGGAACATGACCTGGTGGAGAAGATCCGCGTCGTCAGCACGACGGTCGGGCGGGCGCTGCTGTCGGAGATCCTGCCGCACGGCCTGTCGTTCGACGTCATCAACCAGGACATGACCAAGAAGGCGATCTCGGCGACGATCAACGCCTGCTACCGCAGCGTCGGCCTCAAGGAAACCGTCGTCTTCGCCGACCAGCTGATGTACACGGGCTTCAAGTACGCAACGCGCGCCGGCGTGTCGATCGGCGTCGACGACATGGTCGTGCCGCAGTCGAAGACCAAGATCCTTGCGCACCGCTGAACGCGAGGTCAAGGAGATCCAGGAGCAGTACTCCTCGGGACTGGTCACGAACGGCGAGCGCTACAACAAGGTCGTCGACATCTGGTCGCGCACCAACGACCAGGTCGCGAAGGCGATGATGGAAAAGCTCGGCACCGACGAGGTCACCGATGCCAAGGGCAACAAGGTGCGGCAGAAGTCCTTCAATTCGATCTTCATGATGGCCGACTCCGGAGCGCGCGGCTCCGCGGCGCAGATCCGCCAGCTCGCCGGCATGCGCGGCCTGATGGCGAAGCCGGACGGCTCGATCATCGAGACGCCGATCACGGCGAATTTCCGCGAGGGCCTGAACGTCCTGCAGTACTTCATCTCGACGCACGGCGCGCGCAAGGGCCTGGCCGATACGGCGCTGAAGACGGCCAACTCAGGCTACCTGACCCGCCGCCTCGTCGACGTGGCGCAGGACCTCGTCGTCACCGAAGATCGATTGCGGTACCGTCAACGGGCTGTCCATGACGCCGATCGTCGAGGGCGGCGACGTCGTCGAAGGCCTCGGCGAACGCGTGCTCGGACGCGTCCCGTCCGAGGACGTCGTGGTCGCCGCGACCGGCGAGGTGCTGGTCAAGGCCGGCGACATGATCGACGAGAAGACGGTCAAGCTGCTGGAAAAGATGGGCATCGACCAGGTCCAGGTCCGCTCCCCGATCACCTGCGAGACCCGCTACGGCGTATGCGCGCAGTGCTACGGCCGCGACCTGGGCCGCGGGCACCGGATCAACATCGGCGAAGCGGTCGGCGTCATCGCCGCGCAGTCGATCGGCGAGCCCGGCACCCAGCTGACGATGCGCACCTTCCACATGGGCGGCGCGGCCTCGCGGGCGGCGGCGGCGAATGGCGTCGAGGTCAAGTCGAAGGGCACCATCAGGCTGCACAACATCAAGACCGTGCGCCACGAGAAGGGACACCTGGTCGCGGTGTCGCGCTCCGGCGAACTGGGTGTCGTCGATGAATTCGGCCGCGAGCGGGAGCGCTACAAGATTCCGTACGGCGCGACGATCACGGTCAACGACGCCGACGTCGTCACGGCCGGGCAATCGGTCGCCAACTGGGATCCGCATACGCACCCGGTCGTCACCGAAGTGGCGGGCATGATCAAGTTCTCCGACTTCGTCGACGGCATCACCGTCACGACCCAGGTGGACGACGTCACGGGCCTCACCAGCACGGTCGTGCTGGATCCGAAGCAGCGCGGGTCGGGCGGCAAGGACCTGCGCCCCGTCGTGCGCCTGACCAATGCGAAGGGCAAGGAAGTCACCTTCGCGAACACCGACATTCCGGCAGTCTATGCGCTGCCCGCCGGTGCGATCGTGAGCCTCTCCGACGGCGCCAAGGTCTCGGTCGGCGACGTCATTGCGCGCATTCCGCAGGAATCCTCGAAGACCCGCGACATCACCGGCGGCCTGCCGCGTGTCGCCGATCTGTTCGAGGCGCGCAAGCCGAAGGATTCGGCGATCCTCGCCGAGCGTAGCGGCACCGTGAGTTTCGGCAAGGAGACCAAGGGCAAGCGCCGCCTGGTCATCACCAACGAACAGAGCGACAAGAAGGCTTACGAGGAGCTGATCCCGAAATGGCGGCATCTCAACGTGTTCGAAGGCGAGCAGGTCGAGAAGGGCGAGGTCATCGCCGACGGCGAGCCGAACCCGCACGACATCCTGCGCCTGCAGGGCGTCGAGGCGCTGGCCAACTACCTGGTGCGCGAGATCCAGGATGTGTACCGGCTGCAGGGCGTGAAGATCAACGACAAGCACATCGAGGTCATCGTGCGGCAGATGCTGCGCAAGATCGAGGTCCTCGACAAGGGCGATTCGGCCCTGCTGCGCGGCGAACAGATGGATCGCGGCCGGCTGCTCGACGTGATCGCGAAGCAGAAGTCCGAAGGCAAGCACCAGTCGACCTGGGAGCCGCTGTTGCTCGGCATCACGAAGGCGTCGCTGGCGACCGAATCCTTCATTTCGGCGGCGTCGTTCCAGGAGACCACGCGCGTGCTCACGGAAGCGGCGGTGCGGGGGCTCAAGGACGACCTGCGCGGCCTGAAGGAAAACGTTATCGTCGGACGGCTGATTCCGGCCGGAACGGGTTTTGCGTATCACGCGCGGCGCCGCCGCGCATTCGACGATACGCGTCGCCGCAGTTTCATGGACGTGAGTGGCGGCATCAGCGACACGGAGGATACGGTTCCGGCGGGGGATACCGAGGCGGCCGAGTAGCAATTACAGGTCTGCCGTCCCGATCGAAGAAGAAGATGGCCCCGGGTTCGCGAAGAACCCGGGGTTTTTTTCATTCAGTGCGTGGAGACCGCATTCGCCAGCCTGAAGACGGTGCCCGAATCGGCCGTGCCCCCCCCCACGGTCGTTCCATAAAGGCTGCCGTCGCGGCCCTCGGTGAGGCCGGCAATCGGGTCGGAGCCATCGGTGCTGTTGGCGATCCCGCCGTTGCCGCTGAAGGAATGCAGCACCGTCGCGACACCGGTCGCCGTGACCCTGAAGACAACGCCCTGGCCGTTGGCCCCTCCATATTGCGTCGTCCCATAGAAGTTGCCGTCGCTGCCCTCGATCAGGCCGGCAACCGGGCCCTGGCCATCGGGGCCGCTGAAGGAATAAATCACGGTCTCGGCGCCGGCGGCGGTAATTCTGAACACTGTACCCTCGCCGTTTGGGCCACTGCTCCAGGTCGTTCCGTAGAAATTGCCATCGTTGCCCTGGATCAGGCCCCCATAGGCAATGGCGCCATCGTCGCCTCCAGGGAAGGAATGAAGCACGGTCTCGACACCGAGCGGGGTGACCCTGAAGACGGTGCCAAATGTGTAGGCGCCCCCACCGGTTGTCGTCCCATAGAAGTTGCCGTCGCTGCCCTCGATCACGCCCGAACTCGCGCTTGCGCCATCGGTGGGGCCGCTGGCGCCGAACGAATATACCGGCGTCTCCGCGCCGCCCGCAGTGATCCTGAAGACGGTTCCCTGATTGTCGGCGCCGCCATATTCCGTGGTCCCGTAGAAATTGCCATCGCTCGCCTGGATCAGTCGCGCGTACGGCTGTGCGCCGTCGGTGCTGTTCGTGACCCCACCGTTTCCGGTGAAGGAATAAATCACCGTCACGGTGCCTGCCGGCGTCAATCGGAAAACGGTGCCCTGCTCATATAAGCCCCCAAGGACCGTCGTCCCGTAGTAGTTGCCATCGCTGCCCTGGATTAATGTTCCCTCGGGTTCCCCGCCATCCGTGGTGCCGCCGGCTCCATTCGTACGGCTGAACGAATGCAGCACCGTCTCGGTGCCGCCGGCGGTGATCCTGAAGACCGTACCATGGCCGTATGAGCCGCCGTCGGTCGTCGTTCCATAAAAGTTACCATCGCTGCCCTGCACCAGGCCGGCGTCGGGAAATGCGCCATCGCTGCTGGCACTCATGGAGCCCGAGAAGGAATGCAGGAACGAGTCCTGCACGCTGGAGAAGAGGCCCGCTGCTGATTTCACGTTCCCGGCTGTGATGACGACATTGGTATAGACCTGATTGCCCACCTGGACCGCCGGAATGGCCAGCTGATTCGTTGCAGGACTATAGGTGTTCGTATCGAATCCCGGCATTCCGCCCGCCACCGTGACGATGCTGCCGACCGTGATCGTGACATCGTCGTAGGCGGCGCCGCCGAGCTGGACATAAGGGATATCCAGGATGCCGCCAGCATAGACATCCGCCCCACTGGCGCTGCCGATCGAGGACAGGCTCCCCACCGTGATCAGCACATTGTTGTAGGTGGCGGCCCCAACGATGACGCTGGGAATGCTCAGGGTGTTGTTGCCAGGATCATAACTGTCCGCACTGCCAGCGGGCGTGCCGCCCCTGACGCTGAGGATCTTTCCGGGAGTGACCACCATGTTCGAATACGTCGCACCCCCGATCACGACCGACGGGATCGTCAGTTCCGCGCCGTTGTAGGTATCCGCCCCGTACGCCGCGCAAGCGGCGGCCGTCAGCAGCAACGCACTGGCAAGCGATCGCGCACCCGCACTCAGCGTCATTGGGATGGCTTTCATTGGCTGGTCCTTGAGCTTCCCGCTCTCTCCGAAAACGGCTAATCAAGCCGCATGGGTAATGTCGCGCCGCGGCGCGGCAGCGTCTATAGGGGGGAGTCCTTATTGTGGCGCGTCTTGCGCGCCGCCTCAGTGCCTGGAAGTCAGCGAATGCACCGCGGGTTGGGTGACCGATTGCGCAATGACTCCGCTGAGAATGAGTCCCCGCAGCGCCGCGACCGCGTCGCCATCGAGCTGGCGGCTGGCCATCGTCTGCAGTTCGTCGAGCGCAACATCCTGCGTCACGCCCGGCCGGTAAGCGCGGTTCGACGTCATCGCGTCGAAGATGTCGGCGACGGCCAATATGCGCGCTTCCATCACGATGTGATCCCCGGCCAGGCCGCGCGGATAGCCGCTGCCGTCCATGCGTTCGTGATGCGCAAAGACGATTTCCGCCAGCGGATTCGGCGCCTGCAGATGCTGGAGGATGTCGTGGCCGACGGCGCAGTGAGTCTTCATCAGCGCGTATTCGGCCTCGTTCAGTGCGCCGGGTTTGCTGATGATTTCCGCAGGCACATAGATCTTGCCGATGTCGTGCATGATCGCGGCGAGACGCAGGATCTCAACCCTTGCCTGGCTCAATCCGAGCTGATTGCCGATCGATTCGCTGAGCGCGGCGACCCGGTGCTGGTGCTTGGCCGTGAACGGGTCGCGATACCCGTGGGCCGATGCGAGCACCGCAATGGTCGGCCTGAGTGCCTCCGCAATGCGCGTGTCCGTTTGCTTCGACTTCTGCCTCGAAGGCATGACACAATCCCGATGGCGAGTGTCTCGCCCGTGATCGCCTTTTCCCGCTCAGCACATCCGCACCTCAATCATGCGCGCTGGCAACAGCCGCTGCCTAAATAATTGCGGTTCTGTGACGGTGTTAACTTTGCTGCAGGCGCGCATCGGACCGAAGGAGTCAGGGCGAAAAATTTGTGCGGCGCGGAGGATTCATCGTGCAAAATTAGGTTTTTCTCATAAGGGCAATCCCGTATGGTGCATGTGCCGGTATCGACACAGCATGCATGCGCGCACAGGGGGCGGCTAGCATGATCAAGACAATCTTCATCCCGACCGCCGGCAGCAATGCCGATGAAGCGGTATTCGCAACGGCCTTCGACGTCGGGCGGGCGCTGCATGCACACCTGGATTTCTATCACGTGCGGCAAAACGTCTGGGAGGCGGCCGTGCGCGAGCGGCACTTCGAGTTTCGCGAGGGACCGTGCATCAATGCTGCGGTTGGACGGGTGGACAATGACGAGGCGCTGCACGCCGGCAGGGCGCGGCGGCACGCACATCAGTTTTGCAGCAAGCATGCGATTGCGATTGCGGGAGCGCCGTCGGCGGGCGCGGGGGTCACGGCTGAGATATCCGAGGAGACCGGCGATGTCGCCGCGCGGCTGATCCCCCGGGCCCGGCATCACGACCTGATCGTGCTGGGGCGGCGCGCGAGCGACGACCGCACGCCGGCAAACCTGATCGAGCTGCTGCTGGTGGGCAGTGGCCGCCCGGTGCTGATCGCGCCTGATCCTGCGCGCCCGTGCATGGGGCGCAGCGTCGTCGTGGGCTGGAAGGAGACTCCGGAGGCGGCGAGAGCGGTCGCCGCGGCGATGCCGCTGCTCCAGGCTGCAGAACGGGTCATCCTGGTTTTCGCAGGGGAAGATACGGCACCGGATTCATCCGGCATCGATGATCTCGCTGCCCAGCTTGCATGGCACGGCGTGCGCGCCGAACGGCGCTGCATTGGCGCGGGTCCCCGCCGGTCCGAGGCGGTACTGCATGACGTGGCCGCCGAGGTCGATGCGGGCCTGCTCGTGGTCGGCGGTTATGGTCATGGGCCACTGCGGGAGGCGGCCTTCGGAGGCGTGACCTCGGCCCTTATTGCGCACGCCGATCTGCCGGTGCTCATGATGCATTGATCGCCGGCCGCTGCAGTGCAGCATACCCCCGGACCTGGCGCAATCGCCTGCCTGGATGGTCATTGCGACCGATTGCCGAAAGGCAGTGTTACCTTAATGTCTGCACCCGGTAGCAGGAAACGCAATCCTGCCCGGTGTGTAACTGTTTGCTGTCTGCGGTGTTCTATCCCCAGACGCTGAATACCACCGTGCAACAAGCAGGGCAGGAATTGACCGGTTCAGATGAGTTCGTCCCGTTCATGCGCGCGTATCAGGATGTGGTCTACACCACCATCGTGCGCCTGCTGGGCACCGACGCGCAGGCCGAGGACATCGCGCAGGAGGTCTTCTTGAGGGCTTATGAAAACTTCCCGATGCTGCGGGGCAGTTCCACGCCGGGCGGCTGGCTCAAGACCGTGGCGACGAACCTGAGTCTGAATCACCTGTCCCGCTACCGCAGGCGCTGGCGCCTGTTTTCCGAAGTCCGCCGCGATGACGATGGCGATTCAGAGGCCACGAGCGGGCCCGGCATCGACGTCGTGGTTCCTGATGCGCTGTTCGATGAACTGGCGGCAACGGAACGCGCCGCGCTCGTCGAGCGCTCCCTCGCCGGGCTGCCCGATCACCAGCGCATCGCGCTCGTGCTGTACCACTTTGAAGACATGCCCTATGCCGAGATCGCGAGCCGGCTGAACGTGTCGCTGTCGAAGGTCAAGATCGACATCATGCGCGGCCGGGCATCACTCGCGCAGGCGCTGGCCGCGCACCGGGCTGCGGGGGACCTGGAAGTGCCGTCATGAACGATCTGGAGACACTCATCGGCCGGGTCTGCCGCGAGCAACCGGCGCTGAAGGCGCCGGCAGGCCTCGGTGCGCGCATCGTCGCGGAAATCGAACGGCGTGCCGCATTGCCGTGGTGGCGCCGGTCCTTTGTCCATTGGCCGGTAACGATGCGCGCGGTCTTCGTCGCGGTTTGCGCCGCGCTCATCTGGGCTTCATCGAATCCGGCGGTGATGCGGCTGTCCGGCAGCCTCGATGCACCCTTGAGCTGGGCGTTCCGGACCGGCGTCCGGCTGTCGATGATCAACGGCGAATTCAGTCGAGTTGCCTCGACGCTGGCGCACAGCATGTCGCCGCTGTGGCTCTACGGCGCCGGCCTCGGAGTCTGCAGTCTCTATGTGTTGTTTGCCGGCCTGTGCGCCGCGACTTATCGCACCCTTTACGTTTCCCATTGAGTGCAATTCAGGAATCCCACTATGAACTTCAGGTCCGGAATCATCCTTGGTGCGTTGCTGCTATCGCAGTGGGCCGGCGTCGCCCGCGCAGACGATGCGATCGGCGCCTCGGCGCCCGATGCGTCCGCGGCAGCGGCGGCATCGGCAGCACCGCCATCGGCAACGGGCCCGATGCTCCATGGCATGGTCAACGACCGGCACGGCCACACGGTGCTCAGCATCGGTCACCATTCGTTGCTGCCGGCGGGCGAGCACGCCGACAACGTGGTTTCGGTGATGGGATCCGCGTCCAGCGCCGGCGACGTGTCCGAAGACGTGGTCGCCGTGATGGGCAATGCCCGGGTCACCGGGCCGGTCGGAGGCGACGTGGTGTCCGTGATGGGCAACACCTACATCGACAGCCGGGTGGGCGGCGACGTCATGGCGGTGATGGGCAACATCGAGCTTGGTCCCAACGCGGACATCGGCGGCGACATCGACGCGGTTGGCGGAACGGTCACCCGCAGTGCGACTGCCGCTGCGCATGGCGCCGTCGAGGACTTTACGTCCGACACGCGAGGCTTCGACTTCGGCTGGTTGCAGAACTGGGTCACGAACTGCCTGTTCAAGGGGCGATTGCTGGCATTCAGCCCGGGACTTGGCTGGGCGTGGACCCTGGCGCTGGTCTCGCTGGTCATTTATGCGCTGGCGGCGCTGGCGATGCGCGGCAGCGTCGACCGGTGCGTGCGGGTTCTGGAGGATCATCCGGGCGAATCGCTGTTCGCGGCATTCCTGACGACGCTCGCGACCCCAATCCTGCTGGTGCTGCTGTGCATTACCGTGATCGGCATTCTTGCGGTGCCGTTCGTGGTCGCCGCGCTGCTGATCGTCGCTTCCTTTGGCCGGATCGTGATGCTGGCTTGGATCGGTGCGCGACTCGTCCGGCCGGCCGGCTCCAGCGCATGGTCGCATCCGGCCGTCACCGTGGTGATCGGCGGGCTGCTCGTGACGCTGCTTTATGCGGTTCCGGTCATCGGCATGATCACGTTCCAGCTGATCGGCTTCATCGGCATGGGCGTCGCCACGTATGCGCTGCTGCTCGGCTTGCGCGCAAAGCGTCCAGCGGCGACCGACGCGCGTCAGGCCACGCCGGCTGGCGCGGCAGCCGTCAGTGCCGCTCCGGCCAGCGCCGCGTCCGATATCATCACGCCCGGAGTGGTGATCCCCGGTGTGACGGTACCGGCGGCAGGAGCGGCCGGGATCTACCCACGGGCCGGATTCTGGATACGCATGGCTGCATTGTTCATCGACCTGATGCTCATCAGCGTGATCGTGCACCTGGTGCTCGACGTCCATGGTGCGATCCTGCTGCTGCTCGCAGCGTATGGCGCCGTCATGTGGAAGCTCAAGGGCACGACGCTGGGCGGCATGATCTGCCATCTGCACGTCGTGCGGCTCGATGGCCGCGAACTCGACTGGCCCACGGCAATCGTGCGTGCGCTGGGCTGCTTCCTGTCGATGATCGCCGCGGGGCTCGGCTTCATCTGGATCGCGATCGACGCCGAGAGGCAGGGCTGGCACGACAAGATCGCCGGAACGGTCGTGGTCCGGGTTCCAAAGGGCGTATCCCTGGTCTGAGCGGGACCGGCTTTATTGCCGGTAAATGGTCCCTTCCTTCATCACGAACAGCGGATGCTCCGTGACGGTGATGTCAGCCAGGGGATTGCCCGGTACGGCGACGATATCCGCGGATTTGCCGGCCTGCAGGGTGCCGGTCTGTGCGGAGATGCCCAGCAGGTCCGCACCGCCCGCGGTCCCGGCGATCAGTGCCTGCGCGTTCGTCATGCCGCCCCTGGTCATCAATGCGAATTCATGGGCATTGCGGCCATGAGGCTCGACCGCGGCATCGGTGCCCATGGCCACGGGCACGCCGATCCTGACGGCATGCTGGAACGTGATCTGGATCTGCGCCGCGGCGGCACGCGCCTTGGCCGCGATCGCCGGAGGGTATTCGTCGGCCTTCGCGCCGACCCAGTCGCCCGCCGACAGCGTCGGCACCAGGTACACGTGCTTTTCCTTCATCTGCATCAGCGTGTCGTCGTGCAGGAAGCTGCCGTGTTCGATCGAGTCGACGCCTGCGGCGATCGCCATTTTCGCCGCGCGGTCCCCGTGGCAATGGGCGGCGACCTTGCGATTCCACATATGCGCTTCGGCGACGATCGCATTCATCTCTTCCTGGGTCATCTCGGGCGCGTCGACCGAATCGGCCAGCGACAGCACGCCGCCTGAGGGCATGAACTTGATCAGGTCGGCCCCGTACTTGATCTGGTAGCGCACGGCGGCGCGGCACTCGTCGGCTCCGTTGCACACTCCCTGAAGCGGTCCTTGCGGCGCGATGGTCTGCGGCGGCATCGGGTCGGAATCGGCGTGGCCGCCCGTGGAGCCGATCGGATTGTTCGAAATCAGCATCCGGGGACCCGGAATCATGCCGGCATTGATCGCGTTGCGCAGGCCGAGCGCAATCGAGTCGGAGGATCCGGCGTCGCGCACGGACGTTATGCCCGCTTCCAGCGTGACCTTTGCGTAATGCGCACCATACAGGGCTTGTTCAGCCGGGAACCGCTGCAGGCCCTGATAGGCGTCCCGGTACCAATTTTCGCTGGCTTCGAAGGACAGGTGCACATGCGCATCGATGAAGCCCGGCAACAGCGTCGCATCGCCCAGATCGATCACGCGGGCATTCGCGGGGATGGCGCCATCGGCGCCGACGGAGACGATTTTCGTGCCGGCAATGACCACGACGCCGCGCTCGCCGAGCCGGCCGGAAACCGCATCGAACAGGTGCGCGGCCCTGAGCACGATCGTCTGCGCCTGTTCCGGCGCGGTCGCTGCGGCTTGCGCCGGAGCCGCATGCCCGATCAGCGCCGAGGCGATCGCGCACGGCAGGCAGGATGAAAGGCTGCGATGTGTCATGATATCCGGAACCCCCCAAAGTCATTGTTGTGCCGGAATCTTAAACCAAGCCGACCGGCGATGTGAGCCCGCCGACCGATGAAGATCGTGCGCCAGAATTCCCTAGCGGCGACTCCCTGGAAGAATGGGGGCGGCATCACGCGCGAGGCGTTCCGGGTTCCCGCGGCAGGCGAGCCCTTCGACTGGCGCGTAAGCTTCGCGCAGATCGACCGCTCCGGCCCGTTCTCGGACTTCGCCGGCTACACGCGCCACATGGTGCTGCTGCGGGGCGCGGGGGTGCGCCTCGAATTTGCCGGCGGCCGGCGCACAACGCTGCGCGAGCCGGGTGACAGCGCGCAGTTCGACGGCGCCGTTGCAACGCGCGGCGAATTGCTGCACGGATCCTGCATCGACCTCAATCTGATCGTTGCCACCGATGGGTACACCGTCAGTGCCCGCATCGAGGCCGTTCGCGAGCCGGTCACGTGGCAGGCCGTTGCCGGGCATTCGCTGCTGCTGGTGCCGATCGATGCGGCGGTCGTGGTCCGGGGCGCACGCGGCGACGGCGCGCAGCTCGAGGCCTGGGACCTGGCAGTAGAATCCGGATCCGGGGACGGGACCGGTATGCTGCGGCCCGCTGACGCGTGCGCTCCATGCCGGGTTTTTCTCGCCAGAATCATCGATAATAAGGCGGCAAAGCGCCAATAACGGGGGATTCGATGTCCGCGACACCCAGGAACCGGTCGGAAGCCAATGAGCTTGAAGTCTTGCGCGAACGCATGCGCGAACATGCACTCATCGCCGAGGATACGGCCGTCACGCGCCTGCTTCACTCCCTCGAGCTGACCGCCGGTGCACGCCATCGCGCGGTCGCGGTAGCCAGGGAACTGGTCGAGGGAGCCCGTCGTCGCCGCGACGAGCGCCCGTTCCTGGACGCATTCCTGCAGGAGTTTGGCCTCTCGAACCAGGAAGGCATTGCGCTGATGTGCATAGCCGAAGCGCTGCTGCGGATCCCCGACGACGCGACCGCGGATCGGCTGATCGCGGAGCAACTGGCGAACGGGGACTGGTCGTCGCATTCCGGCAGGTCCGAATCCCTGTTCGTCAACGCATCGACCTGGGGCCTGATGCTGACCGGCGGTATTCTCGAACTCGATCCCTCGATCAGGGCGGACGCCACCGGATGGGTGCGGCGATTTACGCGCAAGGCCGGCGAGCCGGTCGTGCGCCTGGCGGTGCGCCGCGCGATGCGCATCATCGGCGGCGAGTTCGTCGTCGGACGCACGATCGAGGAAGCGCTGAAGCGCAGTGCCGACGAGGCGCAGCTGGCGCTGTGTTCGTTCGACATGCTCGGCGAGGGGGCGCGCACGCTGCACGACGCCGAGCGCTATCTGGGGTCCTACGAGCACGCCATCGACGCGATCGGCGGCAGCGTGCGGGGCGGCGCCGCGCATGAAGTCTCGAGCATCTCGATCAAGCTGTCGGCGCTGGAGCCCCGGTATTCGCTGCTGCAGCGGGAGCGGGTCATGCAGCGGCTCGTGCCGAGGGCGCTCGCGCTCGCGCGGCGCGCCGCGGCCGCGGGCATCCAGCTGACCGTCGACGCGGAGGAGGCGGATCGGCTGGACCTGTCGCTCGGCGTGATCGAGGCCATGGCGCGCGACCCGCAGACCCGGGACTGGCCGGGGCTCGGGCTCGCCGTGCAGGCCTACGGCAAGCGCGCCCTGGACGTGATCGACTGGGTCGCCGGGACCGCGAAGGCGACCGGACGGCGCATGACGGTGCGCCTGGTCAAGGGCGCGTACTGGGACAGCGAGATCAAGCGCAGCCAGGAGCGCGGGCTCGAGGGCTATCCGGTCTACACCCGCAAACTGACGACGGATGTGTCGTATCTGGCCTGCGCCGGGCGCCTGCTGCATCATCGCGACCTGATCTATGCGCAGTTTGCCACGCACAACGCGCACAGCATCGCATCGATCCTCGACCTGGCACAGGGCGCCGACGGGTTCGAGTTCCAGCGCCTGCACGGCATGGGCGGCCTGCTGTTTTCCGAGGCGACGCGGCAAATCGGGAATTTTCCGCGCGTGCGCGTCTATGCGCCGGTAGGCGAGCACAAGGACCTGCTCGCCTACCTGGTTCGCCGGCTGCTCGAGAACGGCGCCAATACCTCGTTCGTGAACCGCTTCATGGACGAGCAGGTTGCCGTCGCCGAAATAGTCCGCGATCCGGTCGCGGACCTCGAAGCACTGCAGTCGTATGCGAACCCGCGCCTGCCGGAACCCGTCGCCCTGTATCCGGACCGGCGCAATTCGATCGGGATTGATTTCGGCAATCCGCGCTCGCTCGCCGGGCTGCGCGACGGTCTTGCCGCGCAGCGCAGCGCCGTGCACCGCGCCGCGCCGATGATCCCGGGCACCGCCGGCACCGCTCCCGGATATCCGGTCACCAATCCGGCGGATCGGCGCGACATCGTCGGGCAGGCGCGCGATGCGACGCCGGCCGAGATCGATGCCGCGTTTGCGGTCGCGGGACGCGCCCAGGGCGCCTGGAGCGCGCTGGGCGGCGAGGCCCGGGCCGGCGTGCTCGAAAAGGCCGCGGACCTGCTCGAGCAGCGGCACGCGGATTTTTATTCCCTGCTGGTGCGCGAGGCGGGCAAGACGCTGCCGGACGCCGTTGCCGAAGTGCGCGAGACCGTCGATTTCTGCCGCTATTACGCGCTGCGCGCGCGGCAGCTGTTCACGCATGCGGAGCGGCTGGCCGGCCCGACCGGCGAAAGCAATGAGCTGTCGCTGCAGGGGCGGGGCGTATTCGCTTGCATCAGCCCGTGGAATTTCCCGCTGGCGATCTTCGCGGGCCAGGTGACGGCTGCGCTCGCGGCCGGTAACAGCGTCGTCGCGAAGCCAGCCGAGCCCACGCCGCTGATCGCAGCCAGGTTCACGGCCCTGCTGCACGAGGCGGGAGTAACGCCGGAGGCACTGGCGATGGTGCCGGCGCCGGGGCGCGCGTTCGGCGAGGCCGCATTCCGGCACGCGGCGCTGGCGGGAGTGGCGATGACGGGATCCACGGCGACGGCGCTGACGATCAACCGGCTGCTGGCGAGCCGCGACGGGGCGATCCTGCCGCTGATCGCCGAGACCGGAGGCCTGAATGCGATGCTCGTCGACTCGACGGCGCTGCCCGAACAGGTCGTCGACGATGTCATGGGCTCGGCTTTCGCGAGCGCCGGACAACGCTGCTCGGCGCTGCGGATCCTGTACCTGCAGGAGGAGATCGCCGAGGCGGTCATCGAGATGATCGCGGGTGCAATGGATGATCTGGTGATTGGCGATCCGGCGGATCCGCGCACCGATGTCGGACCGGTGATCACGGCTGCGGCGGCCGACGGGCTCAACCGGCATATAACGGCGATGCGCGCCGAGGCGCGCGTGGTGAAGGCGTGCACGCTCGGTGAGCGGCACGCCCATGGCAGCTTCGTCGCTCCCCATCTGATCGAGCTGCAGGATCCGGCGCAGCTGACGCGCGAGCAGTTTGGCCCCATCCTGCACGTCGTACGCTACCGCTCGCGCGACATCGCGCAGGCGCTGGAGTCGATCCGCTCGACCGGCTATGGACTGACTCTCGGGGTGCAGACGCGGCTCGAGTCCTTCTGGCGCGAGATATTCCGCAATACGCAGGTCGGCAATACCTACATCAATCGCAACATGGTGGGTGCGGTGGTCGGTGTGCAGCCATTCGGCGGATCGGGACTGTCGGGCACGGGACCGAAGGCGGGCGGCCCGCATTACCTGCTGCGCTTTGCCAACGAACGCTCGCTGAGCGTCAATACGACGGCGACGGGCGGAAATGCCGCGCTGCTGAACCTTGGCGGCTGAACGCGGCGCAACGGCGTTGCCGGTGTTCCTTGCGTCGCTGCAGCTCGGGTGCAGCGCCTTCGGCGGGCCGATCGCGCATCTGGGCGTCTTTCGCCGCAGCTACGTCGAGCGCCGCCGCTGGATCGATGCGGACACCTTTGCCGGCATCGTCGCCGTTTGCCAGATGCTGCCGGGGCCGACCAGCAGCCAGGTCGGCTTCCTGATCGGCTGGCACCGTGCCGGCTGGCGCGGCGCAATAGCGGCCTGGCTGGGATTTACGCTGCCGTCCACGCTGCTGATGGTTGCGTTTGCGCTCCTGGCGCCGCAGTGGCATGGTCCCTATGCGGAGGCTGCGCTGCATGGTCTGAAGGTCGCGGCGGTCGCCGTCGTGGCGCAGGCCGTGTGGAGCATGGCGCGGTCCCTGTGCCCGGATTTCCGTTACGCGTCGGTGGCCATTCTGGCAGGGGTCGGCATCCTCTTGGGGCACGGTGTGTGGCCGCAACTTATGGCGCTCGCCCTGGCGGCCATCGCCGGTTCGCAGCTGTTTCGCGAGGCGCGGACGGCGGCGGCGCGAACGGTATACATCGACCCGAAGATCGCGGCCTGGGCGTTCACGGCCTTCCTCGCCCTGTTGGCAGCGACAATTGCGCCTGGCGCCCTGGTCCCGCACAACTTTGCGGGACTCGCGGCGATATTCTACCGATCCGGGGCGCTCGTATTCGGCGGCGGCCATGTCGTCCTGCCGCTGTTGCGTGAGTCGCTGGTGCCGGAAGCCTGGATATCAGATAACGTATTTCTGGGGGGCTATGGCGCCGCGCAAGCCCTGCCGGGACCGCTGTTCACGTTCGCGGCATTTCTGGGCGCGAGTGCGGCGCCAGGCGGAGCGGCGCTCGTATGGGCGATTGGAGCGGTACTCGCCATTTTTTTGCCGGGACTTCTGATTGCCGTTGCCGGGTCAGCGATGTGGCGACGGGCGGCGCAACTGCCGCGCGCCGGCGGTGCGCTCGCCGGCGTGAACGCAGCCGTCGTCGGCATCCTCGGCGCTGCGCTCTACAACCCCGTTTCGATAAGCGCGATTCATGGCATGGCGGACGCCGCGGTTGCGCTTGCCGGCTTCTGGTTGCTGCAAACCGGGCGCGCGGCGCCCTTGCTGGTCGTTGGGCTATGCGTGGCTGCCGCGCTACTCCCCGCAGCGGCCAATACATTCTAGCGTGCACGGTTGTACGCGGATAAACAGCCTTTTTGGCAACGTGCCGGGCTCGTGCAATGCACATCATGCGGACGCCGACTCACGCCGCGGGCTCAAGAGATATATGAGCCGCCGCCGGTGTCGGGCGTGGTAAATTACGCCCGAAAATAGCAACGATTATCACTCTCGAATAAAGAGGAAACCCGTCATGCCATTATCCAAGCACTACCAAACGCATCTCAGCCCTGCCGCAGAGGAAGCCCTCGAGCAGGTTGATATCAAGAAGCTCCTCACGGTCGTTCAGGATTCCCTGGAGACGATATCTAACGTGACTAAACTGCCGCTGCAAGAGGTGATGCACATCATCGAAGCGGTCGACGTGGCGCAGCTGTTGCAAGCCACGCACGATGCGGTCAAGAAAATTTCCAATGCAACGGATCTCGATTCCAGGGTTATCACGAAGATCTTTAAGGAAAACAGAGCGGCAACCATCGATCACATCGTTCACCGGCTTCGTCAGGAAAGCCACGTCCACAGGGCCACATTCTAGGAAGCCGGGAAATATAGATTTCGGCATTCTGGATTGCCGACAATCGCGGCACCCTGAATCCCTCACAGAATCGCGAACTGCGGGGGTCTGCCGGGCTCGCGTGCTCATGGTGGGCGCAGAGGCGGCATAGGCGCGAACCCTTATGACCAGCATTCGTCCCAGCATTTCCGACAAGCGGCGCTTGTTTTCCCAGATGCACGAGGCTGGCTGCTTCGCCATTCCCAATCCGTGGGACCTTGGAAGCGCACGCTTCCTGCAGGGCCTCGGCTTCAAGGCACTTGCCACGACGAGTTCGGGTTTTGCCTGGTCGCGGGGCCGTCCCGATGGGGGCGTCACGCTCGCCATGACGCTCGCGCATCTGCAGGAAATCGTCGCGGGTACCGACGTCCCGGTAAACGCGGACTTCGAAAACGGCTTCGCCGCCGACACGGCGGGCGTCACACAGAGCGTCCGACTTGCAATCGAGGCCGGGGTGGCCGGACTTTCGATCGAGGATTCCACCGGCGACCCGGCAGCGCCGCTCTACGACGTCGGCGTGGCGGTCGAGAGGATCAGGGCGGCCCGCAAGGCCATCGACCAGGCCGGGGGCGACACGCTGCTGGTTGGACGTGCCGAGTGCTTCCTGGTTGGCCGGCCGGACATCCACGAAACCATCGGCCGGCTCAGGGCCTACGCCAATGCAGGGGCGCACTGCCTGTATGCCCCGGGCCTGCGCACGCCCGATCAGATTTCGGCGGTCGTTGCCGCCGTCGCGCCGCACCCGGTGAATGTCCTCATCGGCTGGGCGAGCGATCTGACGATGCGCGACCTGGCGGCGCTCGGCGTCCGTCGCGTCAGCGTCGGCGGAGCGCTGGCGCGTTCTGCCTGGGGCTCATTCGCGCGCGCCGCGAGATTGCTTGCCGGGGAAGGGACGTTCGCCGGGTTCGCCGGGGCGCATTCAGGCGATGAGCTTAATGCGCTCTTTCGCAATGACGCCGGATGAGCTGCCGTCGGCACTTGCGGTTCGCGCCGGCCGGCTAATCCGCAGCGGCGAGCGCAATGATGCGCTCGGCGGCTTTCAGGTGCGGCGCATCGAGCATGACGCCGTCGAGGCTGACGACGCCGGCACCGGGACGTGCGCGAAAGGCGGCGACGATCCGTTGGGCCTGCGCGAGCGCATCGGGGGAGGGCGTGAAGGCGGCATTGATGACGGGAACCTGTCCCGGGTGGATCGCGAGCATGCCGGTGAATCCGTCACGCGCCGCGCGTTGTGTGTAGGCGGCGAGACCGTCCTGGTCGCGGAACGCCTTGTACACGGTCTCGATCGCGGGGACTTGCGCGCTGTGCGCCGCGAACAGCACGAGGCCGCGCAGCATCTCGAAAGGCGGCGTGTAGGCGCCGTCGGCGGTGCGCGTCGAGCGGGCGCCTATCGCCGCCGAGAGGTCCTCGACCCCCCAGGCCAGGCCCAGCAGTCGCCCGGCGACGCTGGCGTACTCGGAGAGCTGGAATACGGCGGAAGGCGTCTCGGTCGCGATCGGCAGGATGCGCAGCCCTTCGGGGATCATCCGTCCCAGCTCATGGATGGCGCCGGCGCCCTGCGCCTTCGGCAGCATGATGCCGTCGGGGTGCGCAGCGACAACGGCGCCAAGGTCCTCGGCCGCCAGGCCGCTGGACAGGGAGTTGATGCGCACCAGAACCAGTCGCGGGCGGGCCGGTGCGCGCAGGAACCCGGCGCTGTGCATGCGCGCCGCGGGCTTGTTCTGCAGCGACACCGAATCCTCGAGATCGAGGATCAGCGCGTCGGCGCCGCTGGCCCTCGCCTTGTCCATCTGGTCGGGACGGTCGCCCGGCACGAACAGCAATGATCGCAGCCGCATCAGGGGCGCCGCCTCATGCCGGCCTGCGCATCACGAGCGCGGTGCGCAGCGCTTCGCAGACGATCTCGTCACGCTGGTTCAGCATGCGGTGCGAGAAAGTGACGATGCCCGCGCCCGGACGCGAGGCGCTGGGGCGAAGCGCGCTGATCGTCGTTTCCGCGCGCAGCGTGTCGCCGATGAACACGGGCTTCGGCATGCGCACCTTGTCATACCCCAGGTTCGCGACCAGCACGCCCTGGGTCGTATCCGCGACCGAAACCCCGACCATCAGCCCGAACGTGAATATGCCGTTGACGAGGATCCGCCCGAACTCGCTCGCCTGCGCAGCGGTCGCGTCCAGGTGCAGTGGCTGTGGGTTGTGCGTCAGCGTCGAGATGAGCAGATTGTCGGTCTCGGTGACGGTGCGCCGCAGCGCATGCCCGATGCGCTCCCCGACCGTCCAGTCCTCGAAGTAACGTCCGCTCATTCCGCCTCCCTGTGGACGCGCACCAGCATCGTTCCCTCGCTGACCTGCTCGCCTTCGCTAACCGGCAGCTCGGCCACGACGCCGTCGAACGGCGCCGTCATGGCGTGCTCCATTTTCATCGCCTCCAGCACCACCAGCCGCTGCCCGCGCGTCACCGCCTGGCCGCATTGCGCCGCGACGCTGACGATGCGTCCCGGCATCGGCGCGAACAGCGCCCCATCGGCATGCTCGCGCGCCGAGGCAATGCGTGTCAGCGTGGGCTCGCGGCAGCGCCAGGCGTTGCCCGCGGCAAACAACAGCAGGTCGTCGTCGATCCACACCGCGTGCGCAGCGCCTGCGGACTGCGCCGGTGCCGCGAAATAAATCTGCCCGTTGATCTCGAGCGGTATATGACGATAGGGCGAGGCGCTGCCGCGCCAGCCGACCAGCGCGCTCCAGGGGTCTGTCGGCGCCGAGGGCAGAAGTGCCCGTGCCGCCTCCCGGACGATGGCTTCGGAAGGCGTGGGCTGCGCCAGCAGCGTCGCCGCGTGGCGCTCGATGAAGCCGGTGTCGACCGTGCCTGCAGTGAACGCGGGTTCCGCTGCCAGCTGCGCGAGCAGGCCGGCGTTGCTGTGCACGGGCCAGATCTCGACCTCCCCGCACGCGCGCGCGAGCCTGGCGGCTGCCGCCGGCCGGTCCGCCGCGTGCACGACCAGCTTCGCGAGCAGCGCGTCGTAGTACCCGCTGACCTCATCGCCAGCCGTGACGCCGCTGTCGACGCGGATCCCGGCGGGCAGGTGCAGGTGCCGCAGCATCCCGGTCGAGGGCAGGAAGCCGGTCGCCGGATTCTCCGCGTACAGGCGTGCCTCCATCGCCCAGCCGTCGATGCTGATCTGGTCCTGATGCAGCGGCAGCGCCTCGCCGCTGGCGATGCGCAGCTGCCATTCGACCAGGTCCTGCCCGGTGATCTGCTCGGTCACCGGATGCTCGACCTGCAGCCGCGTGTTCATTTCCATGAACCAGATGTGATCGGCACGCAGTTCCTGCGATGCGTCCGCAATGAACTCGACCGTGCCGGCACCGACGTAATGGACGGCCTTTGCCGCGGCCACGGCCTTCGCGCACAGCGCGGTCCGGGTCGCCGCATCGATGCCCGGCGCCGGTGCCTCCTCGATGATCTTCTGATGCCGGCGCTGCAGGGAGCAGTCGCGCTCGAACAGGTGCACGACCTGGCCAAAGCGGTCGCCGAACACCTGAACCTCGATATGGCGCGGCGAATCGATGCATCGTTCCAGCAGCACCGCGTCGTTGCCGAAGGCGGCGGCGGCCTCGCGCCGGCAGGCCGCGAGTTCGTCAAGGAAATCGCCGGGCTTGGCGACGCGCCGCATTCCCTTGCCCCCGCCCCCGGCGACCGCCTTGATCATGACCGGGTATCCGATCCTTGCCGCTTCGCTGTACAGGTTCCCCGGATTCTGGTCATCGCCCAGGTATCCCGGGGTCACGGGCACGCCGCTGATCATCATCAGTCTCTTGGCCGCATCCTTGCGGCCCATCGCGGTGATGGCGGCGGCGGGTGCACCGACCCAGACGATGCCGGCGGCCTGGACCGCTTCGGCAAACGCCGCGTTCTCCGACAGGAATCCGTAGCCCGGGTGGATCGCGGCGGCATGCGAGCGGCGGGCTGCCTCGAGGATCCTGTGCTGGTCAAGATAGCTTTCGCGCGGCGTCGCGCCGCCCAGGTCGCAGGCCTCGTCGGCCTCGCGGACGAACAGCGCATCGCGATCGATGTGCGAATGCACGGCAATCGTGCGCACGCCGAGACGCCTCGAGGTGCGGATGATGCGCCGGGCGATTTCCCCGCGGTTGGCGATCAGCAGCGATTCGAACATGCCGCTACATCCGGAACATCGGCGAGAACGGGCGCGGCGGGACCGGCGCGTTCAGCGTCGCGCCCAGGGCGAGTCCCAGCACGTCGCGGGTCTGCGCCGGCTCGATGATGCCGTCGTCCCACAGCCGGGCGGTGGCGAAATACGGGTCGGCTTCGGCTTCGTAGCGATCGCGTACCGGGGTCTTGAAGGCGGCTTCCTCGGCCGCGCTCCAGGACTCGCCGCGCGCCTGCATCGCGTCGCGCCTGATCGTCGCTAGCACGGCCGCGGCCTGATCGCCGCCCATCACGCCGATGCGGCTGTTCGGCCAGCTGAACAGGAAGCGCGGCGAGTAGGCGCGTCCGGCCATGCCGTAATTGCCGGCGCCATAGCTGCCGCCGATCACGACCGTGATCTTCGGCACCTGGGCCGTCGCCACGGCCGTGACGAGTTTGGCCCCATCCCGGGCGATGCCGCCGGCTTCGTACTTGCCGCCGACCATGAAGCCGGAGATGTTCTGCAGGAACAGCAACGGGATGCGCCGCTGGCAGGCGAGCTCGATGAAATGGGTTCCCTTCAGTGCGCTCTCCGAGAACAGCACGCCGTTGTTGGCGAGGATCGCGACCGGTATGCCCCAGATATGGGCAAAGCCGCACACCAGCGTCGTGCCGTAGGCCTGCTTGAATTCGCCGAAGTCGGAATCATCGACGATGCGGCTGATGACCTCGTGCACGTCGTACGGCTCGCGCACGTCCGTCGGTATGATCGCGGCGAGCTCCTGCGCATCGAGACGCGGCGGGCGCGGCGGGCGGCGTGCGATTCCCGCCGGGTCGGCGGGACCCAGCCGGCCGACGATGTCGCGCACGATCAGCAGCGCGTGGGCATCGTCGTCGGCGACGTGATCGATGAGCCCGGAGCGCCGTGCGTGCGTGTCTGCGCCGCCGAGTTCCTCGGCCGAGATGATCTCGCCGGTGGCGGCCTTCACGAGGGGCGGACCGGCCAGGAATATCGTGCCCTGGCCGCGCACGATCACGCTCTCGTCGGCCATCGCCGGCACGTACGCGCCGCCGGCGGTGCAGCTGCCCATGACGCAGGCAACCTGCGCAATGCCCTCCGCGGACATCTGCGCCTGGTTGAAGAATATGCGCCCGAAGTGATCGCGGTCGGGAAAGACCTCGGCCTGGTGGGGCAGGTTCGCGCCGCCGGAATCGACGAGGTAGACGCAGGGCAGGCGATTCTCGCGGGCGATTTCCTGTGCGCGCAGGTGCTTCTTGACCGTGAGCGGAAAATACACGCCGCCCTTCACGGTCGAATCATTGGCGACGACCATGATTTCCCGGCCCGCTACCCGCCCGATGCCGGTGATGATGCCGGCACCGGGTGCCTGGTCCTCGTAGAGTCCGGCGGCGGCGAGCGGCGCAATCTCCAGGAACGGGGACCCCGCATCCAGCAGCCGGTTGACCCGGTCCCGCGGCAGCAGCTTGCCGCGCGCAAGATGCCGTTCGCGCACCGCGGGCGGGCCGCCCAGCGCCGCCGCGGCAATGCGCCGGCGCAGGTTGTCGACGAGGGCGGCGTTGACCGTGGCGTTGCTCATTCGCCCGCCAGCTCGCGCCCGATCAGGAAGCGCCGGATCTCGTTGGTGCCGGCGCCGATATCGTAGAGCTTGGCGTCGCGCAGGAAGCGCTCGACGGGCCAGTCCTTCGTGTAGCCGGCCCCGCCGAGGGCCTGGATCGCCTGCAGGCACGTCGTCACGGCATTCTCCGACGCGAACAGGATGGTGCCCGCCGCATCCAGGCGATTGATATTGCCGGCGTCACACGCGCGCGCCGCCGCGTACACGTAGGCTTTTGCGGAATTCAGCGCGACGTACATATCGGCGAGCTTGCCCTGCATCAGCTGGAATGACCCGATCGGACGCCCGAATTGCCTGCGCTCGAGGACGTACGGCAGCACGACGTCGAGGCAGGCCTGCATCAGTCCGAGCGGCCCGGCGGCGAGCACTACGCGCTCGATGTCGAGCCCGCTCATCAGTACCGCGAGTCCGCCGCCTGGCTTGCCCAGCACATTGTCGGCCGGCACCTCGCAGTCCTCGAAAATCAGCTCCGCGGTGTCCGAGCCGCGCATGCCCATCTTGTCGAGCGCCTTCGAGGTGCGGAAGCCCGGCATGGTCTTCTCGACGATGAACGTGGTGATGTCATTGTTGCCCTCGCCGGTGCGCGCATAGACGACGACGGTGTCGGCATGCGGTGCGTTCGTGATCCAGTACTTGGTGCCGTTCAGGACGTATCGGTCGCCGTGCCTGCGTGCCTGCAGGCGCATCGAGACGACATCGGAGCCGGCGCCGGTTTCGCTCATCGCGAGGGATCCCACGTGTTCGCCGCTGATCAGTTTCGGCAGGTAGCGGATCTTCTGCGCACCGGTTCCCCAGCGGCGGATCTGGTTGACGCACAGGTTGGAATGGGCGCCGTAGGACAGGCCGACGGCGCCCGAGGCGCGCGAGATCTCCTCCATGGCAATCACGTGCTCGAGATAGCCGAGGCCGAGCCCGCCCCATTCCTCCTCGACCGTGATCCCGTGCAGGCCGAGTTCGCCCATCGGGCGCCACAGTTCGCGCGGGAACTCATTGCTGACATCGATCCTGGCGGCAAGGGGCGCGATCCTGTCGGCGGCAAAACGCGCGGTCGTCGCCCGTATGGCGTCTGCGGTGTCCCCCAGCGCGAAATCCATCGAGATGGAAGCCATGTTGCCTCCTCCTGTGATGAGCAATGCTACGCCCGATCCGTCGTCCCGGCGAGTTCACAGGAACGGCAGGGCCTGCAGCGTGGCCGGTGAAATGCGGCCTTCCTTCAGGATCTCGACGCGATCGCCGGCGGCGCAGTCGGCTGAAACCAGCGCAAAGCCGATGTTCTTCTGCAGGCGGACGGACCAGACGCAGTTGGTCAGGTCGCCGACCGTGCGGCCGTCCTTGTGGATTGCGTGCCAGTGGAACAGCAGCGGCGTCGGCCGGTCCCCTTCGAGCACGGCGCCGAGCTGGTGCCGGCGCGGTCCCGCGCGGTGAATCCGGCGCAGCGCCGCGATGCCGACCACATCATCGGCGACATGCAGGTCGACATACCTGCCGAGGCGCACTTCGTAAGGATTGGTCGTATCGTCGGTATCGCCCCCGTAGGAGAGCAGGCCGCTCTCGATGCGCTCGATCACGTTCGGGTAGCCGGGGCCGATATCCCAGGGCTTGCCCGCCGCCCGGACGATACTCCACAGCTGCGTGGCCCTGGAGCCGTCCATCAGGTACAGCTCGAAGCCGCCCTGCTTGGACCATCCGGAACGCGCCACGATCACCGGTATGTCCTCGATCGCCGTTTCACGGAACCAGAAGTGCTTCAGGCCGCGCACCCACTCGCCGCAGACGGCAGCCACGACATCCTCGGCCATCGGGCCCTGTACCGCCAGCGGCGATACGTCCGGCTCGCCGACCCTCACCCTGAGGCCGCGTTCCGCCGCGATCGCGCGGGCCCAGAACCAGATGTTGGAGTCGGCTATCGAGAACCAGTAGCGATCCTCGGCCAGCTTCAGCAGGATCGGATCGTTGATCAGCGTGCCTTCGTGATTGCACAACGGCACGTATTTCCCCTGGCCCGCCTGGCACCCGGACAGGTCGCGGGGACTCAGTATCTGCGCGAGTCTGCCGGCGTCCGGACCCAGCAGCTCGACCTGGCGTTCCACGGCCACATCCCACATCGACACGCCCTGCATCAGGCGCCGGTATTCCTGCTCCGGATGGCCGTATCCGGTCGGCATCAGCATGTGGTTGTAGGTCGTGAAGGCCGTGACGCCTTCGGCGAGCGTCGCCTCGTAGTACGGAGAAGGGCGCAGGCGCGCGGAGGGCGTGATGCCGAACATTGAACTCGGGTCTCCGGGGCGGGGTGCATCGGGTCAGACGCGATTGTAAGCGCAATGGCATTTCACGTTCAGCGACATTTAACATGCCGGCTACAAATGCTAGTGTCGCGGGTGTGCCAAGTTCCGCCTCACGTGTCGTGCTGCTGGTCACCGCGGCGGTGTTCATCAATTACATCGACCGCGGCAATCTCGCGACCACCGCGACGCGGATCCAGGACGAGCTGCAGCTGAGCCCGAGTCAGCTCGGCCTGCTGGCTTCCGCCTTTTATTTCAGCTACGTGCCGTGCATGCCGGTGACCGGCTGGCTCGCGGACCGCTTCGGTGCGAAAGTGGTGCTGGGCGCCGGCGTCGCGATCTGGTCGGTCGCGACGCTGACGACCGGCTTTGCGAGCGGATTCGCGGGCCTGCTCGCGCTGCGGCTGCTGCTCGGCATCGGCGAGAGCGTCACGTTCCCGAGCGTCTCGAAGATCCTGGCCGATGCGATCGAAGTCAGCCGCCTGGGGGTCGCGAACGGCGTGATGAGCTTCGGCTATCTCATCGGCCCGGCGATCGGCACCCTGATCGGCGGGTACCTGATGATCATGGCCGGCTGGCGCGCCGTGTTCATGGTGGTCGGCGCGCTCTCGCTGCTGTGGCTCGTGCCGTGGCGTTCCGTCGTGATCGGCCCGGCCCTGCACAGCCGCACGGCCGACGAGCCGCCGCCGTCGTTTGCGGCCATTCTCGCGCAGCGCGCCCTGTGGGGCGCGGCCCTCGGGCATTTCGCGTCGAATTACATCTACTACTTCATCATATCCTGGCTGCCGTTCTACCTGGTCAGGTCGCGCG
Source organism: uncultured Gammaproteobacteria bacterium (assembly GCA_963706815.1). GTDB lineage: Bacteria > Pseudomonadota > Gammaproteobacteria > Steroidobacterales > Steroidobacteraceae > Bog-1198. The sequence goes on from CAVPNS010000002.1 coordinate 179,841, forward strand.
GCTTCTCCGAAGGCTCGATGACCACGGTCGTTTCGCTCGCTTATGCGCTGAACGCGGCGAGCGCCTTCATCATGGGCTGGCTGACGGACCGGTGGATCCGCGCAGGGCGCGGCGCGACTCTGATCTACAAGAGCATCATGGGCATTACCCACATCGTCGGCTTTGCCTGCATGGCGGGCATGCTGATGCTGCCGGAGCGCGGCTGCGTCGCGTCGCTGTTCGTCTTCTGCGTGGTCAGCGGCTGCTCCTATCCCGGCATTTTCGCGATTCCACAGATCATCGCCGGGCCGAAGGCCGCGGGGCGCTGGGTCGGCGTGCAGAACGCGGCCGGCAACACGGCCGGGCTGCTGGCGCCGGTCCTGACCGGCGTGCTCGTCGATCGCACCGGCCTGTTCGACGTGGCGTTCGGACTGGCCGCGGCCGTGAACGTGCTCGGCTTCATCGGCTGGGTCGTGCTGCTGCCCCGCGTCGCACCGATCAACTGGCGGCCGGCGCCCTGACGGACGTCGCCTACAGCAGATTCGCTTCGCTTTCGAGCACGCTCGCGGCGCCGTCACGGACGATGGCGGCAAGGCCCGCCGCCTGCGGCAGGATCTGCGCGGCGTAGAACCGCGCCGCCTCGATCTTCGCCTGCAGGAAGCTCCGGTCGGCATTCGCGCCATGCAACGCGGCGCCGGCCCGATTGGCGGCGCGCGCGTGCAGCCACGCGCCGAGCGTGAGGCCGGCCATGCGCAGCAGCGGCACGGCGACCGCGCCACCCATCGAAGCGTTCGCCCGCAGGTCGCCGAGCAGCTTTGCGATACTCGCGTCGAGTTGTCCGAGCGCCACGTCAGCGGCCGCCGCGCTTGTCCCGGCGGCGCCGGGCGCGGTGGCATAGCCGGCAAGTTCCGCGTGGATATCGGCGCTGAGCGCCGCGAATGCGGCGCCGCCATCCTTCGCCAGCTTGCGGCCGATCAGGTCGGCCGCCTGGATACCAGTCGTCCCCTCGTAGATCGTGCCGATACGCGCATCGCGCAGCGCCTGGGCGGCGCCGGTTTCCTCGATGAATCCCATGCCGCCGTGTATCTGGATGCCCAGCGACGCCATCTCGAGGCCGGTCTCCGTGCACCAGCCCTTCACGATCGGGATCAGCAGTTCGCCGCGGGCCCTCGATGCCTGGCGGACCGCGGCATCGGCGTGATGCGCACCGAGGTCCAGCTGCGACGCGGTGTACAGCGTCAGGTACCGCATCGCCTCGATCTGCGATTTCATCGTCAGCAGCATGCGGCGCACATCCGGATGATGAACGATCGGCAGCGCCTTCGCCGCCGGGTCCCCGGGCGGCCGGCCCTGCACGCGGTTGCGCGCCCAGTCGAGCGCGCGCTGGTAGGCGCGTTCGGCGACTGCATAGCCCTCGAGTCCGACGCTGAGCCGCGCCGCATTCATCATGATGAACATGTACTCGAGTCCGCGGTTCGCCTCGCCGAGCAGGTATCCGATCGCGCCATCGCGCTGCCCGTAGATCATCGTGCAGGTCGGACTGCCGCGAATGCCCAGCTTGTGCTCGATCGACGCGCATTGCAGGTCATTGCGGCTGCCGAGACTGCCGTCCGCGCCGACGAGGAATTTCGGCACGATGAACAGCGAGATGCCCTTGACGCCGGCCGGAGCGCCCTCGATGCGCGCGAGCACCAGGTGAATGATGTTTTCGGTCAGGTCATGCTCGCCATAGGTGATGAAGATCTTCTGTCCGAAGATCCGGTAGTGGTCCGAATCCGGCACCGCGCGCGTGCGCACCTGCGCGAGGTCGGAACCTGCCTGCGGCTCGGTCAGGTTCATCGTCCCGGTCCATTCGCCGCGCACCATCCGCGGCAGGAAAAGATGCTGCTGCAATGGCGAGCCACAGCGCGCGATTGCCTCGGTCGCGCCCTGCGTCAGCATCGGGCACAGCCGGAACGCGAGATTGGCCGACGCGAACAGTTCCTCGACCGCCGCGACCAGCACGACCGGCATGCCTTGTCCGCCGTGCGCCGGTGCCGCGCGCAGCTGCGGCCAGCCCCCGGAAACGTACTGCCGGTAGGCCTCCCTGAAGCCCTTCGGCGTGGTCACGCCGTCGGCGGACCAGTGCGCACCTTCCTGGTCCGCGGAGCGGTACAGCGGATCGAGCACCTGTTCGGCCAGGCGGGCAGCTTCCTGCAGTACGCTCGCGGCCAGTTCCGGGGAATAGTCCGCGTACTCCGCGCAGCCGGCCAGTACCGTCGATCCGATCACTTCATCGAGCGCGAAACTGATGTCCTGCAGCGGGGCGCGATACATGGCCGGTATTCTATGCCTCGCGGCGATATTCGGACAGCATCGCGCGCAGCACGGATTGCAGCGGCTGCGCGCGCGCAGGTTCATATTGCGGCTGGCGCGCTTCGAGCAGGTAAGCCGCCTGGGCGATCTCCAGCTGCACCGCCTCCGCGCCCGACTCCGGCGCGCCGTAATGCCGGGTGATGTAGCCACCCTTGAAGCGGCCGTTGACGACGAACGAGAAACGCTGCTGTGCCGCCAGCGCCGCGGCAAGGCGCGCACCGACGGCCGGCGAGCAGCTGCGTCCGTCGGCAGTGCCGAGGTTCAGGTCCGGCAGGCGCCCGTCGAACAGGCCCGGCATCGTCGAAGGGATCGAGTGCGCGTCCCACAGCAGGCAATGCCCGTGGCGCTGCACGCGCTCGGCAATCAGCGCCGCCAGGCGATCGTGGTAGGGCTGCCAGTAGCGCCGCAGGCGCGCGGCAATCTCCTCATGCGACGGCTCGTCCCCGGCGGCATAGAGCCGGTCGCCGTCGAAGGTCTCGACCGGACAGACGCCGGTCTCGCGCCGTCCCGGATACAGCGGCGTACCGTCGGGCGGTCGGTTGAGGTCGACCACGTAGCGCGAATGCGTCGCGCAAATCACGCTCGCGCGCAATTCCCCGGCGAACGCGTACAGCTCGGGGATGTACCAGTCGGTATCCGCCACGTCGCGCCCCGCAGCACTGATGCGCCTCGCCAGATCCGCGGGCAGATGGGTGCCCGAGTGCGGCATGCTGATCAGCAGCGCGGAAGCGCCCGGCGTGAACTGGTAAAGCGGCGGCTGCACGCGCACCTCCGCTCAGGCCGCTGACCGGGAGGGCAGCGCCAGCGCCAGCATCGGCACATAGCGGCCTGATCTGACCCAGCCGCTCGCGGCTTCCAGGTCGGGTGAAAAATACCGGTCCGCGGCGTAGAAGGGCACCTCGCTGCGGATTTGCGCGTGCACGCGCTCGAGCGCCGGCGAGGAGCGCGCGGGGCGGTGAAAATCGATGCCCTGGGCGGCGGCGAGCAGTTCGATGCCGATGACGCCGGCGGCGTTGTCCACCATTCGCGCGAGCCGCCGCGCGGCATGCGTCGCCATGCTGACGTGATCCTCCTGGTTCGCCGACGTCGGGATCGAGTCGACACTGCAGGGTGCCGCGATCGTCTTGTTCTCGGATACCAGGGCCGCTGCCGTGACCTGCGCGATCATGAACCCGGAGTTCACGCCGCTGTTATCGACCAGGAACGGCGGCAATCCGCTCATCTTCGGATCGACGAGCACCGCGATGCGCCGCTCGGACAGGTTGCCGATCTCGGCGATCGCGAGCGCCAGCGTGTCGGCCGCGAACGCGACGGGCTCGGCATGGAAATTGCCGCCGGACAGGACGTCGCCGCCGTCGGTGAACAGCAGCGGATTGTCGGTGACCGCATTTGCCTCGCAGCCGAGCGTCGCGGCGACGTTGCGGATCAGGTCCAGACAGGCGCCCATGACCTGCGGCTGGCAGCGAAACGAGTACGGGTCCTGGACGCGCGTGCAGCCGACATGCGAGGCGCGGATGCGCGCTGCCCGCGATCAGCTGCAGGTAGATCGCGTGCAACGGCGATCTGGCCGGGCTGGCGGCGCGCGCGATGAATGCGCGCATCGAACGGCGCATCGCTGCCTTTGAGCGCATCGACCGACATCGCGCCGGCGACGACCGCGCGCCGCGAACAGGTCTTCGGCGCCGAACAGTCCGGCGAGCGCCAGTGCCGTCGATACCTGCGTGCCGTTGATCAGCGCGAGTCCTTCCTTGGCGCGCAACCTGAACGGCCGCAGGCCCGGCCAGCTGCAAGCCTTCCGCCGCCGGCACGATGCGCCCGCCGATCCGCACCTGGCCCACGCCGAGCAGCGCGGCGCCGAGGTGCGCGAGCGGCGCAAGATCGCCGGAGGCGCCGACCGAGCCCTGCGCCGGAATCACCGGGTAGACTTCCGTGTGCCAGCAGGGCGAGCAGCCCGTCGATCAGCTGGGTGCTGATCCCCGAGAGGCCGCTGCGCCAGGGCGTTGATCTTCAGCGCCAGGATCAGGCGCACGACGCCGATCGGGCAGCGCCTCGCCGATGCCCGCGGCGTGCGACAGCAGCAGATTGCGCTGCAGCAGCTCGAGCTGGTCGTCGGGTATGCGCGTCTGCGCGAGCAGCCCGAAGCCGGTGTTGATGCCATAGGCGGCAGTCGCCCGCCGCAACGATTCCGTCGACGAGCTCGCTGGCGCGCGCGATGCGCTGCCGGTCGGCCTCGGCGAGTGCGACCTGCACCGGCTGCGCGTGGATCTGGCGCAGCTGCGCGAGCGACATCGCCCCGATGCGCAGGTTCACCGGGTCGGTCACGACGCGCGGTCCTCAGCATCGGCAGGTTCAGGCCCTGCTCACGCGCGCAGTCGATCGCTGCCGGATAGCCGGCGTCGGCGTGGCGCATGACGCCGGTCCCCGGATCGTTCCACAGCACGCGCGCGATGCGCCGGCGTGCCGCCTGGGTCCCGTCGCAGACGATCACGACGCCGGCGTGCTGCGAGTATCCCATGCCGACCCCGCCGCCGTGATGCAGCGATACCCAGGTCGCGCCGCTGGCAGTATTGAGCAGCGCGTTCAGCAGCGGCCAGTCCGAGACCGCATCGGAGCCGTCCAGCATCGCCTCGGTCTCGCGATTGGGGCTTGCGACCGAACCGGAGTCCAGGTGATCGCGTCCGATCACGATCGGCGCCGACACTTCGCCGCTCCTGACCATCTCGTTGAAGGCGAGCCCCAGGCGGTGTCGCTGGCCGAGGCCGACCCAGCAGATGCGCGCCGGCAGGCCCTGGAACTGGATCCGCGAGCGTGCCATGTCGAGCCAGTTGTGCAGGTGCGGATCGTCCGGGATCAGTTCCTTGACCTTGGCGTCGGTGCGGTAGATATCCTCCGGATCACCGGACAGCGCGACCCAGCGGAAAGGACCGATGCCGCGGCAGAACAGCGGCCGTATGTATTCGGGTACGAAGCCCGGTATGTCGAAGGCCTGCGCCACGCCTTCGTCGCGCGCGACCTGGCGGATGTTGTTGCCGTAATCGAAGACCGGCAGGCCCATCGCCTTGTAGCGCAGCAGGTAGCCGACGTGCTTCGCCATGGAGCGCTTGGCTGCCGCGGCGGTGCCCGCCGGATCGCTGACGCGCCGCTGGTCCCATTCGGCGACGCTCCAGCCCTGGGGCAGGTAGCCGTTGACCGGGTCATGCGCCGAGGTCTGGTCGGTCAGCGCGTCGGGACGTATGCCGCGATCCAGCATCGCCGACAGCACGTCGACGACGTTGGCGAGCAGCGCGACCGAGATTGCCTTGCCCTGTCTGCCCGCGGCCTCGATATGGCGCAGCGCGTCGTCGAGAGAATTCGCCTGCACGTCGACGTAGCCGGTCTCCAGGCGCTTGGCGATGCGATCCTGGCGGCATTCGACCGCGAGCATGCTGGCACCGGCCATCGTCGCGGCCAGCGGCTGCGCGCCGCCCATGCCGCCGAGGCCGGCCGTGAAGATCCACCGGCCAGCAAGCCTGCCGGCGAAATGCCGCCGCCCCATCTCGACGAACGTCTCGTAGGTTCCCTGCACGATGCCCTGGCTGCCGATATAGATCCACGACCCGGCCGTCATCTGGCCGAACATCGCCAGTCCCTTGCGGTCGAGCTCGTGGAAATGCTCCCACGTGGCCCAGTGGGGCACCAGGTTCGAGTTCGCGATCAGCACGCGCGGCGCGTCGGCGTGCGTCGGGAACACGCCGACGGGCTTGCCCGACTGGATCAGCAGGGTCTCCTCTTCTGTCAGGGTCTTCAGCGTCTCCACGATCCGGTCGTAGCAGTTCCAGTCGCGTGCCGCGCGGCCGATGCCGCCGTAGACGACCAGTTCGGCCGGATTCTCGGCAACCTCCGGGTCCAGGTTGTTCATCAGCATGCGCAGCGGGGCTTCGGTCATCCACGAGCGCGCGCTCAGGGCATTGCCGCGCGCGGCGCGGATCACACGGGGTTTTACGGCAGCCAGCATCGTGCGTTCTCCCAAAGGGTCAGGGGCGGAATCGCCCGGACAATTCGTAGCGGGAACCGGGATAGAAAAGCCTGGCGACGGACGCGATCGCGCCCGCGGACCAGGTGCGGCGGATCATCAGCAGGCAGGGCTCGTCGACCGGCATCGCCAGCAGCCGGCGCGTGCGCTCGTCCGGCATCACGGCGCGCAGAACATGCTCGGCTTCCTGCAGCGGCGCCACGTCCGCGAGGTACTCGGACGGCGTCGTGCGGGTGAAATCGGTCTTCAGGTAATCAGGTGCAAGGCGGGCGAGCACGTAGCGGTCCTCGAGCTGGACCGCCTGGTCGTCCTCGTAGTGCACGATCAGCGAGCAGTAAAGCTCGGTGCGCGGCGCGACGCCGAAGTCCGCGGCGAGTTGCGCCACGGCGCGAACGCGTTCGAGGGTAATGACGTCGGCGCGATGCACGTGACCGCGCGCGCGGATTTCCGCGGCTATGCTGCGAACCTCGAGAGGGTGGGCGTGTACGTGCTGGTCGGCGACGAAACTGCCGACGCCGGCGACCCGCACGAGCACGCCTTCGTCGCGCAGTTCGCGCAGCGCCCTGTTGGCGGTCATGCGCGAGACGCCGAAGGACCTGACGATATCGTTCTCCGACGGCACGCGCGCCGAGGTTGCCCACTTGCCCGACGAGATGTTGTCGAGGATGTGGCGCTTGACCTGCAGATACAGGGGCTGAACCGACGCGATCGCCTTGCGCATGTCCTTCAGGTTAAGCTGTATAGACAACTCTAGTCAAGTGGGCGGCGCGGCATCCCGATGGCTGTTCATGAAGGCCGCGAATTGGCTGCGCGCCGCTTCCTCGGCCGTATGGCGGCCGGCCCTGACGACCCAGCGGCCGCCGACCATCACGTCGCTGATCGCCGCGCCCGCGCCGGCGAACACGAGGTGATCGAGCGTGCCCTCGAGGCCTGCGTCCGCGAGCGCAGGATGCGAGGGGTCGAGCACGAGCCAGTCGGCGCGTCGCCCGACCGCGATCGAGCCGACCGGCTGGCCGAGCGCCTGCGCGCCGGCGCTGGCGGCCTCGCACCACAGGCGCGTGCCGACGTGCGGCTGCTGGCGCGTCGCGAGCACGGCGCGGCGCCGGCGGCGCAGGCGCTGCTGGTACTCCAGCCAGCGCAATTCCTCGGTCGGGCTGACCGTGGACTGGCTGTCGGAGCCGATGCAAAGGCGGCCCCGTGCCTTCAGGAAAGCGGGCGCCGCGAACAGGCCGTCGCCGAGGTTCGCCTCGGTCGTGACCGACACGCAGACGGCGGCACCAGTGGCGGCGATGCCGCGCAGTTCCGCCGTCGTCGCGTGGGTGGCATGCACCAGGCACCAGTGCGCGTCGAGCAGGCCCGTGTGCAGCAGCAGTTCGACCGGACGCATGCCGCTGTGCTGCACGCAGGACTGCACCTCGCGCAACTGCTCGGCGACGTGGATGTGCAATGGCAGGCGCGCATCGATACCGCGCAGCTGGCCGGTTGCCTCGTGCAGCGTGGGCAGCGGCACGGCGCGCAGACTGTGAAAGGCGGCGCCGGTGACGCAGGTCGTGGTGCCGCGGGGGGCGATGCGAACCGCGTGATCGATCGCCCGCACGAACGCGTCCGTTTCCAGCGCGAAGCGCCGCTGCTCCGCCTTCAGCGGCGCCGCGCCGAAATCGGCGGTCTGGTACAGGGTCGGCAGCAGCGTGAGGCCGATGCCGGCCGTCGCGGCCGCGGCGCGCACCGCGTCCCACAGCTCGTTGCTGCCGGCGTAGGCCGAACCATCGGTGCGCCGGTGCAGGTAGTGGAACTCCGCGACCGACGTATAGCCCGCCTTCAGCATCTCGACGAACAGCTGGGTCGCGATGATCTGCAGTGCTTCGGGATCCACGCGATTGGCGAGACGGTACATGGCCTCCCGCCACGTCCAGAAGCTGTCGCCGGCCGAGGCGCGGTATTCGGCGGCGCCCGCCATCGCCCGCTGGAAGGCGTGGCTGTGCGCATTCGGCATGCCGGGAACGACGATTCCGCCGACGCGCTGCGCCTCGGGCGGCGGCACGCCTGCGAAGATTTCGGTGATGAGCCCGCTGTCGGCGACGCTGACATTGACGTGCCGGCTCCAGCCCTGCGCGAGCAGCGCCGCGCCCAGATGGTATTGTCGTGTCATGCTGCCTATACCTGTATATATAACCTAGCTTGCCTTATCATCGGGGCAACATCAATCGCAGGGATCTTGCATTGCAGCCTCGCGACACCGACGCCTGGGACCAGGTCTGGGTGGGCGCCCATCTCGCCACGATGGTGGAGGGTGGCGCTCCCTACGGAACCGTCAACGATGCCGCCGTCGCCGTTCGCGGCGAGCGCATCGCGTGGATCGGTCCTGCGCGCGACGCGCTGACGCATCCGGCCGCGCAGGGCGCGCGCGTCCATGACGTCGCCGGCCTGTGGATGACGCCGGGACTGATCGATTGCCATACGCACCTGGTCTACGGCGGCAACCGGGTTGTCGAATACGAATTGCGCCTCAACGGCGCAAGCTATGAGGAAATTGCCCGCTCCGGCGGCGGCATCCAGTCCACCGTGCAGGCAACCCGTGCGGCGAGCTTCGAGGAACTCACGGCGTCCGCAGAAGCGCGTGCGCGCCGCCTGATGGCCGAGGGCGTCACGACCATCGAGATCAAGTCCGGCTATGGCCTCGAGTTCGCGACCGAACAACGCCTGCTGCAGGTCGCCCGGCATCTTGAGAAGGATCTGGCGCTGTCGGTGCGCACGACCTTTCTCGGCCTGCACGCCCTGCCGGCGCAGTACCGCAGTGACCGCCAGGCCTTCGTCGATGCGGTCAGCGGGCCGTGGCTTGAGGAGCTGAACGCGGCCGGCCTCATCGACGCGGTCGACGCGTTCTGCGAGAACATCGCGTTCACGGTCGCGGAGAGCGCGCAGCTGCTGCGCGCGGGCGCGCGCCTGAAGCTGCCGGCCCACGTGCACGCCGGACAGCTGAGCGATCTCGGCGCAGCGGAGCTGGCCGCCGACGTCGCCGCGCTGTCGGCGGATCATCTCGAATTCCTGAGCCCGGGCGGTGCCGCGGCGCTCGGCAGGAGCGGCACCGTGGCCGTGCTGCTGCCATGCGCCTATTTCATGCTGCGGCAAACCGTGCCGCCGCCGGTGGCGCTGCTGCGCCGCGAGCGCGTGCCGCTCGCGGTCGCGACCGACTGCAACCCGGGAACGGCGCCGTGCACATCGCTGCTGCTCGCGCTCAGCATGGCCTGCACGCTGTTCTGCCTGACGCCGGAGGAAGCGCTTGCCGGCGCGACGCGCAACGCGGCGCGGGCCCTCGGTCTGCACCCGGATCGCGGCACGCTGGAAGTGGGCAAGCGCGCGGACTTCGCGCTGTGGCGCATCGAGCGCCCGGCGGAGCTGACCTACGCGCTTGGCGCGAATCCGTGCGTCGGCGTCGTGTTCCGCGGCTACGCTCGCTGAGGATCCGCGCTGGCGCGTCCGCAGTCAGTTCCGCGAAGGAAATATTCCAACCGTCGTTATGCAGGAGACCAGCGGCCAACGATTCGCCGCCAGTGGCGCCTTCAGGTTCGGCAGCGCGAACGTCGTCGTCCCGTCGCCACCATATTGGGTGCCCAGCAGGGAGAACAGCGCCGCGTTGCTGCTGATCGTCAGTATCTGCCCGTTCGTAGGCAACGTACCAGTAGGGCAAAAATTAAATGGCAAAGTCAGAATCTGACCGAGGTAGAAACCGGTCTGCGCCATACACGGCGATGCGGCTGCGAGAGCCAGGGCGGTCACAATGGCAGGTATTTTCATCGCGGTTACTCCATCAGGATCGATTATGGTCAGGGTGCGCCCGATTGGCCCGGCCCGAGATTGATCGACGGGAACACGCCGCTGGTGTTGGTGTAGGGCGTACCGGTACCCGCGAGCATCACCTCGGTCACGCCGCTGCCATTGGTGGTCCACAGCGTCTGCTTGCCATTGCCGTCGTAATAGACAAAGAGCGCGCTACCGTTTGCGAGCGGCGTGAAGTCGGCGAGCGTGGCTGGCGATTCGAACGCTGCCGCGAAGGTCTCTACCAATACGGTACCGGCGGCGGTGCCGTCGCTCGCATACAGGGCGAGCGGATTGTTGGCATCGCCTGCGGCGAAGTACGCCTTGCCGCCCGCCACCGCGAGCGAACCCGCCTGGCAAGCGAGGCCGTTCACATCGCCGGTGATCGCGGCCAGTTCGGTGACCTCGTTCGTCGATTCGTTCAGCGACCACAGGGCTGCGTTGTCCGTGAACAGCAGATTCCCGGCAATCTCGCCCGATTGGCCCGGTCCGAGATTGATCGACGGGAATACGCCGCTGTCGTTGGAGTAGGGGGCGAGCGTGTGCGCGATCGTGACTTCGGCCACCCCGATGCCGTCGGTCGTCCACAGCGACTGGCTGCCGTTGCCCTCGTAATAGACAAACAGCGCTCTGCCGTTCGAGAGCGGCGTGAAATCGGCCAGCGTCGCCGGATTCGGGAACGTGCCTCCTGACGCGATCCAGGTCGTACCGCGGGCCGTGCCGTCGCTGGCAAACAAGGCAAGAGGATCGTTGGCATCGCCCGCAGCGAAATACGCCTTGCCGCCCGCCACCGCGAGCGAGCCCGCCTGGTAGCCGACGCCGTTCACGTCGACGGTTCCCGCGGCAAGCTCCGTGACCTGATTCGTCGATTCGTCCAGCGACCACAGGCCCGCGTTGTCCGTGAACAGCAGATTTCCGGCGATCTCGCCCGATTGGCCCGGCCCGAGATTGATTGACGGGAACACGCCACTGGTATTGGTGTAGGGCGTGCCGGCACCTGCGAGCATCACCTCGGTCACGCCGCTGCCATTGGCTGTCCATAGCGTCTGGTTGCCGTTGCCGTCGTAATAGACGAACAGCGCGCTGCCGTTTGCGAGCGGCGTAAAGTCGGCCAGCGTCGCCGGCGAATTGCCTGCCGGGAAGAACTTTAAAAATACGGTACCGGCGGCCGCGCCATTGCTGGCATACAAGGCGAGCGGATTGTTGGCGTCGCCTGCGGCGAAGTACGCCTTGCCGCCCGCCACCGCGAGCGAGCCCGCCTGGTAAGCGACGCCGTTCACGTCGACGGCTCCTGAGGCAAGCTTCGTGACCTGGTCGGTCAATTCGTTCAGCAACCACAGGCCCGTGTTGTCCGTGAAGATCAGGTATTGCGTGAACGGGGAGCCCGCGGCCGATACGATCGTCCCGACGGTGACCAGCGCATTGGTATAGACCTTGCCGCCCCACTGAACTGCGGCAATGGTCAGCTGGTTGTTCCCCGGATTGTACACATCGCGGACATTCGCGGGCATGCCGCCCCCGGTGCTGACAATACTGCCGATCGTCAGCACCACATTGGCGTAGATCGAACCACCCAGCACCTGAAGCGACGGAATGGTCAGCTCGTTGCCGGTAAGGGTATCGGCCCCGCTGACGCTGCCGACCGAGATCAGGCTGCCCGCCTTGACCAGGACATTGGTGTAGGTGTTGCCCCCGACAACGACGCTCGGAATGGCCAGCTCGTCGTTGGCGGGATTGTAGCTGTCTTCGCTGCCATTGGCCGTGCCCCCCTGGACACTGACGACGCTTGCGGGCGCGACGACCACGTTGAACAGGGTCGCAGTGCCGAACGCAATCGCGGGACTGCTCAGGTCGACGCCGTTATATGTGTCCGCCCCATAGGCCTCGGCGGTGCCGACCAGGATCAGCAGGGCCGCTATCAATGATCGCGCATGCCGGTACTGGGGTGCGGTGTATTGCACGGATCGTGTCCCCGAATCCTTCGATGCAGAAACTCAGCTGCGCAATGCGGCAGTGTCCCGAATAATGCGCGAAGGGATCGCCTTTAGCAATTCCTGGTCCCCGGGGATAGGCGCCTGGCACCCGCCGCTTGATAATAACCGGCCAGGCACGTAGTGTCGGCAGAAGAAAAACAAGACGCTTTACAAGCCAGGCGGGACGTCGGTTTGCGGATCCAATAAAACCAATCAATTCGTGAAGGGGCAGTCAAGTCCCTGGCGTGCCAGTTCCTGCTTTTGAGGAAGGATGAACATGCGTACCACCTCGACACGGCGCCACAAGGCGCGCCCGCTCATGGCAGCGCTATTGCTGGCCGCTACGGCCGCGGCATTCGGAGCGGATACCTACAGTGCCGGTCAGCTGAGCATTCCCTCCGTCGTGATCGGCAATGCCGCTTATCTGAACGTGGTGCTGAAGGGCATGAGCGCGGCGGACCTCGTCAGCGGACCGACAGGGTCCGCCCCGGTGGGTGTCCAGGACACGTACAATCCGGCCAACAACCAGCTGAGCATCCCGGCCCTCACGATCGGATCCACCACCTTTCCCAATCTGGTCCTGACGGCGGGCATGCTGGTCTCGATCGGCAGTGTTTCCGGCGCGGATGTCTTTACCGCAACTGCGCCGGGCGCAGGCGTTCTGTCGATCCCATCGGTTCAATTGCAGGGAGGGGCTGTTTATACCGACGTCAGGATCCCGCTCAGCAGCGCCAATATCGTCAGCATCGGAAGCGGACTGCCGGCTGCGATACGCGATGTATTCATTCCGGGCGTACCAAATCCTCAAACTCCCCTGATTGGCCAGCTGCTGGTACCTGCCGTGGCGGTGAGCGCCGGCGGATCCTCCATTGTCTATACCAATGTGGTTCTCAGCGTCAATCTCGCGGATATCACGTCATTGGGCGGCAGCAGTACTCCCGCCGTGTATGTCATCGATTCGACCAACACGCTGTTTGCGTTCGATGCCAACGGCAGGAAGCTCGCTTCGGCAAGCCTGCCATCGGGAGGCGTCGCCAGCTTAAGCGGAGGCGGGATCACGACCGATATAAATAACGTCTATGTCACGGTACAAACGTCATTCTTTATCATACGCGGTGCTTGCGTTCAACAAAGTCACGCTGGCGCCGGTGACGCTGGCGCAAGGCACGTTCAGCAACCTGCAGACGCCGCGGGGCATCGCGTATGACCCGGTGAATTCCGAATTCTTTGTCGGCAACGGCGGCTCGACCGTGACCATCTACAATGACGCTGGCAGCTTTGTATCGTCGGTAAGCCAATCGACGTATGGACCCTATGGGCCATCGGGCGTCGCCTTCGATTCCACCGATGGAACGATCTGGATTGCGAACTTCACCGGCGGTTCGGGCGCGAATCCGGCCTATGGTGTCGCCGAGTACAGCGGCGGCGGGACGCTTGCCCAGACCCTGAACCCCGCATCGACATTCCCGGCGCCGGTATCGCCCACGACCGAGCTGCCTTACTCGATCGGGTATTGTGCGCCGCCTGCGGCGAGCGGCGCGGCCTACGTCGCCGTTGGCTTCATGTCCGACAACAGCAACAACGGTGTCGCGGAAGGCGGAATCTACACGAACGCCGGTGCGCGAGTTGCCGCGTTTTCGCCGCAGCTGCGCGCGACCGCCCTGCCCAACAGCATCTCGTGCTCTTCGACCGGGCTCGTCTACGTGGCCGCCAATGACGGGCTGCACCTGTATTCGACGACATCCGCACCGGGAATCGGGGTTGAAGAACCCTTGCCGTATCAGGGCTTCGCGACCCTTAAAGCGCCGATCTACGGTGTCTATGCGGCTGCGCCGCCAACCACACTGGAATCGCCGCCCGCGGTGTTCGTCGTCGATTCGACCGATACGCTGTTCGCGTACGATTCGGCAGGCAATTATCTGAACGAGGTTTCGCTGGGCGCGCCGGTCGGAGGTCTCAATGGCGGCGGCATCGCGCTCGCCAATGGTACGGTCTACGTCACCGTGGGTCCGGCGCAGAGCGGCAGGGTGCTCGCTTTCAACTCATCGACCCTGCAGCCGGCCGTGTTGCCGGCGGGCGCCTTCGCGGGCCTCGCGAGTCCCGTTGGCATTGCATATGATCCCCACAATTCCCGGTTTTATGTCGCCGATTACGCGGGCAATATATTCGAGTACGGTGCGGATGGCGCATATATAGCCAGCGCCGTTGCTCCTGACCCCGTCGCGATCGCCTTCGATTCTGCAAGCGACACGTTGTGGGTTGCCAATTACCTGGGACAGAGCGTCGCCGGCGAAATCTCGGAGTTCACTGAGAACCTGTCGCCGGCGCAGACCATCAATCCGGCGACGCAGTTTGCAGCTCCGGGCAACCTTGCGACGGTCGACGATCCGGTTGCCGTCGCGTATTGCGCGACTTCTGGAAATCCGCCGAGCGCCGCCAATGTCGTTCCGGTGGGATTCATCGGCAATCGAAGCGGCGCCGGTGCCGGTGCCGCCCAGACCTACACGACGACAGGCTCGGCGCTCGGCCAGGACTACGCCGGGCCAGTGACGAACCCGCACGCGATTTCGTGTTCGTCGTTCGGCGAGGTCTTCGTGGCCGCGGACAACGGGCTGCTCGAGTACGACGTCACCGGCGGTTCCATTGGCCCCGCTGCGGGCGCATACGCGAAGCTGACGCCGCCGGTCTACGGCGTATATGTCGCTTATTGATGCCGTGCGGTGGCGCGAACGTCGATGGCCGACCGCCGATTTGACGGGCGGACTGCCCCGTCCTATATTGATTCCCGCGGGTCTGGCGCTCCCAGGGGATCGGGAAGCGACCGAACGCATTAAGTAAATATGGCTGCCAACTCCTCCATACCACGCAGCGTCTTCTTCGAGTCGATCGGAATTCGCCTCGCGTGTTCCGTTGCCGAGTTCCTTACCCCGCACGTCAACGATCGCGCTGCCGCGCGGGTCCGCCTCGAAGGTCCCGACATCGCGTTGTCCGGCCGACAGATCTTGCTCAAGCCACTGGCTTAAAGACTTGCATTGGTGCCGCGCAGGCGGCGATCGAGCACAAGATCCTTCCTCGAGTGAAGGATAGAGCAGGAGCAGGATTTATGCGTCTGTCGACACCGGCCGTTCTGGCCAGCTCGCGTCGCTATCTCGATCTCATCGGCGGCAAGCCGATGAGCGAGTCCGAGATGCGCGCCTTCATCGGCGAAACAGTGGATTCATACGAGAAACACGTCAACCGGGGCTTCATCACGTATCGCAAGTCGGTCACCGAGGCCGGCCAGTTCGCGGCGCTCGAGTGGGCCGGAAGCGGATCGATCGTCAAGGACCTGCTCGGGCGCGAATACATCGACTGCCTGGGCGGCTACGGAATCTTCAGCGCGGGGATCAATCATCCGCGCATCGTCAAGGCGGTCAGCGACCAGATGCGCCGCATGGCCTTGAACAGCCAGGAACTGCTCGAGCCGTGGCGTGCGGCGCTCGCAAAGTTGATCGCCGACATCACGCCGGGTGACCTGATGTGCAGCTTCTTCATCAACAACGGCACCGACGCCGTCGAGGGTGCAATCAAGCTGGCGCGCCTGTACACCGGCCGCAACACGTTCCTGTCGACGCTGGGCGGTTTTCACGGGAAATCCCTGGGTTCACTGTCGCTCATGGGCAAGGCCACGTTTCGCGAGCCGTTTCGAGGCGGGTTGCAGGACGTCAGGTTCGCGCCGTATGGGGATGCCGGCGCGCTGGAGGCCGAATTTGCCAAGGCCGAGGCCGTCGGCACGCCGATAGCCGCGTTCATGGTCGAGCCCATCCAGGGCGAAGCCGGTGCCGTCGTACCGCCGCCGGGATACCTGGCACGGGCACGCGAGCTGTGCGACCGGTACGGCGCCCTGCTGATCGCCGATGAGATACAAACCGGCATGGGCCGAACCGGCAAGGTCTGGGGCGTCGATCATGACGAAGTCGTGCCCGATATCATGTGCCTCGGCAAGGCCCTCGGCGGCGGCGTGATGCCGCTGTCCGCGTTCGTCTCGACGGCGAAGATATGGGAGGTGCTGGTCCCGAACCCGGTCATCCATTCGACCACGTTCGGCGGCAACCCCATCGCGTGCGCCGCGGGCATCGCGGCGATCACGGCAATGCTGGAAGAGGATCTGGCCGGCCAGGCCGCCGCGAAAGGCGAGGTTCTTCTGCAGGAACTGGCCGCGCTGCGCGCCCGCTATCCGGACGTATTGTCGGGCAGTCGCGGCAGGGGGCTGCTCATCGGCATGGAGTTCCCGTCCGACGCGATCGGCTACGAGTGCGCCGCGGCGCTGTTCCGACGCGGGGTCCTGGTCGCCGGAACGTATTCGAAGGCACGGACCATACGCATCGAACCGGCGCTTGATATCCCGATGCCGCTGTTGCTGGAGGCGCTGAACCGCCTGGAGGATGTCTTCAGGGAAATTCAGGCCCACCGATCCGGGCGCGCGGGGCGAACAGTCCGGCCCGCGGCACCCGGGCAGCCGGTCACGCGCGGCATGCCGGCGGAGGCGTCGTGCGCCGCGAAGTGGCCGGGCCCGGCCGCTGATCCGGGCGTCGTGCAGGGCGTGCAGCTGCGCTGATATGATGCGGCGGCCGCGTGGGGATAACCGGGGGGCATTGCATGGTAGACGGCGAGATCGCGTTCAAGCGCCACAGCCTCGTCACGCGGCTGACCCACTGGATCAACCTGGTCGCGATGACGGGCCTGCTGATGAGCGGCCTGCAGATCCTCTGTGCCCACCCGACGCTGTACTGGGGCGAGTCGAGCTATCCGCCGGGCCGGGTCTGGTTTCACATCGCCAATCATGGCGGGAGCATGACGTTCCCGGGATGGCTGACGCTGCCGAGCTTCAGGGACCTCGCTACGGGGCGCCGCTGGCATTTCCTTTTCGCCTGGCTGCTGGTGCTCAACGGCCTCGTGTACTTCATCGCCGCGCTGATCACGCGGCACCTGTGGCGTGACCTGATCCCGTCGCGCGCCGAGCTGGCTCCGCGGCACCTCGCGACCGAGCTGTGGCACCACCTGAAGCTGCAGTTTCCGCGCGGCGAGGCGGCACGGCACTACAACTCGCTGCAGAAGATCGCCTACGCTTCGGTGCTGCTGGTGCTCGCGCCGCTCGTGATCCTGACCGGGCTGACGATGTCGCCGGGCTTCGACGCCGTCCTTCCGGGCCTCACGGTGCTGTTCGGCGGCCGGCAGTCGGCGCGTTCGCTGCATTTCATCGCGGTGAACCTGATCCTGCTGTTCGTCGTCGCGCACCTCGGGGCCCTGCTCGCGGTCGGCGTCTGGAACGAGCTGCGATCGATGATCACCGGCCGCTTCAGGATAACGACGGGTGGGTGAGCCATGAGCGAGATCATCTGCGCACGACGCCGCTTCATCATTCACGGCGCGCTCAGTTTCGGCGCGCTCGGCATCGCCGGCTGCGACAGCCTGGGACGATCACCCGCCGTCCGCCGCGAGCTCGACGGCGTCGAGACGCTGACGATGCGCGTACAGAGGCTGCTGCAGGGCCGCTCGTCACTGGCGCGCGAATTCACGGCGCGGGACGTGTCGCCGGTGTTTCGACCCAACGGCACGATAAGCCCGCGGGATCCCGAATACCTGCAACTGCTCGAGAACAATTTTGCCGACTGGCGCCTCAGGCTCGACGGGCTGGTCGAGAGGCCCGCGAGCTACAGTCTTGCGGACCTGCGCGCTCTGCCCGCGCGCACGCAGATCACGCGCCATGACTGCGTGGAGGGCTGGAGTGCGATCGGCGGCTGGACCGGCGTGCCCCTGGGGATGCTGCTGCACGCCGCCGTACTCAAGCCGGAGGCGCGCTATGCGGTGTTTCACTGCGCCGATACGCTCGGCGGTGAGCCTGCCAAGGGCGGCGACGAGCGCGCCGGGCGCTATTACGAGTCCATCGACCTCGTCGACGCATTTCACCCGCAGACGCTGCTGGCCTATGCGCTAAACGGCAAGCCCCTGCCGGTCGGCAATGGCGCGCCATTGCGCCTGCGGGTCGAACGGCAACTGGGTTACAAGCACGCCAAATACCTGATGCGGATCGAAATCACCGACCGCATGGATCTGATCGGCAACGGCAAGGGCGGGTTCTGGGAAGATCGCGGCTACGAATGGTACGCTGGAATCTGAAGAACGAGTCGACGGATGGCTGACGCTATGCCCCTGAACCGCAATGATGAACTGAACGCACTGACCGCGTCGATACGCGACCGGCAGATCGAGCATATCAAGGTTGGCGTATTCGACGGCGATGGAATCCTGCGCGGCAAGTACCTGCGCCGCGAAAAATTCCTCGCTGCACTCGAGAAGGGCATCGGATTCTGCGATGTCGTGCTGGGCTGGGATTCGAACGACCAGCTGTTCGACAACGTGAAATTCACCGGCTGGCATACCGCCTATCCGGACGCCGCCGTGCGCCTGTTGCCGGAAACACGCCGCGACATACCCTTCGAACCGAAGACGCTGCTTGTGCTGGGCGAGTTCGCGGGAGCGGCCGAGGCCGTGTGTCCGCGCGCCACGCTGCGTCGCGTGCTGGCGCGCGCCAGCGACATGGGCTATGCGGTCAGCGCCTCGGCGGAGTTCGAATTCTTCATGTTCGAGGAGACGCCGGAATCGGTTCGCCAGAAGGGCTACCGGCACCTGAAGACGATGACGCCCGGAAATTTCGGCTATTCGATGCTGCGCAGTACCGTCAACGCGGAGCTTTGCCAGGAGCTGCTGGACCTCGGCCAGGCGATGCGATTCCCGATCGAGGGCCTGCACACGGAAACCGGCCCCGGCGTCCTCGAGGCGGCGCTGTTGTACTCCGGGGCCCTCGAAGCGGCCGACCGCGCGGCGCTGTTCAAGACCTTTACGAAGGCGCTGTGCCAGCGCCGCGGCCTGATGGCGACGTTCATGGCAAAGTGGTCGCAGACACTGCCCGGGCAGAGCGGGCACCTGCATGTCTCGATGCAGCGCCCGGACGGCTCGAGCGTGTTCTACGATCCGCAGAATGCTGCGGATGTATCCGACGAGATGCGCTGGTTCATCGGCGGCCAGCAGGCGCTGATGCCCGAGGTGCTGGCGATGGTCGCCTCGACCGTGAACAGCTATTCGCGGCTCGTGCCCGGATACTGGGCGCCGACGTCGGCGACCTGGGGCGTAGAGAATCGCACGACGGCCCTGCGGGTCATCCGGGGCGGCGCCTCGAGCCAGCGCGTCGAGTACCGGATCGCCGCCGCCGACATCAACCCCTACATCGCGCTCGCCGCTGCGATCGGCTCCGGGTTGTGGGGCATCGAGCATCGCATGGAGCCCGACGCAGCCGTGGTCGGCAACGCCTACGATCGCGAGCATCCGCCCGAACGCAGGCTGCCGGGCACGCTGTGGGAGGCCGCGGAGCGCCTAGCCGCCTCGAAGCCGGCGCGCCGGCTGTTCGGCGACGCCTTTGTCGAGCATCATGCCGCCACGCGCCAATGGGAAGAGCGCGAATTCCGGCGTGCGGTAACCGACTGGGAACTCGCGCGCTATTTCGAAATCATCTGACTGGAACCGGACTGTGACTGACCTGCAGAAAACCACGAGCCCGGTCGACGGCCGGATCTACGTCGAGCGCCCGCTGGCCGACGGGAGCTCGATCGATCGCTGCCTGGACGCTGCCGTGCGCGCGCAGCGCGCGTGGGCGCAGCTGCCGCTGGCGCAGCGCGTCGCGATGCTTGGACTCGCGGTCGACGCGTTCGTCGCGAACGGCGCCGAGATCGCCGCCGAAATCACCTGGCAGATGGGCCGGCCGATCCGCCACTCGCCCGGCGAGGTCCGCGGCTTCGAGGAGCGCTCACGCTACATGCTCGGCGTTGCGGCGGATGCGCTGGCGCCGGTCGTGCCCGAGGCAAAGGCCGGCTTCCGGCGCCAGATCAAGCGCGTCCCGCTGGGCGTCGTCGCGGTCGTCGCGCCGTGGAATTACCCGTATCTGACGGCGGTGAATGCGGTGCTGCCGGCACTGATCGCCGGCAACTCGGTCGTGCTCAAGCATTCTCACCAGACACCGCTGTGCGCCGAGCGCTTTGCCGCGGCGTTTGCCGCGGCCGGCCTGCCGCCGGGCGTATTCCAGTACCTGCACCTGTCCCATGCGGCGACTTCCCGGCTGCTGGCCGACCGCAGGGTCGCGAACGTGTGTTTCACCGGTTCGGTTGCCGGCGGCCAGGCGGTCGTGCAGGCGACGGCCGCCGGGTTCGCGACGTCCGGCCTCGAGCTCGGCGGCAAGGATCCGGCCTACGTACGCGGTGACGCGAACCTCGAACAGGCGATCGAGACGCTGACCGACGGTGCGTTCTACAACGCCGGCCAGTCCTGCTGCGGCATCAAGCGGATCTACGTTGCGCGGCAGAAATATGCCGCGTTCGTCGAGGGCGTGGTCGCGCTGACTCACCAGTATCGTCTCGGATCGCCGCTGGATCCGGAGACGACGCTCGGGCCGGTGGTGCGGACCTCGGCGGCCGATGCCGTGCGCGCGCAGGTCGCTGCCGCGGTGCGCGACGGCGCCCGACAGCTGATCGACCTGAAGCGCTTCGGCCATGCCTCTGCCGGCACGCCCTACATGGCGCCGCAGGTGCTCGTCGATGTCAGTCATGCGATGTCGATCATGCATGACGAGACATTCGGTCCCGCCATTGGCATCATGCGGGTCGACTCCGATGCCGAGGCCGTGCGCCTGATGAACGACAGCGATTTCGGCCTGACCGCCGCGATTTTTTCCGCCGACGCCGGCGCGGCGGAGGGCATCGCCGACCAGCTCGAGACGGGCACGGTGTTCCTCAATCGCTGCGATTACCTCGATCCGGCGCTGGCCTGGACGGGCGTCAAGCAATCGGGGCGCGGGTGCACGCTGTCACGCGTCGGCTTCGAGCAACTCACGCGGCCCAAGTCCTATCACTTCCGGATTCCGGCATGAACATGATTCTGAAAGGCAACTGGAATTATCCGACCACGGTCTGGGCAGGCCCCGGGCGCCTCGCCGAACTGCCGCTCGCGTGCCAGCGCACGGAGCTCAGGCGACCCTTGATCGTCACCGACGAAGGCCTGCGGGACGCGCCGATGATCCGGCGGGCGGCCGATCTGCTGCAGGCACCGGTGTTCAGCGGGGTGAAGGGCAATCCGACTGCCGCGCACGTCGAGGCGGGCCTTGGCGTGTACCGCGCCGGACGGCACGACGGCGTCGTTGCGATCGGCGGCGGCGCGGCGCTCGACACGGGCAAGACCATCGCGTTCATGTCGGGGCAGACGCTGCCGCTGTGGGACTTCGAGGACATCGGCGATTACTGGACGCGGGCCAATCCGGCCGGCATTGCACCGGTCGTCGCGGTTCCGACGACCGCGGGCACGGGCTCCGAGGTGGGACGTGCAGGCGTCATACTGAACGAGCAGACGCACCAGAAGAAGATCATTTTCCATCCGCTGATGATGCCGCGCATCGTGATCCTCGACGCGGAACTGACGGTCGGCCTGCCGCGCGCAGTGACGGCGGCGACCGGCATGGATGCGTTCGTGCATTGCTTCGAAGCCTTCTGCGCGCCCGGATTCCACCCGCTCGCCGACGGCGTCGCGCTCGAAGGGCTGCGCATCATCGCGACCCACCTGCCGCGCGCCTGCGCCAACGGCGGCGACATCGAAGCGCGTGCCTACATGCTCGCCGCGGCCGCGATGGGCGCGACCGCCTTCCAGAAGGGCCTGGGCGCGGTCCATGCAATCGCCCACCCGGTGGGATCGTTCTACGCGACGCACCACGGACTGACCAACGCGGTGATACTGCCTTACGTGATGGTGTTCAACCGGGCCGCGATCGAAGCGAAGTGCGGCATCATCGCGCGCAACCTCGCATTGCCGCAGCCGGGCTTCGACGGCCTGCTCTCCTGGGTCGTCGGGTTGCGCCATGAGCTCGGCATACCGCATACGCTCGCGGAAATCGGCGTCACGGCCGACCAGGCAGCGCTGATCGGCCGCGAGGCGGCGATCGATCCTTCGGCCGGCGGCAACCCGGTCCCGGTGGACGCGGCTGCGCTCGAGGGAATCTTCCGGGCGGCGGTCGCGGGCAGGCTCCGGGAGCCCTAGATGCCGGGGCGCGCGGCCCGCATCCTGGTGATCGACGGCAACCTCGCCGCGGTGCGCGCGCGGCTGCGCGCGGCACTGGGTTATGACACCGGAGAAGGCTACGTGCGGGTGCTCGGGCGGCTGGATCCGGGTATGGCGGCCGATATCGTGTGCCCGGCCGATACCGACATAGAGCTCCCCGCCGGCGTCGCGCTTGGCGACTACGATGGCGTGACGATGACCGGCTCCGCGCTCAATATCTACCATGGCGGCGACCCGGTCGAGCGGCAGATCGCGCTGGTGCAGGCGGTGTTCAGCGCGGGCGTGCCGTTTTTCGGCAGCTGCTGGGGACTGCAGGTCGCGGTGACCGCGGCCGGCGGCAGCGTGCATCGCAACCCGAGGGGGCGCGAATTCGGCTTCGCACGGCGCATCCAGCTCACCGAGAGCGGCCGTGGGCACGCCCTGTACGAAGGCAAGCCCACGGTATTCGAAGCGCCCACGATCCACCTGGATGCGATAGATGTGCTGCCCGCCGGTGCCGTCGTACTTGCGCACAACGACATGAGCCTGCAGGCGGCAGCCTTTACCTGCCGTCGCGGCACGTTCTGGGGCGTGCAGTATCACCCGGAGTACGACCCGATCGACATCGGTGCGGTGGCCGAACGCTATGGCATGCGCCTGGTCGAGGAGAAGATATTCGACGATGAGGCGGCGCTGCACGAGTTCGCCGCCGATATGCGCCGGCTGCAGGCTGACCCGAACCAGCCTGCGCTGGTGTGGAAGCTGGGCATCGGGGCCGGAATCACCGATGCGGCGACGCGATTGCTGGAAATCCGTAACTGGCTGATACATCAGGTAATGCCGCGCGTTTCCGCCCGGGCCTGAGCCGCCGAGACTTGTACCGCTGCGGGTCATCGCGGAGAATTCGGATCATCATGAGCACCAACCCCGTCGTCGATCTCGTCCCCACGGTCAGCCACTGGATCGGTGGGCAGCGCGTATCACCCGCGGCAACCCGCACGGCCGAGGTCTTCAACCCGGCTTCCGGCCGCGTGATCGCCCGCGTGGCGCTCGCCGAGAGCGCCGATGTCGATGCCGCGGTGCGCGCCGCGGCCGCGGCGTTCCCGGCCTGGGCGGCAACCCCGGCGCTGCGCCGCGCGCGCATCCTGTCGCGCTTCAAGGAACTGGTCGAGGAGCACGCCGACGAGCTGGCGCGCCTGCTGTCGCGCGAGCACGGCAAGACCGTCAGTGATGCGCGCGGCGAAGTGACCCGCGGCCTCGAAGTCGTCGAGTTCGCCTGCGGTGCACCGCACCTGCTGAAGGGGGAATTCAGCGACAACGTCGGCACCGGCGTCGACGTGTTCAGCCTGCGCCAGCCGCTGGGCGTCGCGGCGGGCATCACGCCGTTCAATTTCCCGATCATGGTGCCGATGTGGATGTTCCCGATGGCGCTCGCCTGCGGCAACACCTTCGTGCTGAAGCCCTCCGAGCGCGATCCGTCGGCGCCGATGCGCCTCGCGGAACTGCTGCACGAGGCGGGCCTGCCGGACGGCGTCTTCAACGTCGTCAACGGCGACAAGGCGGCGGTCGATGCGCTGCTGGAACATCCGGACGTCGCGGCGATCAGTTTCGTCGGCTCCACGCCGATCGCCAGGCGCGTCTACCTGGACGGCACCGCGTCGGGCAAGCGCGTGCAGGCCCTCGGCGGCGCCAAGAACCACATGGTGATCATGCCGGATGCGGACTGGACCAGACCGTCGAGGCGCTGGTCGGCGCGGCCTACGGCTCGGCGGGCGAGCGTTGCATGGCGATTTCGGTTGCGGTCGCGGTTGGCGATGATGTCGCGGATCGCCTGCGTCGAACGCGTGACTGCGAGAATCGCGACGCTCAAGGTCGGCGCGCCGGATGACCCGGCGACCGAGATGGGCCCGCTCGTGACGGCGGCGCATCGCGAGCGCGTCGCCGGCTATATCGACATCGGCGCGCGCGAGGGCGCGCGCCTGGTCGTCGACGGGCGCAAGGCGGCGGGGTTGGCGGACAAGGACGGGTTATTACCTGGGCGCGACGCTGTTCGACGACGTCAAGCCGCCGATGCGCATCTACCGCGAGGAGATCTTCGGGCCGGTGCTGTGCGTGGTGCGGGTGCCGTCGCTGCAGGCGTCGATCGAGCTGATCAATGCGCACGCATTCGCCAATGGCGTTGCGGTGTTTACCCGCAGCGGCGATGCGGCGCGCACCTTCGCGCAGAAGATCGAGGTCGGCATGGTGGGCGTCAATGTCGCGATCCCGGTGCCCATGGCGTTTTACAGCTTCGGCGGCTGGCGCCAGTCCCTGTTCGGGGACCATCACATCTACGGGGCCGAAGGGGTGCGTTTCTACACGCGCCTCAAGAGCGTCACCCAGCGCTGGCCGGCGCCTGCGGCGGGCGATGCGGCATTTGTCATGCCCACCATGCGTTGACGCACTGCAACAATACGGGCTGCCGTCGGGGTTTTGCCTTGACACTCAGGGCCCGGGTTCCTACAATCGCCGGCCTTTGTCGCCGGGCATTAGAGCCCCGCGTCAACCGGTTTTTTCACCCAGGGCCACCGCAGGCGGGCTGGCCTTCATAAAGGTATTTATGGCGACGACGACTCAATTGATCCGCACGGGCCGCAACGAGCCGGCCTGGAAATCCAAGGTGCCGGCGCTCGGCGCCTCGCCGCAGAAGCGCGGCGTCTGCACGCGCGTCTACACCACGACGCCGAAGAAGCCGAACTCGGCGCTGCGCAAGGTCTGCCGCGTGCGCCTGACCAACGGCTACGAGGTCTCGCAGCTACATCGGCGGCGAAGGCCACAACCTGCAGGAGCACTCGGTGGTGCTGATCCGCGGCGGCCGCGTCAAGGATCTGCCGGGCGTGCGCTATCACACGGTGCGCGGCACGCTCGATTGCGCCGGCGTCAGCGACCGCAAGCAGGGCCGCTCCAAGTACGGCGCCAAGCGGCCGAAGAAATAACGAGGTATAGCACCATGTCCCGTCGAGCAGCAGCCCCGCATCCGCACCATCCTGCCGGATCCGAAGTTCAACAACGACATGCTGGCCAAGTTCATGAACGTGGTCATGGAGAGCGGCAAGAAGTCCGCCGCCGAGCACATCCTCTACGGCGCCATCGACCGCATCGCGCGAGAAGACCGGCCGCGCCGGGCGGCGAGGCGATCGAGCGTGCTGTCAGCAGGCGCTGGACAACGTCAAGCCGGTGGTCGAGGTCAAGTCGCGCCGCGTCGGCGGCGCGACCTACCAGGTGCCGGTCGAAGTTCGCGCCAGTCGCCGCCAGACGCTGGCGATGCGCTGGGTCATCGAGGCGGCGCGCGACCGCAGCGAGAAATCGATGGCGCATCCGCCTGGCGCACGAACTGATGGATGCCGCCGAGAACCGCGGCGCCGCCGTGCGCAAGCGCGAAGACACGCACCGCATGGCCGAGGCCAACAAGGCGTTCGCGCACTACCGCTGGTAAGCGCGCCGGCGCGATTCAGGCGCCGTCACGCTTTGAGGACTGATCGTGGCACGCACTACGCCCATCGAGCGCTATCGGAACATCGGCATCTCCGCGCACATCGACGCCGGGAAGACGACCACGACCGAGCGCATCCTGTTCTACACCGGCGTGTCGCACAAGATCGGCGAGGTGCACGACGGCGCCGCCGTGATGGACTACATGGAGCAGGAGCAGGAGCGCGGCATCACGATCACCTCCGCGGCGACCACCTGCTTCTGGAAGGGGATGGACAAGAGCTTCCCCGAGCACCGCATCAACATCATCGACACCCCGGGGCACGTCGACTTCACGATCGAGGTGGAGCGCTCGCCTGCGCGTGCTGGATCGGCGCCGTGGCGCTGTTCTGCGCGGTGTCCGGCGTGCAGCCGCAGTCCGAGACGGTGTGGCGGCAGATGAACAAGTACGGCGTGCCGCGCATCGCGTTCGTCAACAAGATGGACCGCGCGGGCGCGAATTTCCTGCGCTGCGTCGATCAGATCCGCACGCGCCTGCGCGGCAATCCGGTGCCGATCCAGCTGCCGATCGGCGCCGAGGACGAGTTTCGAGGGCGTGGTCGACCTGGTCAAGATGAAGGCGATCTACTGGGACATGGAAACCCAGGGCATGAAGTTCGAGTACCGCGAGATCCCCGCCGAGCATGCGGGCGGAGTGCGCAGGAGTGGCGCGCCAAGATGATCGAGGCGGCGGCCGAGGGCGACGAGGCAGCTGCTGAACAAGTATCTGGAGACCGGCGAGCTGTCCGACGACGAGATCAAGCGCGGCCTGCGCGCGCGCGCGCTCAAGAACGAGATCGTGCTCGTGCATGTGCGGCTCGGCGTTCAAGAACAAGGGCGTGCAGGCGCTGCTGGACGCGATCGATCGAGTACATGCCCTCGCCGGTCGGAGATGCCGCCGGTCAAGGGCATCGACGAGCGACGGCGAGCCGATCACGCGCAAGGCCGACGACGACGAGCCGTTCGCGGCGCTGGCGTTCAAGATCCTGAACGACCCGTTCGTCGGCAACCTGACCTTCTTCCGCGTCTATTCCGGCACGCTGAATTCGGGCGACACGGTGTACGTGCCGACCAAGGGCACGAAGGAGCGCATCGGCCGGCTGCTGCAGATGCACGCCAACGAGCGCACCGAGATCAAGGAAGTGCGCGCCGGCGACATCGCCGCCGCCGTGGGCCTGAAGGACGTGACCACCGGCGATACGCTGTGCGACCCGGACAAGGTCATCACGCTCGAGAAGATGGATATTCCCGGATGCCGGTGATTTCGGTCGCCGTCGAGCCGCAAGACCAAGGCCGACCAGGAAAAGATGGGCGTCGCGCTGCAGCGCCTGGCCAAGGAAGACCCGTCGTTCCGCGTGCACACCGATGAGGAGTCGGGGCAGACGATCATTTCCGGCATGGGCGAGCTGCACCTGGAAATCATCGTCGATCGCATGAAGCGCGAATTCAAGGTCGAAGCCAACGTCGGCAAGCCGCAGGTGGCCTACCGCGAGACCATCCGCGGCACGGTGGAATCCGAAGGCAAGTTCGTCGAGCCAGTCCGGCGGCCGCGGCCAGTACGGCCACGTGTGGCTGAAGATCGAGCCGAACGAGCCGGGCAAGGGCTACGAGTTCGTCAACGGCGATCGTCGGCGGCGCCGTGCCGCGCGAGTTCATCCCGGCCGTCGACAAGGGCGTCAAGGAAGCGCTGCGAGACCGGCGTCATCGCCGGCTACCCGGTGGTGGACGTCAAGGTCACGCTGTTCGACGGCTCGTACCACGACGTCGATTCGAACGAAATGGCGTTCAAGATCGCCGGCTCGATGGGCTTCAAGGACGGCTTCCGCAAGGCCAAGCCGGTGCTGCTCGAGCCGATCATGAAGGTCGAGGTGGTGACGCCGGAGGATTACTATGGGCGATGTCGATCGGCGACCTGAACCGCCGCCGCGGCCAGATCATGGGCATGGAGGATTCGCCGTCCGGCAAGGTCGTCACGGCCGAAGTGCCGCTGGCCGAGATGTTCCAGTACGCGACCACCATGCGCTCGATGAGCCAGGGGCGCGCGACATTCACGATGGAATTCGCCAAGTACATGGAAGTGCCCGGCGAACATCGCCGACGCCATCATCAAGAAAGCTTCTTAACAGGACCTTAGAAACCGTGTCAATTTCAATTCAAGGGGTGTGCCATGTCGAAGGGTAAGTTTGAGCGAACGAAGCCGCACGTGAACGTGGGGACGATTGGGCACGTGGACCATGGCAAGACGACGCTGACGGCGGCGCTGACGAAGGTGATGGCGGAGAAGTATGGCGGGGAGTTCAAGGCGTACGACCAGATCGACAAGGCGCCGGAGGAGAAGGCGCGCGGGATCACGATAGCGACGGCGCACGTGGAGTACCAGAGCGAGAAGCGGCACTACGCGCACGTGGACTGCCCGGGGCACGCGGACTACGTGAAGAACATGATCACGGGTGCGGCGCAGATGGACGGGGCGATACTGGTGGTGTCGGCGGCGGACGGGCCGATGCCGCAGACGCGCGAGCACATACTGCTGGCGCGCCAGGTGGGCGTGCCGTACATCGTGGTGTTCATGAACAAGGCGGACATGGTGGACGACAAGGAGCTGCTGGAGCTGGTGGAGATGGAGGTGCGCGAGCTGCTGACGATGTACAAGTTTCCCGGGGACAAGACGCCGATCATCACGGGTTCGGCGCTGAAGGCGCTGGAAGGGGACAAGAGCGAGATCGGGGTGCCCTCGGTGATCAAGCTGGTGGAGGCGCTGGACGAGTACATCCCGGTGCCGAAGCGGGCGATGGACAAGCCATTTTTGATGCCGGTGGAGGACGTGTTTTCGATCTCGGGGCGCGGCACGGTGGTGACGGGGCGCATCGAGCGCGGGATCGTGAAGGTCAACGACGAGGTGGAGATCGTGGGGATTCGCGCGACGCAGAAGACGACCTGCACGGGCGTGGAGATGTTCCGCAAGCTGCTGGACGAGGGGCAGGCGGGGGACAACGTGGGGGTGCTGCTGCGCGGCACGAAGCGAGAGGAAGTGGAGCGCGGGCAGGTGTTGTGCAAGCCGGGGAGCATCACGCCGCACACGAAGTTTGAGGCCGAGGTGTACGTGCTGACCAAGGAGGAGGGGGGCGGCACACGCCGTTTTTCAAGGGGTACCGGCCGCAGTTCTACTTTCGCACGACGGACGTGACGGGGGCGGTGGAGTTGCCGGCGGGCACGGAGATGGTGATGCCCGGGGACAACATCAAGATGGTGGTGGAGCTGATTGCGCCGATCGCGATGGAGCAGGGGCTGCGCTTTGCGATCCGCGAGGGCGGCAGGACCGTCGGCGCAGGCGTGGTGGCCAAGGTGATAGCGTGAACCGTGCGACCAAGACCGTGGGCGCAGGGGTAATGGCCAAGGTGATCGCCTGATCGTATTCATGCGCTTCGCGCAACTTTTTACGGGGTCTGGAGCGGACCCCGACCGATAACTTAGGAACTTTTATTTATGGCCAATCAGAACATTCGTATCCGCCTGAAGGCGTTCGATCATCGCCTGATCGACAAGTCGGCGCGGGAAATCGTCGATACCGCGAAGCGCACCGGCGCGACCGTCAAGGGCCCCGTGCCGCTGCCGACCAAGATGGAGCGTTTTACGGTGCTGACGTCCCCGCACGGGGACAAGGATGCGCGCGACCAGTTCGAGATCCGCACGCACAAGCGCCTGATGGACATCCTGAATCCGACCGACAAGACCGTCGATGCGCTGATGAAGCTCGAGCTTCCGGCCGGCGTCGACGTGCAGATCAAGCTGAACTGAAGGCCCGGCCCCCGGCAAGGGGCCCGGGTTGGGGCGCATTGCGGCCCATCGGGGGTAGCAAAGTGCTGCCCAAGCATATATACTTCGCCGTCCAATTTTGAGGTCGGAGCGCGTGGGTGCCGACGCCAGTTACCTGCCAAGAGGGTCCTGGGGTCTCGAGCGTCCAAACCGCCGATCTGTTGCAACGCGGGCCGGAACCTGGGTTCCCGGCCGTTATGAGGATCGAAAATGTCCATTGGTCTGGTTGGCCGCAAATGCGGCATGACCCGGGTATTCACTGACGCCGGCGTTACCGTGCCTGTCACGGTCGTCGAGGTGCTGCCGAACCGGGTCACCCAGGTCAAGAGTCGAAAAACCGACGGCTATCGCGCCGTCCAGGTGACGTTCGGCGCCCGCAAGGCTTCGCGCGTGCCCAAGGCGCTCGCGGGCCATTTCGCCAAGGCCAATGTGGCCGCTGGCTACGCATCGCAGAATTCCGCCTCGGCAAGGGCGAGGGCGAGGCGCTCGTTCCCGGCGCCGAGCTGAAGGTCGACATGTTCACCGCCGGCCAGGTCGTCGACGTGACCGGCACCACGGTCGGCAAGGGCTTTGCCGGCACGATGAAGCGCCATAATTTCGCCGGCGGCATGAAGACGCACGGCAACTCGGTCTCGCACCGCGCGCCGGGCTCGATCGGCCAGCGCCAGACTCCGGGCCGCGTATTCAAGGGCAAGCGCATGTCCGGCCACATGGGCGTGCGCAACCGCACGATCGAGAACCTGCGCATCGTCGAAATCGACGCTGCCGCGCAACCTGCTGCTGATCAGCGGCGCGGTCCCCGGAGCCGAAGGCGGCCGCGTGGTCGTGCGGCCTCGGTCAAGGCCCGGGCGCAGACGCGCCGCAAGAAACTGATGCCGAACAAGGCCCCGGCGCCCGCCGCCAAGGGTGCTCCTGCCGCCAAGGCGCGCGGCGAAGTCCGACAAGAAGTAGACGCCATGAAGCTCCAGCTGAAAAATGCAAGCGCAGGCAGCGAGATCGCAGTTGTCGGACGCCGCCTTCGGCCGCGCCTACAACGAGAGTCTCGTGCACCAGGTCGTCAACGGCCTACCAGGCCGCAGGACGCGCCGGCACCAAGGCGCAGAAGACGCGCGCCGAAGTGCGCGGCGGCGGCAAGAAGCCGTGGAGCCAGAAGGGCACGGGCCAGGCGCGCGCCGGTTCGATCCGCAGCCCGATCTGGGTCGGCGGCGGCCGCACGTTCGCGGCGAGACCGCGCGATTTCACGCAGAAGGTGAATCGCAAGATGTATCGCGCCGCGATGCAGTCGATGGTGTCCGAGCTGGCGCGCCAGGACCGCCTCGTCGCCGTCGAGTCGATGCAGCTGGAGGCGCCGAAGACCAAGCTGCTGATCGCGCAACTCGCGGAGCTCGGGCTCGACGCGCGCGCTGATCCTCGTCGAGGCGTACGAGGAGAAGCTGTTCCTCGCGGCCCGCAACGTGCCCTACGTCGAAGTGATGCCGGTCGCCTCGCTGGACCCCTTGAGCCTGGTCAAGCACGACAAGGTGGTTGCGACGGTCGGCGCGTTGAAGCTTCTCGAGCAGCGTCTCGGAGGCGCGCATGGGTAACAAGGAACGGCTGATGACCGTGCTGATCCAGCCGCACGTCTCCGAGAAATCGGCGATGGTGACGGAGAAGGCCAATCAGTACGTATTCCGCGTCCGCGACGATGCCTCCAAGGGCGAAGTCAAGGAAGCGGTCGAGCTGATGTTCGAGGTCAAGGTCGAGGGCGTCAACCTGCTGAACAAGCCGGGCAAGACGCGCCGCTTCAAGAACGTGGCCGGCAAGCGCAACGGCTACAAGAAAGCCTACGTGAGCCTGGCGACCGGGCAGTCGATCGACTTCACCGGCGGCAGCGCTTCGTCAAGGACCTGAGCCATGGCACTGATCAAAATGAAGCCGACTTCCCCGGGAACGCGCTTCGTCGTCAAGATCGACCGCTCGCACCTGCACAAGGGCGGGCCGCTCGCGTCGCTGACGACCAAGAAGGACCGGACCGGCGCGCGCAACCACTTCGGGCGGCAGACGACCACGCGCCACATCGGCGGCGGGTCACAAGCAGCGCTACCGCATCATCGACTTCAAGCGCGACAAGGACGGCATTCCGGGCATCGTCGAGCGCCTGGAATACGATCCGAACCGCACTTCGCACCTCGCGCTGGTGCTGTACAAGGACGGCGAGCGCCGCTACATCCTCGCGCCGAAGGGCGTGAAGGCCGGCGATGAGATCCGTTCCGGCGCCGATGCGCCGATCAAGGCCGGCAACGCGCTGCCGCTGCGGCACATCCCGGTCGGCTCCATCGTGCACAACATCGAACTGAAGGCCGGCAAGGGCGGCCAGCTGGTGCGCAGCGCCGGCGGCTCGGCGCAGTTCGCCGCGCGCGAGGGCGTCTACGCGAGCGTGCGCCTGAAGTCGGGCGAAATGCGCAGGATCCATGTCGACTGCCGCGCCACGATCGGCGAAGTCGGCAACGACGAGCACAATCTGCGGGTATTCGGCAAGGCCGGCGCCGTGCGCTGGCTGGGAGTTCGCCCGACGGTTCGCGGCGTGGTCATGAATCCGGTCGACCATCCTCATGGAGGAGGCGAGGGCAAGTCCGGCCAGGGCAATCCGCATCCGGTGAGCCCGTGGGGCCTGCAGACCAAGGGCAAGAAGACCCGTCGGAACAAGCGCACCGACGGCATGATCGTGCAGCGCAGAAATAACAAACGACAGTAGTCAACGACTGGAGAAGCATCAGTGCCTCGTTCGCTAAAGAAAGGCCCGTTCGTCGATCTGCCCCTTGCCAGCAAGGTGCAGACTGCCGCCCAGAAAAACGATCGCCGACCGATCAAGACCTGGTCGCGCCGCTCGATGGTCATTCCCGACATGGTCGGGCTGACGATCGCCGTGCACAACGGCCGCCTGCACGTGCCGGTGCTGGTGTCGGAGAACATGGTCGGACACAAGCTGGGCGAGTTTGCGCCCACGCGCACGTTCAAGGCCCATTCCGGTGACAAGAAAGTCTCGGCGGCGGAGTAAGACATGCAGACCAAAGCGGTTCTCCGTTACGCACGCATCTCGCCGCAGAAATGCCGCCTGGTGGTCGACACCATCCGCGGCAAATCGGCGACGCTGGCCGTCAACACGCTGAAATTCATGCCCAAGAAGGGCGCGAAGATCGTCCTGAAGGTCCTCGACAGCGCGATTGCCAATGCCTACAACAATTTTAACGCCGACGTCGACGACCTGAAGGTCACGCGCGTCGAAGTGGACCCGGCGCCGATGTTGAAGCGTTTTCACGCTCGCGCCAAGGGTCGAGGCGTGCGCATCGCCAAGCGCAGCAGCCACATCCAGGTTCATGTATCCGACGGGAAGCGAGACGCCTAATGGGCCAGAAAGTAAATCCGATTGGTATTCGCCTCGGCATCACGCGCGACTGGTCGTCGAAGTGGTATGCCCATACGAAGTCATTCGCCTCGAACATCCACACCGACTATCTGGTGCGCGAGTACCTGAACAAGAAGCTCGCGGACGCATCGGTCAGCCGGATCCACATCGAGCGCGCGGCGCGCCGCGCCAACATCACGATTCACACGGCGCGGCCGGGAATCGTGATCGGCAAGAAGGGCGAGGACATCGAGAAGCTGCGCACCGCCGTGGCTAAGATTCTCGGCATGACGATGCAGGACGTGCGCCTGAACATCGCCGAGATCCGCAAGCCGGAACTCGACGCGAAGCTCGTCGCCGAGGGCATCTCCCAGCAACTCGAGAAGCGCGTGATGTTCCGGCGTGCGATGAAGCGTGCCGTGACGAACACGATGCGTTCGGGCGCGCTCGGCATCAAGGTGCGCATTTCCGGCCGCCTGAACGGGTCCGAGATCGCCCGTACCGAGACGGTGCGCGAGGGCCGCGTGCCGCTGCACACGTTCCGCGCCGACATCGACTACGGGCTAGCCGAGGCGCAGACCACCTACGGCGTGATCGGCATCAAGGTTTGGGTGTTCAAGGGCGAGGTGTTCGACGAGCCGGCGGCGGAAGCGCTCCCGGACGAGGCGGACGCAGCGAAAGCGGCCGAAGTGGCAGCGCCGGCTGCCGGCTGACAGGTAAAGACACATGATGCAACCGAAGCGGACCAAGTTCCGCAAACAATTCAAGGGCCGCATCGCGGGCTCCGCGCAGCGCGGCAATTTCGTCGCGTTCGGCGAGTACGGCCTGAAGGCGACGGACCGCTGCCGCATGACCGCGCGTGAAATCGAGGCGGCCCGCAGAGCCATATCGCGCCACGTCAAGCGCGGCGGGCAGATCTGGATCCGGGTGTTCCCGGACGTGCCGATCACGCAGAAGCCGCTCGAAGTGCGCATGGGCAGCGGCAAGGGCAACGTCGAATACTGGGTCGCCAGGGTGCTGCCCGGCAAGGTGCTGTTCGAGGTCGAGGGCATGACCGAGGAAGTGGCGCGCGAAGCGTTTCGCCTGGCGGCCGCCAAGCTGTCGGTGTCCACGGCATTCGTCAAGCGTCAGGTGCGTTCATGAAAGCGAAGGATTTGCGTGCCAAGGGCGCTGCGGCGCTCGGCGAGGATTTGCTCAAGTTGCGCCGCGAGCAGTTCAACCTGCGCATGGCGCGGGCCACGGGCCAGGCGGCGAAGCCGGACCAGTTCGCGAAGGTGCGCAAGAATATTGCGCGCGTGAAGACGGTGCTTGCGCAGGTCAAGACGGACGAAACCAAGGCGAGCGGAGGTAAGGCGTGATGTCGACCGAGACTCAAGTGGCGGCAACGGGAAGCGCGCCGGCGCAGGGTCAGCGGCTGCTGACCGGCAAGGTCGTCAGCACCAAGATGGACAAGACCATTGCGGTGTCGGTCGAGCGGCTCGTCAAGCACCCGACCTACGGCAAGTACATCCGCCGAACGACCAAGCTGCTCGCGCACGACGAGACCAACGATTGCAAGGAAGGCGACGTCGTCTCGATCAAGCCGTGCCGTCCGATGTCCAAGCGCAAATCCTGGGTGCTCGTTCGCGTCGTCGAACGTGCGCAAGCCTAGATAAAGGACCGACATGATTCAGCTCCGAACCATGCTCAATGTAGCCGACAACAGCGGCGCCAAGCGGCTCATGTGCATCAAGGTACTGGGCGGCTCCAAGCGCCGCTACGCGGCGGTTGGCGACGTCATCAAGGTCAGCGTCAAGGACGCGATCCCGCGCGGCAAGGTCAAGAAGGGCGAGGTGTACGACGCCGTCGTCGTGCGCACGAAGAGCGGCGTACGCCGCGCGGACGGATCCCTGATCCGCTTCGACACGAATGCCGCGGTGCTGCTGACGAACAAGCTCGAGCCGATCGGCACCCGCATCTTCGGGCCCGTGACGCGCGAACTGCGCAACGTCCAGTTCATGAAAATCATCTCCCTGGCGCCCGAAGTTCTTTAACATGAAAAAAATTCGCAAAGGCGACACGGTCATCGTGATCGCAGGTCGTGACAAGGGGCGCCGCGGCGCCGTGATCGAGGTGTCCGCGGACGACCGCGTGCGCGTCGAGGGCCTCAACATGTCGAAGAAGCACCAGCGGCCGAATCCGCAGATCGGCCAGCAGGGCGGCATCATCGAACGCGAGTCCCCGCTGCACATCTCCAACGTGGCCGTGTACAACCCGGCGACGAAGAAGGCGGACCGCATCGGATTCAAGCAGCTCGAGGATGGCCGCAAGGTCAGGATATTCAAGTCGAACAACGAAATGATCGACGCGAAATAAGGACCGGGTGACAGCAACATGGCAAGACTGCAAAAAATTTACCGCGAAAAGATCGTGCCTGAACTCAAGCAGAATCTCGGCTTGAAGAACACGATGCAGGTACCGCGGATCCTGAAGATCACCGTCAACATGGGCGTGGGCGAGGCCGTGGCCGACAAGAAGGTCATCGACGCCGCGACCGCCGACATGGCGAAGATCACCGGCCAGAAGCCCGCCGTGACCAAGGCCAAGAAGTCGGTCGCGACGTTCAAGGTGCGCGACGGGCAGGCGATCGGCTGCAAGGTCACGCTGCGCGGGGCGCGCATGTACGAATTCCTGGACCGCCTGGTCAACATCGCGATTCCGAGAATCCGCGATTTCCGCGGCATCAGCACGCGCTCGTTCGACGGCCGCGGCAATTACAGCCTCGGGGTCAAGGAACAGATCATTTTTCCGGAAATCCAGTACGACCAGATCGACCAGATCCGTGGCATGGACATCACCATCTCGACTTCGGCAGGCAACGACAAGCAGGGTCGAGCGTTGTTAGAAGCATTCAACTTCCCGTTCCGCAAGTAGGTCAACAGCCCATGGCAAAGACGAACATGCTCATGCGCGAGAAGCGCCGCCTGAAGGTCGCAAAGAAATTTGCCTCCCGGCGCGCCGAGCTCAAGGAGCTCATCCGCAACCCGAAAACCGGTGCGGAAGAGCGCGCAGCGGCGCAGGTAGAACTGCAGAAGCAGCCCCGCGATGCAGGCGCCACGCGCCAGCGCAACCGCTGCTCGATCACGGGGCGATCGCGCGGCGTGTACCGCAAGTTCGGCCTGGCCCGCACCAAGCTGCGCGAGGCAGCCAATCGCGGTGAGATTCCTGGGCTTTCGAAGGCGAGCTGGTGAGGCGCGCACTATGAGCATGACTGATCCTATCGCCGATCTGCTGACCCGTATCCGCAATGCGCAGGCCGCGGGCAAGCCCACGGTTGCCGTGGGCACCTCGAAGCTGAAGACGGCGATCCTGAAGGTGCTGAAGGACGAGGGCTATATCGGCGCTTTCAGCGTCGAGACGCAGGGCGCGCGGTCGACGCTGTCGATAGAGCTCAAGTATCACGACGGGCGGCCGGTGATCGACCGGATCGAGCGCATCAGCCGGCCGGGACTGCGCATCTACCGCGGCAAGGACGAGTTGCCCAAGGTGCTCGGCGGCCTTGGCGTCGCCGTCGTTTCGACGCCGAAGGGCATCATGACCGATGCGCAGGCGCGTGCCGCCGGCACCGGCGGCGAAGTGCTCTTCGTCGTCCAATAACTGACGTCTCAATCGCAAGGGTTTTCATCATGTCTCGAGTTGCAAAAAAGCCGGTCGATCTTCCGCAGGGCGTCAGTGCGACGATCGCCGCGGATGTCGTCACGGTGAAGGGGGCCAAGGGGTCCCTGACGCTGGCAATCAAGAACGGCATCAAGGTCGTGCAGCAGGACAAGCATCTCTCGATCGAAGCGACCTCCGGCGGCCAGGTCCTGGACGCGATCGCCGGTGCGACGCGCGCGCATCTGGCGAACATGGTCACCGGCGTGACCCGGGGCTACGAGAAGAAGCTCGAGCTGGTCGGCGTCGGATACCGTGCCGCGGTGCAGGGCAAGACCCTGAGCCTGACGCTGGGATATTCGCACCTGATCAATTTCCCGATTCCCGAGGGCGTCACGATCGAGGCGCCTACGCAGACGGAAATCCTGGTCAAGGGCATCGACAGGCAGCGCGTCGGTCAGACCGCGGCGGAAATCCGCGGTTTCAGGCCGCCCGAGCCGTACAAGGGCAAGGGCGTCAAGTACAGCGACGAAAAGATCACGCTCAAAGAAGCGAAGAAGAAGTAGGCCTTATGAAACTCGACAAACGCGACATTCGCCTGCGGCGCGCACTGCGCGGCCGCGTCAAGATCAGGGAGCTCGCGGCGGTGCGGCTGTCCGTGCATCGCACGCCGCAGCACATCTATGCGCAGATCCTGGCGCCCAGCGGCGATCAGGTGCTGGTTGCCGCCTCCACGCTGCAGAAGGACGTGCGCGGCGACCTGAAGACGACCGGCAACATCGAGGCCGCGAAGGCGGTTGGCCGCGCGATCGCCGAGCGTGCCAAGGCGAAGGGCATCTCCAGGGTCGCGTTCGATCGTTCCGGATTCATGTACCACGGGCGCGTCAAAGCGCTGGCAGACGCCGCTCGCGAAGCGGGTCTCGAGTTCTAACCGAAGGTCTGAGGCTGCTATGGCAAGAACAGAAAAACCAATGTCCGGCGATGACCTGCTCGAGAAGCTGGTTGCCGTCAATCGCGTCGCCAAGGTCGTCAAGGGCGGCAAACAGTTCGGTTTCACCGCACTGACCGTCGTTGGCGATGGGGCTGGCCGCGTGGGCTTTGGCTACGGCAAGGCACGCGAGGTGCCGGTGGCGATCTCGAAGGCGATGATGCAGGCGCGCAAGAGCCTGGTGAACGTCTCGCTGAAGAACGACACGTTGTTTTACGCGGTCAAGGGCCGGCACGGCACGACCCGCGTCTACATGCAGCCCGCCGCGGACGGCACCGGCGTGATCGCCGGCGGCGGAATGCGCGCGGTGTTCGAGTGCGCCGGAGTGCGCAATGTGCTCGCCAAGAGCTACGGCTCGCGCAATCCGATCAACGTGGTGCGCGCGACGATGGATGCGCTCGCGAAACTGCGCACGCCCGACGACATCGCGGCGAAGCGCGGCAAGACCGTCGCCGAGATCGTGGGCAGCGCGACATGAGCGGCAAGAGCTTCAAGGTCACGCTCGTCAGGAGCCTCGCGGGCCAGCTCGCGAACATCCGGAACTCCGCGCGCGGGCTCGGATTGCGCCGCATCGGGCACAGTGTCGTCGTGGCGGATACGCCCTCGAACCGCGGCATGGTAAATGCCGCGAGCCATATGCTCAAAGTGGAACCCTCGGCGGGTTCGGAGAAGCGCTAATGCGACTGAATACGATCAAGCCGGCATCCGGCAGCAAGCGGGAGCACCTGCGGGTCGGCCGCGGTGCCTCGGCCGGCCAGGGCAAGACCTGCGGCCGCGGCGTCAAGGGCCAGCGCGCGCGCAAGGGCGGCTACCACAAGGTCGGTTTCGAGGGCGGGCAGATGCCGCTGCAGCGGCGCCTGCCGAAGGTCGGCTTCCGATCGGCAATGAAGGCTTCGCGGGCGGAACTGACGCTCGACGACCTGGCGCGCGTGAGCGCGCCGGAAGTGACGCTGCAGGTGCTGATCGGCGCGAACCTGGTCCCGGAAGGCACCAAGCGCGTCAAGATCATACTGTCCGGCAAGCTGGCCAAGTCCTATGTCATCAGGGACAAGGTCATCACCGCAACCAAGGGCGCGAAAAGCGCCGTCGAATCGGCCGGTGGCCGGTTCGAGACATAGCACAGGACATCAGGACAACGTGTCGACCACGAGCACCAATGCTGCCGCACTAGGGGACATCACACGCTTCGCTGAAATGCGCAAGCGTCTCGTGTTCCTTCTCGGCGCGCTCGTCGTTTACCGGATCGGCACGTTCATTCCGGTGCCGGGCATCGACGCGGCCAGGTTCGCGGCGTTCTTCTCGTCGCAGCAGGGCACCCTGCTCGGAATCTTCAACATGTTTTCGGGCGGCGCGCTGCAGCGCTTCAGCATCTTTGCGCTGAATGTGATGCCGTACATCACCGCGTCGATCATCGTGCAGATGGCTTCTATGGTCTATCCGCCGTGGAACCAGATCCGCAAGGACGGCGAGTCGGGGCGGCGCAAGCTGATGCAGTACACGCGCTACGGCACCGTGGGTCTCGCGGCGTTCCAGGGCTTCGGGGCGGCGCTCGCCATCCAGAATTCGGGCGGACACCTGGTGCCGAATCCGGGCATGCAGTTCCTGTTCATCGCGACCGTGTCGATCACGACGGGCACGATGTTCGTGATGTGGCTCGGCGAACAGATCACGGAAAGGGGCATAGGCAACGGCATCACGATGATCATCGTCGCCGGCATCGTCGCCGGCCTGCCGCGGGCCATCGGCAATACGCTGGAGATGGTCAGGTCCGGCGAGATGAATCCGCTGATAGTGCTGCTGATCCTGGTCGTGGTGATCCTCGTGACGCTGTTCTGCGTGTTCGTCGAGAAGGCGCAGCGCAAGATCCAGGTCAACTACGCGAAGCGCCAGATGGGCCGGCGGATGATGCAGGGGCAGACGACGCACCTGCCGTTCAAGCTCAACATGGCCGGCGTCATCCCGCCGATCTTCGCCTCCAGCCTGCTGGTGTTCCCGGCGACGATCGCGCAGTTCTTCGGCAACAGCCCCAACCCGAACGTCATCCAGCGCACGCTGCAGCGGGTGGCCGCCGTGCTCGGCTACGGCCAGCCGCTGCACGTGATCCTGTTCGCGCTGCTGATCATCGGCTTTTCGTTCTTCTACGTCGCGCTGGTGTACGACGCGCGCGATACGGCCGAGAACCTGAAGAAGGCCGGCGCGTTCATACCGGGCATACGGCCGGGCCAGCAGACCGGGGATTACCTCGACAAGGTCCTGACGCGCCTTACGCTATGGGGCGGGCTGTACATCATGGCGGTGTGCCTGCTGCCGGAGATCATCCGCATGGCGAACCCCGGCATTCCGTTCCAGTTCGGCGGCACCTCGCTGCTGATCATCGTGGTCGGCGTCATGGATTTCGTCGCCCAGGCCACTTCGCACATGATGTCGCACCAGTACGAGGGCCTGATGAAAAAGGCCAGCCTGCGGGGCATCGGGAGTAAGAAATGAAAGTACGTCCTTCGGTAAAGAAGATCTGCAAGAACTGCAAAGTCGTGCGGCGCCGCGGCATCGTCTACATCATTTGCTCGGATCCGCGCCACAAGCAGCGGCAGGGCTGAGGTGATGCAGGTGCCAGCAGCTAAAGAATTGATTTCGAGAGGGTTTTCATATAAAGTGGCGCGCTTTTTCGCGTGCTCTATTGTGGTCCGTTTGGGGGAGAAATAGATGGCGCGTATCGCCGGCATCAACATCCCGATGAACAAGCATGTCGTCATCGGATTGACCCATATTTTCGGCATCGGCAACAGCCGTGCGGGCCTCATATGCGATGCGGCCGGGGTGAAGCGCAGCGTAAA
The DNA here is from genome assembly GCA_963706815.1 of uncultured Gammaproteobacteria bacterium. Lineage (GTDB taxonomy): Bacteria > Pseudomonadota > Gammaproteobacteria > Steroidobacterales > Steroidobacteraceae > Bog-1198. The sequence continues at coordinate 220,258 of CAVPNS010000002.1, forward strand.
GGTCAAGGATCTGACCGACGCCGAAGTGGCCTCGCTGCGTTCCCAGGTGGCGAAGTTCGCGGTCGAGGGCGACCTGCGGCGCGAGGTGTCCATGAACATCAAGCGGCTCATGGACCTCGGCTGCTACCGCGGCCTGCGGCATCGCAAGGGGCTGCCGATGCGCGGCCAGCGGACGCGCACCAACGCGCGCACGCGCAAGGGCCCGCGCAAGCAGGCGGTCAAGATGAACGCGCCGCCGGGCAAGGCATAGTAAAAGAGACAAACCATGGCTGAACAAAAGCAGAATGCGGGTCAGGCGAATGCACAGCAGGCGGCTGCGGGTGGAAAGCCGACGCGCAAGAAGGTGCGCAAGAACGTGCTCGACGGCATTGCGCACATCCACGCGTCCTTCAACAACACGATCGTCACGATCACCGACCGCCAGGGCAACACGCTGTCCTGGGCCACGTCGGGCGGCTGCGGCTTTCGCGGATCGCGCAAGTCGACGCCGTTTGCAGCGCAGGTCGCGGCGGAGCGGGCCGGTACGGCTGCGCAGGAGCATGGCCTGAAGAACGTCGAGGTGCGGGTGATGGGACCCGGCCCGGGCCGCGAGTCCGCGGTACGTGCGCTGAACGGCTGCGGCCTCAAGATCACCAACATCGAGGATGTGACGCCGATTCCGCACAACGGCTGCCGTCCGCCGAAAAAGCGTCGCGTCTGAAATCCAAGGGTTAGCAATGGCAAAATATACTGGTCCTAAGTGCAAACTGTCGCGGCGCGAAGGCACTGATCTGTTCCTGAAGAGCGGCGCCAAGCCGCTGGAATCGAAGTGCAAGCTGGAGGTGCCGCCGGGCGGCGTCAAGAGCGAGCGCAAGCAGCGGCTGTCTGAATACGGCCTGCAGCTCCGGGAGAAGCAAAAATTGCGCCGCATGTACGGCGTGCTCGAGCGGCAGTTCCGCAACTATTACCAGAAGGCGGCCGGACGTCCCGGCGCCACCGGTGAGACCCTGCTGCAGTTCCTCGAATGCCGCCTCGACAACGTGGTCTACCGGATGGGCTTCGCCGTCACGCGCGCCGAGGCGCGCCAGCTGGTCAGCCACAAGGGCGTTGCGGTCAACGAAAAGCTCGTCAACATCGCCTCGTATCAGTGCAAGGCCGGCGATGTGATTGTGTTGCGCGAGAAGGCCAAGAAGCAGACGCGTGTGCAGGCGGCCTTGGCGGTTGCCGCGCAGGTGGGCTTCCCCGATTGGGTTGAAGTGGACGACAAGAAGATGTCGGGCATCCTGAAGTCGGTTCCGGACCGCCAGGAAATCCTGCCGGACATCAATGAGAGTCTCGTCGTCGAGTTGTACTCCAAGTAGCGTGCGGTCAGTTAACGGTAGGTGATATCCATGCAGGGATCGATCAATGAATTCTTGAAACCACGGGTCGTCAAGGTACATCCCGTGTCCGCCCGCCATGCGCGCATCGTGATCGAGCCGTTCGAGCGCGGTTTCGGCCATACGCTCGGCAACGCGCTGCGCCGTGTGCTGCTGTCTTCGCTGCCCGGCGCGGCGATCACGGAAGTGGCGATCGAGGGCGTGCTGCACGAGTACACGGCCATCGAGGGCGTCCAGGAAGACGTCGTCGACATCCTGCTCAATCTCAAGCTGGTCGCGATACGCATGCATTCGCGCGACGTCACCGAGCTGCGGCTGCACAAGAAGGGCCCGGGGCCCGTGACCGCGGGCGACATATCGGCCGAGCACGACATCGAGATCCTGAACCCGGAACTCGTCATCGCCAACCTGACGAAGGCCGGCGAGCTGTCGATGTCGCTGAAGATCGAGCGCGGCCGCGGCTATCGGCCGGCTGCGCAGCGCCTCGCATTCGAGGAACAGACGCGGGCGATCGGACAGCTGCAGCTGGACGCGTCGTTCAGCCCGGTGCGCAAGGTGACGTACAACGTCGAGAGCGCGCGCGTAGAACAGCGCACCGACCTCGACAAGCTGATCCTGGACATCGAGACCAACGGCACGATCGATCCGGAGGAAGCGATCCGGCGGGCCGGCGGCATACTGAAGGACCAGCTGTCCGTGTTCGTCGACCTGCAGGGCCAGGACGAATCCACGACCAAGGCGGCTGAAACGCAGTTCGACCCGATCCTGCTGCGCCCCGTCGACGAGCTCGAGCTCACTGTGCGCAGCGCGAACTGCCTCAAGGCGGAGAACATCCATTACATCGGCGATCTGGTCCAGCGCACCGAAGTCGAGCTGCTGCGTACGCCGAACCTCGGCAAGAAGTCGCTGACGGAAATCAAGGAAGTGCTGGAGAGCCACGGCCTGACGCTCGGCATGCGCATCGACAACTGGCCGCCTCCGGGCCTGAAGCGCGACGACGAGCGCGACGGCATCTGAAGTAACGACAGCGAAGGTCCCAAGAACATGCGTCACAGAAATAGCGGTCGCCAGTTATCGCGCAATTCCTCCCACCGCCACGCGATGCTTCGCAACATGGCGACGTCGCTGCTGCGCCACGAGACGATCCGCACGACCCTGCCCAAGGCGAAGGAGCTGCGGCGCGTCGTCGAGCCGCTGATCACGCTGGCCAAGGTTGACTCCCTGGCGAAGCGCCGGCTGGCGTTTTCGCGACTGCGGGACCTGACGATCGTGGAAAAACTGTTCACGGACCTGGGGCCGCGCTTCAAGGCGCGTGCCGGGGGCTATACGCGGATCCTGAGGATGGAGCCGCGCCCGGGCGACTCGGCCGACATGGCCCTGATGCAGCTGGTCGAAGCTGCGGCAGCGCCTGCCGCGCCGGCGGACGATGCCGCCGCGGCAAAGCCCAGGGCCAGGTCGAGAGCGAAGGCCGCGGCGTGATCAGCGGATTGATTGAATAACAAAAAGGGGTTGTCAGAGTCATGAGTATCGCTAGCGAATTCAAGGAATTTGCGATGAAGGGCAATGTCGTCGACCTCGCGGTCGGCGTCATCGTCGGCGCCGCCTTCGGCAAGATCGTCTCCTCGCTGGTCGGCGACGTGGTCATGCCGATCCTTGGCAGGCTGATCGGCGGCGTCAATTTCTCCGACCTCGCGGTCAGCCTGGGCAACGACCCGAAAGGGGCCCCGGTCCTGGTCAAGTACGGCAGCTTTCTGCAGACGATATTCGATTTCGTGATCATCGCCTTCGTGATCTTCATGTCGCTGCGCGCGATCAACAAGCTCAAGAAGCCCGCGCCCGCTGCCGCAAATGCGGAACCGCCGCCGCCGCCGCGCCAGGAAGTGCTGCTCGAAGAGATCCGCGACGCGCTGAAGGGCCGCTAGGCCTTCCGCAGCAGCGACTGGTACAGCTGTGCCAGTCGCTGGGCCATGCTCCGCGACGCCCACTCCTGCGCGTACGCACCGGCATCGGCGCCCAGCGCGCGGCGCGCCGGCCCGTCGGCGAGCAGGGCATCGACCGTCGCGGCGAATCCATCGGTCGTGTTCGGCGCGTGGCGGCAGCCGCGCAGCGGTGCGAGGATGTCCACGGTCCCCATCTTCGGGATGGCGACGACGGGCACGCCCTGCGCCATCGATTCCAGCAGCACCAGCCCCTGTGTCTCGGTCAGCGATGCGAACACGAACACGTCCGCCGCCCGGTAACAGTCCTGCAGCTCGCCGCGCCGGTCGAAATATCCGAGGAAGCGCACCGACTCGCCTAGGCCCAGTCGCGCGGCCGTCGCGCGCAGGTCCGCCGATGCCGGCCCTTCGCCGGCGATCAGCAGCAGCACCTCCGGCCGGCTGCGGCGCAGGCCGACCAGCATCTGCAGCAGGAAGCCGATGTTCTTCTCATGGGCGGTGCGCCCGACGAACAGCAGCACGGGCCGGTCGGCGTCGATGCCGTGGCGGGCGCGGAACGCGCTGCCGTCGCCGCGGCGGAACTGGTCCTGCGGCAGGCCGGTCGGCAGGATCTCGATCGGGCGCGTGATGCCGTAGGCGCGCAGCGCGTCGTGCATCGCGCGCGACGGCGCGATGATCTGGTCCAGCTGGTTGCACTGGGAGCGGCTGAAGCGGCGCGCGAGGGGCCGGGTAATCGCGCGCGGCACGATGGGCACGTAGTGGTGCAGGTATTCCTCGAACAGCGTGTGATAGGTCGCGAGCACCGGCACGCTGAAATCCTTCGCAAAGCGCAGCGCCGCATAATGCGCCAGGAACGGCGTATGGATGTGCACGACATCGAAGCGCCGGGCGCCCAGTGCGGCGAGCGTCCGCGTCAGCGAGCGCCAGGACATGAGCCGATCCTCCGGATCCCGCGGCACCCGGCGCGCAGCCACGCGCAGAATGGACGGGTTCCCGGGCTCTGCGGAGCCGGCGTCTGCGCGCACGTACTGCGGCGCCACCAGCACGACTTCGTGGCCCAGCGCGATCAGGTCGTTGCGAAACGTCTCGATGGACGTCGATACGCCGTTGACCCGCGGAAAATAGACGTCCGAAACCTTCAATATGCGCATGCGGCTTGCGCCCGGCTACGCGGCAAGCGCTGCAAAGGCGTCGCGCGTCAGGTTCAGGGGACCCTCCGCCGTGGCTGCCACGTCGTCCTCGATGCGAATGCCCCCGTACGGCCGCAGCGCCTCGACCAGGGTCCAGTCGATGTGCCTGCCACGCGAGTCGGCGCGCGCCGCCGCGAGCAGGGTGTCAATGAAATAAATGCCGGGTTCAACCGTCACGACGACGCCGGGTTCGAGCATCCGCGTCATGCGCAGATACGGATGGCCTTCGGGACGCCGAACCTCGTCCCCGGCTGCATTGCCCATCACGCCGCCGACATCGTGGACCTGCAGGCCGAGCAGGTGCCCGATGCCGTGCGGAAAGAACACGCTGGTCAGGCCCAGCTCGAGCGCCTCCTGGCCGGGTACATCGATCAGTTTGATGCGATGCAGCACATCCCCCAGCTGGCGGTGAGCCGTCAGGTGCACCGCGCGGTAATCGCAACCCACGACGATTTCCCGGCATAGCCGCTGCTGCGCGCCGTCGAGCTCGGCAATCAGGTCCGCGAACAGGCCGCCGGCCGATGCGTACGTGCGCGTGACGTCGGCCGCATAGCCGCGGTACTGCGCGCCGGCGTCGATCAGGAACGAGTGCAGGGGCTGCGGCACGACGCAGTCGAGGAACTGGTAGTGCAGGATCGCCGCGTTCCGGTTGTAGGCGAGGATATTGTTGTAGGGCAGGTCCTGTTCGCGCTGCTGGCAGGCTTCCAGGTAGCGCAGGTGGGCCCTGAACTCGGATGCGCCTTCACGGAACGCGCCATGCGCGGCCCGATGACCGAGTGCCGCGAGACCGTTGGCGCGTCGCAGGCATTCGATTTCGTAAGCCGTCTTCACCGCTCGGTCGTAATGCAGCCGGCCGAGCAGCTCCGCAGGATTCACCGCGCCGGCATCCGCCGCAGCAAACGCCCCGGGGGGGCCGATCAGGGCCACCCGGCCGAGCTTCGCCCAGTGAGCGCTCGCGCCATCCGGCCGCGCCAGCGCCTGCAGGTCCACCAGCGCGGTCCACGCCGCCTGCGGCAGCGCTGCCGGCTTGTGCCAGAAATCATCCGGCTGGTGAAACAGTATCAACGGCCTGTTTCCGGGCCTGTAGACCAGCACGCTGTTCGGATTGTCCGTGACCGGGACCCAGGCCTTGAAATGCGGATTGACCTTGTACGGGTAGTCCTGATCGTCGAGGAATTGCGTCGGCGCCGCTCCGGCATGCACGACGAGCGCGTCGAACCCGCTTGCTTCGAGCGCGCCGTCGGTGCGGCGCATGAGCGCCTGCAGATGGTCCCCGTAGAGCCCATCCAGAATGTCAGTTGCCACTGTATCTCCTGTCAGCTGCCCATATTCTTAATCCAAGCTTAACGTGCCCCGGGCGTTGTGCGCCAAAAGAGGTATGAAATTAACGCAAAACCCTCTAAAATCCCCGGGACCTCTTGGCGAAGGCCCAAGATTCAATTCCGTGTGCCAGATCCTTAATCACTAAATATTTTCGGGGTATCGATAGATGAAGACCAAACTTGCTATTAGCGCGATTGCCGCTGCGTTCGTCCTCAGTGCTTGCGGCAGCAAGACCGAGGCTCCTGCACCGGCCGCCGAACCGACTCCGCCGCCCGCTGCGGCCCCCATGGCATCGGACGCTTCTTCCGCCGGTGCAATGGCTTCCTCCGACGCTTCTTCTGCCATGGGTGCCGCTTCCGGTGCCATGAGCACGGCTGCGTCCACCGCGAAGCCGTAATTCGCCACAAGCCAGGCGTCTCACGGGCCCGGGAGGGCGCATGCCAAATGCGCTCTCCGGGGCCGTGTGTTATGCGGCGCTGACGAACCGGTGTCGTCGTGCTGATCAGCATTCGGGACTGCAAGTACTCGAAAAAAGATCGCCACTGGATCGAGTACGTGTATGGCGAATACGTCGACTCGCTGGCCGATCTCAACACCGGTCTGTACAAGCTGATTGACGCGGGTAATCCGCAACAAGACGAGATATTTGCGAATTGGTTCTCCAATGAGCACGCCCACCCGCTGGTAATATTGAGAGGCCCCGATCCGGTGGGCTTTGCGCTTGTCACGCGTCCGCGGGTGGCCGGCGCCGGCGAGAGACTCCCCGATTTCTACATGGCGGAATTTTTCATCCGCAAGCAGTACCGGCGCAGCGGGGCCGGTCGCAGCGCGGCGACGCTGATCTTTGACCGGTTTGCCGGCGACTGGGAAATATTGCAATATCAGCGCAACCCGGGGGCGGTGGCCTTCTGGCGGCGCGTAGTCGCCGATTACAGCCGCGGGAATTTCACGGAAAAGACCAGCAACGGCGAAACACGGCATAGGTTCAGGAGCCGCCCGCCGGTGCGGCAGGAGAGCTGAGCTTCATGCACTACGGCGATTGGAACACCACAATATGACAAATACCGGATCGACCACCCAGCAACGCGCACTGGCGGGTGAAGTGCCCGATAGCGCCACCCAGATCCAGCGCAACAATTCCAACGCCATCGCGTTCGGTTTTGTCCAGACGCTGGCGTCGGAGCTTTCGACGGGCGAATTGAGCCTGCCGTCCTTTCCCGAGATCGTCGTGCGTGTGCAGCGCGTGCTGGCCGACCCGGATGTGCCGCTGGAGAAGGTGGCGCGCGTGGTCGGCTCCGAGCCGGCGCTGACGGCGCGACTGCTGCGCATGGCCAATTCGGCTGCGTTGAATTCGACCGGCAAGGCCGTCACCGAGTTGCGCACGGCCATCAACCGGATGGGCTATGAAATGGTCCGCAGTGCTTCCGTCGCGTTCGCGATGTCGCAGCTGCGCTATAACGACAAACTCACGGCAATCAAGAACGACCTCGATGACCTGTGGGAGCGCAGCATGCTGGTCGCGGCGTTCTCGATGGTGCTCGCCCGCAAGTGCACGAAGATCAGTCCCGAGGAAGCGATGCTGACCGGCATGATGCACGGCATCGGCAAGCTGTACGTGCTGACCCGCGCGGTCGACAAGCCGGAACTGCTCAATGATGCGGCGACCCTGCACCAGATCATGACCGAGTGGCATCCGCAGATCGGCAAGTCGATTCTCGAGAACTGGGACTTCCCGGAAGCCGTCTCGCAGGCGGTCGGGGATCAGAATGACATGGATCGCGGCAAGATCAAGACGGCCGACCTGTGCGATATCCTGGCGGTGTCGATCTCGATGGCGCCGCTCTCGACCGATCCGGTCGGCGCGCAGGAGGCGATCCGCAATTCTCCGGCGGCGCTGCGCCTCGGGCTCGATGAGCCGACGACGGTCGCGGTGCTGCAGGAATTTGCGGCTGAGGTCAACGAGGTCTGCAGCGCGCTGGGTTCCTAGCCGATCGCCAGGACGGCGGCAATGGCTGCGGCCAGGCGATCGACGTTGCCGGGGCTGACGCCGGCCAGGTTCATGCGGCTGTCCGCGGTCATGTACACATGATGCTTTTCGCGCAACTCGGCGACCTGTTCGCCGCTGGCGCCGAGCAGCGAGAACATCCCCCGCTGCGTGCGCAGGAAATCAAAATCACCGGCGGCTCCCGCGGCCTTTAGGCGCTCGGCCAGCAGCGCGCGCATCCCGACGATGCGCATGCGCATCGACTCGAGCTCCGCGTGCCATGACGAGGTCAGCTGCGCGTCGCCGAAGATGCGAGCTGCGATCGCGGCGCCGTGGTCGGGCGGCATCGAGTAGATGCTGCGCCCGATCTGCAGCACATGGGATCTGATCGCGTCGGCGCGGGCCGCGGTTTCGGCGCTGCAGACAAGGGCACCGACGCGTTCGCGGTACAGGCCCAGGTTCTTCGAGAACGACACCGCCAGCAGCGCTTCGGGCACCTGTGCCATGACGCGCCGCACCTGCGCGACATCGGCCTGCAGGCCCGCGCCGAAGCCCTGGTAGGCGAGATCCAGGAACGGCACCAGACGTCGCCGCTGCAGCACGCCGATCAGCTCGTCCCAGTGCGCCTCGCCGGGATCCGCGCCGGTCGGATTGTGGCAGCACGCGTGCAGCAATACGACGTCGCCGGCCGACGCCAGTTCCAGCCGCTCGATCATTTCGGCGAATCGCGGCCGATGGCTCATCGCGTCGTAATACGGATAGCGCTCGAGCCGCAATCCGGAACTGCCCAGCAGGGGCACGTGGTTTCCCCAGCTCGGGTCGCTGACATGCACCCGGGTGGCCGGCGCCGCCGCGCGGATCAATTCCGCGCCGACGCGCAACGCACCGCAGCCGCCGGGCGTCTGCACGGTCACGCAGCGCCGCCCGGCGACGGCGGGGTGGCCGTTCCCGAGAACCAGGTCCGTCACGGCATCGTTGAATTCGGCGCGCCCGGCGGCGGCGACATACGTCTTCGTGGTCTGTTCGGCGATGACCGCACGCTCGGCCCGGCGAACGCAGTCCAGCACCGGCGTATTGCCGCTAAGGTCCCGGTAGACCCCGACGCCGAGATCGACCTTGTCCGGATCCGGGTCCGCACGGAATCTGGCCATGAGTCCGAGGATCGGATCCTCGCTCAGGGCCTGCAGCTGTTGAAACAAGGATCAGACCTCGATCTTGCGTTCGATGTTGATGAAGTGCAGGAATTCGGCGCGCGTTCTGGGATCGCTGCGGAAGGCCCCGAGCATCTTGCTGGTCACCATCGAAACGCCGCGCTTGTGCACGCCGCGCGTCGTCATGCACTGGTGCACGGCATCGACGACGACCCCGACACCGCGTGGCTTCAGTACCTCATCGATGCATTCGGCGATCTGCGCCGTCAGCTTCTCCTGGACCTGAAAGCGGCGGGCATAGCCTTCCACGACCCTCGCCAGCTTGCTGATGCCGACGACCCGGTCCGTGGGCAGATAACCCACGTGCGCACGGCCGATGATCGGCGCCATGTGGTGCTCGCAGAACGACTCGAAGGAGATATCGCGCAGCACGACCATCTCGTCGTAGCCCTGGACTTCCTCGAAGGTGCGCTGCATGTATTCGCCGGGATCGATCGAATAGCCGGAAAACCAGTCGCCGTAGGCGTCGACGACGCGCTTCGGCGTGTCCCGCAGTCCCTCGCGTTGCGGGTCCTCGCCTGCCCAGCGCAGCAGTGTCTGCACGGCCGCTTCGGCCTGTGAGCGGCTGACCGCAGGTTTCGACTTGGGCCTAGTTCTTGCCATTGCCACTCCCCTTCGGGGTCCCATGCCCCAGCTTGCGCATAAGATACCATCGCCAGCTGATTCGGCGGGAACGCAGGTGCATAATGTGCCGTTCGCGTTGCGCTACGGAAGAGGCATGACACCGTGAATCATCACCGCTGGCATCCGGTCGTCGCCGCCGCGCTGGCGGCTGCCCTCGCCGCGGCAGCTGCCGCGAAACCCGTTGGCGCGGACCCGGCCACGCTGCAACTCGGGCACGACATCTTCAGGGAACTGATCGAGACCAATACGACCGATTCGACCGGCAGCACGACCGTCGCCGCCGCGGCGATGGCGCAGCGGCTTCGCGACGGAGGCTTCGCGGCCGGCGATATCAGCCTGCTCGGCCCGAATCCGCGCAAGGGAAACCTGGTGGTGCGCTATCGCGGCAAGGCCCGCACCGCGCGCAAGCCCATGCTGATCATCGGCCATCTCGACGTCGTCGAGGCGCGTCGCGAGGACTGGAGCACGGACCCGTTCCAGTTCGTCGAGAAGGACGGCTACTACTATGGCCGCGGCACGCAGGACATGAAGATCAGCGATGCGATCATCGTGACCGATTTCATCCGGCTCAGGAAGGAAGGCTACGTGCCGGACCGGGACATCATCCTCGCGCTGACGGCCGACGAGGAAGGCGGCGATTCGAACGGCGTGGACTGGCTGCTGAAGAATCACCGCGAACTGATCGACGCCGAATATGTGCTGAATCCGGACGGCGGCGGTGTCTTCACGGACTCCGGCAAGACCGTCTCGATCGAGATCGAGGCCGCCGAAAAGCTCTATGCCGATTTCCAGGTCATGGCGACCGACCGCGGCGGACACAGCTCGCTGCCGACGCCTGACAATCCGATCAATCGCGTGGCCCGCGCGCTCGGCGCGCTGGAGAAGAGCCCGTTTCCGTTCGAGCTGAATGCCGTGACGCGCGCGTATTTCGTGCAGCTGGCGGATGCCGCGAGCGCGCCGCGGGCCGCCGACCTGCGCGCAATGCTGGCAACCCCCCCGGACGCCGACGCCATTGCGCGCCTGTCGCAGGACCCGATATTCAACGCGAAGATGCACACGACCTGCACGCCGACGTTGCAGAGTGGCGGGCACGCCGCGAACGCGCTGCCGCAGAGCGCCGAGGTCAACGTGAACTGCCGGATCCTGCCCGGCCATTCGCAGGAGGAGGTCCGGCTCGAGCTGGTGCGCCGGTTCAATGATCCGCGGCTGAACGTCCGCTACCGCGATAGCGCCGGCCTGCTCCATGATCATGGTTCGGATCGGGCGGCGATGACGCCGCCGCCGCTGCGTGCCGACCTGATGCGGGCGGTGCAGGAGATCGGCGCCAGGCTCTGGCCGGGCACTCCGGTCGAACCGGAGATGGAAAACGGCGCTTCCGACAGCATCTATACCATGCAGGCCAATATGCCGAGCTATGGCGTCTCCGGCGTGGCCGACGACCGCAATGATATCCGCTGGCATGGCAGGGACGAGCGCGTGCGCATCGGCGCGTTCCGCGACGGCCTGGAGTTCTACTACGAGCTACTGCGGGCGCTGACGGGTGGCAGGAACTAGAGGATTCCTGGCCGGGGGACTGCTCGCGGCGGCGATCCTCGCGATGTCGCCGCCTGCGCCGGTCCGTGGCCAGGATGCCGGCGCGTCGCCCGATGTACTCGATGAAGTCGTCGTTACCGGAGAGCGATCCGGCCCCGGAATGTGGCATGTGCGCCGGGGGGCTGCGCAGCTGTGGATCCTCGGCTCGCTGTCGCCGCTGCCCAAGGGCATCACGTGGCGATCCCGGCAGGCCGAGCAGGTGATCGCGGGCGCCGACGCGGTGCTGGTCGCGAAGCCGCTGGAAATAGGCTTCGCCCGGGCCCTGTGGATATTCCTGACGCATCACGATCTGTTGATGGTGAGCGGCGGTCGCCGGCTGAAGGATGTCCTGCCGCCGGACCTGTATCGCCGATTCGCGGCGCAGCGCGCCCGCTATGCGGGCGATCCGGAAAAATGGGAGCGGTACCGGCCGATTCTGGCCGCAGCCTTCATCGAGGAATCGGCGTTCCGGCAGGCTGGCCTCTCGACCCGCATCGATCTTGGCGCCGCGGTGCGCTCGCTCGCGAACAAGCACGACGTCCGGATCGAGGAGGTCAGGATGGCTGGCGTGCGCGACATCCTCGATGTGCTGAAGACGGTGCCCGCTGCGACCGAGAACAAGTGCATGGCCGCCGCGTTGAGCACGATCGAGATCGGGCTGCCGCGGCTGATCGAGAGGGCGAGCTCCTGGACGCGCGGCGATATCGATGCGATGCAGCGGCTGCCGGATTCGCCGGAGGATATGGACTGCCGCTCGGCGCTGGTCTCGGATGCCGGCTCGGCCGACCTTCTGGCCCAGGTCGAGCGCGCCTGGCTCGCGGCCATTGACGAACACATGCGCGGCAACACCGTGACGCTCGCCGTGGTCAATATCGATCTGCTGCTCGATCGCGCCGGCCTGCTCGATGAACTGCGTTCCCGCGGCTATGTCGTCGAGTTTCCCTAGCCGGGTTGCCGGCGCCGCCACAGGAGCGGGAACAGCGGATGGTCCATGGGCGCGCCGGCCGGCAGCTGCTGCTCGAGCTCCGGGAATTCCGGCGAGGTGCGCCAGCGGCGCGGCGCGTGCCGGATATCATCGCCGAGAAAACGCACCGAGAACACGCGGCGGCGCCGCGGCCCCGGCGCACCGGACGCGGCATGCAGCGTCAGCATGTGAAACGCCACCGCATCGCCGGGTTCCAGTGCCCACCCGAGTATCGGCAACGACTGCCGGCTGGAGTCGACGTCCGGCAGGTCGGCGAGGCTGCCTGCCGGGAACCAGCGAGCCTGGGCGTCCATGAACGAACGCGGCATCAGCCATGGCCCATGATGAGACCCGCCGACGAATTCCAGCGTGGATTCCCGACTGACCGCATCGACCGGTATCCAGAAACTGACGTTCTGCCGGCCCTCGACGTTGTAGTACGGCTGGTCCTGGTGCCAGGGCGTGCGCTGCCGGGTACCGGCTTCCTTGGTCAGCATGTGATCGTGATACAGCCGGGCGCTGCTGCTTCGCATCAGTTCGCCGGCCGCTTCGGCAACGCGGGTCCCGAAGATGAACCGGCGGTAGTGGGGATTGACCTGCCAGGTGCAGAAATCCTCGACGAACCGACCCGGGTCATCGGCGGGACTCGCGACCTTCGCGCGCGGGCTCGGATTGGCCAGGTTCCGGTCGATGCCCTCGCGCAGCCATCCGATCGCTTCGGCGCTGAACAGCCGGCGCAGAACCACCGCGCCGTCGCGCTGGAAGTCAGCTATGAGGGCCGGATCGATCATGGACCTGGGCGGCCAGCGCAGCGAGGATTTTTCCGATCAGCAGATGGCCCTGCAGCGCGAAGCCGGTGTAGATCTGCAGCAGATTGGCGCCGGCCTGCAGCGTTTCCATGGCGCTCGCGGCGTCCACGATGCCGCCGACGCCGATGATCGGGAAGTCCGCTCCCAGCGCGCAGCGCAGCTGCCTGATGACGCCGATCGACAGTGGATGCAGCGGTGCGCCACTGAGCCCTCCCTGCTGGTTCGGCGGCAGGGCGGCGGCGAATTCCCGCAGATCCGTCGAGGTGTTGGTTGCGATCACGCCGTCCACCTGCAGGCGGCGCAGCGCCCGCGCTATCGCCGCAACCTGCTCCGCATCGAGGTTCGGCGCCACCTTGACCAGCAGCGGCACGCGTTTGCCGAACTCCCGGGACAATGCGTGCCGGGCTTCGAGCAGGGCGCCGACGATGCGCTGCAGGCCATCCTGGTCCTGAAGCTCCCGCAGGCGCGCGGTGTTCGGCGACGAGATGTTGACGGCCACATAATCGGCGTAGGGGTAGACCCTGCGAAGGCAGTGGACGTAGTCGCGCTCGGCCTGTTCGATCGGCGTGTCGAAGTTCTTGCCGATGCTGATGCCGCGCACGCCCCGATAGCGGCTGCGCGCCAGCATCATGACCAGGTGATCGACACCCTTGTTGTTGAATCCCATGCGGTTCACGAGCGCCTGGGCATGGCGGATCCTGAACAGCCGGGGCCTGGGGTTGCCCGGCTGCGCGCGCGGGGTGACCGTGCCGACCTCGATGTGACTGAAGCCAAGGGCGCCGAGCGCGTCGAGATAATCCGCATTCTTGTCGAAGCCGGCGGCGAGGCCGAGCGGATGCGCGAATTCCAGCCCGCAGCAGCGCACCGCGAGTCCGGATGGTGCCGCGGGGCCGCGCCACAGCGGCCGCAGCAGCCGCAGGCCGGTCAGCGCCAGATCATGCGCAAGTTCGGGATCCAGGCGCGACAGCGCCGGCAGTGATGCCCGCGCCAGCACATTTGACAAGGCGCGTCTCAAGCGACGGGCGCGAGCGGCAGCGCCGCGACACGGGCAGCGATGGCCCTGCCCAGCACCAGGTGCTGGTCGGCATCGAGATGGATGCCGTCCACGGAGCTGGTGGTCACGAACTCGCCGGCGTCAAGGAAGGGGCAGCCGAGTTCCGCGCTGATTTCGCGCAGCGCCGCCGTGAGCCCCGCCGAGCGGTGCGCCGCGCCGCTGAACTTGCGGGCTATGGCGCCGCTCGCTTCCTGCAGCAGCGGCGGTGCCACGATCAGGACCGGCGGAACCGGCATTCCCGGCTCGATCGGCGCCTGGCGAATCGCCGCGACCAGCGTGGCGATCCCGAGCGCGGCGTGCCAGGCCGTGTGCGGATGCATCGACTGGAAATCATTGGTGCCGAGCATCAGGATCACCAGCGAGAGCGGCGAATGGATTTCGATGCGCTGCGCAAGGCCCTGCAGTCCGTTGCGCCCGGGCTTGAACGGGTCCTCCCAGACCGTGCGCCGACCGTTCAGGCAGTCCTCGATCACCCGCACCGGCAGGGATTGCGCCAGCAGCGTGTTTTCCATGACGCCGGGCCAGCGCGCCGCGAATGCCAGGCGCCGGCGGGTCGCCGGGATTATGCCCCAGGAAAGCGAGTCGGAATAAACCAGTATGTGTTTCAAGGAGGAAGCCAGTTCTGTCGGTGCGCGGCCAGTTGATCCGGTGCGGGTAAGGTACCCGCGCGCTCTGCCTGCGGCAAGATCAGCGATTCGCGAATTCCAGGCGCCAGCCGCCGGAAGAATCCGACAGCAGGGTCGTGCCGCCGTAGTCGAGGTGTATGCGGACGAACGAGTCGCCCGGCAGTTCCAGCGCGATGGTGATCAAGGCGCGCAGGGGACCCGCGTTTGCGACGACCACGACCCGGTCGGCATTCATCACGAGCAGCGATTGCCACGCCCCGCTGGCGCGCGCATACAGCGCGCCGTAGGTCTCGCCGCCCGGGGGCGCCCGATTCCAGACGTCCTTGGCCCAGTTCACGGTCTCGACCCGCGGTATCTGCGCCCAGGCCAGTCCTTCCCACGCACCGAAGTCGAGCTCCTGAAGGCGCTCATCGACGACGGGATCGACGCCCGATCGCAGCGCAAACGCCGCCGCGAGCCGCCGGCAACGCCGGTCGGGACTGCTGACGATCGCGGCATCGGCCGGAAGGCGCGCCTGCAGCGCGCTGGCCTGTTCCTCCCACCCGGGAGACAATTCGACGTCCAGGCGGCCGTAGCAATGCGATCCCTCGAGTTGGACCCGGGTGTGGCGGATCAGGTATACGTCCACGTTGCGCGCTCTCCGTTGCACATAGCCAGGCCGTCAGCGGCTGCCGCGCGCCAGCGCGCCTTTCAGGTACGCGCCGGTGTACGACGAGCCATGGGCGGCGATGTCCTCCGGCGTGCCGACGGCCACGATGGCGCCGCCGCCATCGCCGCCTTCGGGGCCGAGGTCCACGATCCAGTCGGCGGTCTTGATCACATCCAGGTTGTGTTCTATCACGATGACCGTATTGCCTTCATCGCGCAATCGCTGCAGTACCGACAGCAGCAGACCGATATCGGCGAAGTGCAGGCCGGTCGTCGGCTCATCCAGTATGTACAGCGTACGGCCGGTCGCACGCTTGGATAGTTCCTTGGCCAGCTTGACCCGCTGCGCTTCGCCCCCGGACAGCGTCGTCGCGCTCTGGCCGAGGCGCACGTAGGAGAGGCCGACATCGACCAGCGTCTGCAGTTTCGGCTGCACGGTCGGAATCGCGGCGAAGAACGGCAGCGCGTCCTCGATGGTCAGTTCCAGCACTTCCTGGATATTCTTTCCCTTGAAGCGGATCTCCAGCGTCTCGCGGTTGTAGCGCTTGCCCTTGCAGACGTCGCACGGGACATAGACATCCGCGAGAAAATGCATCTCGACCTGGATCACGCCGTCGCCCTGGCAGGCTTCGCAGCGCCCGCCCTTGACGTTGAAGCTGAATCGCCCGGCCTCATAGCCGCGCGCCCGCGACTCCGGGACCGCGGCGAATATCTCGCGGATCGGCGCGAACAGGCCGGTGTACGTGGCGGGGTTCGAGCGCGGCGTGCGGCCGATCGGACTCTGGTCGATGTCGATGACGCGATCGATGTGCTCGAGCCCCTCGATCCGGTCGAAATGCGCGCTGCCGGCCGCCGCATGATTCATCTGCGTGGCAACCGCGCGGAACAGCGTATCGTTGACCAGCGTCGATTTGCCGGAGCCGGAGACGCCGGTTACGCACGTCAGCAGCCCGAGCGGGAACTCCGCCGTCACGTTCCTGAGGTTGTTGCCGCTCGCGCCGATCACCCGCAGCATGCGCCTCGGGTCGGGCGCGGTGCGGGTGCGCGGGACCTCGATGCGCCGCCGGCCGCTGAGGTACTGTCCGGTTATCGAATGCGGATTCGCGGCAATCTCCGCGGCGGTGCCCTGGGCGACGACATGTCCGCCGTGCACGCCGGCTCCCGGCCCGAGGTCGACGACATGGTCGGCCTGGCGGATCGCGTCTTCATCGTGTTCGACGACGATGACGGTGTTGCCGAGATCGCGCAGGCTCACCAGGGTGTCGAGCAGGCGCCGGTTGTCGCGCTGGTGCAGTCCGATCGAGGGCTCATCGAGTATGTACATGACTCCGACGAGCCCCGATCCGATCTGGCTGGCGAGGCGTATGCGCTGCGCCTCGCCGCCGGACAAGGTCTCTGCGCTGCGGTCCAGCGTCAGGTATCCCAGGCCGACGTTCGACAGGAAGCCGAGGCGATCGCCGATTTCCTTGACGATCCTGGTTGCTATCTCGCCGCGCCAGCCGGCGATGCGCAGGGCGGCGAAGAATTCCAGCGCCCGGGTCACCGACAGCGCCGAAATATCCTGAATGCTGCGGCCGTCGACGTGCACGTTGCGCGCGGCCCGGTTCAGGCGCGTACCGTGGCAGTCGGGGCAGGGACGCGTGGAGCGGTATTTGGCGAGCTCCTCGCGCACCGTGCCTGATTCCGTCTCGCCGTAGCGGCGCTCGAGATTCTTCGCGATGCCTTCGAACGGATGCTGCCGGCGGACCGTTCCGCCCTTGCCGTCGAGGTACTTGAACGCGATCTCCTCGCTGCCACTGCCGAACAGGACGAGCTGCCGGACCGCCTCCGGCAGCGTCTCGAACGGGGCCTCTATATCGAATTTCGCATGCCTGGCCAGCGAGTGCAGCAGCTGGAAATAATAGGCGTTGCGCCGGTCCCAGCCGCGCACCGCGCCTCCCGCGAGGGACAGATGCGGATTCGCGACGATCTTGGCGGGGTCGAAGAAATCCTGGGTACCGAGTCCGTCGCAGGTCGGGCAGGCGCCGGTCGGGCTGTTGAACGAGAACAGGCGCGGCTCGAGCTCGCTGAGGGAATAATTGCACACCGGACACGCGAACTTGTCGGAGAACACGTCGTCCGGGCGCTGCGGCTCGTTCGTGTAGGCGATGCGGGCCACGCCCTGGCCGATTCGCAGCGCCGTCTCGAAGGATTCGGCGAGCCGCTGGGCCAGATCCGGGCGCACCTTGAAGCGATCGACGATGACTTCCACGGTGTGCTTGCGCCGCACGTCGAGCCTCGGCGCACTGTCCAGCTCGACGACGATGCCGTCGATGCGCGCGCGCAGAAAGCCGCCGGCGCGCAGTTCGTCGAGCAGTTCGGAGTGTTCCCCCTTGCGCTCGGCTATCGCCGGCGCGAGCAGCATCAGCGCCGTGCCCTCCGGCTGCCCGAGTACCGTATCGACCATCTGGCTCACGGTCTGCGCGGCAAGGTCGATGTGGTGATCCGGGCAGCGCGGGGTCCCGGCCCGCGCGTACAGCAGGCGCATGTAATCGTAGATTTCCGTGACCGTTCCGACCGTGGAGCGCGGATTGTGCGACGTCGATTTCTGCTCGATCGAGATCGCCGGCGACAGCCCTTCGATGGCATCGATGTCGGGCTTTTCCATCATCGACAGGAACTGGCGGGCATAGGTCGACAGGGATTCGACGTAGCGGCGCTGGCCCTCGGCATAGATCGTATCGAAAGCGAGCGAGGACTTGCCCGAGCCCGACAGCCCGGTCAGCACGATCAACCGATCCCGTGGCAGCTCCAGGTCGATATTCTTCAGGTTGTGGGTCCGGGCGCCCCGGATGCGGATGTTTTGCATGCGACCGGACACTATACGCCCTGGGGTAGCCGGAGCGCATAACTCGACGATGGAGCCAGTTAACGCGCGGTTCAGCGCCGATGCGGCCCGTGTACAATGCGGGTCACGGAAATCAGCAGGAGTCAGCCATGTCGCGCGGTGTCAACAAAGTCATTCTGGTCGGTAACCTGGGCGCGGATCCCGAGACCCGCTCGATGCCCAGCGGCATGACCGTCACGAATATCCGCATCGCCACGAGCGAGTCCTGGAAAGACAAGACCTCGGGCGCGCAGCAGGAAAAGACCGAATGGCACAGCGTCGCCCTGTTTGGCCGCCTGGGCGAAATCGCGGCCGAGTACCTGCGCAAAGGCTCGCAGGTGTTCATCGAGGGCAAGCTGCGCACCCGAAAATGGCAGGATAAGCAGGGAAACGACCGCTATACCACCGAGATCATCGCCGATAACATGCAAATGCTGGGTGCCCGTGCCGGCGGCGCGGCGGCGGCCGGCGAACGCAGTGGCGGCGGCGCGCCGCGCGAGGAGTACGACCAGACACCGCCGCCGGTGGCGGGCGGCGCCGCGAAAGCGGATTTTGACGACGATATTCCGTTTTAGTCCCCGGCATCGAAGGCCCTTCCTAATCGTCGGCCAGGTCCTCGCCCGGGAACAGCGCCTCGGTAAAGCCGAACATCGTGAGGTCGCGTATCCGGCGCGGATACAGGATGCCGTCCAGGTGATCCACCTCATGCTGGACGACGCGCGCATGAAAATCGCTCACGGAGCGCTCGATCAGCTTGCCGTCGGGGTCGAAGCCGCGGTAATGCAATTCGCGCAGGCGCGGCACCAGGCCGCGCATGCCGGGCACCGACAGGCAACCCTCCCAGGCCTCGTCCTCCGCGCTGCCGAGCGGCGTCAGGACCGGGTTGCACAGTACCGTGAACGGCACCGCCTCGGCATCGGGGTAGCGCGGGTTGTGGTCGACGCCGAACATGATCACGCGCTGCAGGACCCCGATCTGGGGGGCGGCGAGGCCGGCGCCGGACAGATGGTGCATCGTGTCCTGCATATCGACTATCAGCTGTTTCAGCTCGGTCGAGCCGAAGCCGGCTACCGGCGCCGACACTGCAAGCAGGCGCGGGTCACCCATTTTCAGAACGTCGCGTATTGCCATGTTAACGGGTATCTTAGCGACCTTTGATCGAGCTTAGCCAATGCCTGGTCGTTTATACATAAAAACCTTTGGTTGCCAGATGAACGAGTACGACTCCGACAAGATGCGGGACGTACTGCAGTGCTCCGACGGCATGGCGATCACCGAGGATCCGGCCGAGGCCGATGTCCTGCTCGTGAACACCTGTTCCGTGCGCGAGAAGGCGCAGGAGAAGGTATTTTCGCTGCTGGGCGAGTGGCGCCTGCTGAAGCAGCAGCGCCCCGGGCTCGTGATCGGCGTCGGCGGCTGCGTGGCCAGCCAGGAAGGGGAGGGCATCACCGCACGGGCGCCGTTCGTGGACCTGGTGTTCGGTCCGCAGACCCTGCATCGCCTGCCCGACATGATCCGCGGGCTGCGCCAGTCCGGACGCGCGCAGATCGACGTCAGTTTCCCGGAGATCGAAAAATTCGACCGGCTGCCGGCCCCGCACGCGTCCGGCGCCACCGCGTTCGTCTCGATCATGGAAGGCTGCAGCAAGTACTGCAGCTTTTGCGTCGTTCCCTATACGCGCGGCGAGGAAGTGAGCCGTCCGTTCGCACAGGTGCTGCACGAAGTGACCCAGCTGGCCAGCCAGGGGGTGCGGGAAATCACGCTGCTCGGCCAGAACGTCAATGCGTACGCGGGCCTGGCCGAGGACGGCAGCCCGACGGATCTCGCCACGCTGATCCATTTCGTCGCCGCGATCGATGGCGTGGAGCGGATCCGCTTTACAACCTCGCATCCGCTGGATTTCAATGACAGCCTGATCGAGGCGTACGCCAACGTGCCGAAGCTCAACAACTACCTGCATCTGCCGGTACAAAGCGGCTCGGACCGCATTCTGGCCGCGATGAAGCGCGGTCATACCGTGCTCGAGTACCGGCAGAAGCTGCGTCGCCTCCGGGCGGTAAGGCCCGACATATCCGTCTCCACGGACATCATCGTGGGGTTCCCCGGCGAATCCGACCAGGATTTCATCGCGACGATGAACCTGGTCGCCGACGCCGGTTTCGACCAGTCGTTCAGTTTCATCTACAGCCGCCGGCCCGGCACTCCCGCCGCGACGCTTCCGGATGAGGTCACGATGGAGGTCAAGCACCAGCGTCTGGAACTGCTGCAGGCGCGCCTGAGCGCCCAGGCGCGGGCGATCTCGGAATCCATGGTCGGCAGCCGGCAACGCGTGCTCATCGAGCGGCCCGCCAGGCGCAATCCGCGACAGCTGGCCGGGCGCACCGACAACAACCGCTGGGTCAATTTCGACGGCCCCGATGCGCCGCAGGAGGCGCTGATCGGCCGCTTTGCCGACGTGCTGATCACGGAGGCGATGCCCAATTCGCTGCGCGGGCGCCTGGTCGCGGGAAGCGCCGCGTGAGTTCGGTCCCGGCAACCCGCGATGTCTATCTCGACCCGGCTGACAATGTGCGCCTCGTCGAATTATGCGGGCCGCTCGATGCCCACCTGCGACTGATCGAGACGCGGCTCATCGTGGAGATCAAGCGCCGCGGCAACCGGTTCCAGATCGTCGGCGCGCCGCTCGCGGCGCGGCAGGCCGAGGTGGTGCTGCTCGATCTGTACGCACGCGCGCAGCGCGAGCCGGTCGATTCCGAGCGGGTTCACATCGCGTTGCAGGCGGTTGCGATGGACGAGGATGGAGCGGACGCGGCGCAGGCCGACGCGCCCGATGAACTCAAGGTGCGTACCGCGCGCGGTGCGGTGCGCGCACGCGGCGCCAATCAGCTCGAATACCTGAACAACGTCCGCGCGCATGACCTGACCTTCGGCATCGGTCCGGCGGGCACGGGCAAGACCTACCTGGCGGTTGCCTGCGCGGTGGAGGCGCTGCAGTCCGAGCGCGTGCGGCGCATCGTGCTGGTCCGGCCGGCGGTTGAGGCCGGCGAGCGGCTCGGGTTCCTGCCCGGCGACCTGTCCCAGAAGGTGGATCCGTACCTGCGTCCCATGTACGACGCGTTGTACGAAATGATGGGATTCGAGCGGGTCGCGAAACTGATCGAGCGCAACATCATCGAGGTCGCGCCGCTCGCGTTCATGCGCGGCCGCTCGCTGAACGATTCATTCGTGATCCTGGACGAGGCGCAGAATACGACCAACGAGCAGATGAAGATGTTCCTGACGCGCATCGGCTTCGGCTCCAAGGCGGTCGTCACCGGCGACATCACGCAGGTGGACCTGCCCAGCGCCAAGCAGTCCGGACTGCGCACCGTGATCGACATCCTGCGCGGCGTACGCGGCATCGCGTTCACGATGTTTCAGTCGCGCGATGTCGTGCGTCATCCCCTTGTGCAGCGCATCGTGCAGGCGTACGAGGCCAGTAATCCGGAATGAAGCTCGAGGTGGATACCCGCTATGCGGCGCGCCGTCCCTGGGTTCCGCGCCCGGCGCAGTTTGCACGCTGGGCAGCCGTTGCGCTCGAGCGGAGCCGGCGGCCGACGCAGCTGTCGATATGCGTGGTCGGTACCGCGCGCAGCCGCAGCCTGAACCGCCGCTACCGCGGCAAGGACAAGCCGACCAATGTGCTGTCGTTTGCCGGCCCGGGCCTGCGGCCCGACGGCGGCAACGACATCGGCGAATTGGTGATCTGCGCGCCCATCGTTGAGCGCGAGGCGCGCAGTCAGCGCAAATCCCGCGAATCCCACTGGGCGCACCTGACCGTGCACGGCGTCCTGCATCTGCTGGGACATGACCACGAACACGGCGCGCAGGCCCGCAGGATGGCCGCGCTTGAAGTGCAACTCCTTGATAGATTGGGTTTTTCTGACCCATATGCGTGATCGGGTATCCTGATCTCCCATGTCCGATCCGAACCCAGGCAGTACCGGCAGCTGGCTCAAGCGAATCACCAAGTCGATGGCCGGGGAGCCGCGCGACCTTGCCGAGCTGATCGAGGAGTTGCGCGAGGCCAGCGATCGCGGGCTGTTCGACGGCGATGTGCTGGTGATGCTCGAGGGGGTGCTGGCGGTCGCCGACATGCAGGTCCGCGACATCATGGTGCCGCGCTCGCAGATGGTCTTCGTCGAGCGCGACGAGCCGGCCGACAAGCTGGTGGCGCGCGTGGTCGAGTCGGGTCATTCGCGCTTCCCCGTGATCGGCAGTGACCGCGACCAGATCCTCGGCATCCTGCTGGCCAAGGACCTGCTGCGCCTGCAGGCGGCCGGCGACGAGCCATTCGAGATCCGCGAGTTCATGCGCCCGGCGGTATTCGTGCCGGAGAGCAAGCGGCTGAACGTCCTGCTGAAGGAGTTTCGCCGCAGCCGCAATCACATGGCGATCGTCGTCGACGAATACGGCGGCGTCTGCGGGCTCGTGACCATCGAGGACGTGATCGAGCAGATCGTCGGCGAGATCGACGACGAGCACGATATCGAGGATGACCAGGCGATCCGTCGCGAGGGGCCGCGCGAATTCACGGTCAGCGCGCTGACGCCGATTGCGGAGTTCAACGAGTACTTCGGCACGCATTTTTCCGACGAGGAGTGCGACACCGTCGGCGGACTGCGTGATGCAGGAGTTCGGGCGCCTGCCGCGCCGCGGGGAGAGCGATTCACGTGGCGAAATGGGAGTTTCGCGTGTTGCGCGCGGACCGGCGCCGCATCGACTCGCTGCGCGTTCTCGCACCCAACGATATCGAACCGCCCGCCGCAGACGAGTCGGCCGCTTGACGGCGATTCGGGCGGGTGATGCGGCCCGACGACCGGCGCGCCCGGGGCAGATTCATGCTCGCCGCCTTCGTTGCCGGCGCGCTGCTGAATGCCGCGTTTGCGCCGCTCGGCTGGTGGCCGCTCGCGATTCTTGCCCCGGCGGCGCTGTTCATGCTGATGCGCCCGCTGACGCCGCGCGCCAGCGCCTGGACGGGCGCCGCTTTCGGCACCGGCCTGTTTTCGTTCGGCACCTACTGGCTGTTCACGGCGATCCACGGCTTCGGGCTGGCGCCGGTCTGGCTGACCCTCGTGCTGCAGGCGGGCCTGGTGGCGATCATGGCCGCGTATTCGGCCGCGCTGTGCTATTTCGCGAGCCGCTTCTGGCGCCATGGCGCGACGCGCGACTGGCTGGTGCTGCCGGCCCTGTGGGTCCTGCTCGAGTGGTTGCGCAGCTGGCTGCTGAGCGGCTTTCCGTGGCTCGGGCTGGGTTACGCCTTCATCGATGCGCCGCTCGCCGGCTGGGCGCCGCTGCTCGGGGTCTACGGGGTGACGGCGGCCGCGGCGTTTGCCGCCGCCGCGGCCAGCGTGGGCCTGTCGGCGCAGGCATCCGTGCGGCGCCGGCTGACGGCGGCGATGGTCATCGCGGGCGTGTTCGTCGCGCCCCTGCTGCTGTCGCTGATCCCCTGGACCCACGGCGTTGCCGATCCATTCCCGGTTGCCGTGGTGCAGGGGGCGGTCTCCCAGGACCAGAAGTGGCTGGCCGGCAATCGCGATACCACCATCGCGCGGTATTCGGAACTGACGGCGCAGTCCTGGGGCGCGCGCCTGATCGTGTGGCCGGAGGCGGCGCTGCCGGTGCTGGCAAATGACATTCCGGATTATCTGGCGGCCCTGCGCTCGGCCGGCCGCGAACACCACGCCGATTTTGCGATCGGCCTCGTCAACTTCGTCGCGCAGACCAATTCCTATTACAACGGCGTGCTGGTGATCAGTGATTCAGGCGGCGGGTGGTACTACAAGCGGCATCTCGTGCCGTTCGGGGAGTATTTTCCGGTGCCGGGATTCGTGCGCGCATGGATGCGGCTGATGAGCCTGCCCTACGACGACATGACGCGCGGCGCCGAGGACCAGCCGGTGCTGAGCGCGGCCGGCCAGAAGCTCGGGCTGACGATCTGCTACGAGGATGCCTACGGCAGTGCGCAGTTGCCGGTCCTGCGGGCCGCGACGCTGCTGGTCAATGTCACGAACAACGCCTGGTATGGCGATTCCTCGGCGCCGCACCAGCATCTGCAGATCGCGCGCATGCGCGCGCTGGAGGCCGGGCGGTACCTCGTGCGCGCGGCGAACGACGGCATTACCGCGGTGATCGGCCCCCAGGGGCAGATCGTCGCGCGGCTGCCGCAATTCCAGGAGGCGGTGCTGCGCGCCGAGGTGCAGCCGATGGCTGGCCTGACGCCGTATGCAAGGCTGGGCAACTACCCGGTCATCAGCGGCGCGCTGCTGTTGCTGGTCATCGCGATCCGGCGGCGGTAATTTGCGCATGTACGCCAGCGAACGGACGGCGGAAGTGCGTTGCCGGCACACTTGCGGCGACCATCATGACGGCCCGAACGCTCACACCCGACCTGCTCCGCAAGATCAACGCGTACTGGCGTGCCGCCAACTATGTCTCGGTTGGCCAGATTTATCTGTATGACAACCCGCTGCTGAAGCGGGCGCTGCGGCTGTCCGACGTAAAGCCGCTCGTCGTCAGCCACTGGGGCACGACCCCGGGCCAGAATTTCATCTACGCGCACCTGAACCGGGTCATCAATGAATACGACATCAACATGTTCTACGTGGCCGGGCCCGGCCACGGCGGCCCCGCGATCGTGGGCCATGTGTATCTCGAGGGAACGTGGAGCGAGATCTATCCGAACGTCGGACAGGACGAGGCCGGGCTCAGGGAGCTGTTCAGGCAATTCTCCTTTCCCGGCGGAATCTCCAGCCACGTGGCGCCGACGACACCGGGATCGATCCACGAAGGCGGCGAGCTCGGCTACTCGCTGAGCCATGCGTTCGGAGCCGCATTCGACAATCCCGACCTGGTCGTCGCCTGTGTGATCGGCGACGGCGAGGCGGAAACCGGGCCCCTGGCGACCTCGTGGCAGTCCAACAAATTCCTGGATCCCGTCACGGACGGCGCGGTGCTGCCGATCCTGCACCTGAATGGGTACAAGATCAGCAATCCGTCGGTACTGGCGCGCATCGAGCCGGATGAGCTGGAGCAGTTCCTGCGCGGCTGCGGGTGGGCGCCGCTGTTCGTCGCCGGCGACGATCCGGACACGATGCACGAACTGATGGCCACGGCATTGGAAACGGCCGTCCAGGCGATCCGGCAGATCCAGGCCAATGCGCGCACCAGGCAGGACCCCTCCCGGCCGCGATGGCCCATGATCGTGCTGCGATCGCCGAAGGGCTGGACAGGGCCGAAATTCGTCGACGGGCTGCAGATCGAGGGTACCTTCCGGGCGCACCAGGTGCCGCTGCTCGTGGATGCGGACCATCCCGATCACGTTCAGCTGCTCGAGGACTGGATGAGGAGCTACCGGCCGGAGGAGCTGTTCGATCAGAACGGCCGCCTGATCGCGGAGCTGTCGGCCCTGGCCCCGAAAGGCGACCGGCGGATGGGATCCAACCCGCATGCCAACGGCGGACTGCTGCTGCATGACCTGAAGATGCCGGACTTTCACGAGCACGCAGTGCGTGTGACGTCCCCCGGTGCGATCGAGGACTGCGACACCCAGGTGCTCGGAAAATTCCTGCGCGACGTAACCCGCTTGAATCTGGACGACCGCAACTTCCGTATCTTCGGCCCGGACGAGACGATTTCGAATCTGCTGGGCTCGGTGTTCGAGGTCACCAACCGGCAGTGGGACGCCGGCACGGTCGGCAATGATGAATTTCTCGCCCCGGCGGGCCGGGTGCTCGATTCGATGCTGAGCGAACACCAGTGCGAAGGATGGCTCGAGGGCTACCTGCTGACCGGACGCCACGGACTGTTCAACAGCTACGAGGCATTCATTCGCATCGTCGATTCGATGTTCAGCCAGCACGCCAAGTGGCTCAAGGTCTGCCTGGAGCTGCCGTGGCGCCGCGACATATCGTCATTGAATTATCTGCTCGCGTCGCACGTGTGGCAGCAGGACCACAACGGATTCACTCACCAGGACCCGGGATTTCTTGACCACGTAGTCAACAAGAAAGCCGATATCGTACGCATCTACCTGCCGCCCGACGCCAATTGCCTGCTGTCGGTCTTCGATCATTGCCTGCGAAGCCGCAACTACGTCAATGTGGTCGTTGCCGGCAAGCACGCGCTTCCCCAGTGGCTGACGATGGACGCGGCGGTCATTCACTGCACGCAGGGCATCGGTATCTGGCAATGGGCGAGCAACGATGCGGGCAGCGAGCCGGACATCGTCATGGGATGCTGCGGGGATACGCCGACGCTCGAGGTTCTCGCGGCCGTCTCGATCCTGCGCGCTCATCTGCCCGGGATCAGGATCCGGGTGGTCAACGTCGTCGACCTGATGAAGCTGCAGCCTTCCGTCGAGCACCCGCACGGACTGACGGACGAGGACTACGACTCCCTGTTCACGAAGTCCGGGCCCATCGTCTTCGCCTTTCATGGTTACCCCTGGCTCGTGCATCGCCTGACCTACCGACGGACGAACCGCAACCTGCACGTCAGGGGGTACAAGGAAGAGGGTACGATCACGACCCCCTTTGACATGCGGGTGCAGAATGAACTCGACAGATTCCACCTGGCGATGGATGTGGTCGACCGGCTTCCCGGACTGGGCGCTGCGGGCGCCTATCTGAAACAGCAGCTGCAGGACAAGCTCATCGAGCACCGGCATTACATCGACGGGCACGGGCAGGACATGCCGGAGATCCGAATGTGGCAGTGGAATTCTGCAAAGGCCGGGCAGAAAATGGCCGCACCCGGCCAGGGTAATCCTTGAGGGACAGAGCCAAATGAACGTGCAACTGCTCATCGACACGGCGAGGACACTGGTTGCAGGCCACAAGGGGCTGCTGGCGATTGACGAAAGCATTTCAACGTGCAACCAGCGATTTGCAAAACGGGGCATACCGCAGACCGTGGAGGCGCGGCGCGACTATCGTGAGCTCATCATCACGACCACCGGCCTCGGTGACTGCATCAGCGGCGCCATCCTCAGCGACGAGACGATCCGCCAGCACAAGCCGGACGGCACCCCTTTTCTCAAGGTGCTGAGCGATGCGGGCATCATTGCCGGCATCAAGGTGGACGCCGGCGCCAGGGCGCTGGCCGCGCACCCGGCCGAGAAAGTCACGGAAGGACTGGACGGACTGCGCGAGCGGCTCGGCGAGTACTTCCGGATGGGCGCACGCTTTGCCAAGTGGCGCGCGGTGATCGGCATTGGCCCGGGTCTCCCGAGCGCTGCCTGCATCGAGGCCAATGCGCACGCACTGGCCCGCTACGCCGCGCTGTGCCAGGAAGCCGGGCTCGTTCCCATCGTCGAGCCGGAAGTGCTGATGGACGGCGACCATACGCTGCAACGCTGCCGCGACGTGACGTGGCGGACCCTCAGAGCGGTCTTCGAACAGCTTGACACCCAGGGAGTTCAGCTCGAGGGCGTCATCCTGAAGCCCAACATGGTGCTGCCGGGACTGGACTGCGCCGCACAGGTCCCGGTCGAGGCGGTTGCCGAGGCCACCGTGAGCTGCCTGCTCCAGGTCGTTCCCGCGGCCGTTCCGGGCATTGCGTTCCTGTCAGGCGGCCAATCCGCCGAACTGGCCTCCGCGCGCCTCAACGCGATGCACGCCATGCGCAAGGTGCGGCCGTCGCCGCTGCCGTGGGCACTGACGTTTTCGTTCGCGCGCGCAATTCAGCAGCCGGCGCTGGACGTCTGGGGCGGCAGCGAGTCGAAACGCAACGCGGCACAGGCGGCACTGCTGCACCGGGCCCGGTGCAACTGCGCGGCGCTGCGCGGCGAATATGCCGCCACGATGGAGCGCGCCTGAGCGCTGTTCACGCGCTGATGACCGATAACCGCCCGCCGCCGTATCTGGGAAACGTGATTTCAAATTCAACGCTTCCTGCGGGAGCGCCGAGGAGCGCCGCCGCGTCGGCCGGGAGGGATCTGGCTTCGTGAACGGCGGACAGCTTCAGATGCGCAGAAGTGTCCGTGATCAGGAGCCGCGCGCAGATGTTCATGATCTCGCCGAAGTTCGCGAGCATCTCGTCGCTGAGCCGCTTTGCGCTGATCATGTCCCTGGCGGCCGGAGGCGGCAGCATCGACAGCGCTGCCGAAGCGTTCGCCGCGAACAGGATATCGCTGCCGCACAGCGCGACCGGCTTGCCGTCATCGGCAACGTAGACCGCGAAATACGCCGCGGCCGTCCTGTCCGGCTTGCCGCCCGCCTTTATCGCGATACCCTCGTACAGCACGCCGAGCAGGGCCTTGACGCGGGCGGCATCGGGCAAGGGGTAACGGGTCGTCATGTGTTGCGTCCGCCTACCTGATGTGCGCCTTCAGGGCCTCCTGGAAGGACTCCGGCGTGAACGGCTTGGAGATCAGGAATTGCGCGCCGGCGCTCGCGGCGCGCTCGCGCATGTCGGGCGTCGCCTCGGTGGTGATGAATCCGAATTTCACCTTGATGCCTTCCCGGGTCAGATTCTCGAGCAGCGCCAGTCCGGTCATGACGGGCATGTTCCAGTCGGACAGCACGATGTCCGGCACCGCTGCCCGGATGGCCGCAAGGGCCTTGGCTCCGTCGTCCGCCTCCGTGAATTCGAGTCCCTCGAACCCGGCCTGGCGCAGGGTTCTCTTGATGATCATCCGCATCGCGGTGGAGTCGTCGACGATCATGACTTTCATTCGCTTACTCCGTTTTGGTAACCGAAGGCCGGGGAATGAAGGCCGCTATCTTAAGCCGCATGGCGCGCGCTTTTCATCCGGGGCCTGCGATTGCTGCGGCTGCCGCCCTGGTTCACTGCAACATCGTGCGGATATCCGCCAGCTGACTGCGCGCGGCAGACACAACCGCCGGCACGCAATGCGGATCCAGTTGCGCAAGCCTCCAGATGTGCTCATCTATCGGTGCTGCATCGCACAGATCCATGCTGTCGATCTCCGCAAGCGTCGCGAGCCGGTCGGCGAGGTGCACGATGGCAACGTCGAAGACGTGGTTCACGGCGAGCAGGGGCCTGTTATGGAATTCGATGCAGGCCTGCAGCGTCGCCGGCAGGTCCCAGCGGCGCGCCAGGGCTGCACCGACATCGCAATGATCAAAACCCAGTATCTCGGACTCGCATTGCTGCAGCGTCATCTCGCCCGGGTCGTCGGCGAGCATCAGCAGGGCCCGGCGCGATTCGTCCGGCCGGGACTGGAACAGGATCAGCAGGCCAACCTCATGCAGAAGGCCCTCGACAAAGGCCGATTCGGCTGCCGAGCGGTGCGCGGAGCGGTTGGCAAGTTCCTTCGCCGCCGCGGCGGACAGCATGCTGCGGGTCCAGAAGTCCTCCATCGTGATCAGCTCCGAGGGAATCCGGTCGAAGCTGTGCACGGCGGCCACGCCGAACGCCAGATCGCGAACGATTCTCGAGCCCAGCACGGTGACCGCGCGGGAAATCGTCGTGATGGTGCGCTGCATGCCGAAAGCCGAGCTGTTGGCGACCCGCAGCAGGCGCGCCGTCAGGGCCAGGTCCTGGGCGATGATGCGCTCCAGATCGTGGGCGGTGGCATTCGGGTCATCGGCGAGCTGACAGATGCGTACCGCCACCGCGGGAAAACTGAGCATTGCTGCAACATCATCGACGACCTGTTCGGCGCTCAACATGGCTTGACACTCCTCCGGTCAGTTCCGCGCTGCCGCGGTGGGCGGCGCGCCGCGGGATTGCACTGCGCCGATGATCCGCGCGGCAATGGCGGGCAGAGGGACCATCGCCTCCGCCGCTCCCAGTTGCCAGGCGGCGCCCGCCATACCCCAGACAACACTGGTGGGTTCGTCCTGGACGAAGTTGATTGCGCCGGCGGTGCGCATCTCCAGCATTCCTTCGGCGCCGTCGCGGCCCATGCCGGTCAGCATTACGCCGACGGCATTCTGCGCGACATTCTGTGCCACCGAGCGAAACAGGACGTCGACCGACGGCCGATGCCGGTTCACGAGCGGCCCGTCGCTGAGCCTGCAGCGGTAGTGCGCGCCATCGCGAATCACCATCAGGTGCCGGTCGCCGGGCGCGATATAGACATGGCCGGCCAGTATCGGCTGGCCGTCCGATGCCTCGCAGACGATCAGGTCGCAGCTGTCGTTCATGCGCTTTGCGAACGGGCCGCTGAAGGCCTTGGGAATGTGCTGCGCGATGACGACGCCGGGGGTATCGGCGGGCAGGCGCTGCAGCACGACCAGGATCGCCTCGGTGCCTCCGGTTGAAGCGCCGATCGCAACGACCTGGTCGGTGGTGTGCGTCAGGGTCTGCGGCGGGCGGCGGGTCAGGATCACTCCGGCATCATGCTTTTCCGTCATGCCGACCATCGCGGGCGCAGGCCGCGGCTGCGGCCGGGCGCGCGCCGCAATCTTGACCTTGGCGGTGATCTCCGCCGCCAGGACCCTGAGACCGTGCTCGGCATCGATCGCCGGCTTGCTCACGAAGTCAACCGCACCAAGGCTCAGCGCGTCGAGCGTCGCTGCAGTGCCCTTTTGCGTCATCGAAGAGCACATGACCACCGGCATCGGTCTCAGGCGCATCAGGTTCCTCAGGAAGGCGAGCCCATCCATCCGCGGCATCTCGACATCCAGCGTGAGCACGTCGGGATGCAGGAGCTTGATTTTCTCGCGCGCCACATACGGATCCGGCGCCGAGCCCACCACCTCGATTTCCCGGTCCGCCTGCAGTATTTCCGTCAATACCTTGCGCATCACGGCCGAATCGTCGATCACCAGCACCTTTATCTTCTTCGCC
Organism: uncultured Gammaproteobacteria bacterium; assembly: GCA_963706815.1. Lineage (GTDB taxonomy): Bacteria > Pseudomonadota > Gammaproteobacteria > Steroidobacterales > Steroidobacteraceae > Bog-1198. The sequence goes on from CAVPNS010000002.1 coordinate 251,222, forward strand.
ATGGCCATGGTGCGCTCAGAACAGCTCGATGGACCCGGCGTCAGCCGGTACGGGGACCGCGGACTGCTGCTCGCGATCAAACACGGCCCGGTTGACGGTCGCGCTCAGTCGCTTGACCCTCACCATGCCGGTGCCCGGGCTGTAGTAGAGCTTGCGCGCACTGCCGCCGCCCAGGTCGGCGCCGCTGATCTCGAATCCCTCCGTGTGCAGATATTCCTGCACAAAAGCGGCGTTGCGGGCGCCGACGTCGAGTGCCATGTTGAGCACCTTGCCGCCGCCTATCACCTTGAATTCGAGATTCGCGCGCTGGCCGCCCACTTTCAGGATGTCGTTGATCAGGTATTCCATCGCGACGTTCCCGTAGCGGGTCACGGCGCTCTGGTCGCCGGACGTCCATAGGCTCTTCTTGTTGGAGCGGTCCAGCGGAAGCATGAAGTGATTCATGCCGCCGATGCCGAGCTTGCGGTCGCGGACACAGGCCGAGACGCATGATCCGAGGACCGTGAATATCAATTCATCGTGGCAGGTCACGTAGTACTCGCCCGGGAACAGCTTGGCCACGACCGACTGACTGTTCGGATCCCAGGCGCGCCTGATGTGCGTGAACTGCGCCAGAGGCGGCCTGCGCAGGTCCGCCTCGCAGCCGGCCGTTGTCGCCGGATGGCGCACCTAGACCCTCCGATAGGCGGTCTGGCCGACCAGGCTGTAGCGCTTTGAGACGTTGAACAGATTCTCGGAATGCCCGACGAACAGCCAGGCGCCCGGCTCCTGCAGGTCCGCCATGCGGTCGAACAGCGCGCGCTGCGTGGGTTTGTCGAAATAGATCACGACGTTGCGGCAGAATATGGCGTCGAAGGGTCCCTTCATCGGCCAGGGCCGCAGCAGATTCAGTTGCCTGAAGGTGACGAGCCGCTTCAGGTCCGGGGATATCGCGTGCTGGTCCGCGCCGCTGCCGGCGGGCCTGAACCAGCGCTCGCGGCGCGCGGCGCTCATTCCGGCAAGCCTGTCGCCGGGATACATGCCCTGCGATGCCCGCGCCACGACGTTCGAGTCGATGTCAGTCGCCAGCAGGCGCGCATCCCAGTTGCGCAGGTGACCCAGCGCTTCGCGCATGACCATGGCAATGGAATAGGGTTCCTCGCCGGTGGAGCATCCCGCGGACCACAGGCGCAGGCGCCGCGTTGCGGTCCGTCTCTGCACGGCCTCCGGCAGCACGGCATCGGCCAGCTGCCGGAAATGGTGGTTTTCACGGAAGAACGACGTGAGATTGGTGGTGATCGCATTGGTCAGCTCCTGCAGCTCTTCCGGAGTTTCGCTCTCGACCAGGCGGCAATAGTCGGCAAATGTGCCCAGTCCGAGCGCGCGCAGCCGCTTGGCGAGCCGTCCGTAGACCAGCTCCCGCTTCGAATCCGACAATGCGATGCCGGTATGCCGGTGCACGAGCTCCCGCAGTTGCTCGAACTCGCTGTCGCCGAGCTCGAATTCGCGACTCGACGTCGATCCGGCGGCCGGGGACTTGATTGGCATCAGAAGAGTTCGACTGCACCGGAACCGCCGTGCTCGATGTCAGCGTGCGTGTCATCGCCGCAAAGATCCGGGATCATGCGGCGAAACAGCGCGCGCTCCGAGCTCATGCTGAACGCACGCAGCTGGCGGCGGCGCAGCTCGCTCCAGTTCGTGTCGGAAGCGGCCGGGTGGTCATATTCGAACGCACCGAGCGAGCGCAGCGCAGACGCCAGATGATTGAGCTGCTGCACCAGCCGATCATGCGACTGAATGGCCCCGACGATCCCGGTCACGTCAATATTGACCGGGCTTTGAGGCTGCGCACAGACGGACCTGAGCGCCGCCAGCAGATTCTCGGTGGCCTGCAGGTCGATGGCCAGTGCCGCATCGATCTGCGCCGCGGCCCAATCGAGCCAGCGGCAGCGCAGGCCGGTGAGCTTCAGCGATTCCGCGTCCCCGCCTTGCTGTTTAGTTGCCGGCATCGGCTCGGCGTCCAGGAGCATCGCCATCGGGAAGTCGCAGCAGGCCGTCCAGGCCGATCAGTTCGGCCGATCGGCGCAGCGCCGCCGAGACGCCGCGCCACTCGCATGGCGGCCCGCCGGCGCGGGCGCGCCACAGGCACAGCAGCACCTGCAGGCAGGCGGTGTCTATTTCAGCGACCTGCGAGCCGTCAATGTGTATCGCGACGTCCTGCGCTGCCGCGTCGGTCAATTCGCGCTGCAGTGCGCCAGCCTCGGCAATGGTCAGCCGATCGGGCAGCGTGATCCCGAGCGCCGGACCCTCGTTGCGCGACTGGCCGCTGCGCGGTTGCATGGATGTCCGGCTCATGCGGCGGCCGCGCCGGCCGCTGCCTCTTCGGCGAGACTGGCGCCGATCAGCCGATCCACATCGAGCAGGATCAGCATCTTGTTGTCGACCGTGGCCAGGGCCTTGACGAACACGGTATCCACGCTGCCGCAGACGTCCGGAGGGCGCTTCATGTCCTCCATCTTCACGTTGTAGACCTCCGAGACCGCATCGACGACGACGCCGACGGTCCGTTCGCCCCTCGGACCGCTGGCGCGCAGCACGATGACGACGGTCGTCGGACCGAACGCCACCGTTTCGAGCGCGAAGCGGCGCCGCAGGTCCAGGATTGGAACCACTGAGCCGCGAAGATTGATGACGCCGAGCACATATTCGGGCGTGTGCGGAATGCGCGTGGCGCGGTCCCAGCCCTTGATTTCCTGCACCTGCAGGATGTCCACGCCGTACTCTTCGCCTGCCAGCATGAAAGTCAGGTATTGCTCGTGACCGGCGGAGCCCGGTCTGTCGATTCCAGCGGTGCCTGCGGTGTTCATCCGATCGGCCTCCTGCATGTTTTCCCGTGGTTACTCAGAACTCGCTCCACTCGCTGTCATCGCCGGCGGCCTTGCGGGCCGGTGTCGCGCTCTTCGGGAGCTTTTGCTGCGCCTTCGCCGGATCCGGCGTGCTCCACGACCGCTGCGGGCCGCGTCGATCGGCAAGCGGGGCACGCGCCTGCCGGGAGGCCGGGGCGGGAAGGGGAGTGTCGCCGACGTTGAACTGAGCCATGCTCTCGGACATCTTGTTCGCCTGCTCCTGCAGGGACTCGGCCGCCGCGGCAGCCTCTTCGACCAGTGCGGCGTTCTGCTGCGTCACTTCATCCATCTGCATGATTGCCTTGTTCACCTGTTCGATGCCGGTGGACTGCTCCTGACTCGCTGCGGTGATTTCCGCCACGATGTCGGAAACTTTCTTCACCGAGGTGACGATCTCCGCCAGCATTGCGCCCGACTGATCGACCAGGCTCGAGCCTTCGTTGACCTTGGTTACGCTGTCCTGGATCAGCGACTTGATCTCCTTCGCGGCTGTCGCGCTGCGACCCGCGAGATTTCTGACCTCGCTGGCGACGACGGCGAAGCCGCGGCCCTGGTCGCCGGCGCGCGCGGCCTCGACAGCGGCATTGAGCGCAAGCAGATTGGTCTGAAAGGCGATTTCATCGATGACCCCGATGATGTCCGCGATCTTCTTGCTGGAGGAATTGATTTCCTGCATCGCACGGACCGCGCTGGTGACCACGGAGCCGCCTTTCTCCGCCTGCTGCCGGGCCGCCAGCGCCAGCTGATTGGCCTGGCCGGCGCTCTCGGCGTTGTTCTTTACGGTGCTGGTCATCTGTTCCATGCTCGACGCGGTTTCCTCCAGGGAGGAGGCCTGCTCCTCGGTGCGCTGGCTCAGATTGGTATTGCCCTTGGAAATCTCGGTCGATCCGGTGGAGACCTCCTGCGCCGCCAGCTTGATCTGCCGGACCACGCCCATCATGGTTTCCATCAGCTCGTTGATTCCGGATGACAGGGTCCCGAATGCGCCGAGCTTGTCGCTGACGTCGATGCGGGGCATCAGGTCGCCCTGCTTGCCGCTCGCTACGACGGTATTGACCTCCGCGATCACCGCGGACATGTTGTCCATGATGCCGTTGACTCCGTCCGCCAGCTTCCCGAACGCACCGTCCTTCCCGGTCCTGTCGATCCGCTTCGACAGGTCCCCGAGCTTGCCCTGTTCGACGACGGCATTGACCTCGTCGACGAGCGTCGCCATGTTCTGCATCAGACCGTTGACGCCGTCGGCGAGCTTCGCGAAAAAGCCGGTTTTTCCATCGTTGCCGATCTTCTTCGACAGATCGCCGCTCATCGCCGCGGTCACCGCCGAGCCGATCTCCTCTTCGACCGCCACCTCCTGGGTCCTGTCAACCCACTCCACGACGGTCCCTATGCGTTGGCCCTGGGCATCCAGGACGGGATTCGCGACGATGTGAAAGCTGCGGCCGCCGAGCTTCATGTCGCTCGAGGAAGCGCCGCGCATGGCCGCGAGCAGGCGCTGCTGATGGGCCGGGCTCCTGTGGAACAGGTCCATGGAGGCGCCGATCAGCTTGTCCGGGTCGAAAGTCGGCAGATCGCGCCGCAGGGCACTGGCGGCGTTCTGGAACATCTGCGTCATCGACTTGTTTACATAGATGATGCGGTTCTCGGTATCGGCCATCATCACGTTGGTCGAGACGTTGTCCAGCGCGACCTTCACGCGCATATTGTCCGCGGCGATGCGCTGATCCGCCTCGGCCCGGTCGCGCTCGAGCTGCTCGCGCCTGAGTTGCTCCGTCTGATCGGACCATTCGACGACGGTGCCGAGCCGTTCGCCGCGCGCGCCGATGACGGGATTGGCGATGATTCGCAGCGTCCGCCCGCCCAGCTTGAGGCTGGACTCAAAGGTCTTTGCAAGGCCCGCCAGCAGGCCGCGCTGGTGCGACGGATTGCGGTGAAAGGAGTCGATGTTCGTGCCGATCAGGCGGTTGACGTCGAAGCGCGGCAGGTCCTTGCGGATATCGGCTTCCGCATTGCGCAACATCGCCTCGACAGTCCTGTTGAGATAGACGATGTTGAGATTCTTGTCCGCGACCATGACGTTGGCTGCCACCGTATCCAGCGCGGCCTTGATGCGCTGGCCGGCGGCGACGCTTGACGTGCCGCCTGGCGGCCTGCGGGCTTTTTTCTTGGTCGGTTTGCTGCTCATTGGTGCTCCTCAGGATTTGAACGCCACCCGTCTGCCTGTTGCCCGCCATGCGTCACGGCATCGAGCCATGCCGCCGGTAAATTCACGCCGCGCTCGCCTCAGGCATCAGCCTGTCGCGCTGCGCGGCGCTGGCGATGAGCCCCGACACGTCGAGAATCAAGGCCACCGTGCCGTCGCCGAGAATGGTTGCGCCGGCAAGTCCCGCAACCGGCCTGAAATTCGCCTCCAGGCTCTTGATCACCACCTGCTGCTGTGCGAGCAGGTCGTCGACGAGCAGGCCGACCCGGACACCGTCCGCCTCGACGACGACCAGCAGCCCGTCCTCGGCGTTGCGGCTGTCGGGCTCGATGCTGAACAGATCGCAGAGTTTGACGACGGGCAGGAAGTCCTCGCGCAGGCGAAAGAGCTCGGCCCGGCCGGCCACGAGATTCAAGCGGTCGCGGCCGACCTGGATGGTCTCGACGATCGCGAGCAGCGAGATCACGTAGACCTCCTTGCCCACGCGTACGAGCTGTCCATCCAGGATCGCGAGTGTCAGGGGCAGGCGAATCCGGATCACGCTGCCCTTCGACTCCGTCGAGGTGATCTGCACGTGGCCGCCGAGGTCGTGGATATTCCGGCGCACGACATCCATGCCGACGCCGCGCCCGGAGACGTCGCTGATCGTGTCCGCCGTCGAGAATCCCGGCAGAAATATCAGGTTGTGCACCTGCTCATCGCCCAGTTCCTGCTCCGCGCCAACGAGCCCGCGGGCGCGCGCCTTGGCCAGGATCCTGGCGCGGTCGAGGCCGGCTCCGTCATCGCGGACTTCGATGATGATGCTGCCGCCCTCATGATAGGCGGCCAGCTCGAGCGTTCCGGTCTCGCCCTTGCCGGCAGCGACGCGCCGCTCGGGCGTCTCCAGGCCATGATCGAGCGCGTTGCGCACCAGGTGCACCATCGGATCACTGATCTTCTCGAGCACGGTCTTGTCGAGTTCGGTGCCCTCGCCGGTCAACACCAGTTCGACCTTCTTGTTCAGCTGCAGCGACAGATCGTGAACCAGGCGACGAAACCGGGTGAAGACGATACTGATCGGCATCATGCGCACCTGCATGACCGTTTCGTGCAACTCGCGCGTATTGCGCGCCAGCTGCGCGAGTCCCTGGCGAAGGCTCTCGATATCGGCCTTTCCCGTGCCGTCGGCAAACCGGCTCAGCATGGATTGCGTGATGACCAGTTCGCCCACCAGATTGATGATGCTGTCGACCTTGCGCGTCGCGACGCGTATCGAGCCGGAGTCGGCGCTCGCCTTCGGCGAAATGGGCGGTGCGCGTGCAGGGCAATCCGGCGGTTCGGCCCGTGCTTCCGAAGTCGCGGCCGGCGGATCGGGCTGCGGCAATGCCGCCGGCGCGGCCGGTTCCCCGCAGGCGGTGAACGTCAGTTTGCACGCCGGATCGACCCAGGCGAAAATCTCCGCGAGGGCCGCCTCCGCTATCTTGCCGATGACCTGCAGATCCCAGGCGAGATAGCACTGTTCCGGATCGAGCGCGTCCAGCGTCGGCAGCGCCGAGACGTCGGCGATGACCGCGAGGCGTCCGTGCTGCTGCAGTTCCGCAAACATGCGGATCGGCTCGTTGCGCACCTTCAGCAGCTCCGGCACCGGCTCGAAGCGAATGTGCCAGCCGGCGTCGCCTGGCGAATCGCCGGCGCCGGGTGCCGGGGCGCAGGCCGGCTCCGCGTCCGCGTCCGCATCCGGCGAGCCGAGAATCGCGGAGAGCTCCGCATTCAGCAGCGTGATCCGCTGCTGGTTCAGCGACAGTCCCTTGTCGGTTGCATCGATCATTTCGCGCAGGCAGTCGCAGGACTGCAGCAGAACCTGCACGGCCTCGGCGGTGACGGCACGCGTGCCGTTTCGCATCTGATCGAGCAGCGTCTCGACCCCGTGAGTGAAATGCGCCACTTCGACGAATCCGAAGGTCGCAGCGCCGCCCTTGATCGAGTGCGCCGCGCGAAAAATCGTGTTGATGCTTTCGCTGTCGGCAGGGGTGTCCATCCTGAGCAATCCGGACTCCATGACGTCCAGGCCTTCGCGACTTTCGTCGACGAAGACCTTGATGATCTCCATCATTCCGGGGTCTGCGGCCATTGTGTGATCCTGGGTTGGACGCTCAGAGGACCTTGGCAATCGTGGCAAGCAGTTGTTGCGGGTTGAATGGCTTGACGATCCAGCCGGTCGCGCCCGCGCGCTTGCCCTCGAGCTTTTTCTCCTGGCTCGACTCGGTCGTCAGAATCAGCATGGGGACAAATTTGAACTGCGCCAGTGCGCGCAGTTGGCGAACCAGGGTTATGCCGTCCATGCGCGGCATGTGCACGTCGGTCAGGACCAGATCGACGCCGCCGGCGCGCGCGAGTTCGAGCGCCTCGACGCCGTCGTTCGCCTGCCTCACGAGGTAGCCTGCTCCGGTCAGTGTGTACAGAACCATGTGCCGCATGGACACGGAGTCATCGACTGCGAGAATAGTTTTCGACACCCTTGCCGCACTCCACGGAGTTCCGCCGTTCGGAGCTTGTGGCGGGCCATCGCTGTCAGGACAATGTGCAGTTACGCTAGCACTTGAGCGGAATTTCTTCTGTGATCAGATGCACACGCCATCGACGGCAGCTGCGCACGCAAAAAATAATTGGTGCAATGCGCGGACCGCAGCAACGGCATCGCAGCAGCGGCGTCGCAGCGAGGGCGATGCAGCATTGGCAGCGGCTGGCGCTGAGAGCGATCGCGCGCATGCGCGCGGCGGACGAAGGCTACGGAGTCCTGGCGCGCGGCGGCAGCGATGCGCGGGACTGTACGAAGTTAAACGCGAATTTCACTGCGGACAGTATCGCCGTGTCATGTTTCTGGCGTTCACGGTCGGTGGTGTAGAAGTTCAGGTCGATGCTGTGGCGGATGTAGCGTGCCGGCAGGCGATTGAGCGCGACGCAGGCGACGTCGGCGAGCAGTTCGGGGGATTCCTCAAGGGCTGCGTACCGGGGGGCGAGCGTGCGCACCAATTGAAAGACGGCCTGTTCGTGGTGGTTATGGACTGATTCAAAAAGAATATCCATAGTGCGCTCCGGCCGGCTCTGGGCTCGCCGATGCTACTCCGCGAGGCGAAGTTAATCCATCGCGCGCGCGCCGTACGCGCTGCATCGCGCTGCAGCGCGATGCAGCGCGATGCAGCGCGGGACCCGGAGGCCGGACCCACGCGGGAGACGTCCGCGATTGAATCACGGCTGTCCGGCGTGCAGGGTCCTGCGCAGGAAGTCCACGACCCGCGGCAGCGAGTCGCTGGTCGCAGCCGGATCATATTCCGTGTGCCCCCGGTGGCCGATCGCGGCCGGGTCGAAGTAGCGCTTCGGGGGCTCATTCATATTGAATCCGTGGCTCGCGCCCGGGTACTCGACCGTGAGGATCTCGAACCGATCCTTCTGCATCAGCAGGGCCTTCAGTGCCGCAACGTTGGTGCCATCGCCGTAGGAGTCCTCGGTGCCGTACAGGATGAGCATCGGCGCCCCGGTGACTTTCAGGTCATCGCGCGATAGGAACCGCCTGGACACCGGATAGAACGCCACATGGGTCGCAAAGCCCTTGTCACTGCCCATCCAGGCGGCGCGATTCGCGTCGAACGCCGCCTCGACGGTCAGATGCCCGCCCAGCGAGAAACCCATGATGCCGATCCGGTCCGGATCGATGGCCGGTATTTTGCGCAGCTCCTTGAGCGCGGCGAAGCCCATCCCGAGGAAGGTCTCCGGCGACGGTCGATCCAGCGGTGAGTGATAGATTCCGCTCTTGAAATCCACCTCGAACACGGCGATGCCCGCATCCAGGATCGGACCCCGGTAGTAATCTCCTCGCGAATCTATTCCCATCGTGCCGTGGACCATGACGACGGCGGGCACCGGAGCGGTGGCGTCCGCAGGCGTGTAGAGCGTGCCGGAGACCGCGTAATGGTGCTTCAGGTCGAGTGAATTGAAGCGGATGACGGTTCCCGGCTGGGACGCGCCAGAGGAGCAGAGTGCGCCGGTCATCAGCGCCGCCGCGATCAAACCCAGGTATCCGATCTTCATGATGCCGCCTCACCGCCATCGCTCATTGAACAGCGTTCCACCCGGCATTGACGATGATCGGCGTCGGTCCGGACCACAATAAGTACTTACACGAGGCGATGCCGCAATTTAATCTGTACGTCGCCGTACGCGGCGGCTAGACTTGCGATCAGGCCGGTGCAATCGCTCCGGCCGGCGTCGCTCGGACGGTTCCGGGCGCTAACGTGGGATCTTCCATGCCCGAGTCGTCTGCAGGCAAGCGCCGCTTTGCGCGCATCGATCGCCTTCCTCCCTATGTATTCAATGTCACCGCCGAGCTGAAGCTCGCCGCGCGCCGTCGCGGGGAAGACATCATTGACATGAGCATGGGTAATCCCGACGGGGCGACCCCGCCGCACATCGTCGCGAAGCTGACGGATGTCGTGCAGCGTGCGGACACGCACGGCTATTCGACATCCAGGGGCATCCCCCGCCTGCGGCGCGCGATTTCCCGCTGGTACCAGGAACGCTACGGCGCTTCGATCGACCCGGATCGCGAAGCGGTCGTCACCATTGGTTCGAAGGAGGGCCTCGCGCACCTGATGCTCGCGACGCTCGATCGCGGCGACACCGTGCTGGTGCCGGATCCGAGCTATCCGATCCATATCTATGGCGCCGTGATCGCGGGGGCCGACATCCGTTCCGTTCCGCTCTCGCCGGAGATCGACTTCTTCGCCGAACTGGAGCGCGCGATTCGCGGCAGCTACCCGAAGCCGAAGATGATCATCCTGGGATTCCCGTCCAATCCGACTGCCCAGTGCGTGGAACTTGGATTCTTCGAGCGGGTCATCGCGCTGGCGCGCCAGCACGACATCCTCGTAGTCCACGACCTCGCCTACGCGGACATCGTGTTTGACGGCTGGAAGGCACCGTCGATCATGCAGGTTCCCGGCGCCAAAGACATCGCCGTGGAGTTCTTCACGCTGTCGAAGAGCTACAACATGGCCGGCTGGCGCATCGGTTTCATGGTCGGCAACCATGAACTCGTCAACGCACTGGCACGGATCAAGAGCTATCACGACTATGGGACCTTCACGCCCCTGCAGGTTGCGGCGATAGCGGCCCTGGAGGGCGATCAGCAGTGCGTCAGGGAAATTGCCGCGAAGTACCAGAGCCGGCGCGATGTGCTGGTCCGCGGACTTCATGAGGCCGGCTGGCCGGTGGAGACGCCGAAGGCCTCGATGTACGTGTGGGCGCCCATCCCGGATCGCTATCGTTCGCAGGGATCGCTGGAGTTTGCCAAGCTGCTGCTGGCCCAGGCCAAGGTCTCGGTCTCGCCCGGCATCGGCTTCGGCGATTACGGCGACGGCCACGTGCGGTTCGCGCTGATTGAAAACGAAAACCGGATTCGTCAGGCGGTACGCGGCATCAAGGCGATGTTGCGTCGCTAGATGGGCAGGGGTTCCCTGGGCCGTGATTCAATACGCGATCAGCTTGGCGCCGACCAGCATCAGCATCGCCGCCAGCAGGAAGCGCAGGATGACTTCCGGCACACGGCCCGCGAGGTGGCTGCCGAGGTAGATGCCCGGCAGGGAGCCGATGAGCAGCGAGCCCAGCAGTGCCCAGTTGACGTCGCCGAACAGCCAGTAGCCGAGGCCGGCGACCAGCGTCAGCGGCACGGCGTGGGCCAGATCGGAAGCCACCAGCCGGGCTGCCGGCAGCCGCGTATACAAAAAGAACAGCGCGGTGATCCCCAGTGCTCCGGCGCCAACGGACGACACGGTGACGACCACGCCCAGTATGGCTCCGGTCAATACCGTGAATGCCGGATGCCGCGCAATCTCGGTCGGGTGCTGCTTGGAGAAGCGGCGCAGGCGGGTGCGCCAGAACAGCGCAGCCGCCGTGATGACCAGCGAGACGCCGAGCGTGGTCGTGATGATCCGGGAGCCGGCCGGCCCGTTGGTCAGGTAATGCAGGGCCAGTAGCGTGATGACGGCCGCCGGAAGGCTGCCCGCCGCCAGCAGGCCCGTGATCCGCCATTCGACCCGGCCATTCTTTGCATGCACGTAGGTGCCGCCGGCCTTGGTGATCGCCGCGTGCAGCAGGTCCGTACCGACCGCCGTCGCCGGATGAATGCCGAACAGCAACACGAGTATCGGCGTCATCAGGGAGCCGCCGCCGACGCCGGTAAGCCCGACGATCATGCCAACGACGAAACCGGACAGTGTCTGGCCCAAAACGATCATGCGGTCACTATAATCAAGCGCGCGAATGCCCGGTTAACCCAATCGCCGCGGAGCTAGCACAAAAACGCATGTGCTCATGCGCGAAGTCTCCGGTCGCGGCCGCCCGTGCATCGCTTCGGCGGCAGTCCAAGTCATTGATTTGGTGGGCCAGGGGCCGCGGGGCGATCAATGCTGCCCACGACGGCGCCGGCTGCCCGGGTACCAGTTCCAGCGCCCCGCGATGCTCATGATGGCCGGGACCACGAAACCGCGGATCAGCGTCGCATCGACAAACACCGCGACGCAAAGACCGACGCCGATCATCTTCAATACCGGCAGGTCGGCGCCGGCGAAGGCGCCGAAGACGGCGGCCATGATCAGTCCGGCGCCGGTAATCACCGGTGCGACCGCGGCGAGCCCGGCCACGGTCGCGCGATCGTTGTCGCCATGTTCGCGGAATTCCCGCTGAATCCGGAACAGCAGGAACAGCTCATAGTCCATCGACAGGCCGAAGCTCATGCAGAAGATCATCAGCGGAATCTCGAGGGCGATTGACGAAAACGGACGCTCCAGTCCGACCAGGCCATGCAGCCAGCCGAGCTGGAAGATTGCGACCACCACGCCGTAACCTGCCGCGATCGCGAGCAGATTGGCGAGCACCGCCTTCAGCGGCAGCAGGTAGGACCGGAACGCCACGTACAGCAGCAGCAGGGTCGCGGCGATGACGAAGCCGAACACCTTGGGAAAGCTTTTCCACATGTAGTCGCTGAAGTCGTTGTAGTAGGCAGGCATGCCGCCGACGGTCATCGTCAACGGCCCCGGCGGCCGGATACCGGCGATATCCCGGGCGAGGGCCTGTATGGCCCCGACCGGGAGCCCCTCGGCGGGTTTCGCCTCGATCAACGCCGCACGCCCATCGCGGCTCAGATACAGCGCCTGCACCACCTCATCGCCCGGTTGCCCGGTCGGCAGCGGCGAGATCACGGCCGCTATTCGCCCATCCGTCCGGAGGCGATCGACCAGGAACTCGAGCGAGCGCCGGTGTGCCGGCGCAAGCACGGGCTGGTCGTCGTCCGATCGCAGCAGGATGCGCACCGCCAGCGCCGAATTGTCGTTGCCCAGGCGGGACACCAGCTCGTTGCCGGTGCGTGATTCCATGCCGCGCGGCAGGAACCATGGTTCACTCGTGAATCCGCTGTGGGCGGCGAATACCGGCAGTGCCAGCACGATGACCGCGCCGCCGGAGAGTCCGAGGCTCAGCAGCGGTCGGCGCACGGTCCACGCCGCGAGCGAGCGCCACACGTCGCCCATGCCGCCGGCGCGCAGCGTCGCCGGAATGATCGGCCAGCGGCCGATATGGCGGCCGAGCAGCGCCAGACTCGCGGGCAGCAGTGTCAGCGCGGCGAGCACGGACACCGCCACCACCAGCGCGCCGCCGATGCCGACGCTGCGCGTCTCGAGGACGGGGCTGAACAGCAGGCCCAGCAGGCCGATGGCCACCGTGCAACCCGACCAGGCAATCGTAGCGCCCGCTTCGCCCACGGTTGCCGCGACCGCATCGACGGGCGCCGCCGTGCGCAGGCGCTCGCGATAATCCTTGACCATCAACAGCGAATAATCGATGCCCACCGCAAGCCCGATCATCGTGACCACGTTGCCGAGCAGGTTCGATACCGGCATCGCGCGGGCCAGCAGGAAGGCGAGGCCGAGTGCAACCATTGTCGTTGCCAGGCCCATCAGGAACGGCAGGCCGGCCGCGATCAGGGTGCCAAAGGCAAGGACCAGGATCACGAGCGTCAAGGGCAGTGCGCGCTTCTCGGCGCGGTCACCGCCCTCCGCGCTTGCGGTGTTGATGTCATAGTCAACCGCGGGGGCGCCGGTCAACGCGAGTTGCGACCCCGGATCCAGCCGTGACAGCTGCCCCCGCAACGGTGCCAGCGCGGCCCGCACGCGCGGCACCGCACGCTGTCGCGCGCGCATGTCGGCGCCGGCCAGGCCGATCAGCAGGATTGTTTCGTGGCCCGTGGCCGAGCGCAGTTGGGCATCGCGCGAGTCCGGGTAGTCGGCGACCTCCCGGACCTCCGGCAGCGCGCGCAGAACCCGTGCCGCTTCGCGATTCCAGTCCAGGAAAGCCTGGCTGTCGATCGTCAGGGCCGGGCTCGCCGCCACCGCGACCAGCGGCTCCAGAAACGGATTGTCGAATTCGTTGCGCAGCGCGTCGCTGACCGCCTTGGAGGGGCTGCCATACAGCCCGATCGAGCCGCCGAGCGCGGCATCGGGGAACTTCGCGCCGCCCCACAACCCGAGCGCAATGGCAGCTGCCCAGACCGCGAGCACGCGGCGCGGATGCGTGCCGACAAAGCGGCCCAGTCGTTGCAACAGGATGGCCATAAGGCGCGAGCAGCCATGCCCCCTAAAACGGATAATTGATTCCGGTAAACACGGCGACCCCCTCGGAGCCGTAGCCGAGATCCAGGAATCCGACCACGGAGGGACGGGCGATCCCGCGCAGCCCAAGGCCTGCGACCTTGTGCAGCCCCTCGAATGGCGAAGTCCGAGAATGTCTGAAAACGCTGCCGACGTCCACAAACGGCGTGACTTCGATGTCAATGTGCGTCGATACCGCGTCCACGGACAGCGCGCGCCGGCGATATTCGAGGCTCGACGAGAACAGATTGCGGTCATAAAAACGCCCCGTGCCGAATCCGCGCAGCGGCTGCGCGTCCCCGACCACGCTTTGATCGCCACCGAGATTCGAGAGGCTCCAGAACGGTACGTGCGTCGTCCCCGGCATGTAGCGCGAAGCCAGGTGCAACGCCACGGTGTCGTCAGGGGTCGGCGACCAGAGCTGCCGCGCGTCGAGGCCCACCAGGCTGTACAGCGAGGCGTTGAATAGTCCTTCGCTGGCGGCAACGCCGCCGTAGACGACGATCGCGCCGCCTTGCCGCGGAATGGTCGGATCATCCCGGCTGTCGTACGTGATCGCAACGCGGTTCAGCACTTCGTGCTCGAGACCGATGCCGAGCAGGGTGGCGAAGCGCCGCTGGATCGAAGCGATGTCCGCAAGCGTTCCGGGCTGGACCTCGACGGCGCGCGCGCGCACGGTATACGCGATCTGCCAGGTGTGCGTGAGGTTCCATCCCAGCATCGCCTGGATATATTTCTGCTGTTCGGTGTAATTGCTCTCGTCGATGACCGGCGAGTGATCCCCGATGCCATAAAAGCGCGGTGTACCGCTGCGGTCATAGACCACGCTCGCACTGCTGGACCATCGCGAGTCGCGCAGTCGCCCGGCCTGGTATTCGAAGTCGAATTCGCTCTCGACGCGCTGCTTCGCGCCGCCGACCACCGACCACTGGGTGTCCTCGGACGGATAGGAAAAGTACCGGCCCCGCGCGCCGTAGCCGAAATACGGGTTGTACAGCACGTCCGGCGCAAAAATCTGGCGGATCTGCCCCTGCTCGTCCGTGACCAGCCAGGTTGGTATGACCCCGAGCGTCGTGCCGCTGTTGGGATCGACGTCGATTTCGGGAACCGGTATGAACGGCGCCTCGCCGGGCCCGGCCAGCGCAAGCCGGCACGCCAGCAGGGCGCAAGCCAAGCCCGTCTGCCACGCCCCGGAACGCACCATGCGCAGTCCCGTTGAATCTACCGGCGCTGTTCGCGAAACCGATAAGTCAGTTCCAGACCGTACAGGCGCCGGTCCGCCGCCGCCTGCCAGCTGGCGATCGGGCCGACGCCCGCTCCGGGTATGGGCCCGAGAATGGTGCCGCCGATGTACGCGTACTGCTTGTCCAGCAGGTTGGTGCCGAACAGCGCGGCCTCCCAGTGCCCGTCGGAACTCGCGTAGGCGATTCTCGCGCCGAGCAGGCCGACGGGGCCGGAATCATTGAAATCGTTGATCACGTTGAACTGCACCGAGTCGCGCCAGGTGTAATCGGCATGCAGGCGCAGACTGCCCTCGGCGAGCGGTATTTCATACGTGCCGGCGAGGCTCGCGGTGAATTTCGGGGTCATGTAGAACTGGTTGTGCGACAGGTCGACCGTGACGGCCGTGTTGCCGTTGATCTGCTGATCCGTGAACTGCAGGTAGCGCGCGTCGGTATAGCCGAAGGTCGCCTGCAGCGACAACGGATCGGTGACCCTGAGCTCGCCTTCGAGCTCGAGGCCGCTGACGCGTGCGCGGCCGGCGTTGATGACCTGGGTCAGGGGCGTGCCGTTGACCAGGCTCGCGAGCAGGCGCTGCAGGTCGTCGTAGTTGCCCGTGAACACGTCCGCATTCACGGCGCCGCGGCCGTCGAGGAACTGCGCCTTGATGCCCAGCTCGATGTCCGTCAGGCGCTCGGGCCTGAACGGAGCGGCCTGCAGTGAGCTCAGCGGCAGGTTCCAGCCGCCGGAGCGCTGTGCGCGTCCGGCACGAAGATAACTCGTGACGTCTTCATTGATGCGATGGCGCAGGCTCGCCTCCCAGGACCAGTAGTTGTATTCGACCTCCCGGTAGATGCCCGGGCAGGGGCCGCCCGGCGGAATCAGCCCGAGCGGCGTCCCGCCCGGGGTCGCGCTGATCGTGCAAGACACCGGCGAAAGTCCCAGCGACGACAGATCCTGATAGGCGTCGTCGGTCACGCTGCGCTTGTCCTGCGTGCGGCGTGCGCCGGCAGCCAGGCTCCAGTCGCTCGCAAGCTGGTATTCGCCGTGCAGGAATCCGGCGATCGAATCGTTTTGCGCCGAGTTCGTCTCGGTCGTCGGAAAATTGGCGAACGGATCGCCCTCCAGCGCAGCAAGGGCCGGCTGCGGCGCGAGTTCGGACGGCACGCTGCCGTCGTCGCGGAACCAGTAAGCGCCGCCGACCCAATCCAGCAATTTGTCGGGAGTCACGCCCGACAGCTGCATTTCGCCGCTTTTTTGATACGACGTATTCTTCAACGTCACCTGCGCGATCGAGACCGCTTCGGCGCCGGGGTCGTAGTTGTTGGTTGCGAGCAGGTCCCGGTAGCCCAGGATCAGCTTTGCGGACAGCGCATCGCTGAAATGTTCCCGCAGCGTCAGCTGGTAGCCCTCCGTCAGGGCATCGTCGTAGTGATTGGGAGAGCCCGAATCGGTCTGGTAGAAACTCGCCGGAACGATGCTCGGCGGGTTATTGGGAATCAACAGCGAGAATGTGCCGGGCAGAGGGTGCAGCAGGGCGCCGACTTCGTTCGCGCTGAAGCGTTCGTACGTCAGGTACGCGTCGAAGTCGGACGTCGGCTGCCACACCGCGCCGAATCGCATCTGGTCGCGGTGTTCATTCATGAAATTCGTCTGCCCCGTCGCGACATCGCTGCCCCAGCCCTGATGCTGGTTGTTCTGGTAGGCAAACCGCACCGCGAACGTATCGCTCAGCGGTACGTTGAGGATCGCGCGCCCGGCGAACAGGTCCATGTTGCCGCCGGACATCGACAATTCCGCCGAGTACGCATCGAGGTCGGGTTTGCGCGTGTACAGCGAGATCGAGCCGCCGGTATTATTGCGGCCGAACAGCGTTCCCTGGGCGCCGCGAGAGACCTCGATGTCGTCGATATCAAGCAGGGTGCCCATGGCGGCCTGGCCATTGGCGACATAGACGCCATCGATATAGAGGCCGACCGCGGGATCGTAAACGATGGCGGACGGTATCGCGGTCTGGCCGCGCATCGTGACTTCGAGAGCCGAAGAGGAGCGCGCTGACTTGAACGCCAGCGTGTTCGGTACCTCGCGCAGGGCGTCCTCGATCAGTACCGCCGACTGGTCCGTCAGGTCCGTGCCGGATATGGCGGTGATGGCCAGCGGCGCATCGGCCAGTTTTTCATCCCGGCGCCGCGCGTGCACGACGATCTCTTCGAGAGCCGCATCGTTCGCGTTGGCCGTGTCCGCCGCGCCGCTGCGGGCCGGCAACGGCGCCGCCATGCACAGCGCCAGCACCGCCGGCATCGATACCGCGGCGCTCCAGACGAGCGCCGCGACGGAACTGTCTGGCCGGCGCAGGGTATCCGGCAAGATTCTTAGTTGTTTCAATGGTTTCCTCCGCCCAGGGTAAAGCGCGGCAAGCTTAGCAAGGTTTTTTCCGGTCGTCGCCCCAGCGGCCGTGTCGCCGCCACCTGAGGACGCCGGGCACCAGGTTCCGCGGAGTCGGCGATGGAGTAAAGTACGCGTTCCAGGTTTCATCGCAAGGAGGACCCCGATGAATATCCACGGCCTCTGTCTGACTCTCGGTGCAGCCGGCTTATCGGTGAGCCTGATCGTGGCGGCTCAGACGCCGCCCGCGGCCAACCCGCTGGATGCGATTCCGGAGAACATGCCCTTCGATGTGCCGTACGGGGCACCGATTTCGCTGGAACGGGCTGAAAATGCCATCGCGGCGGCGATCGCCGAAGCAAAAAAACACAACTGGAAACTCAACGTGGCGGTCGTCGACTCGGGAGCCAATCTGGTCGCGTTCCAGCGCATGGACGGTGCGCAACTGGCCTCGATCGCGGTCGCCGAGCACAAGGCCCGCGCGTCGGCGAGCTTCCGGCGTGAAACGCGGGTCTTTGAGGACAGCATTCAGCTCAAACAGTACAACTATGCGCTGACGCTGGACGGCGTGATCGCATCGCGCGGCGGGATTCCGCTCGTGGAGGGCGGAAAGCTGATCGGCGCCATCGGCTGTTCGGGCGGGACCGGTTCGCAGGACGAGGTGGCGTGCAAGGCCGGCGCCGCCACCGTCAAGTAGCCGCGACCGATGGCGGAGCGTTACCATGCTTGAAGCCATGAACCCAGTCGCCGAACGCGGCAGCACCAGCCGGGCCTTTCTGTGGACGCTCGTCGCCGTCTTTGGCGTCGCATTGGCGACGTTCGCCTACCAGGCATCCGGACCGGGTCCGATGCAGTTTGCGGCAGGCCATCGGGTGGCGCTGTCCGATTACCGTGGCGGCGACCCCACTGGTGTTCCCGCGGCGCTCAGATCCGCGACGCTCCTCGAGCGCGGGGAGTACCTCACGCGGGCTGCGGACTGCTTGGCCTGCCATACCGCCAGGGGCGGCGCAGCCTTTGCCGGCGGCCGGGCGTTTGTGCTGCCGTTCGGGACGCTGTACTCGACGAACATCACCGCGGACCGCGACACCGGCATCGGCCGGTATTCGGATGAGGATTTTCTCAATGCCATGCACAAGGGAATCGGGCCCGGCGGCACCAGGCTCTATCCGGCGATGCCCTACGCCAGCTACACGTATATGTCCGACGCCGATGCGCTGGCGATCAAGGCATATCTTTTTTCGCTGCAGCCCGTGCACGCACCCGCGCTGGCCAACAGCCTGGCATTTCCGTTCAATCAGCGCGCCCTGATGGGGATCTGGGCGCGGCTGTTCAATGCGGACAGGCGCTATGAGCCCGACGCGCAGCGCAGCGCGGCGTGGAACCGCGGGGAATACCTGGCCGAGGCAATGGGACACTGCGGCGAGTGCCATACGCCACGCAACCTGCTCCTCGCCCTGGATAATCGGCACAAGTTCGCGGGCGCCATTCAGGGCGGCTGGCGTGCCTACAACATCACTTCCGACCGGCGCAGCGGTGTCGGCGCGTGGGACGACACCGATCTCGCGCACTACCTGTCGGTCGGGCACGCCGATGGCCGCGGCACGGCTTCAGGCCCGATGGGCGAGGCGGTCGATGAAAGCCTGCGCTACCTGACGGCGGATGACATCGCGGCGATGGTCGCGTACCTGCGGACCGTACCCGGCGTCATGAGCGGGGATTTCCCCGAGCGCCGGCAGGCTCCGGCGGATGCTGGGTCTGAATTCGCACTGGCGGGTGATGCGCGCGGCAAGATCCTTTACGCGGGGGACTGCGCAGGGTGTCACGGCTGGACCGGCGTCACGCCGTTCCTTCCCAATGCGACGCTGACGGGTACCCGCGCCGTCAACGACCCCGACGCCACCAACGTCGCGCAGGCGATCCTCGAGGGCGGCATGCGCCGCTATCCCGACGATGCGAGCAACATGCCTGCCTTCGGCGGCAACTATTCGAATGCGGAGATCGCCAGTGTTGCGAACTTCGTGACGACCCAGTTCGGAGCCCGGGGCTCGCGGCTGACCGGCGAGAACGTGGCCCGGATGCGTGCGCAGAAGTAACGCCCCATGCAGCCAATACCCATAGGCGCCACGGGCACGTATTCGCTGCTGATCAGCGCAGATCACCTGGCGGACCGGTTCAAGGATGCGATGCTGCCCGCGGTTTTCGCGACCCCGATGATGGTCATGATCATGGAGAATGCGGCATTGAACGCGATCAAGCCCTACCTCGATGCCGCCGAGAGCTGTGTGGGCACGAGGGTGGATGTGACCCACCTGGCGGCAACGCCCATTGGCATGACGGCGACTGCGATTGCCGTGGTCACGGCGGTGGAGGGCCGGAAGATCGAGTTCCGGATCGAGGCGTCGGACGGGATGGATGCCATCGGCGTGGCCACCCATGAACGCATGGTCATAGACAGGATCCGCTTTGCGGAGCGCCTGAAGGCCAAGGCCATCAGGGCCGCCCAGCGGCGGTGAGCCTTCGGGCGGTTACGGCCGCAGGGGCGGTTTCCTCCGCGCACAGCACCGCGAGCATGGTGACCAGCGCGAGTCCGATCATCAGAATCGAGACCGGCCACGTGGCGCCATGTTTCAGGCCGACGATCGCCGCGGCAATGACCGGCACCAGCCCGCCCCCGATCGGCGCGGCGAGCTGATAGCCGAGGGAGACGCCGCTGTAGCGCAGATTCGACGGAAACATCTCGCTCAGGAAGCTTGCCTGCACGCCATACATGATGCCGTGCCCGACGGACATGCCGATCACAAATCCCAGGATGACCATCGATGGAGCGCGCGTGCCGATCGCCCAGAAAAGCGGAAATGACCAGGCGATGGCGGCGAGGCAACCCAGCATGTAGATCGGGCGGCGCCCGATCCGGTCGGAGAGCGCGCCGCACAAGGGGATCGTAATCAGCTCGACGGCGGCGCCGAGCGCGATGGCGCCAAGGACGAGGCTGCGCGGCAGAGACATGTTCGTCACGGCGTAGCTCAGGCCGAAAATCGTGATCACGTAGATCCACGAGATCTCGGTGATGCGCGCCCCCAGCCCGATGAGCAGGTTTTTCGGATGACGCCGGATGGTGTCGAGGACGGGAAAGCGCACCAGCTTTCCCTCGCGCCGATCGCGCCTGAAGTCCGGCGTCTCATCGATGCGCAGGCGAATGAATGTCCCGACCACGACCAGCCCTGCGCTGGCGAGGAACGGCAGCCTCCAGCCCCAGCTCATGAACTGTGCATCATCGAGTCTTGCCAGCGCGAAAAACGACACGGTTCCAAGGGCCATGCCGAGCGGGAACCCGATTTGCACGATGCTTCCGTACAGGCCGCGGCGATGGGCGGGCGAGTGTTCGATGGTCATCAGCACGGCGCCGCCCCATTCGCCGCCAACCGCGATGCCTTGCAGTAGGCGGCACATGACCAGCAGGATCGGCGCCGCGATTCCGACCGTCTCCCACGTGGGCAGCAGGCCGATGCACACCGTTGCAACGCCCATGCCGACCAGGGTCAGGATCAGCATCGACTTGCGGCCCATCCGATCGCCGCAATGGCTCAGGACGATGGCGCCCAGCGGCCGCGCGAAGAATCCCACGCCGATCGTGCCGATCGCGAGCAGGTGACCCACCAGCGGATCGTGCGTGGGAAAGAAGAGCTTGTTGAACACCAGCGATGCCGCGGTGGAGTAGATCAGAAAATCATACCACTCGATGGTCGTGCCGATGGCGCTCGCCAGAACCACGGCGCGCATCGATGCATTCCTTTCGCGGTTGTCGGTGGTGAGGTCAGCAGGCATTGACGGTCGTTGAAGTCGCTGGGTGGATGCGGGCTGGCCACCTGCAACGTGGCACACGCCGCCCGCGCCCGGCTATCGTGGATTACACCTAGCCGCACCCCCTGGCATGGAAACTGCATCATCCCTGATACCGAGCGGACAATGCCGCACCGGCCAGCCAGCGGTGGCTGTTTCGCCCGATCGAGAGGCAATAGCGTGCCGCCGGGGCGGCCATGAGCGGCAAGGGCTTGCCGCAAGGAGTGAACATGTCAGCACTGGCCTTGGTTGCGAGCGCCGCATCGGCGGTATCCGGCGTTCTGTTCCATTCGCATCATCACGGCGGGCGCGGCGCGAAGGCCGCGACCGAGACCGTCCCGGCAGTCGGCAAGCCCGGTCAGTTGCCGGTCGGGGCAGGCCAGAGCCTGATGAGCAACATGGTGCAATCGCTGCAGCAGACCCTGGCGGGACAGGGCGCCGCCGCCGCCGGCAGCGCGTCCCTGGGCGCCATCAGCGGCACGACAACGCCGTCGACGGCGGCATCGACGGCGGTAACGGGCAGCTCGGCCCCGGCCAATGTCACGCAGGACGTACATGCCTTCATGCACGATCTCTTCCAGGCGTTGAACGCCTCCGGGTCGGTCGCTGCGACGCCAACCTCCAGCAACGGGCCGTATCAGCCGGGCCTCGTCTCCTCGCTGCAATCCCTGATCCAGCAGGTCTCCGCGGGCGGCACATCGACGCCGGCAACGGCCAACCTGACCGCGTCATTCAACCAATTGAAGCGGGACCTGGGGGCTGAAGGCGGCGGCGCGGCCGGATCGGCTGCGGCGGCGCCCAGCGCATCGCTGCAGAATCTGCTGAGCGGGTTCCTGCAGCATCTGCAGGGCGCAGGTCACGTCGAGCCCACGCTGGTCGGCGGCAACGTCAACGCGCAGGTCTGACGCGGCGCCCGTCGCGCTCAGGGCCGCTCCAGTACGACCGCGATGCCCTGGCCAACCCCGATGCACATCGACGCGAGCGCATAGCGGCCGCCACCGCGCCTGAGCTGCCGTGCGGCAGTCAGCGCGATTCTTGCGCCGGAAGCGCCCAACGGATGGCCGACGGCGATGGCGCCGCCGTTCGGGTTCACGCGCGCGTCGTCATCGGCGAGCGCAAGTTGCCTGAGGCAGCCGAGGACCTGGGTGGCGAACGCTTCGTTGATTTCGATGACGTCCATCGCGGACAGCGGCAGGTCCGCACGCGCGAGCGCCCTGGCGATCGCCGGGACCGGACCGAGTCCCATGACGCGCGGCTCGACGCCCGCGACGGCCCCGGCGACGACGCGCGCCAGCGGCGGCATGTGCAGGCGCTCGCCTGCGGCGCGCGTACCGACCAGCAGGGCGCATGCCCCATCGTTGATCCCGGAGGCGTTGCCGGCCGTGACGACGCCGCCGGCGAACAGCGGCGCGAGGCCCGCGAGCCGCTCCGGCGTGGTGTCCGGCCGCGGATGCTCGTCGCGGTCCACGTTGTGCACGGCGGCGCCGCTGACCGCAATCCGCACCGGCTGGATCTCGTCGGCAAAGAATCCGGCCGCACAGGCCGCCGCATACTTGCGCTGCGACGCAAGCGCGAAGCGATCGCTCGCCTCGCGGCTGATTGAAAGGTCGCGCGCGATGTTGTCGGCGGTCTCGGGCATCGTATCGCCTCCGTACAGGCGTTCCAGCGCGGGGTTCGGAAAGCGCGCGCCAAGCGTTGAATCGAAAATGCGAATTTCCCGCGAATAGGCCTTCTCGGCCTTGGCCTGCACGAACGGCGCGCGGCTCATGCTCTCGACGCCGCCGGCGACGAACAGGTCCCCCTGCCCGACACTCGCCGCGCGCGCCGCATCCAGCAGCGCGGCGAGCCCGCTGCCGCACAGCCGGTTGACGGTCATGCCGCCCACGCTGCTCGGCATGCCGGCGAGCAGCGCCGCGTGCCGCGCGATGTTGCGGCTGTCCTCGCCGGCCTGGTTCGTGCAGCCCACGATCACGTCCTCGATGAGTTCCGGTGCCACCGCGCTGCGCGCCAGCAGCGCGCGGATCAATCCGCCGAGCAGATCATCGGGCCGGACCGTGGCCAGCGCGCCGGCGTGGCGCCCGAACGGCGTTCTAAGTCCTTGATAAATGTAGGCGTCGAGCATGGGTAATTCGCGCGATTTTGGCATCTCGGGTATTCTGGGATCCTATCATGCAAGAACGCTACGAACACTC
The DNA here is from genome assembly GCA_963706815.1 of uncultured Gammaproteobacteria bacterium. GTDB lineage: Bacteria > Pseudomonadota > Gammaproteobacteria > Steroidobacterales > Steroidobacteraceae > Bog-1198. Next base: position 274,626 of record CAVPNS010000002.1, read on the forward strand.
GGCAGTCGAGGCCGACGCACAACGCTATTGGGACGAAAACCGCTGCTTCGAAGCCCGGGAAGATCCGACACGCAGGAAATACTATTGCCTGTCGATGTTCCCGTATCCCAGCGGACGCTGCCACATGGGCCATGTCCGCAACTACACGATCGGCGACGTGCTGTCGCGGTTCATGCGGATGAACGGCCGGAACGTGCTGCAGCCGATGGGCTGGGATGCATTCGGGCTGCCGGCCGAGAACGCCGCGATGGCCAACGCGGTGCCGCCCGCCAGGTGGACATACGACAACATCGCCTACATGAGGATGCAGCTCAAGTCCCTGGGCTTCGCGCTCGACTGGAGCCGCGAGCTCGCCACCTGCCGGCCCGAGTACTACCGCTGGAATCAATGGCTGTTCCTGCGCATGCTGGAGAAGGGCATTGCCTACCGCAAGACCGGCCAGGTCAACTGGGACCCGGTCGACAAGACGGTGCTGGCGAACGAGCAGGTCATCGATGGCCGTGGCTGGCGCACCGGCGCGCTGATCGAGAAGCGCGAAATCCCGATGTATTACCTCAGGATTACGGACTACGCGCCGGACCTGCTGGCCGCGCTCGACGAATTGCCGGGCTGGCCGGAGCGCGTGCGCACGATGCAGGCCAACTGGATCGGCCGCAGCGAGGGCGTCAACATCGGATTTCCCTATGAGATCGGTGGCGCGAGCGGCGTCATGCACGTGTTCACGACGCGCGCCGATACGATCATGGGCGTCACGTTCTGCGCGGTCGCCGCGGAACATCCGCTGGCGGCTATTGCGGCCCGCGACAATCCCGCGCTGGCCCGGTTCATCGACGAGTGCAAGCGCGGGCCGGCGATCGAATCCGCGCTGGCCACGCAGGAGAAGAAAGGCGTGCCGACGGGCCTCAGCGTGCGTCACCCGCTGACCGGGGAGCCGGTGCCGGTATGGGTCGGAAACTACGTGCTGATGACGTACGGCGAAGGCGCGGTCATGGGCGTGCCGGCGCACGACGAGCGGGACTTCGAGTTTGCGCAGAAGTACGGCCTGCCGATCAGGCAGGTCATCGACGTCGCGGGCCGTGAATTCAGCGTGGATGCGTGGCAATCCTGGTACACCGATCATGGGCGCTGCATGCATTCCGGCGCCTACGACGGCATGGATTTCGCGGCCGCGATCGACGCGATCAGCGCGGACCTGCAGCGCGCTGGCCTCGGCGAGAAGCGCACGACCTGGCGCCTGCGCGACTGGGGCATCTCGCGCCAGCGTTATTGGGGATGTCCCATTCCGATCATCCAGTGCGAGGCCTGCGGCGCGGTGCCGGTTCCGGAGACGGACCTGCCGGTGCTGCTGCCCGAGGACCTGGTGCCGGACGGCAGCGGCAATCCGCTAGCCCGCAATGCGGCATTCCTGACGTGCACGTGTCCGAAGTGCGGCGCGGCGGCGCGGCGCGAGACGGACACGATGGACACCTTCGTCGATTCGTCGTGGTACTTCCTGCGCTACGCGTGCAGCGACAATGCGGATGCGATGGTCGATGAGCGCGTCAGTTACTGGCTGCCGGTCGACCAGTACATCGGCGGAATCGAACACGCGATACTGCACCTGCTTTATTCGCGCTTCTGGACGCGGGTCATGCACACGCTCGGCGCGGTGCCCTTCTGCGAGCCTTTCGAGAACCTGTTCACGCAGGGCATGGTGCTGAACGAGGTGTTCTTCCGCAAGCCGGGCTCGGGGCGCGTCGAGTATTTCAGTCCGGCCGACGTCGACGTGAAGCCCGATCCGCACGGGGGAGGGCGGGTCGCGGTGCTGCGCGCGGACGGCGGTGCCGTCGAATCCGGCGGTGTCGTGACGATGTCGAAATCGAAGAACAACGGCGTTGATCCGCAGGCGCTCGTCGAGGAATTCGGCGCCGATACCGCGCGTCTGTTCACGATGTTCGCGGCCCCGCCGGAGCAGACCCTCGAGTGGTCGGATGAAGGCGTGCAGGGTGCGTATCGATTCATCAAGCGCCTGTGGAAGGCGGTACACGATCACGTGTCCCAGGGTGGCGCGCCGGCGCTCGAGCGGGACTCGCTGAGCGCGGAGCAGCGCGCGCTGCGGCGCCAGACGCACCAGACCCTGAGCAGGGTCACGGACGACATCGGCCGTCGCCGGACGTTCAATACGGCCATAGCGGCGGTCATGGAGCTGCTCAATGCGCTCGGGAAATTCAAGGCCGAGGATGCGCAGGGGCGCAGCGTGGCCCATGAGGCGCTGGAGATCGCCGTGCTGGCGCTGTCGCCGATCATTCCGCACGTGACTCACGCGCTGTGGCGCGCACTGGGCCACGAGGGCGCGCTGATCGACGAGAACTGGCCGGCCGTCGATACGGCAGCGCTGGCCCAATCGACGCTCGAGATCGTCGTGCAGGTCAACGGCAAGCTGCGCAGCCGCATAGAGGTCGCAACCGACGCCGACGAGGGCACCGTGCGCGCCGCTGCGCTGGCGGATCCGAACGTGCAGAGGTTCGTCGGCGAGAACGCCGTGCGCAAGGTGATCGTTGTTGCCGGCAAGCTCGTCAACGTGGTCGCCTGATCCGCCCGCCATGCCAGACTCCCCCGTACCTGCAGCGAGGAGTGCGTGGGCCGCGACGGGCGTCATGACCGTGCTGCTGAGTGCCTGCGGATTCCGGCTCGCGGGCAGCCAGCCGCTGCCCGCGGTTCTGGCGCGGCCCTATGTGTCGCTGAAGGATCCCTATACGGATTTTTCGCGCGAGTTCGAGCGCCTGCTCGGCGGATCGGGAGTGCAGCAGCAGCAGGACAGCGCGGGTGCCAGTGCGACGATCGAGATTTCCCGGGATGCGGTCGAGCAGCGCATCCTTTCGGTTTCGGCGCGCAACATTCCGACCGAGTACCTGCTGGTCTATACGGTTACCTTCGCCGTGAACGCCTCCGGCAGGGAGCTGCTGAAGCCGCAGACCGTCAGCCTGACGCAGGACTACACGTTCTCGGAGCAGGCGGTCCTCGCCAAGGAGCATGAGGCGGACATCCTGCGCCAGCAGATGGCGCGCAACCTGGCGGCGATCGTGATGCGACGCCTGTCCAGCCTCAAATAGGCGCCGGGGATCCGCGGAGGTCCAGCGTGCTGTCGCTCAACGCCATCGATCGGGTCAGTTTCGGCGTGCTGCTCGACCGCTACGGCCTGGAGGTGGCGTTCGTTGCGCGGGGCGAGGCGATTCCGGGCTCGTACTGGGGCGAGAGCGAGGCAGGCCTGATCGGTTCGCGGCTGTTCCTGCGCCCGGATACCCCGCTGCATTCGGCTTTGCATGAAAGCGCACATTACGTGTGCATGACCTCCGAGCGCCGCATTGGCCTGCACACCGATGCCGGTGGCGACACCGACGAGGAAAACGCCGTCTGTTACCTGCAGATCGAGTGGGCGGCGGTCCTGCCGCAGGTCGGCCGCGACAGCCTGTTTCGCGACATGGATGCGTGGGGCTACAGCTTCCGGCTCGGCAGCGCCGCCGCCTGGTTCGAACGGGACGCGGCCGATGCGCGCCAGTGGCTCATCGATCGCGGCATTCTCGATGCGCAGGGCCGCCTGACCTATATCTGCCGGGAATCCTAGGCGCCGGTGACGCGCTCCCGGTCCTGGTACAGCGAGGCGTATTGCTGGCGCAGCAGATTCTTCTGCACCTTGCCCATCGCATTGCGCGGCAGGTCGGCAACGATCAGCACACGCTTCGGGACCTTGTAGCGCGCGAGCCTTGCCTGGATCGCCGCGACGATATCGGTCTCCGTGATGGTCGCTCCGGACCTTGCGACGACGACTGCGGTGACCCCTTCGCCGAAATCCGGATGTGCGACGCCGATCACGGCGCTCTCCAGCACGCCGGGCAGCGCGTCGAGCGCATCTTCCACCTCCTTCGGATACACGTTGTAGCCGCCGGTGATGACGAGGTCCTTCGCGCGCCCGACGATCTGCAGGTAGCCCTCGCGACTGAAGCGGCCGAGATCGCCGCTCCTGAACCAGCCGTCGGCGCGGAACTCGCTTCTGGTCTTCTGTTCGTCACGCCAGTAGCCGGCACAGACGCCGGGGCCGCGGATCTCAATGGCACCGACCTGGTCGGGGATGCCGATGACCGCCACGGCCGCATCCGCGGCTCCCGCATCCGCGCCGGCATCGACGAGGCGCACCTCGACACCGGGCAGCGGCTGCCCGACGAAGCCTGGGAGGCGCGCGCCCTCATAGGGGTTCGACGTGATCATCAGGGTTTCGGTCATGCCATAGCGCTCCAGAATCACCTGTCCGGTCCGTTGCTCGAACTCCCGGTGCGTCTCCGCCAGCAGCGGCGCCGAGCCCGACACGAACAGGCGGATGCCGGAAGTTGCCCGCCGATCGAGACCCGGCAGGCGCAGCAGGCGGGTGTAATACGTGGGCACGCCCATGACGACCGTCACGGCTGCAAAGTGATGCAGCGCCTGCGCCGCATCGAAACCGCCGAGCAGCAGCAGGCCGGAGCCGGAGGCGAGCACCGTGTTGATCGCGGCGAACAGGCCGTGCACGTGAAAAAGCGGCAACGCATGCAGCAGCACGTCATCGGCGCGGAATCGCCATGCAGCGGCCAGCGCGGTCGCATTGGCGGCAAGATTCCCGCGGGTCAGCATCGCGCCTTTCGAGCGCCCGGTCGTCCCGGAGGTGTAGATGATCGCGGCAAGGGCGCCGGCATCGAGCCGCGGCCGGGCCGCCGCGTCGCCGGAGCACTGGCCCACCAGGTCCGCAAGCGACCCCTCGCCGTCCGTCCCCAGCGTGTGCAGATGCAAAACTCCGGCGGCCGCGGCGATGGGCGCGAGTTTCGGCGCATCGGCCGGCCGCGAAACCATGACGCGCGGCGCAGCGTCGCGCAGGAAGTAATCGACCTCGCTCGCGGTGTTTGCCGTGTTGATCGGCACATAGACCGCGCCGGTGCGCAGGCAGGCGAGGTACAGCAGCACCGATTCCGGCGACTTGTCGACCTGCACGGCGACGCGATCGCCGGCGACGACCCCCAGGCGCAGCAGGGCCGATCCCCAGGCGCCGGTGATCCGCTCCAGATCGCCGTAGCGGATGCGACGCCCGGCGGGCGTGGACAGGAACAGGCGCTGCCGGCCGGTGCGCGCGGCAGCTTCAATCCATTCGCAGGGATCGACCACCGAAGACATAGTGGCGCGATGCTATCATTTCAGGTCATGAAACACCTGATGCGTAGCTGTCTGATCGCGTTGGCGCTGGCATGGTCCGCCGGTGCTGCCGCCGCGGCGAGCGCCGCGGGCCTCGAGGCGCGCCTCGCCGCCCAGAATGCGCTGTTCGAGGAGCAGTACCAGTCGGACCTGAAAGCCTCCCCGGAAACCGCGACCGCGTATGGCGATTATCGCTACAACGACCGGCTGGACGACTATTCCCTCGCGGCGCTTGCCGCCGAGCATGCCGCCGACGGCAGGTTTCTGGCGAGGATCAGGGCGATTCCGACGGCCGGATTCTCCCCGCAGGACGCGCTGTCCCACGAAGTGTTCGTGCGCATGCTGCAGCAGCGCATCGACAATTACGCGTTCCGGGAGTACGAGATGCCGGTCAGCCAGATGAGCGGGCCGCACGTGGAGCTCGCCGACCTGCCGCTGTCGGTCCCGCTCGGATCGGTCAGGCAGTACGAGGATTATGTCTCGCGGCTGCACCAGATCCCGCGCGTATTTGCGCAAACCGAGGAAGTGCTGCGCGCCGGCATCAGGGATCACCTGATGCCGGTGCGTTTCCTGCTCGAGAAGGTGCCGGCGCAGTGCGAGGGCGTGGTCAGGGCTGATCCGTTCCTGCTGCCGCTGCAGAAATTTCCGGCGACCATCGCCGCTGCTGACCGGGAGCGCCTGAGCCGCGAGATCAACGATGCCGTGGAGCGCGAGGTGTTGCCCGCCTACCGGGAATTCAGTGCTTTTGTCGCCAGCCAATACGCGCCGCATGGCAGGACCACGCTGGCGGTCACGTCGCTGCCGGGCGGCGAAAAACGTTACCTGAACGATATCCGCAGCCGCACTACCCTCAGCACGCTGAGTCCCGGGCAGATACACCGGACCGGCCTGCAGGAGATCGCGCGCATCGAGGCCGACATGCTCGTCATCGCGCGCCAGCAGGGCTTTGCGGACCTCGCCGCGTTCCGCGCAGCGCTGCAGACCGACCCGAAGTACCGCCCGACCTCGGCGCAGCAGATCGTCGATGACTTTCGCAGATACATCGCGCAGATGCAGCCGAAGCTGCCGGAATTATTCGGGTTCATTCCTGGCCTGCCGGTGACGGTCGAGGCCATTCCCGATTTCCAGAGCGCAGCGGCCACCCATTACCAGATCGGTACGGCGGATGGCACGCGTCCCGGCCGGGTCGTCGTCGCCACGTCGAATTTCGCCGAGCGCTCGCTGATCAATGACGAGGCCGTTGCCTATCACGAAGGCATACCCGGACATCACATGCAGCTGTCGGTAGCACAGCTGCTGAAAGGCCTGCCTAGCTTTCGCCTGCATGTGCACAACTCGGGGTACACCGAAGGCTGGGCGCTGTACGCCGAGCAGCTCGGCAAGGAGGTGGGTTTTTACCAGGACCCGGTCAGCGACTATGGCCGCCTGCGCAGCGAGCTGTTTCGCGCCGTGCGCCTGGTCGTCGACACCGGCATTCATGCGCAGGGATGGAGCCGCGACCAGGTCGTCGAGTTCATGCGCCAGGAGGGCGTGACGGACGAGCCATCGATCCAGGCGGAGACCGACCGCTACATCGCCTGGCCTGCCCAGGCGCTGGCTTACAAGCTCGGTCAGCTGAAGTTTCGTGAACTGCGGGAGCGGGCGCGCCAGGCGCTCGGCGACCGGTTCGATCTGCGCGCTTTTCACGACGAGATGCTGAGCGGCGGCGTGCTGCCACTCGATCTGCTGGATTCGCGCACCGACGCCTGGATCCTGCAGCAGCAGGGATCTGCGGACGAGATCGCGTTCCGCGCCCTTTACAGGGAGCTGATCGAGATCAACACGACCCGCTCGGTGGGCAATTGCACGCAGGCGGCGCAGGCGATGCGCGCCCGCCTTCTGGCCGCGGGTATCCCCGCCGCGGATACCGAGATTGCGGCGCCCGCGGAGCGTCCGAATGATGGCGCGCTGCTCGCGGTGCTGCACGGCCGTGACCGGGCGGCGAAGCCCATTCTGCTGCTCGCGCATATCGACGTGGTCGAGGCAAAGCGCTCCGACTGGCAGCGCGATCCGTTCACGCTGGTCGAGGAGGGCGGCTGGTTCTATGCGCGCGGCGCGACCGATGACAAGGCCATGGCGGCCGTGTTCACGGACAGCCTGATACGCTACCGCCAGGAAGGATTCAGGCCGCGCCGCGATATCAAGCTTGCGCTCACCTGCGGCGAGGAGACGGCGGAAGTTTTCGACAGCGTCAAGTGGCTGCTCCAGACGCGGCCGCAGGCGCTCGAGGCCGAGTTTGCGCTCAATGAGGGCGCGGGCGGTGAACTCGACCAGGACGGAAGACCCGTCGCACTGCAGATCCAGGCGGGCGAAAAGGTCTACCAGGATTTCGCCCTCGATACGACGGATGCCGGCGGTCATAGCGCGAGACCCACCCGGACCAATCCGATCGTGCGCCTCGGCGCCGCGCTGGTGCGCCTCGACGCCCACCTGTTTGCCGTCAGCCTGAACCCGACCACGCGGGCCTACTTCGAGGCGCAGGAGCGGCTGGTTGCGCCGGACGTTGCGGCTGACATGCGCGCGGTGCTCGCCGATCCGCGCAACGAGGCCGCGGCGCAGCGCCTGTGGAGCGTGAGTCCCGCCTGGAACGGGCTGCTGCGCACGACCTGCGTCGTGACCGAGATCAGCGGCGGCCATGCACCGAACGCACTGCCGCAGAGTGCGCACGCCAACGTGAATTGCCGCGTTCTGCCGGGCGTGCCGATCGCGGATGTGCAGGGCGAGCTGATCCGCGTGCTCGCCGATGAACGGATCCGCGTCGCGGCGGCCGGCGAGCCCGGCCTGCAGTCGACGCCGCCGCCGCTGTCGCCGCGCATCCTGGGACCGGTGCGGCAGGTCGCCGGCGGGATCTGGCCGGGCGTCGCCATTGTGCCGATGATGTGGACCGGAGCGACCGACGGCCGGTTCCTGAATGCCGGCGGCGTACCGACCTATGGACTGTCGGGCCTGTTCCACGACGCCGAGGGAGCGCACGCCCACGGGCTCAACGAGCGCATCCGCGTCCGCTCGCTGCTGGACGGCCGGCGTTTCCTGTACGAGGTCGTCAAGCTGTACGCGAACGATGCAGGCGCGGGCTCCGCGGGGCATTGACGACGAGGATCCCGACGAGCACCAGCGCGGAGCCGATGCCGAAATTCGCATCGACCCGGTCCCCCAGCAGCGCCACGCCGAACAACACGCCGAACAGCGGCGTCAGGAACGAGATCAGCATCAGCCGCGATGTCAGGTAATGGCGCAGCATCCAGAACCACAGCAGGTAGCTGCTGGTGGAGATCACGAGGGTCTGGAACGCGACCGAGACGATGGCCGCACGGCTCAGCACCAGGTGGGTCTGATGCGTCAGGGCGGCAAATGCCCACAGCAGGACCGTGGCCGTGCCGACCTGGTACAGCACGGTCTTGGCGGCCGTGGTGCTGCCGATCCGGCCGCGCCTCAGGGCGACGTTGGCCGCACCCCACGTGACCCCGCCGAACAGCGCGAGCAGGTCCCCGAACAGCAGTTTCGGCGCAAGCGTCGCACGGTAGCCCAGGAAGGCGACCGCAAGACCGATGAACGCGAGTGCAATGCCGCCCCACTGGATCCGGTCCAGGTGCTCCTCGGGCAGGAACTGCATGCCGAGGGCCGTGAATATCGGCGATGAATACAGGAACACGACCGAATGGGCGGCGGTCGTGTAGTTCAGCGACTCACCGACGAAGACGAACTCGAGCGAGAACAGCGTGCCGAGGATGACCCCGCTCCTGAGCGAGCCATCGGCGAACGACCGTCGCCCCTCGCGTACGATGACCAGTGCGGCAAAGAACGCGGCGGCAAAGCCGAAACGCAGCGTCAGCTGCATGATCGGCGTGATGTCGGCGGAGACTTTTTTTATCGCAACCTGCTGGAACCCCCAGGCCAGGCACAGCATCAGCATCAGCAGCACGGCGCGCAGGTCAATGGGCCTGCGCACCGGTATCGCAGGCCGCTCGGGGTGCGTGTCGGTCATCCGCTGAAGACTAACATTCCGGCGTCGGGCCTGCGGCGCGACAGCGCGACAGCGATCCGGCCGCGCCGGGCGCGCCTCAGGTCATCGCATAGCATTTGCCGAAACGATTCGCGAGGAATGGCTTCAGCGCGATTTCCTCCTGCTTGATCAGGCCGGACTGGGGCAGGTCGCCGGCGCTCAGCATGTCGAGCACCGTGCAGATGCCGCTCGCGGTCGTGATCTGGATCGCGCTGTGGACGCGGCCGCCGATCGGCGCCGCGTAGATCTTGTTCGCATAGGTTTCCTGAACCAGCTGTCCGCCGCGCATGCCGCTGACGGTGACGAATATGATCACGACGTCCTGCAGCGTGATTGGAACCGCGTTCTCGAGGATGTCCTTCAGCATGTCGCGGCGGTCGCGCAGGCGCAGATCGTTGAGCAGCGCCTTCATGATCGCGGCGTGTCCCGGATAGCGGATGGTGCGGTAGTTCAGATTGCGGACTCTGCCGGCGAGCGTTTCGCACAGCGTGCCGAGGCCGCCCGAGGTGTTGAATGCTTCGTACAGCACGCCGTCCAGCGAGAATTCCTCGCACTCCTCGAGCGGCTGGGTCTCGCGCAGCTGACCGTTGACAATCGCCTCGCAGGGCTCGCAGTACTCGTTGATGACCCCGTCCGTGCTCCAGGTCAGGTTGTAGTTCAGTGCGTTGGAGGGAAATTTCGGCAGCGCGCCGACCCGCATGCGCACGTCCTGAAGCGAATCGAAGCGCGAGATCAGGTCGCTGGCGACGATCGTTATGAAGCCCGGCGCAAGGCCGCATTGCGGAATGAACGCGGTTCGCGCGCCCGCGCTGAGCTGCTTGACGGCTCGGGTGCTCGCGACGTCCTCGGTCAGGTCGAGGTAGTGCACGTCAGCGGCCTTCGCCGCCTCGGCGATTCGCCGGGTCGCGTGGTACGGAGCCGCGCTCAGCACCGCATACTGGCCCGTCAGCACTTCACGCAGCCTGGCGCCGTCGGTAATATCGACGGCGAAGCGTTTTGCCGGTAATTTGGCGTCCAGCCGATCCAGCTGGGCCTGTGAACGGTCGACGATCGTCACGGCGTAGTCGCCGCAGCCGGTCAGCAACTCCGTGATCATGGAGCCGATCTTTCCGGCTCCAACGACGACGATGTTTTTCATGGGGCACCCTGACGTTTACTGGCCGGCATTCTGCGATACAGACCCGGCGAATGGTATGGGCAGACCGGTCGAAATGACCATATTGATTAGTTGATTTGACTATACAATTAGGCAGATAGACGGGGGGGTCGATGCGGGATTCCAGCAAGCCTGCGATTGCGCCGGGTCACTCCGGCCTGCGGCCCCGCTGCCTGTCCTTTCCCGAGACGCTCGCCCAGTCGGTCGCCAATATCTCGCCGACGCTGACCCCCGTCATCATCGTGCCATTGGTGTTTGCTTCGGCCGGGGCCGGTACCTGGCTCGCCTACCTGTTTGCGATGATCGGCCTGGTGCTGGTGGGCTCCAATATCAACCAGTTCGCGCGCCGCTCGGCCACTCCGGGCTCCCTGTATTCATTCGTGTCGCGCGGCTTAGGGATGCAGGTCGGCTATGCGGCGGGCTGGTGCCTGATCCTCGCGTACGTGCTGACCGCGATGGCGGTGCTGGCGGGTACCGTGAACTACACGAACCTGCTGCTGGACGGGCTGGGTCTGCATTCCTCGCCGCTCGTCCTGTACGCGACCGGAACCGTTGGCGTCTGGCTGATCGCGTACAAGGACATCCGGCTATCCACGCGGGTCATGCTGGTGCTGGAAGCGGTGTCGATGGTGCTGATCCTGATTCTTGGCATCATCGTCATGACCAGGCGGGGCATGCTCATCGACAGGGCGCAATTCCGCGTGGCCGACATGAACATCGCGGGCCTGAAGGCGGGGCTGATCCTGGCGGTATTCAGTTTCGTCGGCTACGAAAGTGCGACGACCCTGGGCGACGAGGCCCGGGATCCGCACGTCAACATCCCGCGCTCGGTGCTGCTCTCGGCGTTGATCAGCGGCGCGTTTTTCATGATGACGGCCTATGTCGCGGTGATGGGCTTCGAGCCCTTGAGCGGCACGCTCGCCAGCAGCACTGCGCCATTCAATGACCTGGCGCGTGCCTTCGGCGTGGAGTCCTTCGGCGTCCTGATCTCGGTCGGTGCGGTGATCAGCCTGTTTGCGTGCGCCCTCGCGAACGTCAACGCCGCCTCCCGCATCATCTTCAGCATGAGTCGCCACGGGATCTTCCATGCGCACGCCGGTCACGCCCATACGACGAACCAGACGCCGCACCTGGCCGTGAGCGCATGCTGCCTGCTGGTATTTGGCGTGCCGGCGTTGCTGCTGGGCCGCGGGATGGGGCTGCTCGATGTCTTCAATGACCTCAGCACCGTCGCGACCTTCGGCTTCCTGGTCGCCTACGTGCTGGTCTCCGTGGCCGCGCCGGTGTACCTGAGACGACTGGGCCAGCTGAGCGGAGCAAGCGTGCTGAAGTCGCTTGGCGCGGTGCTGTTCATGGTGCCGCCGGTCATCGCGACCGTGTACCCGTCTCCGGCGCCGCCGGCCGACCGTTTTCCGCTGTATTTCGTCCTGTACCTGGGTGTCGGTGCCCTCTGGTACCTGTACCTGCGACCGGGCGGTACCGTGCGCGCGCCCGACCAGGAATCCATTGCCGGCGGACCGGGCGGTGCCGGATGAAGGATCCGATCGATCAGCAGCTGATCGCAGCCCTGCGGGTCGATGGCCGTGCCTCGACCGCGGAGCTTGCGCGGCTCGTGGGCCGCTCGCGCACGAGCGTGCAAAGCCGGCTCAGGCGCCTCGAGCGCCAGGGCGTGATCGCCGGCTATGCCGTACGGATCGCTCCCGAGCACGACCTCGGCGCGGTGCGGGCCCACGTCATGATCAAGGTCCAGCCCAAGGAGACCCGGGCGGTGGCGGCGGCCCTGCAGGCGCTGCCGCAGGTGCGGGTATTGCATTCAGTCAGCGGGGATGTCGACCTGATCGCGGTGGCCGCCACGGCCACGGTCGCCGAAATGGACCAGGTCATTGATCGGATTGGCTCTATCGCCGGAGTTCTGCGGACGAACTCGTCGATCATCCTGTCGACCAAGTTCGAGAGATAAAATACGGCGTGGGACCCGAAAGAGTGCCCACGCCGGCGGATTTTCGCACCGACGGGGGAGTTGGCTGACTTGCCGGGCGAATGGCTCCTAAACCTCGGCGGGTCCCGCGCTGCCGCTGCCTGCCTGTGGGGCCATCATGCCAAATGACCGTGATCGCGCGAACGACGCTTTTTCACGACTGGTCAAATTTCTCTCAACTGGCTGCCTCAACCGGCGCTCGGTCCGCGAACCTGCCGGACGGCCAGGTAGGCGCCGACCGCGACGACCAGCGTCACGCAGCTGGCCTGGAAGTCCTGCTGCAGGGCCGGGGTCACGGCCATCGCGACGAGCACGGCCGCCATGCCGCCGAGCGCCAGCAGCGACAGCCACGGAAACAGCCACATCTGGATCGCCGGCCGGGGTAAGCCCGCGCGCTCCCGGCGCCTGCGCAGCACCATCTGCGCGACGACGATCGTCATGTACACGAACACGATCAGCGCGCCGGAGGAGCTGACGAGGAAGTCGAACACTTTTTGCTTCAGCACAGTCGCGGCAATGATGCCGAGGACGCCGGCGAGGCTGCCGATCAGCACCGAATAGACCGGCACCTTGCGCGCGTTGACCTTGACCAGCGCCTGCGGCGCGTCGCGTCGCGCCGCCAGCACGAACAGCACGCGCGAGCTGACGTAGAACGCCGAGTTCAGGCACGACAATACGGCCGTCAGGATGATCATGCTCATGATTTCGCCGGCGAGCGGGATGTGCATCGTGTTCAGTGCCAGCGTGAACGGGGATTCGCCGGAGCGAACCTGGTCCCACGGGACCACCGCGACAATCAAGGCGATCGATCCTACATAGAAGATCAGGATGCGCAGGATCACGCTCGAGCTCATGCGCGCGACCGCCTGACCGGGGTGCGCGGATTCCGCGGCCGCGATCGTCGTGATCTCGGCCCCCGTCATTGCAAAGAACACCGTCGGCACCGCGGCGATGACTGCGATCCAGCCCATCGGCGTGAAGCCGCCGTGCGAGACCATGTTGCCCCAGGTCGGACCCTGTCCGGACGTCCAGCCGAACGCATACGAGGCCGCAATGACGATGAACGAGATGATCGCGGCCACCTTGATCGACGCAAACCAGAATTCAAATTCGGCATAGGAGCGCGCCGACATCAGGTTCACGGCCGTCATCACCGCCATCAGGCCGAGCCCGATCGGAAGCTGCGGCACCTGCGGGATCCAGTGCTGCAGGATCTTCGCGCCGGCGATCGCTTCGACCGGCACGACCAGTACCCAGAAATACCAGTACAGCCAGCCGACGACGAAGCCGGCGCCGTCTCCGAGGCCGGCGCGCGCGAACTCGGTGAACGAACGCACGTTCGGCAGGGCCGTCGCCATCTCGCCGAGCATGCGCATGATCAGCAGGATCAGCAGCCCGGTGATGCCGTAACTGATGAATGCCGCCGGGCCGCCGGCGATGATCGAAGTGGAGCTGCCGACGAACAGGCCGGCGCCGATGATGCCGCCGATCGAGATCATCGTCAGGTGCCGCGCCATCAGGCTGCGGCTCAGGGTCTGTTCGGCGCCGGGCACGGCAGGCGCGGCAGCAGCAATGGCGACGGATTCCGTACCTGGGTTCATGAGTGGTTCTCGACGTTGGGACGCTCGTCGCCGAGCGCAGGGATGGTGGCCGAGCCCCACAGCTGGCGCTCGCGGATCCACGGTAGCGGATATGCGGGATGCGGGCTATCGAATTCCCGCGCCAGCCGGTGCGCATCCCAGATGGCCTGGTTCAGCTGCGCAGGCGCCTTGCAGTCGCCGGTGCGAAAGACGTCCTCGACGTCGTTGGCGCCCCATTCGGCCCGCCGGGCCTTCAGTTCGCGCCACAGCGTCGTGTCGGACTGCCGCGACGTCGCGAGGATCACGGCGTCGATCTCGAGGTCGAACTCGCCGCCGTTGTCCTTGCGCGGTATACCGCCCGAGGTGGGGCCGAGCAGGTCCGGCCCGAACTTGTAGGCGTAGCTGAGGCGCACCTTGCCAGGCTCGATGCGCTCGGCCCAGTGGCTGGGATAGATGCGGATGCCCTTCTCGAACAGCATGCGCTTGTTGTTGAAGGACTCCATCGTGAACATGCCGTACTCGCCGACGTCGGCGCCGTCGCAGACGTAGGTCACCCGCTTGCCCTGGTTCGCCATCAGTTCGGCAAGGGCCAGCCCCATGAAGTGCCCGTCGCCGTCCAGGATCATCACGCGGTTGCCGGGCACCGGCTTGCCGGCAATGACCTGGAACGGCGTCAGCACGTGCGCAAGAGAATCGTCCGCGCCCGGTATCGGACCGCAGGTCGCGCTGCGGCCGTCACGGGCCCAATGCGAACCGGTGGCGAGCACGACGCGGTCGGCGCCGTAATTGAGCACGTCGTCGGCGCTCATCTTCGCGACGCCGAGGTGCACCTCGACCGTCTTGCGGAGCTTCTCGAGTTGTGCCTGGCGGTACGCGACCACGCGCGTCCATTCGCCCAGGCGCGGCAGCCTGGCGACGTTTTTCCAGTGGCCGCCGAGCTCCCTGTCCGAATCACGAAGGTGTACGGTATAGCCGCGCTCGCCCAGCACGCGCGCGCATTCCATGCCGGCGGGACCGGCGCCGACGACGAGCACCGATTTCGGGGAGGCTGCCGGCGTGAATTTCTCCGGATGCCAGCCACGGCGGTATTCCTCGCCGATCGTCGCGTTCTGCGTGCACATGATCTGGCCGCCCTGCTGGAACTTCGATACGCAGATGTTGCAGCCGATGCACTCGCGTATGTCCGACAGCCTGCCTTCGGAAATCTTCGTCGGCAGGAACGGGTCTGCGATCGACGGGCGCGCGGCGCCGACTATGTCAAGCACGCCTGCGCGGATCAGCGCGACCATGTCGTCGGGGCTCGTGAGCCGTCCGTTGCCGACGACCGGAATTCCGGCGCCGAGGATGGACTTGCCCTGCTTGATGAACGGCGTCATCCAGCCGGACTTGCGGAAGCGCGACACGCCGGCATCCTCGCCCCACTCGGCGTAGTCGCCGATCTTCAGCGCCACGGCATCGACGACGCCCTCGCTGCGGAACAGCTCCAGCATGCGTACGCCGTCTTCGTGCGCCTCGACGCCCTCTGGCCCGTGCAGCGTGTCCATCTCGAAGCGGGTCGTGATCGCACAGCGGTCGCCGAGGCTGCGCTTCAGCGCCCGCAGCACCTCGATGTAGAAACGCGAGCGGTTCCCGAAGCTGCCGCCGTAGCCGTCCGTGCGGCGATTGAAGCGCGGCTCGAGGAACTGCATCGGCAGCGTGTCGTCGCCGGCGGACACCTCGAGCAGGTCGAAGCCCGCCTGTTCGGCGCGCTTGCCGGCTTCGACGTACATATTGACGACGCTGCGGATGTCGGACTCATCCATCTCGTAGCCGTAGACGCAGCGCGTCGAGAAGATCGGCGACAGCCACTGGCTCGGCGCACGCCCGAATTCGCGCGACTCGAGCGAAGGCGCATTGCCGCCGCTGTACCAGAGCTGTACGCCGGCGAGGCTGTCGTGCCGGTGCGCGACCTCGCACAGGTAGCCAAGGTTGATGACATCGCCGCGGTCCCAGAGGCGTGCGGACGTGTACGGATACTCGTCGGCCTCCGGATGGATCGAGCAATACTCGGTGAATACGGCGCCCCAGCCGCCCTCGGCCTTCATGCCGCGGAAGTGGGCCTGCGCCCCGGGCCGCTCGGATCCCGGCCCGGCGCAGTGCGAGGTCTGCCAGAAGCGGTTGCGCAGCGTCTTCGGCCCGATCCTGACCGGCTGGAACAAAACGTCGTGCTGGGGGTCGCGTGCCATGAATCACCTATTATACTGGTAACAGAAGGTATTCCCGCGGCTGCGGGCAAGGGCCGGCGGGCAAAGGCTGGACATAACATGAACTTTTCCGGAAAAGCCGTGCTGGTCACCGGCTCCACGACCGGCATCGGTGAGGCCTGCGCGCGTGCGTTCGCGGAATCCGGCGCCGCCGTGATGGTCTCGGGCCGCGACCATGCGCGCGGCGCAGCGGTCGTCGAGTCGATCCGCAGCGCGGGCGGCGCGGCGCGCTTCCTGCCGGCGGACCTGCGCGAACCGGGCGCCTGTGACGCGCTGATCGCCGCGACCATCGCCGGTCTCGGCGGCCTCGACGTGCTCGTCAATAACGCCGGGATCCTGTACACGGCGAACGCCCCGGACACGACCGATGCGCAGTGGCTCGATACCATGGCCGTGAACGTCAATGCGCTGTTCTATCTGAGCCGCGCCGCCGTGCGCCACATGCGCACCAGGGCTGCGGGCGTGATCGTGAACGTCGCCTCCGAATGGGGGCTCAACGGCGAGGCGAATCACGTCGCCTATTGCGCCAGCAAGGGCGCGGTCATCCAGATCACGCGCTGCATGGCGCTCGATCATGCGCGCGAGGGCATCCGCGTCAATTCGGTGTGCCCGGGCGAGATTCACACGCGCATGGTCGATGAGATTGCCGCCACGCAGGGCGGCGACATCGCTGCAAACCTGCGGGCGCTGGCGGTGGGAATACCGATACGCCGCCTCGCGCAGCCGGTCGAGGTTGCGCGCTGCGTGCAGTTCCTCGCCTCGGATCTTGCCAGCTACGTGACCGGTGCGAATCTGCCGGTCGACGGCGGCAATGACGCGACCGCCGGCCCCTATCCTTGAGCCTTCGTCCGGCAACGAATTTCTAGCCGTTGGCCGTCAGCCGGTGCGCGTCCCCGGCCGGGGCATTGCCGCGCTCGTACGGTTTCGCCAGCGACATGTAGATGCCGCCGAACACGATGACGCCGGCAGTCGTCGCGAGCATGCCCCAGTCCACGTACCAGGGGTCGCTCGGCGCGCCGCGCGGCCACAGGATGTTGATGATCGCGGCGACGCCGTAGACGAGGCCGAACACATTCACCGGCAGGCCCCATGCGCCGAGCGTGAACGGTCCCGTGGGGCGCCAGCCGTTGCCGCGCGCGATCAGCGCGCCGAGCACGATCATCTGGAACGAGATGTAGATGCCGACCGCCGCGAAGCTGATGATCGTCGTGATCGCATCGGCGACCCACAGCGATGACAGCGCGATAAGCGCCGGAATCGCGCCCATGATCATCAGCGCGTTCGCCGGTACGTGCCGGCCCGGCGACATAGCGCTGAGGAAGGCGCTGCCGAAGATCATGTGATCGCGGGCGTAGGCAAAGATCAGGCGGCTGGCCGCAGCCTGCAGGCTCAGCAGGCAGGAGATGAACGAGACCAGCACCACGACGATGACCGCACGAAATCCGAAGTCGCCCATCGCTGCCTTCAGCAGCGTCACGATCGGATCCTTGTCATCGCCGGACATGACCGCCTTGATGTCGGGAATCGACAGGATGAACGCGAGGCACACCCAGCACGCCGCGGCGCCGCCGATGTAGATCGTCATGCGCATGGCGCGCGGGATCATGCGGCTCGCGTCCGGCGTTTCCTCGGCGACGTCGCCGCAGGCCTCGAAGCCGTAATAGCAGAACATCGCGGCGAGCGATGAGGCGAGAAAGGCGGGCAGGTAGCTGCCTTCCGTGTGCACCAGCGAGGTATCGAACAGGATCTTCAGCGGCTGGTGCTGCGCGAACGCGATCAGGTACACGCCGACGACGATCGCGCCGACCAGCTCGCAGATGAACCCGAACATCGCGACCCTGGCCAGCCAGCGCGTGCCGGACAGGTTCAGTGCCGTCGACAGGCCGATCAGCACCAGGGCGATGACGGTATTGGTGACCGGCGAGGCCTCGGCGCCGAACAGCTGCGCGAGGAATGGCGCAACGCCGGTCGCGACGCCGGCCATCGTGCACATCAGCGCCCACGCATAGACCCAGCCCGCCATCCACGCCCAGCGCTTGCCGACCAGGCGCCGCGCCCATGGGTAGAGGCCGCCGGAGATCGGAAACTGCGAGACGATCTCGCCGAACACGAGGCATACCATCAGCTGCCCGATGCCGACGCCGATGTAGGTCCACCACATCGGCGGTCCGCCGGCGACGAACGCGCTCGCGAACAGCGTGTAGACGCCGACGACCGGGGAAAGATAGGTGAATCCGAGGGAGAAGTTCTCCCATTTGGACATGCTGCGGTCGAACTTCGATTCGTAGCCGAGCGCGCGCAGCTGCGCCGCATCCTGATCGTGTGCTGCGCCTGGTTTTTCACTCGCCAAATTGGCCTCTCCTTGACGAAGATCGGGGGGCATCGAGCCCCCCGACAGATTGCCACGAAACGCCTCGGGACGGCTAGAACTTCGTTTCGAACTGCAGCCCGATCGTGCGCGGCTGGTTGGTCGAGACGCGCGTGATCGTCGGCTGCTGCCACGCGAACACGGTGTTGTCGATGGTCAGCGCCGCATGCTTGTTGTTCAGATTGTTCCCATAGAGGTACGCCTGCCACTTGTTGTGCGTGACGCCGGCCCGTGCTTCGACGAGCCCATAGCCGCCGAGTGTCTCGCGGTCGACGGCGACGTCATCCGAGGGGCCGACATACGCTTCGCTAAGGCGCGCAAGCAGGTTGTAGTCGTTTTGCAGCACCGTGTCGTACTGGAACGCGAGGCTGCCCGTATAGCGCGGAATGTTGTTGATGCGCGTGCCCGGCGGGATGGGGAGGCCCGGCCGGCTCAGGGGGTCGCTGACATAGGCCTGGGTATAGGCTCCCGTCATATCGACCGTGAACTCGTCGGTGAGTTTCGCCGACATCTCGAGCTCCGGCCCATAGGTCTTCGCATTGCCGACGTTCGCGTTGTACGGGTAGCCGCAACTCAGCACGACCAGCTGCTGGATGTCGGTCCACTTCACGTAGAAGACGTCGGCATTGACCGTGAATCGCCGGTCCGCGAAGCGCGCCTTTTCGCCAAGCTCGACGCTCCAGATGTTGTCCGGGCCGTAGTAATACGGTTCCGTGGAAACGTACGAATTGCCGCTGCCCGGCCCGCAGTAGTAGAACGAGAGCGGGCTGATCGGGATCGGCAGGTTCACGCCACCGGGGCGATAGCCCTTGGAGATCGTGCTGTACACGGTCAAGTCCGCGTTCGGGGTATAGGACAGATTGACTTTCGGCAGCACGCCAGAGCCGCTGCCCGATGCAGTCGGCGGCACGCAGGGAGTGCCATCGCCGCCGTCGAGCACCGGGCCCGTCAGCTTATTGGTTCCCGGGTAGAAGGCGCACTGGGGGTCGGCGTTGCCGGTGCCGGTACCCGTGCCGGTCTGGTAGGACAGGTTGGACACATTGAACTTGTAGAACCGCAGGCCGGTCGTCAATTTCAGATCGGTCGTGAACTTGTAGCTGAGCTCGCCGAAGATCGCTTCCTGGGTCGTGATGTTCGGATTGTTGTCGTTGAACATGATGCCGTTCGGATTGGCCGCGGCGCCGCCATTGTTGATGTTGTAGGGCTGGTTGCCGGGCGCGCAGGTCCCGGCGCGCGAACCCGGGATCTCCCCGAAGGCAGGATTCGTCGAATCGCAGCCCACCGTGTTCGCCCACGCTGCCTCCTGGTTGTAGGTGCGGTATCCGGAGTGCAGATCAGTCGCGAAGGCGCCGATCACCCAGCTGAGGTTTCCGTCGCCCTTCGAGGCCAGGCGCAGCTCCTGGCTCCACTGCGTCGTGATGTCCTCGTCCTGGTACAGGTTCTGCACGAACGCCGGCAGCGCCGGCGACTGATACACCATGTTGAAGATGTTCTGCAGTGCTTCGGTCGAGTCCGTGGACTGGTGCACATCGCGCCGCCAATACGCAGATGCCAACGTAATTTCGCTCCAGCCCATGTCGAAGACGATCTTCAGGCTCTCCATGCTGAATGTATCGCCGTACGGTTCCTGCTGATCGTACGGCTGGAAAATCGCCTGCTGCGCCGGGGGATCCTGGTAGTTGTTGTAGCCGTCGGCGTTGATCTTCTGGTACATCCAGTTGAGCGTGAACGAAAGGCTGTCCGACGCCTTCCAGAGCAGCGCGGCACGCGCGGAATCAAAGCGCTCCAGGTTCGAGCCCGTGATGTCCTTCAGTACCGGCGCGGCGGCCACGTCGCCGCGGTAGGCGAAGTATGAAGAGGGCGCATTCGGATTGGCGCCAAGACCGGTCGGGACCGGATAATACGTTCCGATAGAAGTATTCGGTCCGCCATTGGCGATCGCGATCGCGCTGTTGCCCGGGTAACCGACTACCTTGCGGTCGATCCAGCCGCTGATGTACTTGCCGGTGCCGACGATCCGCAGCGCCACGTCGTCTCCGAACGGCAGGTTCACCATGATGTCGCCACTGCCATTCGTGCTGCCGCCGGTCGTGCGTGATATATCCTCGGCGGTGGCTCCCTCAAATTCGCCCAGCTTGGGCTGATTCGTGACCAGCTTGATCGTGCCCCCCATGGAGCCGGCGCCGTACAGCGTGCCCTGCGGGCCGCGCAGCACCTCGGTGTGGTTCAGGTCAAACAGGTCGGCATCGATGACGGTGCGGCCGTTCAGGGCGACCGCGTTGGACGACAGCGGCGTCTCGTCGACGTAGAAGCCGACCGTAGCGGCCGACCCGCCGCCGGAGGCAAGTCCGCGCATTTCGTATTCAGTCTGGCCGGGACCCGCCGTGCGCGCCGATATCCCGGGGACCGAGCCGATGAGGTCCTCGATCGACTTCAGGCCTTGTGCTTCCAGCGCATCGCCGGAAAGTGCCGTGAGGCTGATGGGCGTTGCCTGCACGGTGGATTCGCGCTTTTCGGCGGTGACGACGATCTCCTCGAGCCCACCGCCGGTATCGGACTTGGTCGTGGCGGCTGCGAACGCCGCACCGCCGAGTGCGGCTGTGCACAGAGAGGCCGCGACGGCGGCCGATATGAGTTTGTTCATCAAAGACACCCCTGAATTGTATTTAACCGACCATCTGCGGATCGGAATAGTCAATTCGTAACATAGCGTTAACTGGTACGCAAGCGAATTGCGCGACAAGCACAAGGACGTCTGGCCAATGCGGCTGCGCGCCGGCTAACATCCTGCGGCTATGGGTGAAACTTCATGCACGTGAAGGACCGTTCGGCCTCGTGGGTCCTCGCGGCCGTTTTCTCGACCAGCCTGGGGGTGGGCCTGATATTCGGCTTCGAGCCGCCGCTGATGGCCATGGTGCTCAATCGCGCCGAGAACTCGACTGTCACAATCGGCGGCGTGATCGCGATCAGCCTGGTTGCGATAGTCCTGATCGGCCCCGTCTACCCGCGCCTGATCGCCAGGATCGGTTTGCAGCGTTCCGTGGTCGGCGGCGTCGCCTTCAGCATCCTGGTGCTGGTCATGATGCCATTCTGGACCGGTGTGCCGGCCTGGCTCCTGCTGCGCGTGCTGACCGGTTTTGCGGTAGGGCTGTCCTGGATCGCCAGCGAGATCTGGATGAACCGCGTCGCCGGCGATGGCGCGCGCGGCGCGGTCATGGGCGTCTACGGGACCGTCTTTTCGATTGGCACCGTCGCCGGGCCGCTGCTGCTGGAGTTCACCGGGACCGTCGGTGCCTGGCCGTTCATCGCCGGCGCCCTGTGCCTCGCGCTGACGCTGCTGCCCCTCGCGCTGCTGCGCCAGGTTGCCGAAAGCAGCGCCCGGCACGCCGCCGGGCATGTCCAGCCGATGCGCCACCTGATGCGGCTGCTGCCCGCCGCGCCAGCCGTGATGGCGGCAGCGCTGATCGCGGGCCTGGTCGAATCCGCCGACCTCTCGCTGTTGCCGCTGTTCGGCCTGCGTGACGGGCTCGGCGAGCGATCGGCGCTGTTGCTGCTGACCGTGTTCCTGGCGGGAAACGTCGTCCTGCAGCTGCCGATCGGGCTGCTCGCGGACCGGTTCGGCCGACGCCTGATGCTCGGCGTGTGCGCGCTGACCAGTGCCGTCGGGCCCCTGCTGCTGCAGGCCTGCCTCCATCAGCCGCTGCTGCTGTGGCCGCTGTTGTTCACCTGGGGCGGCACAATGTACGCGTTCTACAGCCAGGGCGTCGCAATGCTCGGCGAGGTGTTCGCAGCCGACGACCTGGCCGGGGCCAACACGCTGTTCGTGATGATCTACTGCTCCGGCGGGGTCCTGGGTCCCAGCCTCGGCGGCCTGATGATGGACCTGTGGCCGCACAAGGGCCTGCCGGTGCTGCTGAGCGCCGCGGCGTTCGCGCTGCTGGCCGGCCTGCTGTTCGGCAGCCGGCGCGCCGCGCGCAGCGGAACTTGACGCACACTGGCCTCGGGAGTAGATACGCAACTTTCACGCGAGGGAGTCAACTACCTGAGTCCAGCAACAACCCGACCAAGACAGGAGACAGCAATGAACAAGCCATTTCAGGTGTTCTGCGCGGGTGTCGTGCTTATGAGTCTGCACGGATGGGTGAACCCTGTGGGTGCGTCGGCTGCGGATGCCCCGGATATGCACCACGCGGCGGCTACCGCCAAGGCGGCGCCGACGGATCAGGAACTGATTGCGAGCGCGATGATGGCGGCGCCGAAGAAAGTCGCGGCGGATGCCACGATCGTGGCCCCCGACCCGAAAGGCGGGATGCGCACGTTGCGCAAGGGATCCAACAGCTTTAGCTGCATGCCTGACAACCCGGAGACGCCGGGCCCTGATCCGATGTGCTGGGACAAGAATGCCGGAGACTGGATCGATGCGTATCTTGGTCACAAGGCTCCGCCGGCGGGAAAAGTCGGGCTGATCTACATGCTGGCGGGGGGCACCGACGCGAGCAACACGGATCCGTATGCTGCAAAGCCGACCGCCGCCAACCACTGGATCAGGACGGGTCCGCACATCATGATCGTGGGTGCCGATGCCGGCTTTTATGACAGCTACCCGAAGGCCGCGGATCCGGACACCAAGTCGCCGTACGTGATGTGGGCTGGAACGCCCTACCAGCACCTGATGGCGCCGATCCGCTAGCGCGTTTCACGCCGACGGCAGCGTGCTGCCGTCGGCGCACGGGCCAACGGGTCCCGATCAACCGACGGCGGTGCGCTTTTTCTTCTCGACGTCGTCGAACGGCAGCGTGTGAGCGATGGCGCCCGCCTTCACGTTCTTGCCGCGCACCTCGAGCTTCGTCCCCTTGACCGCGACGGGCAGGTCGAGGCGCGCGATCGACATGGACTTGCCGGTCAGCGTCGAGAACATCGCGCAGGTGATGACACCGACCTTCGTGTCGCCGGAATACACCGCATCGCCCATGTCAGCCGCCTTGTCGGCGTCGATCAGGAGTCCGAAGATCCGGAAGCGCTCCCTGCCCTTCAGCCGGTAATGCGCATCGGCACCGAAGAAATCGTTCTTGCCGGGACTCACCGTGAAATCGAGGCCGAGTTCCCACAGGCTGTCGCCGGGCGGATCGTGCTCGAACGGATACATCTGCGACATGTCGTACGGATAGAACAGCAGGGAACTCTCGACCCTGAGGTAATCGAGCGTCGTGAAACAGGTCGGGATGATGCCGAAGGACTTGCCGTCGCCGAGGATCATGTCCCAGATCAGCCCCGCGTCCTTGGCCTTGCAGAATATTTCGTAGCCGCGCTCGCCGGTGTATCCGGTCCGGGATATGGTCACCGACTTGCCGAACAGCGTTGCCGGCATGTGGTGGAAATACTTCAGGTCGCGGATGCCGGGGACGTGCCGGGAGAGGAATTCGACGGCTACGGGTCCCTGCAGCGACAGGTCGTGCAGGTCGTCGTCGACGATCATCGCGGCATTGCGGCCGGTCACATATTTCGTCAGCGTTTCGTGGCCGGCGCCCGAACCATGCACGACCATCCACGAGTTCGGGCCCATGCGGTACAGCACGCAGTCCTCGATGAAGTGCCCGGACTCGTTCAGCATGCAGGCATAGACGGACCTGCCGGGGTAGACCTTGGTGATGTCGCGCGTGGTCGCGTAGTTGATGATCGCCGAAGCATGCGGCCCGACCAGGTGCAGCTTCTTGAGGCCGGAAACGTCCATCAGGCCGGCCCTGGTGCGGATTGCCACGTGATCGACCGATACGTCCTTGTCGTAGGTCCACGCCGTGCCCATGCCGTTCCAGTCCTCGAGCTTCGAGCCCAGTGCCCGATGCCGATCGGCCAGTGCCGATGTGCGCCAGCTAAGTGCCATGTCGTTCTCCTGATGGATTGATGATCATTCGGGTCCGGTACCCGCAGTTGTCGGGGAGCCGTCATCGTAGGGGCTGAGCCATTCGACGACCGAGTCGCGGTAGCGCGTCAGGCCCTTGTAGTCGACCAGCGCGGGATGCAGGTCCCTGAGCACGCGATGAACCCGGCGCGCCCATTTCGGCACCGTGGCGAGCTCGCGGACGCTGATCAGGTAACAGCGGATGCTGAATACGATCGCGTTGCTGCGCGGCAGGCGCCACAGTCCCTGCAGCTCGACGCGCAGGTGCACGAGGTCGCCGGCGGTCTGCGGCGTGACGCTGGCGCGATCCGGGCCCCACTTCGGGTAGTTCTCCGGCGAGGTATCGAGCCGCGGATGCACCGTCATGGTCCAGTTCAGGCGCCGCACCGGTTGCCCCAGGCGCAGGTTCAGCAGGTATTTGAGCGCCCGGTCGAACACGCCGAGCTCGTGCGCGAGCGGCACGGGACCATGCCACTCCTGGAACGTCATGCCGACATCGAAGTCCAGCGACCAGTCGGCCTGCGTCGTGACCATGCCGGCCTCCGCCCACAGGTTGCCGTCGCGCTGGTCCATGACGACCCAGTCGCCCTGCGCCTGGCGCGTCGCGTACTCGAGCGGCTCGTACGGCAGGCTGCCGGCGTCGCCGAACGTGAAGCGCTGGTCGAGCCCCAGCGGGCGGTTGATCCAGTGCCAGCGATTGCCCTGGCGGGTCAGCGTGAAATGCTGCGGATAGTCGCGCGCCAGTGATTCCATGATCAGCTCGAGGCAGTCCCACTGCGAGCTCATCATGTGCGGCAGCGCCTGGTAGCGCAGCGGCTCCTGGGCGAGGACCAGGGCCCGCTCCCGGCACTCGGCGATGTAATGCTCATCGACGTCAATGGCGAACTCGGTGACGGCGCCCTTCGGTCCCGGCGCGTGCGGCTCGATATTGACCGAATACATGTAGTTGTCTTCCGGGAAAGGCAGCGGAAAGCGCCGGATGGCCGCCGGGCTGTTGCGGAACGTGAAATCGCCGCGAAAGGTCTCGTCGGGCTTGAATACGGCGCTCATCGGGTACTCCTTGACGCTGATGCCCGTTACAGGTCGAGCACGAAATTTGCGGCGCGGGCACGCGACACGCAAGGCATGATGGTCCTGCCGCCGGCCTTGTCCGCGTCCGTCAGGTAGTGATCGTTGTGCAGCAGCTCCCCGTCGCATTCGGCGACGGCGGTCTGGCAAAAACCGCAGACCCCGCCGCGGCACAGATAGGGCACTTCGACGCCGGCGGCCTCGATCGCTTCGAGCAGCGTGCTGTCCGCCGGCACGACGACCTTTTTTTGCGACCTGGCCAGATACACCACGAACGCGTCGCCCGCCGGCGGGGCGCTGAACTGTTCCCAGTGGATATGGCTGCCGGGCCAGCCGCAGGCCTTCGCGGTGTCGATCACGCGGCCGATGAAGCCGGCGGGGCCGCATACATAGACGTGGGTACCCAGCGGCTGCCCCGACAGCAGGCCCTCGAAGTCGATCATCTGGTTCAGGCTGTCGTAGTACATGTGCACACGGCCGCTCTCGCGCGCCTGCAGGCGCCGAAGGAACGCGGCATGCTCGGGCGAGCGCACCGAATAGTGCAGTTCGTACGGCACGGATCCTGCGTGCAGGTCCTCGAGCTGCGCCATGAAGGGCGTGATGCCGATGCCGCCTGCGATCATCAGGTGCTTGCGCGCGATCTTGTCCAGCCCGAAAAGGTTCACGGGGTGCGCGATTTCCAGCCGGCTGCCGACTTTCAGCACATCGTGCATGTGGTGCGACCCGCCGCGCGACTCCTCCATGCGGCGCACTGCGATCTGATAGTTGTCCAGGTCCTGCGGAGCGCTGAGCAGCGAATACGGATTGCGAAAGACGCGGGTTGCGCCGCGCATCACGACGATGATGTGCGAGCCGCCCGAGAAGGCGGGCAGCGCGCCGCCGCCGGCCGCCGCCAGCGTGAAATGCCGGATCAGCGGCGTCACCTGCTCGATCGCGGTGACCACGACGTCGATCGTCTGTCCGCCGCTCACAGGAACACCTCCTTGATCTGCGGCAGCTCGCCCGGCGCTTCCGCGTCCGCCATCACGCCCATGTAGGCGGCGAGGCGCCGCGAGTAATGGTCGCGGACCAGCAGCCACAGGCCGCAGCCGATGCACCGCACGATGTTGGTCCTGACGTCTTCGGTCGTTGCGCGGCAATGGATGCAGCGAACCCGGCGCGCGAGCGTGCCGCATTCCTCGGCGCGGATCTCATCCTTGTTCAGGTTGAACGCGAGCGCGAGCTGCATTACGGTGCCGATGAAGCTCTCCGGCCCGGCAACGTACAGGCGGGTCCCCATCAGCGACACATCGAGCGTGCTCCGGAATGCCTGCAGCAGCGCCTGGCTGCCATCGAACAGCCGCACGGCGGTGAGACCCGGCACGGGAAATTGTGCGCCCGCACGCGTCGTGTCGGCGCCGTCCGGAACGTACAGCACGCGCGTGCGCGCCAGCGCATCGGCCTGCTCCCCGTGCAGCTCGGCGAGCACGCGGCGCAGCGGTTCGCGGCCGACCCCGGACCCCAGCATCAGGTGATAACGCCCGCCGGTGTCGGCGCGCAGCGGGGCGTAGACGGGCTTGCTCTTGATTCCGGTGATCAGCATGTCAGTACACCGCGAGCCGATGGCAGAGCACGACGACGAGGATGCCTGCCACCAGCACCACGTAGGGCCAGATGCCGGCGCGCTTCTCGATGCGCGCGCCGTCCACGTAATCGAGGTCCAGCGCCATTTGCGCCGGGAACGAACCCTTGTCCTGGATCCAGTGCCGGTAAATGAATACCGGTACGATCAGCGCCCCGAACGCGAGCCCCGTGGCCAGGGTCCCGGAGCCATAGATGTCCGCGCCGAATCCCATGAAGGCGAGATTCACGAACGACAGCGCGGTGCCGACGACCAGCATCCAGGTCGGCGCGCGCCACGGGCGATACTGGTCCGGGCGGTCGCAGCGATGGATCCAGCCGGCGTTCAGGTTCAGAAAGTTGAAGATCAGGTAACCGACGTTCGCGGCGCCGATGATGAACACGTTGTCCGACAGCAGCAGCAGGAACAGGTTGAATACGAGATTCGTCATCATCGCATTGACCGGCGCGCCATGCGCGTTGACCTTGGACAGGTAGCGAGGCAGCCAGCCGTCGACCGAAGCCTGGTACAGCGTGCGCGAGGAGCCGGCCATCGAGGTCATCAGCGACAGCACCAGCGCGAGGATCAGCAGCACGACGACGACCGCGCCGACGAGTTTCCCGGCGTGCACCATCTGCGCCATGATCGCGGCGACGCCCATGCCGCTGTAGATGTCCGGGGCGAGCATGCCGCCATACACGGCCGGCGTGGTGATGTTGCCGGCTGCATCCGCGACCGCCGGCGTCACGAGCGAGCCGAGTCCGAGGAAGCCCTGGAACGCGAACGGCACCAGGGTATAGACGACGACGCACAGCAGGCCGGAATAGAAAATCGCCTTGAAGGTGTCGGTTTTCGGATTCTTGAATTCGCCGGTATAACAGACCGCCGTCTCGAAGCCGTACGTCGACCAGGCGGCCAGGAACATGCCGGCCGCAATCACCGTGACGCCGGCCATGTCGAAGCGGCCGTTCGTGACCAGGCCCGCTGCATCGTGCGCGAGCGGCACCAGCGGGAAGAAGTTGTCCTTGACCAGGTCGCCGGTCAGGATCGGCACGACGCCGATCAGGATCAGCGGGATCATTGCCGTGATGCCGATGATCTTGGTGGTGTTCGCCGAGCGCAGGATGCCGCCGTCCTGGATCAGCTTGACGATGACCAGGATGATCGCGCCGAGAAAGAAGATCGCGTTGATGCGCAGGCTCAGCCCGCTCTTCAGGGCGCCGAGGTCCAGCAACGTCACCTGCCAGGTGTTGACGACGGAATCCGGCGCAAACAGTCCCGACAGGATGTAGCCCGCGGCCAGCGCGGAACCGGCGGCCTGCACCGGCGACCACGCGAACCAGTTGCACCAGACCGAGATCGGCGCCACGACCTTGCCGTAGCGCACCCAGCCGAGCGCGCCGTAGATCGACGTGCCGCCGGCCTTGTCCGGGAACAGTCCGGCGATTTCCGCGTAGGTGAAGGACTGGATGAAACCCATCGCGATCGACGCGATCCAGATGACCCAGGAGAGCTTGCCGACGGTGGCGGCCACGGCGCCGATGCCGAACAGCACCAGGGGCGGCACCCCGCTCGCGACCCAGAACGCTCCGGTCCAGTCGATGCCGCGCTCGAGGCCGGCGGCCTTGCCGCCGGCCCCGACGGCCGGCGCGTCGGCGACGCTGCTCACGATGGGCCTGCCAAGGCGTTGAATTCAGAAATGACGGCGCAGTTCTTCGGCAATTTCAAAGATATCTCCCACAATCCCGTATTTTGCGACCCCAAAAATCGACGCGCCCGCGTCGCTGTTGACCGCGACGATCGTACTGACGTGCTTCATGCCGGCCAGGTGCTGGATCGCACCCGATACGCCCATCGCAATATACAGCTGGCAGGCGCTCGCGGTCTTGCCCGATTGGCCGACCTGGCGACTCTTCGGCAGCCAGCCGGCATCGGCGATCGGGCGCGAGCAGCCGAGCGTCGCGCCCACGGCATCGGCCAGCTCGCGGAACTGCGGAATTTTCGCCTCTTCACCGACGCCGCGACCGATGGTCAGGATGAACTGCGCCGCGGTCATGTCGACGTCGTCGGCCGCGCTGACTTCGGCGAACTCGCCGCCCACCGAGCGGCTGGTCACCGCCGGCGCCGCAAAGTCCGTGACGGCCGGGGTGGCGGGTGCATCCGGAGCCTTGAACATGCTGGCGCGCACGGCAAGCAGCACGGCGCTGCGGCCCGGGAAGTCGACCTCGATGCTCACCTTCTGGCCGTATCCGCCGCGCGTCGCGACCACTTCGCCCTCGATGCGCTCGAGCTTGAATACGTCGGTGGCAAACCCCAAGCCGAGCCGCGCCGCCAGCGCGGCTGCGTAGCCGAAGGAATCCACGCTGTGCGCGACCAGCACGACGTCGGGGCGGCGCGCCGCGATCAGCGCGCCAACGCCCGATTCGAACGTGTCGGGGTCGAATTCCTGCGCGGCCGTTGGCAGCGTGACGATCTCATCGACGCCGGCAACGCTGAGCGCGGCGACGAACCTCGCCGGATCCGGCGCGAGGATCGCGACGGCGACCGCTTCGCCGCTGCGCCGCAGGCCCTGCGCCGCGGCGATGAGCTCGAGCGACACCGCGCGCAATTCCCCGCGCCGCTGCTCGGCAATGACCAGGATCCCTGCCATTACGCCTCTCCCTTGAATTCGCGGATGATCTCGGCGAGCCGCCGCGCCTGTTCGGCGGGGCCGCCCTCGATCAGCTGTGCGCGGCCCTTGTCCGGTATGTACATGCGCCGCACGCGCGACAGCGAGCCGCTCTCGCCGACATCGCCGGCGCCGAGCCCGAGGTCGGCGACGGTCTTGACGTCGATCGGCTTTGCCGCGGCCTGCTTGATGCTGCGCAGGGACGCGTAGCGCGGGGTGTTGATGCCCGCCTGGATCGTCAGGACGGCGGGGCACTGGATCTCGATTTCCTGCAGCAGACCGCCCTCGAGTTCGCGGCGAAACAAGGCGCTCTTCGCTCCGGGGGCGTAGCGCAGGTTCGCGACCACCGCTCCATGCGCCCAGCCCAGGAAGCCGGCGGTCGCGATGCCGGTCGAGGCGAAGCCGTGGTCCGAGGACTGGACGCCCGCGAACAGCATGTCCGGGGCCTCCTGCCTGGCGACCGCCGCGAGCACGCGCGCGATCGCGATCGGATCGGAGCCGGCAACGCCGTCGTCCCAGACGCGGATCGCCCGATCGGCGCCCTTGGCGAGGCACTTGCGCAAGGATTCGTCGACCTCGTCCGGACCGACGGAGACGACGACGACCTCGACGGGTTCGGCGGACGCCTCCTTGATCCGGACGGCTTCCTCCAGCGAAAAATCGTCCCATTCGTTCAGGTCGCGTATCAGGAAATCCGGATCGACGTCGCGGCCATCGGCGGCAATGACGAAATCCTCATCCAGCGCCGCGACCTGCTTGACGGCTATCAGGATTTTCATATCGGCACCGGTTCCGGGGAGACCGCTTCGCGGACGAGCTCGATCAGTTCTTTCACGACAAAGTTACCTTCGTTGCCAGTCGTTTTCAGGGCATCTTCAAACATGGTCAGGTCCTTCGGGCAGCTGACGACGTACACCTCGAGGCCGTCGATCGCCGCCGCCTCGCGGATGCGATTCTGCGCCGGCTTTTCGCTGCCGGCGGGATCAGGAATCCAGATCCGGCCGCCGCCCGCGCCGCAACAGAAGGAATTGGCGCGGCAGCGGCCCATCTCGACGAGTTCACAGCCAAGCAGCGCGAGCAGCTGGCGCGGCGCCTCGTAGCCCTTGTTGAACCGTCCGAGGTGACAGGGATCGTGGAAGGTCACGCGATATTTCAGCCGCTTCGCCACGCGCAGGCTGCCGGCGTCGAACAGCGTCTTCAGCATCGTCGTGTAGTGCTGGATCTCGTACCGGCCGCCGAAGTCCGGATATTCGTTGCGAATCGTGTTGAACGAATGCGGGTCGGTCGTGACGATCCGGTTGAAGTGCGCTGCGTCCAGCGCGCCGATATTGGCGGCGGCCAGCACCTCGTACAGGCCTTCCTCGCCGACCCGGCGCACGTCGTTGCCGGCATTCGATTCGCCGTCGTGCAGGATCCCGAAGTCCACGCCCGCCTCCCGCAGCAGCGTGGCGAAGGTCTGCGTGACCCTCTGGTTGCGCGGGTCGAACGAGGCGTAGTCGCCGACGAACCACAGCACGTCCACCGGTTCCTTGCGCGCATCCTTGACGGGAAAGGGCAGGGCCCTGGTCCACGCCGCGCGCTTGCGCTTCGATTCGCCGAAGGAGTTGCCGGTCTTGTGGATGGTCTGCAGAGTCTTCTGCAGCAGCGGATCCATCGCGCCGTCCTCGACCAGCTTGCGGCGCATCTGCACGATGATCGGCACATGCTCAATGGCGACCGGGCAGATCTCGACGCAGGCCATGCAGGTCCGGCACGACCACAGCGTCTCCATCGCCACCTGCCCCGGGGCCTTGCCGTGCACGTCCAGCACCACCGCGTCGGGCAGCGCGTTCTTCTCCAGCGCCGCGTTGGCGAATTCGCGCAGGGAGAGGATCACGTCGCGCGGCGAGAGCGGGGCGCCGACGGCGCGCGCCGGGCAGGCCTCGTGGCAGCGGCCGCACTTGGTGCATGCATCGAGATGCAGCAGCTGCTTCCAGGTGAAATCGGTGACCTTCGCGACGCCGGGCTGCGCCTGGGTCTCCGGGATGCGCGGCAGGCGCTGCGCCGCGAGCGCATCGCGCACCATCAGCGAGGCCGCCGCGGTGACCATGTGCTTGGCCTTGGTGCGCGGGATCAGCGCGATCAGCGTCAGTGCAACCAGGCCATGAAACCACCACAACCCGTGGCGCAGCGCACCGCCCGAGGCCGCGGAGAGGCCGGCGGCGCGCATGGCTTCGGCCAGGGCGGCGCCTACCGGGGACCACCAGCGCGTATCCCACACGTCGGGGCGGCCCTGCAGCCACACCAGGCGCGCCGCCTCGAGCACATAGCCGGTGCAGCCGATGATCATCAGGATCCACAGGAACGCCCAGTCCTCGCGGCGGTACTGCGGGCGATCGAAATCCGCATCGCCGGGGGTGCGGTCGGGGCGCGCGTAGTCGAGCTTCGGCAGCTTCATCCAGCCGCGCCGGTACATCATGTAGGCAAGGCCGGCGATGAGCATCACGCCGGCGACATCCAGCACCAGCGAGAACACCAGGTAGAACCCGCCGTGCCAGAAGCGGATCCCGAACAGCGGCTCGAGGATGTCGTATTGCAGCGTTATCGTCGATGTGCCGAGGAACAGCAGCGCGAAGCCGTAGAAGATCAGCCGGTGCGCGCCGCCCGCGGCGTGATCGCGGCGCGCCACGGTGCGGTGGCTCAGGACGGCGGCAGCCATTGCGCCGAAACGCCGCCATGAATGCCCGCCGAGGTGCAGCGGCGCACCCCGGCGGTACTTGCGGACCTGCAGGTACACGCCATAGCCGAAGGCGGCTATCGCGGCGTACCCGAGCACGTAGAAGAACCGGATCTCGGCCGCCGGGAAATCCTCGAACAGGATCCGAGTGACGGCGTCAAAATGGTCCACGGTCTTAAGTCTTGTACTCGAGGTCGAAATTCCCGCCCGGCATGTGCGCCACGCCCCAGACTGCGACCTCGCGCTTGTAAGGCAGCGGGAACTGCGCCTTTGGCTCCTCTATTTCGCGCGCCAGGCGCTGGCCCGTGAAGGTCGCATCGGCGATCAGGCGCGGCGCCTCGGCATCGCCGATCAGGTACACGTCCTTGATGCCGTTCTTCTGCCATTCGCCGCTGCGCGCCTTCAGTTCGCGGTGCAGCGAGTCGTTGGAATGCCTCCCGGTCACCAGCACCAGCGAATCGAACTCCAGCCAGCGGTGGCTGGCGTTCGGGGTGCGCGGGATCTTGCCCGGGCCCTTGTAGGTGCGCTTGGAGCCGTCGCCGAAGATGTCGTAGATCTCGGCCCTGTTGGGTTCGATCCGCGACGCGAACGCATTGTGCACTTCCTTGATGTGCAGTTCGTGCAGCCGGCGCATCATGTTCGGGTACTCGAGCGTGAAGTGCATGTAGTTGGCCAGGTGCACCGCGCTGACCAGCGTCACCTCGTGGCCGGCCATCGCCAGCTTCTCGGCGAGGCTCGGCGCCATGAAATACGTATCGGCGTTCAGAATGAGCACGCGCTTGCCGATCGGCTTCCTGCCCTCGATGACCTGTTCCGGGGTCAGCTGGTCGGCCCGTGAGGCATCGGCCCCGGGGAGCGGGTCGTGCGACACGCAGTTGGTGCCGTCCGTGTTCCACGAGGAGCCGGTGGCGACGACGATCTTGTCGGCGCCGTAGGCGAGCGCATCGCCGGCCGTCATCGGCTTCTGGCCCAGCATCACCTGGCTCTGCTTGTTCTTCTTCACCAGCTTGCCGATCTGCAGCTCGCGATAGTCGCGGTGATAGCCCCACTCGCCGAGACCGGGGAGCGTCATCACCTGGTTCACGTGGCCGCCGATTTTCGCCGCGGTGTCATACAGGTGCACCGTGTAGCCCCGCTCCATCAGCACGCGCGCGCACTCGGCGCCGGAGGGGCCCGCGCCGACGACGAGTATCGAATCGTCCGAGCCGCGCTTGCGGAATTTCTCCGGATGCCAGCCGCGCCGGTATTCCTCGCCGGCAGTCGCGTTCTGCGTGCAGATCATCGGCGGCCCGCCGATCTCCCAGCGCGAGATGCAGACGTTGCAGCCGATGCAGACGCGGATGTCGTCATAGCGGCCTTCCTCGATCTTCTTCGGCAGCCAGGGATCCGATATCGAGGGACGTGCCGCGCCGATGATGTCGGCGATGCCCTTGGTGACTATCTCGGTCATCTTTTCCGGATCCGTGAAGCGGCCGACGCCGAGCACGGGCTTTTTCGCGACCTGCTTGATGAAGCGCGTCCACGGCACCTGGTGGCCCTGCTGGTAGAAGCGCGACGGGCCCGCATCCTCGCCCCATTCGGCGATGTCGCCGACGTCGACGTCCCACAGGTCGACCAGCGGATCGGCGAGCTCGACGAATTTGATGCCGTCGCGCTCGACCTCGACGCCGGCGTCGCCGTACAGCGTGTCGACGGCGAAACGCGTCGCGATCGCGCAGTCGTGGCCCACGGCGCGGCGCACCTTCTCCAGGGTTTCGAGCCAGAAGCGCGCCCGGTTCTCGAGCGGGCCGCCGTACTTGTCCTTGCGCTTGTTGTAGTACGGCGACAGGAACTGCAGCGGCAGGTAGGAATGCGCGCCGTAGACGTAGACGATGTCGAAGCCCGCGTCGCGCGAACGCAGCGCCGCATCGACGTAGTATTGCTGCACCATCGCGATGTCGTCGAGGTCCATTTCCTTGCAGTACGTCAGCGTCTCGAACTCGGAGGCGTACTGGCTCGGGCCACGCGGCGTCGAGCGCGACTCCATGCACGGCGCGTGCGAACCGCCGTACCACAGTTCCACGCCGGCCAGCGAATTGTACTTGTGGATGTAATCGGTCATCGCGCGCAGGTTGCGCACATCGCCCTCGTCCCAGATGCGTGCGGACAGGCGGTGCGTATCGTCGGACTCCGGATGGATCGAACAGTATTCGGTATTGATGCCGGCCCAGCCGCCTTCCGCCTTCAGCGAGCGGTGCGCCGCCTGGAAACCCGGCCGGTCCGATCCTGCGCCGATGCAATGCGGCACCTGGTAGAAGCGGTTGCGCAGGGTTTTCGGTCCGATCTTGATCGGCTGGAACAATACGTCGTGTTTCGGATCGCGCGCCATGCTGGTTCCCTCTGCTGGATTCGTTGTCGTGAGAGGCCCGGCGCCACGCGGCCCCGGGCGGCCAAAGTAAATATCATGCTAGTAACTGTAGTGCAACAAATTTGCGTGACAGGTAAAAAATCC
Organism: uncultured Gammaproteobacteria bacterium; assembly: GCA_963706815.1. Taxonomy (GTDB): domain Bacteria; phylum Pseudomonadota; class Gammaproteobacteria; order Steroidobacterales; family Steroidobacteraceae; genus Bog-1198. The sequence goes on from CAVPNS010000002.1 coordinate 309,631, forward strand.
CGGGTGCAGTTCCGCTAGGGAGTCGACGCGGTATGGGCCGCGGCCTGCTGTGCCCGGTACGCCTGCCAGCTCTGGTCGATCAGGTAGGCGTGGACATCGTCGACGTCCTGTTCGGAGAGAATGTCGGCGAAACTCTCCATGCCGGTCGGCGCGACGGCGCCGCGCAGCAGGATATCCCGGAACATTGCATGCAGCCCGGCCCCCAGCTTGCGCAGGTCCGGTGTGACGTTGGGCCCTCCCAGCGTGTGGCAGCGCGAGCATTCCTGGATGAAGATGACCTCGCCGGCGCTGATGCTGGCGGCGCTCGCCGACTGCGCCGGCGGTTCCGGGAACGGCGGTTCGATCCGCACCGGGGGCCTCGGCACCTCGCCGCCGCCGAGCCTGAACGCAATGATGCGGTTGGTGTTCTCGTAATGCAGCGCGGCGCTCGTCGGCGGAATCGGTCCGGAGGCAATGCCGGTGCCGCCGTAGCCTGCCTGTACCGCAACGAATTGCTCACCGCCCACCGCATAGGTCATCGGCGCGGCCATGATGTGGCTGCCGGTCTGGATGGTTTTCAGTGGTTTGCCGGTGTCGGCGGCATAGACCCACAATTCCCCGTTGGCGCGTCCCTGGAACACGAGATTTCCGGCCGTCGACATGGTGCCGCCGTCGTAGGCGCGCACGCCGTCGGTCGTCAGCTGTTCCCAGACGACTTGCTGTCTGACCGGGTCCCAGGCGCGCAGCATTTCGCGGATCAGCTTGACCTTGCGCTCGGATTGCAGAGTATCCATGTCGGGCACCGGGCCATACAGGCGCGAATTGTCGGCCGCGTCGTACTGGTAATCGGGGATCAGGCCGTTGGCGGTAAAAAAGCCGTCGAGAAACTTGACCTTGCCGCCGTTGTGCACCATGTCGACCCACACGGAGGGGGCATCGAGGACCGGAATGTAGACCAGGTGCGTCTGCGGGCTGTAGGACATCGGCTGCCAGGTGTGCGCTCCCATCCACGACGGATAGACGCTTTTCGGCGACGAATACCAGTCGGAGGTCTTCGTCGTCAGCGGCCGTCCGCTCTTCATGTCGACGCCCGACGCCCAGTTCATATAGGTGAACGCCTTGGCCGACAGCAGCTGGCCGCTTTTGCGGTCGAGCACATAGAAAAAGCCGTTCTTGTTGGCCTGCATCAGGACCTGGTGCGGTTTTCCGTTCACGACCAGGTCGGCGAACACCAGCTTCTGCACCGCGTCGAAATCCCAGCTGTCGCGCGGCGTCGTCTGGTAATACCAGGCCATGCGTCCGGTCCTGGCGTTCAGCGCAATGATCGATGCGGTGTACAGGCTGTCGTGCTGGTCCGGACCGATCTGGCGCAGGTCGTAGGGGGCTGCATTGGCCGTGCCGAAATAGAGCAGGTCGAGCGCGGGATCAAACGCAAACGCATCCCAGGCCGTGCCGCCGCCCTTGAACCCGGCCTTGCGATGCGGATCCCAGGTCTTCGCCGCCGCCGCGAGCTCCGGGTTCTCGAATTTCGCACCAGGCGCCGGGGGGACGGTGTAGAAGCGCCACTTGAGCGCGCCGGTCGCAGGATCATAGGCGGAGACATAGCCGCGCACGCCGCCGCGGCCCATGTCGGAGCCGCTGTTGCCGATCACGACGGCGGAGCCCGCGATCTGCGGCGCGCCGGTGCTCGAGTAAGGCAGCGAGTGATCGGTGATCGTGTCCGCCTCCCAGATCTTCGCGCCGGTCGCGGCATCGAGCGCGTGCAGCCGCCCATCGACCGAGGCGACGTAGACCCTGCCTTTCCAGACGGCGACGCCGCGGTTGACCATGTCGCAGCAGGGATTGCGGGCGGCCTTGTAATCGGCCTTCGGGTCGTAGCGCCACCGTTCGCGCCCCGTAGCGGCGTCGACCGCGTAGACGAAGCCCCAGGTGCCGGACGAGTACATGACGCCGTCAACGACGATCGGCGTCGCTTCCTGGCCGCGTTGCGGAAACCCCAGGTCGTAGTCCCACGCGAATCCGAGGGATGCGACGTTGCCGGCGTCGATGCTGCGCAGCGGAGAGTAATAGGTGCCGTCCGTGTCGCGGCCGCCCGCGAACCAGTTCTGCGGCTCGAGCGCGGCGCCCTTCAGCCGTGCCTCATCGACATCGCCCGGCGCGCTGAGCCGCCGCGGCGGCAGCGAGCTGACGCTGCTCCACGAGCAGCAGGGCGGGAACGGAAAATCTCATCATGATTGCAGTGTTCCTCTATTCTTCTTCGTTGCCGTAGATGATAAGCGACAGCAGGCGGATCGGCACCTTCTCGAGGCGCTCCGGTCCATGCGCGACGTCGCCGCGGAAGGTCAGCGTGTCGCCCGGGCTTGCAGCACGTAGGTATGGCGCCCGTGGCGATAGTGGATGATGCCGGCGAGCACATGGATGAATTCGATGCCGGGATGCTGGAAACCGGGAAAAACTTCGCTCTTGTCGTTGAGCGTGACCAGGAACGGCTCGAATATCTTGCGCGGACCGCGCTGCGCCGCCAGCAGATGGTAGGTGTGCCCGCGCCGCGTGCCGCTGCGCACCGTCTCGAGGCCCTCGCCGGCGCGGATCAGCTGCGCGCCGCCGTCATCGGCGCCGATACGCTGCATCAGCATCGAGGCGGTGACGCCGAGCGCCTGCGCGAGCGCCACGATGGTCTCGAGGCTCGGCGAGACGCGCCCGGTCTCGAGCCGGCTCAGCATGGCGCTGCTGATGTTGGCGCGCCGGCCCACGTCGGCCAGCGTCAGGTTCTGGCTTTCGCGCAGGCGCCGCGCGGTACGGCCGAGATCGAGCGCCGGATTCTGCGCGCGCTCGGGGCCGGGCAGCGTCGCGACGGTGGTGTCCGTGCGCTTGCGCGCGCGGCGCGGGCTCTCTGTCGCATATTAGGCAACTCAGTTTGCCTCACAGTTAATATTCGTGCTTATATTCGCACATGTCGCCGTCCGTATTAAACCACCCCCGAACCCGCGCGGCGGGATAGATTCCGATGCCCTATCGACTCCTGCGCTTCGGCCTGTCGCGCAAACACCCCGAGCCGCGCATGTTCACGCGCCATGACACGCTGCGGGCGGCCTACGACGCCGTGATCATCGGCGCCGGCGGCCACGGCCTCGCGGCGGCCTATTACCTGGCCCGCGATCATGGCATGCGCAACGTCGCGGTGCTGGAAAAGGGCTATCTCGGCGGCGGCAATACCGGGCGCAACACGACCATCATCCGCTCCAATTACCTGACTCCCGAAGGCGTCAGGTTCTACGACGAGAGCGTGCGCCTGTGGCAGGACCTGTCGGCGGACTTCGACCTGAACCTGTTCTACTCGACGCGCGGCCACTTCACGCTGGCGCACACGGACGCCGCGATGCGCACGATGCGCTGGCGCGCCGAGGTCAACAAGCATTTCGGCGTGCGCTCCGAAGCCGTCGATGCGGCGTTCGTCAAGCGCATGATCCCGATGATCGACCTCAGCTGTGCGCAGCATGCCCCGATCGTCGGGGCGCTGTATCACCAGCCGGGCGCGATCGCACGCCACGATGCGGTCGCGTGGGGCTATGGGCGCGGCGCGGACCGGCGCGGCGTCGAGATCCACCAGCAGACCGAGGTGACCGGCATTCGCGTGCAGGGCGGGCGCGTCATTGGCGTCGACACCACGCGCGGGCCGGTGGCGACGCCGAAGGTGCTGTGCGCCGTGGCCGGTTTCACGCCGCGGATCCTGGACATGGTGGGCCTGCGCACGCCGATCTACGTGCATCCCCTGCAGGCCATGGTGTCCGAGCCCATCAAGCCCTGGCTGGATCCGATCATCGTGTCCGGCTCCCTGCACGTCTACGTGTCGCAGACCGCCCGCGGCGAGCTGGTCATGGGCGCATCGCTCGATCCGTACGAGCTGCACCAGGCCCGATCGACGCTGGACTTCGTCGAAGGCCTGTCGGCACACATGCTCGACATGTTCCCGTTCCTCGGCGAAGTGAAGATCAACCGGCAGTGGGCCGGGCTTGCGGACATGACGCCGGATTTCGCGCCGATCATGGGGGTGACGCCGGTCGAGGGGTTCTACCTGGACGCGGGCTGGGGCACGTGGGGATTCAAGGCGACGCCGGTGTGCGGCAAGACGATGAGCCATACGGTCGCGACCGGGCGCAACCATCCGCTGATCGAGGGCTTCTCGATCGACCGCTTTGCGCGCTACCAGCTGACCGGCGAAAAAGGCGCTGCCTCGGTGGGCCACTGATGGAGCCGGCCGCTTGAAAATCATCGTCTGTCCCCTGAACGGCCCGCGCCCGGTTTCCGAGTTCGCCTATGGCGGCGCGGTACGCCCGATGCCGGATCCCGACCGCTGCAGCGACGCCGAGTGGAGCGACTACGTGTTCAACCGGGCGGGCTCGCCGGGCGTCAAGCGCGAATGGTGGTGCCACATTGCCTCCGGCTACTGGTTCATCCTGGAGCGCGATACGGCGAGCGACGTGGTCATCGCCGCGTATCCGGCCGATGCCGCACGCAACGGATACCTGCCGCCGGCGGGTGCACCCTGATGTTCAGGCTCGAAGGCCATCCGGGGGAGTGGATCGACCGCACCGCCCCGCTGAGCTTCCGCTTCGAGGGCCGCGAACACAGCGGCTTTGCCGGCGATACGATCTCCTCGGCGCTCGCGGCCGCTGGCGTGCCGTACCTCGCGCGCAGCTTCAAGTACCACCGGCCGCGAAGCATCCTGTCGTTCGCCAATCACGATACCAACAACCTGTTCCAGGTCGACGGCGTGCCCAACGTCCGCGGCGACGTCACGCCGCTGCGCGACGGGATGCAGGTCACCGCGGTCAATACCTTCGGCGGCCTAGAGCGCGACCGGGCCCGCAGGCTGGACCTGCTCGGCCGGTTCATGCCGGTGGGCTTTTACTACAAGGCCTTCCACTCCCGGCGGCTGTTCCCGCGCTGGGAGCGGATGTTCCGTCGCATGACCGGCCTTGGCGAGGTGTCGCTCGGCGCGGCGCGGCAGGCGACGCCGAAGCGCTATGGATTCTGCGACGTGCTCGTCGTCGGCGCCGGCCCGAGCGGACTCTCGGCCGCGCTTGCCGCGGCCGCGGCGGGCGCGCGCGTCACGCTCGTCGACGAGGGAATGAGGTGCGGCGGCAGTGCTTCCGGGTCCGCGCGCCTGCAGGCACTCATCGACGACGTGCACCGCTCGCCGCTGATCGACGTGCGCGTCCGGACGGAGGCGTCGGCCTGCTATGCGGACCACTGGGTCGCGCTCACCGATGAGGTGCGCCTGACCAAGATGCGCGCGAAGTCGGTCGTGTTCGCGACCGGCGTGATCGAGCAGCCTGCGGTATTCCGCAACAACGACCTGCCCGGCGTGATGCTGGCCTCCGCGGCCCAGGCGCTGGTGCTGCGCCATCGCGTCGCACCCGGGCGTCGCGCGCTGATCGTCGCGGCGAATCTCGAGGCCTACGAGGCCTGCCTGGTGCTGCACGCACATGGAGTTCGCGTCGGGACGATCGTCGACCTGCGTACGCTGCAGGAAGCCGACCACGCGAGCGAGGCCGTGCGCACCTGCGCGGGCCTCGGTGTCCGGATCATCCGCTCCCACGCCCCGTATCAGGCGATCGCCGGCGCGAACGGCGGCGTCCGCGCGCTGGAAATCGCGCCCATCGATGCTTCCCTGCGCGTCGACCTGAACGGGCGGCGCCGCATCGACTGCGATGCCGTGCTGATGAGTGTCGGCTGGGCGGCGGCCGCGCAGCTGCTGTACCAGGCCGGCGGCAAGACGGGCTTCTGCGCCGAATTGCAGCAGTTCGTTCCGCACGAGCTGCCGCCGGGTGTATTTGCGGCGGGCCGTGTCAATGGCGTCTTCGAGACCGATGCGCGTCTCGCCGACGGCCGTCGCGCAGGGGCGCTCGCGGCTGCGCACGCGGGGTTCGGCACAGCGGACGATGCGCAGGTTTCGCGCTCCGCACGCCGCCCCTCGCACCCATTCCCGATCATCGATCACCCCGGCGGCAGGAACTTCGTCGATTTCGACGAGGATCTGCAGGTCAAGGACCTCGAGAACGCGATCCAGGAAGGATTCGATTCGAGCGAACTTCTGAAGCGCTACAGCACGGTCGGCATGGGCCCGTCGCAGGGCAAGCATTCGCACATGAATGCGCTGCGCACGCTGGCGCGCGCGCGCGGCCTCGCCATCGGCGAGCTGGGCCTGACGACGGCACGGCCGATGTATCACCCGGTCGCGATGAAAATGCTCGCGGGACGCAGTTTCAATGTCGAGCGGCGCACGCCGGTGGACGCCGATCATGCCGCGCTCGGCGCCGTATGGATGCCGGCCGGCAACTGGCGGCGCCCCGAGTATTACGCCCGCGCCGGCGAGACGCGCGAGCAGAGCATCGCGGCCGAGGTGCACGCGGTGCGCACCGCGGTCGGCCTGATAGACGTCGGCACGCTCGGCAAAATCGAGATCTACGGGCCGCAGGCGGGCCTGTTCCTGGATCGTGTCTACGCTGGCCGGTTCGCGGACCTGCGCGTCGGCATGACCCGTTACGGCCTGATGCTCGACGAATCCGGCGTCATCATCGATGACGGCGTCGTGGCGCGCCTGGGGCCGGAAGCATTCTATTTCACGACCACCACCGGCGGATCGGCGACGGTGTTTCGCGAGCTGCTGCGCCTGAATGCGCTATGGGGGCTCGATTGCGCGCTCGTGAACGTGACCGGGCATCGCGCCGGCTTTCAATTTCGCAGGGCCGAAGAGCCGCGGCATCCTGCAGGCGCTGTGCGACATCGACCTCGGCGAGGCGGCATTTCCGTATCTCGCGGTGCGCGAGGGCCGCATCGCGGGCGTTGCCGCCCGGCTGATGCGCGTCGGCTTCGTCGGCGAGCTGGGGTACGAAATCCACGTTGCGGCAGGCGCCGCGCGGCAGGTCTGGCAGGCGCTCGCCGAGGCCGGCGGCGCGCATGGACTGCGTCCCTTCGGCGTCGAGGCGCAGCGCGTGCTGCGGCTCGAGAAGGGACACCTGATCGTCGGCCAGGACACCGACGGCCTGACCGATCCGCTCGAGGCCAATGCGATGTGGGCCGTGAACATGAAAAAGCCGTTTTTCATCGGCCAGCGCAGCCTGAGGATCCTGCAGGCGCGCGGGGCGCGCCAGGTGCTGGTCGGCATCGAGGTCACCGATCCCGCGCGCATGCCGCGCGAGTGCCAGCTGGTGATCCGGGACGGCGCCATTGCCGGGCGGGTGACCAGCATCGTGCGCTCGCACAGCCTCGGCAAGGTGATCGGCCTCGCGATGGTTACGCCGGAACTGGCGCGGGGCGCCGGCGACCTGTCGATCCGGGGCGACGCCGGCGGGATGATTGCCGCGAAGATCGTGCAGACGCCATTTTACGATCCGAAGCACGAGCGCCAGAAGGCGGCGGGAGCCGCATGAGCGCGCTGTTGCTGCAGCGGCTCGCAGGTCGTGCGCTGTTCGGCTGCAAGGGCGCGCGCGCGGGCGAGTGGCTCGCCTCGCTGGGACTTGCAGTGCCGGCGGCGCCGAACCGTTACAGCGCGATGGCGGGCAGCGGGGGTGAAGCGGCGGATGGCTTGATCGTTGCGCGTCTCGGCTCGAGCGAGTTTTTCCTGGACGAGGATGCGCCCGGCGAGCGCGTGCGCCGCGCCGCGGCCGCGCTGCCGGCGGCGCCGGCCGGCGTCTACCCGGTGCAGCGCGAGGACTGGGCGCTGGTGCTGAGCGGCGCCGCGGCCGATGACGCGCTCGCGCAGGTATGCAACGTGAATTTCGCCGCGCTGGATCCCGGGACCCGTCCGGTCATCATGACGCTGATGGTCGGCGTCGCGGTGCTGGTCGTGCCTACGCTGAGCGCGGCCATGCGGCATTATCGGATCTGGTGCGATCCGACATACGGGCCCTATCTGTGCGACGCGCTGCGGGGGGTCGTGGTGGAATGCGGTGGGACTTACACAGGGGTGAAGGCATGAATCGGGAACAGGCGGAAAAATTCTTCAAGGAACACAACACACGCTACGTGCTGGCGCAGTTCGTCGACATCCACGGTGCGGCGAAGGTCAAGGCCGTGCCCGTCGAGCACCTCGACATGGTGCTGCAGGACGGCGCCGGATTCGCCGGCTTTGCGGTCTGGGGCCTGGGGATGAGCCCGGAGGGCCCGGATTACATGGCGGTCGGGGATTTGTCGACGCTGCAGGACATACCCTGGATGCCGGGCTACGCGCGCATCATCTGCAACGGCACCGTCAACGGCAAATCCTGGCCTTACTGTTCGCGGGTCGCGCTGCAAAAGCAGATCGACCGGCTCGGCGAACGTGGCCTGACGATGTTCACCGGCATCGAGCCCGAATTCATGCTGCTGCGGCGCCGCGACGACGGCAGCCTGGGTCCCGCGGATGCGACCGATGACCTCGACAAGCCCTGCTACGACTACAAGGGCCTTTACCGGACCCGCGAGGTGCTCGACGAGATGGTGGTCGCGCTGCGCAAGGTCGGCATCGATGTCTACCAGATCGATCACGAGGACGGCAACGGCCAGTTCGAGATCAACTTCACGTATACCCAGGCAATGCAGTCGGCGGACAATTTCACGTTCGTCAAGATGGCGGCGAGCGAGATCGCGCACAAGCACGGCATGATCGCGACGTTCATGCCGAAGCCGTTCTCGAACCGCACCGGCAGCGGCGCGCATTTCCACGTCTCGATCGGTACGAAGACGCAGAAGAACGCGTTTCACGACCCGAAGGACAAGAGCGGCATGGGCCTGTCGAAAATGGCGTACCATTTCCTGGGCGGCATCCTCGCGCACGCGCGCGCCTTCAGCGCGGTGGCGGCTCCGACCGTCAATTCGTACAAGCGGCTGGTCGTCGGCCGGTCCCTGTCAGGTGCGACCTGGGCGCCTGCCTATATCGCGTATGGCGACAACAACCGTTCGGCCTGCGTGCGCGTCCCCTATGGCCGGCTCGAAGTGCGCCTGCCGGATTCCGGCTGCAACGCGTATCTCGTCACGGCCGCGATGATTGCGGCGGGGCTCGACGGCATCGACCGCAAGCTCGATCCGGGCAAGCCGCACAACATCAACTTGTATGAGCTGTCGGGCGAACAGCTGGCCGCCGCGGGCATCAAGCTGCTGCCGCAGAACCTGCTGGAGGCGACCGACGAACTGGAGCGGGACGCGGTGATCCGCGCCGGGCTCGGCGAGGACCTGGCGCGCGAGTTCATCCGCCTGAAGCGCATGGAATGGACCGAATACGCGCGGCACGTCTCGGACTGGGAATCGCGCCGCTATCTTGAATTCTTCTAGGCAATTTTTTTCGGGGAAACGCTACAAGGGGTGTGGTTATGTGCGGAATCGTGGGCTTACTGGTCAAGCAGCCCGGACTGCGCAACCGGTTGGGCGAGCTGATGGTGCCGATGCTGATCGGCATGACGGAACGGGGTCCTGACTCGGCGGGGCTCGCCGTGTACACGGCGCCGGTCGCGGCGAACTGTCACAAGCTGAGTCTTTACCGCGGGCAGCACGAGGTGGACTGGGCGCTGCTGCTCGAGACGCTCGCCGGTGACATCAGCGGCACGCACGAGATGCGGATCACCGGCAATCATGCGGTGCTGACGACCGCCGCGGATCCGGACCAGGTCGCCGCCTGGCTCACCGGGCGTGCGCCGATGGTCGCCGTGCTGTCGATCGGCCAGTCGATCGACCTGTACAAGGACGTCGGCGCGCCGGCCGACATCGCGCAGCGCTACCAGTTCGGCAAGCTGCGGGGCACGCACCTGGTCGGTCATACGCGCATGGCGACCGAATCGGCGGTGACCCCGGCGCACGCGCATCCGTTCACGGCGGGCCGCGATTTCTGCCTGGTCCACAACGGCTCGCTGTCCAATCCGCACCTGGTGCGCAAGAAACTCGAGCCGCTCGGCATCGAGTTCGAGACCGACAACGACACGGAGGCGGCGTGCCGCTTTTTCGAGTGGCGCCTGCGCGAGGGCGACGACCTGAAAACCGCGGTACAGCGCGGCTTCAGCGAGCTCGACGGGTTCTTCACGTTCCTGATGGGCACCGACACGGAGATGCTCGTGGTGCGCGACGCGTTCGCGTGCAAGCCGGCCATCGTGGCCGAGACCGACGACTACGTCGCGATCGCGTCGGAATTCCGCTCGCTGGCCCATTTGCCGGATATCGCGCAGGCGACGCTGTTCGAACCCAAGCCGGAGGAAATCTATTCATGGCGAATCTGAGTTCTACGAGGCGTTTCGATCTGGCCACGCAGAGCGTTCGCGCGCTGAACGGATTCCTGCACAGGAGTGCGGTCGCCGAGGGCGTCACGCACGTCCACGTCGATCATCCCGACGGCGCCCATTCGGTCGCCTGCGGCGTGGATGCGGCGCTCGACGTGCAGATCCACGGTCACGTGGGATATTACGTCGCCGGCATGAACAAGCTGTCCGCGGTGACCGTGCACGGCAATGCCGGTCCGGGCGCCGCCGAGAACATGATGTCCGGACGCGTGCACGTCCGCGGCTTTGCCTCGACCGCGGCGGGTGCCTCGGCCCACGGCGGCCTGCTCGTCATCGACGGCGACGCCTCGCTGCGCTGCGGCATCTCGCTGAAGGGCGGCGACATCGTCGTCGGCGGCAGCGTCGGCAGTTTTTCCGCGTTCATGGCGCAGGCCGGGCGCATCGTCATCTGCGGGGATGCCGAGGATGCGCTTGGCGATTCGCTGTACGAGGCCGTGATCTACGTGCGCGGCAGCGTGCGTTCGCTCGGGGCCGATGCGCGCTTCGAGGCGATGGGCGAGCAGGACCTCGCCGATGTTGCGCAGCTGCTGTCGCAGGCGGGACTTGCGCACCAGCCGGCGGAATTCAGGCGCGTCGCCTCGGCAAAGAAGCTGTATCACTGGCACGCCGATGCCAATCAGGAGTATTGATCCCATGACGAGGCTCCAGAAAGAGGAATCCGCCGCCTTCGACCGGCCGACGATCGACTACATCCAGCGGGCCGCCGCGAGCGGGCTGTACGAGATCCGCGGCCTGGGCGCAAAGCGCCGCGTGCCGAATTTCGACGACCTGCTGTTCCTGGCAGCCTCGCTGTCGCGCTATCCGCTCGAAGGCTACCGCGAACGCTGTTCGATGAAGACCGTGCTCGGCACGCGATTCGCGTCGCGGCCGCTGGAACTCGCGACGCCGGTGACGATCGCCGGCATGAGCTTCGGGGCGCTCTCGGCACGCGTCAAGGATGCGCTCGGCCGTGCCGCGACCGAGGTCGGCACTTCGACGACGACCGGCGACGGGGGCATGACGTCCGAGGAGCGCGAGTCCTCGAAGACCCTGGTCTACCAGTGCCTGCCGTCGCGTTACGGCTTCAATCCGGACGACGTGCGCCGCGCCGATGCGATCGAAATCGTCATTGGACAGGGCGCCAAGCCGGGCGGCGGCGGCATGCTGCTCGGCCAGAAGGTCAATCCGCGCGTCGCGCGCATGCGCACGCTGCCGGAGGGCATCGACCAGCGCTCGGCATCGCGTCACCCGGACTGGACCGGCCCGGATGACCTCGTCATCAAGATCAATGAGCTGCGCGAAATCACCGATTGGGAAAAGCCGATCTACGTGAAGATCGGCGCGACCCGGGTGTTCAATGACGTCAAGCTCGCCGTGCACGCCGGTGCCGATGTGATCGTCGTGGACGGGATGCAGGGCGGAACCGCGGCAACCCAGACCGTATTCATCGAGAACGTCGGAATCCCGACCCTGGCCGCGCTGCGCCAGGCGGTCGACGCGCTCGATGACCTGAACATGCGTGGAACCGTGCAACTGGTGATTTCGGGCGGCATTCGCAGCGGCGCCGACGTCGCCAAGGCGCTGGCGATGGGTGCGGATGCGGTTGCCATCGGTCAGGGCGTGCTGTTCGCGCTCGGCTGCAACAGCGAAACCTACCTATCCCAGGGGCAGCATCTGTCGGCCGTCGAGGATTACGCGAAACTGGGTACGGCGCCCGGCTTTTGTCACCACTGTCATACGGGCAGGTGCCCGGTCGGCGTAACGACCCAGGATGCTGAACTCGAATTGCGGCTCGAGCCCGAGGTCGGCGCCAGGCGCCTGCGCAATTACATCAAGACGCTGAACATGGAATTGACGACGATTGCGCGCGCGTGCGGCAAGCAGGACGTGCATCACCTCGAGAAGGAGGACCTGGTCGCGCTCACGGTCGAGGCCGCGGCGATGGCTGATGTGCCGCTCGCGGGCACTTCGTGGATCCCGGGGAGATCCCGGGAATAGACAGGGCGCCGGACGCGCCGCCGACCCATACACACCCGTCGTCCGTTGCCATATCATCCCGGCATGAGCGCACGCGATCCGGTGCTCCGGCTGCTGATCCCCGTCGGGCTTACGCTGGCCGGCATGTGCGCTGCACAAGAAAGCCGGCAAACCGCGCCGCCGCCAAAGCCGCCGTTCATCGACTATCGCTACGAACAGCCGGGGGCCGAACGGCGCATCACGGCAGAGGACCTACCGCCGCCTTTCGCAACCGCGGCGGTCGGGAACGCGCCGCGTATCGTCTCGCGCCCCGCCGATGCCTGGCCGAAAGTGCCGCCGCACTTCCGGGTGGGTCTGTACGTCGACGGGCTGGACAAGCCGCGCGTCATTCGCATCGCGCCGAATGGGGATGTCTTTGTTGCCGAGACCGGGGCCGGGCGCGTACGCGTCTATCGCGGGGTCACCGCAGACGGCAGACCCGCGCAGTCGGCCGTATTCGCCGATCACCTGCAAAGGCCGTATGGGATCGCGTTCTATCCGCGGGGTACCGATCCAAAATGGGTCTACATCGCGGATACGGCGGCCGTGCGACGCTATCCGTATCGCAACGGCGATATGCAGGCGGGAGGTGCGCCGGCGCGCATCGTCGAACTGGGCATGGATCAGGGCCATTGGACGCGCGACATCGCGTTTTCGGCGGACGGGCGCACCCTGTTCGTCGCGATCGGCTCGGCGTCGAACGTCGACGATGCCGACACCTCGCCGGCGGAAAAGAATCGCGCGAACATCCTGGCGTTCGATCCCGACGGCATGCACCCACGGACCTACGCCTCAGGCATCCGCAATCCATCCGGCCTCGCGGTCGATCCGGACAGCGGCCGACTGTGGTGCACCGTCAACGAGCGTGACGGCCTCGGCGATGACCTCGTGCCGGACTACGTGACGTCGGTGCGCGAAGGCGGCTTCTACGGATGGCCGTGGTGGTACATGGGCGGGCACCAGGACCCGCGGCACCCGGGCAAGCACCCTGAATTGCAGAAGCTGACGATCACGCCGGATGTACTGATCCAGCCGCACAGCGCCTCGCTGCAGATTGCGTTTTATACCGGCAGCCGGTTTCCGCCCGCGTACCGTGGCGATGTGTTCGCGACCGAGCATGGCTCCTGGAACCGCTCGGTGCGCGTTGGCTATGAGGTGATAAGGATTCCGCGCCATCAAAGCGATCATGCCAGTGGCGAGTACCAGGATTTCATGACCGGCTTCGTGCTGCCGGATGGCGAGGTCTGGGGGCGCCCGGTCGGCGTCGCCGTCGCCGCGGACGGCTCCCTGCTGGTCAGCGATGATGCGTCCGGTTCGATCTGGCGCGTCGATTATGTCGGGCGACCCGCGGGCTAGGCAATCGTCCTCCGCGGCACGCAGCCGTTACAACCTGTTGCGGGTCCCTTTGTCGGGACATACGAGATAGCAGTCAGGGTAGCCGGCTCTCGCCGAACAGCCATTCGTGGAATCGAGATAGCCGGATTCGGCATAGCACCGGTTCGGCGCGCCTGGGTCCTTCGACGCCTCAAGTATCGTACAACCACCCGCGGCGCTGATCAGCAGCAGCAACGAAACTGGGCGCAGCATAATGTCTTCCTCGCCTGATGAATCATCTCACCGTGTAGCCCCGGGCCTCCAGGCAGGCGGCTTGCGCCCGGAGATAATCCTGGCCCCTGGTTCCCGGCTTTGCGCGATCCGCGGCTGTTGGCGACGACGGTGCGGCTTGCCCGGGCGTCGCAGTTCCGTGATTGACCGGATCGAAGCCGGTCTGCCCGACGGCCCACTGGTAGCAGTCGGAACGATCCTTCGCCTGCTGCCCGGTTGATTGCCCGTTCTTCGGGTAGGCGTACAGACTTACCAGTACACCTGACTGACTCGAGACCTGGTTGGCCACCTGGGGAGGAGGATTGACCGCTTCGTAGGCATTCGCGCCGTCATTCCAGATATAAAACGCATCGTCGGCGTAATAATACGGTACGCCATTCCACCACAGCGTCGAATAATAGAACGGCAAGGCGGCATAAAACAGGCCCAGTCCACCCCATCCATAGCCCCAGCCCCAGCCCCCATAGCCGCCGCGCCAACCGCCGTATCCCCTGCCGCCCCAGCCGCCGTGTCCGGCGAAGTGTCCGCCGAACCCGCCGTGACCACCGCCACCACCGTGGCCACCGCCGCCGCCCCCTGCGGTCCCGTGCCCCAGTGCTGCTGCCGACAGCGCCACTCCCGCGATCATAGCGGCGAGCAGGCGCATGCTCCGACCTACCGCAACCCGACCCATCTCGCACCTCCGCCCCCGAATCTCGGCGGCGCTCGCTTCTTCTGACTGCGGCTCATATGAGTTGGCTTCGAATTCATTATCTCAAGTTCCCGTTACGGCAGCGCCGGAATCGGTGCCGCGGTATCCGGGGGATTTGCCGGCGTTGGTGGATCCGGCGCCGGCGGCTCAATCGTTCTCGTATCGTCTATACGGGATCCGTATCCAAAGTGATGGCCCGGAGGTCCGACCAGATAACCGGGTCCCCAGTCGCGGGAGTTGTCGTAAGGTTCGTAGATATTCAGGTGATTGGCCAGATGCAAATGGCCATCAGCAGGCCCCATCGTCGCGCAGCCGCAGAACGACAGCGCCAGCAGCAGCAAGGCCCCGCGATTGATACGCCGCTGCTGCGTGCTGATATCCATTGGCCTCCACCGTCGCCGATTCATTACGTCTTATTTGACCTGGGCTTTGCGGCGGGAGTTCCGGCCGGGCACGCAGGAAGCAGCGCACGCGCACCTTTAACCCGCAACCCGCCGGCTTTTAATGTTCGCGGCGTATGCTTGAGTGCCTGCGTTCAGGCGGACGGGGTTTCAGCTTCCTCCGATCAGGCCGGCCGTCACGTTGATCGCAAAGCCGAGTATTGAGGCATTGAACAGAAACGAGATCAGCTCATGCGCGATGACGACCTTGCGGATGGAGCCGCGCGTGGTGAGTACGTCCGCGGTCTGGCAGGCGGCCGCGATCGTGAACGAAAAATACGCGAAATCCCAGAACACCGGCATTCGCGTCTCCGGGAAACTCAGCGGACGGTCCGGCTCCCCTGCACTGTAGAACATGTCGGCGTAGTGCGTCGTGAACATCGTCGGCACCAGCAGCCAGGAATCGGCCAGCGTCACGGCCGCCAGCGCGAAGTGCCAGATCCGCTCCCCGCCCGCCACGCGCCGCAGCGTCGCCAGGGGTTCGACGATCGCGATCAGGCTCAGCAGCGCCGCCGCCGTGACGATGACCAGGATGAACGGCGCGGAGGCATCCTCCTCCGCGTAGCGCGAGCAGATCTGCGTCGCGGACAGGCTCGACATCCATGCGTAGATCAACACCAGGAACAGCGCAACCCCGCAGTCCCAACACACCAGGACCCGGCTGATCAGCGACCAATGCGGCGGAAGCAGGAAAAAGACGGCCGCCCCGATTGCCGTGGCGATCCAGATCCGGGGATGGTTGCGCACCAGCTTGTTCATGCGGCGATGTTAACATCGGCGGGCAATGCCCAGTAACGGGAGGAGCGCATCATGAAAGTCGAAGGCCAGTGTCACTGCGGACAGGTTGCATTCGAGGCAGAGATCGATCCCGGCGCGGTGCGTATCTGTCACTGCACCGATTGCCAGACGATGTCGGGTTCCGCCTATCGGGTGACCGTGTCGGCGCCGGCGGCGACGTTTGTACTGCGATCGGGTCAGCCGAAGATCTACATCAAGACGGCCGAGAGCGGCAACCTGCGGGCGCACGCGTTCTGCGGCAATTGCGGCGCGCAGATCTATTCCTCGGCGTCCCACGATCCGCCATCGTATTCGCTGCGGGTCGGCACGCTGAAACAGCGCGCGCAGCTGCCGCCGCGGACGCAGATCTGGTTCCGCTCGGCGCTGCCCTGGGTCACGGACTTAAGTGACGTGCGCCGGATCGAGCGACAACAGTGATTCCGGCAGGGTGACGTGTCTTCCGGCCCCGGCAAATCCCGGCGCACGAGCCGCCGACGCTTTCTGCGAAACGCCGCGCTCGGCGGCGGCGGGGTGCTGCTGGGCGCCGGCGGACTGAACGCGCTGTCACCGTGGCTGTGGCGCCAGCCACTCGCGCTGGATGCGAATCTCAGCTACTGGGCGCGATCGCAGCCGCCGCAAAATCCGCCGCTGGCGCAGGACCTGAGCGTCGACGTCGCCGTCATCGGCGGCGGCCTGACCGGGCTTTCCTCGGCCTATTTCATCCGCAGCCTGTCGCCCGGCAAAAGCGTCGCGGTGCTGGAAGCCAAGGGCTGCGGGAACGGGGCTTCCGGTCGCAACGGGGCCATGGTGCTCACGATGACGGCCGACCGGTTCATGAACTTCGGCGCGAGTCCGGCGCTGGACAAGGATATCTACGACCTGACCGCCGGGAATATCCGCAGCCTGGCCAGGCTCAGTGCGGCCACGGGCATCGATTGCGAGCTGGAGATCAACGGCGCGCTGCAGGTATTCGACAACGCGGCGGATGCACGGGCAGCGAGCCTCTATGTGCAGCAGGCAAGATCCCTGGGAATGCCGGTCGAGTACTGGGATTCACGCCGGGCCGCGGCGGCGATCGGCAGCACGGTCTACGAAGGTGCGTACTACGATCCCGGCGCCGGGCACGTGCATCCGATGAAGCTCGTGCACGTCTTCAAGTCCGCGGCCGAAGGCGCGGGCGCAATGATCTACGAGAATACCGCCGTGGAGCATATCGAGGAAGGACGGGTGCATGTGCTGCATACGGGTGATGGTCACACGCTCAGGGCGAAGTCCCTGGTGCTCGCGAGCAACGCGTTCACGCCCGACCTGGGCTACTGCCGGAACTCGATCCTGCCACTGCGTGAATTCGTCGCGATGACGCGCCCGCTGCAGGACCACGAACTCAAGGGCATCGGATGGCAGCTGCGGGCACCGTTCAACGACAGCCGGATGGAGGTCTATTACTTTGGCCTGACGCGGGATCGGCGCATACACATCGGCGGAGGATCTCCCGGCTATGGCTTCAATAATGCGGCCGGCGATGCCGGCACCGCACGCGCGCACGGCCTGCAGCTCAGGCACGAGCTGGAGCGGGTATATCCGAAGCTCGCCGGCGTCGAATTCGACGTGAGCTGGGACGGCGTCATTGACTGGTCGCTGGATTCATCGCCTTCCGTCGGTTACACCGGCAGGCATGGAAATGTCTTCTATGGCCTCGGCTACAGCGGGCACGGCGTCAATCTGACCTCGGTTTTCGGCAGAATCATTGCCGACCTGGAAGCAGGGCGTGAGGATGTATGGAGGCGGTATCCGTTCGTCAACGCCCGCCTCGACTATGTTCCGAACGAGCCCTTTCGATGGCTCGCCGCAAGAACCGCGATCGCATGGTACGAGCCCGGCGAGTCCGCCGGCCGCAGCTGAAGCAGGGCGGTACTAGGCCGTCTCCTGCAACGGGCTGACCAGTCCCGCGCCCACGGCTTCCGTGGGTTGCTCCTTCTCCTTCAGCCATGCGAGCAGCGGCTCCCAGTCCTGCAGGTCCTGCGCGACGCTCCAGCGCTTCATTTCGAACAGTCCTACGCCCTGTTCCGCGGCGCGGACGTAGTTTTGCGAATCGCGCAGGGTCGCGATCACCGGAATGCGCAGCGTTGCCAGAAAGCGCATCAGCGACTGATAGATCACGGTATTGCGCCGGACCCGATTGGCGATGACGCCGATGCGGTTCTCCCCGCGCCACACTTTGGCGATGAGCAGCAGGTCGGCGATGCATTTGGAGCAGGCGTGGATATCGATGTCGGACGGCAGCACCGGGACGATGATGGCGTCGGCGTTCCTGGTCATTTCCGGCAGATCCTGCGGCGGCACCGCAGCCGGCGTATCGACGACGACATGATGGGCGTCCGCCGGTATGCGCAGCTGCCACGCCCTGGTGACGCGCGCGGAGCGCTCGAAGGCGGCAATTCCGTGAATGAACGGCTGTCCGGCGGTGCGTTTCTTCAGCCAGCGGGTACTGGAGGCCTGGGGATCGTCATCCCACAGCACGGGGCGGTCGCCCTGACTGGCGAAATAGCTGGCCAGATTGGTGGCCACCGTCGTTTTGCCCGATCCGCCCTTGGGATTAAGGACCAGAACACGCTGCATTGCCCAGAGCCTACGCAGCCGTCGGTCCGGGCGCAAGCGGCGGCATTATGTATTACCCGGTTTGTGATCGGATTCACGGTCGGACGCCGTTCGGCACGCGTTCCGGGGGTATCCGGGGCCGCGCTACCCGCGAAAGATGTCGAAGGGCTCGATCTTGAGCACCTTGCGCACGCCAATATAGCCCGAGATGACGGCGATCAGCAGCACCATGCCGAAGGCCAGCGCCAGGTTCCAGTACGTTATCGTTGCCGCGTAGTACGGCGAAAGGGTCCGTGCGCCCGAGATCGCCAGCGTCACGAGCAGGATCCCCAGGCCGTAGCCGGTCAGGGAAGTCAGCGCCGCCATGAACAGGATCATGTAGACGAGCTTGCTGCCCTTGGCGCCAATGGCTTTCAATGCGCCGAATTTTTCCAGGTTCTCGGATATGAAGGTGTAGAACGTCTGGCCCGAGATCGCGAGGCCGACAATGAAGGCAATGACCGTCATCAGCAGTATGTTGACGCCGATCCCGGTCTTGTAGATGTAGTAGTTGGCGATGCCGCCGTTGAATTCATCCTTCGTCAAGGCCACGTACCCGAGCTTGGCGACATTCTGCTTGATGCCGGGCACCGCGGCGTCGTTCTTTGCCTGTACCAGTACGTAGGACAGCGTGAAATGCATCTGCGGAATGAATTGGATCGCGCGGTTGTAGGTCGTGTACAACGTTGGCACGCCGTTCAGTCCGTTGGAGGCGACCCTGGCGATGCCGACGATCTTGACGAGGTTGTCATTGAGCTCAAACGTGGTGCCGATCCTCGGGATTCAGCAGTTTCGGAAATTCTGCATCGTCCACGACGATGAACGCATTGTCGGCATAGATGTCATGAATGTTGCCCTGCTCGAGTTCCGGGCGCCCGAACAGGCTTTCGTCGTCGAGGCCGACGACGCTGACGCGCCTGGTAGGTGCCGTCCGCGAGCTTGACCATCGCGCCGCCAATGAACAGGGGCACCGCATAGCTGACGCCGTCCATGCTGCGCACGGCGTCCAGCAGGTAATTGGGCATGGGGATCGGGCTCGCGGCCGTGTTCACGCCGGGATCCATGACCCACATGCTGGCGCCAATGTTGGTGACGGTCGAGTAAGCCCGGTTCAGGATGCCGGCGAACATCGCCGTCATCTGCATCATCAGGAACACCGCGAAGGTGATGCCGATCAGGAGCGCCGAGAACTTGCCCCGGTCATTGACCAGGAGCTTGAACCCGATGCGCAGGACCCCGCTGTTCTTCATGGCGCCGCCGGCGGATTCGGCGGGCGCGGCTCGTTCCACCAGCCCCCGCCCAGCGCAACGAACAGGGCCACCGTATCCTGGTATCGCTGCGCGACCGCCTGCAGTGTAGCCGATCGTCGCTTCATGGAACTGCACGTCGGCTGCCCAGACATCCAGGTAGGCCACCAGGCCCGCGCGGTAATTGGTCTGCAGCAGCCTGAGTGCGTCGCCCGCAGCACTTTGTGCGTCGGCTTCGGCCTGCAGCGCCTGCGCGTCGTGCTCGAGCGCCTGCAGCGAATCGGCGACCTGCGCGAACGCATCGAGCACGGTCTGGCGATAGGTTCCCTGTGCAGCCTGGTAGGCGTCAATCGCCGCCTTGCGCCCGAACCATAGCTTCCCGCCCTGGAACACCGGGATTGATGCGGAGGGACCGATGCTCCAGAACCGGCTGCTCGCGCCAGTCAGTGCGCCGAAGCTGGAGCCTGCTCCGCCGTAGGTGCGCACTGAGGCTGACGCTCGGAAACATCGCGGCGGTGGCGACGCCGATATTGGCGCTGGCCGCATGCAGCAGCGCCTCGGATGACAGGATGTCGGGTCGCTGGCGTACGAGGTCGGACGGCACGCTCACCGGCAGGTCGAGCGGCAGCGAGAGTGCGGCAAGGTCGATGTCGGGCAGGACTGCCCGGGACGGCACCACGCCCTCCAGGCTGGCGAGCAGGTCCTCCGTCTGGCTGATCCTCTGCCTGAGTGGAGCCAGCGTCGCCTGGTTGGCGGCAATCAGACCGCGCAGGCTCAGCAGGTCGGCATAGGGCGCGGTCCCTGCGTGCACCTGCACTTCGGTGGACTTCAACTGTTGCTGCTGCAGCTCGATCAGCTGCCCGGTCGCACGGACTTCCGCGACATAGGCGGCGCGTGCGATGCTCGTGTTGACGACATTCGCGGACAAGGTCAGGTAGGCCGCCCGGTTCAGGTAGTGCTGGTAGTCGACCTGGGCCTTCAGGCCCTCGACCGTGCGCCGTTCCCCGCCGAAGATGTCGAGCGCGTAGCTGATGGTGCCGCTCAGGGTAATCAGCGTGAATACGGACGAAGACGCCTTGATGCCTTGGGCCTGTGGCGCGGTGCGCTCCCGGTCCGCGTCGAGTTCAGCGCCTGCCTGGGGAAAGAACACACCGTAACCGGCGCGCAGGTTGTGACGGCTTTGCTCAAGGCTGGCTTCCGACGCCTGCAGCGTCGGATTTGCGGCGAGCGCCTGCCGGACGACGGCGTCGAGTTGCGCCGACTTGAAGAGCCGCCACCAGTCGGAGTTCAAGGTGCCGCCGGACGTGAAGTTCTGCGTCTGGCCGCCCGCGGCGATCGTGCTTGCGGGCATGGGCCCGGCTGTATAGCGGTCCGCATCGGTCGGCGCCGGACGAACGAAATCGGGGCCTGCCGCGCACGCGCCGAGCGTCGCCATGATCAGCAGGAGGCACGCGCCTTTGCCGGCCGATGCCGGCCATGCGCCGTGCGCCTTTATCCGGTCGGGCGTCACGCGGGCCGCACCGTCATTGCTGGCCGATGTACACATCCACTTCCTGGCCCGGATAGACCGGGGCATCCTGCTTGCGGAAGCGGAAAATCACCGGCAGCACCCGCAGATCCACCTGCTCCTGGCGCTCATTCGACAGCTCGATCTTGGGTGTTACATACGGCTGCACCCGGACGAACTCCAGCGGCACCTTGACGTCGCTGCCGCGGATCGACATCTGCGCGCGGATGTGCCAGGCATTGGGCAGTCGCGACACCAGTATCTCGTCGACGAAGCAGCGTACGCCGAGGTATTCCTGAGGCGGCCCGATCACCAGGATCGGGTCCTGGCCCTGCGTATAGGTGTCGTAGACTCCAAGGGGCGAGACGTAGTTGCCGGCTGTTGCGTAGAGGGCCAGCACGACGCCGTCCTTTTGCGTCCGGATCGTATACTTGACGAGCAGGGCGTCAGCGGCCTCGTATGCCTGCATGAGCGAGTCATACGTCTTTTGCTGGTTGCGGATGTCGTAGCTCCACGCACCCGCCCTGGTCAGATCGTACTGCCGGCGCGCGACCTCGAGCGCGGCGTCCGCCTGCTGCACGGCATCCTCGGCAATGTCCAGCACGCTCTTGCTGATCGAGTGCGGGTCGGCGTCAAAGGACGCCCGGTCCTTGTCATACTGGTCGCGGTTCGCCTTCACGGCGGATACCGCCAGGTCCACCTGGGACCTTGCGATCTCCAGCGTCTCCTTTCTTGGCTCGGCCTTCAGTTCATTGAGCAGCGCGAGGGCCGCTTCCGCCTGCGAGTGCAGCTGTGCGGTGGTCTGCTTTTGCACGGAGTCATCGATTTTCAGCAACACGGCTCCGGCCGTCACGCTCTGGCCTTCCTTGACCAGCACCTGCGTCACCGGGCCGGACACGTCCGGATAGACGTTGATGTTGGATCCGCTCGTCTGGTCGCTCTCGATGATGCCGTTGGCGAAGATCGCCGTCGCGTACGGACTGGTTGCCGGCGCGAACACGGGCGGCTGCGCCTTGCGCTGGATGCCAAAGAGGTAGGCAGCCGCCAGTCCGGCCAGAACGCCGACGATCGCCAGCGAAAAAATGATCCGGTTCCTCATTCAGTTCCCTTGTCCAGGCCGGTGATGCGCCCGTCTTCCATGTGGATGATGCGATCCGCATATTCGTTGATGCGTGCATCGTGAGTGACGATCAGGATCGAGCGCCGGGCATTCAGGATCTTGGATTTCACGAACGAAATGATCATTTTCCCGGTGTCGCCGTCCAGCGATGCCGTGGGTTCATCGAATATCAGGATCTCCGGCCCGCTGACGATGGCACGGGCGATGGCGACACGCTGCTGTTCGCCGCCGGAGAGCTTGACCGGCAGCACCTCGCCCCGGCCCTTCAGGCCGACGATGTCCAGGTATTTGTTGGCTTCCGCAATCGATTCCTTCCAGTCCCGGTCCTGCAGCAGCAGGGGAATCGCGACGTTCTCGGCGGCGGTCAGGCGCGGGAAAAGATGATAGTCCTGAAAGACAAAGCCGATGGTGTGCAGCCGGAAATCAGCCAGCTGGTCGCTGGTCTGGGTCCAGATGTCGGCGCCTTTGACCGACACGGTGCCGGAAGTGGGGCGCAGGATGCCGGAAATCATGCTCAGCAGCGTGGTCTTGCCACTGCCGGATGGCCCGACGATGAACAGCATCTCGCCGAACTTTGCCGAAAACACGACGCCCCTCACGGCGGTCACCTTGGCTTCGCCCTCGCCGAATGACTTCGTGAGACCGTTCGCAACGATCGCCTGCTTGCCCACTGCCGTTGCCATGCGCAAGCATCGGGCCTGGCGGTCCGGCGATCTGTACGCGGGCGCACAGACCCGAAAATAATGTGATGCATGATGCGCGCATGACAGACGCGGGACATTCGCTGCCGGGGCCGACGCCGCTCGCCCCTTCCTTACGAAAGGCGTGTCAGGTGCTGCTCGCAGCAGGTGCGCTGGTGTTTGCGATCGGGCTCTACATTGGGTTCGTCAGGCACGGCAACTCAGCGCTGGTTTTCTCGCTGCTCGGCGTGACCACGCTGGTCTTTGCGCTGGTCATGGCCGTGCTCGTAAAGCCCGGCGCATTTGCGTTCATCTCGGCCAGCCCGGAACCCCTTGCGCAGGCCGCTGCTGCGCCTCACGCGGAGCCGAAATCCACGCCTCAGCCTGAGCCCAAGGCTGAACCCCCGGATGAGCCCAAGGCTGAACCCCCAGCCGAACCCAAAGCCGGGCCTGCGGCTGATGCGCCGGCGAAAACCGATCTCGCCATACTGATGAATACGACGCTGGGCGACATCCTGCTGGCAGCGCTTCGAAGCGACCCCGAGGGAGCCGGCCGCATTGTGGCCCGGGCGATCACTCAAGCCGAAAGTCCGGTACCGGCCGGCGGTGCGCACACGGGCCAGGCGCCGGCCCCGTCCTGAGGTTTGGGTCAACCCCAGGCGCCTCCCCCAATCAACGGCGCGCGATCCAGCTGCCTGGCTGACCTGCCGTGCAGCTGCATTTCGAGCCACTCCAGCCAGGCTGCGAGTGACTGAGCGCAACGTACGACAAAATCGCTGGCGCCAGGCGTCCCAGGATGACGCTCTATTGTGCCGCTTGCTTCTGTGGGGCTGAGCAGCGCCACATCACGATGTTGCCCGAGATCAAGCGCGCCCGGACATGAGCAATCTGCGCCGCTGTCAATGAACAACAAGTCGGTACCGGCCAGAGGCAGGGTGGGCAGCGCCTGCGACAAGTGGTGTGCATCCAGGTGACCGCCGTAGCCGACGGAGACTTGCACGGCTGCCAGGCCATGCGTCTGGATCAGGGGCACCGGGTGATCGGTGCCTGGATTACGCACCACCAGCGCGATGCGATAACGGTCGCTCAAAGCCAGGATGGCAGCCTCCAGTATCGTGGCTTTGCCGGCGCCTGGTGACGAAATGAGCTTGATCGTAAACACGCCTTGAAGATCGAGGTGGTTGCGATTGCGGACAGCCACCCGGTTGATTTCGGCGAGAGCCTCCTGGTCAGGGTCGGCCTCGATGCCGTGTTCGCAGAGTTTGCACATCGCAGTGCCTCGTTTGATAGCCGCGCCTGGCGGAAAATGCTATCTCGCATTGCGAGGGTCGTATGTGCGAAACCGTACAGAGGAACCGGCGGGCGGAATTCTCCGGCTCCCGGCCCGCTCAGAGCTCCCCGCCAACCGGGAGCAGCGCAAGAAACGCCAGTTTGAACCTCTGCCAGGCGCTGCTTCCGGGTTCCCGGGCGTATTTCACGGGTTTGCCGTTTTCCAGCGTGTCCCAGGCGATCTTCGCAGCCGTTCCCGCCGCGCCGTCCTGCAAGGTCAGTACATAGGCATTCTCCGGCTGGGTCATGTGTTCGAAGCGCCCGGTGATCTGTGCGGCAAGCACGGGGCTGTCGATGATCAGCCCGACCTCGGTGTTCAGGCTTTTCGAACGCTGATCGTAATTCATCGAGCCGATGAACAGTCTGCGCCGGTCGAACACGAACAGTTTGGCGTGCAGCGCGTAGTTGCCGAAATGCGAGATCCGGGCGGTCTGGCCGCTGCCGCGAACATTGCCGAGCTGTGAGCGCACTTCATAGAGATTTGCCCCGGCCTTGAGCAGTGGTATCCGGTAGTGCACGTAGCCCGACTGCGCCAGCAGCGTCGGGGCGGATTCCAGCGAATTGGTCAGGATGGCCACGCGTGCCCGCGACTGCAGCAGCGTGTACAGGGTTTGCAGCTCGTCCTTGGCCGGCACGAAATACGGTGTGATCATCAACAGCTCGCCCTTGACTTCGGACGCCGCCCGCACCACGGGTCGGGCCATCAGTCGGCCGCGGCGCGCGCCATTCTCGACGTCCTTCTTGTCGGGACTGTCGCAGACCACTTGCGCAGCGGCCCACTCGAGCGGCAGGCGTCCCGAAATCATCCCGGCGTAGGGCTCCTGGGTCTTCAGCATGGCCACATAGTCGATGCCGGGGGAACTCAGCGGCTGCATGAGTTGCCTGGCGCGTGCGGGAGGTGCCGCCGAGTGATGGCCGCCGAGCGCGCCCGCCGGAATTGCCAGCTTGCTGTTCCAGAACTGATCGAAGGTCCCGGACAGCTGCTGCACGACCGGACCGGCGGTAAACACATCGTCGTCGGCAAATTGCGATTCCGGCTCCATCTGGAAGTACTGGTTGCCGATATTGCGCCCGCCGATCAGCGCCACGGCATTGTCGGCGACCAGCAGTTTGTTGTGCATGCGATAATCGAGGCGGCGCGCATTGAATAGGAATTCGATGCCGCGCAGGAATTGCAGGTGCCCGCGATAGGCAAACGGATTGAAGATCCGGACTTCGGCCTGGGGATGATCCAGCAGCGTGAGTATCTGCTCATCCCCGGCAACGACGTCCCCGTCATCGATCAGGACACGCACCCGCACCCCGCGATCCGCCGCGCGTATCAGCGCCGCGGTGATCAGGCGTCCGGTCTCGTCGCCGCGAAGGATGAAGTACTGCAGATCGAGAGTGCGTTCGGCCGCGTCGATCATCTGCACGCGCGTCAGGAACCCATCGACCCCGACGTTCAGGATACGGAATCCCGTAGCGCCGCCATGATCGGCGGCGGCGTTGGCAAACTGTCCACCGAGGTGCGTCTGCTCAGGGTTCTGCAGCGCGGCCGATGCGACGCGTGGAAAATCGGCACCCGGCGGCAGTCCTGCACACCCGGCGAGCAGCGCGATGGCCATGGCTGCGCCCGGAAAAATGCGGCGCCCATGGCGCCATTTTCCGGCACGGAGACTGGGCACGACGGACCTTGTGCGTTGGCGACTACCCCGCATTGTGCGCGCTGCGCCATGACCGTCTGTGCGCTGGCGGACGGATCTCATGGCATCGGGTTGCGCCAGCCGCCATCGGCTTTGATCAGGCTCAGGGCCTCCCGGGGACCCCAGCTGCCGCGCACGTACGGTCGAGGCGGATCGGGATCTTTCAGGATCGGATCCACGACCGCCCAGGCGGCCTCCACGGCATCCTCGCGGGTGAACAGCGCGCCGTTGCCGCACATGGCGTCGCCCAGCAGGCGCTCATAGGGACCTTCCCCAGCCGGTTGCTCATCGGCGAGACAGAGCTCCCGTTGATCGCCAACGTAATCGTGGCCGGCGCGCTTGACCCGGGCTGCCAGGGCAATAACGGAGGACGGCGACAGCCGGAAGCGCAGATAATTGGCCGGTCCGACCGCCGGTGCCGAGTCCGCGAACAGCTGCTGTGGCGGGGGCTTCAGCTGGACGTGGACCTCAGCGGCGGTCGTCGCAAGGCATTTCCCCGATCGCAGGAACCACGGCACGCCTTCCCAGCGCCACGAATCGATGTGCAGGCGCATCGCGCAGTAGGTCTCGACGATGGAATTTCTCGCGACGCCGGGCTCCCTGCGGTACCCCGCGTACTGGCCGCGCACCAGGTCGCGGCGTCGCAGCGGGCGCATCGCACGCAGGATATCAGCGGTCTGATCATGCACGGCGCCAAAGCCCCGGTAGGTTGGCGGCTCCATCGCGAGCAGCGCGACGATCTGGAACAGATGATTCTCGACGACGTCGCGCAGGCAACCGGCAGTCTCGTAGAATGCGCCCCGGGTCCCGACGCCAAAGTCCTCGGACAGCGTGATTTGCACGCTGGCGACGTAGTTGCGGTTCCAGATCGGCTCCAGGAACGAATTCGCAAAGCGGAAATAAAGGATGTTCATGATCGCCTCCTTCGCGAGGAAGTGATCGATGCGAAAAATCGAATCCTCCGGAAACACCGACCGCGCCACCGCGTTCAGTGCGCGCGCCGAGGCCAGGTCACGCCCGAAAGGCTTCTCGACGATGACGCGCGCCTGGCTGGCCAGGCCGGCGGCACCCAATCCCCTGATCACGGTCGCAAACAGGGCGGGCGGAATGGCCAGGTAATGAGCAGGACGGCGCGCATTGCCGAGCGCCGCCCGGAGCGCCACGAATGTCGAGGGCTCGTTGTAATCGCCCTCGACATAGTCGAGCAGCGCCAGCAGGCGGCGCAGCGCCGGCCGGTCGTCAATCCCGCCGTGCTCCCGGATGCTGCGGGTCACGCGTTCGCGAAGTTGCGCCGCATTGCCGCTGGATGCGGCCACGCCAATGACCGGCACCTTGAGGAGACGCCGCTTCGTCATGGCATAAAGCGCAGGAAAAATCATCTTGTAGGCCAGGTCGCCGGTGACGCCGAAAAGCACCAGCGCATCGGAGAGGTTCATCGTGCCTTTGAGACTGCGCATGTCAGGGATCTCCAGAATTAAGCGTAGTATGAACGGATGCCGGCTCTCGATACTGCAATAATAGGCTGGGCCGAGATCGCCCTCATGGCGATTGCGGCCGTGCTGCTAGCTTGCGGATTATGGCCCGCACTTCGATCCTACCGCCCCCTGTTCTGGGGCGCATGCGTGTTGACGCTGATCACGGCGGTCTATCCCCGCCACGGCAATCCGCTCGGCCAGTACCTGTTCGTCGCGCCGACGGGCGTGCCGCGCGTGCCGCCGGAACTTTTCGGCATTGCCTGGTGGATCCTGGGGGCGTGGCTCGTCAAGAGCCTGCTGGATCTGGTTCTGCGCCGCACGATCTTTCCCGATGACAATGAACCTCATGCCCGACGCCTGTTCGCGGACCTCGCATCCGGTCTGATCTACGTCGTGGCGTTCGTCGGGATCATGGACACCGTGCTCAAGCAACCGATCTCCGCCGTGCTCGCGACCTCGGGCGTACTGGCTATCGTCCTCGGGCTCGCGCTGCAGAATACCCTGTCGGACGTCTTTTCAGGTCTGGCCCTGAATATCGAGCGCCCGTTCATGCCCGGTGACTGGATCACCGTTGCCGGCGGCATTGAGGGCGAGGTCATTGAAATCAACTGGCGGGCGACCAGGATCAAGAGCGCTTCGAACGACATGACCGTGATCCCGAACAGCGTGGTTGCCAAGGCCATCGTGACGAATCATCGCCGCCTGAACGACCCTCACCTGTGCACGCTGGCGCTCAGCGTCGATCACAGAATACCGCCGGTGCGCGTCATTGACGCGCTGCAGACGGCGGCAAAGGGCAGTCCCGGCGTCGCGTCAGGGCATGTTCCGACGGCGTATGCCTGTGGCTTTGCCGATTCCCTGGTCACGTATGAGCTGTCCGTGCCGGTCGATGAATTCACCCTCATTGAGGTAGTCCAATCGGAAGTGATAAAGCGGGTGATCGATGTCTTCTCCGGCCTGGACATCGTGATTGGTCCGACGGCGCTGGCCGTTCGCATGGTCCAGCCCGCGGATAGGAAGGGGCCGCCGGCGCCCGGCGCGGCGTAACCCCGGCGGGTCGTCAATTCCTGGCAATCTCCGCCTTCATCTGCCCATATTCCTCTTTGCTGATCTCGCCCCTGGCGAATCTCGCATCGAGAATGTCGAATGCCGTACTGCGCGGCGGTACCCCATATTTCTGGTGCGCACTGTAGGTGTAGCCCCAGTTTCCGATGCTGGAAAAGAACAGGAAGACGATGCCAAACCACAGAAACCAGCCCCATCCGAAATACCAGTCGTTCCAATAAGCATGTGACACCCGGATTCTCCTTTGTGTTGCAGTTATACTGTTTTCCAGGACTACGGGGCCGCCGGCCGTGCGGCGAGGCCGGATCCGAGCGCCTCATTGCCGGCCAGCGCGAGCGCAAGCGTCGCAGTTGCCGGCGGATTCAGGCTGTCGACCATCGAACTCGGCATCAGGATCGTCGCGCCGCGTTCCTTCGTGGTTTCATAGATGATATTCATCGCCCGCAACTGCAGCGCGATCGGATGGCCGGCATAAATGGCTGCGGCTTCTACGAACTTGCCCGCGATGGCAGCTTCAGCGGAGCCCAGGATCACCCGGGCCTGTTTCTCGCGTTCCGCCTGTGCCTGTCGCGACATCGCGTCCTGCAGCGCCACCGGTATCGCGACATCGCGTATTTCCACGGAGCTCACCGAGATTCCCCAGGGCGCGGTTTTCTCGCCGATCTCGGTCTTCAGCTGCTCGTCGGCCTCCTTTCGGTCCGAGAGCAGCGCCGCGAGCATCGACGAGCCGATCATCTCACGCAGCGAGGTCTGCGCGACGCGGTCGATCGCCTCGCGATAGTTCGTGATGGCGAGAGCGGCCTTCTCGGCGTCGTGTACATGCCAGAAAATGATCGCATCGACGTTGACGGGAACGGTATCCCTGGTAAGGGCCTGTTCAGCATTGAACGCCGTGGTCTGGATGCGGCTGTCGATGATGGCAACGACCCGATCAAGTATCGGAATGATGACGAAGAGGCCCGCTCCCCGCACCCCCTGCAGCCTGCCGAGGCGCAGGACGACGAATTTCTCCCACACGTTGGCCATCTTCAGCGACAGAGCAACAAGCGCTGCAGCGACAAAAAACGGCAGCGCGAAGAACATGCCGCTCCAGTGCGCCAGGCCGGCGCCGGCGGCGATGCATGCCAGGACCAGGAACGCGGTGATTGGATTCATGCTGGGTACCTGAATGGTGAGTAGTTCCGGAGCGGGCTCGCGCCTTGTGATGTCGGGCATGGTCGTCGATCCCAGGTTGCTCAACTTGCCGGACACTGACTCTAGGGATATCCGCGCGGCACGACCGTGCGTTGCCGAACCGACGTCGTGCTCCGGATGCACGTAAAAGCGGACAGACTCATGGAGCATCCGGTCAAATGAAAATCAGCTCAGCGCAGTTTCGGGTAACGCCAGGCCATCGTGTCGATCTGAAGAAGTGGCCGACCCGGATCGATCCGGTCTACAAATCCACCAGGCAATATGCAAGGCTGCTCGAAGGGGACGTTGGCGAGCTGAGCGCGATGCAGCAGTTGCATTATGCGGCCAACCGTTACGCAGTGCTCATCATCTTCCAGGCGATGGATGCCGCAGGAAAGGACGGCGCCATTCGCCACGTGATGTCCGGGGTCAACCCGCAGGGTTGCCAGGTGTTCAGCTTCAAGCATCCCAGCGCGACCGAGCTGGAACACGATTTTCTGTGGCGAACGACCCGGGATCTGCCCGAGCGTGGCCGCATCGGGATCTTCAACCGGTCCTATTACGAAGAGGTTCTGATAGTGCGCGTGCACCAGCAGATTCTGCAGGCGGAAGGACTCCCCGACCGTCCGCGACACGACGCAAAGCTGTGGCAGGATCGGTATCGCTCCATCGTGGATCTCGAGCGGCACCTGCACGCAAACGGCACGCGGATCATCAAGTTCTTCCTGCACCTCTCGAAGCGCGAGCAGCGCAGGCGGTTTCTGGAACGCATCGACGCGCCGGACAAGAACTGGAAGTTCAGCCGGGCGGACATGACGGAGCGGGGTTACTGGAAGCGCTACATGAAGGCCTACGCAGAATGCCTGCAGGCGACCAGCACGAAGGAAGCGCCATGGTACGTCGTTCCGGCAGACGACAAGGAAAACGCACGCCTGATCGTGTCGCGGATCGTGCTGAACGCATTCAGTGAGCTCAAGCTGACCTACCCCAGGCTCAGCAGCGGCGAGCGGCGGGAGCTGCGCGTGATCCGTAAGCGGCTATCGGGGTGAAATGTGAGTGCCCGCGACTTCACCTCTGAACTGAACGGCGGCCTGATCCGCGCGAACGATGCACATCCGTGCCAGGGGCGCAATCCGTGTGTGATCGACGGCCATTGGATCGTTCGCCGCCGTGCTGTCGAAACCGGAGTCTGGTTCTCCGGCGGCCGGGGACTGATTCCGTCGCCATCGGATGATCGTCGAAGCGGGACCGGAAAAGATCGGCGTGCTGCGACTGCAAAGAGACACGCAAAGCGCCGGCCGGAATTCTGGAATGCCGAGTACGTCGGTGCTGGCGATGTCGATGTGCACGGCGGCAATGCGATCAGGGTTTATCACAGTCACGCGACTGATCGAGGCACCGCCTGGGTGCGGGGCCTGCTGGTCGACGACGTAGCCTGAGAGTTTCGATAGGTGCGGCGCCGTACAGAGCAAAATTCCGGGCTGGATTACTCTTTCTGCCAGCACACCCGGAGAGAGATAAATGATCAAATCCATCGATCAGATGCGTTCTGTCCTGGCGAAGGCGGCCATTGGGACGACGCTCGGCATCGCCTGCTTCGGGGCGGCCATGGCAGCGGGATTCAACCCGCCACCCATTGCCGACCAGCCAAGTACGGAACATCACGTCGGCAAGGTCATCTGGGCGGAACTCGTTACCCCGGATCTTGCCGCGGCTGAGCGGTTCTACTCCGGACTGTTTGGCTGGACCTTCCAGGACCTGAGCGCAGGCAACGACCACTACGCCGTGGGGCTGCTCGATGGCGAGCGCGTCGCTGGGGTCGTGCAGCACGTGATCAGGCCAGGCGAGAAGCGCCAGCCGGCGTGGCTCACTTTCATCTCCGTTCAGGATGTCGACGCGGCGAGCCGCATTGCGGTCAGCGGCGGCGGCAAAGTGGTCGTGGCGCCCCGAACGTATGATTCGCGGGGCCGGCAAGCGATTCTGGCCGATCCTCAGGGCGCCGTCTTTGCGGTTCTGGCCTCCTTCAGCGGCGATGCCCCCGATTATCTCGCGGCCGCGGGCGCGTGGATCTGGAGTTCATTGATGGCGCGCGACGTGGGCGCCGATGCGGCGTTCTACCAGACGGTGTTCGGCTACGACGTGTTTGATCTCGAAAGCGAGTCTGGCCAGGAACACGTGATCCTTTCCAGCGACGATTATGCGCGTGCCAGCGTCAACAGCATGCCCGCTGATTCGGTGCGGCGTCATCCGCGCTGGCTCAATTTCGTGCGGGTGGACGATGCCGCGGATGCGGCGACGCGGGCCGTCGCCCTGGGCGGCAGTGTCCTCGTGCCGCCGCGAGTCGACCGGCACGGCGGCAGGATCGCTGTCCTTGCCGATCCGGCAGGTGCGCCATTCGGAGTCATGGAATGGACCCAGGCCGATAACAAGGACGAACCGAAATGAACATCGCAATCCCTCGTATCGCGCTTGCGGGCATCGGACTTTCCGTATTGATGGCCGTCGCCGCCTGCGTCGGCGGCTACGGCTACGACACGGATCTCGGAGACCGCTACAGCCCGGGTTACACGGAGCCGTTCGGGTATGAGGTCGGCGGCTGGAGCGGCGGTTACCGCGTTGGACCCGGACGGCGTGGAGAGCCCCGTGCATCGGCGCCTTCCCATGCCTATCGGAGTGCCCCGCATTCCCGTTCGACGCCATCGATCCCCAGTGGTTCGCGCGGCGGCGGCGGCGACCGCAGCCACCACTGATGCGGCAGCCGATGCGCTACTCACGCAAGGGCGCGTCGATCTTGGTCGTGGCGGGTTCTTTGCTGAGCGCCGGTGCCGCACTGGGCAGCGACGGGCTCAGCGTGAAAGTCACGAATGATACCTCGACCAGCGTCGTGGTGACCGTGATCGACATGAACGCAAACCCGGAACAAGCCGTCATCGCCAACGAAACGATTTACGGATTTGCCTCGCTCTCTATCCGGGTATCTCCCGACGCCAGCGGCTACGGACACATTCGCTGGACGGCTACCAGCGGCAGCGCCGGCAGCCGGATCTGCGGGCACAAGGAAAGGGAGCGGCTCAGCGCCGAGAGCGTCGTGCACGTCTTCGCGAACGGCAGCTGCGGCGCGGCTTAACTTCAGAACAAGGAAACCACATGCTGCGCGATATCAGCGACATTGAGGGCTGCGTGATCGGTGCGACCGACGGCATCATCGGCCGGGTCACGGATTGCTACTTCGATGACGAAGCGTGGGTAATACGCTATTTCATCGTCGAGACCGGCGGCGGCGATCTGCGGCACAAGGTCCTCGTTCCTCCGGCGGCCCTGGGTCACCCGGATTGGGCGGCAAAAATCCTGCCGGTCACCATCACGCGGGGCCAGGTCAGGAACAGCCCGGACATCGATACCGACAAGCCGGTTTCGCGCCAGCAGGAGATGGGGTATCTCGGCTACTACGGCTATGGCGTCTACTGGGGAGGGGGCGGCCTTTGGGGTGCGGCAGTATATCCGGACATCCTGCAGGCGGGATTGCAGGATCAGGGAACCCGCGGCAGTGCGGACAAGGGCAATGATCCACACCTGCGCAGCTGCAACGCCGTCAGGCGATACTACGTGCACGCCAGCGACGGCGAGATCGGCCACATTCACGGATTCCTGATCGACGAGAGATCCTGGGCCATTCGCTACCTCATCGTCGACACCAGCAACTGGTGGCTCGGTCACCAGGTGCTCGTGTCACCCGAATGGGTCGCGGATGTGAACTGGGCCGAAAGCATGGTAAGCGTTGACCTGACGCAGCAATCGATAAAGGATGCGCCGCCGTACGACGCGAAGTCGCCGCCCGATCCGGAGCAGCTGGCGGCACTGGACCATCACCACGGCCGTCATGGCGAGTGGTCGCCGGATTCAAAAGCGCCCACAAGACCTTCACACCTGGCGCCCTGAGTGCCGCTGCGCGATCGGGCGGCAAACCCCGCGACCGCGTGCCATCACATACCTGACGAGGACGAACATGCTTTTTGATCCGCTATTTACGCGCTTTCTGACCCTGACCAACCGCATTGTCATGGCCCCCATGACGCGCAGCCGCGCCGTGCAGGCCAATACGGCCAATGCGCTGATGGCGGAATATTATGGCCAGCGCGCATCGGCGGGCCTGATCATTACCGAGGGCACGGCGCCGTCGCCCAATGGACTGGGGTACGCCCGCATCCCGGGGCTTTTCAACGAGGCGCAGGTCGCGGGTTGGAAGCTGGCGACCTCAGCGGTACATGCGCGGGGCGGCAAGATATTCGTGCAGCTGATGCACACCGGACGGGTCACGCATGTCGCGAACCTTCCCGCGGGTGCGGAGGTGCTGGGCCCGGGAGACGCGGTCTGTCCCGGCGAGATGTATACGGATTCGCTGGGAATGCAGCCGCACAGCGTGCCGCGCGCGATGAACGAGCGGGACATCAGCAGCGCGGTAAGCGAATATGCGCGGTCGGCGCACCTGGCACTGGACGCAGGATTCGACGGAGTCGAGCTGCATGGCGCCAATGGATACCTGATCGAGCAGTTCCTGAATCCGCGCGTGAATACCCGCACAGATGGGTACGGAGGGGACATTGCAGGTCGCAACAGGCTTGCGACCGAGGTGGCTGGCGCGGTAGCCGCAGCCATCGGCTCCGAACGCGTCGGCATCCGCTTATCGCCTTACGGAGTATTCAACGGCACCGGTGACTTTCCGGAACTGGAGCCCCAGTATCTCGCGCTGGCGAGCCAGCTCTCGGCGTTGCGCCTGCTGTACGTGCATCTCGTGGATCACTCCTCGATGGGCGCGCCGCCGGTTCCTGCCGATTTCAAGCTGAGACTGCGCGGCGGATTCGAGGGACTGTTCATCCTGTCCGGCGGCTTCGGTGGCGTGACGGCGGAGACGGCACTCGTCGAGAAGCGCGGCGACCTGGTTGCCTTTGGGCGGCCGTTCCTCGCCAATCCGGATCTGGTGTCGCGTCTGTTGCAGGACGCCGCGCTCAACGAACCGGATCCCGCGACGTTCTACACGCCTGGCCCCGCAGGCTATATCGATTATCCCACGCTCACAGGTCCGAATTAGCGATCTCCCCGGTGACGGGATCCAGCGTATAGGACCTCCGCGCGGAGCCCTGAGGGGCGCGCGCCGGGTCATCAGCGGATCTGGGCACCAGGCAGAACTCCCAGACGATTTCCCCGGTCCTGGCATTGAGCGCGTACATGCGCTCCCTGGCGCCCTGGTCATCGCCTCCCGCATCGCCGATGAACACCAGGCGGTTCACGGCCCGCAGGCGGGCAGGCTTGTAATCCTCGTGGGTGCGCCAGTCCTCGCGGCAGGTCGCGGGGTCGATCGAGAAGAGGTACCCGGTGGCGCCGATCAGCGCGTTGTGCAAGCGGATCGGGCCGGCCCCGATGCCCGGGTGCCGCCTGGTTTCATGGCTGCACGGCACCCGCAGCCCGCGCGTATTCGCGGCGTCGATCTGATTCAGCGGCAGGCTCGCGATGGCACCGGCAATGTCCGGTGGCGAAGCCTGTTCGGTCGCGGTCGCGGTCGTGCCGGCCGGCGCGGTCCGGGCCCGTACGAAGGGGATTGACGTGGGCACGATCACAAAAGCCGCGATCAGCGCGCCGAAGAGGATTGCAGGTCGGTTTCGCATGCGACGATAAATACACTGGCATAAGGCGGCGAATCTGTTCGATACCGTACTGCGCCCGCAGATTATTTATTCAGGCGAACCGGGGCGCTGCGTGGCATGCCGCACAGTGGAGTTTCAGCGCATCAGGTCTACTGACCGGGCCTTACCACTCGTGCCCATCAATTCAGGAAGACGCAGCACTATGAAAACCGCCACCTACGGCCTTGCGATTCTCATGCTCACGGCGGCCGCCGCCGTGGCAGGGGCTGATCAATACGACGACAATGCAGGAAACACGGACCACCGGTTCCGTCGGCAGGAAGAGAACTTCGTGCGGCAGGATTGGGAAAGGCATCGCGACCGGGTCGACTCGGCGCCCGCAACCGCCATTCCGGCCCCCGAAATCAGCGCGGGATCCGCAATCGCCGCACTGGTGCTGCTGGGCGGCGCGTTGATCGTGCTGCGCGGCCGGTACAGGACCAGGCCGAATAGCTGAAGTCAGCCCGCCAGCCATCCTGGCTCCCCGGGGGCGTCGCGCGTCATCGGGGAGCAGGGCGGGTCCCTGACGACTCCCGCATCGCGCCCGGTTCACTCGTCCCTATCGCCGTCGTCCTCAGGGTGCGGCAGGTCATCCTCGTCATCGACGCTGAATTCCTCGGGAGCCTCGGTATTCTCGTCGTGCTCGCGCACCGGCGCCTCGTTCTCGCCCGGGCGTTCATCGTCGCGGTCATCGTCATCATCCTCAGTTCCGCTCGACGGGACCTGTGCGGACGCGATTTCCTGCAACAGACCTGAAATAAACGGATCGGAAATTCGATCTTTCATGTAGGTGCCCTCTAGAACGGAGACAATTGCCGGGACAGCGAACGATAGCGGCGCAGGGCAAGGCGCAGGGTCTCCGTCGATACGTTGTTCGCCTGATTCAACTGCGCTTCGACCCGGTGACGCTCCGAATACAGCGTCTCCGTCAGGCTGGGTTCATGCTCGATCCAAAGCACAGGATCATTGTCGTAGTCATTCATGATTGCACCGCAGTTGCCAGGGTTGATAGCGCTTCCGGGTGAAGGCTACGACCCGACCACTTCAACGTCTGTACGGATACGCACAAAAGCAGGCGCAGCGGCGCGGATGCATGGCGGGTATCCGAGGAGCCCGCACGCCAATTATGTACGGTAGCGCACGGGCGGCGGTAAATGCTGACACTAGAATGATTCCGGAATCGAACTGGAGGTGACCTATGAATATGACACTCAGTCTGGCGCCGATCGTCGCGCTCGTCGCCGGAGTACTGATCCTGATCGTGCCGCGCTTGCTGAATTACATCGTTGCAATCTACCTGGTCATCACCGGTCTGCTCGGGATTTTCGGCAGCGGCAATTTCCACATACATTGAGCAAGAAAAGCTGACGGGCCCGCGTGTCAGCGCATTGTTGCCCCGCACCGCCCGCTGCGCGAGCGTACGTTCGCGCACAGACGTGCGTTGTCTGGGCCGGCATCATGGCCCCTATAGATCCCCGAATTGCATTGAATAGCCTTTTTTTACCAGGAGATGATGATGAACAAGAAACTACGTCTGATTGCGCTGGTTGCAGCACTTGGCGTTCCCTTTGCGGCCGCCAATGCGGGCCGGGACTCCAACGCGGCGGATTTGTTTCGCAACGCGAATCAGAGTGCCCAGTACTTTTCCGGCAGCTATGGGTACGCGGTGTTCCCGACCATCGGCAAGGGTGGACTCGGCATTGGCGCTGCACACGGTAGCGGGCATGTGTTCTACAACGGACGGCCCATCGGCAGGGTCTCGATGAATCAGCTGAGCGTGGGATTCCAGGCTGGGGGCGAGGCCTACAGCGAAATCATATTCTTCAAGGACAAGCAGGCGATGGACGATTTCACGTCCGGCAACTTCGAGTTCAGTGCTGATGCCGGAGCTGTCGTGATCACGGCGGCCGCGGATGCCAGCCTGGGTACGACCGGAGCCGATGCGGGCGCCAGCATCGATAAGCGCGCTGCCGCGGCGGCGGGCGAATACAAGCATGGCATGGCTGTATTCACCATCGCGAAGGGCGGCCTGATGTATAACGCGACTATTGCGGGGCAGAAGTTCTCGTATACCCCCAAGACCCGGAGCTAACCCAGAAGGCCCGAAGGGCGCAGCGGCAGAGAGACTCTGCCGCTGCTTGCCTGCGCGCACACGACTTGCGGCCGTGTGCAATTCCCACGCCGGCTCCTAGCGCTTTCGAATCAGTAACCCGACGATGAGACCGGCCGCAGCGGCTATCCCGACCGCATTCCACGGGCGGTCGCGGACGTAGCCGTCCCCGGCGCGCAGGGCCTGGCGCGCCTGGCGCTGGATCCGGTCGGCGCCTTCACCGACGGCGCGCTTCGCCGTTGCGAGGGACTGCGCGAGCTTCTCCCGCAGTCGAAGGGTCTCCGGATCAGCGACGTGCGCCATGCGATCCAGCAGATCCACGGTATCCGCCATCAGATTGCGAATTTCCTGGCAATCCGTCACGTGCAAGGTAGTCGTGCCGTGATTGGCCGAAGCCTGGCCGTTGTCTTTCATAGTATTGCTCATCATGTTTCTCGTTGGTGGAGGTAAAGGCGTCCGCTCAGCGCACAGGTGCAACCGGCCGCTCGCCCAGCGCCATTCCCTGCGGGAAGGCTTCCCTGAAGAACGTGTAACCGGTCCGGTAGTGCTTGGCGTGATACATGGCCGCGTCGGCGCGGCGCAGCAGATCCTCTCCCGTCGTGCCATCTCCGGGAGACAGGGCAATGCCGATGCTTGGCAGCACCACGAGACTCAGGGTGCCGATTCTCAATGGTGCCGAGATGACGTCAAACACCTTGGCCGCGACCTGACTGACTTCGCGCCGGTTCGGCAATCCGGCCAACAGGCAGCCGAATTCGTCGCCCCCGAGACGGCACACCATGTCTTCGGCACGCATGGAGTTCTTCAGGCGTGCGGCAACGACCTGCAGCAGCTGGTCGCCGGCATGGTGGCCATGAGCATCGTTCACCGACTTGAAGCCATCGAGATCGATGTAAAGCAGGGCGAGCGCCTGCCGCGGGGAGTCCGCTGACGGTAGCGACACAGCCAGCCTTTGCCGGAAGTGCCGGCGATTGGGCAATGCCGTCAGCGCGTCATGCAGCGCCAGGTAGTGCGCCCGCTGTTCGCGAATCTGCGTTTTGGCAAGTTCCGCCTTTGCCTTCGCAAGCGCCAGGCGCACTGCACGGAGGTCGCTCTCGGCCTGATGCAGGCGCGTCGTCGTCAGGCACAGTGAATGATCGGAGACGCTCGCGACGGGCGCGGCCACGTGAACAAGCTGGCCCTCGGGGACGAGGCGTAACCGGCGCGAAGCCGGTCTCGACAGGTGCCCGCATGTGCCGGTATCCGAGTCAATCATGCGCTTAGCCTCCGCCGCCCGGCTCCGGAGCCGGTCATGGGTGCTTCGATGCGCCATCGTGCCCGGAGGCAATGGTCCTGATCGCCTGCTTCGCGATGGCTTTGCGCTGCGCTGTCATGATGCCGGGCTGCGGTCGAATGTTGCTCAGCGGCGGTCGATTTCTTATCCATGACGAATTCCTCGCTTGATACCGGTTCGGGATTGACCGGGCACAGGAACGTTAGCCGAATGCGCCCTGCCGATCTGTACGTTCAATAACCGATGCGACAATAACTGCCGGGCGCTCACTCGGGCAGCGTCGCCCCGGGCTTCGCAACGATCGATGGTGCCAAGGCTGCTGCCGGGTCCGGCCTGGCGGCGACCTCCTTTGAGGTCAGGCTGGATAGAAGCCATTGGCTGAGCAACATCAGCAAGGCCAGCGCGACGATCAGCCGGATCCTGCCCGTCGTCGGTGCGGGCTGTGTGCTGTCCTGTTCACGACGGGAAAAAGCGGCATTGAGGGCAGGCGTGCGCGGCGCCGGCAACAGCGCGACCAGGCGCGCGGCAAATCGTTCGCGCGGCGCCGCGTCGGCGTCACCGGTGGCGCTATTCGGGAGCATGGAGGCCAGAAGCCGGGCCGCAGACTCCCGTGGCAATGCCGCCAGTTGACGGGCAATGTCCCAGGGATCGACATTCCGGCGCGCCAGTGCCGACAGGACGCTGAGCTGCATGCCGTTGGTTTCCTCGCCGAGCTGCGCATAAAGAAAATCGTCGAATTCGGGATTGATGCTCATTCGGGGCGGGGTCGACGCGAGCCGCAGGGTATTCATGGGATCCTTGGCCGAATCGGGTCCGGCGACGCGGCGGGCACCCGGCGCCCGTCCATGACCCTCAGACTATCGATCCGCCCGCGTCACGTCGGTGCGCCCGCGCGCATAGGTTCAGGCATTTCCCGGCGCCCCGCAGTGCCGCGATGGCGCTATGTTGGATACCGAACAGATGCACGCAACCGGATGCAGGACTATGACCGGTGCTCCGCATTTTCATTCGCGGGGTTTTCAACGGCATCACGAGCAAGTGGCTTATTCTGGTGCGCCGCCGGGGGTCACGATGATTAGGACGAAGGCATTGCAGAATGCGATTCTGAACAGTGCGAACTTTTCCATCATCGCCACTGATCCGCTCGGGGTCATTCAGCTATTCAATGTCGGCGCGGAGCGCATGCTGGGGTACCCGGCGAATCAGGTCGTCGACAAAGTCAATCCGAGCGACCTGCACGATCCGGAGGAGGTGCTGCGCGCGCGCAAGGGCGTTGAGCCTGGAGTTCGGCGTGCAGATCGCGCCCGGGTTCGAGGCCCTCGCCTTCAAGGCTTCGCGCGGCATCGAGGACATCTACGAACTGACGTATATCTGCGCGGACGGCAGCCGGTTTCCCGCGATCGTTTCCATCACGGCGCTGTCGCGACGACTACGATGAAATCATCGGCTACCTGTTGATCGGCAGCCACAATTCCGTTCGCAAGCGGGTCGAGCGCGAACTCAACGAGGCCATGGCGGCCGCCG
Organism: uncultured Gammaproteobacteria bacterium; assembly: GCA_963706815.1. Classification (GTDB taxonomy): domain Bacteria; phylum Pseudomonadota; class Gammaproteobacteria; order Steroidobacterales; family Steroidobacteraceae; genus Bog-1198. The sequence continues at coordinate 349,934 of CAVPNS010000002.1, forward strand.
ATCAGGCAAACTTCGCAAAGTCCGAGTTTCTCTCCAGCATGAGCCACGAACTGCGGACGCCGCTGAATGCGATCCTCGGGTTTGCGCAGCTCATCGAGTCCGGCACTCCGGCGCCCACGGTGCTGCAGCAGCGCAGCGTCGGGCAGATCCTCAAGGCCGGCTGGTACCTGCTCGACCTGATCAATGAAATTCTCGATCTGTCGCTGATCGAGTCGGGAAAGCTGTCGCTGTCGCTGGAGCCGATATTGCTGTCGGACGTGTTGCGCGAGAGCCGCGCGATGATCGAGCCGCAGGCGACGAAGCGCGGCATCCTGGTAACGTTTCCGACCCTTGCGATGCCATTCCTGGTCACGGCGGACCGCACCCGCCTCAAGCAGGTCCTGCTCAATCTGCTGTCCAATGCGATCAAGTACAACCGGGAAGGCGGCACCGTTTCCGTGGACTGCAGGCGTCGCCGTCCGGGCGGGTACGCATCTCGGTGACCGACACCGGCGAGGGATTGACGCCGGATAAGCTCGGCAACTGTTCCAGCCGTTCAATCGTCTCGGGCAGGAGGCGCATGTCGGAGAGGGCACGGGCATCGGGCTCGTTGTCAGCAAACGGCTGGTCGAATTGATGGGCGGCGTCATCGGCGTCGAGAGCACGATCGGCGTGGGCAGTGTCTTCTGGATCGAACTGCACGTGACAACCGCGCATCAGCGCCGCTCCATCGAGGCGAGTCGCCGCCATGATCGTTCCGGTGCCCCACCCCGCGGGTGTGCCGCTGCGCACGCTGCTGTACGTCGAGGACAACCCCGCCAATCTGATGCTGGTGGAGGACCTCATCGCGCGCCGGCCGGATATTCGACTGATCAGCGCGGCGGACGGAAACCGTGGCGTCGCGGCCGCGCGCGCGTCGCTGCCCGACGTGATCCTGATGGACATCAATCTGCCGGGCATGAGCGGCGTCGAAGCGCTGCGGATTCTGTCGATGGATCCAGCGACCGCCGATATTCCGATCATTGCGCTCAGCGCAAATGCGGGACCGCGCGATATTGCCCGGGGGCTCGAGGCGGGATTTTTCCGCTATCTGACCAAGCCGATCAAGGTGACGGAGTTTCTCAGCACGCTGGACGTTGCGTTCGAGAGCCGGTCCCCGGCGGCGAGACTGTCCGCGAATCCGGAAACGGTGGCATAGCCATGGAATCCGCGAATCCGCGCGGCGCGAATCCTGATCGTCGACGATCAGGAGGCCAATGTCGCCTTGCTGGAAGCGCTATTGGGGGACGGCGGCTACATGAATGTGAGCTCAACAATGAACCCGCGGGAAGTCTGCCGGCTGCACCGCAAGAATTCCTACGACCTGATCCTGCTGGATCTGCAGATGCCGGGAATGGACGGCTTCGAGGTGATCGAGGGACTCAAGGTCAACGATGCCGATGGCTTCCTCCCGGTTCTCGTGCTGACGGCACAGCCGGCGCACAAACTGCGGGCCTTGCAGGCCGGCGTGCGCGATTTCATCAGCAAGCCGTTTGACCTGATGGAGATCAAGACGCGCATCCGCAATACGCTCGAGGTGCGACTGGTCTACCGCAAGCTCGATCAGCTGAACAGCCAGCTGGAGGCGACGGTGCGCGAACGCACCGCCGAGTTGCGCGAAAGCGAGGCGCGTTACCGGAGCCTGACCGAGCTCGCTTCCGACTGGTACTGGGAACAGGACGAGCACGGTGCATTCACGCGCGTCTCCGGACCGGTACTGGAGATGCTCGGGATTCGCGTCGATAGTTTTTCTGGTGCCGCCGTTGACGATCTGCACGATGGCTGGGACGAAACGCAGCGCGCGACGCTGCGCGCGAAGATCGCAGCACGGGAACCGTTCCTGGATTTTATTTTCAGTCGCGTGAATCGGGGCGGCGAAACGCAGAAATTCCAGGTCAGCGGACAGCCGATGTTCGACCGGTCGTGCCGGTTCGTTGGTTATCGCGGAATCGGTGTCGAGCTGACCGGAGTCGCCTGAGCCCGTGTCAGCACTGATCGCGCTGTCCGCATCGAGCCTGGCCAGGCAAAATTCGCTGCTCGCGGCGCTGCCCGACGCGGATTTCGAGAGGCTGGCCCGGGATCTGGAGCCGTCTGCCATGTCGCTCGGGGAAATCCTCTATGAGCCCGGCACCCGGTTGCGGCGGCTCCATTTTCCGACCACCGCGGTCGTCTCGCTGCATCATGTGCTGGAATCCGGCGCTTCCGCCGAAAGCGCCGGGGTTGGATTCGAGGGACTTGTGGGAATATCGCTGTTCATGGGCGGCGACACGACGCCGAGCTCGGCGACCGTGCAGATCGCCGGCAACGGCTACACGCTCGACCCGGTGATTCTCAAGCGAGAATTTGCCCGGGCCGGCGCGGTGCAGCGCCTGTTGCTGGGGTATACGCAGTTGCTGATTGCGCAGATGACGCAGACGGCGGCCTGCAATCGCCATCATACCGTGGAACAGCAGATCTGCCGCTGGCTGCTGATGACGCTCGACCGGGTCGGGCCGCGCGAGATCGTCGTCACCCAGGAAATGATGGCGGCTGTCCTCGGCGTTCGCCGCGAGAGTGTCACGGAAGTGGCCGGTGACCTGCAGCGAAGCGGCGTGATCAGCTACCGCCGTGGGCACATCTCGGTGCTTCACCGGGAGGGACTGGATAGTCGCGTGTGCGAGTGCTATGCGGCGATCAGGAGCCGGATGCAGCGGCCGAAAGCAGAGCTGCCCGTCGCGAAGCAACTATGTGTGGCAGCGCCCCGACGCGGGCGCAAGCCGGGTGTCCAATGCGCGACAGAGTTCTCGGCAGATCACCTCAACATCCGGAGCAATACGCACATGAACAAGGATCGCATCGAAGGCACGGTCAGGCAGGCCGTCGGCACCGTCAAGGTGGCTGCCGGCAAAGTCCTGAAGGACTCGGAGCTGCAGTCCGAAGGCAAGATTGAAAAAGCCGTGGGCAAGGTCCAGACGGCGGTCGGCGGCGTCCGGGAAGCGCTGAAAAAATCAGGTGACTCGCCACGGTAGGAGCCGGTCAGTCTCCTTCTTGACGACCGCATAGCACTCGCAGCACCGCGACTCGAGCTTGGGCCGGTCGATGACGGTGATTTTGCCGCGGTTATAACGGATGATGCCGAGTTTCTGCAGCTTGCCGGCTGCCTCGGTGACGCCTTCGCGGCGTACGCCGAGCATATTGGCGATCAGTTCCTGGGTCATCGTCAGCTGGTTCGACGTCAGCCGGTCGAGCGACAACAGCAGCCAGCGGCACAGCTGCTGGTCGACCGAATGATGCCGGTTGCAGACGGCGGTCTGGGCCATCTGCGTGATCAACGCCTGCGTGTAACGTAGCAGCAGCAGCTGCGTGTCGGGGTCCCGGTGGAATTCGTCCTTGAGCAGTTGCCCCGGGAGCCGGTACGCGTGTCCGGCGCTCTGCACGATCGCGCGGCTCGGCGTGGTCTCGCCGCCCATGAACAGCGCGATCCCGATCAGGCCTTCGTTGCCGACCACCGATATTTCCGCCGAGGACCCGTTCTGCAGGACATACAGCAGCGATACGATGCAGTCGGTCGGAAAGTAAACATACCGCAGGGCGTCGCCGGACTCGTAGAGAACCTTGCCGAGTTCCATTGGCACGAATTTGAGCTGCGGTGCCATGCGCTCGAATGCGCTCGCAGGCAGTGACGCCAGAATATGGTTCTGTTCTTTGGGGTGAATTACGCGATCCAGCGGCACAGTTTTCCCATTCATCCGGCGGCGGCTACCGATAGCCGTAGCATATAATAGGCAAGTTTCATTTGCGGGTGTTCGCTATCGCACATAGGAGCGCGCGGGGATTCGGGGGCCCCGCGCGCGCGTGATCCGCACCAGATGATCCTTGCCGTCGTCGATGAGCGTGATGGCGGGTTCGGACTGCGGCAGACGACGACCGTCCAGCTCAATCACGGCAGCGGGGCCCGGTGTTCCCGGATTGGCGTCCGGATGCGGCACGTGGTTGACCTCGATCCGATAGCGCGCGGAGCGATAGCGCAAAATGATCTCGAAGCCGCCCCAGCGGTCCGGAATCACCGGGTCCATGGTCAATTTGTTGCCACGCAGCATGAAGCCCAGGATCGACTCGAGTCCCGCCCGGTAGAGCCATGCGGCGGAGCCCGTATACCAGGTCCAGCCGCCGCGGCCGGCGTGGGGGGCAACCGAGTAGATATCGGCGGCGACGACGTAGGGCTCGACTTTGTAGCGCTCGATGGCCGGCGCGGTGGCGGCGTGATTGATCGGATTGAGCATCGCAAATAATTCGGCGGCCCGTTGGGACTGCCCGAGCTGCGTGTAGGCAATGACCGACCACACCGCGGCATGGGTGTACTGACCGCCATTTTCGCGAATGCCGGGCGGATAGCTCTTCACATAGCCGGGGTCCCGGGTAGTGTGATCGAAGGGCGGTTTGAACAGCAGCGCGAGCCGGCTGTCGCGCGTGATGAGCTCGCGATCGACCGCGTCCATCGCCAGCGGCGGCCGCGGCGCGCAACCGGCTCCTGAGATGACGCTCCACGACTGTGCGATCGAATCGATGCGGCATTCCTCGTTCGCGGCTGAGCCGAGCGCCGTTCCGTCATCATAATAGCCGCGCCGATACCAGTTGCCATCCCAGCCGTCCCGTTCGAGCGAGGCCTGCAGCGCGTGCATGTGTGCAAGCCATAGCGCGCCGCGCGTTGAATCGGCGCGGCCGGTGGCCAGTGGCACGAACTCTTTCAGCGTCGCATACAGGAACCAGCCGAGCCAGACGCTTTCGCCCCGTCCGAGCTGGCCGACCCGGTTCATGCCATCGTTCCAGTCGCCGGTGCCGATCAGGGGCAGGCCGTGTTCGCCGTTCGCAAGACTGCAATCGAGCGCGTAGGCGCAGTGCTCGTACAGCGTTGCCGACTGGTCGGCGATCGTCGGCTGGAAAAATGCATCGGTTTCTTCGTGGCGCAGGGCCTGGCCATCGATGTACGGCACGCGCTCATCCAGCACGGCGTGGTCGCCGGTCACGGCGACGTAATGGGCCGCCGTGTAGGCGAGCCAGATCCGGTCGTCGGTGATGCGCGTACGAACACCCTGGCCGGTGACCGGCAGCCACCAGTGCTGAACGTCGCCCTCGCTGAACTGCCTGCCCGCGGCGCGCAGCAGGTGTTGGCGCGCGAGCGCCGGGCTTGCGATGCATAACGCCATCGAATCCTGCAGCTGGTCGCGGAACCCCCAGGCCCCGCTCGCCTGGTAAAACCCGGTTCGCGCCCACATCCGGCATACCAGGGTCTGGTACAGCAGCCAGCGGTTCATGAGCAGGTCCATCGAGCGGTCCGGCGTCTTCACCTGGACCGCGCCCAGCACATCGTCCCAGTACGCGACGACACGCTGCAGTTCCGCATCGAGATCCGCGCCACGGTAGCGTTCGACCAGGGACCGCGCGCTTTCGGCATCGACGGTGTCGCCGAGGAAAAAGGCGACTTCCGCGACGGCGCCGGGCGCAAGCGCAATCCGCGTCTGCAGCACCGCGCAGGGGTCGAGGCCGGCGCCTGCCCGGCGTGCCAGCACGGCGCCGGGCTCGAGCGCGGCGGGCCGGTCGAGCGCGCCGTGGCGACCGAGGAACTCGAGCCGGTCCGCAGTCCACTCCGTTTGCAGGCCGCCGAGATCGGCGAACGCGACGCGCGTGCCGAACACATTGTTCCAGGGATTGCGCGCCAGCAGAGCCCCCGTCTGGGTATCCCGCTCCGTGATGATAAAAGGCGCCGAGGTTTCCCGGGACACGCCCAGAACCCATTCAACATAGGCCGTAATGGAGAGTCGGCGGCGCCGGCCGGAACCGTTGCGGATACGCAGCCGCGAGATCTTGACCGGATCCTGCAGCGGCACGAACTGCAGCAGTTCGGCACGGATGCCGTGGGATTCGTGTTCAAAGAGGCTGTATCCCTGGCTGTGGCGAGCGACATGGCTCGCCTGCGGATCATGGATCGGCGCCGCGGTGGGTCCCCACAGCTCGCCGCTGTCATCGTCCCGGATATAAAATGCCTCACCCGGCCTGTCCGCGACCGGATCATTGGACCAGGGGGTCAGGGCGCGTTCGCGGCTGTTCACCGACCACGTGTACCCGCCGCCTTCGGCGGCGACGTGGAATCCGAAGTCGGCATTGGCGATGACGTTGATCCATGGCGCCGGCGTCGATTGCCCGGGCCGCAACCGGGTCACGTATTCACGGCCGTCCGCCGCAAAGCCGCCGAGGCCGTTGAAGAATTCCAGGCCTTCCGCCGCCGGGTCCGCGACGGCCTTGAACGGCGCCGGGACGGCGCGCGCCGCGGGCCGCGCGACCGGAGGCATCAGTACGCGGGGCCGGTCGAGTTGCTCGCATCATGTCGCCGCGCCGTCCGGCGAACACCACGCGCGCGACCGCGCCCAGCGCGGCGCGTGCCGGCGCGGTCACGAGATCCGCGCGCAGCACGAACACACTGCCGCGGGCGACGCCGGCCGGGATCTGGCGTCGCGCCTGGCTCATCCGCACGACGGTTTCGAGTGCGGTCTGCAGGTCCTGGACGTATGAGCTCTCGCGCTCGTTGATAATCACCAGATCGACAGCGAGCTGCTTCATGCGCCAATATTCGTGAGCCTGCAGCAGCTGGCGGGCGATGCCGATGTGATCGACGTCATCGATCCGCAGCAGGACGATGGGCAGGTCGCCGGAGATGCCGAGGCTCCACAGCGCGGCCGGCGCGGCGGCGCCACGGGCGATGGCGTCCGATGACGGGCGCAGCGACGCATTGGCATACAGCAGGTGGCCGGCCAGGCGGTGGAACAGGCTCGCTTCAGCGGCCGTGATCCCGAGATGCAGCAGCTGTACCTGCGCCTGCGTCCAGGCCAGGGTACCGGCACGTACGAAGGCATTGCCGTCGCGGAGCTTGTCCACGAGTTCAAGCAGTCCCTCGCGCGTCGCTGCCGCGCGATGTCCAGAACGTGATGCGCGCGGTTGTCCCGGCGGGCACGCGGATGCGGTGGCGCAGGGCAAATATCGGGTCCAGCACGGTTCCCACGGTGTTCGACAGGCTGCGTGCCGTCCATCGCCGCGGGCGACACGCATAACTCCCGGCCCCGGCCGATGAAGCGGGCGCGATCCGTTTCATATTCCGGCTCGGCGCTGAACATGCCCTCGACGACCGATTGGTGAGCGACCCAGACGCCGGGCTCGTCCGGCTGGCGACGTCGGCGCGTGGCGAGCAGGGCCCCGAGCGAGGCCACGTATTCGGTCTGCACGAACAGCTTGGAGAAGGCGGGATGCGCCGAGTCCGCGGCCGGCGGCGCAAGCGCCAGTTCCTGGTACGAGGTGATCTCGAGGATGCGGGCGCGACTGCCGTTATTGGTGATGGCCAGGTGACGGACTTCGGCATCGTCCTCGGGGGAAACGATGACCGTCAGCGTGGTCGTGATCTTCGTGTCATGGCGCACGAATTCCGCACGATCCTCGGTGAACGTGACTTCGTAACCGACGGGCTCGGCGGCGCTGGGCTGGTAGGCTGGCGACCATACGCGCCGGCTCTCCGCATCGCGAAGGAAAATGTAACTGCCGGTATCGTCGCGCGTTCCGTCCTCCCGCCAGCGGGTCACGGCCAGGTCGCGCCAGCGGCTGTAACCCGAGCCCGCCGCCGTCAGCATGACGGCATAGCGTCCGTTCGAAAGCAGGTTGACCTGCGGTGTCTTGTCGTGGGGCGTGCTGAGGCGCCTGCCGAGCGGCAGCCACGCGTCATTGGCCGGTGGCGCGGTACGCACTTCCTCGGCGCGCGGGTGGGCCACCGATACGTCGCGCGGCGTGCGTTCCTGCAGCAGCAGTTCGGTCGCCTGGACGCAGGGCTCGCGGTGGAATCTGCTGCGCATGATGCCATCCATCAGCACGTTGCCGATCGCCAGGATGCTCATGCCCTGGTGGTGCGCCATGAAGGCCCGCACCCTCACGAAGTGCGCACCCTTGGGCAGGCGCGACGGCGTGTAGTCGATGGCTTCGTAATAGCCATAGCGGCCGAGCGCGCCCAGCGACGCGAGGCGCCTCAGGTTGATGGCCGCATCCGTGGGCCGCACCATCGCCGCAAGCGCAGTGGCGTAGGGGGCTATCACCAGGTTGGCGCTGAGCCCGCGCTTCAGGCCGAGACCGGGTACGCCGAAATTCGAATACTGGTAGGTCAGGTCCACGTCGCGGGCGTTGTACGCCGATTCCGAGATGCCCCAGGGCACGCCGAGCGCCGCGGCGTGACTCATCTGCCGGCGTGCGATCAGGATACTGGTCTCGTCCAGCAGGCTGCCGCGCGGTGCACGCATGACCAGCGATGGCATCAGGTACTCGAACATGGAGCCCGACCAGGACAGCAGCGCCGCGCCGCGGCCGACGCTCGTGACCGGCCGCCCAAGCCGGTACCAGTGCCGGCTGGCGACATCGTCCTTGGCAATGGCAAAGAAGCTCGCCAGCCGCGCCTCGGAGGCCAGAAGGTCGTAGCAGCTCGGATCGAGCGTACCCTCGGCTACCCGATATCCGATGGAGAGCAGCCTTCGCTGCGGATCGAGCAGGAATCCGAAGTCCATGCCGTTGGCCATTGCCAGCGCCACCGACACCGTTGCGTTCAGACGGTCCCTGAGCACGGCCGACGCCTCGGGCGTGCACGCCAGGTCGGCGCGGATCGCCTCGAGGCTGCGCGCGGCGGCCTGCAGCCAGTAAAGGAGTTCCTCGCCGTCGCCGGCCGCATTGGCGCCGACCTGTTCGGCGGCAACCAGGATCAGCGCGGCAATTTGCGCGGCCGCAGCCTGCAGTTGCGGGCCCCGCCCGGCAGCGTCGGCCGCAGCCTGTTGCAGCGTGGCCTCGATGGCGTCGAGCGGCGCCTCGAATGCGGTTTGCGGGGTGGCTCGCGGGCCGGCATGCTGCGCCGGCAGCGCCGCCCACGACGTTCGCGCGAGGCGCAGCGCATCCGACACCCCGGCCAGGCTCCCGGCATCCGGCCGGCCCGCGGGCTGTGTCCATTCGCGCAGCGCATTGGCCAGCGTGACCAGGTGCGCGGCAAGATTGCCGCTGTCGACCGAGGAGACGTAGTGCGGCTCGAGCGGGCGAAGGTCGTGCGTGTCATACCAGTTATACAGGTGCCCGCGGCAGCGCTGCAGGCCACCCATGGTCCCCAGCGTCGCCTCCAGACGGTTGGCGGCCTCGGGCAGGCTGATCCAGCCGAAGTCGCGCGCACTGACCGTGGCAAGCAGGTACAGACCCAGGTTCGTGGGCGAAGTCCGGTGCGCGATCACCGGCCGTGGATCTTCCTGGAAGTTATCAGGCGGCAGCATGTGGTTGTCCGCCGTGACGAATGTCTCGAAGTAGCGCCACGTCCGGCGCGCAACGCAGCGCAGCTCCTCGGCATCGGGTGCGCTCAAGGTCAGCCGGCCGGCGAGCGGCGATATCCGGCTTATCCACACGGCGACGACCGGGCAGGCCAGCCAGGTTGCGATGAACGGTGCGGCCCACCGCCAGTCGGCGTGACCCTTCAGGCCAACCACGAGCGCCGCGCCGATCGCGAGCAGTACGCCGCCGCTCATCCGGCGATACGCAGCCGCAAGGTCCAGGCGGGCGCTCTGCGTGGACTGCGCGGCGGCGACCCATTCCAGCAGGTTGCGATGGCTGACAAGCAGCCGGAACATCGTGCGGGTGATGGCATCGATCATCAGCGCCGCCTGGTGCGGCAACAGCACGAACTGGAAGGCAATCTGCCGCAGCGCCAGCCACAGGTCCGCACTCAGGGCGCGCAGATGACTGAGCGGCGCGATACCGGTGCGCCGCGGCATGATCTGCGCGGCGAACGGCATCAGCGTCGGCACTGCGTTGGTTGCCAGGATAAATCCGGTCCAGAGCAGCGCGGCATGCACCGGCAGCGTCCAGCCGAGCACCAGGGCCGCGAAGCTTGCCGGTGCCGATAGGGTCCGCCGCAGGTTGTCGGCAATTTTCCAGCGACCAATCAGCGGCAACTCGCTGTGGCGTGGTTCCGCGCCGCTGGCATGAAGGCGCCCGAAGAGCCAGGGCAGCAACTGCCAGTCGCCGCGCGCCCAGCGATGCTGGCGCGCGGCCGCCACGTCATAGCGCGCCGGAAATTCCTCGACGACCTCGACATCGGACGCAAGCCCGGCGCGGGCAAAAATGCCCTCGAACAGGTCGTGGCTCAGCATCGTGCCGTCTTCGACCCGGCCCTGCAGTGCCGCCTCGAAGGCGTCGACGTCGTAGATGCCCTTCCCGGTGTACGAGCCCTCGCCGAACAGGTCCTGGTACACATCGGACACGGCGGCGGCGTACGGATCGAGGCCGGAGGCGCTCGAGACCACCCGCTGGTACAGGGATCCCTCCGTCCCGATCGGCAGCGATGGCGTTACGCGCGGCTGCAGCACGGCGTAGCCCTCGACGATGCGTCCGGCGACCGCGTCGAATCGCGGTCGATTGAGCGGATGGGCGAGTTTGCCGATGAGCCGCCGCGCGGTCTCCCGCGGCAGCCGCGTGTCGGCGTCCAGCGTGATGACGAACCGGACGCCCGCGGGCACGTTCGGGGCCATGGCGCCGGTGACCAGGAACGTGGTGTCGGTCGCGCCCCGCAACAGGCGGTTCAGCTCGTGCAGTTTTCCGCGCTTTCGCTCCCAGCCCATCCAGCAGCGCTGGGTCTCGCACCAGGTCCGGCGCCGGTGCAGCAGCAGGAAGCGATCACCGGCCGCGCCGCGCGGGTACCGGGCATTCAGGCGCTCAATGCCGAGCGCGGCCGCCTGCAGCAATGCGGCGTCTGCGGGCGTCGACTCCGCCGTCGCGTCGATCCAGTCCGAAAGCAATGCGAAATGCAGCTCCGCATGCGGCGAGGCCAGGTAATGGATCTCGAGACGCTCCACCTGTGCAGCGACGCTCGCCGTCGTGGTCAGCAAGGCCGGAATGGCCACCAGCGTGCGCAGGTCAGGGGGAATTCCGTCGCGCAGCGCCAGACCCGGAAGTATCGTCGCGCCGATTCCGCGCGCAACCGCGCGATTGACGAAGGCGACCGCGGCATCGACCGCGGGAATGAGCCCGAGGATCCACAGGCACAGGATCTTGACGCGTGCGCCGACATCGACATTGATTGCGCTGATCGCCAGCGCCAGAATCGCGACCGCGACGACCGTGATCGCGCCGATATAGGCGCCAGCGCCAAGGCGTATCAAGAGGCGGCGCGGGCGCCACGACAGCGGCGGCCGGTAGCCGATCGACGCCTCGAAAGCGATCCGGCCGCCCGCGATCAGGTGGTATCCGGGGTCGCCGCCGCGCTCCGAGCCGGCTCCGTCGATGCGAGCCGCATCAACCGCAGCGCGCGCGATCTCGATTTCACCCAGGGCCGAACCCCGGGCGAGTTCCTCGATCGCGCTTCTGTAAAGGTTGCGCGTGGCGAAATCCATCGATGCGAAGCGGGTGTCGGTGCGCAAGACCTCGTCGACGGGGCTGACGCTCTCGAAGAATTCCGACCATTCCGTATCCGAGATCAGCCGCATGCTCGTGATGATGTTGCGCACCGTCACGTTCGAGCCGCCCTGCCGGTGATGCTCCTGCTGCACGATTGCCTCGGCGGTCGTGCCCTGGGCGGCAAGCCGCTGCTCCAGATACTTCAGCGCGGGAGTGACGGCCGGATCCTGGTCGCGGAGGCGCTGCACGAGCTGCACCACGAAAGCCGGGGAGAAGAACTGGTCGTCGTCGTGCGTATCGCGCAGCACCTGCGGTTCGGCCGGCCCGTTGACGCCGAGCAAGCGGTCCGCGACGCGATCGGCATCCTGCCGCGCCGCGCGGCCGCTGGCGATACGCGCGGCGGCACGACGCAGGTTTTCGACCAGGACGATGCGCAGCGTGATCGCCACGCCCCAGTTCTCGCCGATCGTCAGGGGCTGGACGCGTTGGTAGGAGCGCACAAAACGGCGCAGCGCCTCGACGTCGAAGTGGCTGTCCGTATGTGCGACGAACTCCCAGGCGATGCCGAGGATGCGCGGGTAGCCCGCAAGAGGACCACTCGCGAGCTTCGGCAACTGGCGATAGAAGCCGGGCGGCAGGTCCTCGTTGATCTCGCGGATCTGCTCGTCGATGATGTGGTAATTGTCGAGCAGCCACTCGGCGGCGGGCGTTACGCTGCGCCCGTCCCGCACGGCCAGTGCGATCGCACGGTAATGCGCGAGCAATGCCGCCGCGTTGTCCCGCAGGCGCGCGCGCAATGAGGGGCGCCTGCGGGGATGTTCGGTGACCTTCTGTGCGGCGGCCAGGCTGGCTGCGTGCTGTTCGAGTCGCTCAACGCTGAACAGTTCCTCGCGCAGCAGATCGTCGGTGTCCCAGGGCGGCACGCGCGGCATGGGAAGCCCTTTGTGTTGATGCGCCGGGCAACAGGACCCGGCCCGTTCAGCATGTCGAACCCGCCGTCAGGACTCTGTGCGGTGGGGCACAGAGCGCCTGCGCTCACGGACCTAAGGCGTGTTGCTCCGCAAGGCTGCCCACGAACTCAAGAGACTGCGGCTCTGCGGGCGCGTCACATACCCATTTGTCGATGGATGGTAATCGCTGATCCTTCATCTGCGCAACCAGAATCGAATTCGTGATATCGGCGGAATCGAATGGCGTGCCGTGGCGTGAGCCTCGCACGACGATGAGTTCCGCGCCCAGGCTCCCGGCGAGTTCGCGTTTTTCCGCCAGGGGCGTGTAATCGTGTTCCGCCGCGATGACCAGCGTGCGGGCATGGAGCCCGGCGAGGTGGTCGATCGCCGTCCAGTGCTCCAGCGCCGACATGATGCCGAGGTAGGACGCGGCCGGGACTGCGGCGATTACGCGGGCGGCGCGCAGGCGCAGCGGCGAATTTCCCGGTGCTGCAATCCGGGCGCAGCGGACCGCTGTGTCCGCAGCCGGGAAGATCCGGCACGATGACCCGGAACTGTCCCTCCAGGGCGCGTACCTGGTATGCGAAATCGGCTCCGCTGGCACCGAGCCCGTGCAGCAGCAACAGGGGCGCGCCACGGCCGCGGATCAGGTAGTGCAGGGAGTGACTGCGGTGGAAAAAGAGCGGCACGGCTATGCCATTCCCTGCAAACCGGCGGCACTGCGTAACATCGTGAGTTCCCCGCGGAATGGCGTTCCGTGCGGACAACTGTACGCAGGCAGTGCGGGGTGCGTCTGTTCGCCAGCTAACCCGGGTCAGCGGCTGCCGAGCAGCTGGTCATAAGTGAGGCGGTTCGCGGCGTAGCAGCTGCACGCGGATCGCTTCAGCCCGCGCGCGTCGAGCACGGTGACGTCGCCGCGATGATATTCGATCAGGCCGGCATTTTGCAGCGCGCTGGCGGCCGTCGTGATGCCGACCCGGCGCACGCCCAGCATGTAGGCGAGGAATTCATGCGTGACGCGAAACCGGTCGGAATGCGCGCGATCCCGCGTCATCAGCAGCCAGCGCGCGAGGCGCTGATCGATCTCGTGGAACCTGATGCAGGCCGCCGACGAGGCGAACTGCGCCATCAGCACATACAGGTAGCGGTCAAGTATCCGCCGCAGCGCCGGACTGCCCGCAAGCACTCCTTGAAAAAGCGCGGCGCGTGCGCGCCAGGCGCTGCCGGCACCCTGCACCAGCGCGTGCAGCGGCGCCGTGGGCACGCCCAGCGCAACCTGCACGCCCAGCAATCCTTCGCGCCCGACCATGCCGACCTCGAGAATCGGCTTGCCATTCAGCAGGGTCACGAGGGACGCAAAGCCATGGATGGGAAAGTAGACGTGGCGGGTGACGGTGCCGGGCTCCGCGAGGCTCTCGCCAATGAGGAATTGAACCGGCTCGCACACCGCCAGCAGGCGACGCCGCTCCGCGGGCGGCAGCAGCGCAATCAACTGGTTCTCGGCGATGGCCAATAGGTACTCCGAAACATCTGCAGGTCCGAATTCCATGAGCTTGCGCGTGCGCCCGGTGGATGACCGTGTGGCAGCGTACATAGGGGCTTGCCGGCGGTGGCTGATCAGTGCGGTTGCGAACAGACCTGCCGCCTCGGGGCCCCGCATGATGCCTTGACCACTAATCAATGGAAGGTGTGAAATGAAGATATCAGCCCAGTCAGTTTGCATGACCGCGCTCGTCGTGATGATCGGCGTCGGCATCGGCGCACAGCAGGCCCGGGCCGATACGCCGTCCGAGGTGGCCGATGCGCAGTCGGACGGAACCAAGAAAGTCGCAGCCGCCACGAAGGACGCCACCGACAAGATGGCCGACGACCAGCGCAAGCTGACCAAGGACGAGAACCGGGATGCCCGCGACTCCGCCGAGGCTGCCTATAAGGTGTCGATCGCGAACTCGAAGGCGATCCACAGGATTGCCATCGAGAACTGCAAGGACCTTGCGCGCGAGGCCAGGAAGGATTGCAGGAAGAAGGCAGATGACGAGCTTGAAGCCGAGAAGGCGCAGGCCGATTACGCCAGGGCCAGTTAAGTTGTGAAAGGAGAAACGTGATGCTTTATACGATTGCCGTGGTTTTGCTCGTGCTGTGGGTATTGGGGCTTGTTACTTCATATACCCTGGGTGGATTCATCCACATCCTGCTGGTGCTCGCAGTGATCATGATCCTGCTGCAGGTCATCCAGGGACGACGCGTCCTCTAGCCCGAAGCCGCGCCGGTGAGTCCGGCGCGGCGGTTTCCTAGTGGATGATGACCGGGAAGACCAGGCTGACCCCGGGCGAGTACGGCTGCGGATAATAGACCGGCGGCGGCGCGTAGACCGGATAGCGGTGTCCGCGCCAGTGATCGCCACGGCGGTCGTGATCGCGCCCATGATCACGGCCCCGGTCGCCGTGCTCGTCCGCAATGGCGGAATACACCGGCACGACGCTGATCAGCGCCGCGAAGGCGATCGTGGCGGCCCCGATACCGAGCCTGGATAAGGCGGGTTTCGACGGATTCCCTGAAGGTTTCATGTTATTTCGCCTTCTTGTGCGACTTGGAGCCGACCGTCCGGAAGACCCGATCGGCATCGGCCTGCTGCTCGGCCGGCATTGCCTGATAGAGCGCTTCGAACGCCGGGATGAAGCTGCGGGTGCCTTCCGCATGCGCCGCGGTGATCGCCGCGTACGAGCGCAGGTCCTGTATCGCGGTCATGCTACCCGCCTGGTCGTGCCGTTCCTTGGTCAGTGCATCGATCTTTTCGTCGTTGGTGCGCATGATGCCGGCAACGGTCTCCCAGAGCGGTTCCTGGGCTGCCGTGATCTTGAGCTTGTCGTGCAGTTCCCGGATGTGCCATTCGTCGCGATCGGCGGCGCGCTGCGCAACCGAGCTCTCGGCGACCGGCGGCGACGCGGCGCCGTCCGCCGCGAGCAGCGGCGAGGACAGTCCCATCAGCGATACGACTGTCGATAGCGCCAGAACCCCGGCGCCCAGTTGAGTGGGCCTGCGGATTTTCATGATTGTCTCCTGATTGATCGTTGATTTGTCATTGTGCTTGAGCGTCAGCGCGATGCGATCGTCGGATTGCTGACGATCACTTCGACGCGCCGGTTTTGCTGCCGACCCGTCGCCGAGTCGTTGCCGGCGACCGGGTCGCTCATTCCCTTGCCGGATGCGCTGATGCGCGCGGCCGCGATGCCGTGCGCGCTCAGGTAGCCGCGCACCGAATCGGCCCGCCGCTCGGAAAGATCCTGGTTGTACGATGCCGTGCCCACGCTGTCGGTGTATCCCTCGATCAGTACCGTCCGGTCCGTGTATTGATTGAGAAAGTCGACGAGCTTGTCCAGGTGACCGGTCGCACCGGCCAACAAGGTGGCGTTGCCGGTCGCGAACAGCACGTCGCCGAGGGTGAGCACCAGGCCGCGGTTCGTGACCTTGGCGTCGAGCGCGTCAACCTGCCGTTGCAGCTCGGCCGCCTGGTCCGCGAGGACCATGGCCGCGGCGTTGGCGGAGTCGGCATCGCTGCGTGCCTGGGAGGCGGCGAGCTTCTGCGCCTCGTCGTCCGCCTTCGCGCGCAGCGTCTGATCCCTGGCGACGTCGACTTCATGCGTGCGGGCATCGAGCCGGGCGTTCTGCCGTTGCGCTTCAAGCGCAGCACGCTGATCCTCGTAGAGCCGCGTCTGCGCCTGTGCCCGCGCAATGTCGATCTTCCGATCGGCAATGTAGACGCGGTACTCTCCCACAGCGGGGTCGGTCTGCGGTTGCTCGGCGTCCCGCACCGCCGCCTCCGCGTCTGCGATCGCCGCCGGTGCGCGATTGGCGAGGTCAGGGTTGCCCTGCAGCCGCGTCAATTTGGCGCGCGCATCGTCCGCACCCGACGGCCTGACCGGTGCCGCGGCGCACGAAGCCAGCAGCACCGATGCAACGGCAATCGCCACCAGGCGCTTGTTTCCATTCAAAAACTCACGGGGGGAATTCATGGCTGCTCTCCGGCGTTACGCTGCAATTCATCGTTCAGGGTGCCGTTGCTGCGCTGCATTTCGGCGTTAACGGCCTGCGCCTTGGTCGCGGCGGTTGTCGCGGACGCGAGCTCGGCTTCGGTGCGGGATTCATTGGCGAACCGCTCGGCAACCACCATTTGATTGCTCCTGACCGCGGAGTCTGCGGCGCCGAGCCTGGAGCGCGCCTCGGCGAGCTCGCCCGCGGCGAACTGGCCGGCGTCCATGCGCTCGGCGTTGGTGATGGCGAGGTGCGCGGCATCCAGGGCGGCGGTCGGGGCGGGCGGCGTCGCGGCGCAGGCGGCCAGGACGACTCCTGCCGTCAGGGCGGTGAGCAGCGCGCGCACGCAATGCTGCTCGGGTTTTCTTGAAATCATTGGTGTTGCTCCGGCGGGTGGGATTTGAATAGTCTCGAATATGCGCGCGCCCGCGCAGGTGGTCTGTGCGCTGGCAAACGCAGGGCGGCAGTGTCGATGACCGCTCCGGCTGCGCAAATGCGCGAGCGTGCGCAGCCGCACAGTGGACGGTCGACTGCATCGGCATGATGCGGCTGCGGACGGGACCGGAATTTTCAGCACTCCGGCCCAATATCGGATCAGGAACAGGTCACGCGCTGCTCATCAATCGGAGATTGGTTTATGCAAGAGTCAAAGGTAGCCGGCGCGGTGGCGCTCGCGCTGGGGATCGTATTGGGCGGGACGCAGCTCGCGCGCGCCGACGATGCCGATTGGTATGCCGGCTTTGGTGCCGGACGATCGCTTTCGCGGCTGGATGACGACCGGATCGCACAGGAATTGAACGCGCCGGGATTCACGACCACGTCGATCGACACCAATAGTCACAGGAATACGTTCAAGGTCTTCGGCGGCTATCAGTTCAACAGGAATTTTGCCCTCGAAGGCAGTTATTTTGATCTTGGGAAGTTCGCATTCTTTGCGCCCTCAGCTCCGTCCGGTGCCATGGATGGGACGATCGATGTCCGCGGCTTTGCCTTGGATGCGGTGGGCTTGCTGCCCCTGACGGACAAATTCTCGGCTTTCGCGAAGATCGGCGCCAGCGAGGCGCAGACGCGCGATTCGTTCTCGGCGACCGGCGGCAATTCGGTCGGTAATCCGACGCCCAGCCTCTGGCGCGTGAATCCCAAGGTCGGTGCGGGGCTGGTTTATATGCTGACGCCGCACTTCGGCGTGCGCGGCGAGTGGGAACGCTATCGCATCGACGATGCCGTTCGTGACCATGGTAATATTGACGCCGTGACCGTGAGCGTGGTGTTTCCGTTCGGTGAGGCGGCTCCGCCTCCGGCAGTGCACGCCGAGCCGGCGCGCCCCGTTGTCGCGCCGCCAGCCCCGGTCGTAGTGGCGGCACCCGTTCCGGTGGCGCCAACCCCCGTACCGCGCCACGTGACGTTTGACGCGGACGCGCTGTTCACGTTCAACAGGTTCGCGCTGCGGCCTGAGGGAACCCGTGATCTCGACAGCTTCGCCGCGGAGTTACGCAGCGCCAGATTCGACCAGGTGCATGTCACCGGTTATACGGACCGGATCGGCTCGGATGCCTACAACCTGAGGCTTTCACAGCAACGTGCTGATGCTGTCAGGGATTACCTGGTCAATAACGCCGGCGTCGATGCGGCGAAGATCGTGGCGGAGGGGAAAGGCAAGAGCAACCCGGTTACCAAGCCAGGCGAGTGCGGAGTGAAGCGCTCTGCGGCCGTGATCGCGTGCCTGCAGCCGGATCGCCGGGTTGAGATCGAAGTGGCAGGTACCGAGCGCTAGATGTGCCGCGGACTACCGGTGCGCGGATGAAACGCCCGGCACCGGTGAGCTGTGCGTTCCTGGACGTCGGCGGCGTCCTGCTCACCGATGGGTGGGATCGAAATGCGCGCAGGCGGGCTGCGCGACATTTTGGCTTGAGCTGGGCGCAGATCGAGGAGCGGCACCACCTGGCGTTCGAGAGTTATGAGGAAGGCCGGCTGACGCTGGACGAGTATCTGGACCTGGTCATTTTCGATCGGAAGCGCGGTTTCACGCGCGCGCAATTCCGGCGCTTCATGTTCGCGCAATCCGGGCCGCATCCGCAGATGATCGCGGTAGCCATGCAGCTCAAGCGCACGCACGGCCTGAAAATTGCGATCGTCAGCAATGAGGGTCGTGAACTCAATGCCTATCGCATCCGGCGTTTCGGGCTCGGCGATATCGCCGATGTCTTTGTAACCTCGTGTTTCGTGCACATGCGAAAGCCCGATGCGGACATCTTCCGGCTGGCGCTCGATCTGGTGCAGGTTCCGGCCAGCCAGGTCATCTACATCGAGAACACGCCGATGTTCATCGGCATTGCGCAGGGACTGGGAATACGCAGCGTCCTGCATCGCGACACCGCCACCACGTGCGCGGCACTGGCCGCGTGGGGCTTGCCGTGCGGCCCCGGCGGGCGCTAGCTAGATCGTCGGCAGCTCGCCGCGCCTCGCCCCGCGCGCAAATGCGGCGTCGATGGCCGCAAGCTCGGCCGCCCCGAGCCGCAGGTCCAGTGCCGCGGCATTGTCCTCGACGTGCGCCACGCTGGCCGCCTTGGGGATCACGAACAGGCCGGGATACCGCAACAGGAACCTCAGCGCCACCTGGCGCGCCGTGGCGCCGTGCTTCGTGGCGATGTCCTGCAGCACGCGCGCGCCGGGGGACTTGCCCGCGTACGGCGCCGGCGACTGGCCGAACGGCGTATAGGCGACGACAGCGGTTCCGTGGCGCTCGCACCACGGGATCACTGCATGCTCGATGGCGCGTTCCTGCACGTGATACAGCACCTGGTTGCAGGCAGGCGCGCCCGCGAGCGCGGTGATTTCATCGAGGTCGGGGACATCGAAATTACTGACGCCCCAGGAGAGGATCTTGCCGGCGCGCTTGAGCTGGTCGAAAGCGGCGACGGTTTCGGCGAGCGGGTAGCGGCCACGCCAGTGCAGCAGGTAGCAATCCAGACGCTCGGTACCGAGGCGCTTGAGCGTTTTCTCGCAGGCCTCGAGCGTGCCGGCCGTTGACGCATTGCCCGGCAGTACCTTGGAGACGAGGAACACCTCGTCGCGGCGGCCGGCCAGGCTCTTGCCGATGATGCGCTCCGCGGCGCCATCGCCGTACATCTCGGCGGTATCGATGTGCGTCAGCCCGAGATCGAGGCCGCGTCGCAGCGCCGCGATCGCGGCGGCCTCGTCGCCCTGTTCGATGCGCCATGATCCCTGGCCGATCGGGGCGACTGCGCGCTGCGTGGAGCCGAACGGGCGATGATCCATGACGCGGATTCTACTGCGGTTTGCGCCGGGTCTTGCCGATGATTTCCTGGCGCACATCCGTGATCTCGCGCGCCCGCGTGGGGCGGGCCCGGTCACAGGGCTCCTTGCGCGGGCAGAACGTGCTGCGCGGACAGATGATCTGCGCCGGTCGCAGCAGCGCTTCCTCTATCCAGGCGATGTTCAGCACCCGCGCCACCGCCTGGATCGCCGCCGTTGCTTCCTCGGGGATCGCCGCTTCGCCGTGGTGTTGCAGGCACGCGTTCGTGATGCCCTCGACGATGCGGTCGGCATCGCTCGTATGCGAACGCAACGCCGGCACGAGGTCCACGCCCACCGAGAGCACGTGCGGGCTTCCCGACATGTCCAGCGTCCGCTGCGAGTGGCAGCAGTACAGCAGCGACTGGCCGCCGTCGCGCAGCACCGAGATCTGCGAGGCCCGGACTTCCGCCGTCTCATCGAGCATGCGGAAGACCGCCCAGTGCGGACAGGGGTCGGTGACCTGCGCCATGTTGCCCCACGGCAGCGGGATGCCGTTGCCGCGGTAGACGGCGCGCAGGTAGCCGGGCGGATAGGCGTCGAAAAAGTGCCAGTACGGGTACGGCGAGACCTTGGTCATGCGCCTCATGATCACGGCCGGCGTCAGTTCGACCTTCGTGCAGGCCTCGACCCGGTGGCGCTCGCGCGCCAGGAAGCGCCGGAAGGGGATCTTCGGACAGAGCAGGGCGCCGGCGAAGAAGCTGCATTCGAAATCGCGCCACGCGTGCAGCACGTCCTGTGAATTCATGCCCGCGGACGCGGGCGTCGCCCCTTCCGGGCTGCCGGACATCTCGCCGCCGGTCGCGTGCGGCGATTTCAGTCCGTCGCCGCCGTGCAGGACCAGGTGGGCGATATGCGATGCGAGATCGAATTTCAGGCGCGCCGGATCGTCCTTCAGGCGGCGGTTCAGGTACACGGTGCGCGGCGGCTCGAAGAAGGAGCGCACCATGCTGCGCACTTCGCGGTCATTGTCCCGGGCCAGGAGCGGACCGCGATCGAACCAGCGCAGCTCGAGGCCGTGGCGTTTGCACAGGCGCATCAGGTCGTTCACCGACAGCGGGAACTGGCGCTGCCCGACGCTCTCCGCAGCGCGCTCGAGATCCGGAAAGTCGTTGCGCGAGGATTCCTGGTATGAGCGGATCAGCAGGTGCGCGAACTGCCGCCCGGTCGTGCCGGTCTGCGCGAGGAGCTCCGGGATCGCGGTCTGCAGCAGTTCCTTGGAGAACAGGAAGGCCGGCTCGAGCGGTATCGCGGCAGCGCCGCCGGAGCGTTCCCGGCCCGGCGGGGGTTCGACCTCCGCGCTGTCGTCGAAGAACCATTCCGGCTTGCGCTGGAACACGCTCGCGAGCAGCCCGAGGCTCTGCTCCGAGGGGAAGCGCTTGCCGCTTTCGATCATGCTGAGGTAGGACACCGACGGTGCGCCCTGCGGGTCGAGCTGGATGCAGCGCACCGACAGGTCCTCGAGGGTGAACCCGTTGCGTTTGCGCAGGGTGCGCAGTTTCGCGCCGAGAAAGTGGCTTTTCCTGGAATATCCGCCGGGCGCGCGCTCCATATTTGTGAAATTAACACTGTGAAGTTTTGAATGTCAAATTCTCATACCGTACTCGCTATAGTGCGGCCATGAACACTGTCATGCGCAACGCGGGCCTGCCGGAGTCCTGTGAAATCACCGGCGCCTGCGTCGAGCGTTGCGCCGAGGTGCTGACGCCGGTAGCGCTTGAGCTGCTCGCGTCACTGCACCGGCGTTTCGATGTTCGGCGCCAGGCGCTGCTCGCCGACCGCGGGCGCCGGCAGGCGCAGATCGACGCCGGCGCCAATCCGGACTTTCTGCCGGAAACAGCCGCCGATACGCGCCGGCGACTGGCGGATCGCGCCGACCCCGCCCGACCTGCAGGACCGGCGCGTGGAGATCACCGGTCCGGTGGACCGCAAGATGGTCATCAACGCGCTGAATGCGCCGGTCAGTGCGTTCATGGCCGACTTCGAGGACTCCTGCTCGCCGACCTGGGCCAACATCGTGAGCGGCCAGGTCAACCTGTACGACGCGGTGCGGCGCAGGATCACCTACTCGGACCCGGCCAGCGGCAGGACCTATCGCCTCAACGAACGCATCGCCACGCTGATGGTGCGTCCGCGGGGCTGGCATCTGCCGGAAAAGCACGTGCGCATCGACGGCGAGGCGGTATCGGCCGCGCTGTTCGATTTCGCGCTCTTCCTCGCCAACAACCACGAGGCGCTGGCCCGCGCGCGGCACCGGCCCGTATTTCTACCTGCCCAAGCTGGAGAGCCACCTCGAGGCGCGCCTGTGGAACGACGTTTTCGTCGCGGCCGAGCAGGAACTGGGCATCAGGCCCGGCACGATCAAGGCCACGGTGCTGATCGAGACCCTGCCCGCCGCATTCGAGATGGACGAGATCCTGTTCGAGATGCGCGAGCACATCGCCGGCCTGAACTGCGGCCGCTGGGACTACATATTCAGCTTCATCAAGAAATTCCGGAACCGCCCGGACTTCGTGCTGCCGGACCGCAGCACGCTGACCATGGACCGGCACTTCCTGAAATCCTACGTCGACCTGCTGATCAGGACCTGTCACCGGCGCGGCGCCCATGCGATGGGCGGCATGGCGGCGCAGATTCCGATCAGCGGACGAATCCCAGGCAAACGAGCTCGCGATGGAACGCGTCCTCTCCGACAAGCTGCGCGAGGCACAAGCCGGCCACGACGGCACCTGGATCGCCCACCCGGGGCTCGCCGCGACGGCCATCCTCGCGTTCGGGCCTGAGCGCGGCCCCGAATCAGCTGCAGGTCGGGCGCGGCGACGTCGACGTGCGTGCGCCGCGACCTGCTGCAGGTGCCGGAAGGTCCGATCACGGAAGAGGGCGTGCGCCACAACATGCGCGTCGGCATGCAGTATCTCGCCGCGTGGCTCGGCGGATCCGGCTGCGTGCCGCTGTACAACCTGATGGAGGATGCGGCCACGGCGGAGATCTGCCGCGCCCAGCTGTGGCAATGGGTCCATCACGGCGTGCGCACCGCCGACGGCGCAGCTGGTGTCGGTCGGCCGGATCGATGCGCTGCTGGCGGAGGAGCTCGACCGCATACGCCGCGGAGACCGGCGCCGAGCGCTATGCGCGCGGCTCCTATGGGGTTGCCGCACGGACTCTTCGGGCACATGGTGACCCGGGAAGAATTCGACGAGTTTCTGACCCTACCTGCCTACGAGCTGTTGCCGTAGGCGCAGACAAACGGAGTGAGTGACATCATGAACAGCGAAGCCGCCGCCGATACGGGCCGACTGGCAGACCAATCCCCGCTGGCGCGGAATCGAGCGCCCCTACACGGCCGAGGACGTCGTGCGCCTGCGCGGCACCATCCACGATCGAGCATTCGCTCGCTCGGCTCATGGCCGGAGAAGCTGTGGCGCTACGCTGCACGAAAAGCCGTTCGTCAACGCGCTCGGCGCGCTGACCGGGAACCAGGCGATGCAGCAGGTCAAGGCGGGCCTCGATGCGATCTATCTGTCCGGCTGGCAGGTGGCGGCCGATGCGAATCTCTCCGGCCAGATGTACCCCGATCAGTCGCTGTATCCGGCCGACTCGGTGCCGGCGGTGGTCCGGCGCATCAACAACACGCTGCGCCGCGCCGACGAGATCCATCACGCCGAGGGCGACGATTCGATCGACTGGTTCAAGCCGATCGTCGCCGACGCCGAGGCCGGCTTTGGCGGGGTGCTGAACGCGTTCGAGCTGATGAAGCAGATGATCGAGGCCGGCGCTGCCGGCGTGCACTTCGAGGATCAGCTGTCGTCGGCCAAGAAGTGCGGCCACATGGGCGGCAAGGTGCTGGTGCCGACGCAGGAGGCCGTCGACAAGCTGGTCGCCGCGCGGCTGGCCGCCGACGTCTGCGGCGTGCCCACCGTGCTGCTGGCGCGCACCGACGCCGAAGCGGCGACGCTGATCACCTCCGATGTCGATGACCCGGCGATCATGCGACGATCAAATCGCGTCAGCGCACGGCGGAAGGCTTCTTCATGTGCAGGCCGGCCTCGACTCAGGCGATCGCCCGCGGCCTGGCCTACGCGCCCTATGCGGACCTGCTGTGGTGCGAGACGGCGAAGCCGGACCTGGAGGAGGCGAGGACTTTCGCCGAGGCGCATCCACGCCCAGTTCCCGGGCAAGCTGCTGGCCTACAACTGCTCGCCGTCGTTCAACTGGAAACGCAAGCTCGACGACGCCACGATCGCCAAGTTCCAGCGCGAGCTCGGCGCCATGGGCTACAAGTTCCAGTTCATCACGCTGGCCGGGTTCCATGCGCTGAACTACTCGATGTTCGAACTGGCGCGCGGCTTACAACGCGACCGGCAGATGACGGCCTACGTCGCACTGCAGGAGGCGGAGTTCGCTGCCGCGAAGTCCGGCTACACGCGCCACCCACCACCAGCGCGAAGTCGGCGCCGGCTACTTCGACGACGTCACGCAGACGATCATGGCGGGCAGCGCCTCGATCGACGGCGATCGGCGGCAGCACCGAGGAGCAGCAGTTTCACCGCGCATGATCGGGGCACTGTCCGCGACGGCCGTCGAGCAGGCGTTCACGTCGGCGCTGTGCGCAATGCAATGCGCACAACGGGTTGTGCGGGGATTTCTGCGCTACAACGAGGCGTTCAGGCGCATCACGCTGCGCGCACCGGAACGCTTCGCGATGCGGGACTGGGCGGGCAGCCAGGCAGATGCCGTCGAGCGCATCGAGCTCTACGGCAATCATGTCCGCGAAACGACCGATGAAATCACGCGCGAGTTCGACGCACTGGCGCTCGAGCGGAACTTCTGGACCGAGGTCAGGCGGCATTTCGCCAACCTGATCGAGGGCCTGCCGGACGGCGAGTTCTGCAAAACCTACTTCAATTCCATCACGCGCAGGCTGTTTCATACCGTCGGCGTCGCCCCGGAGATCGAATTCGTCGCGACCGATCTCGATCCGCTGGCCGGCGCCGGGCAGCAGGTCCGCTGTTCGCGCCATGTCCGGCGTGGATCGGTGGATGCGCTGGTGGAGAAGCTGCTGCGCGGCGCGGGGCTGCCGGTGGCGCTCGGCGACGTCGCAAAGACCGGGTCGCAGATCGTCGCCGAGATGATTGCGCAGATCGGCACGGCCGGCCGCAGCGCTGCGGACGTCGTCGCGATCGAGGTGATCGATGCGGTGTTCTACCAGTTCGCGCGCGCGTACGTCGTCGGCCGCATCGAGGGTCGCGATTTCCAGATGCCCATCGTGCTGGCCTTCCGCAACACGGACGTCGGCGTGGTGCTCGACAACGTCATGCTGACCCAGGCCGAGATCGGCAACCTGTTCGGTTATACGCGCTCGTATTTTCATGTCGACCTGGACCACGTCGCCGATACCGTCGCCTACCTGAAGACACTGATCCCGCAGGCGCCGGTGGGCGAGCTGTTCACGGTGCTGGGGCGCGCGAAGCAGGGCAAGACGGAACGCAACCGCCAGCTGATCAGGCACATGGAGGCCTCCGCCGACCTGTTCCAGCATGCACCGGGCCAGCGCGGCCTGGTCATGATCTGCTTCACGATGCCGTCGATGGACGTGGTGTTCAAGGTGATACGCGATCGCATCCCGGTCCAGAAGAACCTGAGCCGCGACGAAGTGATCGACAAGTATCGCTTCGTGTTCAATCACGATCGCGCCGGCCGGCTCATCGACGCGCAGGAATTCCGGCGGCTGCGCGTGCCGCGGGCGCGTTTCGACGCGGGATTGCTGCATGACCTGGTGACCGATGCCGCGGCGCTGGTGCACGTCGATGGGGAGGACGTCGTCCTCGAGCACGTCTACATCGAGCGACGGGTCACGCCGCTCGATCTGTACCTGAGAACGGCGAGCGGCACGGATTCGACGCGGGCCGCGGTCGACTACGGACACGCGCTGCGCGACCTCGCCTATACGAACATCTTTGCCGGCGACCTGCTGTTCAAGAATTTCGGCGTGACGCAGCCACGGGCGCGTGATCTTCTATGACTACGACGAGGTCGTTCCGCTGACCTTCTGCCGCTTCCGCGATCTGCCCGCCGCGCGCCACCACGAGGAGGAAATGAGCGCGGAGCCCTGGTTTTCGGTCAACGACGAGGACGTGTTTCCGGAGACCTTTCACAGCTACCTGCCTTTTTCGACGGACCAGCTCGAGGCCTTCATGGCCACCCACGGCGAACTGCTGTGCAGCCAGTTCTGGCGGCAGGTGCAGGACAGGATCCGCTCGGGTGCGGTTCTCGAGGTCATGCCGTACGTCAAGCGGCCCAGCATCGTCGCCGAATAGAGTCACTGCCGGTTGCCGGGTAGACTGTCCCCGGTAGCCCCGGCTTTCATCCGGGGTGGCGGGGTGCATCGATGAGCATGACGGGACGGTCGGCGGGTATCCGCCTCGCGGCGGGAACGCTGCTGCTGGCCGCAGGAATCGCGCACGCGGAACTGGGCGGTGATCTCGAATCGGTACGGGCCGATGTGCAGCGGATGCACGGCACGCTGCGAATCACCGCGCTGCAGGACTATGACTTGCATGAAATCACGGCGTCGAACGGTGCCGCCGTGCGTCAGTACATGAATCGCGCGGGACAGGTGTTCGCCATTTCCTGGCGTGCCCCGGGGCCGGTTGACCTGCATGCGCTGCTGGGTTCCTGGTACGCCCGGTATGCGGCACACGGCGCCGCCCGGATCGACCTGCACCATGCGGCGCTGGCATCGCCGGAACTCGTGGTCGAGGTGGCGGGCGCGCTGAATTCCTTCAGCGGGCGCGCCTACCTGCCGGACCAGCTCCCGGCGGGCGTCCCGTCGCGGGAGATCCGCTGATATGCGCGTCCTTGCATCCTGCTTGCGCAGTGCGGTTGTCCTGACTGCCGCGACGCTGGCGGCCTGTGGCGGCGGTGGTGGCGGTGGCGGCGGCGCGCCGGCCAACCCGGTCCCAGTCGCCTCATCGCTGTCGCCGACCAGCACCCGGAGCGGCGGCGCCTCGTTCGTGCTGACCGTCAACGGATCCAGCTTCATATCGGGTTCGGCCATAGCCTGGAATGGCGCGGCATTGCCGACTACGTTCGTCAGCACCACCCAGCTGACGAGCCAGGTTCCGGCCGCGGATATCGCCAGCGCCGGCTCCGCAGCGATCACGGTCGTCAATCCTGCGCCCGGCGGCGGCGGTTCGGGCGCGCTGACCCTGACCATTGCCCCCGACAATGTGGCCGCGCTGAGCGTTGATGGCTTTGGCGGCAACGGCGGATTCAACAGCCTGTATGTCACGATCACCGTGTGTCCGCACGGCAGCAGCACGAACTGCCAGACCATCGACCACATCGCGGTCGATACCGGGTCCATCGGGCTGCGGGTCCTGGCGACGTCGGCATCGAGCCTGCTCGCGGGCACGCCGACGATTACGGCGACTTCCGCCGATCCGGCGAACCCGAACACGCACGTGACCGGCATCCTGGCCGAGTGTGCGCAGTTTGGCGGCGGCTACACCTGGGGTTCGGTGCGCAATGTCGACATCACCTTTGCGGGCACGAATGAGACCGCGCTGAACATGCCGATGCAGGTCATGGGCGACATGGAGCCGGCACCGGCCGCGTGCGTGTCGCAGAGTGCGACACAATACGAGTTGACCGGCTCCACGACCACGAACGGCGTGACCACCGCGAATCCACTGACTTTCGTGTACCTGCACGCGAACGGACTGGTGGGCATGTCCGTGTTCCCGCAGGATTGCGGCGGCTGCACGACGGCCGCGCAACCGCCGGAGGGCACCGGCAATTCAGCGACGCTGGCCTACACGGTGTGCACCGACATGACCGGCAGCGCGTGCACGCCGACCACCGAGGCGCAGAGCCAGCAGGTTGCAAATCCGGTGCCGATGCTGGCCAGGGACAACAATGGCTATCTGATCCAGATGGGTGCCATCGCGTCGCCGGGCGGCGCGGTATCGGTCGCCGGCTCGATGATTTTCGGCGTGGGCACCCAGTCGAACAATGCGCTGGGTTCGGCTGCGAAGTATCTGGCGAATCCGGCGTATCAGCCGGGCTTCGTTACGACGACCTACAAGGGGGTCGGCTATCCCTATGCGACCTTCGACACGGGATCGAGTCTTTTCTATTTTCCCGACAGTTCGATTCCGACCTGCGGAACCACCGTGCCGTACAGCCAGATCTACTGTCCTGGCGGTGCGAACGCGACGTCGGCGACTCCGGGCATCACGCTGAGCCTGACGGCACAGGTGCAGAATTACCTGAGCGATGCCTCGCCCAGCGACGTGGTCCCCTTCCAGATCACCAATCCCAACGTGACCCTCGCGAGCACCAGCTGGGCTGCCGACAACGTGGGCGGCACGCAGGTATTCAGTGATTTCCTGTGGGGCATGCCGTTCTTCTACGGCAAGACGGTCTATTTCGGGATCACGTCACCGGTGAATAACTACGCCAATCCGTATTACGCATTCTAGGATGCACCGTGCACCGTGCACCGTGCACCGTGGACGCGTTACGCCGGACTTTCGCCCAGGCTGCGCGACATGCGCAGCGCCGCCTCCCGGCCCTGGTAGTAGCCGGGGGCGATGCCGCGCTGCTCGAAGCCCAGGTTCAGGTAAAAGGCCAGCGCCTGCGGGTTGTCGGCTCGCAGTTCGAGGTTGATGCGGAAGATGCCGGCGGTCGTTGCGCTCGCGCAGAGCCACTCGACGAGCTGGCGCCCGAGTCCCTGGCGCCGGTATTCGGGCGCCACCGCCAGCAGCGTCAGGTGTGCGCTCTCGTCCGAAAAATTCATCAATGCAAAGCCGGCGATGCGCCGCTCGCGGCGTATGACGATCGCCGACGATTCCCGGTTGGTGATGAAATGCTGCACGCGCGCCGGGGTCCAGGCCCAGGTGAGGCCCGGCTCGATCAGTTCGCGCGACATCTCCGCAATGCTGCGCGCATCGTTGATGTGCGCCAGCGTGACCAGGTCGAGTTCCGGCATGGCTGTCAGCGGCTCCGGTAGCGGTCGGTCGCAAGCACGAGTTCGTGCGTGATGCCGGGTTCGAACGCCGAGTGCCCGGCGTCGGCGACGATGCGCAGGTCCGCTTCCGGCCACGCTCGATGCAGATCCCAGGCGCTGGTTGCCGGGCAGACCAGATCATAGCGTCCCTGGACGATCGTCGCCGGCAGGTGCCGGATGCGCGGCACATCGTCGAGAAGCTGGCTTTCGCTGCGCATGAAGCCGCGGTTCACGAAGTAATGACATTCGATGCGCGCGACGGCCAGCGCAAACTGGTCCTGGGACCAGTGCCTGACGGTCTCGGAATTGCCGTACAGGAAACTCGTCGATGCTTCCCACACCGACCAGGCTTTCGCCGCCGCCAGTGCGGCGCGATGGTCGGCCCCGGTCAGTCGCTTGTGGTATGCGCTGAGGAAGTCGTCCCGTTCGTCTGGCGGGATCGCGTCGCGGTAGTCTTCCCAGCGGTCGGGATACACCTCGGACGCGCCGTGCTGGTAGAACCAGCGTATTTCCGCGTATCTGAGCATGAAGATGCCGCGCAGGACCAGCTCGGTGACGCGCTCCGGATGGGTCTCCGCATAGGCCAGGGCGAGCGTGCTGCCCCAGGAGCCGCCGAACACCAGCCAGCGTTCAATGGACAGATGCCGGCGCAGCCGCTCGATGTCGGCGACCAGGTGCCAGGTCGTGTTTTCAATGAGGCTGGCACTCGGCCGGCTGCGGCCGCAGCCGCGCTGGTCGAAGACGACGATGCGGTAATGGCGCGGATCGAAGAACTGCCGTGCGCGCCTGTCGGAGCCGGCGCCCGGGCCGCCATGCAGGAATACGGCCGGCTTGCCGGCCGGATTGCCGGACTCCTCGTAGTAGATCTCGTGCACGTCGGAGACTCGCAGAAAGCCGTGCCGGAACGGCTCGATCGCCGGATACAGATCGCGCCGCGGCTCGACGCGCGGCGCTGCCGCGGCCGGCTTCGGCAGTTTCGCGCGGACGTTCTTTCCGCCCACCCTGGCGCGTTTCGGCAGCGCGGCCACTTTGGCGCGCTTCGGCAGCGCGCGCGCAATCTTCTTCTTTTTCTGCATCATCGGTTCCTTTGATTTTATTTTCAGTTCCGCCGGACCATCGGACCCAATGGCCGGCCTCCGAGCAGGTGCAGGTGCAGGTGATAGACCTCCTGCCCGCCGTGCGCGTTGCAGTTGACGATCAGCCGGTAACCATCAGCGGCAATGCCGTTCTTTTTTGCCAGATCCCGCGCGACGATGAACATGTGGCCGACCAGGGCTTCGTCCTCGTCGGCGATGTCGTTGGCGGTCGCGATGACCTTGTTCGGCACGATCAGGATGTGGACCGGCGCCGCGGGATGGATGTCGAGAAACGCGGTGACCCGGTCATCGCGGAATACGATGTCGGCCGGCAACTCCCCGGCGATGATTTTCTCGAACAAAGTCGCCATGTTAAGCGCCTCCAATGGCCCGCCTGTGTAAGATATCAGGAACGGATACGGACCCAAGGGCCTGCGCGTTGGTAATGGGAACTATTCTCATATAGTATCGGCCGATGTCCCTGGTCGAAGCGTCCGCCGCCGTGGTTGCGATGCCGCCCGGGGGATTATCCAAGCGTCTGGCGGGACTGGGTTTTTTGCCGGGCGAACGGGTCCTGAACCTTCACCGACAACCCACCGGAGAGCCTCGATGGATCGCCCACCCCTGCCGCCATTTACGCCGGATACCGCCCGGCAGAAAGTACGCATGGCCGAGGATGCCTGGAATACCCGGGACCCGGCACGCGTGGTGCTGGCCTACACGATCGACAGTCGCTGGCGCAACAGGGCGGAGTTCCTGCAGGGCCGATCGGCGATCGAGGCATTCCTGACTCGCAAATGGAGTCGCGAACTCGAGTACCGCCTGATCAAGGAGCTGTGGGCATGCCACGAAGACCGCATCGCCGTGCGCTTTGCCTACGAGTGGCACGACGACAGCGGGCATTGGTATCGCAGTTATGGCAACGAGAACTGGGAATTCGACGCACACGGACTGATGCGCGTGCGCTTCGCCAGCATCAACGATTTGCCGATCGGCGATGGCGAGCGGCGTTACCACTGGCCGCTCGGGCGCCGGCCCGACGATCACCCCTCGCTCAGTGAACTCGGCTTCTGAACAGCGGTCGATTCACTCGCCGGTGAATGATGGCGCGCGCTTGCCGCGGAACGCGCTCAGGCCCTCGGCAAAGTCCCGGGTGTTGCCGAGCGCCGCCTGCCCGCGCAACTCGCGCTCCAGCTGCTCCTCGAGCGTGCGCGCCGGTTGTTCGTTGAAGACTTCCTTGATCTGCCGGTAGGCACGCGTCGGGCCGTGGGCGAGACGTTGGGCGATGCTTTCGGCATCGGTCACGAGATCCTGATCATCGACACAGGCCCATATCAGTCCCCAGGAGACCGCGTCGGCGGCGGACAGGCCGTCACCGAGCAGGGCGAGGCCCTTGGCCCGCGCGGTCCCGACCATGCGCGGCAGGTGAAACGAACTGCCGAGGTCAGGCATCAGGCCCAGTTTCGGCGCGAACAGCTGCAGGAACACGGCCGAACGGGCCGCGATCACGATGTCGCCGGCCAGGGCCAGGCTCATGCCGGCGCCGGCGGCGATTCCCTGGACCGCGACGACGACCGGCACCGGCAGCTGGCACCACGCGCTGACCATCGGGTTGAACTGGTCGCGCAGGCTCGCCTCGACGCTGTCGGTCGGTGCGCGCATCAGGTCCGCACCGGAACAGAAAGCGCGGCCGCTGGCACCCAGCAGCACGGCGCGAACGCCCGCATCGCCGGCGATCAGGCCGGCGGCGGCGGTCAGTTCCCGGATCAGCGTCGCGTCGAGGGCGTTCAGGCGCTCCGGTCGATTCAGCGTCACGTGGGCCAGAGCGCCGCGTCGTTCGAACAGCAATGTCTCGAAGAGCATACCGGCAGCATAACTTATGGCATCATCGGCGTGGGAATGGCGTTACGGGTACCGAAAATCGCTTGCGTGTGAACTCCGATCAGTTGCCGGCCGCGCTGCAGCGCGGTCTCGCCAGTGCCTATCTGGTTTCCGGAGAAGAATTCCTGCTGGTCAGCGAAGCGGCGGACGCGATCCGCGCCGCGGCTCGCGCCAATGGCGTGGCCGACCGCAAGGTTTTTTTTGTCGAGCGGAGCTTTTCATGGGACCAGTTGCGCAGCGAAGCCCAGTCCCTGTCGCTGTTTGCCGAGCGCCGGCTGTTCGAAATCCGGCTGCCGACCGGCAAACCGGACAAGGGTGCCGCACTGCTGGCCGAGCTCGTGACGGATCCGCCGCCTGACGTCGTCACACTGGTGCTGACGGAGAAGCTGGACAGGAAGTCCGGCGATGCCGCCTGGGTTCAGGCGTTTGCGCAACATGGCGTCTGGGTTCCGGTTCGCAGCGTAGGCGAGGCGGAGCTGCCGGCCTGGCTCGGCGCGCGTGCCCGGCGCGCGGGCTTTGTGCTGGATGAAACGGCGGCGCAGCTGATCGCCGAGCGCACCGAGGGCAACCTGCTCGCGGCCGACCAGGAGCTGACGAAGCTCGGCATGCTCGCGCAGGGCGAACGGGTGGACGCCGCGCTGGTGCTGCAATCGGTTGCCGACAGTGCACGCTACGATGTGCTGCAGCTGTCGGCCGCCGCTTCTGCCGGCGATGCGGCGCGCGCCGTGCATATACTGAACGCGCTGAGGAGCGAGGGCGTTGAGCCGACGCTCATCCTGTGGGCGCTGGTGCGCGAATTGCGCGGCCTGTGGCAGGCGCGTGAACGCCATCGTCTGCGCACCAGCGGCGGCGGCAGCGCCTGGAACCTGGCCAGCGCGCCGTCGGCGCAGGCCCTGTCGCGGCTGCGCTCGCTGCCCTTGCCGGCGCTGCTTGCGCAGGCAGGCGATGCGGACCGCATCGTCAAGGGAATGGCGGCCGGCGACGCCTGGACCGCGCTGCTCGGCCTCACCGCGGCGCTGGCAGGCGCCCTGCAGCCGGTGCAGTTGTCCGGCAGGGTGGCTTAGATGAACCCGATGGGAATCTTCGGCGGCACCTTCGACCCGATTCATTACGCCCATCTGCGCACGGCCTTCGAACTGCAGCAGGCGCTGCGCCTGAAGGAGGTCCGCTTCCTGCCTGCGGGCAATCCGCCGCATCGCGACCAGCCCGGCGCCGATGCCTCGCTGCGCCTGCAGATGGTGCGCGCGGCAACGGCTGGCCAGGCGGGGTTCGTCGTCGACGACCGCGAAGTGCACAAGGCGGGGCCGTCCTATACCGTCGAGACGCTGCGCGAGCTGCGGCACGAATATCCGGATCGCAGCCTGTGCCTGATCGTCGGGATGGACGCGTTCCTGAGCTTGCCGAAGTGGCACCAGTGGCGCGAGCTGCTGCAGCTGGCGCACCTGCTCGTGGCCCACAGGCCGGGCTGGCGCGTGCCGGGCATGGGGCCGCTCGGCGAACTGCTGGTGGACCGCGGCACCGATCGCATCGGCGACCTGCACGAGCTGCGCTTCGGCTGCATCTATATCCACGCCGTGACGCAGCTCGAGATTTCCTCGACGGACGTGCGTCAGCTGATCGCGATGGGGCGCGACCCCCGGTTCCTGATGCCGGATCCGGTGCGCGAACTGATCCTCGAAACCAACTGTTATTCCAAACAACGGATGAACTAGTGCCACCAAAAAAATCCCCGTCCCGACCCAGGCGCCCGCCGGCAAAAGCCGTCAAGCGGGCTCCGCGCAAAACCAAACCCTCGCTGCAGGCGATCGTCGTCGATGCGCTGGCCGACATGAAGGCCCTCGACGTCAAGGTGCTCGACGTGCGCGGCCTGACCGACATTGCCGACACCATGGTGATCGCCAGCGGCACGTCGGACCGGCACGTGCGCTCGGTGGCGCAGCGCGTCGTGGAGAAAACCAAGGCGGCCGGCTTCCGGCCGCACGGCGTGGAAGGCCAGAAGGACAGCGATTGGGTGCTGATCGACCTGTCCGACATGATCGTGCACGTCATGCTGCCGCGCGTCCGCGACTTCTACGGCCTCGAGAAACTCTGGGACATGACGGCGACGAAGCGCGCCGCGGCCGCACGCGCCTGAGCGCGCGTCCCGGGCTATGAAATGCCGCCTGATCGCCGCCGGCACGCGCCTTCCCGAATGGATCAACAGCGGATTCGAGGACTACCGCAGGCGGCTGCGTAAGCCGCTGCTGCTGGAACTGCACGAGATTCCGGTCAGCAACGTTGCGAAGGAGGGCGCGGCCATGCTGGCAGCGCTCGGCCGTGACGACTACGTCGTCGCGCTGGCCATTGACGGCAAATGCATGGATACGGCGGCATTGTGCGCATGGCTCGAGCGGCGCCTGCTCGAGGGCCGCTCCCTCGCCCTGCTCGTCGGCGGCCCGGATGGCCTGGCCGCGCCGTGCCTGGAGCGCGCCGACCAGCTGTGGTCGCTGTCGCCGCTGACGCTGCCGCACGCGCTGGTCCGCGTGATCGTCGCCGAGCAGCTGTATCGGGCCGTCAGCCGGCAGGCCGGACACCCTTATCATCGAGCTTAAACGCCGAAGCTTAGCTATCCTGACGCCATGGCTACCGATTTCGTGTATCTGGCTTCCCTCTCCCCCCGCCGTCGCGAACTGCTGCACCAGATCGGCGTCCC
Organism: uncultured Gammaproteobacteria bacterium; assembly: GCA_963706815.1. GTDB lineage: Bacteria > Pseudomonadota > Gammaproteobacteria > Steroidobacterales > Steroidobacteraceae > Bog-1198. The sequence continues at coordinate 384,341 of CAVPNS010000002.1, forward strand.
GTTCCGGCCGCTCGGCGTCGAGGTCGACGAGGCGGTATTGCAGGACGAGGAGGCGCCGGCGTACGTCGTGCGCCTCGCCGTCGCCAAGGCCCGGGCCGGATGGCAGGCAGCCGCGCACGCGGAGGGCCCGGTTGCGCCGGTGCTCGGCGCCGACACGGCCGTGGTCCTCGATGGCCGCATCATGGGCAAGCCTGCGGACCGCGAGGATGCGGCGCGAATGCTCGGCGAGCTGTCGGGCCGGACGCACGCGGTACTGACCGCGGTCGCGATTTGCGACGCCGCCGGCACCGTCTGGCGCATGAGCCGCAGCGAAGTGACATTCCGCGCCATCGACCCGTCCGAGCGCGGCGCGTACGCCGATTCCGGCGAGCCGCTCGACAAGGCCGGCGGCTACGCGATCCAGGGATTCGGCGCGGTATTCGTCGAGCAGCTGAACGGCAGCTACTCGGGGGTCATGGGCCTGCCGCTGTTCGAGACCGCTGCGCTGCTGCGCGGGGCTGGCGTGCCGCGCTGGTGCGCGCGATGAGCACCGAGATACTGATCAACGCGAGTTTCCACGAGGCCCGCGCCGCCGTGGTCGAAGAAGGCATGTTGCAGGAGCTGTTCCTGGAGCGCCCCAGCCGTCGCGGACTGATCAGCAACATCTATAAAGGCCGTGTGTCGCGCGTATTGCCCGGCATGCAGGCGGCATTCATCGACATCGGCCTCGAACGCACCGCGTTCCTGCATGCCTCGGACATCCACGACCGGCGCCATGCGGACACCGGTATCGAGCCGCCGCGCACCGAGAACATCCGCACGCTGGTCGCCGAGGGCGATGAGATCCTGGTCCAGGTGGTCAAGGACCCGCTCGGCACCAAGGGTGCCCGCCTGACGACCTACATCACGCTGCCCTCGCGCTTCCTCGTGTTCATGCCGCAGGGCGGCGGCGTCGGCGTATCCGCGCGCATCGAGAACGAGAACGAGCGCGAGCGGCTGCGGGCGGCGGTGCAGGCCGGGGCGCTGCCCAACGACAGCGCGGGCTTCATCGTGCGTACCGCGGCCGAGGTCGCGAACGACGAGGCCCTGCTCAGCGACATGGTCTACCTGCGGCGCCTGTGGGAGTTCATCCGCCAGAAGGGCCTGCGCACCCAGCCGGGCCAGCTGGTGCACGCCGACCTGCCGTTGCACCTGCGCATCCTGCGCGACCTGCTGCGCCCGGACGTGGATCGCGTGCTGATCGACAGTGCGGACGCGTATCGCGAGATGGCGGAATTTGCCGCGGCCTTCATGCCCGATGCCAGCCGCAAGCTCGAGCTGTACACGGAAGCGCGGCCGCTGTTCGAGCTGCATCACGTCGAGGAGGAGATCCAGAAGGCGCTCGACCGCAAGGTGCCGCTGAAGTCGGGCGGCTACGTCATCATCGACCAGACCGAGGCGATGACGACGATCGACATCAACACCGGCGCATTCGTCGGCCACCGCAACCTGGAAGAGACGATCTTCCGCACGAACCTGGAGGCCGCGGTTGCGATCGCGCGGCAGCTGCGGCTGCGCAACCTCGGCGGCATCATCATCATCGATTTCATCGACATGGAGGAATCCGAGCACCGGCGGCAGGTGATCCAGGCGCTCGAGCGCGCGCTGGCCGGGGACCACGTCAAGACCAGCATCTCGTCCGTATCGCCACTCGGCCTCGTGGAAATGACGCGCAAAAGAACCCGCGAGAGCCTGGAACATGTGCTGTGCCAGGCTTGTCCAACCTGCGAGGGCCGCGGCTTCGTCAAGACGGCCGAAACGGTGTGCTATGAGGTCTTTCGCGAAATCCAGCGCCAGGCGCGCCAGTTCGAGTGCCAGCAGCTGATGGTCCTCGCGCATCAGGACGTCATCGAACGCCTGCTCGACGAGGAGTCCACCGCGCTCGGCGAGCTCGAGCTGTCGACCGGCAAGCCGATACGCCTGCAGACCGAGGCCCTGTACACGGTCGATCAGTACGATGTGGTTTTGATGTGAGCAAGCGTGCGTAAATTCGGCAAGGCCCTGCTCTATGTGCTGGCGGGATTCGTGGGTCTGGTGCTCGTTGCGCTGCTGCTCGTCAAGCTGGCGCTCGACCGCGTGCCGGCCTACCAGGACGAGATCAAGGCCTGGGCGAATCGCCAGACAGGTCTGCACGTCGCGTTCGCGCATGTCTCGCCGACGCTGCGGTGGTACGGCCCGGAACTGCTGTTCGACCAGCTCGAGCTGCGCTCGCGCGATGATCGCCGGGTGCTGGCGCGCGCCGCCAGCGGACGCATCGGCACCGATATCCGCCAGTTCCTGCGCAGCGGCAAGGTCTTTGCCGGCCGCATCGAACTGGTCAGCCCGGACCTTGCGATCGTGCGCCTCGGGCCGGACCGGTTCGCGCTCGCCGCGGAGATAGCGATTACCGGGTCGAACTCGGCGAACGAGCCGCTCACGCTCGACGACATTCCGGCCGGTACGCTGGAGATCCGTGCCGGGCGCGTCGCGCTGCAGAACTGGAATGCCGAGCTGCCGCAGCTGCTGCTCGAGAGGGTCAACCTGGTGCTGCACCGGGATGCGAATTCCATCGGGCTGCAGCTCGATGCGCGCCTGCCGCAGGTGCTCGGCGCGACGTTGATCGCCAGCGGCACGGCTCACGGCCTCGGCAATGCCGGCACCCTCGACTGGAGCGCCGATGTGCAGACGCGCGAGATTTCCTTTGCCGGGTGGCGCCAGCTGTTGCCCGAGTATCTCGGCAACCTTCATGCCGGCGAGGGCGATTTCAAGCTGAGCGCGAACGGCCACGGCGCCGATATCGCGCGCGCGCAGCTGGATTTCTCCGCGCACGCCGTCGAGACGCGCCTCGACGAGGGATCGGCGGCGAAATTCAGCGAGATCGGCGGCCTGGTGACGCTGGAGCACGCGCAGGACCGCTGGAGCCTGAGCGGCCGGCGCGTGCTGGCGCGGCGAGCGGACCACAAGGACCCGCTGTCGGAATTCGATGTCACCTGGCGCAGTGCCGATGCCGGCCTGCTGGAGCTGCGCGCGCGCGCCAGTTACCTGCGCGCGGACAGCCTGCTGCCGCTGACCGGTCTGCTGCCGCAGCATGAGCTGCGCGACCGGCTGCAGCAGGCCGCGCCGACCGGCGTCTGGTCCGACGCGTTCCTCGAGTTATCGCGCGCGGACCCCGACGCGCCCTGGTCGATGAGCGTCCATGCCAGGTTCAGCGATGCCGGATACGCGCCGATCGGGGCCGTGCCGGGTTTCCGCGGTCTGTCCGGCGAGATCGCCGGCAACCAGGGCGGCGGCCACGTGCGCCTGGATTGCGAATCGCTGCTGATGGCCTGGCCGGCGCAGTGGCCGGAGCCGGTCGCGTTCGATACCCTGAAGAGCACCGTCTACTGGAGCCGCACGGCCGACGGCCTGCTCATCGCGACGCCGTCGGCCGAGGTTCGCAATCCCGACGGCGTCGTGCATGCGCAGGCGGCGCTGCAGTTGCGAACCGGAGGCGATTCGCCGCAGCTGACCCTCGTCGCGCGCCTCGAGAACGGCAATGTCGCGAGCACGCACTATTACCTGCCGCGCGGCGTGATCGGCGCGCAGACCCTCGCCTGGCTCGATCAGGCCTTCATCGCCGGGCACCTGTCGCAGGCCGATGTCGTGCTGCAGGGCAACCTGCGGCAATTCCCGTTCCGGGACGGCGGCGGCCTGTTCATTGCGCGTGCCGCGCTCGATTCCATGACCCTGAACTACGGGGTCGGCTGGCCGCTGGTGGAAAACATGGCGGGCCAGGCGGAATTTCATAACGAAGGCCTGACGATGCAACTCGCGGGCGCAGACACCATGGGCCTGCACGTCGGGAGCGGCGATGCGCGCTTCGCCGATTTCAAGACCGGGGAACTGAAGATTCGCGCCCAGGGCGCCGGGGATGCGCTGGACGCGATCAGGTTCATGCGCGCGACCCCGGTCGATGCGCTGGCCGACGGCGCGTTCTCGGCCGTCGAGGGCAAGGGTGCGATCAGCGCCGGCATCGACCTGTTCCTGCCATTCAAGGATTTCGAGCATCGGCGGGTACTCGTGCATGCGCAACTGAACGGCGTCACGCTGGCTCGCCCGGGCCTGCCCTTCAATGCGACGGATCTGCGCGGCACTCTGGACATTGACGGTGGGCCCCTGGCGCGCGCGGATATCCGCGGCCAGCTGCTGGGCGGGCCGGTGCATGTGACGGCCAGGGCACCGAAGCGGCGGCCGCTGACGCGCACGCAGCTCGAGCTGCGCGGGTCGCTGAGCGGCGATGCGTTGCGGGCGGCGTTCGGACTGCCGGAGACCCTCGCCATGCACGGCGCGGCGGACTGGCAGGGAACGGTCACGATCGCCTCGGCGCCTGCGCGTGAGCGTTCGCTGCACGCCAGCACGAACCTCGTCGGGATCGACAGCCAGCTGCCGGAGCCGCTGCGCAAGGCGGCCGCGCACGCGGTGCCGACGACGCTCGACATCGATTGGCCGCTCTCCGGCGGCACGCAGATCAGCGTGACGCTGGGATCCATCGCGACCTCCGCGTTCGCATTCGAGTCCGCCGGCGGCAGCGACCGGCTCACGCATGCGTCCGTGATGTTCGGCGGCGGGGACCCGGCCTTTGCCGACAATCAGCTGCTCTACCTCGGCGGCAGGATCGAACGGCTGGGCCTGGACGGCTGGCAGGCGCTGCTGGTCGGGGGCAAGGGCGCCCGACCGCTTTCCTATTACCTTCATGAGGCGAAACTCGACGTCGATCGGATCGATGCCATGGGACTTTCGTTTCACAAGGTGGGGCTGTCGCTGGCGAAGACGCCGGATCACTGGCGCCTGGCATTCGACGGACCGAACACCGACGGCGAAGTGATCGTGCCGGTCGACGAGGCGGGGGCCTGGGATCTGCAGTTCAGGCGGCTGCGCATCGACGACGGCGACGAATCCGCCCGGGCCGACCGCGGCCCGGTCACGCCGGCCGTTGCCGATGTTTCCACGGACGCCGGGCTCGGTCCGCGCAGCATTCCGGCGCTGAAGGTGCGCATCGATGAACTGAACTGGGGCGATCGCCATCTCGGCAATGTGCAGGCGGCGGTCTCGAAGGTCAGCGACGGCGTGAACCTCGACCAGCTGACGATGACGAGCCCGAGTTTCACGGTCAAGGCGCAGGGCGAATGGCGCGGCAAGGACGCAGGGCTCGGCCGCGTCACCGGTGTCCTGCTGAGCACGGACGTACGCACGACGCTGACGCAACTGGGCTACGCCGATGTGATGGCGGCGAAGTCCGGGCGCATGGACTTCGACATCAACTGGCTGGGAGCGCCCAGTGCGGACGCATTGCGCGATGCGGTAGGACATCTGCAGATTGCGCTGGATAAGGGCCAGATTTTCGGCATCAAGCCCGGCGCCGGCCGGGTCCTGGGGCTCGCGAGCCTCGCCGAGCTGCCGCGGCGCCTGTCGCTCGATTTCTCGGACCTGACCGACAAGGGCATGGCGTTTGACACGGTGCGCGGGGATTTCGACCTGCGCGGCGGGGATGCCTATACCGATAACGTGCTGCTGAAGGGCCCGGCAGCCGAAATCGGCCTCATCGGGCGCGTGGGCTTGAAAAACAAGGATTACGACCAGACTGCAGTGGTGACGGGCAGCGTCGCCAATTCGCTGGCCCTGCCGGCATTTGCCGGGGGCCCGGTGGTCGGGGCTGCGGTCCTGCTGTTCACGCAGGTGTTCAAGCAGCCGCTGAAAGGGCTCGCCCGGGGGTATTATCGGATCACCGGAAGCTGGGATAATCCGACCGTCGAGAAAATCAAGGGTTCAGAGGCCGCCGCGGCCAATGCAGAGGTAGCCAAGTAGATGGGAATCGTCGCCGCCATACAGATGACTTCGGGTCACCTGGTCGAGGAGAACCTGCTCACCGCCGGTCGCCTGTTGCGCGAGGCGCGCGATGCGGGCGCGCAGATCGCGTGCCTGCCCGAGAACTTCGCGTTCATCGGCCTGCGCGACGCAGACAAGCTGCAGACCGCCGAACATGACGGCGACGGTCCGGCGCAGCGCTTCCTGGCGGATACCGCACGCAAGCTCGGCCTGTGGATCCTCGGCGGAACGATCAACATCCGCGGGGGCGAAGGCGGCCGCGTCGCGAACGCGTCGCTGCTGATCGATGCCAGCGGCCGGCGCGTTGCCCGCTACGACAAGATTCACCTGTTCGACGTGGCGATTCCGGGCCGCGATGAACAGTATCGCGAGTCGAGCACGGTGGTTCCCGGACGCGACGTCGTCGTGGCCGACACCCCGGTCGGCAGGCTCGGGCTCTCGGTCTGCTACGACATGCGTTTCCCCGAACTGTACCGCGACCTGGTGGCGCGGGGCGCCACGTGGCTGGCCATGCCCGCCGCGTTCACGGTTCCGACGGGGCGGGCACACTGGGAGACGCTGCTGCGGGCCCGCGCGATCGAAAACCTGTGCTACGTCGTTGCCCCTGCCCAGGTCGGCACCCACACGAGCGGGCGCGAAACCTATGGCGATACCCTGATCGTCGACTACTGGGGCCAGATCATGGCGCGACTGCCGGCGGGTCCGGGCGTGATCACCGCGGCATTCGACCCTGCCAGGCAGGCCGAGGCACGTGGCCGCTTTCCCGCGCTGGATAACCGCCAGTTGCCGATGACGCGGCGCGAGGCCGTCCCGATATGAATGCCGTCGTGTCGGATTCGCCGCCGTTCGACATGGCCGAGCGCATGATCCTTGCCCCGGCGGGCCTTGACGAAGGGCGCCTGATGCGGGTCATGGACGAACTCCTGAGCCGCGGCGCCGATTACGCCGACCTGTATTTCGAGCTGTCGCGCGAAGAGTCGTGGTCCCTGGAGGACGGGATCGTCAAGGAAGGTTCGCACAGCATAGAACAGGGCGTCGGCGTGCGCGCAATCAGCGGCGAGAAAACCGGCTTTGCCTATACCGACGAAGTGCTGCTGCCGGCGCTGGTGGAAGCCTCCGACGCCGCGCGGGCCATTGCCCGCAGCGGCGGACGCAGCGCGGTCAAGGTCTGGGAGCGGCGGCCCGCGCGCCGGCTGTACCAGCCGGTCGATCCGCTCGACACCGTGCGCGACGAGGACAAGGTCGCGATGCTGATGCGCATCGATGCGGCCACGCGGCGCATCGATCCGCGCGTCAAGCAGGTCATGGCTTCGCTGGCCGCCGTTCACGAAATCATACTGGTCGCCGGCAGTGACGGCACCTTTGCCGCGGACGTGAGGCCGCTGGTGCGCATCAACGTATCGGTCATCGTCGAACAGAATGGCCGGCGGGAGCAGGGGTACAGCGGCGGCGGCGGACGGTTCGGCCTCGATGAACTGCTGCGTGGCGATGAGGCGCTCGCGCACGGCCGCGAGGCGGTGAGGCAGGCGCTCGTGAATCTCGAGGCGGTGGCGGCGCCGGCGGGCACGATGCCGGTGGTGCTCGGGCCGGGGTGGCCGGGGATATTGCTGCACGAAGCGATTGGTCACGGGCTGGAAGGCGATTTCAACCGCAAGGGCACGTCGGCGTTCTCCAATCGCATCGGCCAGCGGGTCGCGGCGCCGGAGATCACCGTCGTCGACGACGGCACGCTCGACCGGCGCCGCGGCTCGCTGAACATCGACGATGAAGGCACGCCGACGCAGTGCACGGTATTGATCGAGGACGGCATCCTGCGCGGCTACATGCAGGACAAGCTGAACGCGCGGCTGATGGGACAGCCGGCCACCGGCAACGGCCGGCGCGAGTCATTCGCGCACCTGACTCTGCCCCGCATGACCAATACCTACATGCGCGCCGGGCAGCATGAACCGCAGGAAATCATCGCCTCGGTGCAGAAGGGGCTGTATGCGGTGAATTTCGGCGGCGGCCAGGTCGACATCACCTCCGGAAAATTCGTGTTCTCGGCGAGCGAGGCCTACCTGATCGAGAACGGCAGGATCGGCGCGCCCGTCAAGGGCGCCACGCTGATCGGCAATGGCCCCGATGTCCTGACGCGCGTCGGCATGGTCGGCAACGACCTGAAACTCGACAACGGCGTCGGCACCTGCGGCAAGGAAGGACAAGCGTGCCGGTCGGCGTCGGCCAGCCGACGCTGCGCATCGATGCGCTGACCGTCGGCGGCACTGGTTAGCCGGCGGCGAATAAAGGCGCGTTCGGGTCGGTTTTGACGCCTGGCGGGGAGTTTCCGGGCGCCTGATAATGCGCGCGCGGCCAGTCACGGACGACGTCCGGCCGCGGCGCGGCGGACGCCGTCGATTTCCCGGCTCTACCCGCTGGTCGCGGGGGCCGGCGGCGTCGCGTCCGCGTCCTTGCCGGCGTCCTCAGCTTTTGCGCCGTCGCCGTGGGCGTCATCGCGCGGTGCGGCGGCGCCGGCCTGCTCGGCCTGCCGGGCATGCTCGCCGGTGGTGCCGGTTCGCCGGTGCTGCGGCGTGCGCTCGTCGATGTACATGATCTCGTGCTTGCCGATCTGCACGACGTCGCCGTCATTCAGGTTGTATTTGCGGACGCGCTTCGACTGCACGAAGATGCCGTTGGTGCTGTTCAGGTCCTCGATCATGCAGGTCTCGGCACGGGTGACGATCTGGCAGTGGTGCCGGCTGACGAATGCGCTGTCGATCTGGATGTCGTTGTCGGGCGTTCGCCCGATCACGACGCGGCCGGGCTTCAGTTCGCGCTCTAGGAAGGTCTCTCCGTCGTGGGCGACGAAAATGCGGGCGACCGGCGCCACCGGCTCCGCGGTCATCGCCTGCACCACGCTGCGCACATACATGCGATTGGTGCGCGAGGAGTATTCGACCCACTGCAGTTCGCGCAGCGCCTCCTCGACGTCGGCCGCCGTAACCGTATCGCGGTTGCCCGTGAACGCCGCCATCATGGCGGTATCGCACAGCGTATTGATCAGGCGCGGGACGCCGCCGGTGTACCGATGGATGGTCGCGTACGTATCCGGCGCGAAGATCTGCCGGCCGTGCGATCCGGCCACCTCGAGCCGATGCTCTATGTAGGCGCTCGTCTCGGCGTCCGACAGCGCGGTCAGGTGGAAGCGCAGGCGCACGCGCTGGGTCAGCTGCTGCAGTTCCGGCGAATTGAGCTTCTCGTTGAGCTCCGGCTGGCCGGCAAGGATGATTCGCAGCACTTTTTCTTTGGTGGTCTCGATACCGGAGAGCATGCGCACTTCCTCGAGTACGCGATGGCTCAGGTTCTGCGCCTCGTCGATGATCAGCAGGACCTTGCGGCCGGCCGCGTGCTGCTCGATCAGGAACTGGTTCAGCGTCGCCAGCGCCTCCGCTTTCTTCATCTGGAACGGCGAAAATCCGAACTGCACCAGCACGCTGTGCAGGAAACCGGTGGGCGTCAGCTGGGTCTGGTTGATCTGCGCAACGACGACGTCCTTCTGCAGTTCGTGCAGGAACGTCTCGATCAGCGTGGTCTTGCCGGCGCCGATCTCGCCGCTGATGACGACGAAACCGTCGGTGAACCAGATCGTCGACTCCATGTAGGCCTTGGCGCGCGCATGCTGCTTGCTCAGGTACAGGAATGCCGGATCCGGGCTCAGCCGGAACGGCAGTTCTGCAAGCCTGAACAGGTCGAGATACATGCTAGTTACGGCCGCTCATCGCAACTACGTCCAGTCGATCATCGCCAGGGCCTGCCGCAGCGCTTTGTCGCGATCCGGCGCGCGGCTCCTGAGGATCGTGCAGTGGCCGACCTTGCGCCCCGCGCGCGGCGCCTTCCCGTAGTCGTGAAAAGCAAGGCCCTCGATCCCGAGCAGGCGCTCGCGCGAGGGCATGCAGCCGAGGAAATTGACCATCGCCGCGGCACCCAGCGCGCGCGTGCTGCCCAGGGGCAGGTCGCATATGGCCCGCAGGTGGTTCTCGAACTGGCTCGTCACGCATCCCTCGATTGTCCAGTGCCCCGAGTTGTGCACCCGTGGCGCCATTTCATTGGCAATCAGCTTTCCATCCACGACAAAGAATTCTATTGCCAGCACGCCGATGTAATTCAGGGCTTGCATCACGCGCCACAGGTGCACCCGGGCCGCCCGTTCCAGCCTGCGGTCCCCGAAGGGTGCGACGCAATAGCGCAGCACGCCGCCGGCATGCGTATTCGCCGACAGTGGGTAGTATGCCAACTTGCCGCTGCGGGAGCGCACTCCGATGATGGATAATTCGCGCGAGAACGCCTGATAGGCCTCGTATATCAGGGGCTGGCCGGACAGCAGGGCCCACGCGGCCTCGGCATCGGCGCCGCTCCGTATCAGGGCCTGGCCCTTGCCGTCGTAGCCGAAGCGGCGTGTCTTCAGCACGCCGGGCAGCCCGAGGCGCCCGAGCGCGCGCAGCAGCTGCGAGCGATTATCAATGGCAGCGTGCGGGGCCACCGGGATCCCCACGCGCGTGAACAGGGCCTTCTCAAGCAACCGGTCCTGCGAGACCCGCAGCGCCGAGGGCGATGGCCTGACCGTGGTGAGTCGCCGCAACGGCGCCAGGGCCTTCCCCGGGATGTTTTCCCAGTCGAAGGTCAGTACGTCGCTGCGCGCAGCGAGTTCGGCCAGAAGGGCGGGGTCGTCGAGTTCGCCAACCAGTATCGGCGCCACCTGCCCGCCGGGCGTATTCGCGTCGCGGTCGAGAAATTCGCAGCGCAGCCCCAGGGGGTAGCCTGCGAGCGCCAGCATGCGTCCCAACTGGCCGGCGCCGATGATTCCGACACGGGAATATTTCGCCGGACTCAAGTTTGGCGCGGATCCGGCTTTGCCAGGACCGCCTCGGTCTGCGCCTTGCGGAAGCCGTCCAGCGCGCCGCGGATGCCGGCCGATTCATTGGCGAGTATCGCGGCAGCGAACAGCGCCGCATTCCTGGCGCCGGCCGCGCCGATCGCGAAGGTCGCGACCGGAACGCCGCTCGGCATCTGCGCGATCGACAGCAGGGAATCGATGCCGCCCAGATCCTTAGACCTGACCGGTACGCCGAGCACCGGCACCGAGGTCTTGGCGGCCGTCATGCCGGGCAGGTGCGCCGCACCGCCGGCTCCGGCAATGATCGCCTTGAGGCCGCGCGCGCGCGCCGAGGCGGCATATTCGAACAGCAGGTCCGGGGTGCGGTGCGCCGACACCACCCGCACCTCGTGCGGGATGCCGAGGGATGTCAGTACCTCGGCTGCGCCCTGCATCGTTTCCCAATCGGAAGACGAGCCCATGATGATTCCGACCAGCGCTGTCATAGCCCCTCAGTCTAGCAAAGCGCTAACCCAGCAATTCGCGCAAATACGCAAAAAGCTCCCGGGCCGCAACCGGCGAGCGCTGTTCGTTGCGCTCGCGTCCCGCCTTGTCGACCAGTCGCGTGAGCATGCCCCGGTCCGCAGCCGGATAGTCGGCCAGCAGTTCGTCGATCGCGGCCGCCGCTTCGATCGACAACAGCCGGTCGCGCCAGCGCTCGATGATCTGGAAGCGGCGGATCTCGGTGTCGTGGCGCCGCTTGCGCTCGGCAAGCTTGGCCAGCACCGGCTCCGGATCGATCTGGCGCATCAGCTTGCCGATATACTGGCGCTGCCGCACCTGCGCACCATGGGACGGCAGGCGCCGCAGGGCCCGCAGCGCAATGAACAGCCCATCCGGCAGGCCGAGGTCCTTGATTTCCTGGTCCGGCAGCGCGGAAAGCTGGACGCCGAGGTCCTGCAGGGCGGCCGCTTCCCGCTTGCGGGCACTCTTGCTGCGCTGCTGTTCCTCGGTTTCGCCGGGTTCGGCGGTTTCATTCAGGTTCGTCATAGTGCCCATGCTACACCTCCGGCCGGTAGAATCGCCGAACAGAATCTCAAAGCGTACTTAATGTGGAGCAGACATGGCTGACGTGCCGGACCTTGAAGCGATCATCGAGTTGGCCCTCACCGAAGCCCGGACGCGGGGCGCGTCGCAGGCCGAGGCCGCGGTCAGCCAGGATACCGGGCTCTCGGTCGGCGTCCGGCTCGGGGAGGTCGAGACGCTCGAGCATCAGCGCGATCGCAGCATGGGCGTCACCGTCTATTTCGGCCAGCGCAAGGGATCGGCGAGCACCGCGGATTTCTCGCCCGACGCGGTCCGTGCGACCGTCGCCAAGGCCTGCAGCATCGCCCGGTTCACGGCCGAGGATCCGTTTGCCGGACTTGCCGATGCGGCCCTGATGGCGCGGGAGCAGCCGGACCTGGATCTTTCGCATCCGTGGGACGTGACCGCGGAACAGGGCATCGAGATAGCCAGGGCCTGCGAGGCGGCGGCGCTCGCGTTCGATCCGCGCATCAACAACTCCGAAGGCGCCTCGCTCGGCACGCACCGCGGCCTGCATGTCTACGGCAACACTCACGGCTTTCTGGGCGGCTACCCGACCACGTCGCACACGCTGAGCTGCGTCGTGCTGGCCGGCACCGGGGATGAGATGCAGCGCGATTACTGGTACAGCACCTCGCGCGACTGGCGCGAACTGGAGCGCGCCGAGGCGGTCGGTCGCGAGAGCGCGCGCCGCACGATCGCGCGGCTGGGACCCCGCCGGCTCAGTACCCGGCGCGCGCCGGTGCTGCTCGTACCGGAGGTCGCGCGCGGCCTGATCGGCCATTTCACGGCGGCGATTCGCGGCAGCAGCCAGTACCGCCAGTCCTCGTTCCTGCTGCATGCGGCCGGTACCCAGGTATTCCCGGCCGGTATTTCGATCGCCGAACGCCCGCACCTGCCGAAGGCCGCGGGCAGCGCGGCGTTCGACGAGGAGGGTGTCGCGACGCGGGACCGCGAACTGATCGCGGACGGCGTGCTGACGGGCTACATTCTCTCGAGCTATTCCGCGCGCAAGCTGGGGCTGCAGACGACCGGCAATGCGGGCGGCGCGCACAACCTGATCGTCGCACCGACGCTCCGCGGTGGATTCAATGCCGTCCTGTCGCGCCTCGGCACGGGCCTCGTCGTCACCGAACTGATGGGGCAGGGGGTCAACATCGTCACCGGCGATTATTCGCGCGGCGCGGCCGGATTCTGGGTCGAGAACGGCGCGATCCAGTACCCGGTCGCCGAAATCACGATCGCCGGCAACCTGGGCGGGATGCTGCGCGGCATCGTGGCCGTCGGCGACGACGTCGATGCGCGCGGCGGCGTACGCATCGGCTCGGTGCTGCTCGACGAGATGACGATCGCCGGAGAATGAGCCCGGCGCAAGCCCCTGAGCCGGCAGCCTACGCGGTCAGCAGCGCATAGGCCCGGCGGTAATTGGCGCTGGTGCGCTCGATCACCTCGGCGGGCAGGTGCGGTGCCGGCGGGCGCTTGTTCCAGTGCAGCGACTCCAGGTAGTCGCGCACGTACTGCTTGTCGAAGCTCGGCGGACTGGTGCCCGGCCGGTACGAGCGGCACGGGCCAGAAGCGCGAGGAGTCGGGCGTCAGCGCCTCATCGATCAGGGTCAGCGGTCCGCCCGCATCCAGCCCGAACTCGAATTTCGTATCGGCGATGATGATGTCCCGGGCCAGCGCATGCCGCGCGGCGAATGCATAGAGCTGCAGCGCGACGCTGCGTATCTGCGTCGCAAGTTCCCTGCCGGTCAGCGCCACCACGGCCTCGAAGTCGATGTTCTCGTCATGCTGCCCGGCCGGCGCTTTCGATGCGGGCGTGAAGATCGGTTCGGGAAGGCGATCCGCCATCCGCAGGCCCGCCGGCAACGCGATGCCGCACACGGCCTGCCGGACCTGGTATTCCTTGTATCCGGATCCGCTCAGGTAGCCGCGGACCACGGCTTCGAGCGGCAGTGCGCGCAGGCGCCTGACGATCATGGCCCTGCCGGCGAGCGCCCGGCGCTCGAGCGGGTCGGCAATGACGTCCTCCACAGCCAATGCGGCCAGGTGATTGGCGATGATATGGCGGGTCCGCGCGAACCAGAACAGCGAGATCTGCGTCAGTACCTCGCCCTTGTAGGGAATCGGGTCCGGCAGGATCACGTCGAACGCCGACAGCCGGTCGGTCGTGACGATCAGCAGGTGGTCCGCATCGACTTCGTAGATGTCGCGGACCTTCCCCTGATGTATTTTTTTCAGACCCTGCAGCCGCGATTCGAAGAGCGGCTCTGTCGGCGATTGTGGTTCCACGTGTGCGCGGCCTGCCTGCTGCTACCATTGGGGCATAGAAGGCAGCCGATTGTGGCGGGGCGCATCGAATAGGTCAACGCGGATGGGATGGATAGGAACGATTCTCGGGGCATTGATCGGATTCTTCGCTTTCCGCCGCAATCCGCTGGGCGGACTGGTGATCGGGGCGATCGTCGGTTACGTGATCGAGCAGGGCATCGGCGCGAAGGCGGCCGGCGGCCGCGGGAGCCGCGCGTCGGCGGATGCGGACGGCGTATCGAACCTGTTCTTTCGCACGACCTTCGAGCTGATGGGGCAGGTGGCGAAATCCGACGGCCGCGTCTCGGAAGCGGAGATCGAGGCGGCCCGCGGCCTGATGCGCCAGCTGAACCTCGGACCGCGCGACGTCAGCCTGGCCATCGCGTGTTTCCGTACCGGCAAGTCCCCGGCGTATGACGTGGACTTTTCCGTGGAGCGCCTGCGCGAGGCCTGCGGCCTGCGCCATGACCTGCTGCGCGCATTCATCGAGCTGCAGCTGCGGGCGGCGCTCGCCGGCAACGGCCTGTCGCCGCCGGCACGCAGGATCCTGACGCGCGTCGCGGAGCGGCTCGGTATGTCGGGCCTGGAGTTCGCGCGCATGGAGGCGGCGCTGCGCGGACGCGGACAATCGGCAGGGGAGAATCCGCTCGCGGACAGCTATGCGGAACTCGACGTGGAACCGTCGGCCAGCGACCAGGATATCGTCAAGGCCTACCGGCGCCAGATGAGCCGCCATCACCCGGACAAGCTGGTCGCCAACGGGCTCCCCGAATCGATGGCCCAGGTTGCCAAGGAGAAGACGCAGCGCATCCAGGAAGCGTACGAGGCGATCCGGGCGGCCCGCGCGATGCGGTGATAAACTAGCGCGCTATGAAAACCATCATCGCCCCCTCGATCCTGTCTGCGGACTTCGCCAAGCTGGGCGAAGAGGTCAAGTCGGTATTGCACGCAGGTGCGGACTGGGTTCACTTCGACGTCATGGACAACCATTACGTACCGAACCTGACCATCGGCCCGCTGGTGTGCGAGGCGCTGCGCAAGGCCGGCATCACCGCGCCGATCGATGTGCATCTGATGGTGTCCCCGGTCGATCGGCTGGTCGGCGATTTCGCCAAGGCCGGCGCCACGTACATCTCGTTCCATCCGGAAGCGACCGAACACGTCGACCGGACGATCCAGCTGATCCGTGACTCCGGCTGCAAGCCCGGCCTCGTGTTCAATCCGGCGACCCCGCTGAACTGGCTGGACTACGTCATCGAGAAGCTCGACCTCGTACTGATCATGTCCGTGAATCCGGGATTTGGCGGCCAGAAGTTCATTCCCGGCGCGCTCACCAAGCTCGGCGAAGTCAGGCGGCGCATTGCGGCGTGCGGCAAGGACATCCACCTGGAGATCGACGGCGGCGTCAAAGTCGACAATGCGGCGGAAGTGGCCAGGGCGGGGGCCGACGCGTTCGTTGCCGGCTCGGCGATCTTCGGCAGCGCCGATTATGCGGCCACGATCCGCGCGATGCGCGAGCAGATCGCGATCGGCGCCGGAAAATAAGGCGTCTTCAGTAAGGCCTCTGCGCAGACGCGCAGGGACGACGGCTATTCGTCGTCGTCGTCTTCATCCTCGTCATCGACGCGGGCCTGACGCGCGCTCTTGCCGGACAGTCCGGCGCCGACGGCGGCCTTGACCGGCACCACGAGCGGCCGGGTCTTCACCTTGGGACGGGCGTTGAAGACGACGATCGTCTTGCCGGTTGCGCGCAGGAGTCCCTGGTCCTCGAGCACCTTGAGCACCCGGCCCGCCATTTCGCGCGAACAGCCCACCAGGCGCGACAGCTCCTGGCGGCTGACCTTGATCTGCATGCCCTCCGGGTGCGTCATCGCGTCCGGTTCCCCGCAAAGATCCATGATGGCGTGGGCGACGCGGCCGGTCACATCGACGAACGCCAGGTCGCCGAGCTTCTTGTTCGTCCGGTCGAGCCGGGTCGCCAGCTGCGTGGCCAGCTCGAATATCAGGCCCGGGCTTTCGGCGGCGATTTGCCGGAAGCGCGGGTAGGTCATTTCAGCGAGTTCCGCCTGTTGCCGCGTACGCACCCAGGCGCTGCGGGTCGGCTGTTCGTAGAACAGGCCCATTTCGCCGAAAAACTGGCCTTTGTTGAGGTAGGCGAGCACCATTTCGTTGCCGTCCTCGTCCTCGATCATCACTTCGACCGAGCCGCTGATGATGTAGTAGAGGATGTCAGGCAGATCGCCGGCATGAATGATGACGGTCTTCGACGGTACCGTTCGAATCCTGCAGTAGCTCAGGAATCGATTGATCGCCGGGATATCGCTCAAGGGCTTCGCGCCGTCTTCCATGATCAATCCCTCATTATTTCGTTTTGCGTCGTTTAAACGCTTTGTCAGGGCGCAGTTTTATTACATAAGTCCCGGAATCGCAAGCAGTGATGCGATTCCCGGAGTTTCCCTAGAGCCAATAGGAGCTTCGCGTCATCAGGCGCGAGCACAGGCGCATCGCGGTGCGCAGCGGGCCGGGCAGGGCGGATCCGCCCAGCGAGGCGGCCCTTGCGCCATGTTCCATTTCGTCGAGCTTCATCTGTGACAGGATCGCCCGGCTGCGCAGGTCCGCTGCGGGCAACCGTTGCAGATGATCGTGCAGGTGTGTTTCGACCTGCTTCTCGGTCTCGGCGACGAATCCGAGGCTGACGCGATCGCCAAACGTTCCTGCCAGCGCGCCAATCGCAAAGGATCCGGCAAACCACAGCGGGTTGAGCAGGCTGGTCCTGCCGTGCAATTCGGCGATTCGCCGCTCGCACCACGCCAGGTGATCGGCTTCCTCGGCAGCGGCCCTGGCCATCGCGGCGGCGACCTCCGGGCGGCGCGCGGTCAGCGCCTGGCCCTGGTACAGGGCCTGCGCGGCCACCTCCCCCGCGTGGTTGACGCGCATCAGGCGCACCGATTCCCGTGCCTGGCCAGCCGCGAGCGCGGGCCCGTCCCCGGCAACCGCGGGCCCGTCCCCGGCAACCGCGGGCGTTTCCCGTGTGGCCCGGGAGGGCGCAGCTAACACCTTGATAATCTTGTCAATTTCGCCGATGAATCGATCGGCGGGCGTGAATGTGCGGCCCTGCATACGCTTATTATATGGTTGCCGGCAGCGCAATCCAGCAGCACAATGAATCCGGGCCGCGCGGGACTGGTCAGGCGCCTCGCGCTTCTGTACACTTCCGCGCCTTTCTTCAAAGACCAAAGCAGCAGAGTATTCGCATGACCACCGTATTTTCCAAACCCGAAGAATCGCGCGGCGACTGGTTCGTCGTCGACGCCGCGGGCAAGACCCTGGGCCGCCTGGCGTCGCAGATCGCGCACCGCCTGAAGGGCAAGCACAAGCCGAATTACGCGCCCCACCAGGACCTTGGCGACCATATCGTGGTCATCAATGCCGGTACGGTGCGCGTCACCGGCGCCAAGCTGACCGACAAGTTCTATCACCAGCACACCGGCTACGTCGGCAACCTGAAGAGCATCGTCCTCGGCAAGCTGCTGAAGGAACACCCGGAGCGTGCGATCGAGTTCGCGGTCAAGGGCATGCTGCCGAAGGGCCCGCTGGGCCGGCGCATGTACCGCAAGCTGCATGTGTTTGGCGGCAGCCAGCACCCTCACCAAGCCCAGCAGCCCAAAGCTCTGGAAATCTAAGAGTCCGCAGGTAACCCATACATGGCACAGAACACCGCCAACGATTCCTTTTACGGCACCGGTCGTCGCAAGACGTCCAGTGCGCGCGTTTATCTCAAGTCGGGCACCGGCAAGGTTTCGATCAACGGCCGCACGCTGGACGAATTCTTCGGCCGGGAGACCGGCCGCATGATCGTGCGCCAGCCATTCGGAGCCGTGCAGCTCGATGGAAAATTCGACGTCGATGCGCATGTGGAAGGCGGCGGCATCACCGGCCAGGCTGGCGCGATCCGCCACGGCATCACGCGGGCGCTGATGGCGTACGACGAGGCGCTGCGCTCCCCGTTGCGCAAGGCCGGTTTCGTCACGCGCGACGCGCGCGAGGTGGAGCGCAAGAAGGTCGGTCGTCGCAAGGCACGCCGCGGAACGCAGTTCTCCAAGCGCTAGGCGTTCAAGGACCGCACCGTACGCGATTCGTTTTGGGGGATCGTCTAGCGGTAGGACAACGGTCTCTGACACCGTTTACCTAGGTTCGAATCCTAGTCCCCCAGCCAGTAAAAGGGCCCACGAAAGCGGGCCCTTTTTTTTGCGCGATGCGCAACGCCTCGGCCGGCGCCTACGGCTGCGTCTTGCGCTCCGCGGTGTCCGGATTCCCGAGCTGGCGCAGGGTCTCGTCCGGATTCCCGTCCTGGCCCAGGTAATCTCCGCTCAGGATCGCGTCGACGAACCGCAGCGAGATCCTGAGCCGCCTGATGAGGGCCATCATCGCGGCATTGCCCGCCGCTGCGGCTTCGGCGAACTGCTGCGCCTGCTCGTGGGTCAGGCTCCAGGATTCATTGCTGCCATCCGCGGACGGCTGCGCAAAGCGCATCCGCAACGCATACAGGTGCTCGCAAGTCTGTGCCAGGTTGTCGCGGCTGTGCCCGAGCGTGTCCAGGTTGTGGATGAGCCGGTCATACATGCGCGCCTCGTCCACCGGCAGAAGGTAGACGAGATTGCTGTCCCTGGCCGTGGACCAGACGCTGCTGGTCGGACCCAGATAACCGTGGACCTGCCCCGGCCCGCACGGCGGCGCTGGTATCGTGAACGACAGTTTCCCGTCGTGCAGGACTTCGTGGTCCGCGCGCTCCTGCGCCGCGACGAACCACTGCTCCTGACCCTCGAGCTTCAGGTCGCCGAGGATGACTTCCCGGTTCCGGCCCACCTCGGTCTGCAGGTCGTCCACCAGCTGGCGGCGCTGGTGCCGGTGGTGCAGGTATTCGACGGTCTGTTCGAGCGCTACGGCAATGAGCAGGCCGATCGTGATCGTCGCGATATGGATGAAAAAATCTTTCCAGGAATGCGCTGCCGTGTGCGGTGGATGAACTTCCAGCATAGGCGTCCTAAGGTCCGGCTGCGAATGGGATCAGGCAGGGATCCTTTTAACGCCGCCGGCGGTCGCGATCAACAGTTCATCGGCGCCGCGCCGCGCGAACAGTCCGACCGTGACGACGCCGGCGATCTGGTTGACGCTGGTTTCGAACCCGACCGGGTCGGTCAGGCGCAGGTTATGGACGTCCAGGATGACGTTGCCGTTGTCGGTGACGACCCCTTCCCGGTAGATGGGCTGGCCGCCGAGCGCCACCAGTTCCCGGGCGACGTACGAGCGGGCCATCGGGATGACTTCGACCGGCAGCGGAAAGCGGCCGAGCGTCTCGACCAGCTTGCTGTCATCGATGATGCAGACGAAGCGCTTCGAGGCCGCCGCGACGACCTTCTCCCGGGTCAGCGCGGCACCGCCGCCCTTGATCAGGGCGAGAGCGCGGGTCGCCTCGTCGGCGCCGTCGATATACAGTTCGAGCGGCCCGGCCGTGTTCAGGTCGAACTCCTCGATCCCGCCGGCCTTCAGCAGATCCGAGGTCGCGCGTGAACTGGATACCGCGCCGGCAAGCTGGATTTTGCGGTCCTGCAGCGCTGCGATGAATGCGTTGACCGTCGACCCCGTGCCGATGCCGAGCACCATGCCCGGCTTCACGTAGGCCAGCGCGGCCTCGGCGACCGCGCGCTTCTTTTCCTGTGGAGACATACCCTGTGCAGACATGGAATTGCTACCTCCAGAAACAACTGTGCCCGCTTTCGCGGGCACAGTTGGTAACTTTACAAAGGCCTACTTTTTCTTAGCGGCCTTCTTCTTCGCTACCTTCTTCTTCGCTGCTTTCTTTTTCGCTGCCATGTTAGAAACTCCGTTGTCGGGTTAGTCCGGGGTTCGAGTATATACACGATTAATCAAATTACAAGCAATACGTCGCGCCGGTTTTGTCTCGATGTGGTAGTGAGAGTGTGAACTCATTCAAGGTTCAGGATGAAGTCCCATTCCTTTTTGGCGACCGGAGTGACCGACAGGCGATTGCCACGGCGCAGGATCAGCAGCCCGGCGAGCTCGGCGGAGTGATGTCGGCGCAACTCATCGAGCGTGATAATACGCTTGAATTTACGTGCCAAACGCACGTCGACGGCGAACCACTGCGGATCGCGGCGTGTACCCTTGCCGTTTTTTTGTGGCGCATCGTAATGCGGATGATCCGGATCGAACGCGGTGGGGTCCGGGTATCCGGACCTGACGACGCCGACGGTGCCGGCTATCCCGGGCTGGTCGCCGCCGGAATGATAAAAAAAAGCCTGGTCGCCCTTCCTGATCTGATCCCGCAGCATGTTGCGCGCCTGGAAGTTGCGCACCCCGTCCCACATCGTGGTCCTGCCCGGGGCCCGGGCCAGGTCATCGATGCTGAACGTCGACGGTTCGGATTTCAGCAGCCAGTAGTTCATCGGGTCTGCGCCGGGTAATGGCGCAGGCCGGATTCGGTCGCGAGGTCGTCCAGCCGCACATCCCATGGCTGGGCCTGCACCGACTCGACGCCCTGGCAATCGAGCGCGAAACCGACCAGGCGCGGGCCGCGCCAGTGGCGGCGCAGGCGCCGGAAGGCCATCGCCCGATCGTAATAGCCGCCGCCCATGCCGAGACGCCGGCCCTGAGGGTCCACGCCGACGAGGGGGACGACGATGAGATCGAACCATCGCGGCGCCAGCGGCCGCAGCATCCGTCGCGGCACGAGAATGCCGTACGTACCGCGGCGCGTACGCGCGGTCAGCGGGTAGAATCGCAGCCGGCGATGGCGCTTGTCGGCGATGACCGGGGAGTACAGGCGAACGCCGCGCCTGCGTGCCGCGGCGATCAGCGGCGCCGTGTCGGCTTCCCCGTCGAATGACAGGGTCAGTGCGATGCGGCGTCCCGAGGCAAACTGCGGCAGGCGCGTGATCAGCTTCGCCCCCCGGGCGGAGCGCGCGGCGTGCTCGGCGGGCGGCAGGCTGCGGCGCGCGGCGCGCAGCGAGGCGCGCAGGAGCTTGTTGTTGCCGGCGACGTGCGGGTTCATGGGCGTCAAGTTTGAAGTGGAGATGGCGCTACCCGCAATGCCGGTTTGGACCGTTGCTCCCGACCTGAGCAACAGGTGGGGCTAACTGCGGCACTTAAGGCTTTCCGTTCATGACGGACTTGCACAATGCTGCCAGCAAGCAAAGGCCCCTGGGGTTTACAAATTAGGGTCGAGAGGTTACCCGATCCGCATCGAACACCGCAGGCAGCGCCAAACTTAATCGATCGAGAGGGACTCCTCAAAGCTCGAGCTGCTGTCCCTTCTCCAAGGCCGACTCTACGCGCTCGCGCAGGATACGCAAGCGCGACCCGACTTCGCTTTCGAGATGGCCGTCACGATTACGCAGTCGTATCAGTTCGTTGGCCATGTTGAGCGCGGCAATCACCGCGATGCGGTCGAGCCCGACGACCTTGCCGCCGTCGCGGATTTCGCGCATGCGCGAATTCAGCAGCTCCGCGCAGTCCAGCAGATCGGCACGCTCCTCGACCGGGCAGGCGATCTGGTATTCCTTCTCCAGTATGCGCACGCTGACGCGGGCCGGATTCTCGCTCATGCCTGTTCCATCGATTTCAGGCGGCCGATCATCGCCTCGACGCGCGCGCGCACCTGTTCGTTCTTCTGCAGCAGGCTGGCGCGTTCAGCCGTCAGCGCTTCCTGGCGCTGGCGCAGGGCGCGGTTCTCTTCCTTGATCTGGCTGACCGTGCCGATCAGATCTTCGAGGCGCTTCTCGAGGCGCTTGAGTTCCAGTTCGACCGCGGACTTGGGGGCTGATTCGGCCATAGACGGTCAATATAGAGCGCCGCAATGCGCAATGCAAAGGTCTGCTGCGCCGTTTCCTGCGGTATCATTACAGGATCATGGTTCCGGGTATCCGATTCAAGGACTTCGAGGACGTACTGGCAGCGGCGGGCAGCCTGGCGGACGCGGCCGAGGCGCATGGTTCCCTGTGCGGCGCCCTGTGCGCAATGGCGCCCTACCGGATGCAGGACTGGGTCAACGAAATACTGCCGGACGGCGCATCATTGCCCGAGGAGTCGGCCGCCGTCATCGAGCGCGTGTTCATGGCAACGGCGACGTCATTCGGCGAACAGGGCATGGAGTTCGAACCGCTGCTGCCGGACGATGAGCAGCCCCTGAATGGCCGCGCGAACGCGCTGGCGCTGTGGTGCACGGGCTTTCTGTACGGTCTCGGCACGGGACAGATTTCCGATCTGGACGGGCTGGCTGGCGACGTGGGCGAGATCGTCCGGGATTTTACCGAGATTTCGCGGGCGACCGGCGATGAGGCCGATGCCGACGAATCCAACGAGCAGGCCTATGCGGAACTCGTCGAATTCATCCGGGTCGCGGCCCAGGTCGTGTTCGAGGAACTGCTGCCGCTGCGCAGCCAGGTATTTCCATCCGCCCAGCGATTGCATTGAGCCGACCGGTGGACCGCAGGGAATGCACCCGCCGCCGCCGGCAACTGATGCGCATGATCGGCAGGGACGGCATCGCGATCCTGCCCGCGGCGCCCATCCGGCGCCGCAACGGCGACATTGAATACGCCTACCGGCAGGACAGCCATTTCTATTACATGACCGGATTTACGGAGCCCGACGCGGTCGCGGTCCTGGTGCCCGGGCGCCCGCAGGGCGAGTACCTGCTGTTCGTGCGCGAACACGACCCCGTCCGCGAGGCCTGGGACGGCCCGCGCGCGGGGCCCGACGGCGTGCTCGGCGCCTACGGCGCGGACGACGCCTTTCCGATCGAGGACATCGACGAGATCCTGCCGGGCCTGATGGAGAACCGGCGGCGCATCTTCTACTCGATGGGAGCGCACGACGAATTCGATCCGCGCGTGCTCGGCTGGGTCAACGAACTGCGCGTACACGCCAGCCAGGGCTCCACCGCCCCGCAGGAGTTCGTCGCGCTGAGCCACATCCTCGACGACCTGCGGCTCTACAAGAGCCGCAGCGAGCAGGCCAGCCTGCGCCGCTCGGCGGCCATTGCCGTGGGCGCGCACCGCCGTGCGATGCGCTTCGTCCGGCCGGGCAGGATGGAGTACGAGGTGATGGCCGAGATCCTGCATGAATTCCGCTCGCACAACGCCGACCTCGCCTATTACCCGATCGTCGGCGGCGGCCCCAACTGCTGCGTCATGCACTACCGCGACAACGACCGGGAACTGCGCGACGGCGACCTGCTGCTGCTCGATGCCGGCTGCGAACTCGACTACTACGCGTCGGACATCACGCGGACCTTCCCGGTCGGCGGTCGCTACACGAGTGTGCAGCGCGCCATCTACGAGATCGTGCTCGAGGCGCAGACGGCAGCGATCGCGAAGGTGCGCGCCGGCAATCAATGGAACGATCCGCATGAGGCCGCGGTCCGCGTCGTGACCGCAGGACTCGTCAGGCTCGGCTTGCTGAAAGGCTCCGTGGCCCGGCTGGTCAAGGAGGAGGCCTATCGCGAGTTCTTCAACCACCGCACCGGTCACTGGCTGGGGCTCGACGTGCATGACGTCGGTGATTACAAGGTCGGCGGCGAATGGCGGGTGCTGGAGGCGGGCATGGCGCTGACCGTGGAACCCGGGATCTACGTGCGCCCGTCGGCCGGGACGCCGAAGGAATTCTGGAACATCGGCGTCAGGATCGAGGACGACGTGCTGGTGACCGGCGGGGCGCCGGACGTGCTGAGCTCGGCATTGCCGCGGGATCCGGACGAGATCGAGCGCCTGGTGCAGGGCGCATGAGCGAGGCTTTCGACATCGCGATCGTCGGCGGCGGCATGGTCGGCGCGACCCTGGGTGTTGCGCTGGCCCCGCTCGGCCTGCGCATCGCGCTGATAGAGGCCGTGGCGCATTCCGAGGCGGCCCAGCCGAGTTTCGACGAACGCACCACCGCGCTGTCCAACGGCAGCCGTCGCATCCTCGATACCCTCGGGATCTGGGACGAGGTTGCCGGGGCGGCGACGCCCATCCGAAGGATCCATGTCTCGGACCGGGGCCGCTTCGGCTTCGCGCGCATCGATGCCGGGGAGCAGGGGCTCGCGGCGATGGGTTACGTGCTGCCGAATCGCTCCCTGGGCGGGGTGCTGTGGGCGCGATTGCAGGCCTGCGCGAATATCCGCAGCTTCTGCCCGGCGCAGGTCACGCGGGTGGAACCGGGCGAGGCAGCGGTCGGACTCGAGGTGCTCGGAGCGGACGGTGCGCCGGTCACGATCCGGGCGCACCTCGTCGTCGCCGCGGATGGGATTCATTCGGCGGTGCGCAGCGCGTTCGGCATCCCGGCCGAGAGCCGCGATTACGGGCAGACGGCCGTCATCACCACGGTCCTGCCGCAGCGGTTTCACGATCACGTCGCCTACGAGCGGTTCACGGAGGCCGGGCCGCTCGCGCTGCTGCCGCTCGCCGACGGATCCTGCACGCTGGTGCTGACGCTGCAGGCGGCGATGGCCGAGGCCGCGATGCGCTGGCCGGACGAAGAATTCCTGGCCGAAGTGCAGCGTCGCTTCGGGTTTCGCCTGGGGCGTTTCCTGAAGAGCGGGCGCCGCGTCGCCTATCCGCTGACGCTGACGCGCTCGGCGCAGACGAGCGCCCGCCGGTGCGCGATCGTCGGCAACGCCGCGCAGGGGCTGCACCCGGTGTCCGGCATGGGATTCAACCTGGGGTTGCGCGACGTGGCATGCCTGGCGGAACTGCTCGCAGACCACGTTCTGGCGGGGGGTGTGGACGCCGATTGTGGCGCTGCGCCACTGCTCGCAGCGTACGATGCGTGGCGCGCCGAGGACCGGCGGGCGATCATTGCGTTCACCGACGGCCTGGTGCGCGTATTCTCGAGTCCGCTCGGCGCCGTGCGACGGCTGCGCAATCTCGCGCTGCTGGCATTCGACCTGTTGCCGCCGGCCAAGTCCGCGCTGTCTGCGTTGAGCACCGGCGCGACGGGCCGTATCCCGAAACTCGCGCGCGGAGTGCTGCTGCGATGAGCCAGAGCATCGATGTCGTCGTGGTCGGGGCGGGCGTGGTCGGCACCGTGGCCGCGGCGCTGCTGATCGGGCGCAAGGTCGTGCAGCCGGGGCGCATCGCGGTGGTTGCCGGGCGGCTGCCGGCGCCGGCGGTGCCGGGCGCCGACTGGGATCTGCGGGTATTCGCGCTGAGCCGTGCCTCGCAGCGCATCCTGCAGCACTGCGGGGTGTGGGAGCGGCTGCCGCCCGAGCGCATCTGCGCCTACGAACGCATGTGCGTCTGGGACCAGAGCGGCACCGTGCAGGGCCGTGGCTCCCTGAGCTTCGACTGCGCCGAGATCGGCGAGGCGGATCTGGGCGCGATCGTCGAGGGGCGTGCGCTGCAGAGCCAGTGCCTGCAGGGGGCGCGCACGGCCGGCGCGATCCTGATCGAGTCCGGCGTCGAATCGGTCGCCGCGGCCGAGGCGGGGTTGGCGGTGCGCCTGACCGACGGGCGCGAGCTGCGCTCGCCGCTGGTGCTGGCCGCGGACGGCGTGGAGTCGCGGACGCGCGAGCTGCTGGGGATCGAGTCGGCCGGCCACTCCTATCACCAGGACGCGCTGGTCGCGCACGTGCGCACCGAGTTGCCGCACCGGCGCACCGCGTGGCAACGGTTCCTGTGCACGGGACCGCTGGCGTTCCTGCCCCTGCCTGACGGGCGTTCCTCGATCGTGTGGAGTACCGGGAAGGCCGACGCGGCCCGGCTCGCCGCGCTGGACGCGGGTGCGTTCGGCGCCGAGCTCACCGAGGCCAGCGCCGGGGTGCTCGGGCGCTGCGAGCTGACGACGCCTATCGCGCGCTTCCCGCTGCGGCTGCAGTACGCGAGCCGCTATGTCCTTGCGCATGCGGCGCTGCTGGGCGATGCCGCGCACGCGGTTCATCCGCTGGCCGGGCAGGGCCTCAACCTGGGGTTGCTGGACTGCGCGACGCTGGCCGACGTCCTCGGCGCGGCGCCGGATCCCGGTTCGCTGGGCGACCTGCGCCTGCTGCGCCGCTATGAGCGCTGGCGCAGGAGTGAGAACCTGCTGGCGGCCGCGGCGATGGACAGCCTGGAGCGCCTGTTCTCGAACAGCAACACGATCGCGCAGAGCCTGCGCGCCGCGGGCTTGAGCCTCGTCGGCAGGCTGCCGGCGCTGAAGCGCGAATTCGCGCTGCAGGCGCTGGGACTCGCCGGCGACGTGCCGGCGTTTCTCAGGCAAGCCGGTCCAGCTTCGCCGCGCAGATAAAATCGTTCGTCCGACAGCCCGCCGATCGCGTGCGTCGTGAAAGTGACGTGGCAGTAGTTGTAGCCGAACTGCACGTCCGGATGATGATCCTCGCTGTTGGCGATGTGCGCGAGCGCGCCGATGAAGCTCATGGTGCGGTAGAAATCCCTGAACTTGTAAGAGCGCTGCAGGCTCTTGGTGTCGGCGGAGACCGACCAGGCGGGATCGAGGCCCTGGCGCTGCGCCTGCGCCTCGGCGGGGTCGAGCGGCCGCGTGCCGCCCGCGCAGGGAACGCATTTCCGGTCGCTGAGCTGGTTCATGGGGATTTCCTCGCGTAAGTGCGTTCGATGTAGCGCTCGACGAGGTCCTGGAATTCCTCGGCGATGCGCTCGCCCTTCAGCGTCACGGTCTTCGCCCCGTCCTCGTAGACCGGCGCCACGGGGCGCTCGCCGGTGCCGGGCAGGCTGATGCCGATGTTCGCGTGCTTGCTCTCGCCGGGGCCGTTGACGACGCAGCCCATCACCGCGACCGTCATCTGCTCGACGCCGTTGCGCTGCCTGCGCCACTCCGGCATGCGCTGGCGTATGTGCCCCTGGATCCTCGACGCCAGCTCCTGGAAATACGTGCTCGTCGTGCGCCCGCATCCCGGGCAGGCGATCACCATGGGCGTGAACGAGCGCAGACCCATCGTCTGCAGGATTTCCTGCGCGACGATGACCTCCTGGCTGCGGTCACCGCCGGGTTCCGGCGTCAGCGAGACGCGGATCGTGTCGCCGATGCCCTGCTGCAGCAGCACGCCGATGCCGGCGGTCGAGGAGACGATGCCCTTGCTGCCCATGCCGGCCTCGGTCAGCCCGAGATGCAGCGGGTAGGCGCAGCGCGCCGCGAGGTTCCGGTACACGGCGATCAGGTCCTGCACGCCGCTGACCTTGGCGCTGATCACGATCTGGTCGGCGCGCAGGCCGAGTTCAACGGCGCGAGCGGCGCTGTCCAGCGCCGAGACCACGATCGCCTCGCGCATCACGTCGAGCGCGCTGCTGGGCGAGGCGGACTTCGAATTCTCGTCCATCAGGCGCGTCAGCAGGTCCTGGTCCAGGCTCCCCCAGTTCACGCCGATGCGCACCGGCTTCTGGTGCCGGCACGCCACCTCGATCATCTCGGCGAACTGCGGATCACGCTTGCTGCCGCGGCCGACGTTGCCCGGATTGATGCGCAGTTTCGCGAGCGCCTGCGCGCATCCGGGATGGGCCTTCAGCAGGCGGTGTCCGTTGAAATGAAAGTCCCCGACCAGCGGGACGCCGATCCCCCGGGCATCGAGACGTTCGCGGATTCGCGGGATCGCGGCCGCCGCCTCGTCATTGTTGACGGTCAGGCGCACCAGCTCGGAGCCGGCACGAGCGAGCGCCTCGACCTGCAGCGCCGAGGCCTCGACGTCGGCCGTATCCGTGTTGGTCATCGACTGCACGACGATCGGCGCGTCGCCGCCGATCGCCACGGAACCGACCATGACCTGGATGGATTGCCTGCGGGAAATCATCGCGCCAGTTTATGCCACGGCGAGCTTGGCCGTCGACGCCCAAAGACCCGATAATGGCAGCCATGATCTTATGTCCGAATTGCCGCAGGGCGGTGCCCGAGTGCGTGTGCCCGAAAGGCGCACCCGGGGCCGCCGGGCCCGTCAGGATCCGCGTCGGCCGGGAAACCCAGGGCAGGGCCGGCAAGGGCGTCACGACGGTCACGGGCCTGCCGCTCGCCCGCGCGCAAATCGATGCGCTCGCAACGCGGCTGAAGAAACGCTGCGGCAGCGGCGGCACCGTCCGGGACGGCGTCATCGAGATCCAGGGGGATCATCGCGACACGATCGTTGCCGAACTTCTCAAGGCCGGCTTGCCGGCCAAACGTTCGGGTGGCTAGCGCGCCGGCGCGGCGCATCAGCGCAGCTTCAGCGCGATCCAGTCCTCGACATTGCGTTGCAGCATGTCGAGCGGGACCGGGCCGTTCGCGAGCACCTGGTCGTGGAACTCGCGGATGTCGAAGCGCTCGCCGAGCCGCGTACGCGCCTCTTCCCGCAGTTCCATGATCTTGCGCTGGCCGAGCTTGTACGCGAGGGCCTGTCCGGGCCAGGAAATATACCGGTCGATTTCATTCGCAATGTCCAGCTCGCTCTTCGGTGCGTTGGCGGCGAAATAATCAATGGCCTGCTGGCGCGACCAGCCCTTCGAGTGTATGCCGGTGTCGACGACCAGGCGCACGGCGCGCCACATGTCGTAGGTCAGTTGCCCGAACCGGCTGTAGGGATCCGTGTACAGGCCCAGATCGTAGCCGAGGCTCTCCGAGTACAGACCCCAGCCCTCGACGTAGGCGGTGAACTGCGCCATGCGCCGGATCATCGGCACCTCCAGACCCTGTTCGTACTGCAGGGCGATCTGCAGATGGTGACCGGGCACCGACTCGTGGCTCACCAGCGTTTCCATCTCCCACTTCGGCCGCATTTCCGGACGGTACAGGTTTGCGTAGAAGTACCCGGCGCGCGAGCCGTCATTTGACGGCGGCTGGTAGTACGCGGTCGGCGCGCTCGGCGCGCTGGTGTCCGGGATCGGGCGAACGCCGTACGGCGTTCGCGGCAGCTTGCCAAACAGCCTGACCAGATTCGGATCGATGCCCTTGGCGATCACCATGTAGCCGTGCAGCAGGTCCGTCGGATCCTTGTAGAAGAACTGCGGATCGGTGCGCAGGAAATGGCAGAACTCCTGGAAGCTCCCCTTGAATCCGACCGCGGCGATCACCTTGTCCATCTCGCCGCGGATGCGTGCCACTTCCCTGAGGCCGAGCCCGTGAATCGCATCCGGCGTCATGTCCGTCGTCGTGAAGTAGGCGATCTGGCTGCGATAGAACGCGGCGCCGTCCGGCGTTGCCGATATCCCGGGGCTCGCCCGGCAGGCGGGCGTGTAGCGGCCTTTGAAGAACCGCTCCAGCCGCGCCATCGCCGGCAGCACCGTCCTGGCGATCGCCTGGGCCCCCGCCGCCTTCAGCCGCTGCTGTTCCGCTGCCGGGATGTTCGCCGGCATCTGGTCCAACGGCTGGAAAAACGGGCTCGCCGCAGGGGCGGAGACGCGCTGCGCATCGAACTGCGGTGCGATGCGCGCAGTGATCGCGCACGCCTGCGTCCGCTTTTCACGAATGCCGATTTCAAGCAGCGCGATGACCTGGTCGACGTAGGCGCCGAAGGAATCGAGGCGCGCGATCCAGTTTTCATAGTCGCGGACGGTGTCGAAGGGGGCAAGTTCCGCCAGTTCGTTCGCGGTTTGCGGGCTCGGCGTTCCCTGCAGACCGCCCTGATGGCCGATCGCGTAGACATAGGGCTTGAAGCGCGAGGCCGCGAGACGCTGCTGGAACTGCAGCCTGACGATGTCGTACGTCATCCGCTCCGGCGCGGCCAGTCCGGTCGCATCGATGTGCTCGAGCCGGTCGAGCGCCGCGCGGTCGGCGGTCTCGCTGCGATCGATCGCGGCCACGGAGAGGTCCGGCCAGCGGTCGTTGTAGCGCGGATCGCCGACCGCGGTCGCCAGCGTCGGGTCCTCCCGGAGCCAGCGCTGCCATTCGGTATCGTATAGTTTCGCCAGCTGCGCCCTGGCGTCCGCGCCGGCGGAGTCCGGTGCCGACGCCGCGAAGCTCCCGAGCAGCAGTCCCAGCGCGACGACGCCGGTCGCCGCGATCGATGTGCGGGTGTTCATGCGCCGATTCTACCCCGCGAGGTGCGTTGTCGCGAAAGAGGATCGTGTATCATCGGCGCCATTGCGCGGGCAACCGAGGGTGCGATGGGCCTGAAGACACCTCTCTATGACAGTCACACGCGGCTCGGCGCGAAGATCGTCGATTTCGGTGGCTGGGACATGCCCCTGCATTACGGCTCGCAGATCGAGGAACACCACGCGGTGCGCCGCGAGGCGGGACAGTTCGACGTCTCCCACATGGGCATCGTCGACCTGCGCGGCGCCGG
The DNA here is from genome assembly GCA_963706815.1 of uncultured Gammaproteobacteria bacterium. Classification (GTDB taxonomy): domain Bacteria; phylum Pseudomonadota; class Gammaproteobacteria; order Steroidobacterales; family Steroidobacteraceae; genus Bog-1198. Next base: position 414,712 of record CAVPNS010000002.1, read on the forward strand.
CGCGGCTCCCTTCCTGCGATGCCTGCTGGCCAATGACATCGGCAGACTGCATGCCCCCGGGAAGGGCCTTTATTCCTGCCTGTTGCGCGAGGACGGCGGCGTACTCGATGACCTGATCGTCTATCGCATGGACGGCGAATTCTTCCGGGTGATCGTCAATGCCGGGACGCGCGCGAAGGACCTGGCCTGGATGCGCTCCCGGGCCGCGCCGTTCGCGGTGCAGATCCACGAGCGCGACGACCTGGCGATGATCGCGGTACAGGGCCCCGAGGCGCGCGAGCGGACGGCGCAGCTGTTTACGCGCGCCGTCGGCGACGTGCTGCTCGGCCTGGCGCCGTTCGTTGCCGCCGAGCTCGGACCGGTGGTGCTGGGCACGACGCATCTGGAGAGCTGTTTCGTTGCGCGCACCGGCTATACCGGCGAGGACGGGTTCGAGATCGCGATGCCCGCTGCGGCCGCGCCTGCCGTGTGGGTGTCACTGCTTGCGCAGGGCATCGCCGCTGCGGGTCTCGGCGCGCGCGACACGCTGCGCCTGGAGGCCGGCTTCAGCCTGTACGGCAACGACCTGGACGAGAATCACGACCCGCTCGCCTCCGGACTGGCGTGGACCGTCGCCTTCGAGCCCGCGGACCGTGACTTCGTCGGGCGCAAGGCGCTCGAGCAGCGGCGCACGGGCGAAACCGAGGAAATGGTCGGCCTGTTGCTGCTGGATCGCGGCGTGCTGCGCAATCACCAGCACGTGCTGACCGCACGGGGCGCCGGTGAGATCACCAGCGGCTCGTTCGCGCCGACGGTCGCGCGCTCGATTGCGCTCGCGCGCGTGCCGGTGGGCGCCAGCGGACGCGTGCAGGTCGAGGTTCGCGGCCGGCCGCTGGCGGCGCTGATCGTCAGGCCGCCGTTCGTACGGCATGGACGGATACTCATTTCAAACGAGATACTTGGAGAAACACCTTGAGCGACATTCCGAATGACCTGCGCTACACCCGCAGCCACGAGTGGCTGCGCTCGCTGCCCAACGGGCAGGTGGAAGTCGGCATCACGCACCACGCCCAGAGCTCGCTGGGCGACCTCGTGTTCGTGGACCTGCCGCAGGCGGGGCGGGCGGTCAGTGCCGGCGAGGCCTGCGCCGTCGTCGAGTCCGTCAAGGCGGCATCGGATATCTACAGTCCCGTCGACGGCGTGATCGTCGCGGGCAACGCGGCCGTCGCGGCCGCGCCGGAACTGGTCAACAGCGACCCGTATGGCCGCGGGCTGGCTGATGCGCATCGAGCCGCGCGCCGGCGCGGCGCGCGACGGGCTGCTGAGCGCGGCCGAATACGCGCAACTGCTGGCCGACGACAGCCACTAGCCGCCGCCATGCCGTTCATTCCGCATACGCGCGAGGACGTTGCCGAGATGCTGCGCGTCATCGGCGTCGGCTCCATCGACGAGCTGTTCGAGGAAATCCCGCCGGCTTTGCACGCCGGACCGCTGTCGGGCGTGCCCGCGGCCCTCAGCGAAATGGAGATCGGGCGCCTGATGAGCGAGCGGGCCGCGACGGACGGGCGGCCGCTGTGTTTCATCGGCGCCGGTGCCTATGAGCACCATATCCCGGCGCCGGTCTGGGCGATCGCGACGCGCGGCGAGTTCTATTCCGCCTACACGCCCTACCAGGCCGAGGCAAGCCAGGGCACGCTGCAGCTGATCTACGAGTATCAGTCGATGCTCAGCGCGCTGACCGGCATGGAGGTTTCCAACGCATCGCTGTACGACGGCGCCTCGGCGCTCGCCGAAGCCTGCCTGATGGCGGTGCGCGCCAATCGTGCCTCGCAGTCCCGCGCGCATCCTGGTTCCGCGCGCCGTCAATCCGGCCTACCTGCAGGTGGCGCGCTCGATCGTCGGCAACCAGGAGGCTGATGCTCGAGGACGCTGGACTATCGACCGCGCGAGCGGCCGGTACGCTGCGCCGAGGCGCTGCAGCCGTACTCCGGACAGGACATCGCCGCGCTGGTCGTGCAGCAGCCGAATTTCTTCGGCGTGCTCGAGGAGGTCGATGCGCTGACCGACTGGGCGCACGCGCACAGGGCGCTGCTGATCGCGGTCGTCAATCCGACTCTCGCTGGCGCTGCTCAAGCCGCCCGGCGCCTGGGGCGCCGGCAGCGGGCACCGGGCGCGGACATCGTCTGTCGGCGAGGGCCAGCCGCTCGGCGTGCCCGCTCGCATCCGGCGGCCCGTACTTCGGGTTCATGACGACGCGCATGCAGTACGTGCGGCAGATGCCGGGCCGCATCGTCGGGCGGACCGTGGATGCTGGACGGGCGCCCGGGCTTCACGCTGACCCTGCAGGCGCGCGAGCAGCATATCCGCCGCGGCAAGGCGACCTCGAACATCTGCACCAACCAGGGGCTGCTGATGATGGCCGGGACGATCTACATGACGCTGCTGGGCGCCGCAGGGCTCGAGCGCGTCGCGACCGCGTGCATGCAGCGCACGCACGAGCTGGTGGCGGCACTGTGCGCGATACCCGGCGTGCGAAAGCGCATTCAGCGGCCGCCGCTTTCACGAGGCGGTGCTGCACGCTGGACCGCCCGGTCGGCACCCGTGCTCGAGGCGCTCGCGCAACGCGGCATCCTGGGCGGACTCGACCTCTCGCCGGGTACTATCCGGAGCTCGGCGCATGCGCTGCTGGTCTGCGCGACCGAGACCAAGACCGAGGCGGACATCGAGCGCTATGCGAGCGCTCTGGCCGAGCTGCAGCGGACCGGCACCGCCGCGGGCGGCGCCGCATGAGCGCGGGAGGCGGCATGGGCGCAGCGGACAATGAGGCCTGCAAGGCGCTGCGCGAGCCGGTGATTTTCGAGCTCAGCGAGCCGGGGCGCGAGGCGCCGACGCAGTTCCCGCCTGCTGCGCCGGCGCGGACGGCGCGCCGGCGCCGGCACCGGCGTGCCGCCGCACCTGCGGCGCGGCGCGCCGCCGGCCCTGCCGAGCGTCTCAGCGAGCTGCAGGCCGTGCGCCATTACACGCGCCTCTCGCAGCTGAATTTCTCGATCGACACGCATTTCTATCCGCTCGGCTCCTGCACGATGAAATACAACCCGAAGGCGTGCAACCCGCGGCGATGCTGCCGGAGTTCCTCGGGCGCCATCCGCTCGCGCCGGCAAGCGCATCGGCCAGGGTTTCCTCGCCTGCATGTACGAGCTGCAGGAAATGCTCAAGGCCATCACCGGCATGCACGGCGTGGCCTGACGCCGATGGCCGGCGCGCAGGGCGAGTTCGCCGGGCGTGGCGATGATCCGCGCCTATCATCGCGCGCGCGGCGACGCTCGCGCGCAACGAGATCATCGTGCCGGAGGCGGCGCACGGCACGAACCCGGCCACCGCGGCGATGTGCGGCTGCGTGGTGCGGGAAATCGCGGTGCGACGCCAACGGCGACGTGGACCTCGACGCACTGCGCGCGGCGGTCGGGCCGAAGACCGCGGGCATCATGCTGACCAACCCGTCGACGCTCGGCGTATTCGAGCGCAAGATCGACGAGGTCGCGCGCGATCGTGCACGATGCCGGCGGACTGCTGTATTACGACGGCGCGAACCTCAATGCGATCCTCGGCAAGGTGCGCCCCGGAGACATGGGCTTCGACGTCATTCACATGAACCTGCACAAGACCTTCTCGACGCCGCACGGCGGCGGCGGCCCGGGCTCGGGCGCCGTCGGCGTCGGCGCGCGGCTGTTGCCGTTCCTGCCGATTCCGATCGTCAGGCAGGAGGCGGGGAGCGGCTACCGCTGGCTGGATCAGCGCGACCTGCCGCAGTCGATCGGCCGGCTGTCCGCGTTCATGGGCAATGCCGGGGTCAATCTGCGCGCGTACGTCTACATGCGCATGCTCGGGCGCGACGGCATGGTGCGCGTCGGCGGAATTTGCGACGCTGAACGCCAACTACCTGCTCGGCGCGCTGCGGCGGCCGGCTTCGATGCCGCTTATCCGGCGCGGCGCGCCAGCCACGAATTCATCATCACGCTGAAGCGCCAGCACCGCCAGTACAGCATCAGCGCGATGGACGTCGCCAAACGCCTGCTGGATTACGGCATCCATGCGCCGACGACCTACTTTCCGCTGCTGGTACCCGAATGCCTGCTGATCGAGCCGACCGAGACCGAGGCGAAGGAGGACCTGGACCGGTTCTGCGACGCAATGTGCGACATATTGCGCGAAATGGCCGAGATCCCGGCCACGGTGACCTCGGCGCCGCATACAATGCCGGTCCGGCGGCTCGATGACGTGCGCGCCGCGAAACAGCTCGACCTCGTGTGGAAGCCGGCCGCCGAATCCATGAACGCATGAACGGGCGGCTCAAGCCGACGGGCATCACGCGACTGCTGCGTGCCTTCGGTTATTCCATGCAGGGATTTGCGCAGGCGTGGCGCGAAGAGGCGGCATTCCGCCAGGAAGCGGGCCTCGCCGTCGCGGTCGTGCCGCTGGGACTGTATCTCGGCCATACCGGCGTGGAGCGGGCGCTGCTGGTCGGCCCGATGCTGCTGATCCTGATCGTCGAGCTGCTGAACAGTGCCGTCGAGGCGGTGGTCGACCGTTCCGGCATGGAGCGCCATCGGCTCGCGGGCATGGCCAAGGATATGGGCTCGGCGGCGGTTCTGCTGAGTTTCCTGCTGCTGGGCACCGTGTGGCTGCTGGTGCTGTTCGATCATTTCCGGTGACCCCTATGCTGCGTCCCCTTGCTACCTGGTGTCTCGTACTGCTGTCGGTCGGCCCCGTGCTGGCGGCCGGCACGCACAAGCCCGCCAGGGAAACGGCCAACTGGGCGCAGACGCTCGCGCGCATCTCGAACAGCGTGGTCTCGATCCAGGTCGACTCGACCCGGGCCTTCGATACCGAATGGAACTCGACCGGGCAGGCCACCGGCTTCGTCATCGACGCGCAGCGCGGGCTGATCCTGACGAACCGGCACGTCGTCACCCCCGGCCCGGTCACGGCCCAGGCGATCTTCCAGAATCGCGAGGAAGTGCGGTTGTGGCCCGTGTACCGCGATCCGGTGCATGACTTCGGCATCTATCGCTATGATCCGGCGAAGCTGCGCTTCATCAAGCCCGCGACGCTGCCGCTGTACCCGGCTGGCGCCGTCGTCGGCCGCGAGATCCGCGTCGTCGGCAACGACGCCGGCGAGCAGCTGTCGATCCTGGCCGGCACGCTCGCGCGCCTGGACCGGGAGGCACCCGCCTACGGCTACGGCAAATACAACGATTTCAACACCTTCTACCTGCAGGCCGCCTCCGGCACGTCGGGCGGCTCGTCCGGCTCGCCGGTCATCGATATCGAGGGCCGCGTCGTCGCGCTGAACGCCGGCGGCGCGACCGGCGCGCAGACCAGCTTCTACCTGCCGCTCGACGCGGTGGTGCGCGCGCTGAAATTCATCGAGGCGGATGCGCCGGTGCCGCGCGGTACGCTGGAGGCAACCTTCAGGTACACGCCTTACGACGAACTGCGGCGCCTCGGCATGGACGAACTGACCGAGGAGAGGATGCGGCGCGCCTATCCGCGCCTGACCGGCATGCTCGTCGTGGCGGAGGTGCAGCCCGGCTGCGAGGCGGACGGCAAGCTCGCCCCCGGCGACATCCTGATTTCGATCGACGGCAAGCCGGTGCCGGAATTCCTCTCGCTCGAAAAGGTGCTCGACGATCACGTCGGCCGCACGGTCGAGGTCGTGGTGCGGCGCGGTGCGGAGACCATCCGCAACACCCTGACGAGCGGGAACCTGCACGCCATCACGCCCGACGAGTACATCGAGTTCGGCGAGGCCGTCGTGCACACGGTGTCCTACCAGCTGGCGCGTCATTACGATCTGCCGATCAAGGGCATCTTCGTCGCGAATCCCGGCTATGTCTTCAGCAGCGCGGGCATACCGCGGGCCGCGCTGATCAGCTCGTTCAACGGCCGGCGCGTGGAGCGCCTGGCCGATTTCGAAGCCGCGCTCGCGCAGCTGGCCGACGGCGACCGCGCCGCGGTCCGTTACGTCACGCTCGATGATCCGCGCGCCGCGCAGCTCAAGGTCGTGCGCATGGACCGGCGCTGGTTCCCGGCACGCAAGTGCCGGCGCGACGATCATGCCGGCCTGTGGCCCTGCGAGGAACTGGCCGCTGGGCCGCTCCCGGCCCCGTGCCGGGCGCGACGACGCAGTTCGCGGCCACCGGCGATGCGCGCATCGATCGGCTGGCGCCGTCGCTGGTCACCGTCAACTTCGACATGCCCTACGTCGTATCCGGCGTCAACGAGAAGAACTATACCGGCACCGGCCTGATCGTCGACACCCGCCGCGGATACGTCGTCGTGGACCGCAACACGGTGCCGGTTGCGATGGGGGACGTGCGCATCACGTTCGGCGGCGCCGTGGAAGTCCCGGGCAAGGTGGAATTCATCCATCCGCTGCACAACCTCGCCGTCGTCTCCTACGATCCGAAGTCGATCGGCGCGACGCCGGTGCGCGCCGCGACGCTGCTGGCGCGCGAGCTTCATGCGGGCGACGAGGTGTGGGTCGTCGGCGCCCACAACGACGCGCGGATCATGTCGCAGAAGACGCAGGTGTCGAGCCTCGAGGTGCTGTCGTTTCCCTTGTCGAGGACGCTGCGCTTTCGCGACAGCAACATCGAGGCGATCAACCTGATCAATCCGCCGGGCGACTTCGACGGGGTGCTCGCGGATGAAAACGGCGACGTGCTGGGCCTGTGGTCGAGCTTTGCGTTCGAGTCCACGCGCGAACTCGAGCAGGACAATCACGGCATGCCGGCCGATATCGTCGCCGAGATGATCGACGTGGTCGGCGCCAACCGCACGCTGTACTCGTTCGAAGCGGATTTCGACCTGATCTCGCTCGCCAGTGCGCGCAAGCTCGGCCTCTCCGATGCCTGGGTGCGGCGCTTCGAGGATCACGATCCGCGGCACCGCCAGGTCCTGTCGATCGACCGGCTGGTGGGCGGGTCGCCGGCCTCCGCGCTGCTCGAGCCGGGCGACCTGGTACTGGCCATCGACGGCAAGGTCGTGGACCGGTTCCGCGAGGTTGAGCGCGCGGTGCAGAGGCCCGGGGTGTCGGTGACGATCTGGCGCGACGGCGCGGAGAAAACGCTGCAGCTGGCGACGGTCCCGCTGAACGGACGCGACATGGATCGCGTGCTCGAATGGGCCGGGGCCACGCTGCAGGCGCCCCACCGCGCCATGGCATTGCAGCGCGGCATCGCACCGGAGGGCGTGTTCGTCGCCTTCTTCAATTACGGCTCGCCGTCGGCGCACTACGGCCTGTATGCGGGCCGGCGCATCACCGAAGTCGACGGCCAGCCACGCCGGACCTCGATGCGTTCGTCTCGGCAGTCCGCGGCAAGCCGGACCATGGTTCCGTCAGGCTCAAGACCGTCAGCTGGAATAACCAGACCGAAGTCATCACGCTCAAGCTCGACAGGCACTACTGGCCGGCCTATGAGCTGGACCGCCAGGCCGACGGCAGCTGGCGGCGCATCGCACTGGATCCGTCCTGACGTGGCCGGTGGCCGCGTCAGCGCACATCGACCGGGCGCCGTTGCGGCGCTGCGCGCCGGAGAGCTGGTCGCCTTTCCGACCGAAACCGTCTACGGGCTGGGCGCGAATGCCGCCGATGCGCTTGCCGTGGCCAGGATCTTCGCGCTCAAGGGCCGCCCGGCGGATCATCCGCTGATCGTGCACCTGGGCAATGAGCGGCAACTGGCGAGAGTGGGCCCGGGACATCCCGCCGGTCGCGGCGCGCCTGGCGCACGAGCTTCTGGCCGGGTCCGCTGACGCTGGTGCTGCCGCGGGCGGCGCACGTCAATACCGCGGTGACCGGCGGACAGGACAGCATCGGCATGCGCGTGCCGGCGCACCCGATGGCGCAGCAACTGCTGGCGGCCTTCGGCGGCGGCATCGCGGCGCCGTCGGCGAACCGTTACGGTCGGCTGAGCCCGACGCGTGCCGAGCACGTGCGCGAGGAGTTCGGCGCCAGCGTGCCGGTGCTGCTGGACGGCGGCGAATCGCAGATCGGCCTGGAGTCGACGATCGTCGCGTGCCTCGACGGCGGCGTGCGCCTGCTGCGGCCGGGATCGATCACGCGCGCGCAGATCGAGCGCATCGTCGGCAGGCTCGATGAGGGCATCGGCGCCGCGCCGCGCTCATCCGGCGACCGGCCGCAGCACTACGCGCCGCGCACGCCACTGCAGGTCGTCGCCGGCGACGCGCTCGACGCAGCAGGCGGCGCAGCTGGCCGCGGCGCGGCCAGCGGGTGGCGGTGCTCGCGCATGCATGCCGCCGCGGCGCCTGGCGCCGCAGGTCACGTGGATCGATGCCGGGGCGCAGCCGGCGGCCTACGCGCACAGTCTGTACGACAACCTGCGCACGCTCGACCGCCTCTCTTGCGACCGGATCCTGGTCGAGGCGCCGCCGGCGGACGAGGCGTGGAACGCGGTGCTGGACCGGCTGCAGCGCGCCGGCGGCGCACGCGACCGCGATGACGCTGGCGCGCTGACGCAGTGATGCGCGTTTATCGACCGTTCGATCCGCGCATCGAGCGCCTGGCCGCGCAATTCGGCTCGCCGCTGCTCGTGATCGACCTGATGCGCGTGCGGCGCCAGTACGCGCTGCTCGCCGGCGCGCTGCCCGGCGTCGAGCTGCATTACGCGCTGAAGCCGCTGCCGCACGCCTGCCGTGGTGCGGACGCTGGCCGAGCGAGGGCGCTGGCTTCGATCTGGCGACCAGCGGCGAGGTGCAGCTCGTGCGGCGACTCGGCGTGCCGCCCGAGCGCTGCATCCACACGCACCCGATCAAGCGTGACGCGCGACATCCGCACCGCGCTCGCGTTCGGCGTGCGCATATTCGTCGCCGACAATCCGGATGAGATGCGCAAGTTCGCAGAACTACCGCGGCCGCGTCTCGCTGCTGATCCGCGTGTCGTTCCGCAGCCCCGGAGCGGTCTGCGACCTGTCGCGCAAATTCGGCTGCGATCCGCGAGCGGTGCGCCGGACTGCTGCACGCTGGCCGCGCGAGCTGCGGCATCGATGTCGAGGGCTTGTCGTTCCACGTCGGATCGCAGACGCACCGCACCCGGCAAGCACGTCGAGGCGATCGATGTCTGCCGCGAACTGCTGCAGCCAGGCGCGCGCAGCGCCGGCGCACGCTCGATACGCTGGATATCGGCGGGGGATTTCCGGTCGACTACCTCGAGCGCAGCGATGCCGATCGGCGAGTTCTGCGCGCCGATCCGCGCGGCGCTCGGCACCGCTGCCGCCGGCGCTGCGCATCGATCGCCGGAGCCGGGACGATTCATCGTCGCGCCGGCGGCGATCGGCGGTAGCCGCCGTCATGGGCCGCGCGCTGCGCGAAGGGCAATGGTGGTATTACCTCGACGACGGCCTGTACGGCTCCTACAGCGGGCAGCTGTACGATCACGCCAGCTACCCGGTGGACGCGCTCGTGCCTGCGGCGCAGCGATTTCCCTCGGTGCTTGCCGGGCCGACCTGCGACAGTATTGACGTCATTGCGGAGGATATCGCGCTGCCGCGGCTTGAAGTCGGCGATCTGGTCGTCGGCCGCACGATGGGCGCCTACACCTGGGCAAGCGCGACCGATTTCAACCTGTTTCCGAAGGCCACGATCCTGGCGATGGAGCGCGGCCGCCTGATGACGGAGGATGATGAGTCATGAGTCCCGGACGGCGTCAGTTCCTGAAATGGGGCGCGGCGATGGCCTGTGCCGGCCCTGGGCTGCTGCGCGCGTCGCGCGCACGCGCCGATGAAGGCGCGCCCGTCGGCGCGGCCGTCCGGCACCTGACCCTGCACAGCCTGCACACGGACGAAGTGCTGGATCTGGACTACCGGTGCGGCGAGTCCTACCTGCCGGGCGCGATGACGAGGATCGCGCAGGTGCTGCGCGATTTCAGGACCGGCGAGCAGCATGATATGGATCCGGCATTGATGGACCGGCTGCACGAGCTGGCCGCGGCGCTCGGTGCCGATCCGGTGTTCAGCGTGATCTCCGGCTACCGGTCCGCGCAGACCAACGCGCTGCTGCGCAGCCGCTCGAGCGGCGTGGCGCAGCGCAGCCTGCACATGGACGGCCGTGCGATCGACGTGCGCCTCCGCGGCGTCGGCTGCGCCGAGCTTGCCGCGTGCGCGCAGGGCCTTGCGCGCGGCGGCGTGGGATTCTACCGGCGCTCGGATTTCGTGCATCTGGACACCGGCGCCGTACGCACCTGGCGCGGCTGAATGCGCGAGCAACCCGCGGCGGCGGATGCGCAGCCCACCGCAATACACCGGATGGTGGCGCGCTGCCGCACGGGCGAGTATCCGCCCGCGGTCCTGAAGCTGCGCTCGGGCTGGGTCGTGCTGGGCGAGCGCCAGGTACTGCCCGGCTATTGCCTGCTGCTGCCGGATCCGGTCGTGCCCGACCTGAATGCGCTGGAGGCGGGTCCGCGTGCGCATTTCCTGTCCGACATGGCGCTGGTCGGCGATGCGCTGATCGACGTGCTGGCAGCCATACGCATCAATTACGCGGTGTTCGGCAACGTCGAGCCGGCGCTGCATGCGCATCTCTTTCCGCGCCAGCGCTCGGAAAGCCCCGCAACGCGCACCGCCCAGCCCTGGGCACTCGACTGGGAGCGCGCGCCGGCGTACCAGGATGCGGCGCACGCGGAACTGAAGGCGCGCATCGCCGCGAGCATCCGGCAGAGGTGCTGAGGTAGACTGCGACCCGCGTTACGGCTGGCTGGTCAAATGAGGAGAAACATGGTGGCGAATCCCTACAGGCTATACGGATGGAGCGGATCCGGCTCCGTTGCCGTGCAGGCGGCGCTCGAGGAATGCGGCGCGCCCTACGAAAGAATCTGGGTCAGCAAGGAACCGGCCGATATCGCCGAATACCGCAAGATCAACCCCACGGGCAAGGTGCCGGCGCTGGCGTTGCCGGATGGCACCGTGATCTTTGAATCGGCGGCAATGCTGATCCACCTGGCGGCGGCGCATCCCGAGGCGCAGCTCGCGCCGCGCTCCGGCACCAGCCGTCATGCGCTGTTCCTGCAATGGATGGTGTTCCTGTCGGCAAACGTCTATGAGGCGGTGTTGCGGCTGTACTATTCGGACCGCTATTCGACGGACGGCGCGGCGGCTGCCGCCGGGATCCGGGAGCGGGCGGAGGCCGATTATCTGACGCATCTCGAGCTGATCAGCGCGCGTCTCGAGCCCTATGTGCTCGGCGACCACTATTCGGTGGCGGACCTGTACCTGTACATGCTGGCGTCATGGGCGCCGGGCGAGAAGAGCGCGCTGTACGCGCGGATGCCGGCGCTCGGCATGCATGCGGCGCGGCTGGCCGCGCGACCGGCGATCATCAAGGTCGAGGCTGACCACGCGTCATGATCCTGGCTGGCGACGTGGGCGGCACCTCGACGCGCCTCGCCGCCTACGAACCGGCGGGCGGTGCGCCGCGCGCGGTGATCGAGCAGACTTATCCGAGCGCGAAATTCGCGAGCCTCGACGACATCATTGCGCAGTTCGTCGCCGGGCACGCGCTGCGGCCGACGCATGCCTGCTGCGGCATCGCGGGTCCCGTGCACGACGGCGGCGTCAAGACGACGAACCTGCCGTGGTTCATCGAAGGCGCCTCGCTGGCCCGCCTCCTGGGGCTGGCGTCATTCACGCTGATCAATGACCTGGAAGCCAATGCCTGGGGCGTCGCCGCGCTCGGTGCCGCAGATGTCGAGACGCTGAACGCGGGCGAGAGCGGCGCAACCGGCAATGCCGCCGTCATCGCGGCGGGCACGGGCCTCGGCGAGGCCGGGCTGTACTGGGATGGGACGGAACACCGGCCGTTCGCCTGCGAGGGCGGGCACGTCGACTTCGCCCCCCGCAACGCGCTGGAAATCGACCTGCTGCAGTACCTGACCCGCAAACTCGGGCGGGTCAGCTACGAGCGGCTGGTCTCGGGGCAGGGGCTGTGCAACATCTACGAATTCCTGTGCCAGTCGCCCGGCTGGCAGGAAGTGCCGGAGGTCGCGGAGTCGCTGCGCGGCCAGGACCTGGCCGCGGGCATCGCGCAGGCGGCGCTCGAGAACCGCTCGCCGCTGTGCGTGCAGGCGCTGGACATGCTGGTGTCGATCTATGGGGCCGAAGCGGGCAACGTCGCGCTGAAATTCATGACCTATGGCGGACTGTTCGTCGGCGGCGGCATCGCGCCGAAGATCATCACGAAGCTGCGCGACGGCAGCTTCATGCGTGCTTATCTCGCGAAAGGGCGCATGCAGCGCATCGTCGCGGCGATGCCCGTGCACGTGATCATGAATCCGAATACCGCGCTGATGGGGGCGGCACGCTGCGCGATCCGCAGCATGCGGCCGACAGCGGCCGTCTGACTCAGCCGGGCTCAAACGGCTGGTCGCGTCCCGGGAAGGCGACCCGCCGGAACGGCCACGCGTCCTTCAGCCAGGCGCGCAGCGCCGCCATCAGGGACTCATCCAGCGCCGCCGCATGGCTGGAGCGGACCCAGGCGTAGGCCTCGGCGTCGAAACCCGGGAGCGACGTCGGATAGAGGTAGACGCAGCCGAGGCACAGGCTCTCGTCGGGACTCATCATCGTGTACGCGAAGGACCTGCACATCTGGAACTCGGCGTGATGCCAGCCGAGGTCGATCAGGTCCTGCTCCAGGGACAAATCCACCCGCGGCCAGTCGTTCGCGGGCCCGAAGACGCCCTGCAGGTGCGCGACGCTGCTCATCACCGCATCGTAATCCTTGACGATGTCGGTGATGCGCAGCGGCCGCAGCACGAACAGCGCGTGTTCGAGCCGTTCGGGTACGTTAAACTCGCGCGCTACAAATGTCTGCTTCATACCGGCCCAAGCCTACCGCAGATGCGCCGTCCGCGCCGCCCCCGGCAAAGGGCCGGCTGGTCGGCCTGCTGTGGGGAGTGCTGGCGGTCGGCATCTGGGCGGGTTCGTTCGTGCTGCTGCGCCTCGGCGTGCGCACGACGCTGAACCCGTACGATGTGACGGCGCTGCGCTTTGCGACGGCGGGCCTCGTGCTGCTGCCGGTGGTGTGGCGCCGGGGCTGGGCCCTGCCTCGCCTCGGCTGGGGCGGCGTTGCGCTCGCGATCACCGGAGCCGGCGCCCCTTACGCGCTGCTGGTCGCCGAGGGCCTGCGATTCGCGCCCGCCGGGCATGCTGCGGCGCTGATTCCGGGCCTGACGGCGGTGTTCACGGCGATCCTCGGCATCTGGATCCTGCAGGAACCGGTTGCCCCGGCCGCATGGGCCGGCACGGCGCTGATACTCGGCGGCACGCTGGTGATCGGCGGCGTGGCCGCGCCGATCGGCGAGGGACTGTTCCTCGTCGCGGCGCTGCTGTGGTCCGGCTATGTGATCCTGATGCGCCGGGCCGCGATCGATCCTCTGCAGGGAGTCGCGATCGTCGCCGTGGGTTCGGCGCTGCTGTACCTGCCGGTCTACGTCGCCGTGATCCCGAAGGCCATCGGCACCGCGCCGTTCGCGGACATTGCGCTGCAGGCCCTGTACCAGGGACTGCTCACGACGATTGCCGGCCTGTTCGCGTTCAACCGCGCCGTGGCGAGCCTCGGTGCTGCGCGCGGCGCTGCCCTGTCGGCGCTGATCCCGGTTACGACGCTGGCGCTCGCCGCGCAATTCCTCGGCGAACGCCCTGGTGCCGGGGAACTGGGCGCCGCGCTGCTGATCGGCGCCGGTGTTGCGATGGTGACCATCGCGCGCCGCCGGGTTGCGCACGCTAGCGCGTCGTCACCCGCCAGCTGAGCTTCAGGTTGAGCCAGAAGTTCCAGCCGGTCACGGCCGCGATCGCGATCGCGTTGGCCAGGTATCGGTTCATGCCGAGCACATTGAACTGCAGGTTCAGCAGCGTCGTGTTCAGCACCAGGCCCGCGAGGCAGATCGCCTGAAACTTGGCGAAGCGGCGCGCGCGCTGCCGCCAGCCGGTTTGCGTGCGCGAGACATCGCGGAACGTCCACGCGTCGTTCCAGAGAAAATTGTTGATGATCGCGAGCTCCGCCGCGATCAGCTTGCTGCGCGTGAGTCCCCAGCCGAGCGCCGCGGGGTCGCTGAGCAGGTACAGGAAGCCCATGTCCACCACGACCCCCGAGAGGCCCACGCAGGCGAAACGCAGGAACCGGTCCAGCGGCAGGCCCGCCAGACGCAGCCGCAGCAGGTGACGCACGTAGTCCAGGTACACCTTGCGGGTCAGCTTGCTGTGCCCGGCGGCGCGCTCGCGGAACACATACGGAACCTCGGCGATCGAGCGCAACCGGCAGCGCCCGAGCAGCTCGACCAGGATCTTGTAGCCGAGCGGATCGAGGTCGATGCCCTGCACGGCCACGCGCTGCACCATCAGGTAGCCGCTCATCGGGTCGCCGACCCGGCCCACGGCGCCCGGCAGCATCACGAGACCCAGGACCTGTGCGCTGCGCGACACGACACGGCGCCACAGCGACCACGTGCTGACGCCGCCGCCCTCGACGTGGCGGCTCGCGATGGCCATCTCACGGCCCTGCTCCAGCTCCGCCCACAGCGCGAGCAGGATTTCCGGCGGATGCTGCAGATCGCCATCGATGACCGCCAGGACATCGCCGCGCGCCACCTGCCAGCCGCGGATCACCGCCGTCGACAACCCGCGCTCGTCGGTGCGTCGCATGACCCGCAGGTTCGGAACATCACGCGCCAGCGACAGCGCCAGTTCCCAGGTCCGGTCCGGGCTGTCGTCATCGACGATGATGATCTCGTAGGTGCAGCCGGGAGCCCGGTCCAGGGTTTCGGTGAGCTCGCGGACCAGCTGGGCAACGTTGCCGCTTTCGTTGAAGGTCGGAACGACCAGCGACAGGCGGATGCCGCCGGCGCCGACCGGGGCATGGGCGCCGATGCGCAGCGGCCCGGCCGGATTGGCCAGCAGGGGCGCGGCGGACGGGTCCACGGTACTCATGGCCGCAGCGCTACTGCGGACTCCCGATCCGCTCCAGCAGCTCCTGGTATTCGGGCGCCGGATACAGTTGCAGCGCCATCTGCGCTTGTTCGGCCGCGCGCGCGCGATCGCCTTCGGCGAGGTACACCTTCGCCAGGTTGAAATGACCGACATGCGAGGCGGGACGCAGGTCGAGTGCGCGCAGCAGGAAGCCGCGCGCCTGCGGATAGTTGCCCTGCGACGCCGCGATGACGCCCGCGGCCTCGAGCACGGAGGCGTTGTCCGGCTGCTCGCGGACGACGCGCGCGGCGATTTCGGCGGCCTCGGCGCCCCTGCCCATCTTCAGGTAGCCCCAGACGATGTGATCCCAGCGGATCGCGGGCGGCGGCGCAGCACTGCCCAGCCAGATCGATGCCGCGGCGATGAACCCGGCACAGGCCGCGAACAGCGCGGCGAGCCGCAGGCGGTGCTCGCGCAGGCTCGCGGCGAGATGGTCGACCCATACGCCGGCGCCGACGGCGAGGGCGCCCATCGCGTGGAACCGGAAGCGGTCCTCGGCCCAGAACAATGCCACCATGACCCAGGACAGCACGATCGGAGCCGCGAGGATCGGCCAGCGCCGATCCTCGAGCGCAAGCCATAGCAGCCCCGCGAGTCCGAGCGCCAGCAGCCAGGGCGCGGGTCTCGGCAGGATCCGCAGCACCGGCGAGAACATGCGCTCCTCCGCGGCGGAGCGATTGTTCGGGATCTCGGTGTCCGACAGGAACGCGAGGCTCTTGCGGCCGATGTCGCGCAGCACCTCGCCGGGATGATTGCCGATGAATTCGAGCGCCTGATCGCGCCAGTAATGATCGACCTCCGCCGGCGAGGCGGGCCGGCCGAGCCTGCGGCTGGCCTCGGCTGCGTAACCGCGCCAGATCTCGCTCGGATGCAGGTAGTTGACCCAGCCTGGAATCCAGATCGCCGAGTCCGGGTTCGCCTCGTTGTAGACCTGATGCAGCACGATCCCGCCGTTATGCGGCAGCGGCGAGAGGCCGACGCCCGCCTGCGCGTTGCGCAGCGACCACGGCACGAGCGCGAGTGCGATGCCGGCGATGAGCGGCAGCGCAAGCCGCGCCCAGGATCTGGCCCGTCCGCCGTCCGCGGGGGTGTACGACAGCGGCAGCAGCAGCGCGAAGAGGCCCATCAGGATCAGGTTCGAACGCAATGCGACACCGATGCCGCAATACACGCCGAAGGCCAGCCACGCTGGCCTGCTCCGCGTGCGGATCGCGGCGAGCGCGCCCGCAATCCACCACGTGAGGTAGCTCGCAACGCAGGTCTCCTTGAGCATGGTCGCGCTGAACATGATCGCCGTGGCGGTGAGCGCGTACAGCAGCGCGCCGTACAGGCCGGCGCGGGGCCGGCCCAGCTGCCGGCCGATCAGGCAGATGCCGTAGGCCGTCGCCGTGTCGAGCAGTGCCTGCAGCAGGTACACCGCGAACAGGTTGACGCCCAGGATCCTGAATATCCCGCCCAGCAGGTATCCGTACGCAGGGTCCATGAACGTGAATTCGGGACTCATCTGGCCATGGCCGGCCGCGACGGCCTGGCCGAACCGCTGGTAGTAATCCTCGTCGGGTCCCGGCTGGTAGCTCAGCGGGCTCAGCATGGCGCTGGACAGGTGCGCCATGCGCAGTGCGAGCGCCAGTGCGAGGACACCAAACACGAAGATCGGCTTCAGGGGGGTGGGGCTCGCGCGAACCTGATCGGCACTTGGCATTCTTGTCCTGGGATCGACGTCGGTACCCGTGAATCATAGCGCAGCCGGTGGAGGCGCAGGACATAATGGCGGCATGGTAGTCGCGACCCTGTTGTTGTTGTGCGTGCTCACGTGGGCCCTGTCGCATCCGTATCGCGGACTGTTCCACGACGCCGGCCTGTACACGCTGCAGGCGATGGCGCACCTGCATCCCGGGACGCTCGCCCACGATGTGTTCCTGCGCTTCGGTTCGCAGGACGCTTTCACGGTCTTCAGCCCGTTCTACGCCGGGGTCATCCAGGTGCTCGGGGTGGAGCCGGCTGCGGCGGTGCTGGCGCTGTGCTTCCAGCTCGCCGTGTTTGCCGCGGCCTGGCTGCTCGCCCGCAGCGTGATGCCGGCGCGGATGGCGCTGCTGGGCGTTGCCGTGCTGGTCGCGGTTCCGGGCTACTACGGCGCGGACCGCGTGTTCACCTGCATCGAGCCGTTCCTCACCCCGAGGATGCTTGCCGAAGCCCTGGTGCTCGCCGGCCTTGCCGCGATGCTGCGCGAGCGGCGCGTGCTCGCCCTGGCGCTGGTCGTGCTGGCGGCGCTCGTGCATCCGATCATTGCCCTGGCGGGCATTGCGGCGCTGCTGTGCGCCTATGTCGCGATACCGCATCCGCGGGCGGCGCTCGTGGCGGCGCTCGTTGCGCTCGGCCTTGCCGCGTTCGCGCTGGCGCGCATGGACTCGTCGTGGCTGCAGCTGGTCGACGCGCGCAGTCCGTACCTGTTCCTGCAGCACTGGCAGCTGGAGGACTGGGCACGCTGTGGCGTGATGCTCGCGACGCTGATCGCCGGCCTCGACGCGTCGCTCGCTGCGCCCGTGCAACGGTTGTGCCGCGTGGCGCTGATCACGACGCTGGGCGGGCTCGCACTCACCTGGATTGCCTGCGATCAGCTGCATCTGGTGCTGGCCACGCAGCTGCAGCCGTGGCGCTGCCAGTGGCTCGGTACCGCCGTGGCCGCCGTCCTGCTGCCGCTCATCGTCGTGCGCGGCTGGCAGTCCGGTCTTGCTGGCCGGACCCGCTGCGCCGTGCTGCTGGCGGCGTGGCTGTTCGCGTCGAACGAATTCGCACTGCAGGCCCTGGTCCTGCTCGGCGTGACCAGCGTCCTCATGGGACGGCTGGCCCCGGCACGCGCCCGCTGGGTCTTCTACGGGGCCTGCCTGCTGCTGGCCCTGGCGGCCGCCTGGCGCCTGGCCTCCGATCTGCAGTTCAGCGAGGCGTACTACCTGGAGCCCGGCGTGCCTTTGTGGATCCGCCAAGCGATGAGCCTCGTGCACGATGGCAGCGTGCCGGCCGCGATCGCCGCGGGTCTCGTCTGGCTCGGCACCCGGCGTTGCGCCAGGGGCGTATGGATCGTGCTGGCGGCGTCGGGCGCGGCGGCCTGCATCAGCGTCGCACCCCTCACGTGGCGCTCGTGGAGCGCGCGGGAATTCCCGCCGCAGCGATTCGCGCAATTCGCGCCGCTGCGCGCGGCGCTGCCGCCGGACGCCGAGGTGCTGTTTCCCGAATCCCCGATCGCGACCTGGCTGCTGCTCGAGCGGCCGAGTTACCTGTCCGTGATCCAGACCTCGGGGCTCGTGTTCTCGCGTGCCGCCGCCTTCGAGTTCGCGCGCCGCGCCGCGGCGCTGGATCCGGCGTTGCCTGCGCAGGTGTTCATGGGATGGAACAGCGGCGGCACGGTCCTGAACCCGTCGCTCGCCCAGCTGCGCCAGACCTGTGCGCTCGGGGCGGTCGAGTACCTCGTCACGGGCGCAGACCTCGGATGGCCGGCGCTGGCCGCGGTGCAGCGGGACAGCGCATCGGCGCACGCACCGCTGCGGCTTTATCACTGCATGCCGCACGCCCACGTCGGGTAGAATGCCGCATGAACGATACCGGCCCGGTCGCGCAGTTGCCTGCGCTGCGACTCAAGCGCAACGAAGATCGCCGCCTCCAGTCCGGACACCTCTGGGTGTTCAGCAATGAGGTCGATATCCAGCAGACGCCGCTGGCGAAATTCGCGCCCGGAGACCTGGTGCGGGTGCTGGCCCACAACGACCGGGCGCTCGGCCTCGCCTACGTCAACCCGCAGTCGCTGATCTGCGCACGCCTGCTCGGCACCTGGATGATGCCCGATGCCGCCTGGTTCGCCGGGCGGCTGCGCCACGCGCTCATCCTGCGCGAGCGCCTGTACGCGCATCCGTATTACCGCCTGGTGTACGGGGAATCGGACGGCCTGCCGGGCCTGGTGATCGACCGGTTCGGGTCCACCTGTGTCGTGCAGATGGCGACTGCGGGCATGGAGCGCCTGAAGGGTGCGATCCTGCAGGCGCTGGTCGAGGTGCTGCATCCGGAGGCGGTGCTGCTGAAGAACGACGGCAGTGCCCGCACGATGGAAGGACTCCCGGCCTACACCGAGCATGCGGTCGGACATGCCGCCGATAGCGCGCTTATCGTCGAGGACGGGCTGCAGTTTCATGCGCCGCTGCTCGAAGGCCAGAAGACCGGCTGGTTTTTCGACCAGGCGGCCAATCGCCGTGCGCTGACGGGGTACATCCGCCCCGCGGCCCGGGTCCTCGATGTCTTCAGCTATGTCGGCGCCTGGGGCCTGCGCGCCGCGCACAGCGGTGCCGGCGAGGTGTGCTGCGTGGACAGTTCGGCGGCAGCACTGGAACTTGCCGAGCGCAATGCCGGCCTCAACGGGCTGAAGATCCAGGTGCGCAAGGGCGATGCGTTCGACGTGCTGGAGGCGCTGATCGCCGAACGGGCCAGCTTCGATGTCGTGATCATCGATCCGCCCGCATTCGCCAAGCGGAAAAAAGATCTGCCGAAGGCCCTGGGAGCGTACAAGCGCCTGAACCAGCTCGCGATGGGCATCCTGGCGCCCGAAGGGATCCTGGTGTCCTGTTCGTGCTCGTTTCACGTCGGTGCCGCCGAGCTTCAGGAAGTCCTGGGCAGGGCGGCGCGCGGCGCCGGCAAGCAGCTGCAGATCCTCTGGACGGGCAGCCAGGCGCCGGATCACCCCGTGCATCCGGCGATCAGCGAGACGCGCTACCTGAAGGCCTATTTTTGCCGCGTCAATGACACTCTGAAATAATGGGGTCGCTGCCGCCATGCTCACCTATCCGCATATAGATCCCGTTGCCGTGTCGATCGGCCCGTTCGCCGGCATCGGTCCGCTGCGCGTGCACTGGTACGGGATCATGTACCTGGTCGGATTCGTCGCGGCGTGGCTGCTGGCGCGCTATCGCGCGCGCCGGCCCGGCGCGACCTGGACCGCGCTGGATATCGACGATCTGATTTTCTATTGCGCGATGGGCGTGATTCTCGGCGGCCGCACCGGATGGTGCATCTTCTACGGCCATGACGTCATCGCGGAAGACTGGCGCAACGCCTTCCATATCTGGGACGGCGGCATGTCGTTCCATGGCGGACTCGTCGGCGTGCTCGTCGCGGCGATGCTGTTCGCGCGCACCCGGGCCAAGCGGATCGCCGACGTGTTCGATTTCCTGGCGCCGCTGCCGGGCATCGGCCTGCTGGCAGGCCGGCTCGGCAACTTCATCAACGGCGAGCTGTGGGGAAAGCCGACCGACGTGCCGTGGGCCTTCCTGGTTCCCGGTGCGGACGGCGAACTGGTTGCGAGGCACCCGTCGCAGCTGTACGAGGCGCTGCTCGAGGGCCTGGTGCTGTTCCTGATCCTGTGGTTCTTCACCAGCAGGCCACGACCGCGGCTCGCCGCGACCGGCCTGTTCCTGCTCGTCTATGGATGCGCGCGATTCACGGTCGAGTGGGTCCGCCTGCCGGACGCGAACATCGGCTACCTGGCCGGCGACTGGCTGACGATGGGCATGCTGCTGACGACCCCGATGATCGTGATCGGGGCGGCGACGCTGGCGTTCGCGTACCGCCGCAACCAGGCCAGCGGCAACTGGAGCTGAGCGTGCAGCAGTACCTCGACTTCATCCGCCATATCCGCGACACCGGCCAAATGAAGGCCGATCGCACCGGCACCGGCACGCTGAGCGTGTTCGGCTGCCAGATGCGCTTCCCCCTGAGCCGGGGGTTTCCGCTGGTGACGACGAAGAAGCTGCATCTGCGCTCGATCATCCACGAACTGCTGTGGTTCCTGCGCGGCGAAACCAACGTCCGCTACCTGCGCGAGAACGGCGTGACGATCTGGGACGAATGGGCCGACGCGAACGGCGACCTCGGTCCCGTCTACGGCAAGCAGTGGCGCTGCTGGCCGACGGCCGACGGCCGCCACATCGACCAGCTTGCCGAGGTCGTTGCGCAGATCCGCGCCAACCCCGACTCGCGCCGGCTGCTGGTCAGTGCCTGGAACGTCGGGGAGCTGTCCCGCATGGCGCTGATGCCGTGCCACGTGATGTTCCAGTTCTATGTCGCGAACGGGACCCTGTCGTGCCAGATGTACCAGCGCAGCGCGGATGCGCTGCTGGGCGTGCCGTTCAACATCGCCTCGTACGCGCTGCTGACGCACATGGTTGCGCAGCAATGCGACCTCGCGGCCGGCGATTTCGTGTGGACCGGCGGCGACTGCCACCTGTACCTGAATCACCGGCCGCAGGTGGACCTGCAGCTGTCGCGCGCGCCATACCCGCTGCCGCGCCTGCTGCTGAAGCGTCGCCCGCCGACGCTGTTCGAATACGCGTTCGATGATTTCGAGATCCAGAATTACCAGCACCACGAGGCCATCAAGGCACCCATCGCCGTCTGATCAACCATGAAGAAGAAATCCAGTTCCCGGCGCACGCCGTTGATTGAAGTCAGGAATTCCCGGGTCCACGGATTCGGCGTATTCGCGTTGCGGCGCATCCGCCGGGGCACGACCGTGATCGAATACACGGGCGAGCGGGTCACGCACGCGCAGGCCAATGCGCGCTACGAGGACAAATCGGCGCACGACGGCCATACGTTCCTGTTCACGGTCGATTCGCGCACCGTCATCGATGCGGGCGTCGGCGGGAACGAGGCCCGCTACATCAACCATGCCTGCGATCCGAACTGCGAGAGCACCACGGCAGCGCGGCGCGTGTTCATCAAGGCACTGCGCACCATCCAGAAGGGCGAAGAGCTGAACTACGATTACCAGATCCAGCGGGACGGCGACGATCCGGCCGATGTCGACGCCGTATTCGCGTGCCGCTGCGGCGGCATGCACTGCCGCGGCAGCATGCTCGAGCCGCCGAAGCGCAGGGCGGCCACGCCGAAGCGCAGGGCGGCCACGGCGGGGCGCAGGGCCGCGCGGCGCTGACGCACGGGCGCGCAGCCGCGGCGCCGACGGCGTGCGCCAAAACCGTGCAGCCGATGCACCGCCAGGCGCTGAAATGTTGCACGCCGTGAACCGGTGTCGCCGTCCGGCGGCGATTAGGTGTATTAATGCCGTTGGCATAAACTTTGCGTGAGTCGAATTGAAAATGCGTTTGTGAAAGCCATGCGTCTCCCTTCCCTAAGATTTCTGAAGACCTTCCAGATCGCGGCCAAGCTGCAGAGCTTCAAGGCGGCTGCCGAAGACCTGTTCGTCACGCCGTCCGCGGTGAGCCACCAGATCAAGGCGCTCGAGGAGCAGCTCGGCGTCACGCTGTTCGAGCGCGGGGCGCGCGGCGCACGCACGCTGACGCTGACCGACGCCGGCGCGCATTATCTCGAGCACATCAACGATATCTTCTCCAAGCTCGAATCGGTTACCGAGCAGCTGCAGGTGCGCTACGGGCGCACGATCATCCGCCTGAACGTTCCGCCGTTCTTCGCGAACGAACTGCTGCTGCCGCGCCTGGCGTCATTTTCGCAGGCGCGCGAGGAGACCGATATCCGCATCGAGACCACCTATTCGGCGCCGAAGACGCACCCGCCGGAAGCGGACCTGTCGATCGTGGTCGGCGCAGGACCATGGGACGAGCTGGTCGTGCACGAGCTCTTCGCGCAGAGTTTCATCGCCGCGTGCTCGCCGACGTTCCGCCAGGACCATCCGATCGGCGAGTATCGCGATCTGAACGGCAGGACGCTGCTCGTTCACGAGGAGCGCCGCGACGCCTGGGAGCGCTGGGCGCTGGGGCTGGGCATCGAACCGATCAAGCCCAACCGCCTGGTGCGCCTCGACACGATGTCCGCGGTCGTGCTCGCGGCCGAGCAGGGTGTCGGCGTGGCGCTGGTGCCCGCACGCCTCAGCGCGGACCGGTTCGCCGCCGGCGGACTCGTCAAGCTGTTCGATGCGGAGCTGACGACCAATGAGAGTTATGTCCTGCTGCAGCGGCCCGAAGACCGCAAGCGCGAGGACCTGCAGGAACTGACCGACTGGATATTGAAAGAATGCCAGGTCGTCTGACGCGCAGTCCGCGGCGCGGCGCATGACGGCACAGCCGACCGCGGTCGAGCTCGTCGTGGCGGTCGCGGAAAACGACGTCATCGGACGCGACAACGGCCTGCCCTGGCGCCTGTCGGGCGACCTGCGGCATTTCAAGGCGACCACGCTCGGCCACAGTATCCTGATGGGCCGCAAGACCTTCGAATCCATCGGCAGGGCCCTGCCCGGTCGCCGCAACCTGGTACTGACGAGATCGGCGGCGTTTGCCGCAGCGGATTGCACGATCGTGCGCTCGCTCGACGAGGCGCTGGCGGCGGCCGGCACCGACGGCCCGCTGATGGTGATAGGCGGCGCGGACGTCTACCGGCAGGCCATCGCGCTGGCCCGGTGCATCCACCTGACCATCGTGCACACGCGGATCGGCGACGGGGATGCGTTTTTCGACGGCTGGCGCTCGCCCGGATGGCGCGAGACGCAACGGGAACGGCATGAAGCCGACGACCGGAACAACTTTGCCTACTCGTTCGTCACGCTGGAACGCGGCGCGGAGCCCGGCGCCCGGCGCCCGTCATGAAACTTAAGCGCCGGTCCGGTTGTCTCAAGACTCATAACGGTAATCACCGTTTCCATGCGACCATCGGGTCCGGTATGCGCGCGCTCAGTGAAAATGTGTGTCTGAAGCTGGTGGCCGGCGTGGCGGTCGCGGCGACCGTGCTGTCGGGGGCATCGGCCCATGCAGAGGATGATTCGCCGGTTGCGGCGGTCTGGAAGGAGCAGCGCATCGACTTCGATTATTTTGGCCGGACCTCGCGCTACAGCTGCGAGGGCATCCGCGACAAGCTGCGCGCGATCCTGCGCAATCTGGGTGCGCGCCATGACGTCAGGGCCATTGTGGTGCCGTGCGATGACTTCGGCGGTCCCGGAGCGCCGCCGACCCGCTCGCCGACCGTGCACCTGGACTTCTCGGCGCCGTCGATGCCCGATGCCGCCGACAAGCCGCTGCATCCTGGCGACCTGGCGCCGGTGGCGGCTCAATTCGCCGAATTTTCGCTCGCGACCGACGCGTTTCGCAACATGGAGCCCGGCGACTGCGAACTGGTCGAGGAGTTCGTGCGCCAGGTCCTGCCGAAGCTGGTGACGCGCAATGTCCGCAAGGACGTGACCTGCATACCGCACCAGCTCAGCGGCAGCCATTACTGGGTTCGCGGCGAGGTGCTGAAGCCGGTCGCGCCCGCCCGGGCGTCGGGCGCGCCGCAGCGCTGATTCGCGGCGCTCAGTCGGCCGCGATTGCGGCGCTGGCAGCGCATCGGACCGCGACCGGGATCGCGTGCGGCGCGTCCAGTCGCAGCGCCGACAGGCTCCCGCCCCAGACGCAGCCCGTATCGAGTCCGACGGCGTCCACCGTGCTGTGAAAGCCGAGCGTCGACCAATGGCCGAAGACGATGCGCGTGCCGCGCCAGCGCGCGTCGCGGGCCTCGAACCACGGCACGAGGCCGGCCGCGGCGGCCTTCTTCGGGGATTGCTTCGCGCGCAACGCCATGCGTCCGTCCGCATCGAGACAGCGCAGCCGCGTCAGGCAGTTGGTGATGAACCTGAGCCGGTCCGCGCCCCGCAGAGCCGGATCCCAGTGGTCCGGCTGGTCGCCGTAGAGGCTCTCGAACAGCCCGCGCGGATCGCGGCGCAGCGCATCCTCGAGCTCGCGCGCGCAGGCCGATGCCGTCGCAATATCCCATTCCGGCACGAGCCCGGCATGCAGCAGCGCGCAGTTGAGCTGCGCATCGACATGCATCATCGGGCGCGTGACGAGCCAGTCGAGCAGGGCCTCCCGGTCCGGGGCCTCCAGCACCTCGTTCAGCGTGTCGCTGCGGCGCAGGCTCGCACAGCCGCAAGCCACGGCGAGCAGGTGCAGGTCGTGATTTCCGAGCGTGACGGTTGCCGCCTCGCCGAGTGCGCGGACCCGGCGCAGTACGCCCAGCGAATCAGGCCCGCGATTGACGAGGTCGCCGACGAACCAGAGCCGGTCGCGGTCCGCCGAGAAACGCAGGCTGCGCAGCAACTCGCCAAGCTCCGCGTCGCATCCCTGGATGTCGCCGATTGCGTAGACGGCCATCGTCAGCAGCTGCACCAGGCCCTGCGCACAGGCCCTAGTGCAGCACTCCGGGCATCGCCAGCCTGAATGGGGCAATCGGGGCATCGAACTGGTGACCGTCGTCGGCCACCATCTGGTAGCTGCCCTGCATCGTACCGACGGGCGTCTCGATGACCGCGCCGCTCGAATAGCGGAATCCCTGGCCGGGCTTCAGGTAGGGCTGCTCGCCGACGACGCCGTCGCCGCGCATTTCTTTGACGTTGCCGTTGGCGTCCGTGATGATCCAGTGGCGCGTCAGCAGCCGCGCCGGCACCGCGCCCTCGTTGCGGATCGTGATCGTATAGGAGAATACGAAGCGCTTGTCGCGCGGGTCGGACTGTTCCTCGACGTAGGCGGTCTCGACGTCGACGCGGATTTTCGGATTCAGGGTCATTTCAGGCGGATTGCGAGTACGTCGCAGTGGGAGGCATGTAAAACCGTATCTTCGGTGAAGTTCACGAGGATTGCGAGGCCGTGCCGCTCCCGGCTGCCGAGCACGATCAGGTCCGCCGCTTCCTCGGCGGCCACGCGCAGTATTTGCGCCTTCGTGTTGCCGATCTCGACGCGGCAGCGGGTCCTCTGCATGCCGGCATTGCGCGCCGTCTCGGCGAGGCGCTCGCGCGCGCGCACGGCCAGGTCCGACTGGATCTGCACGGACGGCATCAGCGTCTCACCCATGGGTTCCACGGGGATGAACTCGACGATGTGCAGGGCGATGATCTCGGCGTCGGTCCCGGCGGCCATGTCGCGCGCTGCCGCGGCCACCTGGGCGCTGGCGTCGGACAGATCCATCAATGCGAGGATTTTCCGGTAGTTGTGCATGCGATTCGAGTATAGCCGAGTGGCCGCGGCTACGGGATGCCGGCGCCGGAATTGCGCTCCCGGTCACCATAGCGCGCCGCCAGCAGGCCCCACTGGGCGGGCGGGATCATCTGCGGGCGCAGCTCGGGATCGACGCCGCAGTCCTTCATGTCGGCATCGCCGAGCAGCCCCTTGAGGCCGTTGCGCAGGGTCTTGCGGCGCTGCGAGAATGCGGCGCTGACGACGATCCGCAGCTCGCGATCGCCGCCGATCGGGAAGCGCGGGGTTGCGGCCGGGCGCAGGCGCACGATCGAGGACCAGACCTTCGGCGGCGGACGAAAGGCGCCGGGGCCGACGTCGAACAGGCGCCAGACCTCGGCGTACGCGGCGATCATGATCGTCAGGCGTCCGTATTCGCGCGTGCCGTGCGCGGCCGCCATGCGCTCGACGACTTCCCGCTGCAGCATGAAATGCATGTCGGCGATCGCTTCGCGCTGCTGCAGCAGGTGAAACAGCAGCGGCGTTGAAATGTTGTACGGCAGGTTGCCGATGACGCGCAGCTTCGGCCCGGCGCCGCGCAGGGCATTGAAATCCAGGTCCATGACGTCCTGCACATGGATGCCGAGGCCGGCGCCGGCGCGCGGATCGGCGCGCAGCAGCTGCGCGAGGTCCCGGTCTATCTCGACCACATCGAGGCGCTTCGCGCGCTCGAGAAGCGGCCAGGTCAATGCGCCGCGGCCGGGGCCGACCTCCACCAGGCGCTCGCCGTCGGCGGGCGCGATGGCATCGACGATCCGGCGGATGACCGACGGGTCGTGCAGGAAATGCTGCCCAAACCGTTTACGCGGCTGCATGACCGGCGTTCGGCCCGGCCAGCTCGATCGCCAGCGCCAGCGCCGCGCGCAGGCTGCCGGCATCGGCCTTGCCGGTGCGCGCAAGGGGCAGTGCCGTGCCGTGATCGACGCTGGTGCGCAGGATGGGCAGGCCCAGCGTCAGGTTGACGCCATGGCCGAATCCCAGGTGCTTGATCACCGGCAGCCCCTGGTCGTGATACATGGCCACGATCACGTCGATGGTCGCGAGGAAATGCGGCGTGAACGCGGTATCGGCCGGCACGGGCCCGCGCACGTCGAGCCCCGCGCGCCGCATCTCGGCGATGACCGGTTCGATCACGTCGAGCTCCTCGCGCCCCAGGTGTCCGCCTTCGCCGGCGTGCGGATTGAGCCCCAGCACCGCGATGCGCGGCGCGTCCAGGCGAAAATATCGCCCCAGGTCCGCATGCACGATGCGCAGCGTCGCCGCCAGGCGCTCGCGGGTGATGGCCTTCGGCACGTCGGCCAGCGCCAGGTGGGTCGTGACCAGGGCAACGCGCACGTCCCCGGCCAGCAGCATCATCACCGGCAGCGCCGCGCGGGTGCGCGACGCGAGGTACTCGGTGTGACCGACGAAGGGAAATCCGCCCTCGATCAGGATGCTCTTCTGCACCGGCGCGGTCACCATCGCCGCGAATTCGCCGTTCGTGCAGCCGTCGCAGGCGCGATCCAGCATCCGCATGACGTACGCGGCGTTGCGCCTGTCCAGCTGCCCCGCGATCACCGGCTGCGCCGTCGGCAACGGCAGCACGCGCATGGAGCCGGCGCGGTGGGCCCTGCGTGACAGGGATGGCTCATAGACCTGCAGCTCGAGCGGCAGGCCGAGCGCGGCCGCCGTCGCGCGCAGCAGGCCCGCATCGCCGGCGACGATCAGGTCGGCGTCGAAGTCCGCCTGCGCCAGCATCACGCAGGTGTCGGGGCCGATGCCCGCCGGCTCTCCCGAAGTGATGACGATCCGCGGCAGGTACACTTAAGGCCGGCAGCCGTCGCGCACTTAGAGCTTGATTTCGACGAAGGCTTCGTCGCGCAGGCGGCGCAGCCACAGCTCGGTTTCCTCATCCGCCTTGCTTTCGCGGATCGCGGCAAAGGCCCGCTGCCGGCGCACGTCCGAGGTGCTGTCGTAGCTGCGCGTACCCAGCATCTGCGCGATGTGCCAGCCATAGCGGGTCTTGAAGGGCTCGCTGATCTCGTTGTCCTTCAGGTCCGCAATGGCCTTGGAGAACTCCGGGGCGAACGCGCCGGGCCCGGTCCAGCCGAGGTCGCCGCCGTCGGGTGCCGAGCCCGGGTCCTCCGACGCGGTCGAGGCGATGCCCGCGAAATCCTCGCCCTTCAGGATGCGGTCGCGCAGCTTGCTCAGCTTCTGCCTGACCGTCTCGTCGTCGTCGAGTTCGTTCGTCTTCATCAGGATATGGCGCACGTGGATCTGGTTGATGATGACCTTGGTGTCTCCGCCGCGCCGCTCATTGAGCCGCACGATATGAAAGCCGCTCGGCGTGCGCACCGGCGCACTGACGTCGCCGGGCTTCATCCTGGTCACGAGTTCCAGGATGAACTGCGGCAGCTGATTGCCCTTGCGCCAGCCGAGCTGGCCGCCGTCAAGCGCGGTCTGGCCATTGGAATTCGCGATGGCGAGCTGGCCGAAATCCTCGCCCTTTTCCGCGCGGGCCGCGATGTCATTGGCCTTGCGCGAGATGTCGTCGAGCTGTTGCGGCGTCGCGGCCGAGGGCAGCGACAGCAGGATATGCGATACGTTGAACTCGTCGTTGGCCGCCGCGTTGTCCTGCCTCGCCAGGAACTGGTCGATCTCGCGCGGCGTGACGATGATGCGCGCGATCACGTCGCGGTCGCGCAGCGTGCTCAGCGTCAGCTCCTTGCGCATCGCCTCGCGATACTGCTTGTATTCGATGCCCTGGGCCTCCAGCGTGGTCGGCAGCTGGTCGAACGGAATCTTGTTGCGCGCCGCGACATCCTGCAGCGTGCCGTTCAGCTGCTCGTCGGAGATGTTGAGCCCGATCTTCTTGGCGCGCTGCATCTGGATTTCCTGCAGGATCAGGCGCTCGAGCACCTGCTGCCTGAGCACGCTCTGGCTGGGCAGGGCGACTTTCTGCTCCACGAGGCGCTTCGTCACCGAGTCGATCTGGCTGTCCATCTCGCTCTTGAGCACGAGGCCGTCGTTGACGACGGCGGCAATCCGGTCGAGCATCTCGCCGTGCACGCCGAGATCCCGCGTCTGCGCCGAGGCCAGGCCTGCAAGACACAGTTCCGCGGTAAAAAAACCAATAAAAACAATAGCTTTTAGCATAGTGAATGAATGTCTCTAGGGTGCCGGTCCGTACGGTGAATAGCCGCCAATCGCTCGTTCCAGGAAGGAGTTCCCTGGTCTTGCGACCGAACTGAGTCCGATCAGTTCCAATTGTACGGCAATCGAGGTGTCCAGTGCGCCGACTGCATTGTTGTTGATGACGTTGATGTTGCGGCTGTTGACATAGCGGCGCTGCACGATCTCGACCTTCCAGCAGCAGTTCTTGTATTCAATTCCGGCCACCTGCTCGATGGTCTGCTTCGGCAGCTGGATCAGCGTCTGGCCGAGCAGTTCCTGTTCCTTCATCGAGTAGACCAGGCGACCGACCGCGTTCCAGCGCCTCGAGAGCGGCACCGCAAAGGAGCCGTCCCATTGGTCCAGCAGGTTGGGCTGGTAGCGGTAGCTGAGGTTCACGACCTGCGAATCGTTCGGCCGGTACTGCAGCAGCACCTCGGACTTGCCGGTCCTGCTGTTGTTCGGATTCCACTGATAATCGAGAGTCACGCTCCAGTTCCGGTACGTGGTCAGGGACAGCTCGCCGACGTAATCGGTGATCTGGTTGCTCGGCAGCGTCTCGCCCGGCAGCGTGACGCGCGGGGCCGTGAAGTAATGCAGCTGGCCGAGCGTCGCCGACAGGTATTGCTGGCCGGAGTTCTGGTCGAACAGCTTGGTCGTGACGCCCACGCTGAGCTGATTGGCGTCGCCGATCCGGTCCGCGCCGACGTAGCGGTTGCTGCGAAACAGCTCCGTGAGATTGAGATCCGGCAGCGCCGTGTCGAATATCGGCAGGCTGTCCTGATTGCGGTACGGCACATAGGTGTACACGAGGCGCGGTTCCAGCGTCTGGCTGCGCTGGCCGCCGGCGCCGGAATCGCGCTCGAATATCAGGCCGGTGTCCAGCCGCGCGTAGGGGAGCGTGCGCGAGGGCGAGCTGGGATCCCCGGGCGTCGCATCCTGAAGCTCGTACTGCGTGAAGCGCCAGCCGAGCGACGGCTCGAGGAAGTACCCGGCGCTGCGCAGCGACCAGCGCAGCTCGGGAGCGAGGTCCAGGCGGATGCCGGACGGGCCGACGTCGCGCAGGAAGTTCACGGCCTCGCTGGCCAGCGAGAACTCGAAGCCGCTGCCCAGCGGCCACAGGCCCTGCGCATCGACGCGCGGTACGCGCGAATACGGGCGCTCCGCCGCATCGACGCTGATGTCGATCGTCTGGAAATTCTGCAGTTGCGCGCGCACCTTCCACGCGTCGTCCTCGTAGAGCAGGTCGGCGCGCCGCTCGAGGTAGGTGACGCTGGTCTGCGTGGAGCCCACCGCGAAATCCTGGAAGTAGTTGCTGTCGCTGACGCTCGCCACGTCCACGTCCAGGCGCGTGTGCGGCGACAGCTCGGTGATGCCGATCAGGCGAAAGAAGCTGCGGGCGCTGCCGGTCTGCCGGTCGTCGGGCAGATATGTCGCGTCGACCTGCCCGTGCGACTGCATCGTCAGGTAGCGGAACTCGCCGCCGAGCTCGGTGCCGCGCGCGCTGAGTTCCTCCGGCGTCAGCAGCAGATCGTAGTTCGGCGCGAGGTTGAAATAATACGGGACCGGCAGGTCGACGCCGTTCGTGCCCGAATGGTTGATGCTCGGAAACAGAAAGCCGCTCTTGCGCTCGTCGCCGAGCGGAAACGAGAAATACGGCGTGTACAGGACCGGAACGCCCTGGAATTCCAGCGTCACGCCGTGCGCCGTGCCGGACTGCGACACGGTGTTGAGGTCGATCGAGTCGGCCCGTATCAGCCAGGACTGGTTGCCGGCCGGGCAGGTCGTGTAGCCCGTCTTTGCCAGGCTGATCCGCCCGCCCGGATGCACGTCGATCTCGCTGGCGTAGCCGCGGCCGCTGCGCTCGAAGAGCTGGAAATCGGCGGTGCCGAACGTGGCGCCGCCGGCCTGGTCGTAGCTGCCGGTCTGGCTGCTGATGCGCACCTTGGGGTCGAGGAAGTCGACCGCGCCGCGCACCGTGATCCGCCCCGTCGTCTTGTCGTAGGTGACGACGTCCGCCGTTACCGTGCGTTCGCCCTGGTGCACGGCCACGCGCCCGCTCAAGGTCGCATTGCCGTCGGCGCCGACCGCGGCATCGTCGCTTTCGATGTGGATCAGATGATCGTCGGCGGCGATCTCGGCCGCCGTGCGCGGCGTGTAGTGCGGTGGTGCGGGGCAGATGTCGCCGGCGCGCGCCGCGAAGCTTGCCACGATGCCGGCCATGGCGAATACAACTCTGGCGTGGACGGTCATCGGCTGCGTAATGCCTGCGGAAGTGTTGCGGGACGGCGCATTATAGTCGCTATACTTCGCCTTATGGATGCGAACGTCCCGAGCGACTCCCGCCTGGCGCTTCTGACCCAGTGGCTGCGCGAAGACCTCGGCTTCGATCCGGCGCTGATCGAGCCGGCTTCCGCCGATGCGAGCTTTCGCCGGTATTTCCGCGTCACGCGCGCCGACGAGTCCTTCATCGTCATGGACGCACCGCCCGGCAGGGAAGACCTTCGACCGTACCTGCAGGTCACGGCGATGCTCGCGGGGATCGGCCTGAACGTGCCGTGGGTGCTGGCCCGCGACGAATCCCGCGGTTTTCTGCTGCTCACCGATCTGGGCACGCGACTGTACCTTCCCGAGCTGACCACGCCGGAGCGGGCGGCGCCGCGCTATGCGGATGCGTTCACGGCGCTCGTGCGCATGCAGACGCTGGGGCGCGCCGGCGCGCAGGCGCTGGCCGCGTACGACGGCGCGGCGCTGATCCGCGAGATGCAGCTGCTGCCCGACTGGTTCCTGGCCCGGCACCTGCAGCAGCCGGTCGATGCCGCGGAGCGCGGCCTGCTCGAGCGCCTGTTCGCGACCCTGGTCGATGCGGCGCTCGCGCAGCCGGCGACGTTCGTGCATCGCGACTATCATTCACGCAACCTGCTGATCACCGGGCAGGACAGTCCCGGCATCATCGACTTCCAGGATGCCGTGCGCGGCCCGGTGACCTATGATCCCGTGTCGCTGCTGAAGGACTGCTATGTCGCGTGGCCTGCCGGACAGGTCGCCGCCTGGGCCCTGCAATACCGGGAAATGCTGCTGTCGGCGGGTTTCGCGCTGGAGGGAGGCGAGCGCGGCTTCCTGCGCTCATTCGACCTGATGGGCCTGCAGCGGCACATCAAGGTGCTCGGCATCTTCTGCCGCCTGTACTACCGCGACGGCAAGAGCCAGTACCTGCACGACCTGCCCCGCGTGCTGGACTACGTCAGGAGCGTCGCGGGCGCGTACCCGGAGACGGCGGAGTTCGCGCAATTCGTCGAGGCGCGGATCCTGCCGGCCTTCCCGGCCGCGCAGGCGCGCGCGCTCGCGGCGGCCGGTTAGCGCCCCCCGTGCCGATGCCGGACCCTCCTTCCCCCGGGCGCCCGCGCGCAGCGATGATCCTGGCGGCGGGTCGCGGCGAGCGCATGCGGCCGCTGACCGATGACCGGCCCAAGCCGCTGCTGCTTGTGCGCGGCAGGCCTCTGATCGAGCACCACGTGCTCGCGCTCGCGCACGCCGGCATCACCTCCCTGGTCGTGAACCTGTCCTGGCTGGGTGGGCAGATCCGCGACTACCTCGGCGACGGCGCGCGCTACGGGGTGGCGATCCGCTACAGCGACGAGCAGCCCGCTGCGCTGGAGACGGCCGGTGGAATATTCCGCGCCCTGCCATGGCTGGTGCCGGGCCCGTTCGCGGTCGTCAACGGCGACGTGTTCACGGAGTATCCGTACGAGAACCTGCGGATCGGGGCCGACCGGGATGCGCACCTGGTCCTGGTCGACAATCCCGCGCATCACCCGGACGGGGATTTCGGTCTCGAGGGCATGAGCGTCGTGGCCGGCTCATCGCGGCGATACACGTTCGCGGGCCTGGCCGTGTACCGCCCCGGCTTCTTCGACGGCTGCACCGACGGGGTATTCCCGCTGAAGCCGCTGCTGCTGCGATCGATCGCGGCGGGGCGCTGCTCGGGCGAGCACTATGACGGCGCCTGGGAGGATGTCGGCACGCCCGAGCGCCTGCGCGCCCTGAACGGCGGCTGAGCGCCGCGCGCAATCGGTGCAGAGTCTCCCTGGAGCCCGCTCAGTGCGCCGGCGGATTGCTCATCGCCCGCCCCCGCGGGCGAGGCCATCCTCGAGCAGTATCCGATCCAGCGTGTCCGCCAGCAGGCGCGAATCCGCTTCGCTGAAACAGAGCGGCGGCCGGATCTTGACGACGTTGTGGTGCGGGCCGTCCGTGCCGGCGAGTATGCCTTCCTCGCGCAGGCGATTGACGACATAGCTCGCCTCATCGGCCGCAGGTTCCAGCGTCGTGCGGTCGCGCACCAGCTCGACCCCGAGGAACAGCCCCAGGCCGCGCACGTCACCGACCAGCGGATTGATGTCCAGCATGCGCTGCAGGCGCCCCTTCAGGTGCTCACCGACCCGCAGCACCTGATCGCCGAGCCGCTCGTCGCGCAGCACATCGAGGACCGCGAGTCCCGCGGCGCAGGCGACCGGGTTGCCGCCGAAGGTGCTGAAGAACTCCATGCCGTTGTCGAAAGCAGCGGCGATGTCGGGCGTCGTCACCACCGCGCCGAGCGGGAAGCCGCCGCCGATTGGCTTGCCGAGCACGACCACGTCGGGCACGACGCCCTGCGTCTCGAAGCCCCAGAAAGGATGGCCTAATCTCGCGAACCCGGTCTGCACTTCGTCGGCGATGCACAACCCGCCGCCGGCGCGCACCGCGCGGTACACCCCCGCCAGGTACCCGGGCGGAAATACGATCTGTCCGCCGACGCTCGGCAGGCTCTCGGCGATGAATCCGGCCGGGCGCACGCCGTCGCTGATCATCCGCGCGACGTGAGCCGCGTACTTCGGACCGGCGTCCGCATCGCCGCGCCGGTACGCGCCGCGGTAATCATCGGCGATCGGTGCCACGTGCACCCAGGGCTTGCGGCCGCCGCCGCCCGGGCCGTCGAACTTGTAGGGGCTGATGTCGATGAGCGAAGTCGAGTGGCCGTGGTAGGCGTGCTCCAGCACGATCATGTCGTCGCGTCCGGTCCGGGTCCGCACCAGGCGCAGGGCGAGTTCGTTCGCTTCGGTCGCGGAGTTCACGAAATAGCACACGCTGAGCGGGGGCGGCAGCAGTGCCGT
This sequence comes from uncultured Gammaproteobacteria bacterium, assembly GCA_963706815.1. Taxonomy (GTDB): domain Bacteria; phylum Pseudomonadota; class Gammaproteobacteria; order Steroidobacterales; family Steroidobacteraceae; genus Bog-1198. Next base: position 449,020 of record CAVPNS010000002.1, read on the forward strand.
CAGCCGCCCGGCGTAACGCAGCACGTTGTCGTGCAGGTAGCGGGTGTTCGTGTTCAGCAGCGCGATCTGCCGCTGTACCGCCTCGACGATGCGCGGATGGCTGTGGCCGCAGACCGGCACATTGTTGTAGGCATCGAGATAGGCGCGGCCGGCCTCATCGTACAGGTACTGGCGCCAGCCGCGGACGATCTTCACGGGCCTGCGGTAACTGAGACTGACGTTTCCACCGAGCCGCCGCCTGCGCTCGGCCAGGGAGTCCGGCGCCGTCATCTCTGGTGCCGGGAATCGCGCGGCCGGGATGCGCGCAATCAGGTTCGGATCCGGCGACAGGCAGAGCCACACGGGACGCTCGCTGGCACGGGCCACGCCCGGGAAATCCGTACCCAGGTCCAGCGGATCGGTGATGAGCTGGAAATGCAGGTGCGGCGTCCAGCCGCCGTTCTCCCGAGCTATGCCGATCGCGGCAATCACCTGGCCGCGCGCCACGGTCTGACCGGCCTTGAGGGAAGCGAGCGATGCCGTGCTCAGGTGCCCGTACAACGTGCAGAACGATCCGCCGGAGCCGGTCTCGTGCCGCAGCACGATCACCGGGCCGTAATCCTGCGCACGCTGATGATTGGCGCAGGCGACCACGGTGCCGGCGAGCGGTGCATGCACCGGCGTGCCGGCGGCGGCGAACAGGTCCAGCCCCAGGTGCACGCAGCGCCGCTCCCGGGTCGGGTGTGCTGCGTCGCCGAACGCCGGTCCGCTGTACAGCGCACGCACCTCGTCGTAGCGCCCGACGGCAACGCCCGCGCCTGCCTCGCGCAGGGCCGCGTCGATGCGCGCCGTCAGCGCCGCCTCCCCGAGCACCGCGGGATCGGCGCCGGTCCAGAGGCTGCCGATGCCGAGGTCCAGCACCAGCGCGTCGTCGAGCCGCGGCATCAAGGCGGCAAACGACGCGGCGTTGGCCCGCAGCCAGTCGAGGATTGCCGGCGAATGCGGCACCGGTACGCGGCCGCAGGCGCTGCGGAACGTGTAATGCGCGAACCTTGCGTTGACCGCGGCGAGGGACTCGAGCGCCGCCCACGCCGGGCCTTCGCTGATCGTGACGTACGGGTCCTGCGGGGCGAGCGCCTGGCGATGCTGCGAATTGACGACGCTGACGCAGAGGCGGGCGGTGATCAGCGGAAACAGCGCGGCCAGCTCCGCATCGGTCAGCGCGAACCGGCGATTAAATCCCGCGACCACCGCGGCGGCGGCGGCGAGCGGCTCATCCTGCCCCAGGATCGCGTAGGCAATCGTCACCGCAAGATCGGCCACCGTGATGCCACGGTGCATATCGCCGAAATCGATCACGCCGGCGATGCGCGGCGGCTGCGCGGGGGCGGCGTCGGTGAGCACATTGTAGTCGTTCGCATCGCCGTGGATGATGCTCCGGCGCAGCATCGGCAGCGCCGGCTGCACCTCGGCTGCATAGCGCGCCATGAACGCCGCGACGATGGCGCGGCGCGGCGCAGCGCCGATATCGGCCAGGTGCGCGCCGATCCAGTGCGCGCGCGCCAGATCCCACTTGAGCTCGCGATCGGCGGCCGGATGCTCGAAATCCGCGAGCGCCGCGGTCAGCGCGCCGAGAAAATCGCCGAGCTGCGCGAGCAGCCCGGGCGACTTCGGCTGGGCGCTCGCGAACGGCCGCCCGGCGATGTAGCTGACGGCCCATACGATCTGCGGCACACCCGGCTCTGCTTCGACGACCGAGATTGCCTCGCCGGCCAGCGTCAGTCGCACGCGCTGCAGCGGCAGCTGTGGCGCGCGCCCGGCCACGTGCTGCAGGGCGCGGCACTGCAGTTCGACCAGGTCGCGCTCGCGCGAGGGGTGCATGATCTTGAGCACGAGCTGTTCGCCGGATTGCAGGGTCAGCCGGAAATTGTTGTCGTATTCACCGGGCAGCGGCGTGACCTGCGCGGCGAGGCCATAGAGCTCGGCGGCGATGCGCCGGGCGGCGGCTGCGGAGACCGGCACGGGCAGCAGGGTGTCGGGTTGCATGCGGGGACTCAGCCTGCGCCGCTGAGGCGGCCGATCAGCAGCTCGAAGAATGCCGCGGTATCCAGGTCGAGCGCGACGTGCGCGTTCGGCTCGAGATGATCGCGCAGCACCGGCGAGGATTTCAGGCTGCCGAGCGGCGGCGCCGAGCCGCGCACGGGCATCTCGGGCGCAGCGCCGGCGCCGGGAATCCGGCGCAGGTCGCCGGCAGTCGCGCTGTACCCGAGCGTCTCGCCGGAGGTCAGCTCCCCGCTCGTCTCGACATCGACATAGTACGGCTCGGTGCGGATGATCGATGGCCGCAGGAATGCCGCGACGGCGACCGAGTCGTGCATGTTCGGACCCGACAGCAGCGCACGCGCGCGATGATGCGCGATGGCGTTCCTGCCGATCAGGGCGGCTGCCTGGCTGACCGGGTTGCGGTGGGCCTCGAGCGTCGCGACATGCTGGTCGGTCAGCGTCGTCTTTCGCGTCACGTCCAGGCCAACCATCGTGATCGGGATGCCGGACTGGAACACGATGCGCGCGGCCTCCGGGTCGACATAGGCATTGAATTCGGCGGCGGGCGTGATGTTGCCGCCGGACAGCGAGCCACCCATCATCACGATCGCACGCACCAGGGGTGCGAGCCCGGGATCGGCGTTCAGCGCGGTGGCGATATTGGTTTGCGGGCCGATCGTGATCAGCGTGATCTCGCCGGGGTACTGGCGCACGAGCCGCTGGATCAGGTCGGCGGCCGGTTCGGCGACGGGCGCCGTTTTCGGCTCCGCAAATACGGCTCCGCCGAGACCGTTCTCGCCGTGCGCATAGGCCGCGGTGACGAGACGCCGCATCAGCGGCGCCCTGGCGCCGGCGGCGACCGGGATATCGGTCCGGCTGGCGATCTCGACCATGCGCAGCGCATTCGGCAGCGTCAGTTCCAGCGGTACGTTGCCGGCCACCGCGGTGATCGCCTCGATCCGCAGTTCCGGCGAACGCATCGCCAGCAGCAGTGCGAAGGCGTCGTCGACGCCCGGGTCGGTATCGATGATCACGCGGCTCGGGGCGCTCGTGGCGGTGCGCACCGGTGCACCCCTTGCGCCAAGGCCGAGACCCGAGAGGCCAAGACCGGCCGCTGCGGCCGCAACCAGGCGCCGCCGGCTCAGCGCATAAGGCGGATTATCGTTGTCCATCTGCAAGCTCCCCGCGCCGGTGGTCCGGACCCTTGTGGCATAATTGCCTGCATTGTTGCATTGGCGGAATCTGAATTCATCAAGCGAGGGGTGGTTTCATGAAGCAGTCTGTCGGGACGATCGGGTTTTGCTCCATCATGCTGGGCGCCGCGGCCCTGTTTGCGGTCCAGCTGGGCCACGCCGGACCGAAGCCGACCAAGGGCGAGATGGAAGTCGATTACCGCCAGAGCCTGTATACGGTGCTCGGCGGAAACTTCGGACCGCTCGGCGCGATGGCCGAGGGCAAGATCCCGTTCAACGCGGCCGAGGCCAAGGTTCGCGCGCATCGGGTCGCGTTCCTCGCACCGATGCTGAAGGAAGCCTTTCCGGCCGACTCGGACGGCGCGGACCACACCGCCGCGAAGCACGAGATCTGGACGGACCCCGATGAATTCGCGAAGAAGCTGCAGACGCTGATTGACAAGACCGCGGCGCTCGCGAGCGCCTCCGACAGCGGCGATGCCGACAAGATCAGGGACGCGATCCAGGAGACCGGCAAGGCGTGCAAGGCCTGTCACGAGAAGTTCCGCAAGAAGGACGAGGAATAGGCCGCGCATGGCCGGCATCGTCCAGGGCCTGGTGGCGGGCGGTCTTCTCGCGGCGGCGCTGTCGGCTCCTGCGGCACCGCTGCTGATCGACGACGTCCATGGGTACACGCTCGCCGCCGGCGGGCTGAACCGGTTCGGCGCGATGCTGATCGATGCGGGCAAGGTCGTGCAGACCGGCGACGGTCGCGATCTGCGCGCCCGCTATCCGCGGGCGCAGCGCATCGATGGCCATGGGGCGACCCTGCTGCCGGGTCTCATCGATGCCCACGGGCACGTGCTCAGCATGGGCACCGCAATGACCCGCATCGATCTTGCCGGCACGCGGTCGCTGGCCGAGGCGCAGCGGCAGGTGCGCAAGTATGCCCAGGCGCATCCCGAACGCAAATGGCTGACGGGTCGCGGCTGGAATCAGGTGATCTGGAAACTCGGGCGATTTCCGACCGCGGCGAACTCGACCAGGTTACGGCGGCCGGCCCGCCGTGCTCGAGCGCGTCGACGGACACGCCGAATGGCTGAACACGGCCGCGTTGCGCATCGCGGGCATTACCCGCTCGACAGCGGATCCCCAGCGGCGGGCGCATCGAGCATGATGCGAACGGCGACCCGGATGGCGTGCTGGTCGACAATGCGATGGAGCTGGTCGGCAAGGCCGTGCCGCCGGCAGCGGACGAGGAGCGGCGTGCAGCGCTCGCGGCGGCGCTCGCGCACATGAATTCAGTCGGGCTGACCTCGGCCGGCGATGCCGGCGTCAGCGCCCAGGACATTGCGCTGTACCGCGAGTTTGCGGACCAGCGGGCGGCTGACGGCGAGCGATCTACGCGATGATCGCCGACACCGGCGAGGATTTTCGCGCGCTGTCCGCGCACGGACCGCTGATGGGCTACGGCGGGGATTTCCTGACGGTGCGCGCGGTCAAACTGTTTGCCGATGGCGCGCTCGGCAGTCGCGGTGCGGCGCTGTTGGCGCCGTACTCGGATGAGCCGGATCCAGCACGGCCTGCTGTTCATGTCCGACCATGAAATGGAAGCGAAGATCGAGACGGCGCTGCAGGCCGGCTACCAGGTCAACGTGCACGCGATCGGCGATGCCGCGAACCGCCAGGTGCTGGATGCGTTCGAGGCGGCGTACAAAGTGGTCGGCGGCCGGGAATTGCGCAATCGCATAGAACACGCGCAGGTCGTCGCGCCGGCCGGACATCCCGCGGTTCAAGCAGCTGGATCTGATCGCCTCGATGCAGCCGACGCATGCGACCAGCGACATGAACATGGCCGAGGAGCGCATCGGCAGCGAGCGCCTCAAGGGCGCTTATGCGTGGCGCAGTTTTCTCGATCAGGGAACGCGTATCGCGGGCGGCTCGGATTTCCCGGTCGAGTCCGATAATCCGTTCTTCGGCCTGTACTCCGCGGTGACGCGCGCCGATCATGACGGCAAGCCGCCGGGCGGATGGCATCCCGAGCAGGCGATGACGCTCGATGGAGGCGTTCCGGGCGTTCACGCTGGACGCGGCCTACGCACAACACCAGGAACAATCGATCGGCTCCCTGGAGCCGGGCAAGTGGGCCGACTTCATCCTCATCGACCGCGACCTGTTCGGCGTGCCGGCGCGGGATATCTGGAAGATCCGCGTGCGCGAGACCTGGGTCGGCGGCAAGCGGGTCTACTAAAAGATCGACAGCGACGCATCCGGGGCGAGCCGTATCGCCAGCGCCAGCGCGCCGGCGAGGACAATCACGATGCCCAGCGCCAGCGCGATCCGCGATCCGTGGATCTCTTCCTGCTCGGGAACCACGTCGCGCGGCTTGCGCCCGGTCAGCATCGGCAGCACCAGGTTGTCGCCGCGCAGGAAGAAATACGCCGCGGCGGCCGTGATGTGCACGGCGACGACGGCCTGCAGCAGGTGGAATACGCGGCCGTGCACCCGGGTCAGCGCATCGCTGAGCGATGCCGAGATCCAGCCAAACAGCGGCCCGGTATGCATGATCTCATCGTTGGCAAACAGGCCTGAGCCGGCCTCGGCCAGCAACAGCAGCAGCATCGCGAGCACGACCCACCCGCCGAGCGGGTTGTGGCCGACGCTCGGGCGATACGACGATGCGGACGGCAGCCTGCGGGCATAGCGCAGCACCTCGCGCGGGCCGCGCAGGAACTGCGCGAACCGTGCGTGGCGCGTTCCGACGATGCCCCACACCAGGCGGAAGCACACCAGCACCAGCACCGTGTAGCCGCAGTACTCGTGCCAGTGAAATTCGCCGCCGGAGAAGCTCGCGCTGATCCAGCAGCCGCAGACCGCGAGCGCCAGCAGCCAGTGCGCGCATCGCAGCGGCAGATCCCAGACACGCCGGCCCGGGCCGGCCGGATTCCCGGGGCCGTCGGCCATGCTCAGTTGGCAGCCGCAGGCGCAGGGGGCTCGAAGCGCATCGTGTCCAGGAACTCGCTGCGGCTGTAAAGCTCCCTCGGCCCGGGCTTGTAGCCGTTCGACTTCAGCACGAACGCGAGTACGCTGGCGTATGCGTCGCGGGTCAGGCCGCCGGGATTGTTGAGCGGCATCGTGGTGCGGATCCGCTCGAACAGGTCGCCGACGGTGAGGCCGTTGAAATCCCCGATGAACTGCGCCCCGACCAGTGCCGGTGCCTCGCCCAGCCCGGTGAGGGCGGCGCCGTGGCATGCGGCGCAGGATTGGCTGAACTGCTGGGCGCCGCGCGCAGCCTGCGCGTCCGTATAAATGCCGTCCACGACCGAGCTCGTCGTCTCCTGCGCCTGCGCGCGGGCAATGCCCGCAAGCCCCCTGGGCCCCGCGATGACAGTGCCGCGATCAGCCCGGTCGCGGCCGCGATCCAGGGGCTACGCCGGCGCATCGCGCGTCAGGCCATCGCCTTGATCTGGTCCAGCGCCTTGCGGATCGCGGCCTTCTGGGCATCGGTGACATCGACGAACGGCGGCCGCTGATAGGTTTGCGGGCCGCCCATCTGGATGCTGAGCGCGTACTTCATCGGCCCGTAGCCATCGACGCCGGTCTTCAGATCCCTCATCACCTTGGTCATGGCCCGGTAGTCCGCATACGCCGCGTGATAGTCCTTGCCGGACCGAAATGCCGTCGAACACATCGGCGAGAGCCTTCGTGAACACGTTGCCGTCCATGCAGATCGCGCCCATGCCGTGGTCGAGCGCGTAGGGGATGTTGTTCTCGGTGCCAGTGCGCATGTTCAGATCCGGGAAACGCCTTGACGAAGTCGGCGTACTCGTCGGCCGGTCCGTTAGAATCCTTGATGCCGGCAAGGTTCGGATAGTGCAGCAGGGCGCGCAGCAGCTCGTGGCTGATCGGCACGCCGCTGGTGCCGGGGATGTGGTAGAGATTGATCGCGATACTGACCTGGTCGAACAGCATCGAGTAGTAGCGCGTCAGGCCGTCGGTCGGCGGCTTTTTATAATAGAACGGCGGGATCACCAGCAGGCCGTCGGCGCCATTAGCTTCGGCGTGCTTCGCCAGCTCGATGGTCTCGGGGAAGTTCGAGGTGCCCGGAGCCGATGATCGATATTCATGCCGAGCTTGTTCTTCAGAGCGACTTCGGCGATCTGTTTGCGCTCGGCGACGGAAAAGGACGGGAATTCGCCGGTCGTACCCGAGCACGACGATGCCGTCGGCGCCATTGTGCTTGTACTAGGCGAGCATATCCTTGAATGCGCCGGGATCGAACTTCAGGTTCTTGTCGCAGGGCGTCGCCGCGGCGATCCAGTACAGGGTCTTCGATGCGCTGCCCAGTTTGCGGGTCGTCGTGGCGGCGGGCGCGGCGCCGGCGGGTGCGATGCCGCCAACCATGGCTGCCGCGGCGGCTGCGCCCATCAGGCCGATGGCTTCTCGTCTCGTTCTGTCCATGTGCGTTCTCCGGTTATTTGCGCTCGTACCTGACGAGCTCGGGCGTGCCGACCTCCGCCCCGTAGATGACGCCCCGATCGTCCACGGCGATGCCTTCGCCGGCGCTGGTGACGTGATGATCGGGATCGGGTTCGGGATCGGGAATGAAAGCCGTGACGACCCCGTCCTTCGCGCTGCCGATGCGGATGCCCCGCTTCCAGCCGGGATGGTGTCCATAGCCCGGTACATTGCGCGACTCCGAGTCCGAGACGTACAGCACGTCGTGCCGGTCGATGAAAATGCCGCTCGGGCGGCTGAACTGGTCCCAGCTGGCAAGGAACTTGCCGTCCTGATCGAAAATCTGGATGCGGTTGTTGCCGCGATCGGCGACGAAGAGGCGGCCGGCGGAATCCATCGCGAGCGCGTGCGGCATCTCGAACTGCCCCGGCCCGCTGCCGTGTCCGCCCCATTGCCGGATGAACCTGCCGTTCCGGTCGAGCTTGACGATGCGCGCATTGCCGATGTCCGGCTCGTGGCCGTCGGCGACGAAAATAGCGCCGTTCGGCGCAATCAGCAGCGCGTTCGGCTCATGGAACGTGTCGGGCCCGTCGCCCGACACGCCCGGCTTGCCGAGCGTGCGCAACAGCTTGCCGCTGCGGTCGAACTCGAGCACGTCATCGCCCTTGCCGTCGCCGACATGGCCATCGGTGATCCAGATGTGATCCGCCCCGTCGATGAACATGCCGTGCGGAAACAGCATCGTTCCGGCGCCGAAGGCCTTGATGAACCGGCCGTGTGCGTCGAACTCCATGACCGGGTCGAGATTGCTGTGCGCGCAGGAGTTCGCGCCGCAGCGATCCGCAATCCAGATATGGCCTTCCCGGTCGACGCCGACCGCGGTAGTCGATCCGAGCGTGCGCCCGGGCGGCACCTGCAGGAAATTGTCGACGCGCCGGTACGGGTCCGGCGCCGAATTGGCGTCCGCTGGCGCCTGCGCGAGGGCAGCACCCGAGAGCATGGCGCCCTGCAGCAGGATCCAGCCGAGCAGGCGTTTCAGCGAATGCGCGCGTCCCACGGCGCTACTCGTTCGCCGGCAGCGAATAGCAGATGTATTCGCCCGAGTAGTTGCCGCCGCTGACGGCGACGATGATGTACTGCTTGCCGTTGACCATGAACGTCATCGGCGATCCGCTTTGCTGCGCCGGCATCCACACCGCACCGACTTCCTTGCCGTTCGCCTGGTCGTAGGCCCGCAGCATCGCGCCGCGCGGATGATCGGCCGTGGTCGTGACCATGCCGTCGCCGGCAATCACGAGGCTCCTGGTGACCAGCGTGCCGATGTTGAACGTGGTCTGGCCGGTGCGCGGAATGTCGATGCCCTTCAGCGCCGGATTGTTGCGCACGTAGTCCGGTGTCTCGCCGTGCGCGATCTGCCACTTGATCTCGCCGCTGTCGAGGTCGATGGCGCTGATCGTGCTGTAGGGCGGCTTGATGATCGACAGGCCGTTGACGGTCAGCGGCTTGAAGCCCTCGTCGCCGCTGCCGGCAGGGGCGGCCGGCTTGCGCGCGGGCATCGGCGCGTCGGCGCCCGCATTGGTGCCGGCTGCGTTGACCATCGTGACCTTCTGGCCATCCCGGCCGACCACGTAGCGCAGATCCGACAGCTCGGGCGGCGGCGGCACCAGCCCGATCGATTCCAGGCACGAATTGCAGGCGTAGACGTAGACCGTGTGGTTTTCGGGGTTGAACGAGCCGCCCGGCCAGTTGGTGCCGCCATTCGCGGGGCCGAGCATCAGCGTGCCGAGCTTGGCGGTTTTCCGGCTCAGCACGGGCGGCGTATAGATGGGGCCGATCCGGTAGTCCTTGATCACGTCCAGGGCCTGCTTGTGCATCTCCGGCGTGAAATCGATCAGGTCGCTCTCCGCAACCCCGGTCCGCGCATACGCCGCCGGCCGGGTCGGAATCGGCTGCGTCGGTGCGTACCATTCGCCCGGCACGTCGCCCTTCGGCGCCGCCTTCTCGGGCATGGGCCAGACAGGCTTGCCGGTGAGGCGGTCGAATACGTACAGATAGCCCATCTTGGTCGGCAACGCGACGGCCTTGACCGGCTTTCCCCTGACGTTGATGTCCATCAGCATCGGTATCGAGGACAGGTCGTAGTCCCAGATCTCGTGATGAATCAGCTGGAAATACCATTTCATCTTGCCGGTCTTCAGGTCGACCGCAACGAGGCTGTTTCCATACAGTCCGTTGCCGGGGCGGTGACCGCCGTAGAAGTCCGACGTCGGCGACTCGATCGGCAGGTACGCGAGTCCGGCCTCGGGGTCCGCCGAAATCTCGGTCCAGACGCCGGTATTGCCCGTGTACTCGGCAGAACCGTTCAGCCAGGTCTCGTAACCCGGCTCGCCTTTTTGCGGAATGGTGTGGAATTCCCACAACTTGCGCCCGGTGCGCACGTCATAGGCCCGCGCCGATCCCTTGTTGTTGCGATAGCTCGCCGGCGTGAAGCCTTCGCGAAACGCGGTGCCGACCAGGACCTCGTCGCCGGCCACCGTCGGCGCCGACTGCCAGCCGATCTCGCCGGTAGTCAGGTCCGGCTCGATCTTCTGGTCATCGTCCGCTTTCATGTCGACGGCGCCGTTGTTGCCGAACGAGGCGATGCGCTGCCCGGTCTTCGCGTCCAGCGCGATCAGCTGGAAGCCCGGCGTCACGTACAGGATGCGCGCGTCGCGGCCATCGCTCCAGTATGCGAGGCCGCGTCCCGATAATTGCCGCGGCGCGGCAGCGCCGCGCGCGCCTTCGTGTTCGCCATGCACCCACAGCAGCTCACCGGTGACGGCATCCAGCGCGATGACGCCGCGTCTGGAGCCCGCCGTCGTGTAGACCACGCCGCCGGTCTCCAGCGGCGTACCCTCGAGCTTGAATTCCGGCCGGTTGCCGATGTGGTCGGTCTTGAAGCGCCAGACGATCTCCAGCTTGTTGAAGTTCGACGCGTTGATCTGATCCAGCGGCTTGTACTTGCTGGCATCCCAGTTGCCGGCGTAGGTCGTCCAGTCGACATTCGCGCCGCCCTCCGCGGCGAGCGCCGGTGCGATGTTGAGCGCATTCGCGATGCCAAGGATCGCGAGGCCCAGGCCCAATGAACGAAGGTTTGTCGGACGCAGCATTATTTTCCCCTCTGCCATCGGCGGACTCCACCCCCAAGCACATCACGGGGGCTGCCGGGTGTCAACCTGCTAATATGCCGCCCATCTGCATGCAAGGAGCTGAATCTTGAGCGAGCTGTCGGTTCTCGCGCGCCGGTCCGGTGATCCGTTCACGGCGCCGATCTATTTCAACACGGCGGAGCGGGTCATCGGCCGGCAGTGGAAGTACTACATCTGGCCCCGCATCCGCGACGCCGATTTCGGCGTGGTCGTCGACCTCGCCTGCGGCCATGGCCGCAACACCGCGCGGCTCGTGCCGCTCGCCGGCCGGGTGATCGCCGTCGACATCAACACCGAATGCGTGGAGTTCGTGCGCGCGCGCTTCGCCCGCGAACCGAAGGTCACCGTGCTGCAGAACGACGGCACGAGCCTCGCCGGCATCGCGAGCGGCAGCGTCACCTTCGTCTACTGCTGGGATGCGATGGTGCATTTCGAGCCGGAAGTCGTCGAGGCCTACGTCGCCGAGATCGCCCGCGTGCTCGCGCCGGGCGGCCGCGGCTTCATCCATCACTCGAACTGGACCCGGGGCAGGGGCCTCGATTTCAGGACGCAGCCGAACTGGCGCAACTTCATGTCCCGGGAACTGTTCGGCGGCCATCTGCGCGTCAACGGGCTGGAGATCCTCGCCCAGGACGTCATCAACTGGGACCAGAGCAAGCCGTGGTGGAAGACGCTGTGGGGCCTGCGGCCCTCCAAGCGCCCGGTCATGGAGAACGACTGCATCAGCATGTTCCGCAAGCCCTCCGCGACCGCCTGACGGCGCGGTACGTCCCTAAAGGTCAGCGCGGGGGAGCCCGCAGGATGCTCGCGTCGGCGCGGCGCACGTCGGTGCAGCCGGTCAGCGCGAGCGTGACCTCCAGTTCGCGGCGCATCAGGTTCAGCGCGAGCGTGACGCCGGGGCCGCCCATCGCGGCGAGCGCGTACAGGAAGCTCTTGCCGATCAGGCAGGCCCTCGCGCCGGAGGCGAGCGCGCGCAGCATGTCCTGGCCGGACTGCACGCCGCCGTCGAACCATACCTCGCAGCGATCCTGGACGGCCGCGGCGATTTCCGGCAGCACCGCGATCGTCGACGGCGCGCCGTCGAGCTGCCGTCCGCCGTGGTTCGAGACCACCAGCGCATCGATGCCGAGACCGGCGGCGACGCGCGCATCGTCGGCGTCGAGTATGCCCTTGATGATCAGCTTGCCGGGCCACAGCGAGCGGACCCAGTCCACGTCGGCCCAGGTCACGGCCGGATCGAACTGCGAGGCGATCCATTCCGACAGTGTGCGCAGGCTGCTGCCCTGCTCGAGGCGCCCGGCGATGTTGCCGAAGGTGCGGCGCCTCGCCCGGAGCAGGCGCAGCGCCCACGCCGGCCGGGCGGCGATGTCCAGTGCGTTGCGCAGTGTTAGGCGCGGCGGAACGCTGAGTCCGTTCTTGGGGTCGCGCCGGCGCAGTCCCTGGACCTGCAGATCGACGGTCAGCATCAGCGCGGAGCATTGCGCGGCGCGCGCCCGCGCGATCAGGTCCCGGTTGAAGCCGCGATCGCGCATCAGGTACAGCTGCATCCAGAACGGACGCTGCACCGCCGCGCGCACGTCCTCGATCGAGCAGATCGACATGGTGCTCAGCGTGAACGGAATGCCGAACTCCTGCGCCGCGCGCGCGCCGTGTATCTCGCCGTCCCCGTAGAACAGCCCGGTCAGTCCGGTCGGCGCGATGGCCAGCGGCATCGTGACCGGCTCGCCGAGCATCGTGCTGGCAACCGACAGCTGCGACAGGTCGCGCATCACGCGCTGCCGAAACTCGATCCTCTGCAGGTCGCTGCGGTTGCGCGCAATCGTCAGTTCATCGTAGGAGCCGCGATCCGCATATTCGAAAATGGCGCGGGGCACGCGGGCGCGCGCCAGTTCGCGCAGGTCGGCAATGCTGTTGATGACGCGCATGGCGGTCATTATCGGGTAATCGCAGTGACTACTCAATTTGATACGATGGAGGCCATCGCTATGGCACGCATTGCATTCCAGTTGAAAATCCGTCCCGGGTGCATCGAGGCCTATGACGAGGCGCCCGAGGGGCTCGGGCCGGGCGAGCGTTTCGCGACGATGCGCGAAGTGTTCCGCCTTGAATAATCCCGCATGAGCGTTGCGATCGCGTGGCGCGGCGGGGCCGCGCGCGATGCCTTTCGCGCCGGTTATACGGACATCGCGCCGGCGATCCCGGCCACGGTGGCCTGGGGACTCGTTACCGGCGTGGCGATGGCGCAGTCCGGGCTCAGCCTGCCGCAGGCCTACGGGCTTGCCGTGCTTGCATTCGCCGGGTCCGCCCAGCTTGCGGCGCTGCCGCTGCTGACCGGCCACGCGCCGGTCGTCATCACGGTGCTGACGGCGCTGATCGTCAACCTGCGCTTCGTGATCTACAGCGCCGCGATGAAAGCGGATTTTCTGATGCTGTCTTTTCCGAGGCGCCTGGGGCTCGCCTATCTGATCGGCGATTTCCCCTATGTGCTGTTCTCGCGCCAGGGGCCGCAATACGATCCGTCGCTGCGGCCGGTGTATTTTCTCGGCGTTGGCCTGTGCAACCTGATCGTTTGGCATGTCGGCTCCTTCGCGGGCCTGATCGCCGCGGGCCGCGTACCGGCCGAGTGGGGGCTCGATTTTGCCGGCCTGGTCGCGCTCGTGGCGCTGCTCGTGCCGATGCTCGCGAATCGCGCCGGTCTCGCCGCGTGCGCGGCCGGCGGCGCCGCGGGAATCGCGCTCGACGGTCTGCCGGCGCACTCGGGTCTCGTGCTCGCGACGCTCGTGGGCATTGGCGCGGCCCTGCTCGCCGACCAGCTGCCGCGCAGGCGGCGATGAGCGGGGAGCCGGCCACCTGGATCGCGATCGTCGGCATATCGTTGACGACGATCGTCACGCGCGGCAGTTTCGTCGCGTTCGCATCGCGCCTGCGCCTGCACCCGCTGATCGAGGAGGCGCTGCGCTTTGCGCCCGCCGCCGTGCTCGGTGCGCTGGTGGTGCCGGCGCTGGTGCTGCGCCATGGACACGTCGATTTCACGATCGCGAACCAGCGCCTGATTGCCGCGTGCATCGCGGCGCTGGTCATGTGGCGTTTTCGCAGCATGATCTGGGCGATCGTCGCCGGCATGGGCGTGGCGACGCTGCTGCGGCTGTTCGCCTGATCGTCGCCGCAGCGTCCCGGCGCAGTTGAGCGCCACCCCGGCGCGTCGTACCATGGCGGCATGCGCCGTTTCCGGTTGAGCAATCGCTGCCGGCACCATGCGACCTGCTTCCTGCTGGTCATGCTGCTGCTGCGTGCCTACGTGCCGACCGGCTTCATGCCGCAGAGCGACAATCCGCTGCAGCTCCAGGTGTGCCCGACCGGCATGCCGATGCACGCGATGATGTCGCCGGCGCCCGCCACTCACCCGACGGGCAGTGCGGCCCACGTTGCGGATTGCCCGTTCGGCCATTCACCGGTCGCCGGTCCGATTGGCGAGCGCCTGGCGTTGAGTTCAGCACAACCGGTTTACTCCCAGCCCGCCCTTGCCTTCGACAGCCGTCCCGCGGGCGTACGATCTCTGTGCGCCCATCGGGCCCGCGCGCCGCCGACCCTCGTCTGAGTTGATCCATAGCTGGCCGCCGGCGTGACGTATCCGCAAGGGTGCGTCGCGCCGTCGCCGGTTCAATTCATGCAGATGACGCCCGCCACCGCGGGCGTCGCGGAGAGTGCGATGATTTGCTGCAACAAACCTTTGGCCGCGGCGCTGCTGCTGGTGGCTGCGCCGCTGGATTCATGGGCCTGCGCGACCTGCGGCTGCAGCGTCAATTCGGATGCTGCGATGGGCTATTCAACGGCGTCCGGCTGGCGCGTGAACCTGGAATATACCTACATCGACCAGGACGAGCTGCGCGCCGGCACCGGTACGACGACGCCGGCGGAGGTGGTCAATAACCCATCGAATCCGTCGCTGGGTGGCGGTGAAATCGAGAAGGACACGATCAACCGTTACCTGACGCTGGGCGTCAGCTACCGTCCCGATGCGGACTGGAATTTCAACCTGCTGGTTCCGTACGTGTCGCGCGATCATACGACCTATGGGCAGCAGCAGCAGCCCTATACGCCCGCCGAATCCGCCCCCGACCAGATCAGCGGCGCGACCGTCAACAGTCTCGGCGACGTGCGGCTGATAGCGAACTACCAGGGCCTGTTGCCGACGCACAACCTGGGCCTGCAGCTGGGCGTGAAATTGCCGACGGGCCAGTACGGCACGACCGTCAATTTCAATAACGGTCCGAATATCGGCACGCCGCTCGATGCCAGCCTGCAGGCCGGTACCGGCAGCACCGACCTGATCGTCGGTGCCTATTACTTCCAGGCGGTCAGCCAGGATTTCGATGCGTTCGCGACCGTGCAGTTCCAGTCGGCGGTCGAACACAAGCTCGACCAGCCGGGCTTCGATTTCCGCCCGGGCAATGCCACGACGGTGAGCTTCGGCCTGCGCTACGAGGCAAGTCCGGACTGGATTCCGCAGCTGCAGGTCAACCTGTATCGCAAGAACGCGGACCAGGGTGCGCTCGCCGACACGACCGATACGGCCGGTACCGTGGCCTACCTGAGCCCGGGCATCACGGTCATGCTGCAGAAAAAACTGCATGGCTACGCGCTGATCCAGGTGCCGGTGTACAGCAACCTCAGCGGCTATCAGTTGTTTCCGCACTATACTGCGACGATGGGCCTGAGCTATGCGTTCTGATCCCGTGCAGGCGGGGCGGCGCGCGCTGCTGCGCGGTGCGGCGGCGCTCGGCCTGCTCGGGCTCGACGGGCTCATGGCGCCGTTCGGGCAGGCCGCAGCGCTGCGCGTCGGCGCTGCGGCGCCGCCGGCGACGCTGGTGACGCTGGATGGGGTGCCGATCTCGACGACCGACCTGCTCGGACGGGTCGTGATCCTGACGTTCTGGGCGACCTGGTGCGGCCCGTGCCGCCAGGAATTGCCGCTGCTGTCCTCCTACGCGAAGCAGTATGGCGAGCGCGGCCTGACGATCCTCGGATTCAGCATCGACCAGCCGGAGGATCTGCCCAAGGTCAGGAAGGTGGCGCAGGCGCTCGGGTTTCCGGTCGGCCTGCTCCCCGATGCGCGACTGCCCGGGTACGGGCGCATCTGGCACATCCCGGTGAATTTCACGATCGACCGGCAGGGCCTGCTGCGCGACAACGGCTGGGACGACAAGGACGCGACCTGGACAGCCGAACGCCTGGACCGTATCGTGATTCCGCTGGTGGACCACCCATGAACCCCTTGAGCTGCAGTCTGGCAATGATGCTGTGGCCCGCGCTGCTGGCGGCCGCGCCGGCAGCGGCGCCCGTGCCCGGGCATCCGCTCGTGCTGCATGCGGCGCGCCTGCTGCAGATTGATACCGGCAAGCTGATCTCGCCCGGCGAGGTCCTCGTCGAGGGCGAGCGGATCGTCGCGGCCGGATCGTCCGTGACGCACCCGGCGGGCGCGCAGCTGATCGATCTCGGCGACACGACGATGCTGCCGGGACTGATCGATGCGCACGTGCACCTGTTCCTGCATCCGGGCAACGAGGGGCAGCAGACGCTGCAGGAGTCCGTGGCGCAACGGACGATCCAGGCGACGCTGGCCGCGCAAGCGGACCTGCTGGCCGGATTCACGGCGGAGCGCGACATGGGCACGGAGGGCGCGGGATCCGCCGATACGGCCGTGCGCGACGCGATCGACGGCGGGCTCATCCGCGGGCCGCGCCTGCGCATCAGCGGCAATGCGATCAGCATCCTCGGCGGACACGAAGATGCCGTGGGTTTCAATCCGGCGCAGCCGGTGCTGCCGAATGCGACCTATGCCAACAACGGCGAAGAACTGGTCCGGGCGATCCGCCAGCAGCGCAAGGAAGGCGCCGACTTCATCAAGATCTACGAGACCGGGTCCGACCGGATGGTCGACGGCGTGCTGCACACGCCGTACCAGTACACGACGGCGCAGCTCAGGGTCGCCCTCGATGAGGCGGCGCGCCTCGGCATGCGCGTGGCGGTGCACGCAACGGGCGAGCCGGGCACGCACTATGCAGCGGAGGCCGGCGTGGCCTCGATCGACCATGCGACGCAGCTCAGCGACGCAACCATGGCGCTGATGAAGGAGAAGCACATTCCTGCGGTGCCGACGTTTGCGATCTTTGAATACTTCGCGCCGCCGCCGGGCGCTGCGGATCCGGGTCAGGAACGCATTCAGCTGGAGTACAAGGTCGGCGAATTCAGGAAGCAGCTGGCCGCCGGCATCCCTTTCGCGGTCGGATCGGACGTCGGGCCCTTTGCGCACGGCACGCAGGCCCGGGAATTCGAGCTGCTGGTCAGGTACGGCATGAAGCCGCTCGCGGCACTGCAGGCGGACCTGCTGAACGGCGCGAAACTGCTGGGCTGGGAAGGGCAGGTCGGCGAACTGAAGCCGGGATACTATGCGGATATCATCGCCGTGCCCGGCAATCCGCTCGATGACGTGCACGTGCTGACGCAGGTGCAGTTCGTGATGAAGGGCGGCGTCATCGAGAAAGGCGCCGGCCTCGCGACGCATCCGGTCGCGGGTCCCTAGGCACGCGCCGGCTTTGTCGAGAAAAATCGTTCCGGTGTGTTTCGTGCTGCTGTGGTCCACGGGATTCATCAGCGCGCGCTACGGCCTGCCGTACGCCGGGCCGATGACGTTCCTGGCGCTGCGCATGGCGCTCGCGAGCGCGCTGCTGCTGCTGTTCGCGATATTCACGCGCGCCCCATGGCCGCCCTCGACGCGCGCCGCGCTGCACGTGGTCGTCGCGGGCCTGCTCGTGCACGGCGGCTATCTCGGCGGCGTCTTCGCCGCCATCTCGCACGGCATGCCCGCCGGCATGACCTCGCTGATCGTCGGCATGCAGCCGGTGCTGACCTCGCTGATCGCGATTGCGTTCCTCGGCGAGCGCCTGGCGCTACGGCAGTGGGCGGGCCTCGCGCTCGGGGTGCTGGGTCTCGTGCTGGTGCTCGGGGCTCGCGTGTCGTTCGCGGCCCTGACCTGGCAGTCGGGGCTGCTCGCCGGCGCAGCGCTCGCCTGCATCAGCGTCGGCACCGTGTACCAGAAGAAATTCAATTCCCGGGCCGACCTGCGCAGCACCGGCGTGCTGCAGTACGCGGCGTCGGGCCTCGGCTATGCGGCGCTGGCCCTGTGTTTCGAGGCCCCGGCCGTGGCCTGGACCACGCCGTTCGTGCTGGCGCTCGGCTGGTCCGTGCTGGGGCTGTCGATGGGCGCCGTCGCGCTGCTGTACCGGCTGATTCGCGAGGGTGCCGCGTCGAGCGTATCGAGTCTCATGTATCTGGTGCCCCCGGTCACCTCGCTGATCGCGTATTTCTGCTTCGGCGAGCGCCTGACGCTGACCGCGATGGCCGGCATGGGCCTGGCCGTGCTCGGCGTGGCGCTGGTCGTGACCCGGCGACCGGGCATGCGCGTCAGCGCGGCCACTTCCGCACCCTGACGGTTGTGGATTCGTCTACAGTGCATGGCTTGAACGCGTCAAGCCTTAAACTGCGCCAGGCCGTCACGATCGCACTGCTGTTCTGGGGGTACGCCGCGTACTATTTCTGCCGTGCGGATCTGTCGGTTGCGACGCCGCTGATCGTCGCGGAACTGGCCCGGCACGGCCTCAGCGCCGGGGTGGCGACCATCCGGATCGGCACCATATCCTCGCTCGGCATCCTGGCGTACGCGGTGTGCAAGTTCTTCCTCGCGGGGCTCGGGGACCTGTGGGGCGGCAAGCCGAGTTTCGTGATCGGACTGGCCGGGGCGGTCGCCTTCACGCTGCTGTTCGCCGCCAGCGGGGCCGTGCCGATATTCACTCTGGCCTGGATCGGCAACCGGCTCACGCAGTCGATCGGCTGGGCCGGACTGATCAAGGTGAGCTCGCGCTGGTTCAATTTCCGTTCCTACGGCGCGATCATGGGCGTGCTGTCGCTGAGCTACCTCGTCGGCGACGCGCTCGCGCGCCAGGGCATGGGCATGCTGATCAGTCATGGCCATGGCTGGAGGACGCTGTTCTGTTTTGCCGCCGGCGTCGCCGGCGTCATGCTCGTCGCGAACATCCTGTTCCTGCGCGAATCGCGCGTCGAACTCGGCTTCCCGGCCGCCACGGTCAATCCGGGCAACCTGTTTGCCGAATCGGAGTCGAAGCCCGCGAGCCTGCGGGTGCTGGTGCTTCCTCTGCTGCGCAGCACGGCATTCCTCGTAGTCTGCCTGCTGTCATTCGGCTGCACGATCGTGCGCGAGACGTTCAATACCTGGACGCCGGTCTACCTGAACAGTTACATCGGCTTCAGCACCGGCAGCGCCGCTTCGCTGAGCGCGATATTCCCCGCGGTCGGTGCCGTCTCGGTGCTGTTCGTCGGCTGGCTCAGCGACCGGATGGGGTTCGGCGGACGCGCCCTGCTGATGACGGTCGGTCTGGCGGCGTCGGCCGTTGCCCTGACCGTACTGATGGGGGTGCCGGCGACGCCGTCCGGAGCGACGCTGCCGCTGGTTCTGATCGGCCTGGTCGCCTTCAGCCTGCTGGGCCCGTATTCTTACCTGGGTGGTGCCTTCGCGCTTGATTTCGGCGGACGTCGCGCCGGTGCGGCCTCGTCCGGCATCATCGATGGCGTCGGCTACATCGGCGGCGTGCTGGCCGGGGACAGCATAGCGCGTGTTTCCGTCGCCTTCGGCTGGCATGGCGTGTTCCTGACGCTCGCCGGCGTGTGCGCGTTATCCTCGTTCGCGGCGGCTTATCTATACAGGGTGCAGAGACGATGACGAGCCTGGCGTCGATACGGAAGCTCTCGTTCACGCAATCGGTGCTGTCGGTCGACTGGTCGGACGGCAGGCACAGCGAGTTCCTGAGCCTGTGGCTCGCCGACAACGATGCCAGGAACCGGGATGCGCACAGCGGACAGCGCCTGATCGATGTGGCGGACCTGCCCGAGGAGCCGCGGATTCGCGAGGCCAACGTGCGCGGAAGCGAGGTGCTGATCGAGTGGCAGCACGCCGGCCCCGCGACCGCCGTCGGCATCGGATGGCTGGCGCAGCAGCGCGACCTCGCGCCGGCCGGCACGCCGCGCCCCGTCACGCTGTGGCCCGATGGGGCCCTGATGGACGCGCACCGCGACTGCGCCTGGCTGACTTCAGAGCAGTTGCGCAGCGACGCGGCCGGCGCCGCCGCCTGGTTCCGGCGCCTGGGGCTCGAGGGCGTGGCTTTCGTCCGGGCGGTGCCCGCGCGCGCCGGCGCGATTCTCGATGCCGTCGCGCCGATTGGGCTCGTGCAGGAGACGAACTACGGGCGACTCTTCGACGTGCGCTCGGTAGCCAGGCCGGAGAACCTGGCCTACACGGACCTTGGGCTCGGCCTGCACACCGACAATCCTTACCGCGATCCGGTGCCCGGCTACCAGGTGCTGCATTGCATCCTGCCGGCCGCGGATGGCGGGGAGAGCATATTCGCCGACGGCTTTGCGATCGCCGAGCACCTGCGGCATGCGGACAGCGACGCCTTTGCGATCCTGGCGCGCGAGCCCGTGCCGTTCCTGTATCGCGCTGCGGACGTCGAACTGTACGCCGAGCGACCGCTGATCGAGCTCGGCCTGCACGGGCAGGTCATCTCGGTGCACTACAACAACCGCTCGATCGGGCCCCTGCCGCCGTCGGCTGGCGCGCTGACGGCGTATTACCGCGCGTACCGGCGCCTGGCGCGCCTGCTGCGCGACAGCCGGTTCCACCTGCAGATGCGGATGGCGGCCGGCGACCTCGTCGTCTTCGACAACCGGCGCATCCTGCATGCGCGCACCTCGTTCAAGGCGCAGCGCCACCTGCAGGGCTGCTACCTGACGCGGGACAGCGTGTGCAGCCGCATCGCGCTGATGGGCCATGCTGAATCCGGAGACCCTGACCGATGAACACGATCGACGCGATTGCTTCACTGTTCGCCCGCCACGGCGGCGGCGCATATTTCGGCGAGGCCGTGACGCAGCTCGAGCACGCGCTGCAGGCCGCCCATTTCGCGGCGCAGGAGCAGGCCGCCGACGAGCTGGTCCTCGCCGCGCTGCTGCACGACATAGGGCATCTCGTCCAGGATACGCCCGAGGACATTGCCGACTGGCACACGGACGCGCGCCACGAGATCGTCGGCGGCGCGTGGCTTGCGAAGCGCTTCGGTCCCGACGTCAGCGACCCGGTGCGCCTGCACGTGCCGGCCAAGCGCTACCTGTGCGCGATCGATCCGGGCTATGTTGCCCGGCTCAGCGAGGCATCGATTGTGACATTGAAATTACAGGGCGGGCCGATGTCGGCCGCGGAAATCGCGCGCTTCGAGGCGGAGCCGTCGTGGCGCGAGGCGGTACAGCTGCGCCGCTACGACGATCTCGGTAAAGTGCCGGGATTGAGGACCCGCGGGCTGGACGATTACCATGCCATGATCCTGCGGCTGGCGCGTGCGTGAGGAGCGGAGCTGAACATGCAGGATGATTTCATTGCGGTTGCAACGGATGCGCGTGCGCGCGCCGACATCCTGGCCCAGGGATTCACGCGCCGGCCGCTGCCCCTCGATGCGCCGATCGCGCGCGCCCTGGGCGAACTCGCGCATGCGGCCTGGGAGCTGCCGCGGGACCAGTACTACGAGACCGGCGACCGGTTCCGGTCGCTGAACCGGTTCAAGGCGGAAATCGCCGGCGACGGCGTGTGGATCCGGCGCAGCGACGACGGCGAGCCCTATGTGCAGCTCGAGAAATACAATCCGGCGCTGGGCGGAAAAAAACGCGAATATTCACCGTTGCCGGCGCACATCGCCGATGCGGCCGGCGTTCGCCGCCTGATGGCCCACCACCTGAAGTACCTGCCGCTGTCCGAGCCCGGCACGCGCTATAACATCAACATGCACGTGATCCGCTTTGCCGCGAGTCCGGGGCGCCCGGCCGACACCAGCCCGCCCGGACTGCACAAGGACGGCGAGAAATACCTGGCGACGCATCTGCTGGCGCGCTGCGGCGCCGCCGGCGGCGAGGTGCTCATCACCGACAATCAGCGCCGGGAGCTGGATCGGTTCACGATGCGCGAGATCGGCGAGTGCTATGTGTTCGACGATGATCGCATCTGGCACATGCTGACGCCGGTGAGCGTGCTCGAGGGCAGCGGCTTCGCGTACCGCGATACACTGGCGTTCGATATGCTGCCGGAACAATGGAGTCCTGAATCGTGAGCCGCAAGACGATACTCGAGGCCGCGCGCCCGGTCGACGTGATCCTGGAGACCGATGTGCTGGTCGTGGGCAGCGGCCCGGGGGGACTGGCGGCGGCGCTCGCCTCGGCGCGCGCCGGCGCCCGCACCGCACTGCTCGAACGCAACGGCTGCTTCGGCGGCAACATCACCCAGGTCGGCGTCGAGGGCTTTGCCTGGTACCGCCACGAGCAGACGGTTGATTGCGAAGGCATCGGCATCGAGTTCGAACAGCGCGCGCAGGCGATGGGTGCGGCGATGCCCGAACCGCAATCGTTGAGTCACGCGCTGGACGCCGAGATGTTCAAGTGGGTGGCCGACGTGCTGGTCCAGGAAGCGGGCATCACGCCGCTGCTGCATCGCCTGGGCGTCGCGCCGATCATCGAGAATGGCACCATCCGGGGCGTCATCACCGAGAGCAAGGCGGGGCGGCAGGCGATATTCGCGAGGCGGGTGATCGATGCGACCGGGGATGCCGACATCGCGCACCGCTCGGGCGCGCCGACGCGCAAATTGCCGAAGAACGAGATGATGTCGGTGTCGGTGATGTTCTCGATGAGCGGCGTCAACAAGCGCCGCTTCATCGACGCCGTCAAGGCGGATCCGCAGACCTATGCGGACTGGGGCGGCAACGGCGAATGGGACTACGAGACGACCGGCAAGGAAGACACCTTGTTCTCGCCGTTCCTGCGCAAGCCGTTCCAGCAGGCCCTCGCGGCCGGCCTGATCCCGGATTCCCTGAAGACGATCGCCGGCACCTGGGGCACGGTCACGGACCAGGGAGACCTCACGTACCTGAACCTCGTGCACATCCCGGGACTCGACGGCACGGACCCCGATGACCTGACGGCCGGCGAGATGCGCGGCCGGCGCGAGGCGATCTACGCGCTCGAGGCGCTGCGCGGCTATATGCCGGGCTGCGAGGGCGCCAAGCTGCGCAACTTCGGCATGACGCTCGGCATCCGCGACACGCGCAAGATCGATGCGCTCTATAACCTGACCGGCACCGACGTGCGCGAACAGGGTCGTTTCGACGATGCGATCGGCATATTCCCGGAATTCATCGATGGCTACGGCGTGCTGATCCTGCCGACGACGGGCCGCTACTGGCACGTGCCCTACAGGGCCCTGGTGCCGAAAGGGGTCGCGAACCTGCTCGTTGCCGGGCGGTGCATCGGCGGGGACAGGATTTCCCACGCCTCGGCGCGCAACATGATGTGCTGCGCGGTCGCGGGCCAGGGCGCCGGCGTCGCGGCCGCGGTCTCGCTGCAGCACGACGAGGCCCTCGACCGGCTGGACATCGGCGCCGTGCAAAAGGAACTCGCACGCCAGGGCGCCCGTTTCCGGTGAGTCAGACGCCGCCCGCTGCCGGCGCGAGCACCGGCGACGCTGCGGCGGGCAGCGCCGCCACGCCGATGCGCTGGCTCGTGCTCGCGCTCGCCGCGATCACGGTGTCCAGCAGCTATTACGAATCCGACGTGATCGGTTCGGTCGCCGACCTGCTCGAGCGGCAGCGCGGCTTCAGCCAGTCCCAGATCGGCATGCTGAACGCGGCGATCAATTATCCGAACGTCATGTTGGCACTGATCAACGGCATCCTGATCGACCGCTTCGGCGCGGCCCGCATGGCGCTGTGGGCCGCCGGGATCGGCGTGGCCGGCGCGGCGTTGACCGCCCTGGGCAACCCGTACGAAGTCATGGTCGCGGGGCGTTTCCTGTTCGGCGTCAGCGAGGGTTCGATCTTCATTGCGCTCGTCGCGGGACTCGCGCAGTGGTTCCCGCGCCGCGGCATCGCACTCGCGACCGCGCTGTACCTGAGCCTCGCGCGCACCGGCTCATACGCAGAGAATACCTCGACGGCCTGGGCGCACTCCCTGTTCGAGCGCGGCTGGCAGCCGCCGCTGTGGCTCGGGACCGGCATCACCGCCGCGGGCCTGGTCGCCGCGCTGATCTATTTCCTGGTCGACCGGCGCTACCGCCCGCGTGCGGCGGCGGCGGCCGGCGGGGTTCCCGAGCGCATCGTCTGGAAGGACCTGCTGAAGTTCGACCTGTCCTACTGGTACATCCTCGGGTTGCACGTGCTGTATGCCTCGGTGTTCTTCCCGTTCCGGCAGACCTACGCGGTCGAGTATTTCCAGCACGTCAAGGGCCTGACGCTGCAACAGGCCGGCATCGCGAACAGCTGGGTGTTCTTTGCCGCGATCTTCGCGACGCCCCTGTTCGGCCTGCTCGCCGATAGGCTGGGCCATCGCGCGCTGATGCTGGTGCTGGGTACCGTGCTTCTGCCGCTGACCTTCATCCTGCTCGGGCTCACGGACCTGAACCTGTGGGTCACGACCGCCATGATGGGCGTCAGCTGGTCGCTGGTGCCGGCGGTCATCTGGCCGTCGACGACTCTGATCGTTGCGCCGGCCCGCCTCGGCACGGCGCTCGGGCTGATCACGCTGATCCAGGCGCTGGGCATCGCCTGTTCGAATAACGCGGCGGGCTGGCTGGCCGACGGTGCGCACGCCGGCGCCGCGAACCCGGCCGGCTATGCGGTCATGCTGTGGTTCTTCTTTCTTCTGAGCCTGGTGGCGCTGTCCTCGGCGGCGCTGCTGTGGCGGCGTGAAGCCGGGCCCGACGGCCATGGACTCGAGGATGCGCGCAGGTTGACGCAGGCGACGGCGTGATGGCGACGCTGGACCTGGTCGTGCTCGCGGCCTATCTGGTGGGCATCCTGTTCGTCGGGATCTGGTCGCAGCGCAAGGCGAGGACCCAGGAGGACTTTCTGGTTGCCGGGCGCTCGGTCGGACCGATCCTGTACTCAGGCACGCTCGCGGCGGTCATTCTCGGCGGCGGCTCCACGGTCGGCGGCGTCAAGCTCGGCTACGTCTACGGCCTGTCCGGCATGTGGCTGGTGTTCATGTACGGGCTCGGCATGATCGTGATGGGCGTCGTGCTGGTGCCGCGCATCCTCGAGCTCAAGCTGTTCACGATCACCGAACTGCTCGAGCGGCGCTACAGCCGCGCGGCGCGCATCGCGGGCGGCATCGTCATGGTCGCCTACGACCTGATGATCGTCGTGACCGGCACGATCGCGGCAGGCGCGGTCATGGAGGTGATCGTCGGGATTCCGCGCACGCCGGCGATCCTGATCTGCAGCGGCGTCACGGTCGCCTACTCGGTGTTCGGCGGCATGTGGGCACTGACGTCGACCGATATCGTGCAGTTCGTGATCAAGACGATCGGCATCCTGCTGATACTGCTGCCGATGTCGATCTACCACGCCGGCGGCTTTGCCGGCATGCACGCGCACCTGCCGCCGGAGTTCTTTTCGCTGACGCACATCGGCGGCGCGAAGATCCTGTCGTTCTTCACGCTGTATTTCTTCGGCATCCTGATCGGCCAGGACGGCTGGCAGCGCGTGTTCACCGCGCGCAGCCTGGCGATCGCGCGCGACGGCAACGTCTACGTCGGCCTGTACTGCTTCGCGTACGCGATCGCCGGCGCGCTGATCGGCGCGGCCGGGCACGCGTTCCTGCCGCCGCTCGCGGACCCGGACCTCGCCTTTGCGGCGATCGTCAACGCGGTGCTGCCCGCCGGCATGCGCGGACTGATCCTCGCCGCCGCGCTGGCGGCGATCATGTCGACGTGCAGCGCCTGCCTGCTGGCCTCGTCCACGGTGCTGATCGAGGACGTGTATTTCCCGCTGCGCCGCTCCGCGAGCATCGGCACCGTCGCGCTGACGCGCGTCATCACGCTGCTGCTCGGCATCTTCGCTACCGTCGTCGCGTGCGTGACCAGCGACGTGATTGCGGCGCTGACGGTCGCCTACGACCTGCTGGCCGGCGCGCTGTTCGTGCCGGTGATCGGCGCGATCCTGTGGCGCCGCGGCACGGCCGCGGCGGCGCTGACCTCGATCGCGGTCAGCGGCGCGGCGGTCGTCGTGCTGCTGATCGCCTTCGGGATGAATTCCGACGTGCCGATCCATGCGGGCCTGGCGTTGAGCCTCGCGATCTATCTGTCGATGAGTCTGTTGGGCGCAAGGAGGGAATCATGAGCTACCGGAAGAAAGGCGTCGTCGACGGCGCGGACTACGAACCGATGAAGGAGCCGCGGTATGGCGAGATCGCGACGTTCATGCGCGCACCGCTCGCGACGAGCCTCGCCGACGTCGATATCGGCCTGATCGGCGTGCCGACGGATCTCGGAGTCACGAACCGCCCCGGCGCGCGGCACGGTCCGCGCGAGATCCGCAACTCCTCGAGCCTGATGCGCGCATTCAATCTCGGGCTGCGCATGAATCCGTACGAGCTGTGCCGGATCGCGGATCTGGGCGACGTGCGCTTCACGGGCCGATACGACCTCGAAGCGCAGACGGCGCAGATCGCGGAGTACTACCGGCTGGTGCACAAGGCGGGAATCATCCCGGTCACGGCCGGCGGCGATCACTCGATCACGTTCCCGATTTTCCAGGCCATCGCCGCCGACGGGCCGATCGGCATGGTGCACATCGATGCGCATTGCGATACCTGGGGAGACCTGTTCGGGTCGAAATTCACCCACGGAGCCCCGTTCCGGCTCGCCGTCGAGCACGGCCTCCTGGACCCAAAACGCACGATCCAGATCGGCATCCGCGGCGGCCAGAACCTGATGGACGGCGTGAATTTCTCGCTGGACCACGGCATGCGCGTCGTGTTCATCGAGGAGTTCGCGACGCTCGGGGTCGAGCGCGTGATCGCCGAGGCGCGGCGCGTCGTCGGCGGTGGGCCGACCTACATCTCGTTCGATGTCGACGGGCTCGATCCGGTCTACGCGCCCGGCACCGGCACGCCCGAGGTGGGCGGGCTCACGACGCTGGAGGCGCAGCGCCTGCTCTACGGGCTGCGGGGCCTGGACCTGATCGGCGGCGACGTCGTCGAGGTGGCGCCGCCCTACGACCAGACGGGCAATACGGCGCTCGTGGGCGCCACGATGATGTTCGAGATCATCTGCCTGATTGCCGATCGGCACTGGAGCCAGAAAGCGCAGCCTCGCCGACGGCGGCCCTAAGGGGTGGTCGCGTAGGGTCCGGGCGCCACTACGCAGAAATAGCCGTCAGCCGGATAAAATGACTCGACGCTGTGGGCGGGCAGCACGCGGCACAGGAAGTCGCCCTCGGGCTCCCGCGTCAGGTTTTCGCGGTGACGCCACCAGCCCGCCTTGATGAGCCTGCGCTGGTCGGCCGGCGACAATTTGCCGCGCAGCGTGGCCAGCACCGAATCCTTTCCGCCGATGGTCTCCCTCGAAAAAATGGCCTCTTTCCCGCCGAAGGATTCCCTTACGCCGCTCGGGGCGCCATTCCTGCCGACCACGTAGATGCCGTGCCAGCCGTCACCGGCGCGAGTCCCGCCGCTGCGATCACCACCCTCGTTTGGGCCATGGCCACCGCCGGAATGGCTGCTGCCGGCGCCGGAATGGCCGTTGCCACCCCCCGCAGCTGCGCTTGCCCCGCCGCCAGGGAGGCCGCTGCTTCCCGCGTTGCCCGCGGCCTGCGCCAGGGACGCGCCCGACAGGAGTGCGATGACGAGGATGACGGCGGGACTGTGCATGCGCGCTCCGGAGCAATCAAAAAATCCGTACCACGACGCAATTAAACCTACGCCGATCGGCGCCATGGCACAAGCCGGAGGCGATTATCGCAGCGCGTCTGCGATGGCCGACGCCGATCAGCCCGCGGGTGCGTCCGTCGGCTCGCGCTTGCGGCCGCGCAGCAGCGCCGCCGCTTCGCCGGCGATCACGCTGGCCTCGTCGACCGGGATCACGAGAATCGCGGCGCGGCTCGCGGGCGTGGAAATTTTTGCAGCAACACCGACGGCGCCGCCATTGGCCTGCGCCGACAGTTCAATTCCCGCCCAGGCGAAGTCGCCGATGATGCGGCGACGGATGTCCGGGCAGTTCTCGCCGATGCCGCCGCCGAACACGATCGCATCGACTCCATTCAGCTCGGCGATGTACGCGGCCATGTAGTGGCGTGCGCGCCGGCAAAAGACATCGAGTGCCAGGGCGGCCGCGGCGTCGCCGCCGCGCTCCAGCGACAGCAGCTTGCGCATGTCGGCCGTCTGTCCGGACAGGCCCAGAAGGCCGCTGGCCTCATTCAGTTCCGTGAGAGCTTGCGCAGGCGACATGCCGGCGTGCTCCATCACATACAGCAGCGCGCCCGGATCCAGATCGCCGGAGCGGGTGCCCATCACGAGGCCCTCGAGCGGTGTGAAGCCCATGCTGGTGGCAATCGCCTGGCCGGCACTCGTAGCCGTTACCGAACAGCCGCGCCCGAGCTGCAGGCTGACGATGCGCGTGGGCGCATGCGACTCTCCCAGCAGCGTGCGTGCGCCCTGGCACAGGCTGCGATGCGCCATGCCATGGAATCCGTAGCGCCGGATCCCGAATTTCCTGCGCCAGCGCAGCGGCACCGCGTATTGATACGCCGCTTCGGGCAGCGAGGCGTAGTAGGCCGTATCGAACACCGCAATGACCGGCACCTCGGGGCCGAGCGCGTGGCGCACGCCCTTGATCACCGCCAGTGCGGGCGGGTTGTGCAGCGGCGCGAGCGCACTGACCCGGCGCAGCGCCGCGAGTTCCGGAGCACCGAGTATGGTGGTGGCGCGAAAATGCTCCCCGCCATGCACGACGCGATGCACCGTGGCGGCAAGCCCGGCGGTCCAGTCGCGGCCATGGAGGGAGGCGTCCGCCAGCCAGGTCAGCACGGATGCGGCGGCGGCCGTCAGCGTCGCGGCGCTGGCAAGAGACGGCGACATTCCGGGGGCATCGCGACAGACGAACAGGCCCGAGCCGTCGGCGGCGTCGGCGAAGGTGCCGCCCAGGACCCGACGCACGGCGTTCGCGCCGCTGACTTCGAGCAGCTCGAACTTGAGCGAGGAGCTGCCCGCATTGAACACCAGTAACAGCATGGCTTTCACTTCCTCCCCATGACCCGGCGCGCGCCGTACGCCGCGAGCAGCACCAGCACGCTGGCCAGTCCGAAGATCAGCGGCGCGCGCTGGTCGGGAATGATGCCCATCGCCGCGACGATCAGCACCATCAGCAGGATCGCGAAGCGCGTCAGGTGCGGATAACCCCACATGCGCATGCGCAGGCGCTCAGGGCTGTCCTTCTCGAGCCGCCGGCGCAGCTTCAGCTGCGAGACGGCGATCAGGACATAGACGAAGATCGCCACGGTGCCGTACGAGTTGACCAGAAACGCGAATACCTTGTCCGGGGAGACGTAGCTCATGATCACGGAGACATAGGCAAATGCGGTGCCCGCCAGCAGCGCGGGGACCGGCACGCCGCGGGCATCGAGCCGCGCGAACAGCCGCGGCGCATCGCCCTTGGCGGCGAGCGCCATCAGCATCCGCGACGAGGCGAACAGTCCGGAGTTCAGCGCCGAGAGCACGGCGGTGAGGATGATCAGGCTCATCGCCGTCGCCGCGCCCGGGATGTGCAGCGTCTGCAGCACGCTGACATAGGGGCGCGACATCAGCGCCGCGTCGTTCCACGGCACGATGCACACCACCAGGAAGATCGAGCCGACGTAGAAAATCAGCACGCGCCAGATCACCGACTGCATCGATTCCGCGACCGCTTTTTCCGGTTCCGCCGATTCCGCGGCTGCGACCGCGACGATCTCGGTACCGAAGTAAAAGCCGGTAGCGGCGACCGCGCCGGTCAGCACCGGCACGATGCCGTTCGGCATGAATCCGCCGTGCAGGGTCAGGTGGGCAAAGCCGCCGGGCGCGTGCGGCCAGAGGCCGGACACGAACACCGCGCCGGCGACCAGGAACACCGTGATCGCGACCACCTTGATCGAGGCAAACCAGAACTCGGCCTCGCCGTAGGAGCGCACCGAGAGCAGGTTCACCAGCATAAACAGCGCGGTGAGTCCCAGCGTGAATTCCCAGGGCTGCACATCGGGCCACCAGACGCCCAGGATCTTGGCGCCGGCCACCGCCTCGAGCGCCACGACGATGATCCAGAAATACCAGTACATCCAGCCGGTCAGGAACCCGGCCAGCTCGCCGAGCGAGATGCGGCTGTACTCGTAGAAGCCGCCGACCACCGGCATGGCGACTGCCATTTCGCCGAGCATGCGCATCACCAGCACGACGAGCATGCCGGTGATGGCAAACGAGATGACGGCCGCGGGGCCGGCCGTGCCGACCACGACGCCGCTGCCCACGAACAGCCCGGCGCCGATTACTCCGCCGAGCGCAATCATCTGCATGTGCCGCCGTTGCAGCGACTTGCGCAGGGCAGGAGTCGGGTCGGTCATACGTAGGACTTGTACTTCTCCAGGTGACGCACCGGCTTCGACAGCGCGTCGCGGCGAAACGGATCGCCGAGTTCCTTGGTCACCATCATCTCGAGTCACGGTCGTGCGGCCCTGGGCCTGCGCGACGTGTGGCCGTCTGCAACGCCGGGCCGATATCGGCGAGCCGCTCGACGGTCACGCCGTCGCAGCCGAAGGCGCGCGCCACGCCCGCCCAGCTCGGATTCTCGAGGTTCACGCCCTGGTACCGCCTGGAGTAGAAGTCGACATGATTCTTCTTTTCGGCGCCCCACTGGCCATTGTTGAAGACTATCACGGTAACGCCGATTTTCTCGCGGGCGCAGGTCAGCAGTTCGTTCAGGCTGATGCCCCAGGCGCCGTCGCCGACATACGCGAACGCCGGCCGCTGCGGCATGGCCATCTTGGCGCCGCAGATCACCGGGAACGCGTAGCCGCAGTTGCCGAAGCTCATCGCGGCAAACATCGATCGGGGCGTATCAAAGCGCAGATAGGAGTTCGACACGGAGCAGATGTTGCCGATGTCGGTCGAGACCATCGCGTCCTCCGGCAGCGCCTTCTCGAGCGCGCGCAGCATCTCGCGCGGATGCATGTAACCGGAGTCGCGCGCGACCTCGACGGAGTACGGGTCGCGCTCGTGCGTCCAGCCATCGAGCTCGGTGCTCCAGGCCTGCTTTTCGGCATTCATCCTCGACAGACGCTCGGCACGATTGGCGGTGCAGGCGAGCGTGCGGCCCTGCAGGCGGGCCAGCAGGGCGGCGGCGGCGGCCCGCGCGTCGCCATTGATGCCGACCGATATCGGCTTGACCAGTCCGAGCATGCGCGGATCGGCATCGATCTGGATGATCTTCGCCTGCCGGGGCCAGTAATCCATTCCATACTGCGGCAGCGTGCCGAACGGCCCTAAGCGGGTGCCGAGCGCGAGCACGACGTCGGCCTGTGCAATCAGCTTCATGGCCGCCTTGGAGCCCTGGTAGCCGAGCGGGCCGACCGCGAGCGCATGCGAGGCGGGGAAAGAATCATTGTGCAGGTAGCTGTTGCAGACCGGGGCGCCGAGCAGCTCGGCGAGCGCGATGGCCTCGGCCGTGGCGCCCGCCATGATCACGCCGCCGCCGGCGAGGATCACCGGGAATTTTGCGGCGGCCAGCAGCGTTGCGGCCGCATCCAGCGCGGCCGAATCGCCCGGGGCCATGGCTGATGCGCATGGGCGGTGAGATCGTCGCGTCGATCTCGCCGTAGAAGAAGTCCCGCGGAATGTTCAGCTGGGCGGGTCCCATCTCCAGCATCGCCCGGTCGAAGCAGCGCGCCGGCGATTTCCGCCATGCGCTTCGGGTTGTTCACGTGTCCCTGGTACTTCGTGATCTTCGAGAATATCGGCAGCTGCTCGGTTTCCTGGAAGCCGCCGAGGCCCATTCCCATGGAGCCGGTCTCCGGGCGTGATGAACACGACCGGCGAATGCGCCCAGTAGGCCGCCGCCACGCCGGTCACGAAGTTGGTCACGCCGGGGCCGTTCTGCGCGATGCACACGCCGTGCCGTCCCGAGGCGCGGGCATAGCCGTCGGCCATGTGGATCGCGCCCTGTTCATGCGCGACGGCCACGAACTCGATGCCGGCCGCCGGAAAAATATCGAGCGCGTCCATGAACGCCGAGCCCACGATCCCGAAGACATGCTTGACGCCGTTGACGGCGAGGGTTTCGACCAGGGCCTCCGAGGGGCCCATTTTCTGCGACTGGCTCATGGCGTACGCGCTCCGTTGTTTTAATCTCATTGATAGAGACAATATGTATGAATATCTTTATAATAGGCGCCATAAATGCCTATTGGCAACCAGGCATTTTGTTAAACCGCAGCATTTGTTTCGTTTATTTCATAGGAAATCCACCGCCATGCATGGCCGGGTCCTGCCGCTGGGTAGCGAAGCGGGTGAAGTCGCCAGCGAGACCTCATCGACGCTGAAGGCGATGGCGGTGCTCGAGTTGCTGGTGCGCGCCGGCAAGCCCGTCACGCTATCGGAGCTGATGCAGGCGACGGAACTGCCCAAGCCCACGCTGCACCGCACCCTGACGCTGTTCGAAGAGGCGGGCTGGCTCGCCCGCGAACCCGGCGGCCGCGCCTATATGATTGGCGAGCGCCTGTCGCGTTTCGGGCTCGACGTGCTGCGCAACGATGGCGCCGCGACGATGCGCCGCATGGTGCTGCGTCGCGTGGTCAGCGAGATCGGCGAGAGCTGCAATCTCGCGGTCCTGCACAAGGGCGCGCTGATTTACCTCGACCGCATCGAGGCGGCCTGGCCGCTGCGCCTGCAGATCCCGGTCGATGGCGTCACAATACCTCCGCACTGCTGCGCGAGCGGCAAACTGCTGCTGGCCTGCCTGCCCGCCCTCCAGCGCGAGCGCCTTCTCGGGATCATGGCGCTCGGGAGCTTCACCGAGCGCACCATCACGGACCGCCAGGTGCTCGCCGCGGAATTCGAGCGTATCGTGGCGGCCGGTTACGCGGTCGACAACGAGGAATATGTGCTCGGCGTCGCGTGCGTCGCGGTGCCGGTGCGCAACTCGCAGGGCGAGGTCGTCGCGTCGATCGCGGTGCAGGGCGCGACCGCGCGCCTGCCGCTGATGCGGGCCATCGAATTCGTGCCGCGCCTGCAGGCGGCCGCGCTGGATATCGGCGCGACTTTCGGCTGATTGCTTACGGAATATGGGCTTACACAGGGAAACCGACATGGACTTCACCAACGATATGCTCGAGCAGCACTGGCTCCCCTTTACCCCGAACCGCGATTTCAAGCGCGAACCGCGGCTGTTCGTGCGCGCGAGCGGCATGTACTACTGGAGCCAGAACGGCGACAAGATCCTGGACGGCAGCTCAGGACTGTTCACGACCGCGGCGGGGCATTGCCGGCCCGAGATCGCCAAGGCCGTCAATGAACAGCTGCAGACACTCGATTTCACGCCGTCCTTCATGCGCGGCCACCCCGGGGCTTTCCAGCTCGCGAACGCCGTGGCGGCGCTGACGCCGAAGGATCTCGGCCATGTCTTTTTCTGCAACTCCGGTTCCGAAGCCGTCGATACGGCGATCAAGATCGCGCTCGCCTACCATCTCGCGCGCAAGGAGGCGCAGCGCACCTATCTGGTCTCGCGGGAACGCGCCTACCACGGCGTCAATATCGGCGGCACGGCGCTGTCCGGCATGGTCAGGAACCGCGAGGCATTCGGCGCGCTGATGCCGGGCATCCTGCACCTGCGGCATACGCTGTTGCCGCAGAACCGCCTGACGCAGGGCATGGGCGCGCACGGCGCGGAACTGGCCGACGATTTGCTGCGTTTCGTACAGCTGGTCGGCGAGAAGCGCATCGCCGCGGTGTTCGTGGAGCCCATTGCCGGTGGGACCGGCGTGATCGTGCCGCCGCGCGGCTACCTCGAGCGCCTGCGGGAGATCTGCGACCGTTTCGGAATCCTGCTGGTGTTCGACGAGGTGATCTGCGGCTTTGGGCGGACCGGGCAGCCGTTCGCAGCCAACTCCTTTGGCGTGCTGCCGGATATCATCACGATGGCGAAGGCGCTCACGAATGGCGCCCAGCCGATGGGCGCGGTTGCGGTTCGGGACAATATCTACCAGACGATCACCGAGGCGGCTCCCGAGGGCATGCCGGAGTTCTTTCACGGCTACACCTATTCGGCGCATCCGGCGGCCTGTGCGGCCGGCCTCGCCACGCTGAAAATCTATGAAACCGAGGGTCTGTTCGCCAAAGCCCGTGAACTGGCGCCCCATTTCCTGGACGGGATGTTCGCCCTGCAGGATCTCGGCGTCGTCGCGGATGTGCGCGGCTTTGGGCTGCTGGCCGGCATCGAGGTCAAGCCCGGCAAGGCTCCCGGGGCGCGCGGCACCGAATTGCAGGGGAGGCTGTTCGACCGGGGGTTGCATATAAAGAATACCGGCGATGTGCTGATCCTGGCGCCCCCCTTCATCGCCAGCCGTGCGGAACTGGACCAGATCGCCGCCATCCTCCGGGACGCCCTGGCGGAATACGGCTAGGGGCCGGATCGTCACTATTTTGCAACAGAGGGTATTTAGCCTTGGCGGCTTGCGTGGGAACGGCCGAATAAACTAGTATCGGCGCCACGTGAAGGGATAATCGGTAAATCACGGACGCGACCAACGTGGCTGCAAGCGTTGTCGTAGCGATTTAACTACAAGTCTGAAGGGAGAGTTTCTTGAAACACAACCAAAAGGTTACCTACGCGGTACTCGCTGCGCTGGGTGCGAACGTTGGCGTCGCCGTTGCGGCCGACACGGATACCGGCGGCATCGAAGAGATCGTCGTCACCGCACAGCGTCGCAGTGAATCCCTGCAGAACGTGCCGATCACGATCCAGGCGCTGACGGGTGACACGCTGAAACAGCTGAACGTCACCAGTTTCGATGACCTGTTGCGCTTCACGCCGAACGTGACGTTCAGCGGCAACGGGCCCGGTACCGGCAACATCTTCATCCGCGGCCTGTCCTCGGGCGGTTCCGGCAACCAGTCGCAGTCGACGACGGCACCGTTCCCGAACGTCGCGCTGTACCTCGACGACCAGTCGATGCAGTTCCCGGCCCGCAACAACGACGTCTACCTCGTCGACATGGAGCGCGTCGAAATTCTCGAAGGCCCGCAGGGCACCCTGTTCGGCGGCGGCGCCGAAGCTGGTGCGGTTCGCTATATCACGAACAAGCCGAAGCTCGACGTGACCGAAGGCAACGTCAATGCCGGCTACGGCATCACGGCGGGTGGGGATCCGAATTCCGTGCTGAATGCGACCATCAACATCCCGCTGATTGCCGACACCCTCGCGGTGCGTGGCGTGATATTCAGCGACCGTCGCGGCGGCTACATCAACAACGTGCCTGGCGAGATCTGCAATCGCATAGACCCGACACAATGCGCGAACAACGGCGCCCTGGTTGGCGACGCGACGAACTCGCAGACCTACCAGGGGTTCCGGCTATCGGCGCTGTGGAAGTTCAACGATGACTGGAACCTGCTTATGCAGCAGAACTACCAGAACATGGACGCAGAAGGCTACTGGGCCGAGTATCCGAATGGCGTCGATGCCAAGCAGGCCGGTTCCACGGGCTGCTCCGCGGCGACGAATCCGTACGGCTGTCTGGGCTCGCCGTTGCCGAGCAACTCGATCCAGGCGTTTCAGCCGGCGTTCGACCACGACAAGTATGAGAGTACGGCGTGGACCCTGAACGGAAAGTTCGGCGACCTGAAGGCGGTCTACACCGGCAGCTACATGGTCCGCAACATCGACCAGCAGGCCGACTATTCCAATTATCTGACCAGCGTCTCGGGTTCCTACTACAGCTGCACCGGGAGTACCGCCACCGGGTACCATTACTGGGCGTCCTCCCACAAGCTGCAATGCGCGGGGCCGACCGGTGGCTGGGAAGACACGGTCAAGAATACGCATCAGAGCCACGAAATCCGCGTCAGCACTCCGGATGACTGGCGGCTGCGCGGCCTGTTTGGCGCATTCTGGGAGAAGTTCCAGATCGATGACCAGATGAACTTCAACTACCTGCCGCTGCCATTGTGCTCGGCGACGAACCTCGCCATTGCGAATTCAGGCGGCGCGGATTGCATTCCCTCGGTCGGACCTGTGCCGGGTTTCCCGGCCAACAATCCCAATACCCGCGACGTCCAGCAAACGGCGTTCGGCGAGGACGTGCAGCGCGGCTACTCGCAGACCGCGTTCTTCGGGTCCATCGATTACGACCTGATACCGAAGGTCCTGACGGCGACGGTGGGCACCCGCTATTTCCATTACCAGGACTTCGAACAGGGTTCGGAGTTCTACAGCTATGGCGAAGCCAAATACATCGACATGCCGAATGGCTCGTGCACCGCGGCCGGCGGCTGCGGTTTCGGCATCAACCTGAACCAGACCGAAAGCGGCTTCCGCAGCCGTGCAAACCTGACGTGGCACATCACGCCGGATGCGATGGTCTACTACACGTTCTCGCAGGGCTTCCGGCCGGGTGGCTTCAATCGTACCGGGGATACGAACGGCGTGCCCCTCGGCGCGGCGGAGATCAAGTACTGCGCGGCATTCAACGCCACGGGTGGGTGTACGAACATCGTCGACCAGTACCGCAAGCCGGTGGGTTTCCAGTCCGACAACCTGATCAACAACGAGATCGGTTTCAAGGCGGAATTCCTCGACCATCGCCTGCAGGTCAACGGCTCGACCTACCTGATGCACTGGAACAACATCCAGCTGCCGCTGTTCTCGCCGCCGGACTTCGGCAACACGACGTTCAACGTCAACGGCCCGAGCTACGACGTCAAGGGCGTCGAGCTGCAGATCGTTGCGCGCGTGACCGAGAGCCTCACGGTGCAGGGTTCGGCCTCGTGGAATCATTCCACGCAGACCAATTCGCCCTGCCTGACCAGCGTTGGTGCCACCGGGACGACCGGGGTTGCAGGCAACCCGACCCCGGCCGGGACCTGCATTACGCAGATCTACTCGGCGTCGGCGAAAGCCAACGTCCCGCTCACGAACGCGTTCGGCGGACTGGGCACATCGCCGGCCTTCTCGCCGTCGATGGAGTTCAACCTGCGTGCACGTTACGACTGGACGAGCGGCGACTACAGGCCGTTCGTGAGCGTTGGCGCCAACCACATCGGCTCCGAGCGCAATGAACCGGCCAATTTCGTGGACGGCAATACGCAACCGGTTCCGACGACGACGCTGCTCCTTTACACGATGCCCGGATACACGACCTACGACGGGACGATTGGCGTCGCGAAGGACAACTGGACGGTGATGATCTCCGGCAGCAACCTGACCAACTCCGATGCCAGCACGAACACGGAGTCCGGCCAGTTCATCAAGGCGGAAGTGCCGCTGCGGCCGCGGGTGCTGATGGCGAACTTCAGCGTCAAGTTCTGATCGGCCACAGAGTGGCCTCTGCGCAGCCGGCTTCAGGCCGGTTGCTTTAGAATCAAGGGCGGACTCCAGGCAGTCCGCCCTTTTTTTATTCTTTCAGGACGCGCATGGATTCGGCAGAAATCGCCCGGCTTCGAACGCTGCTCAGGCAAAAGCAGTTTACCGATGCGCTCGCGCTGGGCGAGGCGCTGCTGGCCGATGAGCCCGACCAGCGTGACGCGCTGCTGTGCGTGGCGATTGCACTGCGGTTTCTGGGGCGCCCCGTCGATGCCCTTGCCCGTCTGCGCGCACTCGAGCAGTTGCATCCGCGCTTCAGCCGCCTGTACGAGGAGCGCGGCCGCTGCCATGTGGACCTGAAGGACGCGCCACCCGCCATCGCGGCGTTCGAGCAGGCGGTTGCGATCAATCATTCGCTGCCCGGCAGCTGGCGCATGCTGGAGGGCCTGTACCGGATGACGGGGCACGCCGAAAAAGCGGCAACGGCTGCGGCTCAGCTGGCCGCGCTGCAGCAGGTGCCGGCGGAAGTCGTGACCGCGGCCGCGTTGTTCGCCGACCGCGACCTGGAGGCGGCCGAGCAGCTCGTGCGCGCCTACCTTCTGCAGCACGGCGACCAGCTCGATGCGATGCGCCTGCTGGCCGGCATCGGCATCGAGCGCAAGGTGTTCGACGATGCCGAGATCCTGCTCGCAGCGGTGCTCGAGCGCGACCCCGGCAACCGTCTCGCACGCCGTGAATACGCCGGTGTGCTCGCCGAGCTGAACCGGCACGTCGAGGCGCGGGGCCTGCTCGAGCAGCTGCTGCGCGAAGAGCCCGACAGCCGCGATTTCCGGGCGTTGCATGCGTACACGTTTGTCGGCGTCGGCGAGCACGACCGGGCCCTGGCGATCTACCGGGAGCTGCTGCAGGGCACGCCGGCGGATGCCGAGATGCACCTGTCGATCGCGCACGCACTGAAGACCCTGGGCCGTACCGCCGAGGCGATCGCGTCATATCACGAGGCCGCGGCGTGCCGGCCGGATTTTGGCGATGCGTACTGGAGCCTGGCTAACCTCAAAACCTACCGCTTCAGCGAGGCCGAGGTCGCCGCGATGCGGGCGGCGGAAAGCGACGCGTCGACGCGCACCGTCGACCGGTACCACCTGTGCTTCGCGCTCGGCAAGGCGCTCGAGGACCGGGGCGAATATGCCGAATCGTTCCGCTACTACGAGCGCGGCAATGCGCTGAAGCGCGCCGAGAGCAGGTATCGGCCTGAAATCATCGAGGCGAATACCCGCCGGCAGATCGCGGTCTGTATGGGCAGTTTCTTTGCCGACCGGCAGGGCTGGGGCTCGCCGGCGGGCGATCCGATATTCATCGTCGGCCTGCCGCGCTCGGGCTCGACGCTGATCGAACAGATCCTGGCGTCGCACTCGCGCATCGAGGGCACCCAGGAGCTGGCTGCGATCCAGCAGATTGTCGTGCGGTTGCGCGGGCGCGATCCGGATCTCGATGATTCCCGTTATCCGCAGGTACTCACGCGGCTCGTTGCCGACGACTGCCGGCAGCTCGGGGAGCTGTACCTGCAGGCCACCCGCGAGTACCGCCGGGGCAAGCCGTATTTCATCGACAAGATGCCGAACAACTTCCGCCATATCGGCCTGATCCACCTGATACTGCCGAATGCGCGCATCATCGATGCGCGCCGCGAGCCGATGGCCTGCTGCTTCGGGAACTTCAAGCAGCTGTTTGCGCGCGGGCAGGAATTCACCTACAGCATCCAGGACATCGCCCGCTATTACCGCACCTACCTCGAGCTGATGGCGCATTGGCAGCGGGTGCTTCCCGGGCGCATCCTGCGCATCCAGCACGAGGACCTCGTCGACGATCTCGAGGGCAACGTGCGGCGGATCCTGGATTTCTGCGGGATGGAGTTCGAGCCGCAGTGCCTCGAGTTCCACCGCACCGCGCGCAGCGTGCGCACCGCGAGTTCCGAGCAGGTCCGCCAGCCGATCTATCGCGAGGGACTGGACCAGTGGAAGAACTTCGAGCCCTGGCTTGGTTCCCTGAAAGAGGCACTGGGAGACGCGGTGGACCGGTATCGTGATACCTAGGCTCGACAATCGCGTCATCGGCGAACTGGTTGCGATGGTCGATGCCGGCCGCTATCGCGAAGCCGGTGCCCAGGCGCAGTCGCTGATCCATGAGTACCCGCAGGCCGGCATCCTGTGGAAGATCCTGGGCGTGGCCCAGCGACGGCAGGGCGAGGATGCGCTGGTCGCCCTGCAAAAGGCCGCCGAGCTGATGCCGGAGGATGCCGAGGCGCATGGCAACCTCGGCTCCGCCTTGTGCGACCTGGGCCGCTGGGCCGAGGCGCTCGTCAGCCTGCGTCGCGCCCTCGGCATCAGGCCGCAGGACGTTGGCGCCCTCGTGGACGCCGCCAATTGCCTGAAGGAACTCGGCCAGGCGGCGGACGCGATTACGGTGTATCAGGAGGCGCTGCGCCTGGAGAGCCGGCAACCCGACGTCCTGAACAATCTCGGCAATGCCCTGATGCAGATCGGCCAGCCCAGGGAGGCCGTTACCGCATACCGGCTCGCGCTCGACTTGCAGCCCGGTGCGGCGCAGATCCATTTCAATCTCGCCAATGCGCAACGGCAGCTGGGACAGTTCGAGGGGTCGGTGGACAGCAGCCGACGCGCGATCGCGCTGGACAGGGGGCTCGCACTCGCCCACAACAACCTGGGACTGGCACTGGCGGGACTCGGCCGGCGTGAGGATGCGATTGCGAGTCTCCGCGAGGCGCTTGCCCTCGCACCCGGCAACGCCGACATACAGGAGAACCTCCGCAATGCGCTACGCGCTGCCGGCCCGGGGATTCCCGGCAAGCCCGTCGCTGCGATCGAAGACGAAGTCCGGCGGGTCCGCTCGCTGATGGAGCGGCGCCAGTTCATCGAGGCCCTGGCGGCGGCCGAAGCGCTGGAGCGCCACGCCCCCGGGAGCCGCGACGTCCTGCTGGCAATCGCGGTCTGCCAGCGCATGCTGTCCCGCTACGCCGATGCGCTCGGTACGCTCGAACGCCTGCAGCGGGTTCATCCCGAATGCAGCGGGCTGTACCAGGAGCGCGGCTACTGCCACGCGATGCGCAATGAACCCGCGGCGGCAATCGAAGCCTATTCGCGGGCAGTCGATCTGAATCCGGCGTTGCCCGCGAGCTGGATCTCGCTCGAGGGCCTGTACCGCTTCTCGGGGCAGGACGACAAGGCGCTGTACGCGGCCGGTCAGCTGGCTGCGTTGAAGAACCTGCCGCCGGCTGTACTGACGGCGGCCAGCCTGTTTCACGAGGGCGACCTGCCGCAGGCCGAGACGATGATCCGCAGCTACCTCGGCCAGGATGGCAACCACCCGGAAGCGCTGCTGCTGCTGGGCCGCATCGCGTTGCAGCGCGCGGTTCCGGCGGATGCACAGCTGTTGTTCGAGCGCGTCCTCACGCTGGCGCCGGATCATCGTGCCGCACGCTACGACTATGCGCGAGCGCTGATGGCAGGAAAAAAATACCATCGCGCCCGCGACGAGCTGGAGAAGCTGCTGGCGCTGGATCCGTCGAACCCCGCGTACCAGACGCTGTATGCATCGGCGTGCGGCGCATGCGGCGACCATCAGCAGACCGTGCGGGTATGCCAGGACCTGATCTCCTCCGGCGCGTCCGCGCCCGGCTTGAGGCAATGGCTTGGCAACGCGCTTAAGGCGCTCGGCCGCAGCGAGGAGGCCATCGAAGCGTATCGGGCGGCGGCGGCGCTGCGTCCCGATCTGGGCATAGCGTACTGGAGCCTCGCGGATCTGAAGACCTACCGGTTCACCGACCGTGAACTGGCGCAGATGCGGGCGGCGTACGAAGCGCCGTCGACAGCCGCTGTCGATCGGTATCACCTGTGTTTTGCACTGGGCAAGGCGCTCGAGGATCGCGGCGACTACGCCGCGTCGTTCGGATTCTACGCGCGCGGCAACGCGCTCAAGAGGAGCGAAACCACCTACCGGCCCGAACCGGAGCGCCTCGCGCGCCGGCAGATCGACGTATGCACCGCGGATTTTCTGGCCAGCCGTGCCGGCGCGGGCTGCCCGAGTCCCGACCCGATCTTCATCGTCGGCATGCCGCGCTCGGGGTCGACGCTGCTCGAGCAGATCCTCGCCTCCCATTCGCTGGTCGAGGGCACGAAGGAACTCGCCGAACTGCCGCAGCTGGTGCTCGAGCTGCAGGGCCGGAGCGCCGATACGGCGAATCCCCGTTATCCGGCAGTGCTCGCGGAACTGGGTCGCGCGGATTTCCTGCGGCTCGGCGAAAAATACCTGGAAGAGACCCGCGTGTATCGAAGCGGCCGACCGTTCTTCATCGACAAGTTGTCGGGGAATTTCCGGCATATCGGCCTGATCCACCTGATCCTGCCGAACGCGAAGATCATCGATGCGCGGCGCGAGCCGATGGCCTGCTGTTTCGGCAATTTCAAGCAGCTGTTCGCCGGCGGGCAGGAGTTCACCTACAGCCTCGAGGAGCTCGCGCGCTACTATCGGTCGTATCTTGAGCTGATGCGCCACTGGGATCGGGTCCTGCCGGGACGCGTGCTGCACGTCCACCATGAGGACGTCGTCAATGACCTTGAAGGCAGTGTGCGCCGCCTGCTCGATTTCTGCGGCCTGGAATTCGACCCGGCCTGCGTCGAATTCCACAGGACGATACGCAGCGTGCGCACCGCCAGCGCGGAACAGGTTCGCCAGCCGATTTACCGTGAGGGTCTCGACCAGTGGAAGCACTACGAGCCGTGGCTGGGCCCGCTGAAGGATGCGCTCGGCGATGCGCTGACCAGCTACCGCTAGGGCCGCACGCCCATGTCGTCAAGCGTCGCGGCGATCGCCTCGACCGCGCGCCTCATCACATCCGGGCCGATTGCGCCGATGCAGCCGACGCGGAAGGTGTCGACCGCGGTCAGCTTGCCGGGGTAGAGGATGAAGCCGCGCTCGCGCACGCGCCGGTAGAACTCGGCGAAGCGGTACGCCGGATCCGCCGGGGAGTGAAACGTCACGATGATCGGCGCCTGCAGCTCATCCGACAGGAAGGTCCTGAAGCCGAGCGCGCGCATGCCGTCGACCAGCGCCGCGCAGTTCGCGCGGTAACGCGCCAGGCGTGCGGGCAGGCCGCCCTGGCGCTGATACTGGTCGATCGCGGCGCGCAGCGCGGCCACGACATGGGTCGGCGGCGTGTAGCGCCATTGCCCGGTCTTCTGCAGGTACTGCCACTGGTCCAGCAGATCGAGCGCGAGCGAGTGGCTGTTGCCGGCGGCGCCCTCGAGCGCTGCCTGCCGCAAGATCACGAAGCCCATGCCGGGGACGCCCTCGAGGCATTTTCCGGACGCCGCGACCAGCGCATCGAACCGGCAGCGGCGCGCATCGATCGGGATCGCCGCATAGGAACTCATCGCATCGATGATCAGGCGCCGGCCGTGCCGCGCCACCGTGGCCGCGATCTCGGGCAGGGGGTTCAGGATGCCGGTGCCGGTCTCGCAGTGCACCTGCGCGACGTGGCTGATCGTATGATCCGTCGCCAGCGCCGCATCGATGCGGGCCGGGTCCGCCGGTTCCTGCTCGCCGTGCTCGAGCACGACGGCAGTACGCCCGAGATAGGCCAATATCTTGATGATGCGCTTGCAGTAGCTGCCGTTGTCGGGGACCAGGACCTTGCCGCCCTTCGGCACCAGCGTGGCGAGCGCGGCCTCGACCGAGAACGTGCCGCTGCCCTGCATCGGCACGCAGACATGGGATTCCTGGCCCTCGATGATCGCGACCAGGTCCCGGCAGACCGACGCCGTCATCTCGTTGAAGGCGCCGTCCCACGAGCCCCAGTCGGCGAGCATCGCAGCCTTGGTTTCCGCCGATGTCGTCAGCGGGCCCGGAGTCAGTAAAACAGGTTCGGTCATGGTGTCGTGTGCCCCGTTGAGTGGAATAAGCTGTCGATGACTTCCTCGCCGATCGCAAATCCCGTCGAGGCACCGATGCCGCTGGTGACGACGACGAGGCGCACGGCAGGCGACGGGGAATCGATCAGCACCGTGCGGTCCGCCGCCGTTGCATAGGTTCCCATCCAGCGTTCGCGCACGGCGGGCGGGGCGTGCCCCGTCACCCGGCGGTATTCGCTGAGGATCAGCTCGTAGACCGATTCGTCTGCGAACGGCTGATCGGCCGTATGGTAATGATGGCTGTCGCCGACAACGAGGTTGCCATCCGCCCCCTGCGCGATGATCAGGTGGATGCCGTCGATCAGGTAGGCGCCCTGCTGCGCTTCGATCAGCGTGCGCAGGGCGATGCCCTCGGGCAGGCGCGCGAATCCCGCGTAGCGCAGCAGGCTTAAGTCAGACATCACGGTGCCGGGCAGCGTGAAGCCGGGACTCTCGAGTCGCAGCATCTGCAGCCGGCAGCGACTGACGCCGAAATCCGCGAGCCGCTGCGCAAACAGCGTGGTCAGGTCGTCGCCGGGGCACACCGCAACCGCGGCCGCCGACAGATTTCCGCGCGAGGTGGCGAGTCTCGAGCCGTTCAGCGCATGTACGGCGGTGCTCCAGCGGAAATCCACGCCCTGCGCCTCGGCCAGCCACGCCGCGATCCGTGGGACCGCGTCGCGGGATTCGACGCGCAGTTCGTGCGGGCTCGTCAGCACCGCCTGCAGGC
The DNA here is from genome assembly GCA_963706815.1 of uncultured Gammaproteobacteria bacterium. Taxonomy (GTDB): domain Bacteria; phylum Pseudomonadota; class Gammaproteobacteria; order Steroidobacterales; family Steroidobacteraceae; genus Bog-1198. The sequence continues at coordinate 493,047 of CAVPNS010000002.1, forward strand.
CGGTGGTCTGCAGATGCGGACAGCGCTGGCGCGCAATGGCCGGGCTCAGCAGCTCGCAGCCCTCGGCCATGTCCGTGCGCATGAATGCCTCGAGCACCGCCGCGGACTCGGGGCGCTGCGCGGCGAGCCACAAGCCGCGCTGCAGGATCGTAATGCCGGCCTCGGCCGCGACCTGGACCCAGATCTCGCGCGAGCGCCGCGCCCGGGGCCAGATCGCCTCGCGATCCTGGCCGGTCACGGTGACAAACCCGAAGTTGCTGACCGATGCGCCGACGGCGCGCGCGCTGCGCTCCAGCACGACGACGGACAGGCCCCGGCGCCGGGCCGCAAGCGCGCAGGACAGGCCGATGATGCCGGCGCCGACGACGGCCAGATCGTATTTGCGTTGGCGGGCGGTGCGCATGGCCGGCATATGATAATTCATCCGATCAGCGCGTGACGCAGCGCCGTCAGCAGGCCGCCGCCCGCGCGGCGCGGCAGGACACGCCGGCGGATCGCGTGATCGATGAGCGCCATCAGCGCGATCAGCGCAAAGCTGACGAAATTCACGAATATCGACCAGGTCCGCAGCGGCGCCAGGAAATACAGCAACAGGATCGCGACCGCGAGCAGTGCATAGAACAGGGCCCATGCAATCGTTGCGCCGCGCAGGTAGGAGATTTCCGCGGCGCCGAGTTCGCCATGGAGTTTTTGCGCGATCTGCGTGCAGGTCGGCGTGCGGCCGGCGAGGAGCGTGCGTGCAAAGCCCGCGCCGATCAGCGCGTACACGCCGCATTGCTGCGCGAGATCGGCCCATTCATAATGACGCTCGATGAGCGGCCAGTAAATCACCAGTGCCGCGCCCGCAACCGTCGTGACCAGCGCCGCGCCGATGCGCGGCAGCGAGCGCCACGCCAGGAACGCGGCAATCAGCAGCAGCGGTCCCAGCGACACGGCGGCCCCGAGGCCCCGGGCATCCGGCGAGGCATTGCTGTAGTGCGACAGCGCAGCGTAGGCGATGAGGATGCCGGCGGCGATGGCGAGTTGCAGCCGGCTGGGTGCGCCGGCGGGTGCGGCGCGCTGGGAAGAGTCTTTCATGTCTGATTCAGGTGGACCTTTTCGATGAGTTTAGCGCCCCCGACGGCAGCCCCGCGCGGCAATTTCACGGCCCTCAGCGACAAGGGATTCCGCTATTTCGTGCTGCTGTCGGCCGGGGCGATGCTGGCCGACAACGTCGAACACGTCATTACCTATTATGCGGCATTTCGCCGCTTTCATTCGCCGACGCTCGGCGGCGTCGCGGTCATTGCGCATTGGGTGCCGTTCCTGCTGTTCTCGATACCTATTGGCACGCTGACCGACCGGTTTGATCCGCGCCGGCTGATCCAGATCGGCATGCTGCTGTTCATCACCGCATCGCTCTGCTGGGCGGTACTGATCCTGACCGACAGCCTGCAGATCTGGCACGCGGGCGTGCTGCTCGTCGTGCATGGGATGGCCGGCGTGTTCTGGTCGGCACCGTCGCAAGTGCTGCTCTATGACATCGTCGGCCCGGAGAAGCTCGAGAGCGCGGTGCGCCTGAACGCGACCGCGCGCTACCTGGGAACCCTGATCGGCCCGGCGCTCGGCAGCCTGTTGCTGCTGTCCTCGGGTGCGCCGTTCGGGCTGCTGACCAATGCGCTGATCTACGTGCCGTTCCTGTTGTGGCTGTGCACGGCGCCGTACGGGCCGAAGTATCGTGCGGGCGGCGCCGGCCGGCGGCCCAGCCTGCGCGGCTTTGCCGATGTTTTCGCGACGCTGCGGGCCGTCAGGGACAACCGCGTGCTGGTCACGATGATGCTGCTGTCGGGCGGCACCGCGCTGATGATCGGCAATGCCTACCAGGCGCAGATGCCGCAGTTCGCCCAGGATCTGCATCACGGCGACGCCGGAGTCACCTACTGGCTGCTGCTTGCGGCGGACGCCTGTGGCGCGCTGCTGGGCGGCATCGCGCTGGAGATGCGCGGCGGCCTGCGTTCGAATCCCGCGACCGCGATCCTGCTGGCCATGCTGTGGTGCACGGCACTCGGCGCATTTGCGCTGAGCGGCTCGTATGGGCTGGCGGTCGGTTGCCTGTTCGCCGCCGGATTCCTGGAACTCGCGTTCAACTCGATGTCGATGGCCCTGATCCAGCTGCATGCGCCCAACGAGATCCGCGGCCGGGTCATCGGCGTGTATTCGATGGCGAGCCTGGGCCTGCGCGCCTTCAGCGGCGTCAGCGTGGGGCTCGCGGGCGGCCTGATCGGCGTGCATTTTTCGCTCGGCGCGAGCGCGCTGCTGCTGTTTGCGCTGCTGGCGGTGCTGCTGAGGGTATGTTCCCGCGGCCATCTCGGCTAGAATCCCCGGCCCGGAACGGCCCGCCAGGCCGTTTCTAGTCATTTCCACCTGGTAGATCATGCTCGCAACGTCCAATGTCGCCATCCAGTTTGGCGCGAAACCCCTGTTCGAACAGGTCACGGTCAAGTTCGCCGACGGCAACCGCTATGGCCTGATCGGCGCGAACGGCTGCGGAAAATCCACGCTGATGAAGATCCTCGGCGGCGACCTCGATGCCAGCGCGGGCGACGTGATGCTGCAGGCCGGCATGCGCCTCGGCAAGCTCAACCAGAACCAGTTCGGCTACGAGGACGAGCGCGTGCTGGATGTCGTGATGCGCGGGCACGCCGAGCTGTGGGCGGCGATGCAGGAGCGGGATCGCATCTACGCGAATCCGGATGCCACCGAAGCCGATTACATGCGGGCCGCCGAGCTCGAGGGCACGTTCGCCGAGTACGGCGGCTATGACGCCGAGGCGCGCGCGGGCAGCATCCTGACCGACGCCGGCATTGACGAGAGCCGGCACAACGGTCCCATGAGAGAGGTGCCGCCGGGGCTGAAGCTGCGCGTACTGTTGGCGCAGGCCCTGTTTTCACAGCCGGACGTGCTGCTGCTCGATGAGCCGACGAACAACCTGGACATCAACTCGATCCGCTGGCTCGAGGGTGCGCTGAACAACTACGACGCGACCATGGTCATCATCAGCCATGATCGCCATTTTTTGAACCAGGTGTGCACGCACATCGCCGACCTCGACTACCAGCAGCTGAAGGTCTACCCCGGCAACTACGACGACTTCATGCTCGCCTCGGTCCAGGCGCGCCAGCGGGTCGAAGCGGCCAATGCGAAGGCCAAGGACAAGATCTCCGACCTGCAGGAGTTCGTGCGGCGCTTCTCGGCGAACGCCTCGAAGGCGCGCCAGGCGACCTCACGCAAGCGACAGCTGGAAAAGATCAAGATCGAGGAAATCCGGCCCTCCTCGCGCCAGAATCCGTACATCCGCTTCGAGCAGGGCAAGAAGCTGTACCGCTCGGCCGTCACGGTCAACAAGCTCTCTTACCGTTATCCGGGGACCGATGCGGACGTGCTGGACCAGGTCAGCTTCGGCGTCGAGGCCGGAGAGCGCATAGCGATCATCGGCCCGAACGGCGTCGGTAAGACCACGCTGATGCGCTGCCTCGCGGGCGAGCTGCGCCCCACCTCGGGAACCATCGAGTGGGTCGAGAATGCGCAGCCCGGCTACATGCCGCAGGACCCGCAGGCCGAGTTCGAGAGCAAGGCGGACCTGTTCGAATGGATGTCGACCTACACCGGCAAGGCCGACGACGACCAGCTCGTGCGCGCGACGCTGGGTCGGTTGCTGTTCTCGGGCGATGAGACCAAGAAGTCCGTCAAGGTGCTGTCCGGCGGCGAAAAGGGGCGCATGATCTACGGCAAGCTGATGCTCACGAAGCCCAATGTGCTGCTGATGGACGAGCCCACGAATCACATGGACATGGAGACCATCGAGTCCCTGCAGATCGGGCTGGAGCATTACCCCGGCACGCTGATCTTCGTCTCGCACGACCGCGAGTTCGTCGGCGGCCTCGCCACGCGCATCATCGAACTGGTGCCCGGCGGCCGCATCAGCGACTTCCGCGGCACGTACGATGAGTATCTCGCCCGGCAGGGGATCGGGGTGTAGGCGATGCGTCTCGCATTCATCGGCCTCGGGAACATGGGATCGGCGATCGCGGCGAACCTGCTGGGCGGCGGGCACGACGTCAGGGTCTGGAATCGCTCGCCGACGATGCCACGCCGGGCGGTAAGCTCAGGCGCCGCACCGCGCCAGCGCCGCGCCGGCGCCGGTGCCGGCCATGCGCCGGAAAATGTTAAAGGTTCTTGAGCACGCGCCGATAAGGATCCATAACCGCAATTCCCCTGGGGACATATCATGGCTCATCAATTCGTTTCCGGCGTCAGCAACCAGGGCTTCAACTGGGCCTCGTATTACCAGGTCGGGCGTCCGGTCCGATCGCGGGGCGGCGATCACGACGGCAACTCCGGCGGCTCGTCGGGGGCCGGCCAGGTCCAGGGCGGCGGCAACAGCCTGTTCTCGGCGCTGCTGCAGGCGCTGACGCAGGCCGCCGGAATTCAGCCAACGGGCAAGACGACGGGCGCAAGCACGCCCGCGAGCACGGGTACCTCGACGTCGTCATCCGGAACCGATTCGACGACCGTATCCTCGCTCGCACAGGACCTGCACGCCTTCCTGCATGACCTGTTCCGGGCGTTGCGCCAGGCGAGCCAGCAGGGCAGTACGAATACGACGCCGTCGTCGACTGCGTCCCCGACGACGCCGGCCGCGACCGTAACGACCCCGGCGACGACGATCACGACGCCGCCGACGGTGGCCGTGACGCCGCCGACCGTCCCGCAACCGGTCACGCCGACGAGCACGACGGGCGCCACCACGACCGGCATCGCGCAATACGGCCAGCAGGGCATCATTGCGGCGCTGAAGGCCCTGCTTGCGGACCTGACCAACAGCCAGTTGCTGGGCACGAGTCCGGGTACCTCGAACTCGTCGCTGTCGGCCTCGACCCTGTCGACGCTGAATGCGGCGTTTACGAAGCTGATCAGCGATCTGCAGCCGGGTACCGGGTCGACGACGTCGACCGGCACGACCAGCGCCGCGACGGGCACGACGACGACAGGAACCGGTACTACGGCATCGAGCGGATCCTCAACCCCGACTACCGGCGCGAGCGCGCTGCAGTCGTTCCTGACGAACCTGCTGCAGGATCTGCAGAACGGCAGCTCGGGTACCGCCACGACGCTGGGCGGAACCATCAATACGACCGCCTGACAGCCTGATCGGCTGATTCGGCGTCCCCCCGCTCGCGGGGTTCTGCGGTGCTCCACGCACCGCTCACCGGCATCGCGCATGTCACGTGTTTGTAACACGTATGTCGGATACTCACGCTCGTTCGGCATGGTTCGTGGCAAGAAAACAACGAATTTGCGCCTTCGGAGCCGGAATCCGGCCGTTGGTCTGGCCGTTGCGCGGCGCTCACGGCACATGGCGGGCACGGGCAAAGCGAAGCGACCGAGCTGAAATCAAGGGATACCAAGGATTTTGAATCCAAGAATCATGGTGTTATCATGCCGCCCTCGGCGTAGGGCCCCGCTTGCGGACGTCAGGTCGACGTGTGCATGCGCGTAGAGCGGCGAGGTGGCGATGCGCGATGCCGCGGCACAATGGATGTTGGTATATTAATACATGCGGAATGCCACCGGATCATCAGGTCGGCCGCAGAATTTTTTAATGAATCGAATGGCTTCACCTAAACAGGAGTCCTAGCAAAGTGAACAACAAAATCAAGGCAGCGATGTTTGCCGGCGCGATGTCCGCGCTGTCGGCGACCGCGTTCGCCGACACTGCCCCGCAGACCCCCGACGGCTCGCTGACCTGGAAGGGCATCACGCTGTACGGAATCCTTGATGTGGGCGTGCAATATCAGTCGCAGGGCGCGCCGGAAAGCGATTATTTTCCGCCCGGCACCAACGCGATCATTCAGAAGAACAGCAATGGTTCGCAGACTTCCGTCGAAGGCAATAACCTCAGCCAGTCGAAGCTCGGCATCAAGGGCCAGGAGGAGTTTGGCAATGGCTGGTCCGGCGTGTTCAAGGCTGAAATGTACTTCAATCCCTGGTCGGGCCAGCTCAGCGATGCGCTGAAATCGGTGACGCTGAACAACGGCAAGGCCCTGGCATCTCAGAACACGGGTGTGGACAGCAGCATCGCCGGCCAGTTCTTCAGCGGCGTGGCCTACCTCGGTGTCAGCAATACGCAGCTCGGAACGCTGACCTTCGGTCGTAACCTCGGCGTGCTGGCCGATGGCATCGCCAAATACGATCCGTTGCTCGCATCGCAGGCCTTCTCGCCGATCGGCTGGTCCGGTACCGCGGGCGGCGGAGGCGATACCGAGGATCGCCGTCTCGACAGTTCGGTCAAGTACGATGCCGTTTTCTCGGGCATTCACGTCGGGGCGCTGTTTCAGCCCAAGACCGGCGCGAACCCCGGCACGACGCAACAGTTCGTATTGGGGTTCAACTTCGGGGGCGGGTCAGTCGATGCATTCTACGCCGAGAAGAACGACGCCATTACGGTCGGCTCGCTGAGCGCAGCGCAGCTGGCAGACGTCGCCGCGGTCTGCGCCGGCACGGCCTCCACGACCGTGGCGGCGGACTATTCGTGCGCGGCTCAGAACAAGGCCGTAACCGGTACGATTTCGGATAACTCCACGACTGGCCTGATGGGCAAGTACACGTTCTCGAGCATTGCGACGACGGTCTCTGCCGGATACGAGCAGATCAGGTATACGAACCCGTCCGATCCAATCCTCGGCAATGCCGGCCAGGCAATCATCGGTGGCTATTTGCTGGCGACGACCAGCAACACGGCGTTCCCGAGCACGAAGAGGCTTGGAATCAGCTGGATAGGCGCCAAAATCACGCCGATGCCGAACCTGGACCTGACTGGTGCGTACTACCGCTACGACCAGAACTCGTTCTCGACGGAGCATCCGGGTTGCTCGACGACGGCCGTCAGCAGCCAGTGCTCCGGATCCGAGAATTTCCTGTCGTTCGTCGCCGATTACCACTTCACGAAGCGCTTTGATACTTACGCCGGCGCGATGTGGTCGCAGGTTGAGGGTGGCTTGGCCAACGGGTACCTGAATACCTCGTCGATCGACCCGACAATCGGGTTCCGTTACAGCTTCTGATAGGGAACGACCGGTCACACGTGGGTGTGACCGGTCCTCTTCATCATCTTAAGTCAGGCGTACGCGGACAGCGGCCTTCTTTTCGCCCCAGGCGACCGCGCGTTTGAGTGGCTGGCGTCAGCCACTAGCCGCCTCTGGCGCGATACGGCGCAGTTGCGCGTTGCCGGGCTGGCCTAAAGGCCCTGGGGCGGAGCCGCTACTCGTTCGATTGCTCCAGGCGCATGATGCGCTCGTGCTTCATGCTCCACCCCACCAATAATCAGAGCTTCGTGCCAGGCCTGATGGAGTTTCCTATGCGGGCTTTCCAGCGCATAGCTGCCATGCCGCTACCGCTCGCCGCGGAAATCGATCAGAACGTGAAACGAGCGCCAATGGTCGGAGCAAGATTGTTGTTGTAGTTATAAGGGACGCCGGGGCCGTGGGGAATGGCGATGGCCAGTCCGCCGCTGACGTTGGAATACGCAATGCCGGCATACGCGTCGAACCGTTTGGTGAAGTGATGATCCGTATAGAGCGAAACCTCGTTGAGGAAGCCCGAGCAGGAAGCGCGGAAACTGGTGGGCGGGCAGGCCGACGGAACACGAAAGTCGTTCTGCCACTGATGATAAGCGGACAAAGTGATGTCGGTTTTGCTGTCGTAAGCGTACTTCACACCCGTCCAGGCGACCTGCACGAGCTTGGGAGAATCAAGATTGTTGTCTTCGACGCCGCTCAGGAGATAACCGCCCTGCGCCGACGCGCCAACGCCCAGCGGATTCGACGGATTGAACTGCTGGATGTGTTCGTAGCCGGCATAGACCTTGAAGGGGTCCAACGCGTACTTGGCAGCGAGCAGAATGGCCGTGTTGTCGGTCACGATGCCATATTCGGTGTTCTCCGTTCCGATCAGATTGGCCCCGGTGATGGGGTTTGTGTTGATGCTGTTGAGGCTTGACTGAAATGGCGCCGACAGGCTTGCAGGCCCGAGCAAGGGGTTGAGCACGCTGATCGCCTGGTTGTAATGTTGGAAAACGACGTCGGCCGAGAACTTCTCGTAGGTTCCGCCGAAGTCGAATCCATAGGCGGTGTTATGCGCCTGTTCCGGGGTGCAAGTGGCGGCGCTCCAGGTTCCGGAGGTGGAGTAGCAGCCGCCGGAACCGTCGGCGAATTTATACATCGCGCCGACATGGACCGGACCATAGGTGAGGCGATATTTCATGGCGTCGTCCCAGCGGGTGTCCTCGGTGTCGCCGCCGCCGGCCATCGTGCCGTTATAGCCGATGTACGAAAAGGAGTAGGCGCCGCCGGCCGGATCGTAAGCGAGCATCGCGTCGGTTCCAAGTGCGCGCTGGCGCCCGAATGTGAGCGTGCCCAACAGCGTGGACGATATACCGCCATAGAATTCGTCATTGAAGGTCTGGCCCGCGCGCGCGCCGTCGCCGGTGATCGAATAGCTCCCCCTCGGCAAGCCGTTGTTCGTTGTGTTGGTGGCTGCCATGTTGGCGAGCTGACCGGACTGCGGATTGATGCCGGTTGAGGCGTTGAACACAGCGTACCCGTCGTCCATGAACTCGACCTTGCCCCGGATGCCGAGACCCGTTTGCGACAGGTTATCCGGCGCAATGAGGAGTCGAGACTGATTTGCGTTGCGGTTGACCAGCGATTCGCCCTCGTAGTTATAGCCGTTTTCCGGTAAGCCGTGGCTGACCCAACCCAGGCCGACATCATATGCGCCGTACAGGGTGATGCCGTGCCAGGTCAGCGGACAATCGGTGGCGACGAAATCCCTGAAGCTCGCGCAGGCTGCGGGGGTGGGTGGTGCAGACGGAACCGGTCCATCCGCCGCCCGCGCGACCCCCGCGATCGTGCTCATGACCACCAAAACAAGGACAGGCTTCATCATGGTTATGTTTCTCCCGAAAAGGCTGACGGCCATCGCTGCCAGATAGCGTTATATTTGATCATATATAGCATAGCGGCGTCGCCAAGCGCAAAGTCCCGATCGGGGCCGGCTGGCAAAGCGGGGTTAATACAAAGAGGGGCGCTTGCAAGATGATTTACTTGGGCTCACGATCAAAACGATGTCGTGAGGAGGTATTTCTATGGCTGCTCCCGTCGTTCGATTCAGGATCGATTTCGCGGAACACTCCAGCCTTGGGCCGGGGAAAATATGCCTTCTCGAAGCCATTCGAGATTCCGGTTCTCTGTCACAAGGGGCGCGCAACATCGGGATGAGTTACCGACGTGCCTGGCTCCTGGTCGAGAGCCTGAAGAATACTTTCCGGGAGCCCGTGACGGCGGCGAGTACCGGAGGTAAGGACGGAGGCGGCATGATAGTCACTGCATTCGGCGCCGCCTTGATTAAAAACTATCGCGAATTGGAACGAGACTTTGCGACGTTGGCAGCTCGACGTCTCCAGGCCGTCGCCCCGACTGTTATCCGGCATTCCAAGTCGGACATGAGGACATCGGTACGCACGAAGCTTGAGTAAAGCGCCCCTTGGCATAACAGTCTTAGGTGCTCTGAGCGCTCATTCGCGCTGCCACAGAGCTTTCGAGATCGAATGTACACGTGAAGCCAAAGGCGTCACGAGCTCCACGGGGAGCCCATGTGGGTCAGGAACCCGCTTAGCAGGCTCAGTGCGATAGTCCGCAGACGACATGATAAGGGGCTCACTATGAAACCCAATGTTGAAACGGTAGATCGGCTTATTCGCGTGGCCGCCGGACTTGCGTTGATCCTGCTTGCCGTGCTCGGCAAGACCGGCGTGTGGGGATACATCGGCATCGTGCCTTTGGCAACCTGGGCTATTCCGTTTTTGCCCTGCCTATTTCCCATTCGGCTTCACGACCTGCCCAACGTCATCGAAAAAGACCTGGTGACAGGGCGGATCGTTGTCGGCGCCGGCAGAGGCTCACAAGCGGGTGTTATTACCGGCACCCGCAGGGCCGCGCCATTTGAATCGGCGGGCAAGGCACGGTACCGAAGGAGCAGATGACACAGCAGTCCCCAGGCTTCGGCTTGAGAAGAGCCTTGTAGTCCGTGCAGTACCGCAATAGGGGACGTGATAACTGAATCGAGAATGACGCTCATAAGTTCCTCGCGATCCAACAGAGCGTATTCAAGCTCAATCCGCGGTGAACTGCGCTGCTCGGGACGTTCGAAAGGCAATCCGCCATATCCGTGCAAATGCGCTCGGCGGACCTTATAAGACTCCCACGGCGCGTTGCAGCCGATAGTCCGCGACGAGTACGTCATATACCGCATCATCGCGATTCGTGCTCGCGACGATTCGAAGTGCCTCGGCATCGAGCACTTGATTGCTGGTGCCTAATCCGCTGCCGTAGAGTTCCTTGGCTATTCGCACGTTTTCCTCGGCCTGCGCTACCGCCGCGGAGGCCGCGTGAATGCGCGCGGCTGCTTCCTCCCGATTGTAAAACGCCGACTCCACATCCAGCCGGATGACCGATCGGAGGTCGTCGAGACGCCGCTCCGCCGCGTGGGCGCGACTTCGCAATGCACTGGTCCTCGCCTGCAATTGCCCGCTGTCAAATAGACGCCATTGGAACCCGATTCCGACGGATGCAAAATTCTGGCGGTCGAGAATTTCATTGTCGACGTGGTTGTACCCCGCGTGCAGAACGATCTGGGGCAATCCTTGAGCACTCTCTGAGCGCGCCGCTTGTTCATATCCCTCTTGTTGTGCGCCCGCTGCCGCGAGTTCCGGTCGATGTTCGAGCGCCTGGGAAATCAGTCCCTCAAGCGGCTCGGAAGATACCGTCGAAGGCGTCGCGACGGGCTCATCCAGGTCCGGTGCCCGATCGAGTGGCTGACCGACCCAGCGGTTGTAAGCGGCCGTCGCGAGGCGCAGTGCATTGGCGGCGCGCAGTCGTTGCTGGGTCGCATTGGCGAGCGCCACTTGAGCGGACAGCACGTCGGATTGCGCCACCGCCTGCTTGTCATACATTACCTGCACATCATCCGCATGTGCTTGCAGGCTGGCCACATTGGACTCTGCGACCCGCAGCGCCCGGCGTGCCCGGAACACCGCGATGTAGGATTCGGCCACGGCGAGCCTGAGGTCCACCGTGCTTCGCACCTCGACGGCGCTCGCTCCGCGCGCGCCGGCCGCGGCCGCACCAATGGCGCCGCTGATCTTGCCGGAGGTCCAAAGGGGCACCGACACATCGGCGCCGGCGAGACCATATCCGTCATGACGCCAGATCGGCGATTGCAATTGGCCGCCGGGCGTGGCGATATCGAGTGTCGGCGCATGGTCGAATTGCGTGTAGGCACCATTCAGATCGAGCGCCGGCCAACGCTGACGGATGGCCGCGGCTTTCTCTGCGTCCGCGGCTTCCCGATCGTTTCGAGCTGCGGCAACAGAGCCGTCGGATTGCATTGCCATGGCCCAGGCGTCTGTCAGAGACTCCGCACCGGCGGCGCAAGGCAGGCCCAGCAGCGCCACCAGCAGTACACCCGCCTGAGCGCGGGCGGATACGGATGCGCGGGGATGTCGGCGGTTCATGTCAGTCTCCACGGCTCATTGAGCACGCCTTTTAAGCGATACGATCCCGATTGCTTTGAGCACGTAGGTCTCATAGACCGGGGTCAACGATCCGGTGCGAACCTTGCGCATGAAGTATTTCTCGAAAGCGATTTTTGCCAAGTGAACCCACTTGCCCTTTTTCGACCAGGTGACATTTCGCGGCGGAATCTGCGGCAGCGCCACAAAAGCAGCGCCGGTATCGCCGAAGTCCGCCAGGCAAACGGCATTCCAGGTCGCCTCGTGATCGGCAGGCTGACCTGCGATTTCGGCAGCGATGTTGGCGGCGGTCGCCGAGACCATGGATTCGATCATGTAGCCTGTCTTGGGCGCGCCCGTCGGGACGGGGGTGACCTCGACCGGTGGAATTGCGACACAGACGCCGACCGAATAAATATTCCTGTATTTGGGATTGCGCTGATGCTTGTCGATCAGCACGAAACCGCGCGGATTGCAAAGCCCGGGGACCGCGGCGACCGCATCCACCCCCTTGAATGCCGGAATGACCGCACCGTAGGCGAAGGGCAGCTTGTGTTCCTTCTTGAGGGCGCCGTCTTCCGTCAGTTCCTGTACGGTCATCTCGTTGGCGGTCACCGAAATCATCTTGGCGTTGGTGATCCATTTGATGTGCCGTTCGCGCAGTTCGGACTCCATGAGCCCCTTGCTGTCGCCAACGCCGCCCAAGCCCATGTGGCCGATGTAGGGTTCGCTCGTCACATAGGTCATTGGGACGCGGTCGCGCAGCTTGCGCTTGCGCAAATCCGCATCGATGATCATCGCGGTTTCATACGCCGGCCCGAAGCAGCTCGCCCCGGGGGCGGCTCCGACGATGATCGGGCCGGGGTTTTTCAGGAATTCCTGGTACTTAGCCCACGCCTGCACCGAGTGATCCTGGCTGCAGACCGACTGGGTGAAGCCCTCGGGTCCCAGGCCTGGTACCTCTTCAAAGGCGAGACGGGGACCCGTGGCGATAACGAGGTAGTCATACGCCAGCTCCTTGCCGTCGTCGAGCGTTATTCTGGAATTGTCGGCATCGATCCTGGAAACCGTGTTGACGAGCCATTCGACGCCTTTGTTATCCAGCGGTGTCTGCATCTGGACCTGAGTTTCCGCAGGCGTACGCCAACCCACGGCGATCCAGGGGTTCGAGGGGGTGAACTCGAAATACGGCCGCGCGCCGATCAGCGAGACGCGGTGGCTCCTGGCCAGGTGTTTGCGCAGATCAAATGCGGCCGGTATGCCGCCCAAGCCTGCGCCAATGACGATGACGTGTGCCATGAAAGGTTCCCCCAGGGTTAAAGAACGGCGCCCTCGTGGGAGCGTCGGATGTAGCCAAAGTAGAGCAATGGAATCAGCAGCAACGTAAGCGCGGTCGACACCAGGATGCCAAAGATCAGCGAGATGGCGAGACCGTTGAAAATGGGATCATCGAGGATGAAGAACGCGCCGATCATGGCGGCAAGCCCGGTGAGCACGATGGGGCGTGCCCGGATACTCGCCGCGCGCATCACGGCTTCGGCGAGCGGTTGGCCCGCGGCGATTTCCTGATTGATGAAGTCGACGAGCAAAATCGAGTTGCGCACGATGATGCCGGCGAGTGCGATCATGCCGATCATCGAAGTCGCGGTGAAATTGGCGCCGAGCAGCGCGTGTCCGGGCATGACCCCGATGATGGTGAGCGGGATCGGGGCCATGATGATCAGCGGCACGGCATAGGAGCGGAACTGGGCGACGACGAGCAGGTAGATGAACACGAGCCCCACCGCATAGGCGAGGCCCATGTCGCGGAAGGTTTCGTACGTGATCGTCCACTCGCCATCCCATTTGATGCTGAAATCGCTGAGCCGATCCGGCGGGCTGATGAAGCGTTGCGTGATTGCCTGACCGGCGGGCGGCTTCTCGCCAATCTGGGAGACCAGGCTGAACATTCCGTAGAGCGGACTGTCGAGCCGGCCGGCCATATCGCCGGTGACGAACACCACGGGTAACAGATCCTTGTGGTAGATCGTCGGATCCCAGGGCGTCTCGGTAACGGTGACGACTTCAGATAGGGGTACGAGCGTCCCGCTCGCCGATCGCACGGGAAGAGCGAGCGCTGCTTGCAGGCCCTCCTTGTCTGCCGACCCCAGTTCGAGTCGTACGGCGATCGGATCACGCTCGCGGCCCGAATGGATGAACGTGGCATCGTGGCCTCCGAGCGCGGTCGCGAGGGTGTCCGCGACCTGGGCCTGCGAGACGCCAAGCAGCGCCGCCTTGGCCCGATCGAGCGCCGCAATATAGCGGTGGACGGGTGCGCTCAACGTGTCGTCAGTGTCGACAATGTCCTTCGTCGAGTCGAACATCGTGCGCAGGGCGTGCCCTATCTGCTCTTGCCCAGCGTAGGTCGGACCGTAGACTTCAGCGACGAGCGGCGCTTGCACGGGCGGGCCGGGTGGTACCTCGACAACCTGCACGGAGGCGGCGCCGAGCCGCTTGCCCTCAGCGGCCAGGGCCGGGCGAATGGCACGCGCGATCTCGTGGCTCTTGCGGCTGCGATCGCGCTTGTCGACGAGGTTGACCTGCAGATCGCCCTGGTTGGCGTCGCCGCGCAAGTAATATTGGCGCACGAGGCCGTTGAAATTGATCGGCGCCGACGTGCCCGCGTAGGCCTGATAGTCGGTGACCTCCGGAACCTTTCGCACGATGCCGGCAAGGCCGGAAAGCACACGGGCGGTGTCCTCGACGGGGGTCCCCTCGGGCATGTTGACGATCACCTGGAATTCCGACTTGTTGTCGAACGGGAGCATTTTCAGCACGACGAGCTGCACGACCGCGAGCAACGCCGCCACGGCGATGGCACCGGCGGTAGCGAGGTAGAGTCGATGCCGGTGCTTGCGCGCCTTGTCCCCCGCCAGGAACGGCGTCATGAGGCGCACGAAGAACCGGTGCACCATGCCTTCGGCGTGCGCTTCGGCCTGTGCATCGTGCCGCTCGCCCGCAAACAGCTTGCGGCACATCCAGGGCGTGAAGATCAGCGCCATGGCGAGCGAGATCAGCATCCCCATGCTCGCGTTGATGGGGATGGGCCCCATATAAGGACCCATGAGGCCCGAAACGAACGCCATCGGCAGCAAGGCGGCGATCACCGTGAAGGTTGCGAGAATCGTCGGTCCACCGACCTCGTCGACGGCGATCGGGATGATCTCGGCGAGGGTGCCCTTGTCGATCGCGAGGTGCCTGTGAACGTTCTCGACGATCACGATCGCGTCATCGACCAAAATTCCGATTGAGAAGATCAGCGCAAACAGCGAGACCCGATTGATCGTAAATCCCCAGGCCCAGGAGGCGAACAGCGTTGCCGCGAGCGTGACGATCACCGCAGTCCCCACGACCACCGCTTCGCGCTTGCCGACGGCGAGCAATACCAGCAGCACGACCGAGGTCGTCGCGAACAGCAGTTTTTCGATCAGCTTGGTCGCCTTGTCGTTCGCGGTGACGCCGTAGTTGCGGGTCACCGTGACCTCGACGCCAGCCGGAATCGTGATGCCTTTCAGCTGATCGACACGATTGATAACGGCGGTGGCGACGTCGATGGCATTCGTGCCCGGCTTTTTCGCGATCGCGAGCGTCACGGCGGCGGCCTGGTTCACCGGCGCGAGGCCTCGCTTCGCATCGGCAGGACCCGTGCCGAACCAGGCATAGTGAGAGGGTGGACCGGGCGCGTCGGTGACGGTCGCCACGTCGTCCAGATAAATGGGTTTGCCGTCGCGCGCTGAGACAATCAGGCCGCCGACGTCGTCGCGGCTTGCCAGGAACTGCCCCGCCTGGACCGGTGACAGAACCTTGCCGCTGACGACGCCGTCCGCCTGTCGCACGAGATTGGCCTCCTGCAGTGCGGCGGTGAGGTCCGCGGCGGTGAGCCCCGCCGAGCTCAGGCGCCCCGGGTCCAGTTCGACGCGGATCAGCGGTTCATTATCGCCAACTGAGTAGACATTGCGCGTACCAGGGACGCGTTTGATCTCACTCTCCGTGGCGCGGGCAACTTGCCCGAGTTCGTGGGCGCCAATAGCCGGGTTGCGGCTCCACAACGTGAGCGTGACGATCGGCACGTCGTCAATGCCCTTGGGCTTGATCAGCGGCTGCAGGATCCCGACACCCTTGGGGCGCCAGTCCTGGTTGGAATACACGGCGTTATAGAGACGGACGATCGCATCGTTGCGGTGAATGCCGACTTCATATTGCACGGTCAGCACCGAGAGGCCAGGGCGCGACACGGAATAGATGTGCTTGACACCGGATATCTCGCCCAGCACCTTTTCCATTGGAGTCGATACCAGGTTCTCGACCTGCTCGGAGCTTGCGCCGGGGAAAGGAATCAGAATATTCGCAAAAGTGACGTCGATCTGTGGCTCTTCCTCCCGCGGCGTCACGAGAACCGCGAAGACGCCCATCAGGAGTGCCGTCAAAGCGAGCAACGGCGTGAGCCGATTCTCAAGGAAGAAGCGCGCCAGCCGGCCGCTGACGCCGAGCGGTTGAGTCACTTTCCCGACTCCGAGTTCGCGATGCGCGCGCTCGCCGCGATGGGATCAAGCGCAATGCGCTCGCCGGCCGATAGGCCCGCGAGGATCTCGACCTTGTCCGCGAGGCGATGGCCGGGACGCACGTACCGAAGCGAGACCTGGCCTTGCGCATCGATCACGTAGACACCGGTTACTTCGCTGCGCTCGATCACGGCCGAGGCAGGCACCAGGAGCCTGTCCGCCTCACCGATGACGAGGCCCACTTTGACGTACATGCCGGGTGCGAGGTCGATGGCACCCGGAGGCAGGTCGAGGCGTGCGCGAAAGGTGCTCGAAGGCGTTGCGGCCTCGGGAAAAATCGTGATCTTGGTCGCTTCGACGCGGTTATCGCCGACATAGACGGCAGCCTGCTTGAGTCTGCGTACCTGCATGACGATGCTCTGCGGGATCGTCGTATTGACCCGCAGGTCTTGCAGCGACAGGCCGGTCATCAGCGGCGTTCCGGGGCCAACGGTTTCGCCGACCTCGACCAGCCGCTTCGTCACGACGCCGCCGTAGGGCGCGCGAATTTCGGTGTAGCCGACGCCCTCGCGCGCCGTGGTAAGCCCCGCCTCGGCGGCCGCGAGGCGCCCCGCGGCTGCATCGCGGTTTGCGGTGGCCTGATCGAACTGCGCCTTGGACACCACCCGTCGCTGGAACATATCGGCGATCCGCTGGTAACTCGTCGCGGCCTCCGTGTTGCGGGCACGGGCCTCGCTCAACGCCGCCTCAGCACCCTGCAGGCCGGCGCGCTGTTCGGTGCCCTTGAGCCGCACGATCACGGCACCGGCCGGTACGACGTCGTTGACGTCGTAGAGGATCTCCACGACGCGTCCGCCGGTTTGCGCAGACACGGTGGCCTGATTCACCGCCTCAATCGTTCCATCGACGTCGCGCTCTAGCGGCGTGTGGACCGGCTCGACGACGGCGCTCGGCAAGGGGGAGGTTGCTGACATGGCCGGCGGGGGCGTGCTTTTTCCGCAACCCGCAGCCACCAGGCAAAGGGCTGGCAGTATGACGAGGAGGGATGCGCGATTCAGGAGGGGTGTACGCACGACCGAGCTCAGGAAAAGGCCTGGCCGGGACGGATGCCCAGCTTTTTCAAGATGATCGCCAAGGGGCAAAAGCCCGTAAAAGACGCTTGCAACAGGTTGGCGCCGACGAACGCGGTCAGCCAGAGCCAATTCGAACTCACGTAGTGAGCCAGAAGGAGGCTCAGCAATACCACCGTGCCTGCAAATCGCATGACCCAGCGCTCGATAGTCATTACAGTTCTCCGATTGGAATTTGACGCGTTTACGATGAAGTTATGGCGTATTCTATCATAATTTGCTAAATTAGCAATATACGATTTATAATGAACTTTGGCTGGACGAGGAGAGATCATGGTGGATGCGCCAACGGCTGAGAAAAGCCAGGTTCGAGTCATGCCCGCGATGGCGGAAGTGCGCGAGCACGCAACCGAGGCGGCAGCCTTCTTGAAGGCGCTGGCCAATGATCAGCGGCTCCTGGTCCTCTGCGCCCTTCTGGATGGCCCATTGTCGGTCGGTGGCATCAATGAGCGGGTACCACTCAGCCAGTCATCGCTCTCGCAGCACCTCGGGGTGCTGCGAGAGGCGGGACTGGTAACCACCGCCCGTCAGTCGCAAACGATCTATTACTCGCTGGCTCGCGGACCCGCGCTGCAGATCATGGAAGTTCTGTATTCGACTTTTTGTGCCCCTGTGCCGAAATCCAGCACGCGTGCGCGCAAGAAGCCCTGTGAGCCCGAGAAGAAGACCTGAAAATGTGACCGGACAGAGGTTGTCTGGCCGCGTCTGACGCAGACGGGCGAATTCACGAGATTTACCCGTGTCAATGGATCGTCGGCGCTGGTTGCGCCCGCCCAGGTTCGCGATAAGAGTGAGTCCGGCAAATCGTGTTGGTGGAAATTGTCGTGGCGTCAATTTACGGACAACGGCTCTGAACGAGAGCGTGGTTAGGCAGGCCAAGGTCGACGAAAACACCATGAGGGCCATACCTACCCAGAAAGACGCACCCGAGTGCGTTGGATGAGCGTGCGCCGGGTCCATGAGACGTAGAAAAAGTCCAAATCGTCCATGGCTGCACCGCCGCCATGATCCTGGCCGTCCGCCAAGGCCCCATTCCATTGTCCGTCACCGCTCCGGGCCAATTGAATCAGCGGATGGCGCTGTCAAGGCAGGTCACGCCAGGAACCGGCGTTCAAGACCCGCTGGAATCCATGGCGCAGGAGCCAGCGGCGGGCCATCCCACTGCGGGTGCCGGATGCACAGCAGACAATTATCCAGCGGTTCGGATCCAGTTCCTTGGTTGTGTGTTCGAGATCCGCCAGGGGAATATTGCGACTGCCGGCGGCGTGGCCTGAGGAAAATTCGGCCGGAGACCGAACGTCTATAACGACGGCGCCCTGCTGAATCAGGCCGGGAACCATGCGCCGGACATGGACCATGCTGATCACGCGCTTGAGCACGAAGCCGGCCACGAGGCCCACCGCGCCATATTGCACGAAATCCGCTACTGACAGCATTACGCCTCTCGCGTCGCGACCCAGTGCACGACAGCGCGCGATCCCGAATGGTCACGGTCGTGAGTCGCGTCGGCTGTCAACTCCATAGTTCCGGCTCCAGACGCTAATTTGAGCCGATGGCATTCATGCGGAAGACACGCTGACGGTGGCTTCCAGCAGTCGTTCACCGCGTAGCGAATTGGCGATGAGGCATGCATGTTCGGCTCGCCCCATCAGTTCCATGGCTTTCTGATGATCTGCGCCGGGCTTCACGGTCAGGACGGCGCGGGTAACGTAGCGCGTAAACTGGGCGACGCCGGCAATTCGTTCTAATGTTCCCTCAACCTGAGCGTCGAGCCGCTCCCACTCGAAGCGTCCGGCGCGGGCCACGCCGCGGAACGTCAGAATGAAACAGTCGGCAATGGAAGCGATGAGCAGGGTCTCGGGCGACCAGGTGCCGCCGGGCCCGTCGAATTCCGGTGGAGGGGCCGTCTCAATGTCGGACACCTCAGCGGCGCCGATGCTCACGGTTCCGCTCGCAGCGCCTTGCGCGCTCGCTTGATATACATGCGGATAGGGTTGCAAGGAAGGCTCCTAAGTCATTCGCCCGGTCAGGCCCGTGAGATCACCGGCAGTCCGGCCGCCTTCCAGGCGGCAATTCCGCCGCCCAGGTGTGCGGCATGAGACTGGCCTGCGGCGAGGCGGCGCTCCGCCGCGGTCAGCGACCGCTTTCCGCTGCCGCAGTGAAATACCACCCGTCGGGGGCCATCGTCGGGCAGCAGGGCCGCGTCGAATGTCGACAGCGGATAGAGCAGCGCGCCGGCAATTCGCTCCGCCTCATACTCGGCGGGCTCGCGAACATCTATCAGAAGGAGCTTCCCGGCGCGCAATAGGCGCGCGACCTCGGCTGGCTCAAGGGTTTCAATGGGTGTGGAATGCTTAGTCACGGTTCTTTCCCTTCTTTAAGGCCACCCGGCGTGCAGGCGCCACGGGCGTATGGCAGAACATGCGGTACAGGAACTTCGCCAACGCTTTAGCCTCCGGCGCCAGAAGTCGGTATACGACGGAGCGGCCCTCGCGACGTCGCCCGATCAGG
The DNA here is from genome assembly GCA_963706815.1 of uncultured Gammaproteobacteria bacterium. GTDB lineage: Bacteria > Pseudomonadota > Gammaproteobacteria > Steroidobacterales > Steroidobacteraceae > Bog-1198. The sequence goes on from CAVPNS010000002.1 coordinate 512,837, forward strand.
CCCTTGGCCACCAGGATGGCAGCCTGTTGCGAGAGCGCTGGAGCGGGCAATCGCACCTGGCGGGCGAGTTCGGTTGCGGACAATTCCTTTCCCATCAGCGCACAGACAATTCGCAGACGCCCCGCGTGCGCCATCGTACCCAGGAAGATGGCGGCTTCTTCCGCAGACCGATCCAGGGCATCGAAGTGCATCATGGGGAACACCCGGCGCGCAATGACGTCAGGATATGTTCTTCATGTCGGCCGGCCTGTCGCCGGCGTGCTGCACCGCATCCAGCTCGAACCACATCGCGTTCAGGATCGCAAACGCACAGGCAAGTCCAAGTCCTAACATCCAGCTGAAATACCACATGACTGCTCCTCAGTAACTCGTCTCGCGATTGGCCTCAATGTAGGCGTTCGTCACGGGCCCACGCATGACACGGTACACCCAGCCTGTGTAGGCCAGCACGATCGGCAGAAAAATGATCACTGCAATCAGCATGATGCCGAGTGTCCGATGGCTGCTCGATGCATCCCAGACCGTCAGGCTGCTTTGCGGATGCGAGGAGGAGGGCAGCAGGAACGGAAACAGACTGACCCCCATCGTACCAATGACGCCGCTGATGCCGAGCGCGCTGATCACGAAAACCAGCAGCCGCTTCCCGGATGCAGCGAGCGCTGCCACGAGCAATGGCGCCGCGAGGCCAATCGCCGGAACGAGCAGCGTCGCTGGCCACCGCGCGTAGTTTGCAAACCAGGCCCCATTCTGTGCAATCGCAGTCTTCGCAAGCGGATCCGGTTCGCCGCCCGGCAGCGCGCCGGACAGGATGGCGAAGCCGAAATGACCCAGCCACAGCCAGAGGCCGGCGATCGAAAACAGCAGTACCCACGCGAATGCCGCAAACCGGGAAATCGTGCGGGCCCGCTGCGCCACCGCGCCGTCGGTCTTGATCGCAAGGTATACCGCGCCGTGCGTCAGCAACATGGCCACGCTGACGACGCCGCACAGCAGCGCAAAGGGATTGAGCAGGTCGAACAGCCCGAACGCATAGGTGGCGCGAAGTTCGGAGTCAAAGCTGAACGGTACGCCCTCGAGAAGGTTGCCCATGGCGACGCCAAACACGAGTGTCGGCACGGTACCGCCGACGAACAGGGCCCAGTCCCAGCTGGCGCGCCACCCGGCCCCTGGCATCTTGCTGCGGAACTTGAATCCCACAGGGCGCAGGATCAGCGCGGCGAGCACGAGGAGCATGGCCAGATAGAATCCCGAGAAGCTGGCCGCATACAGTGCGGGCCACGCAGCAAAAATCGCGCCGCCGCCCAGGATCAGCCATATCTGGTTGCCTTCCCAGACGGGTCCGATGGTGTTGATCACGACGCGCCGCTCCGTGTCGCCGCGTGCGATGAAGGGCAGCAGCATCCCTACGCCCAGATCGAAGCCGTCCATGATGGCAAAACCGATCAAGAGGATGCCGAGCAGCAACCACCAGATAACTTTCATTGTTTCGAAGTCGAACACGACAAGCTCCTAACTGACGGATCGGGGGCTTGAGGCCGCGCCGGGTCCGAGTCTCACGTACTTCCTGAGCAGAAACACCTCGAAGACCGCAAGCACGGTGTAGAAAAGCACGAAGCCCGTCAGGCTCAGCGCGACACTCGATGCAGGGATCGGCGAGACCGCGAGAAACGTTGGCAGTACGCCCTCGATTGCCCATGGCTGCCGTCCATGTTCGGCGACGAACCAGCCCACCTCGGCGGCAATCCATGGCAGCGGCAGGGTCCACAGGGCGATCTTCAGGAATGCGGGACTTTGCGCGATACGCCGTCGCGTCGCAAGGTAGAACCCGGTCCCGAAAAGTGCGATGAAGAAAAAGCCAAGTGCGACCATCACGCGGAACGTCCAGAACATCGGCGCGACAGAGGGGACCGTATCCCAGGCGGCCTTGTCGATCTGCGCTGCCGTCGCCTCTGCGGGGTTATCCACGTACTTGCGCAGCAGCAGTGCGTAGCCGAGATCCTGCGCATGATCCTTCAGTTCCCGGCGCGCAGCCTGGTCATCCGGATCTTTGCGCAGGATCCGCAGCGCTGAGGAGGCCGGAATACCGTTGATGATGCGCTGTTTTGCGTGATCGACCAATTCAGTAATTCCGGGAACCTGCGTATCCGCCGAGCGCGTCGCGACCAGCCCGAGCGCCCACGGAACCTGGATCTGGGCGCGGGTCTCATGGGTCTCCATGTCGGGAAGCCCGAAGATCGTGAAGGGCGCCGGCGCCGCTTCGGTATGCCACATGCCTTCCATGGCGGCGAGCTTCATCTTCTGGTGTTCGGTCACCGTGTAGCCGCTCTCATCGCCAAGCACGACGACTGATAGTGCTGCCGCGAGGCCAAAGCTGACGGCAACCGTCGCCGAGCGCTTGGCGAACTCGATGTGCCGCCCCTTGAGCAGGTAAAGGGCGCTGATCGCGAGTACGAAGACGGCGCCGGTCACGTATCCGGCACTCACCGTATGCACGAATTTTGACTGGGCCACCGGATTAAATATGACGTCGCGGATGGAGTCGAGTTCCATGCGCATCGTCGTGGAATTAAAATGCGCACCGGTCGGGTTCTGCATCCAGGCATTGGCTATCAGGATCCAGAGGGCCGACAGGTTGCTGCCGATGGCCACCAGCCAGGTCACCACGAGGTGCTGATGGCGGCTGAGGCGATCCCAGCCGAGGAAGAACAGCCCGATAAACGTACCCTCGAGGAAGAAGGCCATCAGCCCCTCAATGGCGAGCGGTACGCCGAAGATGTCGCCGACATAATGCGAGTAATAGGCCCAGTTCGTGCCGAACTGGAATTCCATCGTGATGCCGGTCGCGACGCCCAGCGCGAAATTGATGCCGAACAGGATTCCCCAGAACCGGGTCATGTCACGCCATATCGTGCGCCCGGTCATTACGAAGATGCTTTCCATGATCGCGAGGAGAATCGACAGTCCCAGCGTCAGTGGAACGAACAAAAAGTGGTACATCGCCGTAATGGCAAATTGCAGGCGCGACAGGTCGACGAGATTCAGTGAGCTCATGGGGCATCCCTGGACGTGCGCGTCCCGGTCAGGGCCGCGGCGGTTGCCACGGCATCGGACGCTGATCGGTGCGCGGGCCCGAAAAACAGAAAATAGATCGCCAGCAGCAGAACTCCCTTGACGACGAGCGCGATAAAGACATCCTTTCCGGGATGCGCGGCGTCAAATGCTTTCCTGGGGATTGAAAATCGTGATGTCATCGGCAGCCTCAAGCAGTTCCCGGGCGCGGACGATACTGACTATTCATCTATTGCGCAAGTATGCAAATAACGTACGGGAATCAGGAATAGTACCTAGGGTCCATTCTTTGATACGCCGATCGCTGGATATCCGGCGCGTTTGTTCATAGAGCAGCTCTCATGAATTCGGCGGAAACAGTGGCGATCGATCCGCAATGTAACTCGCTGACGTAATCAGGACCGGAACCCCGGATCAAGACTGGATGGCCACTTCAATTGGTGCATTCAGCCAATGGACCTTGTCGGGGTCGGCTTGATTTGCCTGTCATGGAAGCCACGCGGGATTTCCCGGGATTCCGTAACAGGGCGTGTGCAGCGCGCTAGTTGGTCAGCTCATACGCGTCTTCGACGCCTATGGGTATTTGCGCGAGGCGCTTGCGAAATGACATCCCAACGGTACACCGGACGAAAGTCCGCAGGAACCCCGACACAAAGTGCGGAAGGCTTCTTGCAGTCCTTTCGGACACATAGGACACATGTGACCGGAATGGATGTTGGCAACGGGCGCGACCGATTGACGCAGCTGCGCCTGCCGCGACCCGGTATTGATGTGATGCAGGCCGCCGTAGCGGATCGCCCCAGGATGCCCGCTGGCCGCGGCGGTAAGACCGGAGATATCGGCCGGATTGAACGAAATAAACTGACAACGCAATGTTGCAAGGGCGAACCGCATCCGTGCAAGAGCGAGTTCCATGGTTTGCTGCTGCGACAATTGAAAGTGCTCCTGCCGATGCTCATACCACCTCCCCATGGATGCTCCGCAGGCGCGTGGCAACGGCGGCGCGGGAGACCAGGCCGCGAGCAATCGTGGACTCGTGGGCCCCCGATTCCACAATCAGAAAATGTGTCAGGCCCGTGCCCTGGAACCGCTCGTACAGGTCTTGCACGGTCAGGGGCCGAAGCGACTCATAGTGAATCAAAGGCAGTTCGATCCACGGGGTCATTACGTCGCGAACCGGCGTATCCATATGCTGGTGTCGTTTTCGAAGGACAGCCTGAATGGCTTGCGACGTGATCAGGCCTACGACCAGTTGCCGCGAACTCTCGCTCGCCTCCTCTGTAACGACGAGCGCGTGCACGCGGGCGCAGATCATCGTAATAAGCGCATCATGGATCGGCAGATCGGGCCGCACGGTGACCTGGTATTCGTGCATGAAATCCGTGATCGCGGCCAAAGCCCGGTCATCGGGCTCGAGATCGCTCTCACCGTTTGCGGGGCGGCTCCTCGGGGGAATCGCAGTACGGTTGGCCACGGAATAAATCAGCGAATTATCCATGGATCGGATTCTGGCAGGACCAGATTAAACGATCCCAAGACTTACATTAAAATTCCGGTTGCCGGAACCGGCGAGTGCCGCAGGGGTCGTAACAATAGGCGCGTCCGGAGAGGTGCAATATGCAAAACGCCAGGTTGAGCCGGCCGATTGCGATACGCCGGAAACATGGGCGCTGCCTGGCGAACTTTGCAGCCGCCTGAAAGCGGCAATCGACGAACTTCCGGAATGGCGGTGCACCGCGCTCATGCTGCACGAACTGCGCGGGTTCAGTTATCGTGAGGTGGCCGTTGCCATGGGAAGTCCGATCGGAACGGTACCATCGCGCATATCGCGGGCGCGCGACGCCATCGATTGGCGACTGATGATACGGAGGCATGTATGAGACTGATCCGATTACAATACATGTTGCCTGTCGGGGTGATTCTGATGTGCGCATGTTGTGGATGTGCGGGTATCCCGGCATGCGACACGCCGGCGTGCAAGGACGACGCGGCGATCAGCGCCGAGGTACGCTCACTGTTGCATGCACAGCCGGCATTGAATCCTACCTCGCTCGATGTACAGACCCGCGACCGTGTGGTGTACCTGTACGGACTCGTGGACACGGAATTGGAGCGGCGCTCGGCAGAAGCAGTCGCGCTCGGCGCTCATGGTGCGGTGCGGGTCGTCAACTTGATGGGAGTCAACAACGGGGGATGGTGAGCCGGTGCTTCCCTGATTTCACTGTCGGTGCCGCGCAGCCCATGCATCGGCCGTAATCGCCCAACAGGCGATATCCTTGAGCATGCCGTGCCGGTGAGCGCGCCTGCGCAACAAGCCGTCGATCGGCGTGTCGATGCCGGCAGGAATATGGCCCGCACGTGACTGCACGTCGGCGTTCGACTGGGCGATGATCATCCGGTTCTGCGTCGTCGGCAAGTCGAAACAAATATGCATGGGATGGTTGGAAAAGTCTCATGCACGGGACTGGCACAGGAATTCCTTTGCAGCGGGAACGACGAAGCACAGGCGGGTCAAAATACCATTAAGGTGCGATGTGCAGCGTCTCGACGCCGGCGCTGTCGCGTATCTGGCGATTGCGCTCATGCTATCCACATGGATTATCCGCGAGCTCGGGCGCGAGCCGACCTATGCAGCATGTAACGCGGCCGGACTGAAAAGCAGTGACAGGCGCCTCCCGGTGGCCGTGGGTATCGCCCTTATGATAGGCATGGTAGTGTCCACGAACATATTTGGATGTCATTGTTCAAGATTGAGTCCCGCGGCCAGATCGGGGTGGATCGCGCAGCGCCTCATGCGCCGCATCAGGCACCCATTCGGGCGTCAAGTCTCCCGCCCTTTAGCGGCTTGCCAGCTTCTCCGCATCCCGCCGGTCCGTCTTGAGCCGATCCCTGACTTTCACCGGCAACGGCGTCGGGTCCGCTACCGCCGCGGGTTTTTCCCGATTCGAAGCGCAACCCGCGCTTTACTCATCGGAAGCCGGTCGTTCCATGGTAACTGGTTGATGGCCGACAACCCCGCCGATTGACTCCCTGAATGGGGTTAGGGGGCGGGGTTTTTCTTTGCCTGAAGCGCTACACTGGGGTGCATGGCAGACCAGAAAGTCCGCAGCGGTGAGAAATACCTGACGCCGCAGGGATTCACGGCGATCCGCGACGGCATCAAGGGCCGGCAGGGTGCGCCCGAGGCCGCGCCCCGCAAGCCCGACTGGCTGCGCGCCCCGCTGGGCTCTGGCGCCAACTACGCCGCCGTCAGGCACATCGTCGGCGAGCATCGCCTCAGCACCGTCTGCGAAGAGGCCAAGTGCCCGAACATCGGCGAGTGCTGGAACGCGGGCACCGCGACGATCATGCTGATGGGCGCGGTGTGCACGCGTGCCTGCCGGTTCTGCGCCGTCGACACCGGCAATCCGCGCGGCTGGCTGGATGCCGAAGAGCCCGACAATGTCGCCCGCTCGGTCGCGCTGATGAAGCTGCGCTACGTGGTGCTGACCTCGGTCAACCGCGACGACCTGCCGGACGGCGGTGCCGCGCACTACGCGGCGGCCATCCGCGCGATCAAGCGCGTCAATCCCGGCACTGCGGTCGAGGCACTGACGCCGGACTTCCAGGGCGTGCGTGCCGACGTGCGCTGCGTGCTCGACTCCGGGCTCGATGTCTTTGCGCAGAACATCGAAACGGTTCGCCGCCTGACCCATCCGGTGCGCGATGCGCGGGCCGGCTACGATCAGACACTCGAGGTCCTGCGCTACGCGCACGAGTACCGGCCGCAGATCCTGACCAAGACCAGCCTGATGCTGGGCCTCGGCGAGACCGAGGCGGAAATCCTCGCGACGATGGCCGACATCCGCGCCGTCGGCGTCGATCTGCTGACGCTGGGGCAATACCTGCGCCCCACGGTCAACCACCTGAACGTCGAGCGTTACGTGTCGCCGGCCGAGTTCGATGCCTATCGCGGCGCGGCGCTCGGGCTCGGATTCCTCGAGTGCGTGTCCGGCCCGCTGGTGCGCTCGAGCTATCGGGCCGAACAGGCGCTCGCGCGCAACAATGCCGGCATCGACAACCGGCGCCGTGGCTGATGTCCGCAGCCGACGAGGCGCCGCTGATCCGCCGCCTGGGGCTCAAGGATTACGAGCCCGTCTGGCAGGACATGCAGCGCTTCACCAATGAACGGACCGAGGCTACCCGCGATGAAATCTGGTTCGTCGAGCATCCGCCGATCTTCACCCTGGGGCTGAACGGCCGGCGCGAACACCTGATCGCGCCCGGCGACATCCCGGTGCTGCAGGTCGACCGCGGTGGCCAGGTGACCTACCACGGCCCGGGACAGCTCGTCGTGTATCCGCTGATCGATATCAGGCGGCGCCGGCTCGGCGTGCGCCAGCTGGTCACGGCGCTGGAAAAAGCGGTGATGGACCTGGCGGCCGCGCTTGGCATCGCAGCCAGCTGCCGGCGCGACGCCCCGGGCGTCTACGTCGACGGCGCCAAGCTCGCCAGTGTTGGCCTGCGCATCCGCCGCGGCGCGAGCTATCACGGCCTGGCCCTGAACGTCAGCATGGATCTGGAGCCATTCGGGCGCATCGACGTATGCGGTTACCGCGGGCTTGCCGTGACGCGCCTGGCCGATCTGTGCGATCTCGCGGACGTGACGCGGGCGGCCGATGCGCTGACGCCGCATCTGCTGCGCCGGCTCTACGCGGCGCCGCCTCAGAGCGCCATCAGCACCGATTCGCAGGCGGTCAGTTCCGTATAGATCTGATCCAGTTGCCCCTGGCTGTGCGCGATCACCAGGTACGTGATCGCGACGAAATTGCCGTCGCTGCTGCCGCGCTGCCGTATGCGCTCCTCGCCGAGCGCCCCGGCGTGCCGCTCGACGATGGCCCGGCTCTGCGCGCGCAGATCGCTGTCGTGGCGACCCATCACCTTGACCGGGAACTCGACCGGGAATTTCAGCAGCGTCTTGCGGCTCATAACGCGCTCGTGCCGGCGAGGCGCTCGATATAGGCATGGAACGCCGCATGCAGGCGCGCGAACAGCGGTCCCGGCCGGCCGGTGCCGACGGGCACGCCATCGAGCCGGGTGACCGGCAATACGCCGCGCGTCGAGAAGGCCAGCCAGATCTCGTCGGCGGCGCGCAGCTGCGCCTCGCTGACGGACGCGCTAACGCATGGAATTCCCAGCTGCGCAGCGAGTTCGGTGACGACGTCGCGGGTCGTGCCGGGCAGGATCGCGTGGCTGTTGGCCGGGGTGTGGATCGTGCCATCGGTCACGACATGCACCGTCGTCGAGGAACCCTCGGTCAGCGTGCCCCGCTCGAGCAGGATCGCCTCGAAGGCACCCGCATCGACGGCGAGGCGCTTCAGCAGCACGTTGGCGAGCAGTGCCGTCGACTTGATGTCGCGGCGCGCCCAGCGGGTGTCGGCGGCGGTAATGGCGCCGACGCCGCGCTCCAGCAGGCCGGGATCGATCGGCGCCAGCGCGGAGGCGTACGCGAACAGCGTCGGCGTCAGCGCGTCGGGCCAGGCATGGTTGCGGTCGGACGCCGCGCCGCGGCTCACCTGCAGGTACAGGGACTGGTCGCCGCCGCCGTTGCGCGCGATCAGTTCGGCGCAGATGGCGAGCCATTGCCCGTGGGTCAGCGGCGCCGGCATGCGGATCTCGGTCAGGCTGCGATGCAGCCGGTCCAGGTGCTGGCGCAGCCGGAACGGACGCCCGCGATACACCGGCACCACTTCGTAGACCGCGTCCCCGAACAGGAAGGCGCGGTCCAGCGGCGAGACGCGCGCGTCGGCGAGCGGCAGGTATTCACCGTTCAGATAGCAAACCGGCAGCGACGGCACGATCGTCGCGACCTCAGGCGAACCAGAGCCGGATCGTATCGACGAGCCGGCGCCACCAGCCGCCCGCGCCAACCGCGCGCAGCGGATGCACCGGTACCGTCGCAACGGTCTGGCCGCCGGCGAAGACGCGCAGCTGCCCGACGTTCGCCGTGGTTGCGAGCGGGGCAATCAGGCGCGGCTGCACATCGACGGCCGACTTGAGTCCCTCGCTGATGCTGCGCGGGACCGTGACATACAGATCATGCGCGAGTCCCACGTCCAGCGTCGCACTGTCGGCCTTCCATACCGGGGTCGTGGCGAGCCGGGCGCCGGCCTGCGCAATGAGCCGCGTGTCGTAGAAGGTGAACCCGTATCCCAGCAGCGCGGCGCTGGTGTTCTCGCGGGCCCGCATGCTCGAGGAGCCCAGCACGACCGACACGAGGCGCATGCCGTTGCGCAGCGAGGATGTCACGAGGCAGAAGCCGGCCGAATCGGTATGGCCGGTCTTCAGGCCGTCGACGGTCGGGTCCTTCTCCAGCAGTCCATTACGGTTCTGCTGCCGGATGCCGTTGTAATCGAATTCCCGCACCGAATACCAGTGGTAGTACTGCGGAAAGTCGCGGATCATCGCGATCGCCAGCAGCGACATGTCACGGGCGGTCGTGTAGTGCTGCGCGGCAGGCAGGCCAGAGCTGTTCTCGAAGTGCGTGCCGGTCATTCCCAGGCGGGCTGCCGTCGTGTTCATGAGCTGGACAAAGGTGACTTCCGCGCCGGCGACGCGCTCGGCGAGCGCGATCGTCGCATCGTTGCCGGACTGCACGATCATGCCGAGGATCAGCTTCTCGACCGGCACCGGCTTGCCGAGCTCGATGAAGGTGCGTGAGCCCTCGGATCGCCAGGCCTTCTCGCTGACCAGGACGGGCTCATCGAGCTTCAGTTTTCCGGCAGCCAGTTCGCCGAACACGATATACGCCGTCATCAGCTTCGTCAGGCTCGCCGGTTCCATGCGGGCAACGGCCTCGCGGGCGGCGAGCACCTTGTTCGTGTGGAAGTCGACGACGATGTAGGCGCGCGCGTCGACGTCCGGAGGGCTCGGAATGGGCACGTCTGCGAAGCCGGTACGGATCGACAGTACGGTCAGCAGGGCAAAGGCAAGCAATAAACGCGGCATGTCGGTGGGCGTCCCTCGAAAAAGGCGCAAGTGTACCCCAGCGCCCGCACGGCGCATGGATTTAGTCGAACGCCAGGTGCGCATCGTGCACACCGGCCGATTCCAGCGCGGCAACGACCCGGTCGAATTCGGCCACGTCGGGCACGGGCCCGATGCGCACCCGATACAGCTTGCGCCCGGCCAGCGTGTTCTCGCGGATGAAGACGTTGCCGAAGTTGCCGCCGCGCAGCCGGCTCATCAATCGCTCGGCATTGGCAGGGTCGGCAAAGGCACCCGCCTGAACGTACAGCGTCGCGCTTGCCGGCGCCGGCGCAGCTGCGGGTGCAGACGAGGGCGCGGGCGCGGGCGCGGACGCGGGCGCCGCCGGGCTGGTGTCGACGCTGCGCACCTCGACCATGGCGGTGCCGTTGCGCAGCATGTCGAGCTTGGCCGCGGCCGTGTAGGACAGGTCGATGATCCGGTTGTCGACGAAAGGGCCGCGATCGTTGACGCGCACGACGATGCTGCGCCCGTTCTGCAGGTTCGTCACCCGCACATAACACGGCAGGGGCAGGGTCTTGTGCGCGGCGCTCATGCCGTACATGTCGTAGGGCTCGTGCGTCGAGGTGCGCTCGGCGTGAAAGCCCGGCCCGTACCACGAGGCGACCCCGCGCTCGACGTAATCGGCGCTGGTGGGGAGTACGACGTAGCGCTTGCCGAACTGGTCGTAGAACGGCGGATTGCCATAGGCGGAACGCGGCTCTGCCCGGGGCTGCGCATCGGGGACGCTCTCCGGCGCCACCGGCGGCGGCCGGATCGCTGCCGGCGGGGGCGCGTGGTAGCGCGGCGGTACGCTGGCGCAGCCGCCAATGAGCATCATGCCGGCTGCCAGCAGCGCCGCCCCTGGGCGCCATGGCGCGCTCACGGCTTCACCCCCGACGCCGCGGAGGCGTCGGACAACGGAAACGGCACCACGTCGGGCGCCGGCGCCGCCGCCGCGGGCGGCGCCGCATCCATGGCCGCCACGCGGCCCTTGACCGATTGTGCCAGGTCGTGCACGGCCATCGCGTACAACATGCTGTGATTGTAGCGCGTGATGACGTAGAAATTATGATAGCCGACGCGCCAGTGCACGCTGTCCGAGTCGTCGGCGGCGATCAGCACGGCCGGCGCCGCGGCCGGCAGCGTCGTCTCGAAGCGGATTCCCTTGCCCTGCAGCGAGCCGACCGTCTCCGCCATCGACAGCGAGCGGCCGTCGAGCGTCGCCGCGACGCTGGCGTCCGGTCCGTTCGCGGCCTCGCTGAGGACCGGTTCGCCGCTGATCCAGCCGTGTTCGCGAAAATAGTTGCCGACGCTCGCGAACACGTCGAGCCAGTTCGTCCACAGGTCGATGCGCCCGTCGCCGGCGGCGTCGACGGCATAGCGGCGGTAATTCGACGGCATGAACTGCGGCGCGCCCATCGCGCCGGCGTAGGAACCGGTCGCCGCCAGCGGGTCGATCGAGGCCTCGCGCGTCAGCAGCAGGAACGCCTCCAGCTCGTCCTGGAAGAATTTCGCGCGTGACGGGTAGTCAAACGCCAGGGTCGCCAGCGCGTCCAGCACCCGGTAGCGCCCCGTCGAGCGCCCGTAGCTGGTTTCCACGCCGAGGATCGCGACGATGTATTCGGGAGCCACGCCGCTCGCCGCGCTCGCCTGCGCGAGCTCGTTGCGGTGGGCAACCCAGAAGTCGGCGCCTTCCTGGATCCGCTTCTCGTTGACGAAGATCGCGCGGTATTCGAACCACAGCTTCACGTGCTCGGCGCGCCGGTCCATGGCCTCGATGATCGAGGGCTGGGTCTGTGCGGCGCTGAGCAGCTGGCGCAGCCGGCGCCGGCTGAACGAGTCCTGCGTGGCGACGCGCGCGATGAAGCGCCGCACCTCGGGGCGGCTCGTATCGAGCGCGGCGGCCCGTTCCTGCGCGGCGCACAGCAGCAGCACGGCGAGCGGGTAGCACAGGAACCGGACCGGGCGAGCCCGCTTGCGGCAGCGCATGGGCCTAGGACCCGATCAGGCGGCGGTGCGAGTGCAGCGACATCAGGATGCCGAATCCGGCCAGCAGCGTCACCATCGAGGTGCCGCCGTAGCTGATCAGCGGCAGTGGTACCCCGACGACGGGGAGGATGCCGCTGACCATGCCGGAATTGACGAATGCGTAGACGAAGAAGCTCAGCGCGATGGAGCCGCCGGTCAGGCGCGCGAACGTATCCTGGCCCTGCATCGCCAGGTACAGGGCCCGGGCGATCACGATCCCGTAGAGCGTGATCAGCAGCAGCTGGCCGAGCAGGCCGAACTCCTCGCCGATCACGGCGAAGATGAAGTCGGTCGAGCGCTCGGGCAGGAACTCGAGCTGCGCCTGGCTGCCGTTCATCTAGCCCTTGCCGAAGACGCCGCCCGAGCCGATCGCGATCTGCGACTGGATGATGTGGTAGCCGGCACCCAGCGGGTCGTTCTCGGGATTCAGGAAAGTCAGGATCCGCTGGCGCTGGTATTCGTGGATCACGTGCCAGGCCGCCCAGGCCCCGCCCCCGAGCAGCGGGATCGACACCAGGATGATGACGAAGGACATGCCGGCGAGCAGCATCACGATCAGGCCGGACGCCGCGATCAGCAGCGCCGTGCCGAGGTCCGGCTGCACGACGATCATCGCGGTCGGCACCGCGATCAGCACGGCCATGACGAGCAGGTCGCGGAACGTTGGCGGCAGCGGGCGTTCGTGCATGTACCAGGCGCAGATCATCGGCACCGCGAGCTTCATGATCTCGGAGGGCTGGAAGCGCATGAACCCGATGTCCAGCCAGCGCTGCGCGCCCTTGCCGATATGGCCGGTGATCGCCACGACGACCAGCAGCGCCACCCCGATCACGTAGGCGACCGGCGCAAACAGGCGCAGGTACTGCGGCGTCGCGAGGCGCGCGAGCGCGAGCATCGCCGCGATCGCAATGGCGATGTTCGCGAGGTGGTGCTCGACCATCTTCACGTTCTGCCCGGAGGCGCTGTAGACGACCAGGACGCCGAGGCACACGATCAGCGCGAGCAGGCCGGTCAGCGGTCCGTCCAGGCCGAGGACGCGCAGCAGTTGCCCGCCCGCCGTGAGCGTGCGGCGCGTCCTCGACTGGGTGAATTCCTCGAAGTTCATGGCGCGGCATCCGGCAACAGGTAGGCGTCGAGCACCTTGCGTGCGATCGGCGCCGCCGCCGCCGCACCAAAGCCGCCATTTTCGACCAGCACCGAAATGGCTATCTTCGGGTCGTCAGCCGGCGCGTAGGCGATGAACCAGGCGTGATCGCGCCGGCGCTCATCGACGATCTTGGCGCGCGTATTCTCGGTCTGTTTGATCGTGAACACCTGGGCAGTCCCGGTCTTGCCCGCAATCTTGTACCTGGCGCCGCGCCCGGCCATGTACGCGGTGCCGCCTGGTTCCGAGGTCGCCCCGATCATGCCGTCATAGATGACGTTCCATTGATCGGCACTGGCGATATTGACCGGTTTCATGAACGTCGGTTCCCGTGTCGTGACGGCGCTGGAGCCGGCCGCACGGCTCGCGGTCACCAGCCGGGGTATGGCGATGACCTGCCCCCGTTCGGCGATTTCGGCGGCAAAGTGCGCCTGCTGCAGCGGGGTCACCGTGATCGGTCCCTGGCCTATCCCCATGCTGATGGTCTCGCCCGGGAACCACACCTGGTCGGCGGCGCGCTTGAAATTGTGCCGCTTCCATTCCGGCGAGGCGTACAGCCCGGGCTTCTCGCCCGGTATATCGATGCCGGTCAGCGAACCGTAGCCGAACGCCTTCATGAATTCGTCCATGTGGCCGATGCCCATGCGCTCGGCGACGCGGTAGAAGTAAACGTCGCAGGATTCGGCGATGGCCTGGCGCATGTTCAGGGAGCCGTGCTTCTTGTCGTCGCGGTACTTGTTGCTGCTGCCCCGCAAGGTAAAGTAGCCGGGGCAGTATTCGGTCTGCAGCGGCGTGATGATTCCGTAGACCTGCGCGGCCAGCGCGTACAGCGGCTTCACCGTGGAGCCGGGCGGGTAGGCGCCGCGCAGCGCACGATTCAGCAGCGGCTTGTCTATATTCTGCTGCAGGGCGTTGTACTGCGCCACCGAGAGACCGCGGACGAAGTCGTTGGGATCGAATCCCGGCGTGCTCGCGAGCGCAATGACGTCGCCGGTGCGCGGGTCGAGCGCGACCACCGATCCGCGCTTGCCGGTCAGGGCCTCCTCGGCGACCCTTTGCACGCGGATGTCGAGCCCGAGGATCAGGTCCGCACCGGCCACCGGCGCACGCGAGGAGAGCTGCGGCGCATAGTCACCCACCTTGTCGACGGGCCTGCCCGCCGCGTTGACGAGGATTTCCTTGAAGCCCGGCTTGCCGTGCAGCAGCGGTTCATAGGCGCCCTCGACGCCGACCTTGCCGATCAGGCTCGTGCCGGCGTACTCGGCGCTGTCGATCTGCTTCAGGTCCTCTTCGTTGATGGCGCTGACATAGCCGATGGCATGCACCGCGATCTCCCGCAGCGGGTAGTAGCGCGCCAGGCGCGTGCGGATGTCGATGCCGGAGAACTGCCAGCGATGCACGGCGAACAGCGCCATTTCCTCATCGTTGAGCTGCAGCTTGATCGGCACGCTCTCGTACACCTTGTGCAGCAGGATCGTGTGCCGCAGGGACGGGATCTCTTCCCGGCGAATCAGGCCGATGCCGGCCAGCTGCGCCAGCGCCGCATCGAGTGCCTGGGTGTCCCCGACCTGCTCGCGCACGAGTTCGATCTGGAACGCGGGGCGGTTCTCGGCCAGCACGGCGCCATGGCGGTCCAGGATCAGGCCGCGGCTGGGCGGTATCGGTTCCGTGCGGACCCGGTTGCCCTGGGACAACTCCGCGTAATACGCGTACTTCAGGACCTGCAGATAGAACAGGCGCCCGGCCACGGTCAGCAGCAGGACCGCAACGAGCACGCCGGCCACGATGCTGCGCAGCGTGAAAATACGCTGTTCGGCCCAGTGATCCTTGATGCGGACGCGGCGAACCAAGCTATGGGCCTCCCGGGCGCCTAGCGCTCATGCAGGCGATTGAGAAATCCGGCCAGCAGCGGCCAGAGCAACGCGCCGATGATGGGCGCAAGCCAGCGGCTGAACGAGGTGACCGGGTTGCCGGTGGCACCGTCGATCCAGAACAGTATGAATTGATAGCCCGTCAGGAACGCAAAAATCGTCAGCGATTGCTGCAGCACCGAGAATACGCGCACGCGCAGCCGCATCTGCGTCGCCCACGCCGCGATCAGCGTCAGTGCAAAGGCGTGCTGGCCGAGGACGATGCCCTGCAGCACGTCGAGCGCCAGTCCGGCGAAGAACGCGAGCCCCAGCCCGCCGGCGCGCGGCGCCCGGATGGACCAGTACAGCACGACCAGCACCAGAAAATCGGGCCTCAATACATCGAGCGGGAAGGGCAGCGGGACGACCGACAGCGTCAGCGCAACCAGCGCCGAGAGCGACATCGAGGTGCGCGGCAGGCGGGTCTCGCGGGTCATTTTGCCGCCGGCTCCGTCTTTGCCGCGGGCTCCGTCCTTGCCGCGGGCTCCGTCCTTGCGGCCGGTTCGCCGCTCCAGACGAACAGCAGGTGACGCGAGCGGTCGAGCGCGGCCGAAGGCTGCACGTCGATTTCGGCCAGCGACGCGGCCGGGTCGCGCCGCACGTCGATGACGGTGCCGACCGGGTAGCCGGCCGGGAAGACGCCGCCGAGTCCGGAGGTCACCAGCAGATCGCCCTTCACGATGTCCGCCGCCGTCGATACGTAGGGCAGCTTCAGGTGGTTCGGATCGCCGGTGCCGACCACGACGGTGCGCAGTCCGTTGCGGTTGACCTGCGCCGGGATCGCGTGCGTCGCATCGCTGATCAGGATGACCTCGCAGGTCAGCTCCGAGACGCGCGCGACCTGGCCGAACACGCCGCCGTCGTCGAGCACCGCCTGGCCGACGAAGACGCCGTCGCGCGCACCCTTGTCGACGATGATGCGGGCGCGAAACGCATCGAGATCGACGTTCATGACGTCGCCGACGATGAATTTCTGAGTCACGCCGGCGGTATTCTCCCGCAGCGCCCGCAGCTGCCGCACCTCGGTCTCCATCGCGTCGTAGCGCTGCAGGCGGAAGCGCGCCATGCGCAGCTCCTGCTCCAGGCGCGCCTTGTCGGCACGCAGCGTATCGCGAGTGCTGAAGCTCTCGTGCAGCCACGCCCAGCCCTCGAACGGACTGGCGACCGCGACCTCGACCGGATAGACCACGACCGACAGGACCCGGCGGATCGCGGTCAGCTGATGGTAGCGCTTGTCGAGGATCATCAGCCCGATGGCCAGCAGGCAGTACAGCACGCAGCGCAGCAGCAGTCCGGACTGGCGACCGGAGGCGTCGGCGCTACGAAATGCGACCATGGCGGGGAAGGCTCCTGGTCGTTAGGCTCCGGAGCATTACTCCAGTCCGAAAATGCCCGGTCCGTGCTGTTCGGTGAGTTCGAGGATGCGGCCGCCGCCTCGTGCAACGCAGGTCAGCGGATCATCGGCGACAACCACGGGCAGACCGGTTTCTTCCATCAGCAGCTTGTCCACATCCCGGAGCAGCGCGCCGCCGCCAGTCAGCACGATGCCGCGATCCGCGACGTCGGCGCCGAGTTCAGGAGGCGTCTGCTCGAGTGCCTGCTTGACCGCACCGACGATGCCCTGCAGAGGCTCCTGCAGGGCCTCGAGGATCTCGTTGGAGTTCAGCGTGAAGCTGCGCGGCACGCCTTCGGACAAATTGCGTCCCTTGACCGAGATCTCGCGCACCTGCTGGCCCGGATAGGCCGAACCGATCTCCAGCTTGATGCGCTCGGCGGTCGCCTCGCCGATCAGGATGCCGTAGTTGCGGCGGATGTAGTTCGTGATCGCCTCGTCGAACTTGTCGCCGCCGATGCGCACGCTGGCTGCGTAGACAATGCCGTTCAGCGAAATGACGGCTACTTCCGAGGTGCCGCCGCCGATGTCCAGGACCATGGAACCGCGTGCTTCCTGTACCGGCAGGCCGGCGCCGACCGCGGCCGCCATCGGCTCCGGAACGATGTCGACGCTGCGCGCGCCGGCGCCTTCCGCCGACTCCTTGATGGCGCGGCGCTCGACCTGGGTCGAGCCGAACGGCACGCACACCAGCACGCGCGGGCTCGGGGAGAGGAAGCGGTTGCCATGCACCTTCTTGATGAAGTATTGCAGCATCTTCTCGGTGTACGTGAAGTCGGCGATGACGCCATCCTTCATCGGTCGCACCGCCGTGATGTGTCCGGGGGTGCGCCCGAGCATGTTCTTGGCCTCCATGCCGACCGCGACGATGATCTTGCCGCCGCGGGTCGGTTCGTCCTGCACGGCGACGACGGACGGTTCGTTCAGCACGATACCGCGCTCGCGCACGTAGATCAGCGTGTTGGCGGTGCCGAGATCGATGGAGAGGTCATTGGAAAAATAACCTCTGAGGCGTTTGAACATGAGCTGTGTTTATCTGGGGCGAAAAAGTTGCGCTAATGTAACAACCGACAGGACATTCAGCAAGGCAACGTGTATCATGTTTTGAGCTTATTTTGTGCGGTAGTTGCTTGCTTTTGGTCAGCCCTATGAGCCTCACCCGTCAAGAAGTGGAGAAGATTGCGCACCTGGCCCGGCTGTCGATCACCGAGCAGGAAATGCCGGTTTACGTCACCAGCCTGTCGAGCATCGTGGCGTTCGTCGATGAGCTCTCCCGGGCCGACGTCGGCGGCGTCGCGCCTATGGCTCACCCGCTCGTCGGCCAGTGCCAGCGCCTGCGGCCGGACGAAATCACCGACACCGACCAGCACGAAAAGTTTCAGCTCAACGCGCCGCAGGTTCAGTCGGGCCTGTATGTCGTGCCGCGAGTGATCGAATAAGGCAGTAGTCTTCAGGATACGATGCTTCACAATCTCTTCATCGGCGAACTGGCCGATCTTCTGGCGCGGGGGCAGGTTTCGAGCGTTGAACTGACGCAGCACTTCCTCGCCCGCATTTCGCGCCTGAACCCGGCTCTCAATGCCCTGATTACGCTGACCGGGGAGCAGGCGTGCGCCGACGCGGCGGCGGCCGACCGGCGCCGGGCCGCGGGCGAGGCGGGGTCTTTGCTCGGCATCCCCCTCATTCATAAGGACATTTTCTGCACGGACGGGGTGCGTACGAGCTGCGGCTCGCGCATGCTCGACAACTTC
Source organism: uncultured Gammaproteobacteria bacterium (assembly GCA_963706815.1). Classification (GTDB taxonomy): domain Bacteria; phylum Pseudomonadota; class Gammaproteobacteria; order Steroidobacterales; family Steroidobacteraceae; genus Bog-1198. The sequence continues at coordinate 531,140 of CAVPNS010000002.1, forward strand.
GTGGCCCCCTACGACGCGACCGTCGTCGAGCGACTCAAGGCGGCGGGCGGCGTCATGCTGGCCAAGGCGAACATGGACGAGTTCGCGATGGGATCCTCGAACGAGACCAGTTTCTACGGCCCCGTGAGAAACCCCTGGGACACGACCCGGGTGCCGGGCGGCTCCTCGGGGGGGTCTGCGGCGGCCACGGCGGCCCGCCTGACGCCCTATGCGACCGGCACCGATACCGGTGGTTCGATCCGCCAGCCGGCCGCGCTGACCGGCGTGACCGGACTGAAGCCGACCTACGGACGGGTCTCGCGCTACGGCATGATCGCCTTTGCCTCCAGTCTCGACCAGGCCGGCGTGTTCACCCGTTCCGCGGCCGATGCAGCGCTCGTGCTGCAGGCGATGGCCGGATTCGATCCGAAGGACTCCACCAGCGTCAATCAGCCGGTGCCCGACTACCATGCTGCGTTGCAGACGCCGCTCAAGGGCCTGAAGATCGGCCTGCTGAACGAGTTCTTCGACGGGCTCGAGGCGCGTGCCGCCGCCCTGATCGAGGAGGCACTGAAGATCTACCGGCGCCTGGGCGCCGAAACGGTCGGCGTCAGCCTGCCGAGCCTGCCGCTGTCGGTCCCCACGTACTACGTGGTAGCTCCCGCCGAGTGCTCATCGAACCTGTCGCGCTTCGACGGCGTCCGCTTCGGCTACCGCTGCGAAGAGCCCAGGGACCTGCTCGACCTGTACAAGCGTTCGCGCGGCGAAGGGTTCGGCGCCGAGGTCAAGCGGCGCATCATGACCGGAACCTACGTGCTGTCGGCCGGCTATTACGATGCGTATTACCTGAAGGCACAGAAGGCGCGCCAGCGGATCGCCGATGATTTCCGCGCCGCGTTCGACCAGGTGGACCTGGTCATCGGGCCGACGACGCCGACCCCGGCGTTCGCGATCGGCGCCAAGATCGACGACCCGGTGACGATGTACCTGAATGACATCTATACGATCGGCGCAAACCTCGCCGGACTGCCGGGCCTGTCGATCCCCTGCGGCTACGTCGACTCGTTGCCGATGGGCCTGCAGCTGATCGGGCCCCATTTTTCCGAGGACCGCCTGCTGAACGCGGCGCACCGCTACCAGCTGGAGACCGACTGGCATCGTCACATTCCGCGTGGTTACGAGTCATGACGCACTGGGAAACCGTCATCGGCCTCGAGATTCATGCCCAGCTCGCGACCCGCTCGAAGATATTCTCCGGGGCCGCGACCGCGTACGGCGCGCCGCCGAATACGCAGGCCAGTCTCGTCGACCTGGCCTACCCGGGCGTGCTGCCGGTGCTGAACGCCGAGGCCGTGCGCATGGCGGTCAAGTTCGGCCTCAGCATCGGCGCCGTGATCGCGCCGCGATCGATCTTCGCGCGCAAGAATTATTTCTATCCGGATCTGCCCAAGGGCTATCAGATCAGCCAGTACGAGGATCCCATAGTGCAGCGCGGCTCGATCTCGATCCTGCTCGAGGACGGCACCGCGAAGACGGTCGGCATCACGCGCGCGCACCTGGAGGAGGATGCGGGCAAGTCGCTGCACGAGGGACTGGCGAACGCCAGCGGCATCGATCTCAACAGGGCCGGTACTCCGCTGCTGGAGATCGTATCGGAACCGGACATGCGCTCCGCGAAGGAAGCGGTCGCATACATGAAGAAGATCCATACGCTGGTGCGCTACCTGGAGATCTGCGACGGCAACATGCAGGAAGGATCGTTCCGTTGCGACGCGAACGTCTCGGTGCGGCGGCGCGGCGCGGAGAAACTGGGCACGCGGGCCGAGATCAAGAATCTGAATTCGTTCCGGTTCGTCGAGAAGGCGATCCAGTACGAGGTCGCGCGCCAGATCGAGATCATCGAGGGCGGCGGCAAGGTCGTGCAGGAGACGCGCCTGTACGATTCGGACCAGGACGAGACCCGTTCGATGCGCTCCAAGGAAGAAGCCAACGACTACCGGTATTTCCCGGATCCGGACCTGCTGCCGCTCGAGGTCGGCGCGGGGTTCATCGCCGAAGTCCAGGCGACGCTGCCGGAGCTGCCCGACGACAAGGCTGCGCGTTACGCGCGCGAATTCGGCCTGTCTGTCTATGACGCCGGCGTGCTGTGCGCGAGCCGCGAGACGGGCACGTACTTCGAGGCGCTGGTTGCGCGCATCGGCGCGGCCCATGCCAAGCTCGCCGCGAACTGGGTCATGGGCGAGCTGCCCGCCGCGCTGAACCGGGACGCGCTGGACATCGGCGCCTCCCGGGTTTCCGCCCAGGCGCTCGCCGGACTGCTGCTGCGCATCGTCGACGGCACGATCTCGGGGAAGATCGCCAAGGATGTGTTCGAGGCGATGTGGTCCGAGGGCCTCGAGGCGGATGCGATCATCCGGACCAAGGGCCTGACGCAGATCACCGACGCAGGTGCGATCGAGCGCGCGATCGACGCCGTCATGGCCGCGAACCCGAAACAGCTGGCCGACTATCGCAGCGGCAAGGACAAGCTGTTCGGGTTTTTCGTCGGCCAGGTCATGAAGGCGACGCAGGGCAAGGCGAACCCGGCGCAACTCAATGACCTGCTGAAGGCCCGGCTCGGCGGCAGCGGGTCCTAGGGCACAGGGGCATGCACGATCGGGACTGCCTGCACCGGTTCGTCTTCGAGGGCCTGCCGATCCGCGGCCACCTGGTGCACCTGGATGCCGCCTGGGGCGCGCTGATCGAACATCGCCAGTATCCGCCGACGATACGCGACACGCTCGGCGAGGCGGTCGCCGCCGCGCTGCTGCTCGCCGCCACGATCAAGTTCGACGGGGTCCTGTCGCTGCAGCTGCAGGGCGACGGGCCGGTGCCGCTGATGCTGGCGCAGTGCACGGCCGGACTCGGCGTGCGCGGCCTCGCGCGTTACCGTGACCAGGACCCGTCCGGCGAGCGTGCGCAGCCGGGCGGCATGGCGGCCCTTTTCGGCACCGGCAACCTGACCGTGACGCTGGAAAACGAGGACCGGACGCAGCGCTACCAGGGCATCGTGCCGATCGGCACCGGGCGCCTCGCCGAATCACTGCAGGACTACTTCGAGAACTCCGAGCAGTTGCCCACGCGCCTGTGGCTGCACGCGGATGCGCGCGGCGCCTCCGGGATGCTGCTGCAGCGATTGCCCGAAACCGGCGCCGCGCTCTCCGAGGCCGCGAGCCCGGGTGAGGCGCGCATCGAGGATGCGTGGCGGCGGGTGCAGCTGCTCGGCGACACGCTGACGCCGGCAGAACTGCGCACGCTCGCGGACACCGAGATCCTGCACCGGTTGTTCAACGAAGACGACCTGCGCCTCTTTGACCCGGCGCCGGTTTATTTCCGCTGCCGGTGCTCGCGCGATCGCGTCGGCGGCATGCTGCAGTCGCTCGGCGAAGCCGAGACGCGTTCGGTGCTGGCCGAGCGCGGCGATGTCCAGGTCAGCTGCGATTTCTGCAACCGGGCCTATGTGTTCGATGCGGTGGACGTCGAACAGCTGTTCGCCCCGACCGGCAGCGCCGCGTCGGGCGCGGGCTCCGTGCACTGACGCATGCACTGACGCCGGTCTAGAGCGCGGTGACGCCGGCGAGCGTGGTCAGGCTCATCGAGCGCGTCAGCGCGATGAATTCCTGGATATAGGCCGTCTGGGTCCCCGTCGTGCTGGTCGCGGCATACAGCTCGCAATGCAGTCCGCCGCGGCCGATGGGGCGCGAAACGACGTAGCCGCGTTCGATGTAATTGCCGACCGCCCAGCAGGGCAGGGCGGCAATGCCGCGGCCGCTGGCCACGAGCTGCAGGATCGCGACGGTCAGCTCCGCGGTGCGCCGCTTCGGATTGACCCCGGCTGGCGTCAGGCAGTGCTTCATCACGTCCAGCATCTCGTCCGGCACCGGATACGTGATCAGCGTCTCGGCGGCGAAGTCCGCTGGTTCCAACCAGGATTTCGCGGCGAGGCGGTGCCGCGGACTCATCAGCGACACGCTCTCGTAGCGGAACAGCGGGCTGAACACCACGTTGGCGCGCGGCCCGTGCTCGTCATGGATGACGGCCATTTCCGCCTCGCCGCGGTCGATCAGCGGCAGCGGGTCGACAACGAATCCGGAGATGATGTCCAGCTCCACTTCCGGCCACAGCGAACGATACGCGTCCATCGCGGGCATCAGCCAGTCGAAGCAGTTGTGGCATTGCACGGCAATGCGCAGCGGGCCGCCATGCCCCTGCGCGAGGCGCGCGACGTCGCGGCCGGCTTCGGCGACCTGCGGCAGCACCAGTTTCGCGAGCGCCAGCAGGCGTTGCCCGATCGCCGTAAAGCGCAGCGGACGAACGTTCTTTTCGACCAGCGCCGCGCCGTAGTGGCTCTCCAGCGCACGCAGCTGGTGCGACAGCGCCGATTGCGTCAGGTACAGCCGCTCGGCTGCCTTGGACAGGCTGCCGCACTCGGACAGCGCCAGCAAGGTCTCCAGATGCCGCAATTCCAGCGCCGTTGACGTCATGAGCCAGATTCATGCTGCCGATGAAGATTAAGATTTTGAAGCAAACCGACCTTTAATGCATGCTCAATCGCATGTACCCGTCAAAACGCATCGCGGTCTCGTTCGAGTTCTTCCCGCCGGCCGACGATGCCGGCGCGGCCCAGCTGTGGGAATCGGTACGCCGGCTGGCGCCGCTGCGCCCGCGCTTCGTCTCGGTCACGTACGGCGCGGACGGATCGACCCGCTCGCGAACCCACAGCTGCGTGCGGCGCATCGCGAATGAGACTGATTTGATTGTCGCGCCGCACCTGACCTGCATCGGGGCCGATCGCAGCGAAGTGCTCGAACTCGCCTCGGCGTACTGGCGCGAAGGCAGGCGTCACATTGTCGCACTGCGCGGCGATGCGCCGGCGACGGCACCGGCCGGCGCGGGCGGCGGCCGGAGCAACGGGTTTGCCTACGCCGCGGACCTGGTGCGGGCGCTGCGCGGCATCGGGGACTTCGATATTGCGGTGGCGGCCTACCCGGAGGGCCACCCGGAGAGCGGATCCGTGGCGGCGGACATCGAGAACCTGCAGCGCAAGATCGCGGCCGGGGCAAATCGCGCGATCACGCAGTTCTTCTTCGATACCGACCTGTTCCTGCGCTACCGGGATCGCTGCGCGGCTGAACAAATCGACGTGCCGATCGTGCCGGGCATCCTGCCGATCGTGCAGTTCGCGCAGATGCGCCGGTTCGCCTCACGCTGCGGCACGAGCGTGCCGGACTGGCTGAGGCGCCGTTTCGAGGGACTGGAAAACGATGCGGCGGGCCGCCGCCAGGTTGCTGCCGATGTGGCGACGGAGCAGATCCGCCAGCTGCAGCGCCACGGCGTCGGGGAATTCCATTTCTATACGCTGAACCGCCCCGAGCTCACCTACGAGGTCTGTCGCAGGATCGGCATCCAGCCGGCGCCGGAGGTGCAGCCCTCACCGGGAGACTTCGACAGGGTCGCCCTGGCCACGGCCTGAGGATCCCGGTGAAGCGCTGCGCCAGCCGTCAGTGCCGGTCCGGATACGCATCGATCTCATCGAGCATCTCGGGGCCGCCGAGCGATTGCATCTGGCCTTCGATCCAGGCGCGGCGCTGCTCGACGTAGCGCGAGGGTGCGCTCACCAGCAGGCGCTGCGGGTTCGGCAGCACCGCTGCGAGCAGGGCGGCGTCGCCGCGCGTGAGCCGCGCCGCGGATTTGTGGAAGTAGCGCTGCGCCGCGGCCTCGGCGCCGTACGTGCCGTAGCCGAACTCAGCGACGTTCAGGTAGATCTCCAGGATGCGCCGCTTGGGCCAGCAGGCCTCGATCAGCACCGTGAAGTACGCTTCCAGCCCCTTGCGGAAATAACTGCGCCCTGACCACAGGAACAGGTTCTTGGCGACCTGCTGGCTGATCGTGCTCGCGCCGCGCACGCGATGGCTGTGGCGATTCATCGCGTAGGCTTTTTCGATCGCCTCGACGTCGAAGCCCCAGTGATCCGGGAACTTCTGGTCCTCCGAGGCGACCACGGCGAGCGGCAGGTTGGGCGAGATATGCACGAGATCCACCCAGTCGTGCCGGAACTGGTAGCCCGCATCGCGGGCGAGCCACGCGGACAGCGTCGTCTCGATCATGAACGCGCTGAGCGGCGGGTTCAGCCAGCGCAGCAGCAGCACGGCGCCGACCGAGACGAGGACCCATCCCGCGAGGATCAGCGCGAGCCAGCGGACCAGCCGCGCCGGCCAGGATCTCTTCTTCGCCACCTGGGGGTCTTATTCGTCGATGCGGCGCACGCTGGTCATCACGACCGCTTCGGCCGGCACGTCGTCGAAATGGCCGCGCCGCCCGGTCTTCACCGCGGCGATCCTGTCGACGACGTCGAGGCCTTCGGTGACGCGCGCAAACACCGCGTAGCCGAAATTGCCGCGCTGGTGATCGAGGAACTCGTTGTCCTTGAGGTTTACGAAGAACTGCGACGTGGCGCTGTTGATGTCATTGGTCCGCGCCATCGACAGGGTGCCGCGTTCGTTCTTGAGGCCGTTGTCCGCCTCGTTCTTGATCGGCGCGCGGGTCTTTTTCTGCGACATGTCTTCGGTGAATCCGCCGCCCTGGATCACGAAGCCCGGAACGATGCGGTGGAAGATCGTGCCGTCGAAGAACCCGTCGTCGACGTACTTCAGAAAATTCTCGACCGTCAGCGGCGCCTCTTTCTCGAACAGCTCGATCGTGAAGTTTCCCAGGGTCGTTTCGAATCGGATCATGATTTTTCCTGCGTTGATGGGTGAACGGTGGCAAGCATGACGCGCGGCAGTCCCGCGCGATCAGGATGCGAGGAGAACTCGTCGAAGCCGTGCGCCGCAAGCAGCGCGGCGAGTTCAGGCGCCTGGGCGCTGCCGTGCTCGAGCGCGAGCAGGCCCCGGGGCGCCAGGTGCGCCGCGGCGCCGGCGGCGATCGCGGCAAAGGCCTCGAAGCCGCCGGGTCCGGGCGTCAGCGCGAGCGCGGGTTCGCTGCGCAGTGCTTCGAGCGCCGGGTCGCCCGCGGCGACGTAGGGCGGGTTCGCGGCGATCACGTCGTAGCGCGCACCGGCGACCGCCTCGAACCAGGAACCGCAGCGCCAGTCGACGTTGTGCAGCCCCAGGGCGCGGGCATTGCCGGCGGCGACGGCGAGGGCGGCGGCCGACACATCCGTGCCGGTGACCCGGGCGCGGGGCCGTTCGCGCGCGATCGCGAGCGCGATCGCGCCACTGCCGGTCCCGAGGTCCAGCACGCACGCATCACGCTCCCGCGGCAGGCGCTGCAGGATCAGCTCGACCAGATCCTCGGTCTCGGGGCGCGGCACCAGCACCGCCGGCGTGACGCTGAGCGGCATCGACCAGAATTCGCGCGTCCCGGTCAGGTAGGCAACCGGTACGCCGCGCTGGCGCTCGCCGACCAGGCGCGCGTATTCGCGCCGCACTGCGTCGGCGAGCGGTGCATCGCCGTGCACGAGCAGCGCGGTACGGGGCCGCGCCAGCACCTTGCACAGCAGGAGCTCGGCGTCGAGCCGCGGCGAGTCGCTGCATTCGCGCAGCAGGCCGGCGGCATGCCGCAGATGCTCGCTGATGCTGGTCGGGCTCATCATTCGACCTGTTGTGCCAGCTCTTCGGCCTGGTGTTCCTGGTTCAGGGCGCTGGATCAGCTCGTCGAGGTCGCCATTCATGATGTCGTCGAGCTTGTACAGCGTCAGATTGATGCGATGGTCGGTCACGCGGCCCTGCGGGAAGTTGTAGGTGCGGATGCGCTCGGAGCGATCGCCGCGAGCCGACCTGGAGCTTGCGCGATTGCGCCTGCTGGGCCTGCTGCTTCTCGCGCTCGCTCGCGAGCAGGCGCGCCTTCAGCAGCGACATGGCCCGCGAGCGGTTCTTGTGCTGCGAGCGCTCGTCCTGGCATTCGACGACGATGCCGCTGCGGAATATGGGTGATGCGGATCGCCGAGTCGGTCTTGTTGACGTGCTGGCCGCCGGCGCCGGAGGAGCGATAGGTATCGATGCGCAGGTCGGCCGGATTGAGATCGACCGCCTCGACCTCCTCGAGCTCCGGCAGGATCGCGACGGTGCACGGCCGAGGTGTGAATGCGCCCCTGCGCTTCGGTCGCCGGAACGCGCTGCACGCGATGCGTGCCGGATTCGAACTTCAGCGCCGAGAACGCGCCGCGGCCGATGATGCGGCTGATGATTTCCTTGTAGCCGCCGTGCTCGCCCGGGCTCTCGCTGAGGATCTCGACTTCCCAGCGCCTGCTTCTCCGCGTAGCGCGCGTACATGCGGAACAGGTCGCCGGCGAAGATCGCGGCTTCATCGCCGCCGGTCCCGGCGCGCACCTCCAGAAAGATGTTGCTGTCGTCCTGCGGATCTTTCGGCACCAGCAGTCGCTGCAGTTCCTGCTCTTCGGCGGCGACGCTCGCGCCGATCTGCAGGACCTCGTCGTCCATGCTCAGCTCGTGCGCGATGGCGGCATCGGCTTCCAGCGCGACGAAACGATGGTAGCGCTCCACCAGCGGCGACAGTTTCGAGTATTCCATCGACAGTTCGCGAAACTGGTTCTGGCGCGCGATCACGCCGGGATCCGACAGCAGGCGGCTGATCTCCTCGAAGCGCTCGGCGAGCTTCTCGAGCTTGCGGCGGATGGAGTCCTTCATGGCCGCTCGCGATCTTCGAGCAGCAACCGGGCGATGGCCTCGGCGAGGACCGTATCCGCCGATTCGGACGCCTGGCGCAGGGCCTGGGTCGGGGCGTGCAACAGCCGGTTGGTCAGCGTATTCGCCAGGTATTCAATGACCTCGTCGCCGGAACGGCCCGCGGCGAGCATGCGCCGGGCCTGCCTGACCGTGTTCGCGCGGATCTCCTCCGCCTGCGAGCGCAAGGCGCGGATTGCGGGACCGGCGTCATGGGCGCGTGCCTCGGCCAGGAAACGCGCGACTTCCTCGTCGATCAGCAGCTTCGCACCGCCGGCCGCCAGGCTGCGCTGGTGCAGGTTCTCGTCGATGACTTTCTGCAGATCATCGATCGAGAACAGGTATACGTCCTGCAAATCGGCCACTTCCGGCTCGATGTCGCGCGGCACGGCCAGATCGACCATGAAAAGCGGCCGGCGGCGGCGGCGGGCGTGCAGCGCCGCCGCCACCAGGGATTTCGTGATCAGCGGCATGGGGCTGGCCGTGCAGGTGACGACGATGTCCGCCTGCTCCAGTTCCGGACCCAGGTCATGGAGCCCCACCGCGTAGGCCTTGAACTCGGCCGCGAGCGTCTGGGCGCGCGGCAGGCTGCGGTTCGCGATGACCATGCGCTTGATGCCCTGGCTGGCCATGTGGCGCGCGGTCAGCGCAATCATTTCGCCGGCGCCGACCAGCAGCGCGCTGTGCTCGCCAAGGTCCGAATAGACCCGGCGGGCGAGACTCACGGTGGCAGAGGCCAGCGAAACGGCGTTGGCGCCGACCTGTGTCTCGGTACGCACCCGCTTGGCGGCCGCAAAGGCGGCCTGGAACAGCCGGTTCAGTTCCGGTCCGGTGCTGCCGGCTTCCTGGGCGATGCGGTAGGCGTCCTTGAGCTGACCGAGGATCTGGGGCTCGCCAAGCACCATCGAATCCAGGCCCGCCGCAACACTGAATGCATGCTCGACGGCGTCGCGTTCCTGGTGCACATACAGGCTGCCCGCGAGGTCCAGCTCGGGCCCATGATGGCGCTCCAGCCACCCGGTCAGGTCGGAGCTGCTGGCCGAGCCGGCCCAATACAGTTCGGTCCGGTTACAGGTCGAGAGGATCACGACCTCGGCCACGCCCGCTTCCCCGCGCAGTGTTCCCAGGGCCGTGCGCAGGCGTTCTTCGCCGTACGCGACCTTCTCGCGCAGCGCGACTGAGGCGGTCCTGTGATTTATGCCGAGGACGCTGAATGCCATGCCGGGGCTTTGTCAGGTAAGTTTTCGATTCTCATGGAAATTTCGCTATCATGCGGTCGTGCCGTCGATCTTACCCTGTGTGCGTCTGATCCTTGCCGTTGGCGCCATTGCTTATGCAGCCCCGATGTCCCTTGCGACCGAGCCGCCCGGCGCCGGCGCCCCGCCCTCATTTTATACTGTCACGGCCGAGATCGCGCTGGCCCGGGGGGAGCCCCATGTCGCGGCTATGCAGTATGCGGCGGCCGCGCAGCGGGATGAGAGCCTGCTGCCGCGCGCGGTGCAGGTAGCCGCCGATACTCTGCAGCCGTCGATCGGACTCGCGCTCGCCGAGCGCTGGGTTGGGCAGGACCCGCACTCCGCGGACGCGCGCCGTGCCGCCGCCGCTGCGGCCCTGGCACTGCACCGGATCGATCGGGCCGCGGCTCATTATGTCGCGCTGCTGGCCGGGACGTCCGCGGGGCTCGAGGCCGGTCTTGCCGGCATCGAGAAGGAACTACTGGAAAACGCCAACATTTACGGGGCACGCCAGGTTGCGGACCGGCTGGCGAAGGAATTTCCGGCATCGCCCGCGGCGCTGCGGCTGCAGGCCTTCACGGCCCTGCGGGCCGACGATCCGGCCGCAGCGGTGCGCGCGTTCCAGGCGGCCCTCGCTGCCGGCGCCCACGATGACGATTCAAGGACGCTGCTGCAGGCACTGCGGCGCGCGCGCGTTCTCGCCGGAGATACGGACGCGCCGCTCGCCGAGGCGCGCGCGGAGCTGGATCGGGACGCGACCTCCGACCGGCGGTTCGACTACGTGCTGCTGCTGCTGGCGGCGAAGCGGGACTCGCAGGCGCGCGAGCAGCTCGCGCTGCTGCTCAACCAGACGGAGACGGCGCCGGAGGCGCTGCGGCTGCTCGGGCTCATCGAGTTTCAGGACGGCGATGATCAGGCGGCGGGGCAGCATTTCTTCGAGCTGATCACGAGCGGGCACTATCTCGATGACGGATTTTACTACCAGGGGCTGATCGCGGAGCGCCATGCCGACCTCGATCGCGCCCTGACCAATTACGCGCGCGTACAGGGCGGGGACAACGGATTGCCGGCGATGCTGCGCGCGGCAACGATCCTGCGTACGCACGGCGAGGGAGCCGAATCCGAGAACCTGCTGAACCAGCTGCTCAGCGAGGAGCCGCAGTCGGCGCCGCAGATCCTGGCGTCGCGGGTGGAGCTCGACTTGCAGGCCGGCGATGCCCCCGGTGCGCAGCGGCGCCTCGCGGCGGCCATTGCGCAGTATCCGGACAGTACCGACCTGCGGTATGAGCGTGCCTCGCTGCTCGAGCAGCGAGGCGACGTCAGTGCCGCGCTGCGCGAACTGGCGGCCGTGCTCAGGGAGCGGCCCGACGATCCCGCAGCCCAGAATGCGCTGGGGTACACGCTGGCCGATCATTCCCGACAGCTGTCGCGGGCTCGCACGCTGATCGACCGCGCCTGCGACGCGGCGCCGCGCAGCGCGGCGATTCGCGACAGCCTGGGCTGGGTGCTGTACCGGCAGGGCCATGCCGTGGATGCACTGCCGGTCCTGAGCGGCGCGTTTGCCGACGATCCGGGTGGGGATATCGGCGCGCACCTGGGTGAGGTGCTGTGGCATCTCGGGCAGCGTGAACAGGCCGAGCGGGTCTGGGCACAGGCGGGCGCCATCGACCTGGACAGCCGGCTGCTGAAGGCCACACGGCAGCGGCTGCGGGCGCACCCGTAGTTCACATGGCCCGCTTTCGCGACCGCTGGCTTCGCTGCATTGTGCTGCCATCCTGTCTGCTGCTTGGCGCCTGCGCCGCGATACGGCCGGCGCCGGTCATCGTGCCGCTCGCCTGGGATCAGCGCGTGCCCGCCCTGCAGCAGGCCGCGCGGTGGGGACTCGAGGGCCGCGCGGCGGCCTCGGCCGGCAACCAGGGCTGGCAGGCGAGCATCAACTGGCGCCAGCAAGGCAGCACCACCGACCTGCACCTGGCCGGGCCCCTGGGGATCGGCGCGAGCGTGCTGCGCCTGACGCCGGAGGGGTTATCCGTTGACGGCGCAACGCCGCGCAGCGACGTCAGCGAGACGCTGCACGACCGGCTTGGCGTCGATGTGCCGCTGGCGAGCCTGCGCTACTGGCTGCTCGGCGTGCCGGATCCCGGGGCCGATAGCACGATCACGCGCAATGGGCAGGATCGTGCCCGGCAACTGGTGCAGTCCGGCTGGACGATCGATGTCGACCGGTACGTACCGGTCGACGGCGACTGGCTGCCTGCCCAGCTGGCCGTGTCCCGCGACGGGGTCCGGGTGCGAATCGCCGTCGATCACTGGGAATTCCCGCAATGAGTGCGCCAGCCGCCGGCACCTGGCCGGCGCCGGCGAAGCTCAATCTCTTCCTGCACATCCTCGGCCGGCGCGCCGACGGCTACCACGAGTTGCAGACGCTGTTCCAGTTCATCGATCTATGCGATGACATCACGATCCGCGTGCGCACCGACGGGGCGATTCATCGGCTGGCGGGTCCTGCCGGTGTTGCGGCCGACCAGGATCTGGTGGTTCGCGCGGCCCGCGCCTTGCAGCGGGCGGCGCAGGTTTCCCTGGGCGCCGATATCAGCGTGCACAAGCGCATTCCGATGGGAGCGGGCCTTGGCGGGGGCAGCTCCGATGCCGCGACGACCCTGGTGGCGCTGAACCAGCTGTGGAATCTGCACTGGCCGCGCGCACGCCTCGCCGCGCTCGGCCTCACCCTGGGTGCGGACGTGCCGGTATTCGTGCAGGGACGCGTCGCCTGGGGCGAAGGGGTCGGCGAACGGCTGACGCCCCTGTACCCGCCGCAGGCGCCGCCAGAGCGTAACTATTTGATTTTAAAGCCCAATGTGTCCGTTTCGACCGCGGAAGTGTTCCAGGATGCGGAATTGACAAGGAATTCCCCGCCGATCACAATTGACGGCTTTCTCAGCGGAGGCGGGCGCAACGATTGCACGCAGGTCGTGCGCAGGCGCTACCCGCAGGTTGCCGCAGCGCTCGATTTCCTGTCGGAATTCGGCGACGCGCGCCTGACGGGCACGGGCGCCTGTGTGTTCCTCGCCTGTGCAACAGGCGAGACGGCCCGTGAGATAATGCGGAAAATGCCGCCGGCACTGGATGGAATTCTGGCTCGCGGACTGAACGACTCGCCCTTGCTTGAGGAACCGGCGGCCGGCTGAGCACGGAGTGCACCTGAGGTCGGCTGACTGTTGGTTCCAGAGTTGGGGTGTCGCCAAGTGGTAAGGCAGCGGGTTTTGATCCCGCCATTCGGAGGTTCGAATCCTTCCACCCCAGCCAATTCGATCGAGCGATATCTATGGCGCGAAGCAACGAGTTTGACGAACTGGCCATCGCCGTCTTCAGCGGCAATGCGAATCCGGCGCTGGCGCAGGAGATCACCCGTTACCTGCGCGTGCCGCTCGGGCGCGCGCACGTGGGGCGCTTCAGCGATGGCGAGGTGAACGTCGAGCTGATGGACAACGTGCGCGGCCGCGATGTCTTCATCCTGCAGACCACGTGTCCGCCCGCCGAGAACCTGATGGAGCTGCTGATGATGACCGACGCCTGCAAGCGCGCGTCGGCCACGCGCGTCACGGCGGTGATCCCGTATTTCGGCTACGCTCGCCAGGACCGCAGGCCGCGGGCCACGCGCGTGGCGATTGCGGCGAAGCTGGTCGCCAACATGATCGCGACCGCGGGCGTCGACCGGGTGCTGACCGTGGATCTGCACGCGGATCAGATCCAGGGCTTCTTCGACATACCGGTCGACAACGTGTACGCCTCGCCGGTGCTGCTCGGCGATGCCTGGAAGCAGAAGTACCGGAACATGATCGTGGTCTCGCCGGACGTCGGCGGCGTCGTGCGCGCACGCGCGCTGGCGAAGCGCCTCGACGACGCGGACCTGGCGATCATCGACAAGCGCCGGCCGCGGCCCAACGAATCGAAGGTGATGAACATCATCGGCGAGGTCGAAGGCAAGACCTGCCTGCTGATCGACGACATGGTCGATACGGCGGGCACCCTGTGCGCGGCCGCGCAGGCGCTGAAGGACGAGGGCGCGATCAAGGTGGTCGCCTACATCACGCACGCGGTGCTGTCCGGCGCGGCGATCGAGCGCATCACGAAGTCGGTGCTCGATGAGCTCGTCGTGACCGACACGATTCCGCTGACCGAGGCCGGCCGGGCGTGCACGAAGATACGCCAGCTGAGCGTATCGGGGTTATTGGCGGAGACGATCCGTCGCATCAGCGACGAGGAGTCGGTCAGCTCGTTGTACATCGACTGAGCGACAGGATGATTTGGTCGACTTCCCGGCAACTGGTCGCGGTGTCGGGACGTCGTGTTTGTGTCATAACTGGAGAAGATCATGAAAACCTCTTTCGAACTCATCGCCGAGTTCCGTCAGGACCAGGGCAAAGGTGCGAGCCGCCGCCTACGTCGCGACGGCAAAGTCCCGGCCATCCTGTACGGCGGCCATGCCGACGCGCGTACGCTGAGCGTGAGCCATCAGAAGCTCATCATCATGCTGGAAAACGAGCGCTTTTATTCCACGATCCTGAACCTGAAGGTCGGCGAGGAGACGCAGGCGGCCATCCTCAAGGATGTGCAGCGGCATCCGTACAAGAACGCCGTGCTGCACATCGACTTCCAGCGGGTCTCCGACAACGAGAAGATCCGGATCAGCATCCCGCTGCATTTCAAGGGCGCGGCCATATCGCCGGGCGTGAAATCGCAGGGCGGCCTCGTGTCGCACCTGCGTACGCAGGTGGAAATCAGCTGCCTGCCGAAGGACCTGCCGGAGTTCATCGAAGTCGACCTGTCGGGACTGTCGCTGAACGAGAGCATCCACCTGTCGGAACTTAAGGTCCCGGACGGCGTGCAGCTGCTGGACCTGTCCAAGGAAGATTCCGCGGTCGTGGCCATCCACAGCCCGCGTGCGGAAGAGGTCGAGGTTGCGCCTGCTGCAACTGCGGCGGCTGCGGCTGCACCCGGAGCGGCAGCGGCGGCGCCTGGTGCGCCTGCGGCGGCAGCGCCTGGAGCGGAAGCGGCGAAGAAGGACGACGCCAAGAAGGAACCTGCGAAGAAAGAAGCCAAGAAATAGGCTTGATGGCGCGGGTGATTGCGGTGAGGGGCCGTCCGGGTGGCGGCCCTTCGCCGTTTTCCACGGCCTTTTAGCACGAGGGTTAATCGGCGATGCCTGGATTACCGTTGCGAATCGTCGTTGGGCTCGGAAACCCCGGGCCGGAACACCAGATGACCCGTCACAACGCCGGGTTCTGGTGCGTGGACCTGCTGGCGCGCCAGTTCGGCGGCGAATTCCGCGATTACCGCAAGTATTCGGGGGAAACGGCGCGCGTTACGATCGCGGAGCGGGAGATCGTGCTGCTGAAACCGACCACGTACATGAACCGCAGCGGGCTGTCGATCCGCCAGCTCAGCGATTTCTACAAGGTGCGCGCCGAGGAAATCCTCGTGGTTCACGACGAACTCGACCTGCCGGCCGGCAGCGTCAGGCTCAAGTTCGGCGGCGGGCACGGCGGCCACAACGGCCTGCGCGATGCGATCGCGCACATCGGTGAAAGCTTCTGGCGCCTCAGGATCGGCGTGGGGCACCCCGGCAACAAGGCGGAGGTCATCGACTACGTGCTGACCCGCCCGTCTCGCGCCGAGGAAGAGCTGATCCTGGATGCGGTGGCCAACGCCGCCGATTGCATGCCCATCATTCTCGAACAAGGCGCGGAGCGTGCAATGACCAGGCTGCACAGCCGCGCAGGAAAAACTTAATGCCCATTCGCTGCGGAATCGTCGGACTGCCGAACGTCGGCAAGTCAACACTGTTCAACGCGCTGACGCGCGCCCAGATCGCTGCCGAGAACTATCCCTTCTGCACGATCGACCCGAACGTCGGGGTAGTGCCGGTGCCGGATCCGCGCCTCGACAGGCTGGCCGAGATCGTACATCCGGAGCGGATACTGCCGACCACGGTCGAATTCGTCGACATCGCTGGCCTCGTCGCGGGCGCTTCGAAGGGAGAGGGACTCGGCAACAAGTTCCTCGCGCACATCCGCGAGGTCGATGCGATCGCACACGTCGTGCGCTGCTTCGAGAACGACGACATCGTCCACGTTGCCGGCAGGATCGATCCGGCCAGCGACATCGAGGTCATCAACACCGAACTTGCGCTTGCGGATCTCGACAGCGTCGAGCGCGCCTTCCAGAAGGCGCTGAAGGCGGCCAAGACCGCGGACAAGGACGCGGTCCGGCTGCGCGACCTGCTCGAACGGGTGCGATCGCAGCTCAACCTCGCGAAGCCGGTGCGTTCGCTCGGGCTGGACGCGAACGATCATGTACTGCTGCGGGACCTGCACCTGCTGACCGACAAGCCCGTCATGTACGTCGCGAACGTCGACGAACAGGGCTTCGAGAACAATCCGCGCCTCGATCGCGTGCGCGAGCTCGCGAAAGCGGAGGGCGCGATCGTCGTGCCGGTCTGTGCCGCGATCGAGGCGGAGATTGCGCAGCTCGAGGAAGCTGACCGGGCGGATTTCCTGCGTGAGCTGCATCTCGACGAGCCAGGGCTCAACCGCGTCATCCGCGGCGCCTACGCGCTGCTCGGCCTGCAGACGTATTTCACCGCAGGCGTCAAAGAGGTGCGCGCGTGGACGGTTCTGCGCGGTGCGACCGCGCCGCAGGCGGCCGGGCGTCATCCACACCGATTTCGAGCGCGGATTCATCCGTGCCGAAGTCATCGCCTACGATGATTTCCTGGCCTGCAAGGGCGAGGCGGGCGCCAAGGAGGCCGGCAAGCTGCGCCTCGAAGGCAAGGAGTACCTGGTCCGCGAGGGCGATGTGATGCATTTCAGGTTCAACGTGTGACAGCTTGACAGGCCGGGCGGCGCTGCGCAGAATCCGCCGCCCGGGCCCGTAGCGCGGACAAATGGTGAGGTAGCTCAGCTGGTTAGAGCGTGGCACTCATAATGCCGAGGTCGAGGGTTCGAGTCCCTCTCTCACCACCAAAATCAACAAGTTAGGTTCTGCAAAAGGTAGAGCGTGGCATTTTTGCGGGAAGCGCAGACGCAAGATATGCCCGATTCGACGCCTGCATCATTCAAGAAGACCGCTGAACGGACCTATTCGTATTTTTGCGCCGAAGCGACAATCGACGGTGGTTAGCAATTAGTCGAATGCGGCGCGGAAGACTCTAGATCAATCCGCTATTCGAAAGTGAGGTAACGTCGGGCCGGCAAGAATCTCCCCGGTCGCACGCTTGCCTTCGTCGATTGCCTCCCTGGCGCGGTGAAAATCAAGCAGGTGCAGGTGCGCGAGCCGCGGTGTCACGACGAAATCCGGCGGCTCCGCCGCCAAACGAGTGCGTGTGATCGTCACCTGCATGATATCGATGCTCGACAGGAACACGTCCTGCATCGATGGTAGCCTCGGTTCCCCGGCTGAACGTGGCGGGATGATCCCGCCGAGGTTCTCCTGCAGCTTGCGCATCCATTCGCCAATCACGTTGTCCGGCAACTCGGTCCGGGCAGTCCCGCCCAGGCGGCGACCGAGCTTGTCCGAGCTCAGATCGACCGCGATGACGACCTCGGCGCCCATCGCGCGGGCCAGCGAAACCGGCACCGGATTGACCAGCCCGCCGTCGACGAGGAAGAGGCCATCGCGCACCACCGGTGTAAATAAGGCCGGCAGCGCTATGGAGGCTCGCACGGCCGCGACGGTAGAGCCTTCGCGCAGCCATACCTCGGCTCCGGTCTGCAGCGCCGTAGCGACTGCCGCAAAGGGCATGGACAGCCCCTCGATGGGACGATCGACGAAATTGCGCCGGAAGAATTCCATCACGCGATCGCCCTTGAGCAGGCCACCACCCAGGTTCACATCCATGAACCCGACCACATCGCTCATCCGCATCCCGAGCAGCCACTTCTCGAAGCGGTCCAGCTCACCGGCCGCATAGGCGGCGCCCACCAGGGCGCCGATTGACGTTCCGCACACGATCTGCGGGTAAATTCCAGCCTGTTCCAGCGCGCGGATAACTCCGACATGTGCCCAGCCGCGCGCCGCGCCGCCGCCAAGCGCGAGCCCGACCCGCGGTCTTTGCGGTGTGCTCATGCTAGGAAGGCGGGTTCGACTTTCTGGTGATCGCAACGAACAGCCAGACAATGGCCAGTGGAATCAGCAGCGGTAGCATGAATGGGAACGCTACCAGCGCCGCGATCAGGCCTGAAAACACGGCAAAGCCCAGCACAACGATGCCATAGCCTGCAAAAACGAACAACAACATGATCGCCGCGCAGAATCCTGCGATCAATGCAACGACCAGGCCGCCTGCCCCTATTGCGCCCTTCAGTGGCCCCGTCACGGGCTGACCGTTGACGACAATTGAAAAGGAGTGGCTGCCAGACAATACCGACCAGACAGTCATCGCAATCAGGATCGCTATCAGCACAATTGCCAGTTTCCTTGACATGATCGACTCCACCTCGCGTGCCCTGCGATCTGCACACGGATCTTATACCCGTAAGCCGCCGCGGAATGATGCCAGAATGCAAGGCTAGCGACTGCAAGCGCACTTCACGGCCGTGCGGCCAGGTGTGGATCCCAGTTGCCACTCAACACCAGAAACAGAATCACCTGATCCTCAACCACCTGGCGTTCAGAGGCGGCCGGAGCCGACGCGGCAGCGTCGCGTGCGGGCGTCGACAGTCGCCAGATGGGGGCTGCGGTCAGCCGGATAAAGCACAATGCAGGTCATACGACATCTGCCAGCTGCGATCCTAAGGACGGCTTTTGTTTGCTGCACACCTCCCGCCAGGATATGCAGATTTCGATCGCCTGCCCGAGAGAGCTCACGGCGGATTCGTTGTTGTCGGTGCTGCCGCGTGACTCAGATAGAACTGTGATTCCGGGACAAAAAACGCTGATGAGATCTGCTTGCGGCAGCAGCGTGTGAAGCTGCTGACTGATCGAGTCGACGCGCTCGCGTTCCGGGCTGGGGAAAGCGCTAACCAGAAAAACGATGGCAACGCCGTCGGGGTCCGCGCCAGGCGGCAAACCGGCCTCAATTTCTGCGGGCGAGAAATGCCGGGCATCAAATTTCTCGCCGCGCAACAGCCGCACGAGCAGCTCGGCCGCAAGATCATCGGCTGATGAACCCAAGGCCATGCAGATGACGATAGAACCCCGGGGCACGCCGAGGGGACCCTGCCATTTGCCGGTCAGTTGCTCGCGCTGTTGACGCAGCCAGCGTCCCGCACCCACCTGCTCGAGCACCGCGCCTCGATCACGGCTTCGCAGGAACTTCTGGCTGTTGCCGCTGAGCACGGCAATAACATCGACGATGACACGGCGAATCTTCAGTTGCTGGTCTACAGTAGTCGCGCTCGTCTCTGCGTCGAGTCGTGCCAGGTGCAACGCCGGAATCATCACGCGATCGCAGTACGCGGCGAGCGAAGCAGCTTTCAGAAACGCTCGCGCATTGCCAATGATCTCGTGGGGATCTCCGGATAGCGCCCGTTGGTAAAACCTCTGCGGCAACGTCAGCGGCTGAGCATTGCCCAGAAGCAGCTCGAGGACACCTAGCCCCTCCATGTGCCGCCCCGCGATCAGCAGACACAAGGTGAGGGGTGTGGATAGGATCAATCCGGCTGGACCCCAGAGCCAGCTCCAGAATATCGCTCCCACGACCAACGAGAGCGGCGATAATCCCGTGGCGTGACCATAAAGGTGTGGTTCCACCAGTTGTCCCACGACGATGTCGAGCAGGATGAACACACCGAGAGTGCCCACTACCAGAGACCATCCTGGATCGACGGCCAGGGCAAGGACCGCGGCAAAGAGCGCGGCCACACCCACACCCACATAGGGCACGAAGCGCATAAAACCTGCCAGAATTCCGCAAAGCAAGGCCTGTGGGAGGCGTAGCATGCTCAGGCTCATCCAGATGGCCAGCCCGAAACCGAAGTTGACCAGGAACTGGGAGACAAAATACCTGGAGAGTCGGTCGCCGGCGTCGTTGAGCGCGAGAGTTGCCGAGCGTATGTCGGTCGCGCCGGCAATGCGGATGAAGCGGTCGCGCAGTGATTCATGTTCAAGCAACACGAAGATGAGGACAAGAAGCACGATGCCAGCGAATTGGACCGGATGCCAAACGGTTGTCAGAATCTTCCACATGAGCTGCAGCGAGCGGGATCCTAATTCGGGTGCCTGGAGCATCGCTATATCCGGCACAGCTGCTGGCCGGGAGCGCTCGACATCATGGGGGTGGACAGGGAGCGCCTCTGTGGATTCGCGGATTCCGGCAAGGCGACTCGTTTCTTCAGTGAGCCGGAGTAACGGGCCGATGGTTACTTGCTCGAGGGTCTTTAACTTGTGTTGCACATTCGATTCATATTGAGGAAGGCTTTCGGCGATGTGAAGGATTTGTGTGCCAAGCGCAGCCGCAACACCTATGCATGACACGCCCAGTGCCACAACCGCAACGAGCACTGAGGAAATTCTGCCGACTCGTAGTCGCCTCAGCGCCCGAACCAGCGGCGCCACTAACAAGCTCAGCACGATAGCGAGAACGAGCGGTATCAGCACGAACCGCCCGAGATACAAGAGCGCCAGAATAACTCCCGCGCTCACGATGCGGCTGCTGTGATCCCGCAGCCATCCAGGGGCTTCTTTGACACTCACTGGATCGCCTCTACCCGGGTTCTTCGAGACCAGTTCAGCCTCAGGGTATTGTCCGCCGGCTGCCACCGCCACGTGCCTTCCAGCCAGGCTCCGCGAGCTTTGCCATTCAGCATGAAATACGGCCGATCTTCCTGCCAGCGCCGCGAGATGAGCTCTGCCGCGCCGCTATGGTCGAATTCCAGGATCTCGTTCATCGCCCACCCGCCGCAGCGAACTGTGCGTCCCTCAGCGGACACTTCACTTCCTGATCCACCGCTGGGGCTCGCTTCGAGACCAGTGCGGCGGTTGCGACCGTCGCCATCGTTTCATCAATCGTGGTCCACAGACGTCCGCTCGCTGCGCATCGAGCCCCGTACTCGAACAGCGGACGCATCGCCGATGCTCGAAAGTCAGCCGAGCTGAATTGGGGATAGTCGAACGGCAAATACGTCGACTGAACCGACATGCGGTACTTGTCGGCGAACTGATCGATCGAGATTATCTGCCCTCGCGACATGTGTTTCAGCGCCACCCTGAGAAGTCCGCGCCATGACTGGTCGCAAGCCTGTAGGGGGTCGTCTCGGGCGCATCAAGGATCTGTCCGTTGATCAACACATACACTTGTGCGCCGTCGAGGCTCCGCTGATCCAGCAACGCAAAGTAAGCAGCGGCGGGCGCGATGAAGAGTGAGGCCGATGCGTTCCCATCGACATGCATTTCATCGTACAGCCGTCCTCCTTGCTGAACGTGAATGAGTACGGGCTCGAACACGCCCGGAATGCTCGCCGATGCCACGACTACGTCCCGGAATAATATGCGAGCCGGCTCGCCGCCGAGCATAGCAATGGCACCTAAGTCCCAGATGACTGTTTCTTCCTTGTCGAGGTCAGTGGTGGCCACCCACAGAAGCCGACCACTGCTTGCCTCTTTAGCTACGGCGCGAATGAGTTCCGGAGTGAGGTAGTGATCGACGAGCGCTGTGAGGGCAGCGCTGCGGCGCGATGCACCAAGAGAAAACGCGAGCGGTCCGCGCACACTCATCTTCTCACCTCGCCCGTTCGTGAAGGCTTCGGTCAGCTGCGCGTCCCATTCGGGACCAAGAAACGCAAACGGAGCGATGAGCGCACCGGTACTGACGCCCGTGACTACGTCATATTGAGGACGCTCCTGGCGGTGGCTGAGCCCGACTAAGGCTCCGGCGCCGAACGCACCGCCGGCACCGCCGCCGGAGAGGACCAGGGCGCTTAGCGTTCCATGCTTGGATGAGGTTCTCAATCGCTGCAGAGCGGCCGTGGATTTCGCCTCGACGGTCGTCCGATCCGTGCTAAGGAAGCGCACGTCGGCAGGAAAATCCACGGGCGTTGCCGAACTGAAGAGCGTGGGTGGTGCATCACGGCGCGGGAGTGCAGTACATCCGACAAGGGCAAACGCACACAAGACCAGTGTCCAGCG
This sequence comes from uncultured Gammaproteobacteria bacterium, assembly GCA_963706815.1. Lineage (GTDB taxonomy): Bacteria > Pseudomonadota > Gammaproteobacteria > Steroidobacterales > Steroidobacteraceae > Bog-1198. The sequence continues at coordinate 553,203 of CAVPNS010000002.1, forward strand.
GAGGGCCCTTGCCTGCCAACAGCGGTGAACTTTGTTTTGCGTCGTGACCATATCTCGATACCTTCGTGCGCACTGCGACGGAATCAATGTCCGACCGAGGCTGCGTCGACCGCTGCGAGCTGCCTTGGGCGCTAGCACGATCGAAACGGAGGCGACGACGAAGACCGACGCGATCACCAGCATCAGGCCGTTGGTGGCGAGCATCAGGCTCTGGCTCGTCACGAGATTGTTGAACATCTCGCGCACCATCTGCCCGTTCGTGACCGGGGGGGAGAAATCGATGCCAGCTCACTGGTTGGGTCGACGACATTCGGCGAGCTTGGCGTGCGCGATGATGCTGCGGTTCTGCCAGGAGGTGGTCACCAGCGAGGTCGCGATGGCACCGGAGATCGTGCGCACGAAGTTCATGAGGCCGGCGGCAGAGGCGGTCTCCTCTTCCTTGACCGACCCCATGGCGAGTCCGGTCAGCGGCACGTAGTACATCGGCATGCCGACCCCCATGAAGAAGAGCGGAATGCAGATCACCCAGTAGCTCATGTCGGAGGTGGCGTAGGAGCGCCAGAACGTGTCGAGGCCGAGCCACAAGCAGCCGATGAAAATGAGCATGCGCGGATCGACCCGGTTCGCGAGCTTGGCCGCGATCGGGGAGAAGACGACCGAGAGCACACCGCCCCATGCCACCACGAGTCCGGCCCAGGTGGTGGTGTAGCCCATGTTGTACTGCAGCCATTGCGGCGTCAGCACATTGAGGCCGAAGAAGGCGCCGAACGCGAAGCGCGAGCACCAACATGCAGGAGGAGAAGCCGCGATGGCGGAAGACGCGCAGGTCGACGATCGGATTCTTCTCGGTCAGCTCCCAGATCAGGAAGGTGATAGAAGCCGATGACGGCAGTGATCGCGAGCACGCGGATTTCCGTCGAGGAGAACCAGTCCTGGTCCTTGCCCTCATCGAGCATGATCTGCAGCGCCGCCACCCAGATGACGAGCAGCAGCATGCCGATCTTGTCGACCGGCTTGATGACCGCAGGATCTTGGTAGCGCTTGAGCAGACCCAGGCGATCGCACCGAACAGCAGCGCCATGGGCACGTTGATCAGGAAAACCCACGGCCAGGAGTAGTTGTCGCACAGCCATCCGCCGAGCACCGGGCCGACCACGGGCGCGAGCAGTGTCGTCATCGCCCAAAGTCCCATGGCCTGCATGGACTGCTCCTTGGGAAAAATACGCAGCAGCAGCGTCTGGGACAGCGCCAGCAGCGGCCCGCCCGCCATACCCTGCAACACGCGCATGCCGAGCAGCATTCCGAGCGATGTGGACATGCCGCACAGGAGCGAGAAGACCCCGAACAGCACTACCGAGATGCAAAACAGCCTCACCGCGCCGAAGCGCCCGGACAACCACCCCGTCAGCGGAACCGTGATGGCCTCGGCGACCGCGTAGGAGGTAATCACCCAGGTGCCCTGGCTGGAGCCGGCGCCGAGGGCGCCCGCGATATTCGGCACCGTGACGTTGGCAATCGTCATGTTGAGCACCGCGACAAAGTTCGCGAGTGCGAGCACGATGCCGCCCACCCACAGCATCCCGCCCTCGAGCGGGGGCGGGTGCGTGGGTTCCATGGAAATTGTCGACATGACGGGTCCCTTTAGGAGTTATTGCAAAGATCGCTTAGGACTTGTTGCCAGTTGCCGCGGAGGTCGATGCGAGTTGCTGCGAGTTGCTGCGCAGGTCGACCTTGGCATCCATCGAGAGTCCGACTCGGAGCGGATGGGCCGCCAATTCATCGGGATTCAGACGGATGCGAACCGGCAGGCGCTGCACGACCTTGATCCAGTTACCGGTGGCGTTCTGGGCCGGAATCAGAGCGAAAGCCGCGCCCGTGCCGCCGTAGAACCCTTCCACGACGCCGTGGAAGGCGACCTTGTGCCCATAGAGGTCGGACACGAGCTCGACCTTCTGGCCGGGGCGCACCATTTTCAGCTGCACTTCCTTGAAATTCGCGTCGACATACATGTCGCTAACCGGGACCACGGACAGCAGCGGAATGGAGGGCTGGACGCGCTCGCCGAGCTGGACCTGACGTCGGGCGATGACGCCATCAATCGGCGAGCGAATCACCGTACGACCGAGATCGACATTCGCCTTGTCGACGCGGGCCTGGGCCAGCGCCACCGCTGCGCGGGCAGCGTTGAGTGAGGCCCGCGCATCGCTCGCGCCGTTGATGACTTTCGTCAGCTCATCACCCGAAACTGAGCCCGATGCGACCAAGGCCTCGCGCCGTTTCAGGTCGATGCCGGAGCGCTCGAGATCGGCAGTCGCCGCGACGACCTGCGCTCTGGCGCGAGCGAGATCCGCCTCGGCCTGCCGCAGCGCCAGTCTGGTATCGGTGTTATCGATCACGACCAGCACGTCGCCGCGCTTGACCTGCTGGCTATCGACGACATTCACCGCCGCGACCGGTCCGTCGATCTCCGCGGTGACCACGGCGACTTCTGCGGCGGTGTAGGCGTTGTCGGTTGACACATAGCGTGAACCGACGCGCTCCCAGTACGTGTAATAGCCGCCTCCTGCGGCCGCGGCCGTCAGAGCTAGCAGCGAGAACAGCATGACTCGTTTTCTGCGGCTCTGGGAATCCGTGTCTTTCGGCGCCGAAGCTGAGGCTGGTGTATCAGAAGCTTCAATGGGCTGGGTCATCGCAATTCTCCTTAAGAGTGCTTGGGTTCTACATTGGGAATTTGGGACTGAGCGCCGAGGCTCTGGGGCGAGAATCCGCCTCCCAGGGCACGAACCAGCGCCACATCGAGAATCAGCGCACGGGATTCCAGCTCTGCCTCGGAGCGCCGGGCCGTGATCAACTCATCTTCCGCCGTCAGTACGTCGAGATAGGTGGCGAGCGCACCCTCGTAGCGCCGGCTGACAATCTGATGTGCTTCCGCTGCAGCAGCGACTGCTGCCCGCGATGCGGCGAGTTCCCCATCCAGGGACCTGCGGCTGGTCGCGGCGTCCGCGACCTCGTGCAGCGCGTTTGACAGCGTCGCGTTGTAGGTGGCGATCGCAGCATCATATTCCGCATGGGCACCGCGCAACTGGCCCTGCAGACGCTCAGTGTTGAAGATGGGCAGCGAAATCGCCGGTCCGATGCTGCCAAGATCAGATCCGGATTTGGTGAGATTGTCGATGCCGAGCGACTGGAAGCCGACGAAGCTGAGCAGGTTCACGCTCGGGTAGAACCCAGCCTTCGCCTGATCGATGCGCCGAGCGGCGGCTTCGGTACGTGACCGGGCCGCGATGATGTCAGGTCGTCGTCCGAGAAGCTCCAAAGCCAGGTTCTGGGGCAACCCCTGGGATCCGGCGAACTGGGCGGATCGGACGGGTAATCGCCAGGCCCCGATCGGGACCTGCGCCGAGTAGCGCCGCAATCGCGTTCCTTTGCAGGCCAATGCTCTCATCGATCGCGAGGAGGTCGCCCTGCGCTGCGGACTGCCGCGCCTCGACCTGACGTACACTGGCCAGGGTCTCGAGACCGAAATCGTGCCGCTGGCGGAAGAGAGCCGCGGTCTTGGTTCGAATGGCGAGCGTATCCGCAGCGTTGTCCCGCAACGTGTAGAGATGCACAAGTCCGGCGTAGGCCGAAGCCACCGAGGTCGAGAGGATCAGGCGGGTTTGCGCCACTTCAACCTGCGCGGCACGCTGGTCGGATATTGCGGCAGCCAGCGCCGCGCGATTCTTACCCCAGAAATCCAGTTCCCAGGACAGATTCAGCGTCGCCAGACCATAGCCGTTCCAGCCTTGGGGCAGGGCCTGGCGCGGGATCAGGTAGTTGTAGCTCTGCTTTCCTTCGCTGAGCAGGGCACTGCCGGTCACCTCAGGAATGCGCGTCGCATGCGCGCCCTGAACCTGGGCCATCGATGCGTGCAGACGCGCGTGGGCAAGGTCGAGGTCCGGGGAACCGCGCAGCGCCTCATCGATGAGCGCATCGAGTTGCACATCGCCGTAGGCACGCCACCACCCATCCCCCGGCCACGCCGCATCGGGCGCGGAGAAGGAGGTTGAGCTGCCGAGTTCGTCGATTCTCTTCATGACAGGAGGCGGGTCAAGCCGGGGAATCTGAGCGCACCCACTGGTAAGGGCGAGGCTGCCAGCGAGCAGCAGGGTGAAGCGGCGTCGGTGCCTCTCGAGAGGTGGACTATTGATGGCTTCCATCGCGTTCAAGCTCCTTTAGTGAACTGTACGGTACAGTACCTTGACTTCGGACACGATGTCAACAAAAATGTACCAATCGGTACAGTGATATCCAGGAAGCGACCCGGTTATGCGAAAAAGCGACGAAAAACGACAAATGATTCTAGACAGCGCCTATCGACTGTTCCGTACGCAGGGGTTCGACGGGACCTCGATGGCGGAGGTCGTTTCTCAAGTCGGCGGATCGAAGGCGACGCTCTACAGTCACTTCCCCTCGAAGGAAGAACTTTTTGTCGAATGCATGATGGCAGCCCTGGAGAACTACATGTCGGACACTTTGAAGCACCTCGACGCAGCCCGGGGCGATCCAGAGGACGCGCTTCAAAATTTTGGCACGAGCGTCCTCAACTTCATTTGCTCTCCCGAGCAAGTGGAGGTCCGGCGCTTGATGATCGCGGAGGCCGCGCGCTCCGGCACCGGCAAGCTGTTCTTTGACAAGATTGCCGCGTTGCGGTCACAAGTCTCGTCATTCCTGGACGCATGCATGGCATCTGGCACGCTTCGTCGCGACAATCCCGACCTTGCCGCGGATCATCTCGGGGCCCTGCTAGAGGCTGAAATTCTTGAACCGCTGCTCCTGCACGTGAGAGAAGCAGCACCAAAGGAGAATGAGACTGCATTGGCTGCCCGACGTGCGGTTGCCGCATTTCTCCGAGCCTACGCGCCAGCGGTCCCACCAATAGCGGGCTCCGCAGGGGTCGCTGCCCGCAAGCGAAGGCTTACCTGAATCAGGTGTGAGAGTCGCGGGCCCCAATCCAATGACGAGCGAGAGATTCTGCGAGTCGTCTCGCGTTAAACTGGACCCATCGGTTCCGTAAATACACTCCATATGAAAACCAAGACTGAATCAAAACGCCAGGCCATTCTTAAAGCCGCTGCCGAAGTTTTTCGTGAAGTTGGCTTCGATCGCGCGTCTATGTCGGAGATCCGCGAGCGGATCGGCGGCTCCAAGGCGACGCTGTACAACTACTTTCCCTCAAAGGAGAGGCTGTTTTTCGAGGTCATGCACCAAATAAAGGAAGTCGAACTGGAAGCGATCACGGGCGAACTGGACGCAGATGCAGATGACTTGAAGCGGGAACTGGTGCATTTCGGGCAGAAATTCATGGCCGTGCTGTATTCAGCCGACGCGATCGCAGTGAGACGCCTGGCGATTGCGGAATCGCGGCACTCCGCCATTGGAAAACTGTCATTCGAGCAGGCGACTGTTCCCATTGAGAAGCAGGTCGCTGAGTTCATGAGAAAGGCAATGAAGCGTGGGGCCCTACGAACTGCTGATCCGAAGATCGCCGCCATTCACCTGTTGAGCTTGCTGGAGTCAGAACTGCTGCAACGTGTTCTTCTAGGTGTGATTGATACTGTGAAGCCCGAAGCGCTCAGCGGCGCGGTACGGCGCGCGGTGGACGTATTTCTCTCTGGGTACGAACGATGCTAATTGAGGTTCGGGTCTCAGTCCTCACAACCAGGAATCCGCTGCCATGAAAGGTCAGGTTGGGACATTATTGGTAATCCCTCTTTCACAACCAAATTCAATTGGTCCGTCCCGCGCGCATCGGCGTTAGAAAATTCCTATTCGCCCATGGTAGCGAACTCGTCCAGGAACTGGCGCAAAGAAAGTATGTGGATGCCCTTGAATCTCTGAAGACTTAGCATTGCCCGATCACCGGTCACGATGATGTCGGCATGCCCCGTCACTGCACATTCAAGGATGCGGTTATCGGGTTCGTCATCGAGTATTGCCAATTTCTTGCGAGGCGCAACCAATTCCGCCAATTCTGACAAAAATACTGCCGTGCGAGAAAGCTCCTCCGTATCTTTCGAAAATTTCTGTCCCAGAACTCCCAGCACTTCGTGAATGATTTCTTTTGAAATACAGAGATTCACTCGGGCGTCGATGACGAGGTTGATCGCACGTTCCGCCTGGCCGCCCGGGATTGCCAGGGCAGAAACAAAAATGTTCGTGTCGAATACCGCTTTCAACGGCGCAGCAGTCGCTCAAGCTCCCGCTCGGAGAGCACTCCCTTGTCGCGGGCACGGGCCGACCAGTAACCCTGCAATTCCCGGAACTCCGTCCGCAGCCGTGACCTTTTGAGTGCACGCAAAGCATCCTGCACCACAGCGCTCAGGGATTTGTTTTCATCGCGGGCGATGGCTTCCGCTTCTGCGGCCAGGTCTGCAGGCAGGGAAATGGCCTTTTTGACAGCTCTACTCACGAAACATGCTCCGGGTGGTGCGGTGGTAGAAACTACCACCGCCGGTGCGTAAATACCAGTGCATGATGCGGGGAGCCTCCAAATTCTTGTGGGAATTTTGTGGGAATCAGTTGTGCTTTGTTATGCTTCGTGGTGCCAACTGCAACGGGCGCCACGCGGCATGTTGTTGAAACTACTAAGGCAATCTTCTAGAGTTCTGCGCTCATAATGCCGAGGTCGAGGGTTCGAGTCCCTCTCTCACCACCAAAATCAACAGGTTAGGTTCTGCAAAAAGTGGAGCGTGGCATTTTTGCGGGAGGTGCAGGCGCGAGATATGCCCGATTCGTCGCATTAGGGGTGTAGTTCCCCATACCAGTAGGCGGCGGTGACTCCGCCATCCATGAGGAAGTCGCTACCAGTGATGAAAGCCCCTTCCTGACTCATCAACAGTGCCCCAACGGTGCCAACCTCGTCTGGCGTTCCGGCGCGCCCGACCGGGCATAGATTGATCATGCGTCGGTACCCATCCCCGCGGGGGCCGGACAATTCGTCATTGGCGAGCGGGGTAATGATGATCCCTGGGCTGATGGTGTTGAGCCGCGCACCGCGCTTGCCCCACTTGACCGCTTCCGTCATCACCCGGAGCGAGTTGCCACGGTGCATCAACGTGCGCCTGCCCACATCCGGGGGACTCTATGCGTGGGAATTTGAGGAGGGCGGCCGTGAAGTGAATATCCGAGTGGAAGGTCAGCTGACATTCAATACCCTTTGGATGCGCCTTCGCGCCGCTAGGGCGGGGCTCGGGATCGTCTTCGTGCCGGAGGACATTGTTCAAACGGACATCGATGCGGGAAGGTTTGTCCGCGTGCTCACCGACTGGTGCGCACCATTCCCCGGCTACCACCTTTACTATCCGCATCGGCGCCAGGACGCGCCAGCCTTCGCTGTTTTGGTTGCGGAGTTGCGTTATCGGTCGACCCCCGTGTCGGTACGCAGATCGCGCCGGCGGTGATGGTCATAATGCCGAGGTTGAGGGTTCAAGTCCCTCTCTCACCACCAGTAATATCAAGATAGAAACTCCCTTCAGAGAACTTGCTTCGGCGTAAGCGCACTGTAAGCGCAAGAATTGTTATTTCACCTGAGCTTGGTGATTTCCTCGCGATGTTGGTCGGGCGCAAAACACCGAGAACGCGACTGGCTATGCAGGTATTTGCATAGTTATATAATTTAGTGCATACTCCATCCGATGAAAAAGCTCATCTGGATGGGCAGCAGCAGGGAGGATTTGAGGACCTTCCCAAAGGAAGCGCGGCGTGAGATGGGCTATCAGTTGGCGCATGTGCAGGATGGTGTAGACCCTGACGATTGGAAGCCCATGTCAATTATCGGCTCAGGGGTTCGCGAAATTCGTGTCCGGGAATCGTCGGGCGTCTTTCGCTGTATTTATCTCGCGACGCGGCCGGAAGGAATTTATGTCTTGCACTGCTTCCAAAAGAAGACGCAAAAGACAAGCCGCCGCGATTGGGACGTGGCGGAAAGACGATTTAAGGCAATACGGGTGAAGCTATGAAATCCAAGAAAGTGACGCGCGATGAACATGGCCCTCGTCATGTGACGCCGGCCGGCCGCAGTGTGTTCTATGATCTGTTTCCGAAAGCCGAAGCCGATGAACTGGTAATGCGCTCGACTCTGCTCATGGGGCTGGAACACTGGTTGAAAGAGAGTGGTCTGACACAAACTCAGGCCGCTAAAGCGCTGGGCATTACGCAGGCTCGGGTGTCCGATATCAAGCGCGGGAAGATTGGGCAGTTCAGCCTGGACATGCTGGTTCGCTTGGCATCGCGGGCTGGACTCAAGCCGAAGGTGAATCTTGCGGCATAAAGAGCTGCGTCCAAAATAAAGATCGTGGGATTCGGTTGAAGGACTGCGGAACCTACATGCGCGACGTTGCGCCAATGAGTTAGCTTGGCAGATATTGCCTCGAGCGGAACGGCGCCGGGCGTGCGTAGGTATGGCATCATTGTTTGCGGGGATTTTGTGGGAATCAGTGCTGCTTCGTTGTGCTTCGTGGTGCAAACTGCAACGGGCGCCACGCGGTAAGTTGTTGAAATTACTGAGGCAATCTACTCAAGTTCTGCTCTCATAATGCCGAGGTCGAGGGTTCGAGTCCCTCTCTCCCACCACTTTTCAATGGGTCCGATAACGACGCTCGGCACAAATTGCCCGGCGGTCGTTACTCGAACCCTCGACATGAAACAAGGTCGGGTTCGACAACCTGGCCGCAGGTCAGGTTGAGCGCCGTCGGCCTTGCCGATGGCGACCCCGAAGGGGCGAGGCACGCAGTGCCGAGTAATCCCTCTCTCACCACCATGAAATCAAGCACTTGCTGCTCCGCCCGGCCCCTGACAATCGTCAGTGGGTGACTTTTGCGAGACCCCGGTTAGCATGCTCACTGCAGCGCGTAAATCGCTGTGGGAAGCTATGCTTCAAATATGACTACGGAGCTCGAAGTTCTCGGTCTCGTCAGCGATCGGCTGTCAACACGCGGCTTGCCGTTCATGCTGACGGGCTCATTCGCCCTTGCCTATTATGCGATGCCGCGCATGACACGCGATCTCGACATCGTGGTAGCGCTCAATGATCATGATGTGGACCAGTTGGTTGCTGCGTTCACACCGGATTTCTACATCGACGCCGAGACCGCCCGCACGGCCGTACAGGCGGAACGAATGTTCAATCTCATGCACCTCGAAAGCGGGGTAAAAATCGACTTCATCGTTCGCAAATCCTCCCATTTCCGGCAAGTCGAGTTTGCACGCCGACAGCCGGTCTCGATCGCCGGTATCCGGACATGGATCGTGAGTCGTGAAGACTTGATTCTATCGAAGCTGGTTTGGGCCCTGGAATCCAACTCTGAGTTGCAGCGGCGGGATATCCACCAGCTACTCGCTGAGGCGGTTGATTTCGACTATATTTACAAGTGGGCGCCACAATTGGGCGTCGCGACTTTGCTCAACGAGTTGATGCCGTGAACGACACTTCTGCTGAAGTCTCCAAGGTTGTTGTCGATCACTATCGCTCGATGACGCCGGCGGAGCGTTGGTCGGCAGCGTCCTCTCTGTTTGAGACGGCTCGCAAAATCGTTGAATCATCCCTTCCAAGCGGGTTGACGACGGAACAGCGGCGGCTTGCCGTCGTTCGGCGCCTATATGACAACGAACTGCCCGAGGCGGCATTGATCGCGCACGCTAGATACGATCATTCAGCAACGCCTGCCTGATTGTTCAAGTTCAATTTACATGTCAGGTGGGTGATGGGATAGGGTTCTGAATTGCTTCGCGAAGCGGCGGATCATGTGCCCGTTTTATGCCCCGGTCAGGTCGATTCTGGTGGGTAGTCCGTCTCTCACCGTCAAAATCAATGGGTTGCGGGTGCCATGTTCTCGATCGCGTCCTGTGTGCCTGCTTTTGCACTTTTGGTCATCGAAATCTACTTGTGTTGCTGATGCCCAGTTGCCACGCGCGCAAGGTATCGGCTCAGCGCGCAGGATGAATGGGACGTTCCGCGGAGAATTCGGGGCGAAATTCACGCCGGCGATTACAACCGCCCACGTATCGGGGCCCGCGAGCCGCAAACATCAAGCCAATGCATTCAGCCTCGAATCCGCTGGTCGGGTCGGTCCGCCGGAACCGACTCGACTACTCGCCGCGGTGTTGGATTCACGCTCGCAGTAATCATGGCGTTTTATCGCCCAGTGCGTTGAGGCGGGCAAGAATTTCCCCGGCCGCGCGCTTGCCTTCGTCGATGGCCTCCCTGGCGCGGTGAAAATCGAGTAGGTGCAGGTGTGCGAGCCGTGGCGACACGACGAAATCCGGCGGCTCCTGTGCCATGCGAGTTCGCGTGATCGTTACCTGCATGATATCGATGCTCGACAGGAAAACGTCCTGCATGGATGGCAGCCTCGGTTCACCTGTCGGATGCGGCGGGATAATCCCGCCGAGGTTCTCCTGCAGCTTGCGCATCCATTCGCCGATCACGTTGTCCGGCAACTCGGCCCGGGGGGTCCCGCCGAGGCGGCGACCGAGCTTGTCCGCGCTCAGGTCGACGGCAATGACGACCTCCGCGCCCATCGCGCGTGCCAGCGAAACTGGCACCGGATTGACCAGCCCGCCGTCCACGAGGAACTGGCCATCGTGCAGCACCGGCGTAAACAAGGCCGGCAGCGCTATGGAAGCTCGCACGGCCGCGACGGTGGAGCCTTCCCGCAGCCATATTTCAGCTCCGGTCCGCAGCGCGGTGGCAACCGCCGCAAAGGGCATGGACAGCCCCTCGATGGGGCGATCGACGAAATTGCGTCGGAAGAATTCCATCACGCGATCGCCCTTGAGCAGGCCACCACCCAGATTCACATCCATGAACCCGACCACATCGCTCATCCGCATCCCGAGCAGCCACCTCTCGAAGCGGTCCAGCTCACCGGCCGCATAGGCGGCGCCCACCAGGGCACCGATTGACGTTCCGCACACGATTTCCGGATGGATTCCGGCCTGTTCAAGCGCACGGATGACCCCTACATGCGCCCAGCCGCGCGCCGCGCCGCCGCCCAGCGCGAGCCCGACCCGGGGCCTTTGCGGTGTGCTCATGCTAGGAAGGCGGGTTCGACCTTCTGGCTATCGCAACAAACAGCCAGACTATGACCAGTGGAATCAGAAGCGGCAGCATGAATGGGAACGCCACCAGCGCCGCGAACAGGCCTGAAAACACGGCAAAGCCCAGCACAATGACGCCGTAGCCTGCAAAAACGAATAACAGCATGATCGCCGCGCAGAATCCTGCGATCAATGCAACGACCAGGGCACTTGCCCCAATTGCGTTCTTTAGTGGCCCCGTCACGGGCTGACCGTTGACGACAATTGAAAATGAGTGGCTGCCAGACAATACCGACCAGGCTGTCATCGCAATCAGGATAGCTATCAGCACAATCGCCAGTTTCCTTGACATGATCGACTCCATCTCGCGTGCCCTACGATCTGCACACGGATCTTATACCCGTAAGTCGCCGCGGAATAATGCGCGAATGCAAGGCTGGCGACTGCAAGCGCACTTAACAGCCGTGCGGCCAGGTGTGGATCCAAGTTGCCGTTCAGCACCAGATGCAGGCTCACCTGATCATCAGCCAACTGGCGTGCCGACTCGGCCCGGAACGCGCCCGCGGGATATATTGTTCAGCAACTCGTCCCCTTACCCCCGCGCCGCTCGAACATTACTGGAATTGGCACCTGAGCCCACGTGAGTAGCCGCGGAAAAAGCATCAGCGGGAGGATTGCGGTACACGCGGCTTGCGCGGTAACGTGCTGCAACGGATTCGACGCTTGATACCAGCATGGGATTACCTGAAGAAGGAGCATTAAGATGTCGGCCGGCAAAGCGCAAATGGAGCAACTTCAGGCCACGGTGGCCAGTGCAATGCACAAACATTGGAAACAGTTTCTCATCGAAGGCATCATTCTTCTGATCCTCGGTATGGCCGCAATTGCTCTTCCGCCAATAGCGACATTGGCGGTGGAACTCGTTGTGGGTTCACTCTTGCTGATCAGCGGGATTGTCGGTCTCATCACGACACTTATGGCGCGCGCGGCACCAGGGTTCGGATGGTCGCTGCTTTCTTCAGTGATTGGCGTTGCGGCGGGCGCCATACTGCTGTGGTGGCCGCTAAACGGGGCCGTATCGCTGACGTTGATTTTGACCGTGTTTCTCACGATCGAAGGCGTTGTGTCGATCATGTATGCACTAGATCACAAGCGCGAGTTGTCGGGGCGCTGGGGCATGATGTTGGCGAGTGGCATCGTTGATATCGTGCTGGGAGGAATCATAATTACTGGTCTTCCGGGCACGGCAGCTTGGGCGATCGGACTGCTTGTGGGGATCAACCTCGCCTTCGGCGGCTCGGCACTGATTGCAATGGCGCTGCATGCGCACAGAGGCAGCCGCAACTAAGAACAGGTGGTGCTATTGGCAACGGGCGCCTCGCGGTAAGTTATTGAAATCACGATTATAATGCCGGGGTCGAGCGCGAGCGCGCGCCGATTTCCGGCGCCGCGATGCCTTCCTCCCCGAGTTGAAGATCCTCGTGATGGGTTGGCGGTTGCGCTTGAAGACGAACTCGGTGCGCGCGCCCCGGCCGCCATCGATCACGGATTTCACGATGCGGTTCAGGGCCACCACCACGTCGGGCACAGCGGTCGCTCGATCTTGGCCGCAGCGCCGCCGGTCTTCGCGCTGCCCAGAATCTTTACTCCATTGACATTGGCCGTCCCTACCAGCCCAATCGAATGCGATACCTATTCGATGCCGCCGACAGAGACGATATCGCTGGGTCCCACGCCGAGGACCACGTTGGTGTAGACCGTGGATCCGAACAGAACCGCCGGTATTGTGAGCTGGCCGTTCGGCTGCCCGGGCACGTACTGGTCCACCGATTGACTCGGCATGCCGCCATAGACATGGAGCAGATTGGCGGTAGAGACTCTTAGTACGACCTGCTCGTACGTCGTTGAGCCAACCTGGACGTAAGGGATGGTCAGGTACGCGCCGTCGTATGTGTCCGCGCCGCTCACGCCGCCGATCGAGTCCAGACCGGACACCGTCACCAACGCATTGAAATAAGTCGCGCTGCCGACCTGTACGGCCGGCACGGTCAGCTCGTGATTGGCCGGATTGTAAGAATCCTGGCCGGTAGTCGGCGACGTGCCGCTCGGTCCACTAACGGTCGGCAGATCAATCGTCAGCACCACGTCTGAATACTTTGCGTTGCCTATGGACAGACTCGAGATGTGCAAAGAGCCGCCACTGTAGCTGTCAATCGGGCCAAAATCAGCCGAGAACTGGACATCCAACGCCTTACTGTTGCCCGCATAGATATTAAGAGTGGAATCCCACGGCCCAGGGTCTGAAGTATTTCCGTCGGAACAATAATTGAGTGCCGGATCTGTTACCGCAGCGTTGCAAGCATAGCCACCCTCGCCGATGCCCCCGGAAGAGGCCGACATATAAAATTCAACCAGCTCAACGGGATTGCTGAGTTGATTCCATGTTACGGCTCCAGAGGTCCCAACCGCCACAAATGCGATGTAGAGGCCGGGGGCGAGGACGGTGTCGATATTGCTGAAGGTCATCTCAGCGCCGCCAGAGTAATAAGTCACCGGGCTGATATAGACTGGATAATCGCTAACCTCCGCTAGCAGAGTTTTGCCCCATGGGGCAATTTCAAGCACGACATTGCCGCTCATTCCACCGGGCGCAAGTGCGGTATAGAAAGTCCAGTCCAGCAGTTCTTGTGTCGATCCTAGTAGAAACGCTTCCCCCCAGCCAGTGGTAGGGAAAAGGCTGTTGCTCCAACCACCGAAATTTCCCTCTACGAGTCCGGAAGCCGCATTCGCATAGGTTGTTACTTGTGCTGTCGCTGTACCCTCAATCAGCGACAACGCGGTGAACAGCAGCGACGTGCGAAACAGGTTCTTGTTCATTGCGAGCACCCCTGTAATCCCTATTTAAAGAGTGTGTGCCATCGTGCTGCTCGACGCAAACAGACATTGTCCAGACCAGAAGGCGGCCCTGGAGAATGTCGCGTGATTACCGCTTGCCTTGGGACCGCTCGCGAGGGGGGTAAGCCGGCGCTTTGGAGCGGGGCTGCCTCGAGCAGGCCGCTCTAAGGCGAGGCCCGCTGTGTCGCTGCCGGCGACGATCAGATGATCGAGCACCCGGATGTTGGCAAGGGCTAGGGGGCCGCGGCAGGCGCCGTGACCACGGCGGGCGTGGTCGCGGTCGGCGTATACAGTGGCGGCTGGATCGTGGCCGCGAGCGTTATCGTTTCCTTGACGTTGCTGCTGAAATAATTACTCACGGTTAGCGATGCGGGCATTGACGTGAAGGTAACCGCGTAACTGACCGGGTTCAGCGTAAACACCAACAGTCCATCATAGTCTGCGCCGTTGGTGCCAGCGACCCAGGGAGGGTAGCCGTAATAGCCCGCGAAACTCACCCCGGCTGCCTTGCACAAGCCGGCTCCGTTATCGCTGCAGGCCAACGCACCTGCGGCGTTGGCACCGCCGTACGGACAGAAGATGGCCGTGGCACCGGAGGACTGTGGTCCAGGGACTCCTGCGTTGCAACTTGCCGGCTCATTTGCGGGAATGTTCGGGGCCAGAATGAATGTTCCGGCCGGCAGCCCCGGCGGCGCATAACCGGGGGACAGGATCGCCACAGGCTGAGCCAGGGTCCATTGCGCAGATTTGGTGCCATCGCTGGAGGTGAAGCTCAGGTTGGTGGATGTCAAGGACATGGTTGAATCGCCCATGACACCCGCAAACATGAAATTCTGCGGCAGGGGCGCCGTATCAATCGCCGTAACGACTGGGTGTACGTCGGCGCGGAAGTCGAGTTTGGCCGTTGCCGCAACGCTACCGCCGCCGGACCCCTCGACACCGTTCATATTGGTCAGCACCGGGCTCACGGTCACCGTTAACTGCCCCTTCCATTCGGTTAGCGGCGCCGGATTGCTTGGGACTCCTTCGGTGCTAGTTACCGTGACAGCTCCCGAGGCGCCATTGCCGCCCGACGGCAGCGGAAACTGGATCGCGGTTGTCGACCACGAGGATGGCGTCAGCGGGTGAGCCCCGCTTGCATCGACGATCTGGCCGGTTCCGGCAGTGGACGGAAACGTTCCCAGGACAGACAGAGTCCCGCCGGACAATGCCTCCGTGACATACATATTGGCGATCGACGGGAGCGCAAATTCAACCAGAACCGGCGTAGTGGCCACTGCACTGAGTGGCGTCGAAATGAAATTGATGGGAGGCGCATTGGTAGCGTAAACCGTGTTGCATTCATGTTGCAATGTCGTGTTACAACCCTGCAGATAGGTATCAACCGCGTAGGGTCCATCCGGGAACGGGATCGGCTTGCGTTGCTCACTTCCCATCGCTGTCAGAATGTCGGCCAGCGGAAAGGGCCGTTGCAGCCCTGATGGGGACGGAGCAACGACTACGAGGGATCCAGTCGTCAGTGCCGTGGTATTGGCTTCGCCCAGCAGGCGGTCCATCAGGAACGCATCGGTCTGCGTGAAATCATAGGCGGTCACGGGATTGTCCCAGCCCATGTATGCAGCAGCGCCCGCGAGCTGGAAGACTGCCTGCACGCTATCCCTGATCAGCGGATGCTGCCCGTAGCAGGCCCGGTTGTCGATGATTGCGCCCGGGTTGAAAGTCACGTGATGATTGATCAGAAATTGGGGCGTGAAGCTGTAGAAGATTCCGTTATTGGGCGCGGCAGTATTGTCCGCTGGATTGAACAGGAAGGCGCTGGAGACCAGGTTGTGCTGTTGCCGGTCGACCACATATATCGCATTGAGAGTGTCCGTTACAGGCGTATCCGATAGCCAGAAATAACTTGGGTTGGTTGGCGGCTGCGTCAGTGAAAGTGCGGCACCATGCGTGGATATGTCGAGGAAATCGAGCGGATGGCCGCTCGCGAGTGCGAGGATGTTATCCAGCGTTACTCCCAGAAAATCGACGCCGAAGCCATTCTGTGCCGTGAAGCCCGCGGCCTGCCAGGCGCTCGCCATGGTCTGCGTTATCCCGTCCGGCCCGCAGAAGACACCGCAATCGCCTCGGTTGATGAGAAAAGCGATTTCGTGGGAGTTTGGCGCACTCAGCGGCCATTCCGGCGGAGGACTGATGCCCGCGGACCGAACGCCGGATTGCTCCCGTGCCCGCGCCGCGTTCAATTCCGGCAGCGCCGAGGACACCGTCTGGAATTCCTCGGGCTGGTCGGCAAACTCAACGAATGCACTGCCGTCAGGCAGGGTCGCGCCAATGGCACCGGTATCGACGGCGGCGCTCGCAAACAGTCCCGATTGCACCATATATCCCGCCGCCGCAGTGACATCCGCGTCCAACGAGGTATGTGGAAGTGATGCAAAATAATTCTGCACGCCGACGGCTGCCATGCCGACCTGTGCAGCGTTCAGGGCGCCCGTGCTGTTTGCAGTTTTACAAGTCGGCGTCGTGGTCGCGGTGCCAATGCTGAGGATGCCGGCCACGGTCGCGGTGACGTTGGTGTAGACCTGGCCATTCACCTGGTCCTGGACCGCCGGTATGAACAGTTGTCCGCTCTCGGGGTTGTACAGGTCGCGGATTCCCTTCGGCATGCCCCCGCTGGCGCCAACGATGCTGCCGACCTTGATCACGGTACCGCTGTAGACCGTACCGCCGACCTGCACCGTCGCGATGGTGAGGTTCTTGCCGTCAAACGTGTCGGCACCGATCACGCCGCCGATCGAGACCAACCCTGAGACTGAGGCGACGACGTTGAAGTAGTCCTTGCCGCCCAAAGTGACGGACGGGACGCTCAGCAGGTTGTACGCGGGATTAAAGGAGTCCCCGCTACCGGTCGCCGAAGTTCCACTCGGGCCGCTGTTGACGCTTCCGATCGTTACCACCATATCCGAATAGGTCGCATTGCAGATCGACACAGACGGGCTGCTCAACTGGTGATTCTCAGGGTTGTAAGTGTCCGTCGCCTGGGCAGAAGCCGTGCCAAGACCCATTATCAAGGCCGTGGCGAGCGATTGACGGCGAAGGTATCGCGATGGATTCGGGCCCATGGTTTCCCCTGCCACGGTGTACCCGTGTTAACGGGGGCCAAAGTATCCGACTCTCCAGACAAGAGCAAATTGGGTATGTGCTGCGGGAAAATGCAGACGACAACCGTTCCTCCGACTCGGCGTCGGCAGCTTAAGTGCCTATATTGGACAGCGGCCCGATTTGGGACTGTAATGATCCAGCCCTACTGACCCACCAACTCAAATAAAAGGGGAAAAAATGAAGTACATACATGCATGGTGTCTGCTCGGCTTACTGTCGCTGTTCGGCGCGGTATCGGTACAGGCCCAGCAAGCGGCGGGGGCGACAGAGAAGGCTATTCTGGCGCTTGAAAATCAGTGGCTGCAGTCGCAGAAGACGAACAATCCCGACCTGGTGGCGCCGCTCCTGGCTGACAAGTTCGTCAGTACCGGCCCGGACGGAAAGGTTATGAATAAGGCCCAAAGCCTTGCTGACGCCAAAGCCACCAAATACACGTCGGCCGACTACGAGAATGTTCAGGTCACGGTGTTTGGCGATACGGCAATTGCGACGGGCGTCTTCAAAGGCAAGGGAACCGATTCCTCGGGCAAGCCGATCGATGATCATGACCGCTGGACTGATACGTGGGCGAAAATGCCGGACGGCAAGTGGCAGTGTGTTGCCACCCAGGCCTCGCCGGTCAAAATGTAGTTGGATTAAAGCTTTGTGTGGAAACGGCCGCCGTGAGGCGGCCGTTAACCAGAGCGTTGGCTGCGCGTCGCGATCGTTGCTCTGAATCCATCAGACACCGCGTGCAGCTCGTGGAGATTAAGGTGGCCGAGCGCTGCGCAACTCACGCCGAGATCACTTAAACCGAGGGCAAACATGGCGTGGTGGGTGTCCGGAGCGCCGTAGTACCGTCCCGCTATGCTGATGCATGAGGAGTTGTGATGAGTAAGCCCGTTGCGTTAATTGTTGGGGCGGGGCCTGGTATCAGTCTCGCCTTTGCGACAAGTTTAATGGGAGCAGGTTACGACGTTGCTTTGGCGGCCCGTACCAAGGAGAAGCTGCGGCCGCTAGCCGAATCAATCGGTGCGTTGCCATTCGTGGCGGACGCATCCTCCCCGGAGAGTATCGTTCAGCTATTCCTCGCGGTCGATCAGGCATTGGGGGTGCCCGAGGTTGTGCTGTTTAATCCGAGCGCACGTATTCGAGGGGAGTTGCTGAGTTTGGATATTGCGGCGGCCTCTGCGGCGATACAGACGACAGCGATCGGCGCGCTCGTGACCGCGCAGGAGGCCGCGCGGCGAATGCTGCCTCGGCGTCGCGGGACGATCCTGTTCACGGGTGCCACTGCCGGGGTCAAGGGGTTTGCTCGTTCCTCGGTTTTTGCCATGGGAAAATTTGCCGTGCGGGGCTTGGCGCAGAGTTTGGCGCGGGAGCTGGGACCCGCCGGCATTCACGTCGTGCACTTTGTCATTGACGGAGGCGTCGTCCAGAACAGCCATGAGGTTGGCGCATTTACGCCGCGGGCGATTGCACAGTCCTACATGGCGGCGCTCGCGCAGCCGCCCGGCGCGTGGAGTTGGGAGATTGAATTACGCAGTCATGTGGAGCCGTTTTGAGGAACTCGCCACCACTTTTCAAAAGCATTTAGCGCGAACTCGTTTGCCCGCCGCCTTGTCCAGCAACGCGAGGCCCTCCGGGATTCGCCCGCGACTGCGCGCTGCACGCAACTCGAAGCGGGTTTAGGCATCGAAGTCCGCCAACAAAATGGTGGCCATCTCTTCAACAAGCTTGGTTACGCTTGCTTTGCGTGACTTCGCAACCAGCTTAAGGCGAGTCCGCTTCTCCTCAGGCAGCCGTATGGAGGCGTGGGTCTCTAATGCGGCTCCATGGTTGGGGGCGTTCCGTCGGACCATGAGGGCACATAAACGTCAAACGTGGTGATGGGCTCCGGATCTGCCTGCTCCGCAACTATCGGTGATCCGTGAAGATCTGCACCCCAGTCGGCGCTATCAGTGTGGGCAAAGTAAATCATCACGTGCGGATGCCTGAAGTGTTGGCCATCGGCTTTGATTCCTTCCCTCGACAACATGTAAGCCATCGCGCCGGGCTCCGGCGCTGCTATCTGGTGTGCGGCAAGTGCAGCTCGGGTGCGGGCTTTCATTTCGGCCTTCGAGGCGCCGGCGAGAACCCAGTTTGTCCTTTCAATATAGGCGGGAAGGATTGTGCGCACGCCGGCGGGATTAAAGCATATGGGTGCACGAAACCTGGGGCTCCAAAAATCCGGATCATCGAAGCCGCCCGGGCCCGCCCAGGATCGCCAGACCAGGCAGACAAAGCCGTTCCTTCCCGTTACCGTCGCTTCGTAGCCGTGCTTGCCCAGGATCAGGACGCTCGCATCGCGGGAAATCGACGTAGGCGCGGCGGTTCGCGCCAGCTCGATCTCCGCAGAAGCACTTGGCTCAAGGTATTGCTCGATAGGCGCCATGACGGGAAAGGCGGGTTTCGCATCCTCGGCGCAGGCCATTGCGATGGCTCCGATCAGGAAAGCCAGTCCGTACCGCGCGATCATCGGTCGTCTTCCTGTCCGCACGGGTCGTCTCCTTCAACACAAATAGTGGGTTGGTTATATGGCAAAGCGTCATCGCGGCTGCTCGATCGAACGAGATCGCCTCGAGCCGCGCGTCGGAATTGCCGGTGGTAGGACCGGCAAAGGCCGACCGATCGCCGAGTTTCAGGCCGTGCCCATCCTGAGCGACCACCGCTTCGGTCCCGGCGCCTTCGGGGCCCGGGATAAAGGGACGCGGCCGCGGGTGGGGTCCGGTGCGGTGATGAACCTCAATGTGGTTGAGGCCTGCCGCCGCCTGGCGCTGGCGCACCTGAACCGACCCGGGCTCGCCGACATCGGCCGCTGTCCGGTTCAAAACTTCGGGAGTGTCGGTCTGCCGAATTTGCACCCCATGGGGCATACAGATTTCCGCAAAAGCATGTGCCGCCTGATATCTTGATGCAAGACAGAAAATTCCACAAATTCATTATTATCACGATTATGGTACTCTTTGAGCACGATTTTATTATCTGTCCAGAGAACACATTAGGAGACCCGCCTTGCTCGAAGATTTACGTGCCCTCGTAGAGTTCGCCCATGCCGGGTCCATCGCCGGTGCAGCCGAGCGCCTGTTCCGGACGCCCTCTGCGATTACCCGGCAGGTGCAAAGGCTGGAGGCTGCATTGGGTGCCGAGTTGCTCGACCGCTCGGTAAAGCCGCCGCGTCTGAACTCGCTTGGCTCCAGGGTGCTCGAGCAGGCGCGAGATCTGATACAGCGGACGGAGGCGTTGAGATCTCTTACGTCGAGCGACGCCGAACCTCACGGCCTCTTGCGCATCGGGCTCGCACATGCCCTGGCCGAGGGGACGCTCATCGAACCCATTCAGACGCTGACTGAGAAATACCCCAAGGTCCGCCTGCGGCTGTCGACCGAACTCACCGGTGAATTAATTCAGCGGCTGCTCGCGGGTGAGCTTGACGTTGCTGCCGTGCTTTTGCCCGAAGGTAAAACCGCGCCTCCACCTCTTCTGACGAATATCATCGCTAGCGACCGCATGGAGATCGTTCAAGGCGCCGCAGGCAACATTGACGGCGATTGGAAAAGTTTGGGCCGGGCACCCTGGGTGCTCAATCCGCCCGGGTGCTTTCTTCGGGCGAGCCTCATCGATCGGATGGAGCGTGCCGGCATCACCCCAATGATTGCGGCTGAAATCCACAACATGCATATGCAGCTGGCATTTGTTCAGTCCGGTTACGGTGTCGGATTGCTGCCCGCTCGCTTTATTGCCAGGAATCACTCAATCGATCCCGTGAAAGTATTGCATCCCCCGTCGTTTGAACTGCACCGATCCATTGCGATAGTCCGGGTTGCGCAACTCGGCGCCTTGGGGAAGGCCGTCGAACTGTTGGCACACGGGTTTCGGCAATTGTTTGAGGCAGCCGACTCCACGAAGCCCATGAAGAGGCACCGGAGAGGTATGCCCGCGGATCGGCGGACGGCGCGACCGCCCAAGTAGTCACCGGACATCGCCTGTTGCAGCTGAGCCCTCTCGTGGACATTCTGTCCAGCAGGAGAGCTACGACAAGAATTCATCCTCCCCGGGCCTGGCTCCGGCGCGACACACGGATCACCCGCTGCGCGCCCATGGAAACACGGCGATGGCCCTCGGCGGCCGCGCGACGTAAAACGAGGGCCGCGAGGACTGCGTAGCCGCGCCCAGTGTGGCCGCCAACCACGGAACGATTCTCCGGGGCGCCAGAACATGACAGACGGATGCCGGGTATCGATTTCCACTGACCTCCATACTCGAATTGATCGCCGGGGCATTCGAAATTTAAAGACCGAAATTCCATCTCGATACGAACAACGTGGACCGCCAGTTCGGTATTCAACGTGCGCGCGGCCTCCCCACGTCTTCCTTCTTCGCAGGAAACCTATCGGATGGCGGCAAGCTCCATGCTCGCACCCGCGCTGGACGCTGGTGAAGATCCCGCGACGGCAACGCTTGTGCCGCCCTCGTCGGGGCGGTGTTATCAAAGGGCGATTTTGCCTTGTGAACCGCCGATGGACCCGGCCTGGGCGAACCCTGCGAGGGCGCGTGAATCCCCGAGCAAGGAGGGTCTACTGATGCGTTCTCCGGGCGAATATCAATACCGTGCTCAAAGCGTAGCATAATCGTGATAATAATGAATTTGTGGAATTTTCTGCCTTGCATCAAGATATCAGGCGGTACATGTTTTCGCGGAAATCTGTATGCCTCATGGGATGCAAATTCGGCAGACGAGCGCTCGCGAGGTCTTGAGCTGGACAGCGGTCGATGTCGGTGAGCCCGTGTCGAGTCAGGTGCGGCTGCGCCAGGCGGCGGCAGATCTGAACCGGGCAAGCCTCCGGTCCCATTGCACCCGTTCTGCTGTCGCAGAAGGGCTCGCTGCTTCTGACGCGCCCATTCCTCTTCCGCTACACGGAGCGACACGATGCACTCGAAGCCTCCGCGAACGAGCTGTTCGAGGTGTGTGCCTCGGGGAAGGTGCGCATTAGCGTCAACCAGCGATTTGCGCTCAAGGACGCTGCAGACGCCCACAAGGCATTGGAAGCGCGCAATCTCAGGCTCCGCCATTCAGACCATCTAACCTACTATCGACAGGAGTTTGCCATGAGCAAGACCGCAATTACCTCTCCGGAGCTGGCGCCCCCGGCCGGGCCGTTTTCCCAGGCGATAGAAGTTGGTGGCTTTCTCTACTTCAGCGGCCAGATCGGCCAGGATCCTGCAACTGGCAAGGTGGTCGAGGGGGGTATTGTGGCCGAGACAGAGCGCGTCTTCCGAAATCTCGCAGCAGTTCTCAAGGCGGCCGGCAGGAGTTTCGATGATGTTGCGCGCGCCGGCGTGTATCTCACGCGCATGAGTGACTTCGCCGCGATGAATGGCATCTACGCAAGGCATTTCAGTCAGCCCTTTCCCGCTCGCACGACGATCGCGGTGGCCGCGCTGCCGCTCGGCGCCTGCGTTGAGATCGACGTCGTCGTCAAGGCTTGAGGCAACACACGGAGGTTGATCTCATGAAGTACACATATCACATCGTCGATGTTTTCAGTTCAACACCGTTCGGTGGTAATCAACTCGCCGTTCTTCCTGATGCGGCCGGCATTTCGACCGACGGCATGCAAAAAATTGCCCGCGAATTCAATTTCAGCGAAACCACCTTCGTCTTGCCGAAGAACGATCCTGCGCACGCGTATCGGGTGCGCATCTTCACGCCCCGGGCGGAGCTCGACTTCGCGGGGCATCCCACGGTCGGCACAGCCTGCGTGCTTGCGATGCAACAGCACGTGCGGCTTACTGATCCAATCCGGTTCATTCTGGAGGAGAATGTCGGTCCGGTGACGGTTGACGTTGCTCGGCGAAACGGGGGGTTCCACGGCGCGTTGACGTTATCGGGGAAGATCGAGGCACCGACCGGCGCACCTTCCCCGACCGATCTCGCCGCCGTCCTATCCATCGACCCCGCCGAGGTGAGCCAGGTTTTTTTCGCGGGCGTCGGTGTTCCATTCTGCTTTGCGCAACTGAACACGATCGACGCCGTCGATCGGGCGGCAATCAATCGGGCGGCCTGGGCAGCAACTCTTGCGCGCGCGTGGTCTCCCCACGTCTTCTTCTTCGCGGGAAATCTACGGGAGGGCGGCGAGCTCTATGCTCGCATGTGGGCACCCGCGCTGGGCGTCGAAGAAGATCCCGCGACCGGCAGCGCTTGTGCCGCTCTCGTCGGCGCCATGGCATCAAAGAGTGATTTTGCGGGGACCGCCTATCGCCTTTCGATCCGGCAAGGCGTCTCGATGGGACGCGCAAGCGATATCGAAGCAGAGGCGCGCAAGAGCGGAAACGTCGTGACCACTGTCAGCGTTGGCGGCGCAACAACGTACATCGCAAGCGGCGAGATCGAGGTGCCGTCGTTTGCGCTTGAGTCATAAAGAGCCCAGGACGATGAGGCCGATCCATTCCGAAAGCCAATTTGACCGTAGAGAAATCAAAGAATGGCCATGTTGGAAAATCAGCCAATAGCTAAGAAATGCCGAACAGGGTTCCGCCACAATGCGACACCTGTCCGGCGAATCATTGCTGCGCCGAGCCGCGGGCTCAAACCAGAACATTCACGATAGGAGAATCGATATGCAAAGTATTGCTGTCTTTGTCGCAGTCGTCGCGCTCGCGGCTGCGTCGCTTTCGCCTGATGCGCGTGCCCAGGATGAGCGCGCGTATATCGAGGGCCCGGTCACTCTCGTGAACTACATACGAGTCGAGTATGGGCATTTCGAAGAGTATGTCGATTGGCTAAATTCGACGTGGAAGCCGACCATGGAAGCCACGAAGAAAGCTGGGCTAATCATCGATTACAAGGTCTTCAGGGCCACTCCAAAATCACCGGATCTGCCTAATATAATTTTGTGGATCACTTATAAGAACATGGCGGCTTTGGATAAAGGCGTCGAGGAAGAGGCAGTGGCCAAGAAAGTAATTGGTAGCACCGAGGTTCAGAACGGTGCCAGGGTGGCCCGTAATGAATACAGAAAAGTGTTGGGTGGTGAATTGATTCGTGAACTAATTTTGAAATGAAGGTGCTATGCGTGTTCAAAGGGCGCGCGCCGATATATGGAGCTCGCATGGCGCATCTCGTTATCTTCCGCCGGCAGACTTCTCGCGGATAATTGCCGCAGACAAGAAAACGCCTGCACCGCCGCCTCCTCACGATGACCTCTCTCATTGCCGGGATTGGCTTGGCCGTGAGCCCAAATGTCGATGCGGTATGGAGAACACCGGTGGGCAGCGTGTGGCGGATGGCGAGGGCGGCGAAGGAGCGGGCTGCGTCAGCGCAACTTGGTGATCCTCGCGCTTTTGAGGAGCGGCGCCGGCGCTGACAAAAAACCGGTGGTGACGTCAAAGACGATCGACTCCTCACTCGCCGGTCCGTGCGAATGTCTGCGCACTGCGTTTCCATGTCATCAATTGGAACACGGCGAGTCTGGCAATTCTTGACCCTACGGCCCTCGATAGTCGCGACCGGGCGGTCGAAATTCGCGGATTCGTAGCGCAATGCCGGAAAGTCGCCGCGGCTAACTCCGGTGTTTACTGGCAGAAGTGGCGCCGAGTTCAGGGGGATTTAATGCACCAATGCACGGCAACCGATCCGCGCGTGCTCATGGGTTGTTCCGGCCGGACCTCGTGGCTAAGCAAGGAATCCGAGCGACGCGGTCGGAAAGTTCGCCAGGTTCGGAAATGCCGTGGCGATTGCCGGCGCACTGGCGCCGAGCCAGGATGCCAGCGTCGCACCATACTGATCGATCGACGCCATCGGCAGCCAGCGACCCTCCCCCGAGACGTCGGAGGGCCCAGCGAGCGTCAGGTTGGGGAACGTGCCGTACGTGCCCGCCTTGACGTTCGACGGGGAACCGACGATCAGGTGGTGGTTGCCCCAGGCGTGATCGGAGCCGCCGCCGGAAGCGGGCTTAAGGGTCCGCGCAAAATCGGACAGCGTGAACGTCACGACATTGTCGGCATAACCGACCTGCGTCAGGGCATCGTAGAAACCGTTGATCGAGCTGGACAGGTCCGCCAGCAGCGGCGCCTGGCGGTTGAGCTGATCGTTGTGCGTGTCAAATTCGTTCAGGGCAACGAAGAAGATCTGCTGCGAAGGTGCGGGCACCGCGCCGCTGGCGGCGGCATTGATCAGCACCGCGGCCTGGGTGAGCTGCTGAGACAGCGTGGATGTCGCGTAGTTCGGAAAATTTCCCTGCAGTGCCGCAGCGGCCGACGTCGACAGCACCGGCGCGAGCAGGTTGGCATAGCTCATCGCGGATGCCTGCGCTGCGCCCATGGATGAAACGAGCAGCGAATCCGCGCCCGACCCGAACAGCGACTGAAGGGCCGTCAGGCGCGCCTGCGAGCTCGCACTGGTCGAGAAACCGTTATAGGCGATGGGCCCCTTGGTCGGCACGACGATCGGGACCGACGAGTTGCCGGCGAGGAAGAGTACATTTCCGTCGGCGGATACGCCGGTCGGTACGCCACCGGCAGGAACATCGACGGCATCGGCCAGCCGTCCTCCCCACCCGGTCGCCGTCACGCCGGGCAGCGAAGTCGTCTGCATTTGTTGTTGCTGGTCGGCATGCGAAAACAGGTTCGTCGGCACATAGCTTGCGTTCGTATTGGCGAGAAACGCGGCTGCGCTGCTGAAGGGGCGGACGAGGCAGCCGACGTTGAACAGGATGGCCATGTTTCCCGAGCCCCACAGCGCCTGCAGCTCTGGCATGCTGGGGTGGAGGCCGAAGTTGGTCCCGGCGAGGGGCAGGACGCCGCCCGGGTTCCCCGCCGCCGGCAAGCCGAGGGCGCCGTTGTCGGGCGTGCCGACGCCGCCACGCGAGCTCAGGTAGGTGGCATACCCGGCGCTGTCCGTCGGCACGACCATGTTGTTACCGTCGTTGCCTCCGAACAAGAATACGCAGACCAGCGCCCGGTAAGACCCTGCCGATTCAGCGCTCGCCAATGATGGCAGCAGCGACAGGCTCGGCAACAGCGCCATCGCGCTGAGTCCACCCAGCTGGGCGAGCGCTTGCCGGCGGCCTTGCAGCGTGCGGCAGCGACGCTCGTGAACGTGGTTATTTTTCATGGCGGATTCAGCGTGTAACCTGGTAACGGGGCGAGGCGAGGATGAGATAGAGCGCTGCGTTGGTCCGATCCTGCATGAGGTTCGGGTCACTGGCGGGTATTGCCTGCAGCGCGGTCAGGATCGCGCCGGTCTCTGCGCTCGACATCGTCGAATGCAGCAGATCGGAGGCGAGCTGCCCGATCAGGGTTGCAGGATCGGCGGCCAGGGACGCGTAGGCCGTCCGGCTGACCGTTGTGCCGACCGCACCCGTTACCGTGGCATCGGGCTTGGCGACGACGCCGTTCGCCGAGTAGGCCAGGGTGTTGATGACATTGAGGCGCGAGACCGCCGTCGCCGTAGTGACCAGGCTGAATTGCGGTGCCACCAGCGACGTCGAGCCGTTGAGCGGATAGGTTGGCGGGTAGAAACTGAAGACGGTTTCCGCGTTGAAAAGCGGCTCTCCCAGGTTCGCCGCGGCATTGTTCGGGTATTCGCCATCGGTGACCGCATTCAGGGCGCGCAACATCGCGGCCACGTCGACGGCCGGTTCGCGCACCTTGCCAAAGTCCGGATTGGCGACGGTCGCGCCGCGCGCTTCCGGATCCATCAGGATCGCCTTGATCACGGCAGCCATGTTGCCGCGTACGCCCGTGCCGTCGTTGTTGAATACCGCCGTAATGCGCGACACGTAGGCGGGGCTCGGGTTGCTCGTGACCAGGAACTGGATCAGATGCTTGCCGATGAACGGGCCGACGTTGGGATGATTGAAGATGTTGTCGAGACCCAGCTTGAGATCCGCCTCTGCCGTCTGTCCCGCCGGCGTCGTGACGCCGCTCAACAGCAGTTTCTGCGTCATATCGTGTTCGGCCTCATCGGGGACCATCTGCCCCGCGTACCAGGGCGGGTTGTAGCTCGTTGCGCTTGTCGCGTTCCCGGTCGAGGGCGGGTATGTCCAGCCGGTGAAGATCGCCGCGAAGCTTTCGACCGTGTCCTGGGTATAGACGGGCACCGGCAGGCCTGCCGAAAGAACCGGCGAGCCGTCGGCATTCAGCTGGTTCGGGCCGATGGAAAAGAGCTGCATGACTTCGCGTGCGTAATTCTCGTTCGGCGAAATGCCCTTCGACGGGTTCGCCTTGCCGTTGTTCGCCATGTTGAGGTAGGACCCCATGGCTGGGCTCAAGGTGACGTCATTCAGGATCTGGCGAAAGTTGACGAAAGCGTCATCCAGAAGCAGCTGCTGGTAATTGCGCATCGCGTACGCAGGGCGCGCGGTCGCCTGGACCTGTGAGACGACGAAGATCTGCGAATAGGCAAGCGCTATGCGCTGGCGCAGCTGATCAGGTCCGCTGACGGCATTCTGGAAGAACTGCAGCTGCACGGGGAAAGCCGAGAAGTAATCGCGGAAGCAGTCCGCGTCGGTGCTCGTCGCGCAGTAAGTGGCATTGCTGTCGATGATCGGGGTCATCGGCGCATAGCCGGTCGCCGGCGTCGCGATCTGCGCATCGATCCAGCCGGATCCCTGTGCCTCGATCTGCGAAATCAAGGCCGGAGTTGGCCCGAAAGCCGCCTGTTCGGCGAGGCGCTGCGCATCGGCCCCGAGGATTGGCGAGACTGCCGGAGCAGGACCTGCGACGCTGACGAGATTGCCGGTGCTCACGGCAAGCGTGACGTTGGTATAGACCTTGCCGTTCGGGGCAAGGACCGCCGGAACCAGCAACTGGCCGTTAGCCGCGTCATACTGATCACGGGTTGATTGCGGCATTCCACCGGCGATGCGCAGGATGCTCCCCAGAGCGGCCTTGAGTACGACGTTGGTATAAACGGTCGGGCCAACCTGGACGTAGGGGGCATGCAGGTCGGCCCCGTCGTACGTGTCGGCGCCGGTCACGCCCCCGATCGACACGAGACCGCTGACATTGGCCACCACATTGTCGTAGATCGCACCCGCAAGCGACACACTCGGGACAGTCAGCTGCATGGATACGGGGTCATAGCTGTCCACGCCCGCGCTCGCGGGTGGTGCCGTCGGCCCGCTGACTATGGTGCCGATGCTCACGACGACGTTGGAGTAGGTTGCACCACCGATTTGCAGGACCGGAACCGAGAGCTGCCCGGTGCCGGGGGCATAGGTATCCATTGCGCTCGCCGCGCCTGCGCAGAGCAGCGGCAGCAGCAAGGCAGCCGCAGCTTCGATGTGGGCACGCGAGGAACAGGAATGGCGCACGCGGAGATTATCCAGGCTTTGGGGGCAATCAATGGGGCGTCGGTTTGCCATTGTGCACTGTAACGCGCAGACCCGCGTCAGGTTGACCGGCGTTGCTGAAACAGCTTCGAGTCGCAGTTGCGACCGAGGAGGTGATCACCACAAAATCAAGCGCTTGCGTACGGGCACGTACGCACAATTGCGAGTGCGGGACTTTTTGCGCGGCCCCGGTTCTCACACTCATTGCGCCGCTTGAATTGCTGTGGGGGGAGCTATGCTATCCCGTTCTTCTGAACTGCTGGCCCGGCCGAAGACTCATCGCCGGCCCTTGTCCTCAACGACACTGTTCCCCCCATCGATGACGATGAGTTGCCCAGTCAGGTACGACGCGCCGGGCGAACACAGATACGCCACGCAGCTCGCGACTTCCTCAGGGGTGCCGGAGCGACCGATAGGCGTCGCAATTCCCGCGCGCGCTCCGGACTCGGCCTGGGACCCGGTTGCGATCCAGCCTGGCGCGACGGCATTCACGGTAATTCCGTGGCCGGCAACTTCCAGGCACAGCGCCCGGGTCAAGCCCAGTATCCCGGCCTTCGCCGCCGCGTAGGCGGCATCGAACGCGATGCCAGTCACAGGTCCCGTGGTTGACGCCACGCTGACGATGCGGCCCGATCTGCGCGCCTTCATGCCGCGCAAGCAGGCGCGCGTGACGTAAAAGGTCGTCGTCAGGTTGCGCTCCAGCGTGGTGGCCCACGTTGCCGTTGTCATGTCTTCCAGGGGGCCGGTCGGGTCAGAGACACCGAGCGATGCCATGCCCGCATTGTTGACCAGCACCTCGATGTCACCAATCTCGGCGATCAATGCAGATACGCGTTCGGGGTCGGTAAGATCCGCCGCATATCCGACCGCATCGATGCCGCCTGCCCTGAGTTCCCGGGCGCGATCCTCGATACGCGCTGTCATCGACGTGATGGCGACGCGGTGGCCCGCGTGTCCCAGAGCCCTGGCGACGGCAAAGCCGATGCCTGTGGGGCTGCCGGCTCCCGTAACCAGCGCGATTGTCCGTCGTTCCAGATCCCCCATCTTTTCTCTCCCGATCGGATTGCGAAGAAACGGCCCAACGGCGTCCATGAAGGCGCCCGTTCAAATCCACAAAGTCCGGGACCCAGTGTACAGTCGGCAAAACCAATCCAGAAATCCATCGCTGAAATGCGAATTTCGAGTCTATGGAAATGCTGGTCATAGCTCAACGCCGGGACAGGGGACTCCATGACGAAGCCTGCTTCGATTGAATTCAGGTTGCAGGGACGCCGCGCGCTCGTGACCGGCAGTGCATCGGGTATCGGCCTGGCAACTGCCGGGCTGCTGGCTCGCAGCGGCGCACATGTCGCCATGAACGACTTGCCGACGGCCGCGCTGACACGAGTCGTCGGTGATTTCAAAGCCCGGGGCTTGCGGGTGGACGCGGTGCCCGGAGATCTCAGTGTGTCCGCGAGCGCCCGAGACGTGGGTCTGAGGACAGTGGAGGTGCTCGGAGGACTGGATTATCTTGTCAATAATGCGGGAGCACCGCTCACGCGCACTCCGGTGCCCGCCTCAGATCTCGACGCCTTGACGGATGATTTCTGGGACCGGATCCTGCGGATCAATTTATTGAGCGCGTTCTGGGTGACGAAGACGCTCGCTGCTGCACTGGCCGATGCGCAGGGGGCGGTGGTCAATACCGTATCGGTGGCGGCGTTCGGCGGCGGCGCAAGCAGCGCTGCCTATGCAACCGCGAAGGCGGGGTTGGCGGGATTGACGAGAGAGCTGGCTCGGGGCCTTGCGCCGCTGGTCCGGGTCAACGGAATTGCGCCGGGGTACGTGAATTCGAACTGGGAGTGCTCGTTCGGCGACATGGACGCTGCGGCAAAGGCCACGGTGCCTCTGGCGCGCGTCGGGCAGCCGGAAGATTATGCCGAGGTGATCGTGTACCTGTGTGCCGGCGCCGCGTATATCACGGGCGAGGTTATCCCGGTCACAGGCGGCACACGCATCTGACCGCAAGGAGGAAGGCCGTATGACCACGACGCACGCCCTGGCGCGCGGTTGCCTGCTCGCCTTGGCCGCGGTGGCGCCGGCGCTGGGCGCAGCCGTTTCGCCATCCGCCGGCTGCGGGAAGACCCTTGCCAGCGGCAGCCACCAGATGAAGGACCAGAAGGTGACGCGCACCTATCGCGTCTTCGTGCCCTCGGGCTACAGGCCCGCTACGGCGTACCCTCTGGTCATGGTATTCCATGGCTGGGGAGGTGACGAGGACGAGTTCCTGGGCGACCGCGAGGTCATGACCCTTGCCAACCGGCGCGGATATATCGTCGTAGCACCGCGAGGGCTCGGATCGGCTGCTCCCGATTCAAATCGCAACTCGTGGTCATTCCGGGGATCGACGACAGGGCTCGCTGGGCCGGGCGAGGAGGGCGACTCCGATGCACCGGGAGCCAGCGCCGGT
Source organism: uncultured Gammaproteobacteria bacterium (assembly GCA_963706815.1). GTDB lineage: Bacteria > Pseudomonadota > Gammaproteobacteria > Steroidobacterales > Steroidobacteraceae > Bog-1198. The sequence continues at coordinate 584,139 of CAVPNS010000002.1, forward strand.
GCTATCTGTGATCCGGCGCGCACGGCGAATTACGCCTATCCGTCGTGCACAAATGTCGCTCGCAGCACGTGTTCGTGGACGCAGTGTCAGGCCGATGACGTCGCCTTTACGATCGCCCTGGTAAAAGAGATCGAATCCAGGCTATGCGTCGATACCACCCGAGTCTTCGCGTCGGGAGGATCGAACGGCGGGATGTTTGTCTGGGAACTGGGCCAGAACGAACGCAGCGCGCCGATATTCCGGGCGATCGCGCCGATAATCGGGTTGCCGCACCGCGGTTACCTCGATACGCCGGGGAGAGCCGACGGCATGCCGGTCCTGGTAATTACCGGTAAACAGGATTCGACCGTGCCGCCGGGCGCCTGGGAAGACACCCGTCATACGACGAGCAGCGACAGTGACAGGTATTTCTATACCGGCGCGTCTGCCATTACCCGGCGCTGGGGAGCCCTGAACAGCTGTCCCTACACGGGTAGGCCTGCCGCACTATTCAACGCGGGGACTACTCACGCGGACTGCCGCACGTATTGCGCCGGTAACTTGGCCGGCTGGTCGGGAGGCTCGGCCGGCACTGGCTGGCCCAATGTCCTCGACTGCCGGGCCCCGATGGGACACACGTACGACCTTGGCTGGTCGTGGAAGCTGATCCTCGATTTCTTCGACGCGCACGGCACATGAGCGCGCCAGATCCGCATATCGCAATCGTAGAGCGCTTTCATGGATTATTGGGACCCCTGCTGTTTGCCGGAAGCCTTCAGGTGGAAATCGCCGCGCTTGCGCGAGCGAAATGGGTGATTTTGCTGCTCGCTACGATTGGTGTCGTGCTGTCGACCGCAATCGTGGCGGGCGCTTTCTTCTGGGGGACGCGACGGCTGGGGCTGAATCTCCCATTCATCGACTGCCTCCCGTTTGGGGCACTCATTTCACCGACGGACCCGATCGCAGCACTGGCGCTGCTGCGCAAGGCGGCCGTGCCACCGTCACTGCTCACCAAGATTACCGGTGAAGCACTGTTCAACGACGGCACCGGCGTCGTTTTATTCGTGGTCCTTTTGGGCATTGCCGGCGGCACGCAGTCCCTGGGATTCGCAAGCATCGCGGTGCTGCTCGCCCAGCAGGTGGTCGGCGGAATTGCATTTGGTTTCGCCGTGGCGTACGCGGGTTGTTTCCTGCTGCGCAGGGTGGACAGCAATGTCCTGGAAACCCTGATCGTGTTGGCGATGCCAACCGCGGGATATGCGGCGGCCGAACTATTCAAGGTTTCGGCGCCTATTGCAGCAGTGGTCATGGGATTGGCCGTCGGAAACCATGGCCGGCGTCATGCGGTGTCCGAACGGAGGCGGGAGCGGCTATTCGTGTTTTGGAGCATTGTCGACAATCTGCTTAACCTGATGTTATTCGGGCTGATCGGACTCGAGCTCGTAGCGCTCGCCGGTCCCACCAGGGGCTTTATAGGACCCGCGCCGATCGCCATCCCGATCGTCTTATTTGCGCGAGCGTGTAGCGTGGCAATCCCGGTCGCGATCCTGAGGCGCTTTCAGCAGTTCGGGCCGAACACCATCAGGGTGATGACCTGGGCGGGGCTGCGCGGTGCGCTGTCGGTGGCAATGGCGCTGTCGCTGCCGAAGGGGGACTCGAGGGAATTGATTGTCGCCGCAACCTACCTGGTAGCGATTTTCAGCATTCCGGTGCAGTCCATGACGATCGACCCGTTGGTGCGCCGGTGGGTGGTCCGATGAGCCCCGCAGACCTACTGGCCGGCGACGGCGTGCCCCGCGCCCGTGTGCTGCTGCGCCGCTGGCGTCGGCCAGGACCGTGGATTCGCACACTGGTATTTTTTGGCGGAGCCGTAACCACCGGCGCAGTCGCGGTTGCGTTTGCGCGTGGCAGCGACCTCGCGCTCGCTCTGTTCCATTGGGGAGCGAAGGAAAATCCGCTATGGCCATGGATCGCTCCGCCCTTCGGGCTTGCAATGGTCGCCTGGCTTACGGCACGTGTTTTTCCCGGCGCGCAAGGCAGCGGAATACCGCAGACGATCGCCGCCTTGTCCCTGGCGACAACCGAGGAGCGCGACCGTTTATTGTCCATGAAAATTGCTGTCGGCAAGTTTTTCCTGACACTCGCGGGACTTGCCAGCGGCGCGTCCGCGGGCCGCGAAGGGCCCACGGTGCACATCGGCGCATCGATCATGCACTCGCTTCGGCGGCTGGTTCGGTTTCCGCCCGCCGATCTTGATCGGGGACTCATCCTTGCGGGGGGTGCGGCCGGCATCGCCGCGGCCTTCAATACTCCGCTTGCGGGCGTCGTCTTCGCGATTGAGGAACTGTCGCGGTCGTTCGATGAACAGAATTCGGGCACCATCTACACGGCGGTTATTCTGGCGGGGGTGACTTCCGTCGCGCTGGTCGGAAACTATACCTACTTTGGCGCGACGCAAGCCGTGCTCGGCGAGCCGCGGATGTGGCTGGTTGTTCCCATATGCGGCGTGCTTGGCGGCGTCGCCGGCGGCGTATTTGCACGTTGCATGCTGCGCCTGCGCGCAGGACTGCCGCGGCGCCTAACCGAAATGAGGGCGAAGACACCGGTACGATTTGCCTTTGTCTGCGGCCTGCTCGTGGCCCTCATCGGGTGGATCTCCTCAGGAGCGACTTTTGGAACCGGCTACACCGAGGCTCGGGCCCTGGTACAAAACGAGGTCGCGCCAAATAACTGGTTTCCGCTGCTGAAGGCGCTGGCCACGCTGGCCTCCTATGTTACCGGGATTCCCGCCGGCATTTTTGCGCCATCACTCGCCGTTGGGGCAGGGCTTGGGGGAACGCTGAGCAATTTCCTGCATTTTGCGCCCAGCGGAGCGATTGTGGTCCTGACTATGGCCGCGTACTTTGCGGGCGTCGTACAGGCACCGCTGACCTCGTTGGTCATCGTCAGCGAAATGACGGGCAATCGCAGTCTCACGCTGCCCCTGATGGCCGTCACTTTGCTCGGCCGCGGCGCGAGCGCGCTCGTGTGTCGCGAAAGCCTGTACCGGGCGCTGGCAGCAACGTTCATGAGGAGGCAGGCCGGATAAGAGCGATGGTGTCTGACGCATTTCTGATAAGCCCTTCGGTCTACGTGGAAACCCAGATTGGCGCGAAGAAGGCGATGCATGAAGATTGGACGATGGCGGCATGCGCTGGCGGCTTCGGGAGCGCGGCCAGGAATCCGGCGCAATCGCCGGGCGGTTGTCGCGTTGCCGCATCCGTCGCGGTTCGGTGACCTGCGTGGGCGCCGAAGAGCAGGGCTAAAGTGCGGCGCCGCACATTCGGAAGCATTCGGTTTGGCTACGATCAATAATCCGGACTTCGCTGCTCGAAGCGCGCGCAAGCGATATTCGTATGTCCCGGGCAGGGAACAGAAGGTTCGGTGTCCGCTGCGACAGCTCGGATGCGGTTGCGATCGGATTGAGTCCGGTTCTTTCTCAATGGCTCAATTGGCCGACAATTCAGAGTGCGGACCATGATACACAGATCGAACCCCCGTTTTCGAGCCAGGGGGCAACCCCGCCAGGACCTCTGTCATGGCGGATGAGAGCAAGGCCGCCGCACCGAACCGCGGCGTGATCGCCTCCGTGCGCGGCAGTGTCGTCGATGTCCGGTTTGATGAGCATTTGCCGCCGATCTACTCGGTGCTGCGCACCGGGTCGAAGGACGAAGCTGTCATCGAGGTGCTGGCCCAGCAGGATGCGCATCACGTGCGCGGAATTGCCCTGACGCCCACGCAGGGCCTTGCCCGCGGCATGGCGGTCCTGGACACCGGCGCACCGTTGATGGCACCCGTCGGCAGGGCTGTGCTATCGCGGATGTTCGATGTATTCGGCAACATCATCGACCGCGATCCGCCGTTGTCCGATGTGCAATGGCGCTCGGTGCATCGGGCGCCGCCATCCCTTATGCGCCGGTCCACGAAGTCGGAAGTCTTCGAGACGGGCATCAAGGCAATCGATGTCCTGGTGCCGCTCGAGCGGGGCGGCAAGGCAGGTCTGTTCGGCGGGGCGGGCGTCGGCAAGACGGTGCTGCTGACCGAAATGATCCATAACATGATCGGCCATCACGAGGGTGTAAGCATCTTCTGCGGCATTGGGGAGCGGTGTCGCGAGGGCGAGGAACTCTATGACGCGATGAAGGAAGCCGGAGTGCTGCCGAACATGGTGATGGTCTTTGGCCAGATGAACGAGCCTCCCGGCGCCCGGTTCCGCGTGGGGCATGCGGCACTGACGATGGCCGAGTACTTCCGCGATGACGAACACCGCGACGTATTACTCCTGGTGGATAACATTTTCCGCTTTATCCAGGCGGGCATGGAGGTATCCGGCTTGATGGGCCAGATGCCGTCGCGCCTGGGATATCAGCCGACCATGGGGACCGAGCTGTCGGGGCTGGAGGAGCGCATTGCCAACACGGATACCGGTGCGATCACCTCCATTCAGGCGGTATACGTACCCGCGGACGATTTCACCGATCCGGCGGCTGTACATACGTTCTCGCATCTCTCGGCGTCGATCGTGCTCTCGCGCAAGCGCGCAAGCGAAGGCCTGTTCCCGGCCATCGATCCCCTGCAATCCAGTTCCAGGATGGCAACTGCGGGCATCGTCGGCGCGCGGCACTATGGACTGGCGCAGGAGATCCGGCGAACCCTTGCGCAATATGCCGAACTCAAGGACATCATTGCGATGCTCGGGCTGGAACAGTTGTCGTCCGCGGATCGCAACGTGGTCATGCGCGCCCGCCGCCTCGAGCGTTTTCTTACCCAGCCGTTTTTCACGACCGAACAGTTCACCGGCCTGAAGGGCAAGCTCGTCAGCCTCAAGGATGCGCTGGACGGATGTGAGCGCATCCTGCGCGATGAATTCAAGGACTATCCGGAGAGCGCGCTCTATATGATCGGGGCGATAGACGAGGCCCGGGGAAAAGCAGGGTCCATGCCAACCGCAAGCCCGGCCCGGCTCCATCCGGATCCCGAACCCGCCGCTGACAGCCATGAACCTTAAGATCCTGATTCCATTCCAGATTTTCGCCGAAAAGAGCGGCGTATCCCGCATCGTGGCCGAGACCCGCGAGGGCTCCTTCGGGATCCTGCCTCATCGGCTCGATTGCGTGGCGGCGCTGGCGCCCGGGATTCTGACCTTCGAGACAGGGTCCGATGGCGAGGTGTTCGTGGCGGTGGATGAGGGGGTGCTCGTCAAGACGGGCTCGGAAGTACTTATATCCGTGCGCCGCGCACTGGGCGGCGCGGACCTCGGTCAGTTGCGCGAAGTGGTGGAAAGGGAGTTCCTGACCCTGGACGAGCGCGAAAAGAGCGTCAGGTCGGTCGTGGCAAAACTGGAAGGCGACCTGATACGGCGCATGGCGGGTCTGCACAATGGCTGACGAAGAGGGAAACATTCCCGTGAAGCCCAGGACTTCGCTCGGCGAGGAGGTCGGCGCCAAGGCGCAGCGCAAGCTCAAGGCGCGTCGCAACTCTGCGCAGGGGGTCTGGTTCGGCCTGGGGATGATGGGACTGGTCGGCTGGTCGATCGTCGTTCCGACGCTGCTCGGGGCGGCTCTGGGCATCTGGCTGGATCGACATCATGCCGGCAAGCACGCCTGGACGCTCGCGCTGCTGGCGGCTGGGCTTGCAATCGGCTGCTTGAATGCGTGGCACTGGGTTGCCAAGGAGAGCAGGGAAATTGGCGCCGAACAGGAGACCCCCGATGAATGAGTTCCTGTTTCGGGCGCTTTCGTTGGCGGCGGGTCTTCTGCTGGGAGCATTCTTCTTTGGCGGCCTTTGGTGGACTGTCAACAGGGGCATTTCGTCCCGACGGCCGGCCCTTTGGTTTTCTGGCAGCCTGCTGCTGCGGATGAGCATTGCGCTGCCGGGATTTTATTTCGTCGGACGCGAAGACTGGCAGCGTTGGCTGTTGTGTGTTCTGGGTTTCGTAGCGGCGCGCCACGTCGTGAAGTGGCGAACCAGGCCGCCGGTTGAACATTGCAAGTCCCCCTCGCCGGAGGTTCCCCATGCGACTTAGTGCCGATGAGATGATCTTCTGGCAGCACGGCTTTTTCAAACTCAACGGGACCATCCTGTTCACGTGGGGATTGATGTTCGTGCTCGCGGTCGGCTCAAGGTTCATCACCCGCAGACTCTCCATGGACCTGCAGCGTTCCCGCTGGCAGAACCTGCTGGAAATCGTCGTCACCGGCATCGAAAAGCAGATCAAGGATGTCGGCCTGCGCCATCCGCAAGAATACCTGGGCTTTCTGGGAACGCTGTTCCTGTTCATCGCCTCGGCCACACTCTGCACCGTCATTCCCGGTTACGAGCCGCCGACCGGGTCGCTTTCCACGACGGCGGCGCTCGCGATATGCGTGCTGGCCGCCGTGCCTTTCTTCGGCATCCGGGCGGAAGGTCTTGGAGGCTATCTGAAATCCTACCTGGAACCGACGGTCATCATGCTTCCGTTCAACATCATCAGCGAGCTCTCGCGCACGCTGGCCCTCGCGGTTCGCCTGTTCGGAAATATGATGAGCGGGACGATGATTCTCGCGATCCTGCTGACGATCACGCCCTTCATCTTTCCGATCGCCATGAGCGCGCTCGGCCTGCTGACCGGCATGGTGCAGGCCTATATCTTCAGCATCCTGGCCGCGGTGTACATCGCGGCTGCCACGCGCGGCCGAAAGTCCGGACAGGCGCACGCGCAAGACGACGAATCATGAAATGGAAAAACCCGAGGAGAGACCATGGATAGCTCGACGCTTATTGCCATCGCTTCAATCGCAACGGCCGGCCTGACTATTGCCCTCGGCAGCATCGGGCCGGCGCTTGGTGAAGGGCGGGCGGTCGCCACGGCATTGAGTTCCCTGGCGCAGCAGCCGGATGCCGCGACGACGATTACACGAACGCTGTTTGTCGGACTGGCCATGATCGAGTCCATTGCGATTTATTGCTTCGTGGTCTCGATGATCCTCATCTTCGCGAATCCGTTCTGGAATCACGCGATTGCCCAGGTTGCGGGGAAGTAATTCATGCTCATCGACTGGTTCACGGTCGGCGCGCAGGCGCTCAATTTCATCATCCTGGTCTGGTTGCTGAAGCGCTACCTGTATGGGCCGATTCTTGATGCCGTCGATGCGCGTGAGAAGAGAATCGCTGCAGAGCTTGCCGACGCGGACAAGAAGAAGGCGGAAGCCCAGAAGGAGCGCGACGAATTCCAGCGCAGGAACGAGGCGTTCGACCAGCAACGCGCGGCACTCCTCGGCAAGGCGACGGAGGAGGCGAAGGCCGAACGTCAGCGCCTGCTTGATGATGCGCGAAAAGCGGCGGATGCCCTGAGCGCCAGGCGTCAGGAAACGCTGCAAAGCGACGTTCATGGCCTTAATCAGGCAATCCGTCGGCGGACCCAGCAGGAAGTATTTGCCATTGCGCGCAAGGCGCTGACGGAACTTGCCGGTGCCGGGCTTGAGGAAAAAATGACCGAGGTTTTCAATCAGCGGCTGCGCGCGCTCGACGGCAAGGCAAAGGAGAGCCTCGGTTCGGCCATCCGGACGGCCGCAGCCCCCTTGCTGGTGCGCAGCGCATTTGACCTTCCCGAGGCACAGCGCGCAGCAATACAAAAGGCAATCAATGAGAGCTTCTCGGCCGACGTCCACGTCCGGTACGAAACATCGCCTGATCTCATCAGCGGAATCGAGCTGTCCACGGATGGACAAAAAGTGGCGTGGAGCATTGCGGAGTATCTGTCATCCCTGGAAAAGGGCGTCAGCGAATTGCTGAGGGATGCGAAGAGCTGATGACGTCCGAACCGGAAAGTCTGCAGGCTGTCTTCGATCGCGCATTTTCGGGCATGGCAAGGGCGCGTGAAGACTATGTGGCGCAATTGCTGCCAAGGAAGGTGGGCACGATCACCAGCATCGCTACCGGCATCGCGAAGATCGCCGGACTTCCGGCGGTGGGGTTTGAGGAGTTGGTAAAATTTCCGGGCGACCTGCTTGGCATGGCTTTCAATGTGGACGCAGCTGAAGTGGGCGTCGTGCTGCTGGGGGAATACTGGCATCTGAACGCGGGCGATGAAGTGGAGCGCACCGGGCGGGTCATGGACGTGGTGGTCGGCGACGGATTGCTGGGGCGCGTCATCGATCCGCTGGGCCGCGCTCTCGATGGCAACGGGCCGGTATCTGCGGGCGAGCGCCTGCCAATCGAGCGGCCGGCGCCGCGCATCATGGATCGTGCGCCCGTGACGGTCCCTCTGCAGACCGGCCTGAAAGTCATCGATGCACTCATTCCGGTCGGGCGCGGCCAACGCGAGCTGATTCTCGGCGACCGCCAGACCGGCAAGACGGCCATCGCGATTGACACCATTCTCAACCAGCGCGACCAGAACGTGCTATGCGTCTATTGTGCGATCGGCCAGCGCGCGTCTGCCGTTGCGAAAACCGCGGCAATCTTGCGCGAAAATGGCGCGATGGACTACACCGTCATGGTCGTCACCGAAGGCAACGACCCGCCGGGTCTCGCCTTCATTGCCCCTTACGCTGCCACCAGCATCGCGGAGCATTTCATGGAGCGGGGGCGCGACGTGCTCATCGTATATGATGATCTGACGCATCATGCGCGCGCCTATCGGGAACTGTCGCTGCTGCTGCGGCGACCGCCTGGTCGCGAGGCGTTTCCCGGCGATATTTTCTACATTCACGCGCGCCTGCTCGAACGTGCAACCCATTTGCGCAAGGAGCTGGGAGGCGGCTCGTTGACCGCGCTCCCGATCATTGAAACCGAGGCGCAGAACATATCCGCCTACATTCCGACCAACCTGATTTCGATTACCGATGGCCAGATCTATCTGTCGCCGTCGCTGTTCGAACTGGGTGTCCTGCCGGCCGTCGACGTCGGCAAATCGGTTTCGCGCGTCGGCGGCAAAGCGCAACGCGCGGCGTACCGTGCCGTGGCCGGCGATCTGAAGCTCGCCTATGCGCAGTTCGAGGAGCTTGAGACATTCGCCCGGTTCGGCGCGCGGCTGGATGAAAACACACGCAAGGTCATCGAGCATGGCCGACGTATCCGTGCCTGCCTCAAGCAGCCGGAATGTGCACCGGTACCCGTACCGGCGCAGATCGCCGTTTTATTGGCATTGACCGCAGGACTCCTTGACGGTGTGTCAATCGAGCGAATGCCGGACGCGGAACTGGCCGTCCGGAAAGCGGCAGTGAACATTCCGGCCGACGTACGCGCGAGATTCGAGACCGCGGGCACGCTGAGCGAGGAAGACCGCGTCATCGTCGTTGAAATCGCCCGGCGGGCCCTGGACCCGTTCAGATGAGCGATACAACGGAAAGCCTGCGCAGGAAGATCGGCAGCGCCGGCGATCTGCAGTCGGTTGTTCGTACAATGAAGGCGCTGTCAGCGTCGAGTATCGGGCAATACGAGAAATCGGTACTCGCGCTGGCCGACTATTACCGCACCGTTGAGCTGGGGTTGTGTGCGCGCCTTCGCAGTGGCCGGCCGGCTGCAGCGGCGGCGGAGCCGAAGGGCGCCACTCATGTCGGTGGAGTGCGCGCCATCGTATTCGGGTCCGATCAGGGATTGGTGGGACAGTTCAACGAAGTCATCGCTGACTATGCGATCAGGAGCCTTGCGGCGCAGCCCGGGGAATGCCGCGTCTGGGCGGTTGGCGAGCGGGTGCATGCGCGCCTGTCGGATGCGGGCGTGGCGCTGGCCGGACTGTTCAAAGTGCCGAACTCGGTTCAGGCGATCACCCCGCTCGTCGGGCAGATTCAAGTGGAAACTGAAGCGCATCGCGAGAAGGAGAAGCATGCGTCTCTATGGGTATTCCACAACCGGCCGGTTTACGGATCGCTGTTCGAGCCGACGAGCCTGCGGTTGCTGCCGCTCGACGCGCAATGGCGGCGAAGCCTGGCCGCAATGCACTGGCCAACCGCCAACGTGCCCGAGGTCATGGGCGACGGCACAGGGACCCTGCGCGCGCTGATCCGCGAGTTTCTTTTCATCTCGCTGTTCCGCGCATGTGCCGAATCCCTGGCCAGCGAGAACGCGAGCCGGCTGGCCGCAATGGAACGCGCAGAAAGGAACATCAACGAACTGCTGGAACAGCTTCATGGCGACTTCCACCACTTGCGCCAGGGCGGCATTGACGAGGAGCTTTTTGACGTGGTTTCCGGGTTCGAAGCGTTGTCGGACACGGGACGTTAGCGGTTCGCACGGCGGCGGCGGTGCGAGGCTGGGGGGACGATCGGCGGGCCGATCAATGAGCCCCAAAGTCCAGTGGGCGCGCGATTGTGCATATTCGCTGCCCGGTGCAGGAAAGTTACATTTTGATTTCCATTCGCGGCTTTTCGGCTGCCGATGCCCCGCATCGTAACTTTCCGACGACCTGCAGCGAATACCCATCCCGTCGAGCGTGCCTTTTTCACCGAAGGGTCCCCCCAGGTTCGTGATCCGGTGCATGTCCCGGAAATGCGCGGCAGCACCGATAGCGCTTCATGGGAAAGGGCAGGTCAGTTACCAAAAAATTCAATGAGGAGATTGCGATGAATTCTGGATATCTTGGGAAATCTCGTTTGCTTTACGCCGCCAGCATGCTGGCTGGCACAATGTTTGCCGCTGCGGTGACCCACGCCGATGAGCGGGACCGCGATGTGTTCATATTGACGAGCACGAACGATCCAGGGGGCAACGAAGTCGTCGTGTTCCGGCTGGAAACGCCGGGAGCCGGCTCGTTGTCCCTCGTGGACATGTTGCCGACCCAAGGCAAGGGTGGGGCGGGAGGAAATGCCGGAATTCTGCAGTTCAGGGACGATCGCGGGGCGGTGGGAAACTTCGGTTCAAACAGCGTCAGCGAGATCGTGCGCCATCGCGATTTCATCGGCATTGGAGCAACGATAGGCCTGGCGCCGGATTGCGCGAAGCCGGACTCGATCGCGCTCACGTCCGACCATCTTTTTGTGGTCGGCGCGAATTGCGCGGAGAGTCATGCCTGGCCGTCGGGCAGCGTGGACGGCACCGTCGTCGCGCTCACCGATGCATCCGCTGCTCAGATCGCGGTCGGCAAGACCTGGGCTGCCGTCACGATGACTTCGGGAACCGTGCTGCAGCTTCCGCTCGGGAACGACGGCGCGCTCAATGGATCGAGTGCCGCCGTGACGCTGCCCCCCGTGGCCGACAACACCCCGCTGGGCGCCGCGTTCTGGGGCAATGTCCTCGGCTTCACGCCGGCCCACAGTCCGGACAGTTTCGCGATCGTCAACAGCGCTGGGAATGTATTCCCGGTAACCGGCCCTACACCTGCGTATCCGGCCAACGCACCCTGCTGGGTGGCCAAGGGGCCGGGCAATGTCTGGTACACGAGCAACTCCCCGGGCCACGCCATCTCCGTATTTCTGACCGATGGCCAAGGTGGGGTGTTTTACAAGTCGCTACCGTTGCCGGGGGCGCCGACGGACATCACGGTATCGCCAGACAGGAAATGGCTCGCCGTGATCTACAGCGCAAGCGGGAATGCATATGTCGCGGCTTTCCGCATTGATGCGTACGGTGACCTGACCCTTGCGGCGACGTCGAGCCCCATCGGAGTTGCCGGATTCAATGGGGTGGCGATCAGCGAATAATTCTCTCGTTCACGGTGATCTCGCCTGGCGGGCAGCCGCCCGCCAGGCCGTGGAGGCCGGCGGTTGGCGAGGGATGCGCTGAACCATTTTTTTCGCGACCGAGTGCTGGGTCATTGCGGCCGAATTGCGCCGCCTTCGTTTTCCCACTGCGATATCGCCAGTCGTCCCAGGCCAATGATATTGGCACGGGTTCCCCGCCGGTGGCTGAATCGGCGATTTGCGAGATACAAATAGCCCCAGTTGCCAATGGTCGAGAAGACCAGCAGGGAAATGCCGATCCCGAGAAACCAGGCCCAGTGCAAATACCAACCAGTCGAGACCGGATGCGACATCTCCTTGCTCCTGACTGAGGGACTACGAGCTTGATCCTATCGGAGCCCATGGCCGCGGATCGGTGCGTAAGCAGACGGAACCGGGAGGAACGATGGGCGATGTGTGCGCCACCGTACGGCCTGCGGCCGGCGATCAGCCTATCTTCCCCCGGTGGCAGGCCAATCCGGAGATAGCCGATGAACACGGATTCCGACATTGAGGAAAATGTGATCGATGCGCTCAATTGGGACGCAGCTGTCGATACCAGTAAGCTGACGGTGTCGGTCAAGGACAGAATTGCCGTCCTGGAGGGCCAGGTCCGCAATTATTCAGAAAAACTGGAGGCCCGCCACACCGCGCAATGTGTTGCCGGTGTCCGGGCGGTCATCGTCAGGATCGACGTGATGCCGATGGATGCCAGCAGCGATTCGGAAATCGCCAGCGCCGTCGTGAAGGCCCTGTCCAGCGGCACCTGTCTGCCCGGGGGGCGGGTCGCGGTCCATGTGCAGGATGGCTGGGTTTCGCTGTCCGGTGCCGTGGACTGGGATTATCAGCGGCGCAATGCAGCCGATGCGATGAGCTTCCTGGCGGGCGTGAAGGGCTTTATCAACAACATGACTCTGAATATCGCACCGCCGTAACGCGGACATTGCGGCAGGAGCCGCGATGTCCGTTCAAGACGAGGCCAGGCGGCCTTTACCTGCTGGCGGCATTCAATTGATCGATTGCCGCAGGGTCCAGGCTCAATTGCGTGGCGGCGACCAGGTCATTCAATTGATTTACGGTGGTCGCGCTCGCGATCGGCGCCGTGACGCCGGGGCGCGCAATTTGCCATGCCAGCGCTACGCTGGCGGGGGACGCGTCGTGACGTCGCCCCACATCGTCCAGGGCCGCAAGGATTCTCAGGCCGCGCTCATTGAGATACTTTTCAACGATGCCCTTTCCGCGCACGCTCTTCGAAGCGTCCGCGGGCGTGCGGTATTTTCCGCTGAGAAAACCGGAGGCCAGCGCGAAGTAGCTCACAACGCCAATCTGCTGTCCGAGACACAGGGGCTCGAGCGTCGTTTCGAAGTCGGACCGATCATACAGGTTGTAGTGCGGCTGCAGCACTTCATACCGCGGCAGGCCGTGCTTGCGGCTTATCTCGAGCGACTCGGCCAGTCGCGCTCCGGTGTGGTTCGACGCGCCGATGGCGCGCACCTTGCCCTGGGCAATCAGATTCTGAAAGGCACCGAGTGTCTCCTCGAAGGGCACGCTGGCGTCGTCGCAATGAGCGAAGTACAGGTCAATGTAATCCGTCTGCAGCCTTCGCAGTGATCCCTCGACCGATTGCGCGATATGCGCAGCTGACAGGCCTTTGTGCGCGGGCGACATCTCCATGCCGACCTTGGTCGCGATGACCATGTCCTTGCGCCTTGCGCTGCGCTTCAACCAGTTCCCAATGACCGTTTCCGATTCACCGCCGCGATGGCCGGTCGCCCAGACCGAATAGATATCCGCGGTATCGATGAAGTTCAGCCCGGCGCCTGCCGCCGCATCCAGAACCGCAAACGAAGCCGGCTCGGTCGCCGTCCATCCAAAAACGTTGCCGCCGAGACACAAGGGAGGAACCCGCAGACCGGAGCGCCCCAGGTTGCGTAACTGCATAGTAGTCTCCGGATCCAAAGGATAAATATTACAGCAGGATCGGGATGGTGCGCAGCAGGGCTGTCTCCGGCATGCGCGCTGCGCGTGCCGCGGCACAGGGTCATGGAAATTCAGCGTGTGTATCCGAGGGGATCGTATGATATAAGGCGCATTCGACAGGAAAACCCGTCACAAGAACGAGGCAAAGCCTATGGACTCTGTTTTTCCCCCCACTGGCGGCCCGTCGCGGAATTCACCGAAGCCCTGACGCGTGCCGTAGCTTTCCTGTGACTTGGGAGCCAGGGTCTAGCAATGCCGATCCATGAGCGGGATGCCTGGCGATTGCAATACTTCGAGGACGTGTCCTGTCCGCCGGATGTCCACATCCCGACGGACGACATGGACGCCTACCGGTGGTATCCGCGATGCCGCTGGGTCTACAACAAATTGCTGGTGGCCGAATCGCAGCGAATCGAGTGCGCCCCGCACGGCATCGAGCCCGAGCGATATCCGGTCTTCAGCAAGCCCGCAATCAATCTCAAAGGCATGGGCGTCGGCAGCCGGGTGCTGCATGACCGTGAGGAGTACCTTGCGTGCGAACAGCCGGGCCATATGTGGATGTCGCTGCTCGAGGGCGAGCACGTGAGCACCGATCTGGCCGTGGTCGGCGGTGCCGTTTGCTGGAGCCGGCATTCGCTCGGACGTCCGGCGCCGGGCGGCACTTTCGATTACTGGACCATCGAAGCCCGAAGACGGCCGATTCTGGAAACGTATTGCGCGGACTGGGTTGCGGCGTCGTTGCCCGACTACACCGGTATGCTCAATCTCGAGACCATCGGCGGGGCGATCATCGAGGCGCATTTGCGTTTCGCCGATCAATGGCCGGATCTTTATGGGCCGGGATGGCTGGACTCGGTCGTCCGGCTGTATGCGCGAGGCGCCTGGGAGTACGCCGACGTCGAGCGACGCGACGGCTTCAGCGTGGTCCTGTTCGGACCTCACTCGAGACGATTCGCGCATCCCCCGCCGTCGCTGGTGAAGGCCATCCGGGCTCGCGCAGGCGTCAGCAGTGTGCAGATCACCTTTGATCCCGACACCGCCGCGGAGGACCACGTCATGCCGCCAGGCGGATTTCGGCTGGCGATCGTCAACACATGGGACCTCGATGTCGGACGCGCCTGCCGACGAGAGCTGGCCCTTGGCTTCGGCCTCGAGCCGGCAGGACGCGCCTGATGCGCATCGCGCATCGAGGTCGCTCGCCGAACCCGGCCGAGGCGCGAGCTCAGCCGCTGCCGCCAGGCGCGGGAGCTGCGCCGCTGCCTGGCGCCGGTACGGGCACGAACGATTCGAACCTGAGGTCGATTACCGAACCCGATTCCTGATGGGGTATGCAGGTCGTATTGCCGGCGACATTGCGCGTGGCGAACATTTTCAGGAGCACCTGATCGCGAAATTGCTCGACCAGTTCGCAGTCCCCGAGTTGCAGGTTCCGCGGCGAGTGATTGGCAAAAGTCACCGATCGCCAGGTACCGGATACCGGCATCGGCGCCGCAGCGGCATTGGGCGCGAGCGGCGTGAGCGTGAAAAATTTCAGGTCGGCCCTGGCAAACCTGTCCGGGCGTCCGAACTCGCGCGTACAGGCGCCGGGCGCGGATTTGACGTCGGCGCGCGCTCCCGCGGCGAGCAGCAACTCCTTCAGCTTGTCAGCGAGGCCGTCGCAGGAGTAGGTCGATGTGAAGCCCATGAACTGGAATGAGTATTTGTGGAACTGCCAGGTTCCGTCGGCGCGCGCCGTCGCGGGTGAGTCATCGGCCACGCTCATGGCCGACAGCAGCACGGCCACCAGGCCGACGGCACCGGCCCGGCGGCGGAATGAGTCGGGCGCCAACAGGTTGCGGAATGATTTCATGGCATTTCCCCTTGCGAGCGGCGACATTCCCGCGTCAAGCATAACGCATTGCCGGCGGCCGCGTTGACGCCCGGCGAGCGATAAAATCAGCGTGCCTGGTGCCTTGCGCGCTGGAGAGCCTCGACGGGATACGCGCTTTCTGCGAACCTCTGCGGTATGTCGTCCACTACTGCGCAGCGGGCCGTGCTGACCGCTCACCCTTCCACCCCGAACGACGCCGTGCGCGGTCTCGGTGTGGAACTGCGGCTCGAGGAGCCCGACATTCTCGTGTTCCGGTATGCGCTGCACGCGGACATGGCCCGCCTGCGCGTTCCCCCGCCGGGCGCGGGCGCACGGGCGGAGAACCTCTGGAAGCACACCTGCTTCGAGGCTTTTGTCGCGTCGGCGGGCGAGTCCGGCTACCACGAATTCAATTTTTCGCCCTCGCTCGACTGGGCGGTCTATCGGTTCAGTGCCTACCGGAAGGGACGCTCGCCCGCCGGGATCGGCCGAGCTCCCGAAATCTCCGTGCACCGGGGTGACGGCGGACTCGAGCTCCAGTCGGCTTTGCACCTGGGCCAACTGACTGATTTGTGCGACGCTCGTCATCTTCGGGTCGCTCTGGCCGCGGTCATCGAAGGCGAGGATGGTAGGCTTTCGTACTGGGGGCTGCGGCACCCACACGGTAAACCCGATTTTCACGACCCGAACGGATTCATCATGGAATTTGCCCGCTCATGAAGTTCGGAATCGACCGGCTGCTCGAGGAGCCCGGGCTGCGCAAGCCGCTTGCGGGACGGCGCGTGGCACTGCTGGCGCATCCCGCTTCGGTAACACGCAACCTGGTCCATTCCCTCGATGCGCTGGCGGGGCTCGGTGACGTACGCCTGAGCGCGGCGTTCGGCCCGCAGCACGGGCTGCGCGGCGACAAACAGGACAACATGGTCGAGTCGCAGGATTACGCCGATCCCGTGCACGGCATCCCGGTCTTCAGCCTTTACGGCGATGTGCGCCGGCCGACGCCTGAAATGATGGATACCTTCGATGTCCTGCTCGTTGACCTGCAGGACCTCGGATGCCGGATCTACACGTTTCTCACCACGCTGCGTTACGTGCTCGAAGCGGCGGCGAAGCATCGCAAGGCCGTGTGGGTTCTGGATCGCCCGAACCCCGTGGGCCGGCCTGTGGAAGGGCTGACGCTCAGGGCCGGATGCGAGAGCTTTGTCGGCGCCGGCTCGATGCCGATGCGTCACGGCCTGACTCTCGGTGAACTGGCACGCTGGTTCGTGGCGACTCTCGATCTTGACGTCGATTGCCTCGTAGTGCCGATGCAGGGTTGGGAGCCGAATGCCGCGCCGGGATACGGGTGGCCGCTCGGCGGGCGGACGTGGGTCAATCCGAGTCCCAACGCGCCCAATCCCTGGATGGCGCGCTGCTATCCGGGCTCGGTGATGCTCGAAGCGACGACGTTGTCGGAAGGTCGGGGGACCACGAGGCCCCTGGAGCTGGTTGGTGCGCCGGATCTGGACGTGCGGGCATTGTTGGCGCAGATGAATTCGCTTGCAGCGCCCTGGATGAGCGGCTGTCGGCTGCGACCGTGCTGGTTCGAGCCCACGTTTCATAAACACGCCGGGAAGCTCTGCGCAGGTGTCCAGGTGCACGTGGAAGATGCCGCGTATTATGACCACGACGGATTCAGGCCCTGGCGATTGTTCGCGCTCGCGCTCAAGGCTTTGCGCCGGCTGCGGCCGGATTATGGGATCTGGCGCGACTTTGCCTACGAGTACGAAATAGACCGGCCCGCGATCGATGTGATCAACGGGAGCGATCTCTTGCGTCGTTGGGTGGACGATCCCGCAGCGACGCCAGCGGATCTGGAGGCACTGACGGCGCGCGACGAGGTCCTCTGGCGCGCGGAGCGCCGGTCGGCGCTGCTCTACTGACAGAGTCGGAATTGCCCCGGGTCCGGGTTCTGTTCAGTCGAATGGCGCTACGGTCATGGCAGGATCTATGCCTGCTGCCCAGGCCAGCAGGCCGCCATCGAGGTCGGCGATTGTCCGGAAGCCGGCCCGCAAGGCCAGTTCGCAGGCGGCGCGGCTGCGTCCGCCGCTGCGGCACAGGAAAACCAGCGGCGTGTTCGCAGGGACTTGCGCCAGTTGCTGCGCCAGGCCGGGCAGCGGAATATTTACGCTGCCGTATATATGACCGGCGGCAAATTCACGCGGCTCGCGCACGTCCACGACCATAGGGACCTTGCCGTTGCCCGAGGTCCGCTCGAGCAGGCTGTGCAGCTGGCGGGGCTGCAGCCGCTCGATGCGTGCCGGGTTATCGACCCGACCGCCGTCGGCGCCGCGTCGCAGCGACGTAATCGTCGGGTTCGAACCGCAAACCGCGCAGTCCTCTCGCCGCGAGAAATGAAACTCCCGCCATTGCATCGCCAAAGCATCGAATGTCAGCAGGCGCCCGACGAGCGGGTCGCCAATTCCGAGAATCAGCTTGATGGCCTCGGTGGCCTGCAGTACCCCGAGCATTCCGGGCAGCACGCCGAGGACGCCGGCTTGCGCGCAATTGGCCGCCGAGCCTTCCGCTGATTCAGGAAACAGGCAGCGATAGCAGGGGCCGAGTCCCGGAACGTACGTCATCGCCTGGCCTTCGAATCGATGGATCGCCGCCGATACCAGCCGCAGCTTGAGCAGTACGCAGGCGTCGTTGACCAGATAGCGGGTCGTCAGGCGATCGCTTCCATCGAGCACGCAATCGTAGTGGCGCAACAGCTCCAGTGCGTTGTCCGCATCCAGTTCCGCGTCATGGGCAATGACGTCGATTTCCGGGTTCAGCGCCTGCAGGCGCGCCTGGGCGGCGCGCGCTTTGCTGGCGCCGAGCTGCGCGGTATCAAAAAGCAGCTGGCGCTGCAGGTTCGACAAGTCAACGCGATCGTGATCGACGATGCCCAGTTTGCCGATGCCGGCCGCAGCCAGGTACAGGCTGGCGGGAGAACCGAGGCCGCCGGCACCCACCACCAGCACCCGGGCTGCCTTGAGCCGCTCCTGTCCGGCAGCGCCTATCTCCGGCAGCAGCAGGTGGCGGCTATACCGATCGCGTTCCGACGGGCTCAGGTTCATGGGCAGTCGCGATGCCGGGGAATCAGCCGCCGCTCAGTGCGCAGATCAAATGGACTTCATCGTGCTCGCCCAATGGCTCATCGAGTGACTTGACCTCGCGCGTATTGATGAAGATGCGGATATGCGGGCGGATGCGGTCCTGTTCGTCGATCATGCGAAAGCGCATGCCCGGATGCGCGCGCTCGAGATTCGCGAGCAGTTGCGCTACCGTCGCACCGGCCGCCGACAGGCGGGCGGCACCCGCCGTATAGGAGCGAAGCGGCGAAGCAACCCGGACTGTATTCACGTGCGCCTGCGCTTCATTGACGAGCTGCGATCAGATACCGTGCGTAACTGAATAGATCTCTGGAAGGTGCCGGACGAGGCAACGCCAGGAATCTCCTTCGTTGGTGCTGGCCCAGACCTCACCCTGTGTCGTGCCGAAGTACAGGCCCACACGCGGGTTTTCATCCGCGCACATGGCCTGGCGCAACACCGTGAACCATGCCTGCGACTGCGGCAGGCCCTTGTCGAGTCGCTGCCAGGTCCTGCCGGCAGTGCGGCTGCGGTACACGGCCGGCCTGCCGCCGGGCGCCGTACGCGGCCAGACGGTCGTGCCATCCATCGGCAATACCCAGACCGTATCCGCATCGCGTGGGTGCGCGACTATCGGAAATCCGATATCCCCGATCCTCTTCGGCATGGCGCGGCCCATTCGGACCCATCGACGCTCAGGCCGGTCAAGGCGGTAACTGCCGCAGTGATTCTGCTGATAGAGCCGGTCCGGCCGCAGGGGGTGCTGGATCAGGCAATGCGGATCGTGGCCATAAGCGGCGTTCGCGTCCGGCAGGAAATCGGCTTCAATTCCCCCATTGAGAGGCGCCCAGTCGCCGCCGCCATCCGTTGATTCAAACACGCCCCCGATGGAGATCGCCAGATACAGGTGGTGCGCGTCGCGCGGATCGATGCATATCGAATGCAGTATCTCGCCATCCGGCGTCCCTAAGCCCGCCGCCCACTTCGAGTTCATCGGATGATCATTGAATCCCGCCACCGGGGCCCAGTGGGCGCCGTGATCCTCGGAGCGAAACAATCCCGCCGGAGCGGTGCCCGCGTACCATGCGCCTGGCTCGGATGGGTGGCCGGGTGTAAGCCAGAACACGCGCTCGACCGCGCGGGGGCGCTCGCCGTCGTTCACCTTGCGGAAGGCCGGCGGTGCGGCCGCTTCCTTCCAGCTGCGTCCACGATCGCCGGAAATATATACCGTCGGCCCCAGGTGCCCGGTCTTCGCCGCCATCGTCAGCCTGCGGGGATCGCGCGGGTCCTGGACCACGTGGTGTACGATGTGCCCGAGGAATTGCGGCCCCGTCAGCTTCCAGCGGCGCCGGCGGGAGTCAGGGCGCAAGGCAAAGAGGCCCTTTCGGGTGCCGATCCAAAGCGTGCTGGCCATAGAATTACAAGAATCGGCGCATCCGCGTCGCGCTGTCAAGCCTTCGCGGATCAGGCGGTGCCGGGACCGGTCTCCCGACACCGGTCGAACCGGGCGCGCAGCGCGGCTTCGGCCGACGGATCGACGGGGCCGACCGCGAACCACTCGAGCGCGAGCTCATTGAGGTCCGCGAGGTTGATGTCGGCACCCAGACCCCGGGAATCGAGCAGGCGGCGCATCTGATATTCGCGTCGCAGGCCGAGGTCCGGCTCCGGCGTCGCGATTTCAGCCACGAGTTCGGCCCGGACGCACAGGAGGCGAAGCGCCGACTCGTTCGCGGCGGGATCGCCGGCGATCTCTCCGGCTGCGACCTTCGAGAACTGCTGTTCGAGAACCGTTCGGGCCGCCTTCGGCGCGGCGGCGAGCGCAGCGATGGCCGCAGCCGCTGCTGAACGCGCCGTATCGACGTCATCGGAACGCAATTGGGCAATCGCGTACGCGCGAATCGCGCTCGCTGCATCGAAGAGGGCTGTCGCTGCGCGCCGCGTCGCGGCGATGCGCTCGTGCTGAACGGCGTTGGCGCAGCGGGCCGCCGCCCGTACAAAGCGCTGGCGCAGATCGCGTGCCGTCTGGCGGGGAAGCTCCAGCGCGTCGAACTCGGCGCGCCGCTGGTCCAGGGTCTGCAATGCGCTGCGAAGTTCCGCTCCGGTCAGCGCCGCGATGCCGTCGAGTTCCTCGCACAGCGTGCGCGCGCGGGCCTGGTTCGCATCGAGCGCCGCGCCATAGGCAGCCGCCTCCTGTGCGCTGCGCTGGAAGACGGCATCGCAGTGGCCGCGAAATTCATCCCACAGCGCATTGGATTGTTCCCGGGGCACCAGTCCGACCTTGCGCCAGGCCAACTGCAGGCCCTTGGCTCCGTCAATGGCCTGCCGCGTATCGGCCAGGTTCATCAGCTGTCGCGCCCGTTCGATCAGAGCGTGCTTCGCGGCAACGTTGCGGGCATATTCGGCATCGAGTCGGCCCTGCAGAACGCCAAGCGCGCCGCGCAGACGCTCCTGCAGCACCGGCGCGATGGAATTGTCGACCGGCGCGTATTCCCGCCATTCGCGTCGCGCCTCGACGATCGTCTGAGCGACGTGCCGCCAGTCGGCGGCATCGCCCTCCAGGGTCGCCGCATAGGCCGAGAGCCGCTCTATGATCGATTCGCGACGCTCCTGGTTCACGCGCCGGACAGCGGCCTGTCGGGCAAAGTGATCCTTGCAGGGCTCATAGGCGCGCCTGGCGGCGTCGTGAAACTGCAGGGCCTCGGCGGAAGTTTCGTCGCCCGCACCGCGATTCAGCGTGCGCCATTCGTGCTGCAGTCGGCGAATGTGGTGCGACAGCTCTTCGGGCGAGATTTCGGCCCCGATCAGCGACTGCATGCGCTGCACCAGATCCGCACGCTTCGGGACGACCGTAAAGGTCTTCCAGTCCTTGAGCTCTTCAAGCTTTGCGTCAAGCTGCAGCAACTGGCGATCGAACCAGATTGGCAGTACTGCCGGTTGGGCGAGCCTCGCCGCCAGCGTGGCACGAAGACGCTGGGCGCGCGCCGTGCCGCCGCGATCAAGGGCAGCCTGTGCCTGGCGCAGCAGTGAAATCAGCGGTTGTGCCGACTCCGCCTGGACCTCCGGCCTGACGGGCTCCGGTGTCGGCGCAGGCTCGGGAGCCGGGTCTGGAGCTGGGTCTGGAGCTGGGTCGGGCTCCGCGGCAGCGGCTGGCGCCTGCCCGGGTTCCGGGCGCACCTGTGCCGCCGCTTCGACCGCAACCCGCGCCCTCTCGGCCTGCGCGGCAAGGGCTTCGTGGTGGCGCTCAATGACGGCGCGCATGACGTCAAGGTGTTTGGCGACCTGTGCGCTCGCCTCGGGTGAGGCGTCGCCGGCGAGGTCGGCCCAGTCCTGCCTGAACAGTGCGAACGAGGGTTCGTACAGCGGGTCGTAGGGCAGACGGCTGACGCGCGCGAGATTTGAGACGAGCACATCGACTGCGGCATGTCGGGCATCACGAGCACGGTCTGCGGCGAGCAGAGCGTCGCGCTTGGCCGTCAGGATGCGGTAGACCGAGTTGTCCCTGCCGCCGCGCGTCAGCCGGATGAGCTCGCGCAGGTGCTCGGGATCAGCGACCCGTTGCGCCGCGCGCTGGCGGGCTCTGGTCGAGTGTGCATTGAGCACGCAGTCGGTCAGCTGTTCCGGCGCACCGCTGGCGAGTGCGGCGGCGAGGCGCTCCTCGTCCTCGCGCGCAAGTTCCATCGGGTCGGCGGGCGCTGGAGCGGGCGTGAGGGCGGGTTCCAGCGCGGCCGGTGCGCGGGCAGGGTCGGAAGGCTTGCCGCGAAAGCGGGAGAGAAGGGACATGGTGTTATCGGCGCAACCGGCGTGAAATCAATCGGCTGATCTTAACCCAGGAGCAGGCGGAGCAGGGCTCCCGGCAACGATCATTGCGCCGTACGCCAGGGTCCCGGGGTTCGGCGCCCGCGCGCCGTACCCCGGGAATCGGTCACTTCCCCGCGGGTGCCGTATTCCAGGGCGACCAGGATGCCCCGGCCTTGGTCGCCGCCGCGTTTTGCACGAACCCGCTGCAATAGCAGTGTGGGCAGATTTCCGTATCGCCCGGATACAGCTTGCAGCCGTTCACGTCAGTGTCGTTGTTCGGCTTGTCCTTGTTCGGCAGGAAATTGACGCAAACCGCACAATGCTTCTCGCCGTTCGGCTGGAGTTGATACTTCAGCGCTGCCCGGACTGCCTTGTTTTGCGTTGCAAATGCCGTTTCCGACAAACCAGCCAGAGGCGCCGCGGCGAGTGCCGTCACGCCATATTTGAGAATGTTCCGGCGGGAATGCTTGTTTTCGCCTTCCATTTGAATTGACCTCCTTGAAATCGGAATTTACGCAGATCGTGTCAGCCACCACGGCCGCTTTTCGGAGGAATGCCGTTTTTTTCAGGGTAAATCGTATCGCTGCCCGGCCGACGGTGCAAGCAGCGCTCCTGCAGCCAGACCTGCAGCTGCTCCCTGTGCAGGGCAGGGGCGAACAGATAGCCCTGAACAAGGTCACAGCCCATGTCGGCGAGCATATCCAGGGTTGCCTGGGACTCGACGCCTTCGGCCACGACCTCGAGCCGGAACTGGTGGGCGAGATTGATGATCGTGCCCACGAGACGCTGGTCCGATTCGTCCTCGAGCATGCGCATGACGAACGACTTGTCGATCTTGAGTTCGTCCGCGGGGATTTTCTTGAAGTAACTCAGCGAGGAATATCCCGTGCCGAAGTCATCGATGGATATGTGCACGCCGATGTTGCGCAGTTGCGCGAGCCGCGCGGTGGCCTGCGCGAAATCGGCGATCAGCGCGCCCTCGGTTATCTCGAGGGTCAGCCCGCCGCTTCTCACGTTCCAGGTGGATATGGCGCTGCGCACCATTTCGACAAAATCGCGATGATGGAGCATGGTCGGCGTGATGTTCACCGCCACGCTCAGGTCCTGCCACGCGCAGGCCTGCTGCAGGGAGTTGCTGAGCACGAACCAGGTCGTGTCCTGAATCAGGCCGGCCTGCTCGGCCAGCGGAATGAATTCATCGGGGGTCGCGACGGGCCGGCTGTCCTTCAGCCAGCGCATCAGCGCCTCGACGCCGACCGCTCGACCGTCGCGGACGCGCAGTTTGGGCTGAAAAAACACCTGCAGCTCCCCTGATTGAAGGGCCTCGGCAAAGGCATCGCCCAGCTCCCACGACGTCAGGACCTGATTGACGCAGCCTTCGTCGAAGACCTGCATGCGCGCACCGCGCTTGCGCACGGCGGCGGCGGCCAATTGCGCCTTGCGCAGCAGGCCTTCGGCGTCAGCGGCCTGCAGAGGATATAGCGCGATGCCGATGTTCATGTCGGGCGCCACGATCACGGAGGCGTCGTTGACCGCCTCCTCCGCGGCGCGTGATATTTTTTCCGCGGCCAGGATGGCGTGTCCGCGATTGCGCATGGCGCCGACCAGAATGCAGAATCGGCCCTCGCCGAATCTGAACACGGTGCCGCGTTCGCCGAGCGCCATACGGAACCGCACGGACATCGAATCCAGCAGCGCAGCGCTGACGTCGAAACCCAGGCGCGCCTGCAAGGTCGGAAGATCGGCGACTTCAACGAGCAACAGCGCGAAGGAGCCGTCGGGACCCCTTATGACCCGATGCAGCGCCGCCAGCAGTTCCGGATGGGTGAGCGTGGTGGCTGGGGCGACAGGGCCGCAGCCCAGTGCAGCGCTCATACAAAATACTCGCTCGGATCTATGCCGTATGCCCCGCGCTCCAGCCCGTGCGTGATCCACAGGCTGGGCTCCGTCTGGCCCACGTTCTCCTCGCACGTGAGCAGGTCAATCCTGGCGAATTCCTCGCGCACGTTCTTCTGCGCGTCGAGTATCAGCATTATCTCGGGCCGCAACCGCCGGTAGCGGTTCTGCCCGATCACCACGCCCACTTCCCCGGTGTTCAGCTCGACCAGTGTTCCGGTGGGAAACACGCCTACGGCCTGGATGAACAGCTCGACCAGTTCGGCGGAAAACGCGATGCCGCTCAGCCGTTTCAGCTCCCGCACCGCGTCGTACGTGGACTTGGCCCTGGCGTAGCTGCGCTCGGAGATCATGGCGTCGTAGCAGTCGACGATGGCGGCGATGCGCCCGATCAGCGGGATCTCGTCACCTTTCAGATTGCGGGGATATCCCGAACCGTCGATGCGCTCATGATGCGTGGCGATCATTGATATGACCCGGGTGTCGACTTTCGGCGCGGCCTTGATGAGCGCGACGCCGTATTCAACGTGCTCGCGGATCACCTGCCATTCGTCATCGCTCGGCTTGCCGGGCTTTTTCAGCAGCTCATTGGCCAGGCGGGTCTTGCCGACGTCGAGCAGCATGGCGCCGGTGCCGACCACGGTGAGCGTGTCCCTGTCGAGTCCCAGGTGCCGACCGAATGCGAGCGCCCATACCGAGGCCGCCAATGAGTGGTTGTAAAGGTAATCGTCCTTGCTCTTCATGCTGGCGAGCCAGGCCAATGCATCGCGGTTTCGGAACACGCTGTCGGCCATCGAGCCGACGGCCGATTGCAGGTGCGGCACGTCGAGGCCGCCGCCGCGCCGCAGTTGATCGAATACCGACTCCACGGCGCGTTTCGCCTCTGCGTAGATGTCCTTTGCCTGCGCCAGTTCGTCGGCAAGCGGCGTGGAGTCCCTGGCAGGCACCCGGCCCATCAGGGCCGTCAGGTTCGCCGTCAGCGTCTCCAGCGGGTCGGAGCCATCGGAGCCCCGTGATCCGGCGGGCGTCCTGCGCGCAGCGGACTTCAGCTGCTCGGCGTCCTCGACGGACACTTCCACGTACACCATCTTGCACAGCCGGCGCAGCATCTGCAGATCTTCGTCGCTCTCGATCACGAACCCCTGGAACAGGAACGGCGTTTCCTCCCAGGGCCGGTCGAGTCCGCATACATAGACGCCCATGGTGAGCTGTTCAGGGGGAAGTTCGATGACTACGGTGGACATGGCCGGATCCTCGATGAACTCAATGGTCCCGGCCGTTATCTTAATAGGCGCGGCACCCGTCGCCGGGACGGCATCTCATTTTTGTGCTTCCGCTTCCGGTGGGGCGGTCCTGGAATGTGAGCCGGCTCACGCTGCGGGCCGGACGGCCTGATGGCTGCCCTCGCCGGGCGGATGATCCGGCAACGGCTGCGCGCGGATCGTGTGATATGGTGGCTCGCGGTCCGCCATTATAGAATGCGTCAGACCCACGCTCCGGAGGCGCCTGGCTGGCTGGCGCCCGAGCATTGACATAGAATACTGAAAACGCAAGTGGGGGGATCGATCATGGCAACACCCGACGTGGTGGACTGGGACGCAATCATTCGTGATCCGCGCTTCCAGAGTTTGCATCGGCGCAAGACGACGTTCCTGTGGGGACTGATGGGGCTGTCGGTCGCGTACTATTTTCTGCTGCCGATCGGTGCGGCGTATTTCCAGGACCTGTTCAAGATTCGCGTGTGGGGTGTCGTCAACGTCGGATTGCTGTTTGCGCTCAGCGAGTTCATCGTGGCCTGGACCATCGCGCTGGTGTATTCGCGCAAGGCCAGCCGGGACTTCGATCGCATGGCTGCGGAAATTGCCGCTGAGTTCGGCGCCGGCAGGCCGGCTAAAAAGGGAGGCGGCGTATGAGGTCCGCACCAAGGAAATGGACCCTGTTTGCGTTGCTGGCGGCCGCACCGCTGGTCGCGGCGCCGGCATTTGCGCAGTCCGGCGTCAGCGAGAAATATCGCTGGCTGACTTTCACGGTATTTGCCGTGATCATCGCCATCACGATGTACGTCACGTATCTGGCCGCCAAGCGGGTGCGGACGGCCGCGGACTTCTACACGGCCGGCGGCGGCGTGTCGGGGCTGCAGAACGGCTGGGCGATCGCCGGCGACTATCTGTCGGCTGCGTCTTTCCTGGGTATCGCGGGGCTCATTTCGCTGTACGGGTATGACGGGTTCATGTACTCGGTCGGCTGGCTGGTGGCCTACATCACGGTGCTGCTGCTGATTGCCGAGCCGTGCCGCAATATCGGCCGCTATACGCTGTCGGACATCCTGGCGTACCGGAACGACCCGAAGAAGACGCGCGTGGTCGGCGCGCTGTCGACGATCACGGTGTCAACCTTCTACCTGACCGCGCAAATGGTCGGCGGCGGCGTGCTGGTCAAGACGCTGATCGGCATCAACTACGAGACCTCGGTCATTGCGGTCGGCATCCTGATGCTCGCCTACGTGCTGTTCGGCGGCATGGTGGCGACCACATGGGTGCAGATCATCAAGGCAGTGCTGCTGGTGACAGCATCCATCGTGATCGTCCTGCTGGTTTGGGCGCCCTACGGATTCTCGCTGCCGGGATTCCTCGGCGACGTGGTGGCGGACCCCAGGGTGCAGGCGCGCGTGGCAAGCCTGTTGGGCGATCCGGCCAAGGCCATGAGCGCGACGGAGCTCGGACAACGTTTCCTGGAGCCGGGCCTTTATTTCAAGGCGCCGATCGACCAGATCAGCCTCGGCATGGCGCTGGTGTTCGGCACGGCCGGGCTGCCGCACATACTGATGCGCTTCTTCACGGTACGCACCGCGGTGCAGGCCCGACGGTCGGTCGTATGGGCCATGGCCATCATCGGTGGATTTTACGTGCTGACGCTGTTTTTGGGATTCGGCGCCGCGCACCTGGTGGGCCCGGCGAATATCGCAGCGGTGGATGCGGGCGGCAACCTCGCGGGTCCCCTGCTCGCCCAGTACATCGGCGGCGGACCGGATTCGCTGATGGGCAATTTCATGCTGGCATTCGTCTCGGCCGTGGCCTTCGCGACGATTGTCGCGGTGGTGGCGGGCCTGGTACTGGCGGCCGCCTCGGCAATGGCACACGACCTGTTCGTGGGCGTGATTCGCGCCGGCAAGGAAACCACGCCCCGCGGCCAGGTGCTGGCGGCGCGCATTGCAACGCTGATCGTCGGCGCCATGGCAATCGGCATCGGCATTGCGGCCAAGGGCCAGAACGTCGCGGTGCTGGTGGGCCTGGCCTTTGCGGTCGCGGCCAGCGCGAATTTCCCCTGCGTGCTGTTGACGCTTTACTGGAAGCGCTGCAATACGGGCGGCATCGTCGCCGGCATGCTGATCGGCACGATCGCGGCCGTGGGCCTGACGCTGGTCTCGCCCAACCTGACCTACCCGAAAGCCGTCAAGGCAGCGGCCCACAAGGTGCTCGATGCCGCGCCCGCCAAGCGCACAGCCGCCTCCGAGGCGCTGGCGTCCGCTGACGCGGCCGTGGCAGCCAAGGCGGGCAAGGATCTGGCGGCTCTCGACAAGGCGGTGGCAAAAGCGAACGCCGATCTCGACAAATGGGCCAATGACGACACCTCGTTCATGGGTCTGGAGAAGCCGCTGTTCGAGCTGAAGAACCCGGGCCTGATATCCATTCCGCTCGGCTTCCTCGGCGTGATCTTCGGTTCCCTGCTGATGCGTGACCGGCGTGCCGAATCCATGTGGAATGAAGTGTACGCGCGACAGAATACCGGGCTGCAGGTGTCCAAGTCCGTCGCGCTCTGAGCCGGCGCCGCGGAAAAAGTCATTTTTTAGCGAGGCGGCGAGCGGACAGGAAAGCGGTGAGCACGCATGCGCGCGCTCATGGCTCGGCCGCGCCCGTGATCGCGACGTAGGACGCGGCGCCATCGCGTACGGCCCGTACCAGGACGGGAGCCTCGGGCGACGGGCGCGGGATCGTGACCATCTGCAGCGCGTCGGTCAGCTGCATCGCGCCGACGTGCGTGATCAGGTCACCGACCTTCAGTCCGGCAAGTGCACCGGGGCCCGCCGGCCGCAACTGCGTGACGATCAGGCCGCTCGGCTCGTTATTGGCCTTGATCGCATTACGGATCTCGCCCGTGGTATCGGCCACCGCCAGGTCGAGGCCCGGCACCCAGGTATCCGGTCCTCCCCCCAGCGCCGGATCGGCTGGCGGATCGGGCAAACGACCGATCGTCAGGGCAATGTTCTGCTGCGTTCCGGCGCGCAGCACGGCGGCTACCACCAGTGCCGATGGCGTCAGCCGCGCCGTGATTTTGCTCAGATTACTCAAGGTCACGGGAGTATCGTGGATGCTGAGCAGGACGTCCCCGGGGAACAGCGTGCCGAGCGCCGGGCCCTGCGCGTCCACCGTGGTGATGATCGCGCCCGCGGGAGTCTGCATCCCGAACGCCCTGGCCAGCACGGGCGTCATCGCCTGCGCCGTGATGCCGATGTACCCGCGTTCGACGCGCCCGCCGGTCTCGAGCTGGCGGACCACCGCTGCCACGGTTTCGGCAGGTATCGCGAAGCCGAGGCCGACGGATCCGCCGCTCGGCGAGAGAATGGTGGAAGTCACGCCGACGACGGTCCCATCGACCGACAGCAGCGGCCCCCCCGAATTGCCCTGGTTGATCGCCGCGTCGGTTTGCAGGAAATCGATGTAGGGATCATCCTCGAGCGTGCGTCCGCGCGCCGAAATGATACCGGCGCTGACGGACTGGCCCAGGCCGAACGGATTGCCGATGGCTATGACGGCGTCGCCGACGGACACCGCCTGCGAGGTGCCCAGGTGCAGGGTTGGCAGGTGGTCCAGTTCCACTTTGAGCAACGCGATGTCGGTGACCGCATCCTGACCCAGGATCCGTGCGGGGACCTCGCGAGCGTCGGACAGGCGGACCCGGACCGAGCGGGCGCCGACGATGACGTGCCGGTTCGTCACGATCAGTCCGTCAGCGCGAATGACGAACCCCGACCCGAGCGCGGCGGTCGGCTTGTCGGCGCTTCTCGACGGGCCGGTGCCGCCGGACAGAAAGCGGCGGATGATCGCATCCGCGGGATCGCCGCCGGTGCGGGCGACGGCGCGATCGGCCGCGCGCTGGCCGGCGCCGACGCGCATCTCCTCGACGAGTACGGTGACGACACTTGGTGCCGTGCGGCGAACCAGCGCCGCGTATCCCGACGGCACTTCCGTGTGGGCCGCCACGGCACTGGACGCCGCGGCCGCGGCCAGAAGCCAGGCCGGGCCGAGCGCACGCAAGCCTGTCTGCCATCCCGAAGCTGATATCGGCTTATGGCGCCTCTGCATGATTTGAACCCCGTGGCCTGCGACCGATGGAAACCGGGCGGCCATTGTACCGCCGGCTGAAACCCAGGGGGATTGGCTAAAGTCGCCGGCCGCGATATCCGTACAGCAGGTAGGTAATGACCAGCACGGCCACTATCAGGCCGATGGGGCCGATTCCCCATCCCATACCCATGCCCCAATACAGGCCACCTCCACCGCCGAACAGCAGCAGCAACACAATGACGACGATTAACAGATCCATCTATTCTCTCCTGCTAGTGAATGGTCTTCGTGAACCAAACGCCCGGCCTGCCGTGCGGATTCAATCCAATGCTGAGCAGCGACGACTCGGACTGCCACAGGCGCGCCAGCGGCACTCCCTCGCGATGCACGCGATGAACCAAGCCCTCGGCCGGGCTCATCATTCGCCAGTTTGCTTCATTGAGCACGAGGCCCGGCCGCGGTCCATGTACCCTGCTGCCGGGCTCCGCCCGGTCGTTCATGGGCTGACGGAGCCCGGACGGAAACGTTCCGAAATCCTCTGCGGCAATGCCGGCGCGAACGGGCGGCGCCCGCAGGTCAAGCGACATCCGCTGATCCAGCCGCGCGGATATTGCGGGTTCCTGCAGCACGGGCGCCGGCCGGGCCGGCGGCGCGGCGACTGCGGGACCGACGAGCCCGATGCCGCAAACAGCGCCGGCGGCGATTGATACGAGTCGATTGATACCGGGCATCTTCACATGCGCATTAACGCATCTTTGTGCATGCGCGTCGGGCTGCTAGCGCACCCAGCCGGCACGGGTACGCCAGCGCACAGACGGCGCCCGCCGCGACGCTAGAATCACGGAACCTGCGATCAACGTCGTTGAACGCCGCGGTGACGCCAGTCGCCGAAGGAGAACAGTATCGATCCCGCTACGGTCCCAACGCCGTGACCGCCACCACGACCGATCTGCAGCCCAGCCGCCCCGCCGACGACGCAGGCGCCGCGGATCCGCACGATGCCGACACGTCGCAGGTGGTCCTGCCGGCAACGCGCGCCCCGCTCGACGTGCGGAGCACCGCGCTCGTGATCCTGGCGGTGCTGGCGTGCATTTATGCGCTGTCGCTGGCGCAGGCGTTCGTAGTGCCGCTGCTGCTCGGCATCGTGCTCGCCTACACGCTGAATCCGCTCGTCGTGTGGCTGGAAGCTGTCCGGATCCCGCGGGTGGTGGGGACCTCGGCCGTCATGATCGGCGTGCTCGCCGCGATCGCCGTGGGCACCTATTCCCTGCGTGGCGAAGTGCAGACCATCGTCGAGGAGCTGCCTCAGGCTGCGGTCAGCTTCGCCACCGGACTGCAGCGCATGCAGATCAGCCAGATCGGCAACCTGCAGAAAATACAGCACGCCGCGATTGCGATGGAAAAGGCCACCAGCCAGGCCTCCGGCGGCCCTGCGCCGGCGCGCCAGCCCGCGACTCACGTCATCGTCGATCAGCCGGAATTCCGGGTCGGGAATTTCCTGTGGAAGAGCTCGATAGGTGCTCTCGAGATCTCGGGGCAGGTGCTGATGGTGGCGTTCCTGGTGTTCTTCCTGCTGCTGGGTGGCGATAAATTCAAGCGCAAGCTGGTGCATCTGACCGGACCGTCGCTGGCGAGGAAGAAAATCACCGTCCGCATTCTGGACGACATCAACAGCTCGATCCAGAAGTACATGCTGATGCTGCTGACGACGAACCTGATGGTCGCGCTCCTGTGCTGGGGAGCGTTCCGGTGGATCGGCCTCGAGAACGCGGGCGCCTGGGCGGCGGTGGCCGGAGTCCTGCACATCGTCCCTTACCTGGGGCCGGTCATCACGGCGGGGGCCGCGGCCATGGCCGCCTTCATGCAGTTCGAATCATTCGCGATGGTGCTGCTGGTGGCCGGTTCCTCGCTGATGATCGCGACTGTCGTCGGAACGTTCGTAAGTACGTGGATGACGGGGCGAATCGTCAGAATGAGTCCGGCGGCGGTTTTCATCTCGCTGCTGTTCTGGGGGTGGCTCTGGGGGATCTGGGGAATGCTGCTCAGCATTCCCGTCATCGTCATCATCAAGGTCGTATCGCAGCATCTGGAACAGTTGCATCCGGTGTCCGAACTGCTGGGTGACTGAGCCGCCGCGGGTTGCCGCGGCGACGGGACTGCGCGGTATGTGCGCCAGCAGACAGAAACCTGCGGATGGCGGCGCATGCTATGGGCTCTCAATCACGCGAAGGACACAACATGAACTCAAGAATCGTATCGACCCTGCTGGTCATCGCCGCGCTGTCTGCGCCCGTCATCGCGCTTGCCGCCGACGATGCCGATGCGGACCGCTCACACCCCGGGCACTTCATCAAGGACTCGGTCATCACGACGAAGGTCAAGTCCAAGCTCGCCGCCGAGCACATGAAAAGCCTTGCGCGGATTCATGTCGACACGGACGAAAACGGCATCGTCTGGCTGAGCGGCAGCACGCATTCCCAGGAAGGCGCAGACCGGGCCATTGCCATTGCACGCGGGACCGAGGGCGTCAAGGACGTGCGCAGCAACATCACCGTTCGACACGATGATTGATCTGCGGGGCTGATCCTGCCAACGCCATGCCGGGCGTGTCACGCATGAGATGTGACACGCACCGGACCGCGACGCATCGCCGATAGCGCCGCAGCTCTTCGGCCAGCCAGCCGTTGACAGCCGTGTCCGCGCCTCCGTGGCAACGCACCCGGTAAGCCAGGGTCGTGAACGCGCTGCTGGTCGCGACTTTCTCGATGAATTCCTCTGCGCTCCGCACCGGCTCGCGCATGGTCAGCATCATGAGTTTTTCGTGGAGGTGCGCCTGCGCGTGCGCCGCGTCGTACCACGAGCCGTTGCGATAGAACTCGCAGCTCGAGGTCCCGACAAAGGTCAGCAGGTGTTCGATTTCTGCCGGCGCGACGTCCGCCTCGGCGTAGATTCCGGTGGGCGCGATCAGGAATCCGATGGCCAATATCCAGCCGGTTCGGGAATGTCCGCTTGCCACAACGTTCACCGTGAATTGCCGGCAAGCGCCCCATTATCCGCGACGCGAACGCGCCGTCTGTTCGGTGGGAGACGCAGCGATCCTTCGGCTTTCGAAGCCGTGAACGGTTCGCGCCGGGCTAGCGCCGCCGTAGCGCGTCGACGCTCAGTGGCCCGGCGCCGTTGGCGACCAGGAACAGGAATCCGCCAGCCAGCCCCAGGTCCTTCAGCAGCATGATCTGCTGCGTCGGATCGGCCAAACCCGTGTGGAATATCGCCGCCGCGATGATGCTGAAGCCGGACAGCAGCAGGGCCGCCGGCCGCGTGTACAGGCCGATGATGATGGCGATGCCGCCGCCGAACTCGAGCAGTATCACCAGCGGCAACAGGCCGCCGGGCACGCCGGCGTGCTGCATGTAGGCCTGGGTACCGGCATAGCCGGTGATCTTGCCCCAGCCCGCCAGCACGAAAATCGTTGCGATCAATACCCGGCCGACCAGGTCGGCATAAGGCTTCATGCTATCGAATAGCTGATTCATGGCGCACGCCCCCCTTCCGGCGGAATGGACTATGCGGCCAGGCGTCCGATCTCGGCCGCGGCTTTGGCCAGGCCCGCCTCCTTGCTCTGCGGGCTGATGGCGAGGCCTTCAGCATATACGAATTCCACGTCGGCGATGCCGAGGAAGCGCAGGAAGTCGCGCACATAGCTGGTCTGCGTATCGAGCGGCGTACCGGCGTACAGGCCGCCGCGGGTTGCGAATACATACGCTTTCTTGCCGGTGAGCAGGCCCACGGGACCCTTCTGCGTGTACGCAAAGGTCACGCCGGCGCGCGCGACGTGATCGAAATAGGCCTTGAGCTGCGAGGGCACGCCGAAGTTGTACATCGGCAATCCCAGCACGATGACGTCGGCCTCTTTCAGTTCATCGACCAGGGCATCGGAGTACGCGACGATCCTCTGCTGCGCGGGGCTGCGCTGTTCGGGCTTTGCAATGAACGCCGCAAATCGTTCGGCATTCAAGTGCGGCACCGGGTCGGCGGCGGCCACGTCGCGCACCACGATCTTCGCCTCGGGGCGACGCCTGCGGTAGGCGGCGACGAACTGGTGGGCCAGCTGGCTGGACTGGCCATTGCCATTGTGGATGCTGGCGTTGATCTGGAGCAGGGTGGTCATGGCGTATTTCCTTGGATTCACTGGAGAACGATGCGTAGTGGGCGGTTGCATTTAAATATTGATTAATTAGATAAAAAAGTAGAATAATTAGCGCTAATCAATCGATTTTTAAGATATATGGCGGCTAACCTACGGATTTCCCTGGACCAATGGCGTTCCTTGCTGGCCGTTGTCGATGCCGGAGGCTATGCCCAGGCAGCGGCGGTGCTGCACAAGAGCCAGTCCGCGGTGACCTATGCGGTGCAAAAGATCGAGGCCCAGCTCGGGGTCGAGGTGTTCAAGGTGGTTGGCCGCAAGGCGCTGCTGACGCCCACCGGCAAGGTGCTGTACCGCCGCGCCAGGGCGCTGCTCGAGGAAGCCGGTGCACTCGAGGTGGCCGCCGGCACCCTGGCAGCCGGCTGGGAGCCGGAGCTGCGCCTTGCCGTCGAGATCATCTTTCCGACCTGGCTGCTGCTGGAGTGTTTTGCGAGCTTCGCCGATGAGCGGCCGCAGACGCGCATCGAGTTGTACGAGACCGTGCTCAGCGGCACCGAGGAGGCGCTGGTGCAGCGTAAGGTCGATCTGGCGATCTGCTCGCAGGTGCCCCCGGGATTCGCCGGCGATTTGCTGATGCAGCTGCGCTTCATCGCGGCTGCGCACCCGAACCACCCGCTGCACCAGCTCGGGCGCGAGTTGACGCTGCAGGATCTGCGCAAGCACCGTCACCTCGTGATCCGCGATACCGGCAGCCAGCGCAGCAGCGACAGCTGGCTCGGCGCCGAGCAGCGCTGGATCGTGAGCCACAAGGCCACCTCGATCCATGCGGCCGGGCTGGGCCTGGGCTTCGCATGGTTTCCGGAGGAGACGGTGCGTGGCGAGCTCGCGGACGGCCTGCTCAAGGCGCTGCCGCTGCGCGAAGGCGGTGAGCGCTGGGGTAGCCTTTACCTGGTGTTCGCCGATCGGGACTATGCGGGTCCCGGCGCGCTGCAAATGGCGCACATCATCCGTGAGCGCGTCGCACGGCAATGCTCGGGTCGACCGGATCAATTCCGGTCCCCCGCCTGACGGCGAGAGTCCCGTACCGCATCCGGCGATCGGCGCGCCAACGACCGCCTGGGTGCTGTGGCGCACCGACGCGGGCGCGCAGTCCGGCGAAACTCAGGGCCGGCCAAACGAATCAATCCAGGAGTCTGAAGCGTCGTGACAAAACCTGTACAGAAGGACATTCCGAACCTGATCGCCCGCCAGGCAGCGCCATTGGCCACGCCCACGGACCTCAGTCGCGAGGCGACGCGCGATATCGCGGGTGCGATGAATGCGGTTCTCGCTGACGTATGCTTCCTGTACGAGTCGACCCGCACGAGCCATGCCCAATAGCGCAGGGCGCGCATCGGGCGGCCTGGCCTGCATGATCGGGATGCTGGCGCTGGCCGCCTGCGGGGGCGGCTCGGCGGGCAGTGGGGTCAATGGCACGCCGTCCAACCCGGCACATGGAACCCTGCTGCAGGACCCACCGCAGTCCATGGCCCTGATCACTGCGAGCAGCCTGCTCTCCAGTCTCGGTGCGAACGGTGTACAGGCGCTGGCGGCACTCGCCGTCGTGCCGCTGTGCGACGTCGCGATCTACCATCTCGCGTACGCGACCATTGGCGGTGCAGGGGAGGCGACCACGGCATCCGGCGCCCTGATGGTACCGGTCGGCATTGCGGCGAACTGCCGCGGCGCCCGCCCGATCCTGTTGTATGCGCACGGCACGTCGACGGACCGCAACTACGATATTGCCGACCTGCTGGTACAGAAGAATACCGAGGGCATTGCGCTGGCGGCGTTTTTTGCCTCCCAGGGATACATAGTCGTTGCACCGAACTTCGCCGGATACGATACCTCCACGCTGTCCTATCACCCGTTCCTGAACGCTGCACAGCAGTCCGGCGAGATGATCGATGCGTTGACCGCGGCCCGCACCGCATTGCCGGTCAGCGATGCGCCGCTGACCTACGACGGTGGCCGGCTGTTCATTACCGGCTATTCGGAAGGGGGCTATGTCGCGATGGCGACGCATCGGGCGATGCAGGCGGCGGCACTGCCGGTCACCGCGTCGGCGCCGATGTCGGGGCCCTATGCCGTTGCCGCGTTCGTGGACGCCGTGTTCGCCGGCGAGGTCAATGGCGGTGCGCCGATCTCGGCCACCTTGCTGGTCACCGGCTATCAACGCTCGTACGGCAACCTATACACGAGCGCATCAGAGGTCTTTTCGGCGCAATACGCGGACGGCACCGAGGCATTGCTGCCGAGCACCCAGACGCGCAGCGCGCTCTATGCCGCCGGGGATCTTCCCGAATGGGCATTGTTCGACTCGGTTGCGCCGGCGCCCCAGTATGCGGACCTGACGCCAGCCACCAGACCGGCGAACCTGGCGGTGGTGTTTGCGCTGGGCTTCGGCGACGAGCCGCTGGTCACCAACGGCTATCGCAGCGCCTACCTGGCCGATGCGGCGGCGAATCCCGACGGCGGCTGGCCCGTCGTGACAACCCAGGTTCCGGCAGCTGCGCCGGGGCTCGCGCTTCGGCAGGCGCTGGCACGCAACGATCTGCGCAACTGGCTGCCAAAGGCGCCGCTGATGCTGTGTGGCGGGGACTCCGATCCTCAGGTGTTCTGGTTCGACACGACCCTGATGCAGGATTACTGGCTGGCGCAGGCGCCGGGCGCCACGACGTTCAGCGTACTCGACATCGATGCCGGCGCCGGCACGGGCGGACCTTTCGCAAGCCTGAAGAGCGGCTTTGCGGTCGCCAAGGCTGCGGTCGCGCTGGATGCCGTGGCGCAGGGCGCCACAGACGGTGGCGCGAGCGCGGTGCTCGGCGCCTATCATGCGGAGCTGGTCGCACCATTCTGCTTTGCCGCCGTGGAATCGTTTTTTTCCGCGCAGTGAGGATCGCGGGTCGTTCTACAGGCCCCGGCAGCCGTTGAGAAAAAGCCTGACGACCCGCTTCGCCCAGGTATCGAGTTCGGCCGGCGTCATCGGCTTGCCGAATCCCATCGCGCGGCGCTGCGGCAGCGAAACGACCATGAAAATGAACTGCTCGGCGGCGAAGCTGCGCTCGGCCTCGCCGAGCTTCGCATCGCGCAGCTCGCGCTCGAGCAGGCCGCTGATCAGGGTGATCGCTTCGCGCGTACTGCCGTCGCTGCTGACGGCGCCGATGAGTTCCGGGAATCGTACCGACTCGGCATTGACGAGCTTGTGCAGGGCCAGTGCCGGCGCAGACAGCGCGGCTTGAAGGATCAGTCCGGCGAGGCGGGTGAGGATTTCCGACAAGGTGGCACCGGCGAGCAGGGGCACGTCGGGCGGGGGTCGGATCTGCCCGATGATCCGCTGCACAACCGAGGCAAACAATCCGGCCTTGTCGTCGAAGCGGTCGTAAAAGGTGCGCTTGGAAATCCCGGCTCGCGCTGCGACCGCTTCGATGCTGGTCGAACCGTAACCCTCGGCAAGAAACAATGCGGTCGCGGCTTCCAGAATGCGCTCGCGCAACAGCAGCGCTTCGGCCCGGGACGGACGGCCCCCGCGCCTCGCGGGTTTGGTCGTCTTAGAAGGCATGGATCCTATCGATGCGGATACGCGTACCCGCGCTGCCGATACACAGGACCGGCCGCGTAATAGGAACGCGGTGCGTAGTGGTAGCTGCGTGGCGCGGAATAGTAACCATAGGCCGGCGGATAATAACCGGGGCGCGGCGCATAGTAGAGCGGCGGCGGATAGGCCTGCGGCACCGGCGCAAAGCCATAGGGACCCGCGCCATAGGCGGGCGGGCCAGCCCCATACGCCGGGGCTGGCGCTGCGGCCTGCTCACCGGCCGAGACGACGGCCGAGGCAATCACCAGAGGCAACGTGGCGAGCCCCACCACGGCGCCCACCAGGCCATGTCCGAATCCGAATGGATGCAGACGGCCGAATCCAGGGCCGCCCGCCGCCGCCGGCGCGACGGGAACCACGGCGATGACTGCGGCTGCGGCGGCGCCGGCGATTGCGTGCTTGATTCCGGTCATGGCTCGCTCCTTAGGTTGACCCGATGAGACACCAGACTCGCCGGTAGCATATCGCCGCCGGCGGGTAAACGCAACGGTACCGTTGCGTTTCGTTCGGAGACGCCGTCAAATCAGGGCACCAGCACCGCAGCACCCTCGAATCGCCCGGCGCGCAGATCATCGAGCGCCACGTTGGCCTGATCCAGTCGGTAAGGCCGGGTTTCAGTGACGATGCCGATTTGCGGCGCCAGGCGCAGGAAATCCACGCCGTCCTGGCGCGTCAGGTTCGCAACCGAAAGGATCTGTCGCTCTTCCCAGAGAATCCGGTACGGAAAGGCGGGAATATCGCTCATGTGGATTCCCGCGCATACCACGCGTCCGCCCTTGCGGACGGCTTGCAACGCCAGCGGAACCAGCTCGCCGACCGGTGCGAATATGATCGCGGCATCCAGCATTTCGGGCGGCCTGCAATCGCTGTCTCCTGCCCAGGCCGCACCGAGGCGACGCGCGAAGTCCTGTGTCCTCCTGTCGCCGCGCCGCGTAAAGGCGAACACGGAGCGTCCCTGCCAGCGGGCAACCTGCGCCAGGATATGAGCCGCCGCGCCAAACCCATAGAACCCGATGGTCCTGCCGGGCCCGGCGATGCTCAGGGCACGCCAGCCGATGAGTCCCGCACACAGCAGCGGGGCCATCGCGACGTCCGTGCCGGCTTCGCCGAGCGGAAACACATACCGCGCATCAGCGATGGTCTCGGTGGCGAATCCGCCGTCGCGGCTGAAGCCCGTGAACCCGGGACAATCGCAAAGATTCTCGCGGCCGCTCCGGCAGTACTCGCAGATGCCGCAGGTGTGGCCCAGCCAGGGAATGCCGACGCGTTCCCCCTCGCGCAGGTCTTGCACGCCCGGGCCCAGCGCATCGATGCGGCCCACGATCTCGTGGCCCGGGACGACAGGTAGCGTGGGGTTGGGCAGCTCGCCGTCCACGACGTGCAGATCCGTGCGGCATACGCCGCACGCGGACACGTGCACGCGAACCTCGCCCGGTCCCGGCTGCCGTTGTGCCCGCTCCGTCCATACCAGCGGGTCACCCGGCTTGTTGAGGACCATCGCGTGCATGTCAGGCGCTCTTCAGCAGTGCGCAGCCCAGCGGGGTGCGGCGGATCAGCGGCTCGCCGGCGCCGGCATGCCCATCATGCGGTTGTGCTTGTCGTAGAATTTCCGGGCCAGGGCCAGCAGCTGGCCCTCGCTCGGGTGGTCGACGGTTTCCCAGCCCACGATCACGGGCTTGAGATGGGGCCGGTGCTTCTCGATGTAATGCCGGAAATCAGTCTGCGCGAGATGCGATCCGGCGACCAGCACCTCCTTGAAACCCGCGAGCGCATCGCACACCTCGCCAAAGAACTCGTGCTCGGTGCGCACCGTGCTGCCGTGCTGGCGCGTATTGTGCGTATGCGCATGCAGCTTGCCGCCCGGCGCCGACTCGCTGTCCAGACGATGTATCTGGGCGTTTTGATGATCGATGAGAACGACGGCTTGGGCCAGAGGCATGGACGACTCCTTGGAAAGAAAATGCGACGCCGATGGGCGTCGCGCCTGAGCCCCCATTGTACCCCGGGGCCGCGGCGCCCGGGCGCATCGCCACCAGGTCACTCGCGCTTTGCATTCGCCAAGGGGTCCCAATCATGGTATCAGGACGTGCAAATGAACATGAACTGGCTTGGGTTTGCGCTGGTCTCGGCGCTGGCCGCCGGCGCGACCGCGATCCTGGCCAAGCTCGGGGTCGAGGGCGTCTCGTCAAATCTGGCTATGGCCATACGCACCACCGTGGTCCTGGTGTTCGCCTGGGGTATCGTGATTGCGCGCGGCGAGAATACCGGGCTTGCGGCCCTGTCCGCTCGCACCTGGGCGTTCCTGGCTCTATCGGGCATCGCCACCGGCGTATCGTGGATCGCCTATTTCAAGGCGCTTTCGCTCGCGCCGGCCGCGCGCGTGGCGCCCATCGACAAGCTGAGCCTGGCGTTCACGCTGCTCATGGCCTGGCTCATCCTGGGCGAATCGCTGACGTGGCGAATGCTGCTCGGCGGGGCGCTGATGATTGCCGGCGCATTGCTCACGCTGCCGGCATGACGGAAAACCGCTAGCGCATGATGGCCGTCGGGATCGGGCTCATCAGCGTCGGCCCGCCGAGGTTCGCCAGGATGCGGTCGTTGTGGATCATGATCGGACAGGAAAGCACGTCGCGCAGATGCCGCCCGATGCTGAACTCGCTGTCGTTGCGATAGCCGGACAGACCGCAGGCGCGCATCGCGCGCAGAACCGTCGCCACGGCAAGCTCGGACGCCTCGACCTTCGTCAGCGTGATCATCGACTGGAACTCCAGCGACTGCAGCGCCTGGACGTCGTCGATCGCGAGTTCGTATTTGTGCGTTGAACTGGCCAGCAGGCCGAGCAGCGTGTTCAGCGACGCAGCGGCGGTCGTCAGGTGCGCGGCGCCGGGCGGCAGCCGGCCGGCGGAATGCCGCGCCGCGGTGCGCGTGAACGCCTGGGCGCGGGTTACCGCGGCAGCTGCAATCCCGGCCCACACCGCTCCCCAGAACAGGTGCGCGGTCGGCACCATGCTGCGCATGTGAATTTTTTCGTACGGAACAGGCACTATATTGCCGCTGTCGCCGCTGGCCCGCAGCGTGAATCCTTCGCTGCGAGTGCCGCGCATGCCGAGCGTGTCCCAGCTGACCGAAGGCTCGAGCGTGTAGGCGGACTTCAGGAAAACCAGCAGCACCTGATCCGACGGGGCCGACTGCGCCGAGCGCCGGGCCGTGGTAACGATGCCGTCCGCATCCAGCCCGTAGGAAATGCAGGTCGCCTTGCGTTCGAGGCTGATCCGTTCGCCCGCGTATTGGACCGGCGCCTCGCTCTCGCGGATATTGGCGCCGGCGAGGCCTTCGGTCGTCGAGGAGGCGAGCAGCAGCTGTTGCGCGGCGATCTGGCGCAGTATCTGATCCAGCGTCGGGTTGCCGTCGCGGTAGGGCACCAGGCAGGCCATCTTGACCTGGTGCATCGCGTATATGAGGCCCGTCGATCCGCAGGCCTGCCCCAGCCGATAGCAGACATCGACAATGTCGGACACGGACGCGCCTTCGCCTCCGAGCGCGACCGGCACCATGATGCCGAGCAGCTTCTGCCGCCGGATCTCGGCGAATGCCTCGGATGGGAAGCGGCTCTCCTGGTCGACTGCGGCGGCGGCGGCGGCGGCAATTTTCGCGACGGCGTCGGCGCGTGCGGCGAGACTGGCGGATTGCGGTTTGGGGGCTGGTGCGGTGTTTGCCAAGACGGTATTGGTATTCATGGGTGCAACGCTAGCGCGAGTTGCCGTCCGGATTTATGCGCTGGATCAGATTACGCCGGCCTCGACCAGCCGGCGTCGCAGGGACGTGCGCTTATGTCACCAACGGCGGCAATTCATGCGCATGGGCCGATCGCGCGCCGCTGAGGCCGCATGGTGCCGGCGGCAATTTCCTGCGTGGACCCGTTCGTCGTTTTTGACATAGCGCAGATTCCGCGGCGCCTGCGCCGGATACGTAGGCAACCTTCGGTTAATCCGGATACGCCGCCCGGGTAATTCGTACCTAT
The DNA here is from genome assembly GCA_963706815.1 of uncultured Gammaproteobacteria bacterium. Taxonomy (GTDB): domain Bacteria; phylum Pseudomonadota; class Gammaproteobacteria; order Steroidobacterales; family Steroidobacteraceae; genus Bog-1198. Next base: position 625,582 of record CAVPNS010000002.1, read on the forward strand.
GCTGCATCGCTGCAGCCGGCGGTGCTGAACGGCCCTTATGGTTGACTGGTCACGGACACACATCGCAAACCGCGCGCCAATGCTCGACGCTGACTCCCCCGGATCCACGGCAACCTGCGGCTGTCCGCAGCGCGTGGAGCGCATGCAGCGGCCGGAGAGGGCCGGATGCGAGCTGTGCGGCCTGTGGCGCGTCTGCTTTCCGGGACGCGTGGCGAGCGCCGCCGAGCAGCGCATGAGCGAGCTGCACATCCGCTGTATTCGCGTAGCGCGCGGCAAGGCCCTGTACCGATCCGGTGACCGGGTCGAGTCCTTCTTCATGATACGCAGCGGCTGCATCAAGGAGGTCGACGATTCGAAGGGCCGCCACGGCGCCGTGATCAACTTCGCGCTGCCCGGGGAATTGCTGACGCTGCAGTGCCTGGACGGCACGGTCAGCAACACGACCGGCATTGCGGTCGAGGCCTCGTTCATCTGCGTCGTGCCCGGGAACGCGTTCAGCCAGCTGGGCGCGGATTCCCAGCGCACCGTCGCCGAGCTCATACCGCTGATCGCGAGGGCGGGAACGGCGGCGCGCGATGCACTGACGCTGATTCGCGCCCGGGAGGCCGTGCAACGGGTCTCGGGTTTCCTGCTGAACATCTCCGGGCGTCTGCAGGTGCGCGGCGCGCGGGGCCGCGATTTCCGGCTCGCGATGAACCGTGACGACATTGCCAATTATCTCGGACTGCGGAGCGAGACCGTGAGCCGGTGCTTTTCGGAACTTGCGCGGCGCGACCTGATCAGCGTGCACGCGAAGCGCATCCAGATCCGGGACGCCACCGGGCTGCGAAAGGTCTGCGCCGCCGCCTGAATTGTTTCCCTGAACGCAATCCGCGCGTGCGCCTGCGCGCATCATCTGCCTGCCGCTGATTTGACAGAATGCAGCGCATATCCTGCACCGGCGCACCGTTTGCCGTTGCGGTCGCAATTCGATTTAACATAGCGTGTAACTGATTGAGTATGCAGTCTTTTTTCTAAAAATCGGACTTGCGTCATGGGAACCGCGAAGCGATACTGAGCCCGTGAATTGAATTGGCGCATGGCGCCGGTCGCGTCGTAAGGAGAGTTGCTGATGTTGCCGAATTTTCGCGTGTTGACGGCATTGGGCCTGGTCGCGGTTGCACCGGCGGCGTTCGCCCAGTACACCATGGACCTGACCGGCGTTGCTCCGGACAGCGCGAGCACGGCCGGCGTCTACATCAGCCCCTACCAGGGCACGATCACGCTGACGGCAACCGGGCAGACGCTGTACAGCGGCTTCATGATCTGCGACGACTACACCACCGAGTCCTATCTGAATACTCCGTGGGCCGCGACCTTGTCGTCGAATGGCGGCGTGCTGAACGGATTGCAGAAATTCGGCAGTGGCGGTGTGGCATTCAACGGCAACACATATACCGCGCAGCAGGCGTACAACGCCGCGGCGTGGCTCGCGACCCAGCTCGTGCTGCCCTCCAACGTGTCGAACCCGGGCAATCAGGCTGCGTATTCGTTCGCGATCTGGAACATCTTCGACCCCGGCGCAGCCGCCACGACCAGCGCGACAATCGACAGCGCGGCAATTGCCCTGGAGACAAAGGCATTCAGCAGCTATGACAACACGGTGGAGAGCAACGTCAGCGTCTTTACGGCCTCGATGAGCAATCCGAACGGCGTGAACCAGAGCCAGGAATTCCTCGTCGTGAACCCGGTCTCCGCTCCCGAGATCGATCCGACCTCGGCCGCCAGCGGACTGGCGCTGCTGCTGGGCGGCATTGTCGTGTTGCGCGGCCGGCGCGTCGTCAGGACGGACGACGCGATCTGACCGCGCAGCCCGTGCGTTGAATGAAGAGCCCGGCCATGTGCCGGGTTTTTTTATGCCCGCGGCTTGCCCGCGCCCGGCGAATCACGCGGCCCGGTGCCGACCCTTGCGCCGCCCCGGGCGATGCATTAGGTTCGATGCCATGAACATCCCAACCGCTGATCGGATCGCCGCCGCGGGCCGGCGGACCGCGTATTTGCTGGGCTTTTGTCTCGTGCTCCTCGGCGGTCTCGGCGCTGCGCCCGGCATCGCCGAACGCCGGGCGGTGCTGGACCAGATCGACCTGCCGCATCCGTATTATTTTCGCGAGATGTACCTGCCGCAGGTCACGTCCGGCCCGAGCAGCCTGTGCTGGATGCCGGATTCGCGCGAGCTGATTTTTTCGATGGGGGGCACGCTGTGGCGCCAGCGGCTCGACTCCACGCGCGCCGTGCAACTGACCGACGGCTCGGGATTCGACTACCAGCCGGACTGCTCGCCGGACGGGACTCAGGTCATCTACAGTTCCTATCAGGCCGGCGCGGTCGATCTATGGCTGCTGGACCTGGGCACGGGGCATAGCGCGCAGCTCACGCACGGCGGCGTCGTGAACGTCGAGCCGCGCTTCTCGCCCGACGGCCGGCGCATCGTTTATGTCTCGACCCAGGGCACGGGCCATTTCCACGTGTTCGTAGCGGATCTCGTCGACGGTGCCCTGGCGCACGCCGCGGCGCTTCTGGGCGATGCCAGGAGCTCGGTGCGCCGCTACTACTACAGCGCGTACGACCACGAGATCAATCCGACCTGGTCGCGCGACGGCAAGGAGATCCTGTTCGTGTCGAACCACGAGCACGCGCATGGCACGGGCGGCTTCTGGCGAATGGCCGCCGTGCCGGGCGCGACGCCGCGCGAGATCCACTACGAGGAGACCAACTGGCGCGCGCGCCCGGAATTCTCGCCGGAGGGAGCGCTGCTTCTGTACAGCTCCTACCTGGGACGCAGCAGCCACCAGCTGTGGCTGTTGCCGGCGGAGGGGGGTGACCCGCTGGCCCTGACCTACGGCGATGCCGATGCGACCGCGGCGCGCTGGTCGCCGGATGCGACGCACATAGCCTACGTCTCGAACCAGGACGGTGATCTGGAACTGCGCATCCTCGACTATCCCGGCCACGATTCGCGTACGCTCACGATCAGCGAACGCCAGACGCTGCGGCCGATGGTGGACCTGGTGCTGCGTATCGTCGATGGCAAGGGACAGTTGCTGCCTGCGCGCGTATCGGTCAGCGACGCGCGGGGACATCCCTATGCACCGCCTGGCGCGTGGATCCACGCCGACGACAGCTACGACCGCCGCGAGGAGTCGCGCGAAGCGCATTATTTCCACACGGCCGGCGAGGCGGCCTTGTCGGTGCCTGCCGAGTCATTGACCATCGCGATATCGCACGGCCTGGAGACGCCGGTGGAGCGCCGCGTGGTCGCGCCGCTCGCGGGCACGCGCCTGCGCCTGACGATCGAGATGCATCCGGAGCCCTTCCTGACCGACGCCGCGACACGCTGGGTTTCCGGCGATGCGCACGTGCACATGAACTATGGGGGCACGTACCGCAACGTTCCGCAGCGCCTGGCGCAACAGGCCCGCGCCGAGGGCCTGAGCATCGTCAACGCGCTCGTCGTCAACAAGGAACAGCGTTTTCCGGACATGGCCTACGCGGGTCCCGGCGGGGATTTCGCCGGGCCGGACGTGCTCGTTGTGCACGGCCAGGAATACCACACGAGCTACTGGGGTCACCTCGGCATCCTGCATCCGAGCGGTGGCGTATTGCTGCCCGGGTACGTCGGCTATCCGAACACGGCCGCGGCGAGCCTGTCGCCGATGAACGCCGATATCGCCGACCTCGCACACGCACAGGGTGCCGTCGTCGGTTATGTGCATCCGTTCGATGAGGTGCCCGAGCCGATCAGCCGCCCGGGCGAAGCGTTGACGAACGAACTTCCCGTGGATGTCGCGCTTGGCAAGGTCGATTACATCGAGGTGCTCGGCTTCAGCGACCACCGCAGCACGGCGAGCGTGTGGTACCGGCTGCTGAATCTCGGCTTCCGCCTGCCGGCGGCGGCCGGCACGGATGCGATGGCCGATTACGCGTCGCTGCGCGGCCCGGTTGGCCTTAACCGCGTCTACGTCCAGGTACCGGACGCACCGTTGAACATCGGCGACTGGCTCGACGGACTGCGCGCCGGGCATACGTTTGCCACCAACGGGCCGTTGCTGAACCTGGAACTTGCCGGGAGTGGACCCGGCGCCGATCTGAGGTTAAAGGCGGCGAGTTCGGCTGTGCCGTTTCGTGCCCGGCTGCGCTCGATCGTGCCCGTGCAGCATCTGGAACTCGTCTGCAACGGAAAAGTCGTCAGGGATCTGCTGAAAGGCAAGCCCAGGACCGAGGCGGACCTGCGCGGAACGCTGGATCTGCGCCAGAGCGGCTGGTGCGTGCTGCGCGCCGACTCCGCCGGCACGGCGTATCCGGTGCTCGACAATTATCTGTACGGCACCACGAGTCCGGTCTATGTGCACATCGCCAATGCGCCGGTGAAATCACCCGAGGACGCCCGGTATTTCGTCGCCTGGATCGACCGGACGTATGAGGCGACCAGTGCCTACCCGGACTGGCGCAGCGCGGAGCAACGGGCCGCCGTGCTCAGCCGGCTGCGCGAAGCACAGGCGGTTTACCGATCGCTCGAATGAGCGTCTGACCGGCATGGCCGCAGCAGCGTAAGTGCCCTGCGTACGGGCTCGCACAGACCATTGCGCACAACGGCCATAGAGTTGCGATGGAATGGATGACATCAGCCCACCCAGGAGCACTGTCCCGCCCGCGACCGGCCTGACCAGCGAGCAGGCGCGCCGCGAACTGGAACGGGCAGGACCCAACGCGTTGCCGGATACCTCCGTGCACGCCGTGCGATTGGCGCTCGGCAAATTCTGGGCGCCGGTCCCATGGATGCTCGAGGCGGCCGTTGGACTCGAGCTCGCGCTGGGTAAATTCGTGGAAGCGGGAGTCATCGCGGCGCTGCTCGTGTTCAACGCCGCGCTCGGGCTGTTCCAGGAAAGCCGCGCCCAGGCCACGCTCGCCGCGCTGAAGTCGCGCCTGGCGCTCTCTGCATCGGTGCGGCGCGACAACGCCTGGAAGGGCGTGCCCGCAGCCGAACTGGTTCCCGGCGATGTCGTCAAGATCTCGCTCGGTGGCATCGTGCCGGCGGACCTGTCCCTGATCGATGGACAGGTACTGGTGGACCAGTCCATGCTCACGGGCGAGTCCGTGCCGGTCGAGGCGGGGGCGGGTGCAGATGCCTTTGCCGGGGCGCTGGTGCAGCGTGGCGAAGCCACCGCCAGGGTCGTGGCGACCGGCGCGCACACCCGGTTCGGCCAGGCCGCGGAACTGGTCCGGACCGCTCACGTGACCAGCACGCAGCAGAAGGCGGTATTTCGCCTGGTGCGCAACCTGGCGGCGTGCAATGGCGTCGTCATCGTGCTGATGCTGGCTTATGCACACTGGCTGCATTTGTCGGGCGCCGACTCGCTGTCCCTGGGCCTGACGGCGGTGCTCGCCTCGATACCGGTCGCGTTGCCGGCCACGTTCACGCTGGCCTCGGCACTCGGCGCACGCGTCCTCGCGAAATCGAACATCCTGTTGACGCGCCTGTCGGCCGCCGACGAGGCGGCCTCGATGGACGTTCTGTGCGTGGACAAGACGGGTACCCTGACCCGAAACGAATTGAGCGTGACCCACGTGCAGCCAATGCCGGGGTTCGATGCGGCGCGCGTGCTCGCCCTCGGCTCGGCCGCGAGTTCGGATGGGGGGCAGGATCCCGTCGACCGGGCCGTGCGTGCCGCAGCGGCCACCGGGGGCGGGGCGGCGATGCTGCAGGTCACCGCGTTTACCCCGTTTGATCCGGCCACGAAGCGATCCGGGGCTTCCATTGTTGATTCGGACGGCAAGCCGGCGGACGTCGTCAAGGGCGCACCGTCCGCCGTGTTCGGGCTCGCGCCATCGCCAGCCGCCGAGGCGGCGGCGAAACTGCTCGAGGAGCAGGGATATCGCGTATTGGCGGTGGCTTGCGGGGCAACGAACGCCATGACCGTCGCGGGAATCATTGCGCTCAGCGACCCGCCGCGCGCGGACTCGGCGGCCCTGATCAGGGAACTGCGCGATCTTGGGGTGCGCACGGTGATGGTCACCGGCGATGCGCCGACGACCGCAGCCATCGTCGCGCGCGCAGTGGGGCTGAACGGCGTCGTCTGTCCGCCCGGTCCGATTCCTGCCGGCGCAAAGCCGCGCGATTTCGGGGTCTTCGCAGGCGTCAAGCCCGAGGACAAATTCGCGCTGGTCAGGATATTTCAGGCGGAGAATCATTGTGTCGGCATGTGCGGCGACGGCGCCAACGATGCTCCGGCGCTGCGTCAGGCGCAGATCGGCATTGCGGTATCGACGGCAACCGACGTCGCCAAATCTGCGGCCGGCATGGTGCTGACCGCGCCTGGACTGGGCGGAATCGTGGCTGCGGTCAAGGAAGGCCGCATCATCTTCGAACGCATCCTGACGTACACGCTGAACTCGATCACCAAGAAGATCGTGCAGGTACTGTTCCTCGGCGTCGGGCTCATCGCGACCGGACAGGCGATTCTGACGCCGCTGCTGATGGTCATCATCATGGTGACCGGTGACTTTCTCGGCATGTCATTGACGACCGACAACGTGCGCCCCTCGCCCGTGCCCAATGCCTGGCACATGGGAACGCTGACTTTCGCGGGCGTGTTCATGGGTCTGGGCGAGCTGCTCCTGTGCGCAGGCCTGCTGCTGTTCGGGTTGCGCTGGCTGCACCTGGACATCAGCGCCGTGCGCACACTGGCGTTCATCGCGATCGTGTTCGGCAACCAGGCGACGACTTACAACAACCGTGAACGCCGGCGACTCTGGTCATCGCGCCCGGGGCCCTGGGTCGTGGCATCCTCGGTCTGCGACATCCTGGCCGCGTCGATCCTTGCGATCGGCGGATTTGGCATGACGGCGCTGTCGCCATGGATCGTCGCGGCTACACTCGCGTCCGCCGCCGTGTTCGCGGTGGTGTTCGACGCGGCCAAATGCCTCGTGTTCCGGCGCCTGCAGATTACCTGAACCGGCGGTGCCGATCGGCTACTTGGCAGGCTTCCGGGGCGCCTTCCAGAACGTCGCCGCGCTCTCGACCTGCTTCCACGTGGCGCTCTGGAACACCGGCTCATCGAACACCCGGCTCCATTTCGACGCCTGCGGTTTGACCTGCGCCCTTATCGTGTGCAGGTCCTTGAATCCATGCACCAGGTCATCCTCGAAGGTCACCTGTTCGATCTGGTTGAAGTCATGTTCGTGGCCCTCTTCGCCGAGGAAGCGGTAGATGCCGGACAGCGTCTGCTTCGGCTGGCGGGTGAGGTCCTCGTAGTCGATGAAGTGCATGTTGCCGGACCAGCCGCGCGTCAGCGCGTCGCGGATCCCGATGTACGAGCGGCCGACGACCTGCGCCGCATCCAGGAACACGTCGACGCGGCCCTGTGCCGTCTTGAATTTCAACGATACGGCGGGGTCGGTCTGCACCTCGCTGAACGCCGAGGTCTTGCGGTAGACCTCCTCGAAGGAGGCGAGCACATCGCGCAGGTCGCGTACCGACACCAGGACCTTGACCCGGTCCCTGCCGCCGAGGATGCCGGATGCCATTTCCAGGAACTCGGGCCAATAGCGGTTCTTGTCGATGCAGACCGGCCGTTCGATGCGGGCGAAGTAGGCCTCGAGCATCGCGCGCAGCACATCCTCCTTGGCCGCATCGCTGCGCGCGCGGTCCGACGCCCGGAACGCGTCGTTGCGGTCCCAGGCATTGCGTACCTGCACCAGCATGTCCACGATGCCGGATGTCGGCGTGACGTGGATGCGGGGGTTCTGGGCCATGATGTTGGCCAGCAGCGTCGAGCCGCTGCGCGGCAGGCCGGCGAGGAAATAGATGTTCTTTTTCATTCCGGCGGACATTACACAAAGACCCCGCATAACAAAAGGATCGGGCGGGGGCAGCGCGGCCGCGGTGCGATCTTTTTTCGCCTCGGCGCTTCAGCTAAGGATCCCCATGCCGCCAACTTGAGGCTTCGACCAGACCGTGACGGAACAATAATAATATGTTAAATGATATCCGGGCGAAGCTTCAGGGTCCTATCCGGTTTCCAGGTCCGCCGGCCGTCGCGCTGCAGATCATCGCACTGGCCAGGGTGCGGGCATCGATTACCCGAGGTACTGGCGGCGGGCCATATTGGGCGCTGCAGCGGCCCGCACGCTCGCCTGCCGGCCCATGCCACGCACGCCCGGCAGTGGCTGAGCCTGGATGCCCCGGCGCTTGCCGAAGTCATGACGTCAATCGTTGCGGAAATGCCCGCGATCGAAGAGCTGTTCGATACCCGGCTGCTTGATCCCGAGGCCGCCGGGTCGCTCCTGGATCAGGCGCGTGGGCTGCTGTTGGCGCGGGAAGCGGCCGACCGCCCGGATCACGGGCGCCTGCGATCGGCGCCGGCCTTCACCGGCGTCAGGTCGATCGAAAAACTGTAGGAATGCGGCTCGCCGGGCTGCAGCGCGCCGACGCCGATGACCTGGCGCGCTATTTTCTCGCCGCGCGAATTGGTGATGGATACGACGACGCAATATTCGCACTGCCCGTGCGCGGCGGGAACCGCGAGGGTTCCCTCCACGCACATGGCGCTGATGCGCTCCGGTTCGGGCTCGCTGAGGCTGGTATTGAAGCGCAGATGATGCCGGCAGGCCGGACACACATTCGCGCTGACCAGTACCGTCGCCTTGCAGTGCGGACAGGTTCGAGATGCCCCCGCGCTACCCGGCCGAACAGCGCTCATGATCAACGGCCGTCGCTGATCCGGCCTACGTCGAGCTTCGCGACCTTGTCGTCATCCCAGCCGAACTGGACATTGCCCCGCATGCGAGATCCGGCCGCGACGGTGATCGAGCCGGCCTTGACGTCGCCGACGATGACGCCGCCTTCGAGCACGTCGACGCGCTTTGCCGACTCGATATTGCCCTGCAATTCCCCGCCAACCGACACCACGGCAGCGATGACCTGGCCGGTCAGGTGTGCGCCGGCCTCGATCGTGAAATTGCCGTCGATGCGCACATCGCCCTTGAATCGTCCCGCGATGCGCACGCTGCCGGATCCTTCAATCTTGCCTTCGATCGTCAGTCCGGCGGCAATCACGGAATCACCGCCCTCGGCACGCTGCACATTGGGCTTGCGCGCCGTATTGGCGGGACTCGGGTCGATCGGTGTGCGCTCCGGCACGGCGGGCGCCGCAGGAGTGCCCGATGCCGCCGGAGCGGGGGTCGTGGTTTCTTTCCAAAGCGCCATGAAGTGAGCCTCCTGCAAAAAATATAGTGTATGCCGTTCGCGACCCGTAAAGTAACCCCAGCGGAAGCCGTCACGACACTGTCGGGCATTGGAGACGGTCCGGTCGGTCGGGGCCCCGGAAGGACTCGCACGCCGGCCATCATACTACCTGGAGCCGGTATCGTTCCGGCCGGCCGCTCGCAACGGGGGGATGAAGCCGATGACGCGCAAACTACGAATGGGCATGGTGGGCGGGGGCCCGGGTGCGTTCATCGGTCCGGTGCACAGGATCGCCGCGGAGATGGACGGCCGGATCCGCCTGGTCGCCGGCGCCTTTTCGCAGACCGCCGAGCGGTCGCGCACGGCGGGCGAGGGCTTTGGCATTGACCCGGGCAGGGCCTACGCGGACTACCGGGAGATGCTGCGGGCCGAACGCGAGCGGCCGGACCCGATCGATTTCGTCGTCATCGCGACCCCCAATCACCTGCACCTGCCGGTCGCGCTAGCGGCCCTGCAGGCAGGGTTTGCCGTGATGAGCGACAAGCCGGCGACGGCCACCTTTGAGGAGGCGCTGACCCTGCAGGCGGCGGTCGGCAGTGCCGGCCTGCCCTATGGCCTGACCCACACGTATGCCGGCTATGGCATGGTGCGCGAAGCACGCGCGTTGTGCGCGAGCGGCCGGCTGGGCGCCATTCGCAAGGTTGCCGTCGAGTATTTCCAGGGCTGGATGAGCCAGCCGGTCGAACGCACCGGCCATAAGCAGGCAGCCTGGCGCGCGGATCCCGCGTTCAATGGCCTGGGCGGCTGCATCGGCGACATCGGCACCCATGCGTTTCACCTCGTCGAGTACGTCACCGGCCTGGACGTGACCGCGCTGAATGCCACGTTGCGCTCGGTGGTCGCCGGACGGCAGCTCGATGATGATTGCAATGCGATCCTGACGCTCGCCAACGGTGCCGGCGGCGCATTGATGGTTTCGCAGGTCGCCACCGGGGAGCTGAACGAGCTGCGCCTGCGGGTCTACGGCGAGAACGGCTCGCTCGACTGGCAACAGCAGGACCCGAATCGCCTGACGGTCCGCTGGGCCGACGGGCCGGAAGAGATCCGCCATGCCGCTGCGGCCTACCTCAGCGGCAGTGCAAAAGCGGCGTTCCGCCTGCCGCCGGGGCACCCGGAAGGCGTCATCGAGGCGTTTGCCGTGCTCTACGGGGAATTGGCCGACGCCCTGATCGCGCGGCAGCAGGATCCTGCCAGCGCGCTGCCGGCGACGCTGCCGGGAATCCGTGCGGCGGTGCGCGGCATGCGCTTCATCGAGCGGGCCATCGAGAGCAGCAGGCAGCGCAGCTGGGTGCCGTTCTAGGGCCTAGCCGCCGTCAGCGCCGGCAAGACAGGTGCTCACGTAATCCTGGACGCCGTCTTCCAGCGACGTGAACGGGCGCGTGTATCCGGCCTGCAGCAGCTTCGCCATCGGGGCTTGCGTGAAATACTGGTATTTGCCCCGCAGGACCTCGGGCATGTCGATGTACTCGATCCGCGGCTCGAGTCCCATCGCCCTGAACGTGGCCTGCGCCAGCTCCTTCCACGTGCGCGCCCTGCCGCTGCCGCAGTTGAACAGGCCGCCGACCGCAGGGTGCTCCAGGAAGTGCAGCGTGACGTCGACCGCGTCCCGGACGTAGATGAAATCGCGCATCTGTTCGCCGTCGGCGTAGTCGGGCGAATACGATTTGAACAGCCGGACGCAGCCTGACTGCCGGATCTGCTCGTGCGCCTTGCTGACCATCGAACGCATGTCGCCCTTGTGGTCCTCGTGAAGTCCGTAGACGTTGAAGAACTTGAGTCCGACGATCAGGCGCAACAGGCGGCGGTTGCGCGCCCACAGGTCGAACAGGTGCTTGGAATATCCGTACATGTTGAGCGGCCGCAGCGCGTCCAGCGACGCTTCGTCGTCCTGGTAACCGCGGCTGCCGTCGCCGTAGGTCGCGGCACTCGACGCGTACACGAAACGCACCTGGCCGGCCAGGCTCCATTCGCACAGGGTGCGCGTATAGCGATAATTGTTCTGCAGCAGGAAATCGGCATCCTTCTCGGTCGTGGAGCTGCAGGCCCCGAGGTGAATGAGCGCCTCGATGTTGCTCAGCGCGTTCCTGGCGACCAGCGCCAGCATTTCATCCGGCGAAATGATGTCCTCGTACTTCAGTCCGCGGAGGTTCTTCCACTTGTCGTCCCGGCCCAGCAGATCCACGAGCAGCAGGTCCGCGCGTCCGCGGGCATTGAGCCCGGCGACGACGTTGCGTCCGATGAAGCCGGCCGCGCCGGTCACGATGATTTTCCTATTCATGCGCTTTCCGTGATTTCCCGTACACCTGCAGGATGCGCTCGATCGTATTCGACGTCGACCGGCCTTCGACGAGATCCGCGAGGACGACCTTGCCCCCGTTTGCCTCGACGACTTCGCGCCCGCTCACATAATGCGCCCAGTCACGGCCCTTCACTAATACCTGCGGCAGGATCCGGGCGATGATGTCCCTGGGCTCCGGTTCGCCGAACAGCACGACGTAGTCGACCGCCCGCAGCGATCCGAGCACGAACGCGCGGTCGAGTTCGGAATGGATGGGGCGGTTCTCGCCCTTGTTGGCCCTGACCGAAGCATCGGTGTTCAGCCCCACCACCAGCGCGTCCCCCTGGTTGCGCGCGAACGTCAGGTAGGTCACGTGTCCACGATGCAGGATATCGAAACAGCCGTTGGTGAAGACCAGGCGCTTGCCGGCCGCAACCAGTCTGTCGCGCTGTTCGCGGACCTGATCGACGCTCAGCAGCTTCGGATATTCTATCTGCATCCCAGTATCCTCAATAAGCTGTCCCAGGGTCCGAAGTCCGCCATGATCAGGTCGGCCCCGGCCCGCACCAGCCGCCTGCGCTTGGACGGGTTCACCGCGGCGCCGTGGGCTTCGTCGCTGGCGATGCCGATCGCCACCGCGCCGCGTTTTCTCGTTTCGCGTATCTCCAGCGGGCCATCGCCGAACATGGCGAACTGGCGACCCGACAGGCCGTGATCGCGCCGCATCCGCTCCAGCACCATTTTCTTGGCGTCGATGCGCACATCGCCGGTCGCGCCGAAGATCCGATTCCCGAAGACGTCCGCATAGCCCAGGGCCCGGGCTTCGATGATCACATCGGACTGATCGGTGCCGCTCGCCAGGTACAGCGTGATACCTCGCCGCTGCAGCTCGCGCAACAGCGGCATTGCACCGGGAATGCGATAACGCGCCGGATCGACGAGACCGGATCGCAGTTCCTGCATGCGGGCGTCGACCACCCGCATCAGTTCCCGGTTGAAGATGCTCTTGTAGCCGGCTGCATCCAGGATCGCGTCCGCGCCCACGAATCCGAATTTGCCGACCAGGTCGCGCAAGCCCTGCATCTGCACCAGAGTCTGCGCCCCGGTCGTGTGATCGATCAACTGGCGCACGTCGCGCTGCACCTGCGCGAGCTGCACCGGGCTCGCGCCTCCGGCGCCCTCACCGAAGATGGCGTTCAGCATCATCGCTTCCATGATGCCCTCCCAGCCTTCGCGCAGCGTCGACAGCGTGCCGTCGTGGTCGAAAATGCAGGCCCGGATGTCAAGATCCCCGGGAAGATCGCGAACGATCTCGATGCCGGTTCCGTCCGCGTACCGGGCCAGGTGCGGCATGGCGGCAAGCTCCGGCGCGTAGACGTAGTCGGGATCCGCGCCGGACTCGAGGATTTCGGCCGGCGACGCCGTGCCGGTCGTCTGCAGCTTCCGGGTCGTGACCACGGCCGCAATATTCGCGACCTGGGCGGCGATCAGTGGCGTTTGTCCCCTGCCCAGCATCGCGGCGATCGCGGCCACGACCGTATCGCCGGCGCCGACGGAGTCGGTCCTGCCGATGATCTGGATTCCCGGCACCTGCCAGACGCGGTCCCCGTCGGCGGCAACGATGCCGTGCTCGCCGCGGGTGATGAATGTGCAGCGCCCGGTTCTTGCGGAGATCTGTGCGGCGAGATGCCGCACGGTCTGTTCCGGAAATCCCGAGTCCGCGGGAACGCCGAGGTAATGCGCCGCCTCCTCGCAGTTCAGTTTCAGTACGGCGCCGTGGTAGGCCTCGGGCCGGTGCCTCGAATCCGCGAGAAACAGCGTGCGTGGGTGCCGCGCGATGACCTGGTTCAGCCTCGCGATGACGCCTGGTGTGCTGACGCCCAGCGGAATCTGCTGATTCAGGATGACGACCGCGCTGGCGGGCGCTGCCGCCTCCACGGCACCCAGCAGCGCGTCGGCGGATCGGTCGGTCAGGACGCTGAATGCGCCAAAATCGATACGGCGGCCCTCCACCTGCGCGGTGTAGGGCTTGGCGTAGACCAGGGTCTGCCAGGTCTCATCGACGATCATGCCCGCGTCGCCGTCGGCACCGCGTTCGCGCAGCAGGCGCATCAGTTCCCCGCCGAACGGATCCGCGCCCACGACGCCGATCGCGCGCACGCGGCCGACCCCCAGATCGATCAGGTTCGCGACGACGTTGCCTGCGCCGCCGAGGCCGTAGTGCTGCTGCCTGACGCGTTGCACCGGCAGGCCGGTCTCGACCGACAGCTCGCTGCGGCCCGCATCCAGCTGCCAGTACGCGTCGAGACAGAAGTCGCCGAAGACCGTGACCTCAAGCGCCGGCAGCCCCGCGAGTGCCTCATGCAGCCACGCCGGATCGTCTCGCAGTGCCTGGATGTCCCGATCGATCATTGCAGCAGCTGCGCCAGCGCGCGGAAGGCCGGCAGCGTGATGCCGTCGTTTGCGGCGCTCGCCGCAACCGGGTGCGATGCGAAGCGCGCGATCACGAGTTCCGCCTGCGGGGCGATGTAGAGACGCTGGCCGTGGATTCCGCGGCCCTCGTAGGCGCCCATCGCGTCATGCGATACCCACCACATGGAACGGTAGGAGTAGCCGGGCAGCAGCGCATACCCGGCCGGTGCGAACCTGGCCGGATCGGCCCCGCGGCGGATATCGGCTACGACCGCTGCGGGAATGACCGCCGACGAGTTCCAGTCGCCGTCGCGACGCATCAGCTCGCCAAAGCGGGCCAGGTCGCGCAGGCAGGCATTGAGCCCCGCGCCGGCCATCTCGACGCCATCGGCGTCGACCACGATGCAGGCATCCTGCTCGCAGCCTATCCGCGACCAGATACGCCGCGACAGCAGCGCCGACAGCGATTCGCCGGTGACCCGCGTGATGACCCAGGCAAGCACGTCGGTGTTGACGCTCTTGTACGAAAAGACCCGCCCGTGTCCGCCGCCACCGCGCAGGGCTTGCAGATAGCCATGGATGCCGCGCGGCCCGCGGTAATCCGTCGGCAGCGGCCGCAGCCCCGCGGCGCGCGCATAACCCCAGAAATCGGTGGCCGGGTCGGCATAGTCTTCGGCAAACGCGATGTCGACCTGCATGTCCAGGACCTGGCGCAGCGTGGCGTCCGCAAACGCGCTGGCGGCGAGTTCGGGCAGATAGTGACCGATGGTTCTTTGTTCCTCGAGCGCATGCTCGTGCAGCAGCGTCGCCGCGAGCGTCGCCACATAGGATTTGGTGATGGAAAAGCAGGCGTGCAGGCGCTCCGGTTCCAGGGCGCCGAAATATCTCTCGTACTGGCGGCGACCGCGGTGCAGGACCAGGATGCCGTCCGTGTAGGTATCCGCCAGCGATTCCGACCAGCGACGCCTGCGCCCTTCCAGATCCGTGAATGGCATCGCATCGATCGCCGACTGCGTGGCCGGACTGGCGACACCCAGGTCGCTGGCTGCCGTGTCCGCGCGCGCGACCGTTGCGGTGCGCGCAAGGTCGCGCAGGTGCGACAATGACCAGCGGATCGAGGGGAACTCGAGGAAGCGGTCATCCTCGAAGCGGATGCCCGGGTGCGCTTCCCTGTCGGGCGGACGGCTATTCGCGTTCATGCGCTAGTGCGGCGGGGATGGTGCCTCGACCACGGCTTCCGAGGCGACCCTCTCGGTGCGCAGCCGCGCCGCGACGTGTTCCGCCTCGCTCATCACGCGCAGGACGTTCTCGCCGGCAATTTTGGCGATATCGGCGTCGCTCCAGCCACGGCGCATCAGTTCGATGAGCAGGGCCGGGAACTTGTCGACGCCATCGAGGCCGACCGGTCCGGCCGGTATGCCGTCGAAATCGGAGCCGATGCCGACATGATCGATGCCGGCGATCGCACGAATGTGATCGGCATGATCCGCGACCTGCGCGAGGATGACCGCGGGGCGCGGATGACTCGCATCCCAGGCTTCGAGCGCTGCCTTGGCGCGCTCCGGCTGGCCGATGTACAGGCCGCCGAAAGGCGGTGAATCGTAGCGGGCCTTCTCGGCGTCGCGGTCGGCCTCCCAGCGGCGCATCTCGTCCGAGACGTAGCCCGTGGCGAAGTTGACCATCACGACACCGCCCTGCGCGGCGACCAGGCGCAATACATCGTCGGGCACATTGCGCGGGTGGTCGACCAGGGCACGCGCCGAGGAGTGCGAGAAGATCACCGGAGAGGCGCTCTCCCGCAGCGCCATGCGCATCGTCTCCGGCGACACGTGGCTTAAATCGATCAGCATGCCGATCCGGTTCATCTCGTGAACCACCTCGATGCCGAAAGGCGTCAGCCCGTGGTGCGCCGGCGCATCGGTGGCCGAGTCGGCCCAGTCGGTCGTCAGCGAGTGGGTCAGGGTCATGTAGCGCGCACCGAGGTCGTACATCTGCCGCAGCACCGCGAGCGAGTCGTTGATCTGGTGGCCGCCCTCGATGCCGATCAGCGAGGCAATGCGATGGGCGCGGTGAATGCGGCGTATGTCGGCTGCCGAGTAAGCCATCTCCAGGTCGGCCGGATACAGCGCCGCGAGCCGCTTGACCAGGTCGATCTGCTCCATCGTTTCCTGGACCGCTTCGAAGCCGTGCGTTCCGGCCGGGATCCACACCGACCAGAACTGGGCACCGACGCGGCCGGCGCGCAGGCGCGGGATATCCGTCATCAGCGCCGCGCCATCGGCGGGCGGCGGGATTTTCGAGGTATCGCTCTTCAGGTCGATGGACTGCAGGTGTCCGTTGGTGCGGGTGCGCAGCTCCCACGGCAGGTCGTTATGGCCATCGATCAGCGGCGTCGCGGCGAGCACGCGCTCGACCCTCGCGGCGTAATCGGAATCGCCGCCGGCGGCCAGTGCCGATGGGCCGGACGCGGCCGATGCCCCCAGCAGCAAAGGCAGGGCGATCATCGCAAAGCGCAGGTCGGGGATGCTCATGGTGTGTATGCTCCTGGCGTCGTGGTTCGCAACCGAAGCCCGCTGTCCGGATCGAACAGCAGCACGTCCGGCGGCTTGATCAGAATGCCGACCGTCTCCGCGGGCGCGAACCGGAGACGTTCGGTCGTATAGATCTTCAGCGACTGGCCGCCTGCCCGCACGTGCAGCACGATGCCGAGTCCGGTCGCCTCGACCAGCTCGACCTCGGCGGCAATTCCGCCATTCGCCGGCCCGATCGAGATCCGCTCGGGCCTGATGCCCGCGATCACCCGGCCGTCGCCCCGCACGCGCGCCGGTGGCGGCACGTCCGCGAGCCTGTCCTGGCCTATCATCACCGTCGTGGTACCGGCCGATTCCGCCAGTGTCGCCTCCAGCAGGTTCATGGCCGGCGAACCGATGAAGCCGGCGACGAACAGGTTGGCAGGATCGTCGTACAGCGCCTGCGGTGGTCCGACCTGCTGCGCGATGCCGTCGTTCATGGCCACGATCCGGTCGGCCATCGTCATCGCCTCGACCTGATCGTGAGTGACGTAGACCGAGGTGGTGCGCAGTTCGTGATAGAGGCGGCGGATTTCGTAGCGCATCTGTTCGCGCAGCCTCGCATCGAGATTCGACAGGGGCTCGTCGAACAGGAAGGCCTTCGGCTCGCGCACGATCGCGCGGCCCATCGCGACGCGCTGGCGCTGCCCCCCGGACAGTTCGCGGGGCTTGCGCGCCATCAGCTCGACGAGCCCCAGTCTTTCGCTGACGCCCTGCACCAGCCCGTCGATCCGCGCGGGCGCGATGCCGCGCAGCCGCAGGCCGAAGCTCAGGTTCTCGCGCACGGTCATGTGCGGATAGAGCGCATAGGACTGGAATACCATCGCCAGATCGCGTTCCCCTGGCGCCAGGTCATTGATCACCCGGTCGTCGATGCGGATCTCCCCGGTCGTGATCTCCTCGAGCCCCGCGATCAGCCGCAGCAGCGTCGACTTGCCGCAGCCGGACGGTCCCACGAGCACGACGAATTCCCCATCGCCGATCTCGAGGTCAATGCCGCGCAGTACCGGTACGCTGCCGTATTGCTTGGATACGCCTCTGATCGAGATGGCCGCCATGCGTCAGCCCTTGACCGCGCCGGCCGTGAGCCCCTGGACCAGGTGGCGCTGGATCAGCAGGAAGAAGCCGCAGACCGGCAGCAGCGCCAGCACGCCCGCAGCCATCATCTGGCCGAAATCGACCGAGAACTTGGAGACGAAGGCCAGCAGGCCGACAGGAAACGTGCTGGCGGCGCTCGAGGAGTTCAGCATCAGCGCGAACAGCAATTCGCTCCAGGCCGCCGTGAAGACGAAACCCAGCGTGGCGGCAAGCCCCGGCAGGGTCAGGGGTACGATGATGGCGCGAAAGGCGCGAAATCGCGTCGCCCCATCGATCATCGCGGCCTCTTCGAGGTCGCGCGGAATCGAGTCGAAAAATGACTGCATCAGGAAGCTGGCAAAAGGCACGTTGAAGGCAGTGTAGACGATTACGAGACCGGTCAGGCTGTTGGTCAGGCCGAGCGGCGAGAGCAGGCGGAATATCGGCGCAACGATCATCACCAGCGGAAACATCTGCGTCACCATCAGTACGCCGAAGATCAGGAATCTGCCGCGGAACCGGAACCGCGAAAAACCGTATCCGGCGGCGGTGGCGATCAGCGTTGCCAGCACCGACGTCGTGCTCGCGACGATCACGCTGTTGCGAAAGAACAGCGGGAACGACGTATGGCGCAGGACCGAGACGTAGTGCGTGAACGTCGTCTGCGAAGGCCACATGCGCACGCCCTCGCTGTACAGCAGGTCATCCGGGGTCACCGAGACCTTGACCAGCCAGTAAAGCGGAAACAGCGCAAATGCCGCAAAAGCCGCCAGCAGCGCGTAGTGCAGGAACCAGTACGGACGGATGCGGAGCCGGCGTGCCATATGCCGCTCAGGTCCGCGCTGCGAGCGCCTGGCGCAGTGCCACCAGCGCCAGGGCGTAGAGCAGCAGCAGCACGAGCAGCACCGCGGCCACCGCCGAGGCGTAGCCGAAATCCAGCCGCTGGAATGCCTGCGTGAATATGTAGCTCGACAGGATCTGCGTCGAATCGGCCGGTCCGCCCCGGGTCATCACGACAATCAGGTCGGGAAAGTTCGCGATCCACACGGTGCGCAACATCACCGTGATGGCGATCGCCGGCGCCAGCAGCGGCAGCGTGATGTGCCGGAAGCGCTGCCACGGCCCCGCGCCGTCGATCGTCGCCGCCTCGTACAGGTCCTTCGGGATGGACTGCAGGGCGGCAAGCAGCGTGATCGCAAAGAACGGGATGCCCCACCAGACGTTGGCGACGATCGGTCCCCACAGGGCATGGTCAGGATCGGACAGCAGATTGTCGGGCGTCTTCATCACGCCGGCCGCGGCGAGCCAGTACGGCAGGGGCCCGACGACCGGGTTGAACAGCCACGCCCAGTTCAGCCCCGACAGGAAGCTCGGCACGGCCCAGGGCAGGAACACGCAAAGCTGGATCAGCCGCCGGCCGTGGAACGGGCGATTCAGCAGCAGCGCCAGTATCAGGCCCAGGCCGAACTGCAGCACGACGCTGCTCACGGTCCAGGTCACGGTGTTGCGCAGCGCATTCCAGAAGCTGGCGTCCGCGTAGAGTTCGCGGAAATGGTCCAGGCCGACGAAATCGCCGCTCAGCGGATCGAGCAGCGTGATGTCATGGAACGCATAGGAGAGGCCGACGACAAGCGGCACGAGCATGATCGCCGCGATCAGGACCAGGGACGGGACGGTATAGAAATACGGCTCCAGCCTGAGCAGGATGCGGCGCGGATTCCAGTTCCGCGAACCGCCGGATGCTCGTGTCGCGGGCCTCATCGCTCTATCTGCCCGCCATCTGCTTTTGCCGGGCCTTGGTCAGGTAGCCGGCCCATTGCCGCGCCATCTCGGCGGGCGAGATCTGCCCGAGCAGGGCCTGCTGTCCGGTGCGAACGACGAGCGAGTCGGCGAAGTAGGCAAAGCCCGGCAGCTGGGTCGGCATCGGCGTCGGCACCTCGTCCTTGTCGCCGAGCTCGTCGAACCATCCCTTCATCTGTTCGCCGGCATAGATGGGATCCTTCTCGGCGGACCTGTACACCGGCAGCGCGCCGACGCGCTTGTTCCAGGCCAGGTTGCCCGCCGGATCGTCGAGCGTCTGGATCAGCTTCCAGGCCAGGTCCTTGTGCTCGCTGCTGCGGAAAATGGACCATCCGGTCCACCCGGTCGTCGGGAATGCCTTGCCCGACGGGCCCTTCGGAATCGGGGCGACGCCGAAATCCTCGCTCTTCATGCGCTGCGCGATCGCGATCAGTGAATCCGGGTCCTGGTCGACCATCGCGCAGTTGCCCGCGTAAAAGGCCGCGACGACCTCGTTGAAGCCCCAGTTCACGCTGTCCTTCGGCGCCAGGCCGTTTCGGTACAGGTCGATGAACCAGGTCAGTCCCCTGATCCATTCCGGGTCGGCCAGCGTCGACGTGCCGTCAGGCCTGAAATAGGCATTGGTCCCGGCGATGCCGGCGCCGAAAATCATCCACGAGTTCAATCCCCCCTGGCCGCCGCGCAGGCAGTACCCATACTTGCCCGGCAGCGCGGAGATCTTCCTGGATATCTGCAGGAACTCGTCCAGGGTGCGCGGCGGCGCGCTGATGCCGGCCTGGCGGAACAGCTTCTTGTTGTAGAACAGCGCGCGCAGGTACACGCCATAGGGCAACAGGTAGGCCGTGTTGTCGACCGATCGCGCCATCTGCAGCGTGCGCTCGTTGAGGGCGCTGGTCTCGCTCCATTTCGCCAGATACGGCTCCAGGCTTTCCAGCCTGCCGTTGCCGGCATACAGCGATGCCCACCGGTCCGGCATCTCCACCACGTCGGGCACATCGCCCGCGGAAACCATCGTCGCGAACTTCTCGAACGCGGATCCCCAGGGCAGCGAGGTGATCTCGACGCGAACGCCCGGATTCTGGCTCTCGAACTTCTGTACCAGCGCCTTCAGTGTCTCCGTGCGCTCGGTGCTCGTCAGCACCTCGACGAGTTTCAGCGTGGTCGCCCCCCGGGCGCTCATCGCCAGCATGGCGCAGGCACCGATCAGCAGGCAGCGGCCCAACGCGCCAGAGCCTTTGCGTCTCATGCGATGCGTACCTCGCGCAACCGGGCGGCCGCAGATTCCGGCGTGATGTCCCGCTGCGGGCCCGCCAGCATCTCGTAGCCGACCATGAACTTGCGCACCGTGGCCGAGCGCAGCAGCGGCGGATAGAAGTGCGCATGTAGATGCCATCCGGCATGCGTCTCGCCGTCGGTGGGCTGCTGGTGCAGCCCCATCGTATACGGAAAGCTGATGTCGAAGAGCCCGTCGTAGCGCCGGGTAAGCTCCTTGAGGATCCGCGCGAAGCCGTCGCGGCCCGGTGAGTCCAGTGCAGCGAGCGAACCGCAGTGCCGGCGCGGCAGGACCAGCGTCTCGAACGGCCACACCGCCCAGAAGGGTAGGATCGAGACGAACTGCTCGTTTGCGCAGACGGTGCGCTCGCCCAGGGCAAGCTCCACGGCAACGTAGTCGCACAGCAGGCAGGTGCCATGCTGATGCAGGTGAGACGCCTGGTGCGCGGATTCGCGGGCCATTTCGTTCGGCAGGCTGTCGTTGGTCCACACCTGTCCGTGCGGGTGCGGGTTGCTCGCACCCATCATCGCGCCGCGATTCTCGAAGATCGTGACCGCATTGACGAAGGATTCCGCGCCGAGGCTCGAGGTCTGCTCAGCCCAGGTGTCGACGACCTGCCGGATGCCCGCCAGCGGCATCTGGCCGAGCGTCAGGTCATGACGCGGCGAATAACAGATGACCCGGCATCGTCCCCTCTCGCCCTGCGCCTGCAGCAGGGTGCCGGCGCCCGCGCCCGCGGCCGGACCCTGTGGGCGCAGCGCCGGGAAGTCGTTGTCGAACACGAACGTCGACCCGTAGGCCGGGTTGACGCTGCCGTCGGCGCGGCGATTGCCGGGGCACAGGTAGCAGGCCGGGTCGTAGGCCTGCGCCGGCGCCGCGGCGGGCGCCTCGGTCTGTCCCTGCCAGGGCCTGTCCGTACGGTGCGGCGAAACCAGCACCCACTCGCCGGTCAGCGGATTGCGGCGCCGGTGTACATCGCCCTGCAGGTTCAGATCCTTCGAAGTCATGCGGCTTCCATCCTACGCGAGCCGGACGGGTGCGGCCCCATCCGCGGCCTCGCAGTCGTAAATCTCGGCACGGTGTCCGGTTGCACGAGCGTACCCGCCCGCGATCCGCGCGCGAAACTGCTCGACGTCCGCGCTGCGCACGAGATTGACCGTGCAGCCGCCAAAACCGCCGCCGGTCATGCGCGCGCCATACACGCCGTCGATCGATTCGGCCAGGCGCACCATCAGATCGAGTTCATCGCAGCTGACCTCGTAATCATCGCGCAGGCTGCGGTGCGAGTCGCGCATCTGCCGGCCGAACTCCTCGAGATCCGCCGCCTCGAGTGCGCGCGCCGCGGCGCTGACCCGCTCGTTCTCGGTGACCACGTGACGGCAGCGCCGGTATATCAGCGGATCCAGTGCGTCGGCGTGCGCGCGCAGCAGGTCGCTCGACACGTCCCGCAGCGTTGCGATCCCCGGCACCGCGCGCGCCAGGTCCCGAACCCCCTGCTCGCATTGTTCGCGGCGCCGGTTGTATTCGCTGCCGGCAAGCCGGTGGCGCACCATGGTGTTGCAGATGACCAGCTGCGCAGCCCGGCCGGGAGCCTCGTCCGCCCTCTGCAGCGGCAACAGCCGGTGCTCGAGGGAACGGCAGTCGAGCATCAGCGCACAACCGGCGCGCCCGTGGACCGAGGCAAACTGGTCCATGATCCCGCAGCGCATGCCGACGTACTGGTTCTCCGCGCGCTGACAGGCCCTGGCAAGCTGCATGCCCCCCAGGGGGTGACCGACGTTGCTGGACAGCGCGAGACCGGCGGCCACTTCGAGCGCCGCCGATGAGCTCAGCCCGGCGCCGAGCGGCACGTCGCCAGAAATCAGCAGGTCAGCGCCGCGCAGCGCAATGCCCAGCTCCTGCAGCGCCCACGCGACCCCGCAGACGTAGTCGACCCAGTGCGTGCCCTGGCCCTCGCGCGAGGGCATGTCCCGAGGTCCGGGCAGCGGCACTACACGGGTCTCGGCGAAATTCGCCGAATGAATCCGCAGCTGCCGGTCGGCGCGCGGCGCAATGGCGACCGTCGTGTAAAAGCGGATCGCGGCGGGCATCACGAGGCCCGAGTTGTAGTCCGTGTGCTCGCCGATCAGGTTCACGCGCCCGGGTGCCTGGAAGAGCTGCGGTTCGGCGCCGAATCGCGCCCGGAAATCCGCGCCCAGTTTTACGGGATCGGTCATGTCTCTAGCGCGCGTAAAACCGGTAGGACATGACACTGCTGAAGGCCTGCCCCGGCCGCAGGAGCGTGGACGGGAAGTGCGGATGATTCGGCGAATCCGGATAATGCTGCGGTTCCAGCGCAAACCCGTGGCGGCGCCGGTAGACCCGGCCGTCCTTGCCCTTGATCGTGCCGTCGAGGAAATTGCCCGAATAGAACTGCAGCCCGGGTTCGGTGGAGCTGACCTCCACAACGCGGCCGCTGTGCGGCTCGCAGACCGTTGCCGCGACCCCGAGAGTGCCCGCGGGCTTGTCGATGACCCAGTTGTGGTCATAGCCCTGGCCGAAGCGGATCTGCTCTTCGTCGGCTGCGATCCGCGCGCCGATCGGCGCCGGCTGGCGAAAATCCAGCGGCGTACCGCTTACGCTGCGCAGTTCCCCCGTCGGTATCAGCGTGCTGTCGATGGGCGTGAACTCGCCGGCGTTGATCTGCACGATTGAATCCAGGACATCGCCGTGTCCGCGCAGATTGAAATAGGAATGGTGCGTGAAATTGACCACCGTGTCGCGATCGGTCGATGCCGTGAACCGCAGCTGCAGGCTGTCGTCCTCGCCCAGCGTATAGGTCGCGCTGACGCTCAGCGTTCCCGGGTATCCTTCCTCGCCGTCCGCGCTGACGTAGGCAAGGGCCAGCGCCGGCCCGGCCGGCGTCAGCGATGCGCCGGTCACCTTCCAGACGACCTTGTCGAAGCCGACGTTGCCGCCGTGCAGGGAATTCGGCGGATTGTTCAGGGCTAGCGCGTGCCTGACGCCATTCAGCGAGAACGTCCCCCGTGCGATGCGATTGCCGTAGCGCCCGATCAGCGCGCCGAAGTAGGGGCTTTTGCGCAGATAGCCGGCGAGT
Organism: uncultured Gammaproteobacteria bacterium; assembly: GCA_963706815.1. Classification (GTDB taxonomy): domain Bacteria; phylum Pseudomonadota; class Gammaproteobacteria; order Steroidobacterales; family Steroidobacteraceae; genus Bog-1198. Next base: position 649,372 of record CAVPNS010000002.1, read on the forward strand.
GTGTCGTAGCCGAGGACCACGTCGGCATAGCGCCCATGGCGGTCCGGGGCCGTCAGGTACGTGACGATCCCGCCATAGGTCGCTATGCGCGCCTCCATGCCATGGCGATTGCGCAGCCGGTACAGATCGACGGCCGTGCCGTCGGGCAGGTGGCCGAAGCCGGAGCAGGTTATTGCATCGGCGACATCCCTAATCACGTGAACCTGCGGCGTGTCATTCCGGGCGCGGGGCCCTGGCGGCGAAAATCGGCGAATACTGATAGGTGGGATCGCTCTTCTGCCGCGCGAGGATCATCGCAATGCTCTTCCAGGTTGCATAGAGCCCCCGGGGACAATCCGGCAGCTCGGAGCTGATCAGCCGGTGCAGCCGGGCCAGCCGGTAGCACGGCACCGCGGCGTACATGTGATGCTCGGTGTGGTAGTTCATGTGCCAGTACAGGAAGCGCACCACCGGGTGCAGGTAAATCGTGCGGCAGCAGTCGCGATAGTCGCCGGCGAAATCTCGGAGTCCGACGTGCTGCGTGTTGTTGCACAGGAAGAACAGGCAGCCGCCGTAGAACTGCGCAAAGGTCACCAGCACGACCAGCATCCACCAGTGCATCCACAGCGCCAGCACGGCAATGGCGGCGTGGCCCGCGAGCAGGATCCGCGACCAGTTGAACATCCGGCGCGCCTTGTCCGGCTCGTTGTCGAACAGCGCGTGCTCCCATTCGCCCTCGAGCCTGCCGCGCGCATGACGCAGGTTGGTCCTGAACGACTGGACCAGTCCCTTGAGGTTGACGACGGCGCTGTCGGCGAAGTCGCGCAACGTCAGCCTGACCGGCAGCACGACCTCGAGGTCGTGCGGCGGATGCAGCGTGTATTTGTGATGCTCGGTGTGGCTGGCCCAGAACTGATGATGGTTGTGCCAGCCGAGGAAACTGAAGATCCGCAGGAAAAAGCCGTTCAGCCACCGCGTCCTGAACACCGTCTCATGCAGCAGCTCGTGAAACCCGTTGATCAGGAAATTCCAGCACATGCCGTGCACGAACACGATCGCAACGACCGCTTCCCACGGCCAGTTCCAGCGCTGGGCGCCCAGGAACGCGAGCGTCCCGGTGGTTGCCAGCAGGCCGAGATGCCCCAGTGTCTGCAGGGCCCCCAGCAGATCGCTGCGCCGGGTCAGCTGCACCAGGTCCTCGCGCGGCACGGGAACCCGGTACCACGAGACCGGCTGCTTTTCCTGGGTGCTTTCCATGGCGCGGCTAAGGATAAACCACGATCATCGGGACTGCGTAAATTCCTCGATGCTGACCGGCCTGAAGTCCGGACGGCCGAACCGTCGGTTCGGAATTGCCCCGGGCGGATTCAGCCGGTGGACATCGGCGCCGCGGCACAGGTAGGCCTTGAAATGCGGGTTCACGCGGGGGTCGTTCCTGACATCCGTTCCGGAGTAACGGATCGCCAGCCCGATGCGGCGCCGGTCCGACGGGTTGGGCGGCGAGCCGTGAATCAGGCGATCGTCGTGCAGCGAGCATTGCCCCGCCGGCAGTTCGAGCGATACCGCGGTATCGTCGCGAAAGCTGCCTTTTTCGAGCTCGAGCGTCAGCACCGAGTCGGTGTGATCGAGGCGCCTGTGGCGGATGACGCCGGCCTCGTGCGAGCCCGGGACCACCTTCATCGCGCCGTTGCCGACGTCCACATCCGTGAAGGCGACCCACACCGTAACCGAATGGTGCGGTGCAATCGGCCAGTAGTAGGCGTCCTGATGCCAGCCGACGGATTCGCCCGAGCGCGGCTCCTTGATGAAGAAATTGCTGGCCCATAGAAAGAAGTCCGGCCCGAGGATGCCTTCGACCAGGTCCAGGATCCGCGGATTCATGCAGATGTCGTAGAGCCAGCGGCTCTCTTCATGCCACTCGCGGATATCCTTGCTGGTCTCGCCGGGGCGCAGCAGCGCGAGCAGACCGGGCAGCTCGGAACCGAGCTGCGCCACCTCGACCCGCGTGAATACCGGCGGCAGCCCGACCAGGTAGCCGTTGGCCCGGTAGAAGGCGCGCTGTTCGCTCGTCAGGCCATTTTGCATTTACTCTCCCTGCGTCCGTAACTGTACACTTCCTCCTAAAATAAGACGCCGGGGCTCAGCAAACCAATCCGGCGAGGGGGGAACCATGTCGCAGGAGTTTTTCAGGGATATTCCGCAGATTTCCTACGAGGGTCCGCAAAGCCGCCGGGCGCTGTCGTTCCGGCACTACGATCCGGCGCAAATGGTCGATGGACGTCCGCTGAAGGATCACCTGCGATTCTCGGTGGCCTACTGGCACAGCTTCCGCGGCACCGGCAGCGACGTATTCGGCGCCGGGACGATCGCGCGGGACTGGGAGCGTGGCGGCGACGCGCTTGGCGTCGCGCAGGCGCGGCTGGAAGCGGCATTCGAGTTCAACGTCAAGATGCACGCTCCCTTCTGGTGCTTCCATGACCGGGATATCGCCCCCGAGGGAGATAATCTCAAGGAAACCAATCGGTTGCTGGATATCGTCGTGGCGCGGGCAAAGGCCCTGCAGGAGGCCACCGGCGTGCGCCTGCTGTGGGGAACGGCGAACCTGTTCTCCCATCCCCGCTATATGTGCGGGGCTGCCACGAACCCCGATGCGAAGGTGTTTGCGTTTGCGGCGGCCCAGGTCAAGAAGGCGCTCGAGATCACCCAGGAACTCGGCGGCGAGAACTACGTGTTCTGGGGCGGCCGGGAAGGCTACGAAACGCTGCTCAACACCGACCTGAAACGCGAGCAGGCGCACCTGGCCGCGTTCCTGCACATGGCGGTCGACTATGCCCGGGAAATCGGCTTCAAGGGCCAGTTCCTGATCGAACCGAAGCCGAAGGAGCCGACCAAGCATCAGTACGATTTCGACGTTGCCGCCGGCATCGCGTTCCTGCGTACGCACGGGCTTGAAAAGCATTTCAAGTTCAATGTCGAGACCAACCACGCGACACTGGCCGGGCACACGTTCCATCACGAAATAGAAACCGCGGCGGCCCACGGGATGCTGGGTTCGATCGACGCGAACACGGGGGATCCGCTGCTCGGCTGGGACACCGACCAGTTCAACACCGACGTCCGGGAACTCACCATTGCAATGGCGTCGATCCTGCGCGCCGGCGGGCTCGGCCACGGGGGCCTGAATTTCGATGCCAAGCTGCGCCGGCCAAGCGTCGATCCGGAGGACCTGTTCCACGCGCACATCGGCGGCTTCGATGCGTACGCGCTGGCGTTCAAGATCGCGCGCCAGATCATCGCGGACGGAGTCTTCGACAGGCACCTGGCCGAGCGTTATGCGAGCTACGACAGCGGCATCGGCCGCAATATTGCCGAGCGTCGCATCGGATTCCGGGAACTGGAACACCTGGTCCTGCAGTCGGACGAGCCGCAGCTGCGTTCCGGCCGGCAGGAGTACCTCGAGAACCTCGTGATGCGCTACGTGCACGCAGAGCGGCACTGACCTCATGGCGCTGTTCATCGGCATCGACAGTGGCACGCAGAGCGTCAAGGCCCTGGTTCTCGACACCGATGAGCGGCGCATCGTTGCGCGCGCGCATGCCCCGCATGCACTGATCGCCGGATTGCCGCCGCGGCACATGGAGCAGCACCCGCAGGCCTGGATCGCGGCGCTCGATCGCGTTCTGCGCCAGGTCACGCGCCGGATCGATCGCGCGCGCGTCAGGGGCATCGGCGTCTCCGGACAGCAGCACGGGTTCGTGCCGCTGGATGAGAACCTCGAGGTGATCCGTCCGGCGAAGCTCTGGTGCGACACCAGCACGGTCCGGGAGAGCGACTGGCTCAATGAACGCCTGGGCGGCCGGCGCGAAGTGATCCGGCGGATCGGCCTGCCGTTCCTGCCGGGTTATACGGCGCCAAAGATCCTGTGGATGAAGCGCCATGAGCCGCGCAACTATCGCCGCCTGCGGCACGTGCTGCTGCCGCACGATTTCCTGAACCTGCACCTGACCGGGCGCTGTACGATGGAGTGCGGCGATGCATCCGGGACGGCGTTGCTGGACGTGCGCCGGCGGCGCTGGTCCGCGGCCGCGATCGGCGCCATCGACGCCAACCTGATGGACTGGCTGCCGCCGCTGCACAGCTCGGCCGCGTCGGCGGGCATGCTGCGCGCGCCGCTCGCGCGCCGTTACGGGCTGCCGGCGGATATCGTCATCAGCGCCGGGGGCGGCGACAACATGATGGCGGCCATCGGCACCGGCAATGTGCGCCCCGGCGTGGTCAGCCTGAGCCTCGGCACGAGCGGCACGCTGTTCGCGTACAGCGGACGCAGCGTCGTCGACTCCCGCGGCGAGACCGCGGCGTTCTGCGATTCGACCGGCGGATGGCTGCCGCTGGTGTGCACGATGAACGTGACGCTCGTGACGGAGCAGTTCCGGCGCCTGTTCGGCTGGACGCACGCCGCATTCGACAGGGCGGTGGCCGCAGCGCCACCCGGGGCGGGCGGGCTGACCCTGAAGCCTTATTTTGTCGGCGAGCGCACGCCGGATCTGCCGCTCGCCACCGGATCGCTCGAAGGCCTGACCCTCGGGGCGCTGACGCCGCCGTATCTCGCACGCGCCGCGGTCGAGGGTGTCACGCGCGGCCTGCATTATGGCCTCGATGCCCTGGCCCGCTGCGGCGTCAGGCCGCGGGAGATTCGCCTGACGGGCGGTGGCGCGCGATCGGCGGTGTGGCGCCAGATCATTGCCGATTCCTTCGGCGTGCCGGTGGTCAAGGTCGGCGAGGATGAGTGCGCGGCGCTTGGCGCCGCGCTGCAGGCAGCGTGGTGCGTGGGCGGTGGCGGTGGCGCGCGTGTTGCGCACACGCGCGCCGGACTCGCGCGGCTGGCCGCATCGGTCGTATCACTGGATGAATCGACGCGGTGTACGCCGGGCGCTACGATAGGCGCATGAGCCACTTCGCTGCGACCCGCCCCAAGCCCGACCAGGTACTGGTCGATATCGCCGACTATGTCCGCGACACCCCGATCGACAGCGCGCTGGCATATGAGACGGCCCGGCATTGCCTCCTCGACACGCTCGGCTGCGGCCTGGAGGCACTCGAATACCCGGCCTGCACGAAGCTGCTGGGCCCGCTGGTGCCGGGCACGATCGTGCCGCACGGCGCCAGAGTTCCGGGCACGCGCTTTCAGCTCGATCCCGTGCAGGCCGCGTTCAACATTGGGGCAATGATCCGCTGGCTCGATTTCAACGACACCTGGCTCGCGGCCGAGTGGGGCCATCCGTCCGACAACCTCGGCGGCATCCTCGCGGTCGCAGACTGGCTCGCGCGCAATGCGCCGGGCGCCGGCGCGAAGCCGCCCGTCATGCGCGATGTCCTGACCGCGATGATCAGGGCCCACGAGATCCAGGGCATCCTCGCGCTGGAGAACAGCTTCAACCGCGTCGGGCTCGATCATGTCGTACTCGTCAAGGTCGCCTCGACCGCCGTCGTTGCCCAGCTGCTGGGGCTCGACCGCGAGCAGACGATCAACGCGGTTTCGCTCGCGTGGGTCGATGGGCAGAGCCTGCGCACCTATCGCCACGCGCCCAACACCGGCTCGCGCAAGAGCTGGGCGGCGGGGGACGCGACCAGCCGGGCCGTGCGCCTCGCGCTGATCGCGAAGACCGGCGAGATGGGCTATCCGACGGTGCTGACGGCAAAGACCTGGGGCTTCTACGACGTCTCCTTCAGGGGCCAGCCCTTCAGGCTTTCGCGGCCCTACGGGTCCTACGTGATGGAGAACGTGCTGTTCAAGATCTCGTTCCCGGCGGAGTTCCATTCACAGACGGCCGTCGAGGCGGCCATGACGCTGCATGAACGGCTGCGCGCGATGGGACGCAGCGCGGCGGACATCGAGCGGATCTCGATCCGCACGCACGAGGCCTGCATCCGCATCATCGACAAGAAGGGACCGCTCGCGAATCCGGCCGATCGCGACCATTGCATCCAGTACATGGTCGCGGTGCCGCTGCTGTACGGCCGCCTGACGGCTGCCGATTACGAGGACGACGTCGCCGGCGATCCGCGCATCGACGCGCTGCGCGCAAGGATCGATTGCGTCGAGGATCCGTCATTCACCGCCGACTACCTGGACCCGCAGAAGCGCTCCATAGCGAATGCACTGACCGTGACGCTCAAGGATGGCACGCGGCTCCCGGAAGTCGTCGTCGAATACCCGATAGGGCACCGGCGCCGGCGCGAGGAAGGCATCCCGCTGCTGCTGGCCAAGTTCCGCCGGAACCTCGCGCGGCGCTTCCCGGAGCCGCAGCAACAGACCATTCTGTCGGCGTCGATGGACGCCGGGCGGCTGATGCGGATGCCGGTCAGCGATTACGTGGACCTGTATGCGGGGGACCTGTGACTTACCTGGTGGCTGAAGACCTGCCGAAGCTGCCGGCCGGCGAGCGCTTCGCGCAGCTCCTGAGCCGTCCGTCGATCCTGCAGATTCCCGGCGCCCACAACGGACTTGCGGGCCTGCAGGCGCGGGCGCACGGCTTCGAGGCGCTGTACCTGTCCGGCGCGGCCATGACGGCCTCCATGGGCATACCCGACCTTGGCATGATCACCGTCGACGAGGTGTGCTTTTTCGTGCGCCAGGTCGCGCGCGCTTCCGGGCTGCCGGTGCTCGTCGATGGCGACACCGGCTATGGTGAAGCGCTGAACGTCATGCACATGGTGCGCTCGTTCGAGGATGCCGGGGCCGCGGCGGTGCACATCGAGGACCAGCTGCTGCCGAAGAAATGCGGCCACCTGAACGACAAGCGCCTGGCGGCGCCGGCGGACATGGCGGCGAAGATTGCTTCTGCCGCGCGCGCGCGCCGGCACCTGTACATCATAGCGAGGACCGATGCGGCCGCGACCGAGGGTCTCGACGCGGCGGTCGAGCGCGCGAGGCTTTACCTGGAGGCGGGCGCGGATGCGATTTTCCCGGAGGCGCTGACGACCGCGGACCAGTTTCGCGAGTTCGCCGCGCGGGTGCGCGCGCCGCTGCTCGCGAACATGACGGAATTTGGCCGCACGCCGTATTTTACGGCCGGCGAATTCGAGGCGATGGGCTACCGCATGATCATCTGGCCCGTCAGCTCGCTGCGCATGGCGGCCAGGGCCCAGGAAAGGCTCTACGCGGCTCTGCGGCGCGACGGCGTCGTGACCGGCGTGCTCGACGAGATGCTGACCCGGCAGGAACTGTACCAGCGGATCGGCTATGCTGATTACGAGGCGCTCGACGCCTCCATCGTCAAGACCGTCATTCCCTGAGGAGAATCGAATGGCCGAGCCGTCCGCAGGCGGGTTCAAGCCCAAGAAATCCGTAGCCCTGTCCGGCGTTGCCGCGGGCAATACGGCCCTGTGCACCGTCGGCCGCAGCGGCAACGACCTGCACTACCGCGGCTACGACATTCTCGATGTGGCGAACAGCTGTGAGTTCGAGGAAATCGCGTACCTGCTGATTCACGAGAAGCTCCCGAACGTGGCTGAGCTGCGCGCCTACAAGGACAAGCTGCGCGCTCTGCGCGGCCTGTCGGGACCCGTCACCGCGGTGCTGGAGCAATTGCCCGCGCACGCCCATCCGATGGACGTGCTGCGCACCGGCGTATCGGCGCTGGGCGCCTGCGCGCCGGAGGCGGCAGGGCATCCGGTCGCCGGGGCGCGCGATATCGCGGACCAGCTGCTGGCCTGCCTCGGCTCGATGCTGTGTTACTGGCATCATTTTGCCAACGGCGGCCGCCGCATCGACGTGCGTACCGACGACGATTCGATCGGCGCGCACTTCCTGCACCTGCTGCACGGCCGCAGCCCCTCCGCGCAGTGGACCCGCGCCATGCATACCTCGCTGATCCTGTACGCGGAACACGAGTTCAACGCCTCGACGTTCACGGCACGCGTGATTGCCGGAACGGGATCCGACATGCATTCCTGCATCACCGGCGCGATCGGCGCGCTGCGCGGGCCGAAGCACGGCGGCGCGAATGAGGTCGCGTTCGAGATCCAGGACCGCTACCGCAGTGCCGACGAAGCCGACGCCGACATCCGTCGCCGGGTTGCCGCCAAGGAAGTGATCATCGGCTTCGGCCACCCCGTGTATACGATTTCCGATCCGCGCAACGAGGTGATCCGTGAAGTGGCGCGGGACCTGACGCGCGGCGGCGATGAGCGGCTGTTCCAGATCGCGGCGCGCCTGGAGAAGGTCATGAAGGGCGTCAAGAACCTTTTTCCGAACCTGGACTGGTATTCGGCGGTTTCGTACAGCGCGATGGGGGTCCCGACCGCGATGTTCACGCCGCTGTTCGTCATTGCACGCACGAGCGGCTGGGCCGCTCACGTCATCGAACAGCGCATCGACGGCAAGATCATCCGCCCCAGCGCGAACTACACGGGTCCTGAGAACCTGCCGTTCGTGCCGCTCGCGCAGCGGCCGTGAGTCGCAGGATCCATGGATAAGCTGTTCATTTCCGCCGACAGCCTGCTGCGCGACTCGATGGAGCTCGCCCGGCGCATCGTGCGCAGCGGCTTCCGGCCGACGTTCCTCGTCGGCATGTGGCGCGGCGGCGCGCCGATCGGCATTGCGGTGCAGGAAGTGCTCGAGTACCAGGGGATACACACCGATCACATCGCGATCCGCACGTCCTCGTACACCGGCATCGACGCACAGGCCAAGACGGTGCGCGTGCATGCGCTGGATTACCTCGTGTCGCGCCTCAGCGCCGAGGACGAGATGCTGCTGGTCGACGACGTGTTCGATTCCGGGCGCAGCCTCGAGGCGGTCATCGCCGAACTGAAGCGGCGCTGCCGGCGCAACCTGCCGGATAAGATCCGCATTGCCACCGTCTACTACAAGCCGAAGCGCAATCGCAGCCAGCTCGTGCCCGATTACTGCATCCATGAGACCGACAGCTGGCTGGTGTTTCCGCACGAAATCCAGGGCCTGACGCGCGAGGAGATCCTGGCGCACAAGCCGGTCACGGAGAATTTCTTCGACCGCTCCTAGGTGCCCGGCCGCTCCCGCGTACCCGGCCGCTCCTCAGGTCCTTTGGCCGCGCCGGCTGGTCGTGCGGCGAGCGGTCGCGCCGGGTGCGGCGCCGGCCTGGCGATCGAGCTCGCCGCGCAGCTGCGCGGTTGCACCGGTCGAGATCGCGCCAAGCCGCGATTCGATCGCCGCGAGGTCCGGACTCGGCCGGCGGACGTGTTTTTCCAGCGCCTCGCGCATCACGCGCAGATGTTCCGGCGTCGTGCCGCAGCAGCCGCCGATGATGCGGGCGCCGGCGTCGTAGGACATGCAGGCATACTCGGCCATCAGCGCCGGCGTACCATTGAAGCGGATCGCGCCATCGATGAATTGCGGGATGCCGCAGTTCGCCTTGGCGACGAGGACCGCGGAAGGCTCCGCCGCCGTGGCGAGGTTCACCATGCAGGCCACGAGCTCGGAGGGTCCGACGCCGCAGTTGCTGCCGCAGGCCGCGAGTCCGTGCTTGCGCTGCAGGCCGGCGAGGTCCGCAGGCGTGATGCCCATCATCGTGCGGCCGTTCGTGTCGAAGCTCAGCGTGGCAACGACGGGCAATCCGGTCGTGCGCGCGCCGGCGATGGCCGCCTCGGTCTCCTCGACCGAGGACATCGTCTCGATCCACAGGATGTCGACGCCCCCTTTGCTGAGCGCGGCCGCCTGCTCGGCGAACGCCTCGCGTGCGTCATCGGATTTCAGCGGGCCGATCGGTTCCATGATTTCCCCGGTCGGGCCCATGCTGCCGGCGACCAGGACTGTGCGCCCGGCCTTGTCGGCCTCGGCGCGCGCAATGCGCGCAGCCTTCTCATTGAGCTCGGCGACACGCGCCTCCGCCTTGTGCAGCTTGAGGCGGTAGCGCGTGCCGCCGAAGCTGTTCGTCAGGATGATGTCGGCGCCAGCCTGCACGAAGGCGCGGTGCAGCTCGGCGATGCGCTCCGGATGGTCCGCGTTCCACAATTCGGGCGCGTCCCCCGACTGCAGGCCGCGCTCGAACAGATTGCTGCCGGTCGCCCCGTCGGCAAGCAACCACGGGCGCTGTGCGAGCAGCGGTGTCAGGCGATCAGTCATAGGACCGTTGATTCTAGCCGAAATGGCCCGGGACATCGACTTTGGCGGGAACCAGGCGTCAATTATCGCGCTTGTAGACGCTGCCTTCCTTCATCACGAAGGAAACCTTCTCGAGGGTGCGGATGTCCGCCAGCGGATCGCCGTGCACCGCGATGATATCCGCAGACTTGCCGGCGCTGATCGAGCCGAACAGTTCGGAATGCCCGATCAGGTCCGCGGCATTCACGGTGGCCGCCTGTATGGCCTGCATCGGCGTCATGCCGTACTTGACCATGAACGCGAACTGGCGCGCGTTGATGCCGTGCGGACAGACGCCGGCGTCGGTGCCGAAGGTCATTTTCACGCCGGCGCGCACGGCCTTGCGGAAGTTCTCGCGCTGCGCCTCGCCGAGGCCGCGGTCGTGCTCGAGGAAGTCGGCGGGAAACCTCGGATCCGACTGGATGCATTCCTCGTCGTAGATGTCCATGTCGAGGTAGGTGCCGTGCTGCTTCGCGAGCGCGATGCCCTCGTCGTCGATCAGCGTCGCGTGCTCGACCGATGCGACGCCGGCCCTGATCGCGTTCTTGATCCCTTCCGGATCGTGCGCGTGCGCCTCGACGCGCAGGCCGAAATTCGCCGCCTCCTCGACCGCCGCGCGCAGCTCCTCGGGCGTGAACTCGATGGAGCGCGGCAGGCTGCCGTGGGTCAGGACCGCGCCGGTCGACAGGACCTTGATGTGGTCGGCGCCGTGATGAGCTATCTCGCGGATTCTCTGCCGCACCTCCCACGGGCTGTTCGCTTCGCCGTAGCGCAGGTCCAGCGGCAGCTGGATGTCCGGCGCGAGACCGCCCATCGAGCCCGCGCCCTCGCTGATCGTGACGTAGGCGCCGGCGACGTACATGCGCGGCCCGATGATGATGCCCTGCGCGATCGCGTCGCGCATCGCGACGTCGTTGAACGCGCGGTACACGCCGACGTCGCGCACGGTCGTGAACCCGGCCAGCAGCGTCACGCGGGCATTCGGGATCGCCGCATAGGCGATTTCGGCAGCCGAGTACTTGAGATAATGCAGCGGTTCCGGATCCCCCAGGTCCGCCACGTGCGTGTGGCAGTCGACCAGGCCCGGCAGCACCGTCATGTCCGACAGATCGATCACCGCGGCGCCGGCCGGGATCCTGACCTCGGCGCCTACCGCGGTGATCTTGCCGCCGCTGACCAGGATCACCTGGTTCGAAAGCGCGCGGCCGGCCACGACATCGATGAGCCGGCCGGCGCGAATGGCGGTGACCGCAGCGGCGGGAGTGGCCGGCTCGGCGCCGCAGATCGCCGGGAACAGGGCGAAGCACAGTAGACTAGGCAGATATTTGCGCATCACGACGGACCTGACCTTTGTGTATGACCGGCAGGAAAACATTGACCGATAGTACTGCATTGCCTTGCCATGAGGCCAATCGACCGTGCGCGTGATCGTGATCGGGGCGGGTCTAGCCGGGCTGTCGACCGCGTATTACCTGCAGCGGGACGGCGCCGACGTCACGGTGCTCGAGCGCGGCGCGGGGGTCGGCCTCGGCACGAGCTTTGCCAACGGCGCGATGCTGCACGCCAGCCTGTCGGCGCCGTGGAACTCGCCCGGCATCCTCTGGCAGGTCCTGCGCTGGATCGGCCGCGAGGATGCGCCGATGTTGCTGCGCGCGCGCGCCGTGCCGGACCTGCTCGGCTGGGGGCTTCAGTTCCTGCGCCATTCGGCGCCGCGGCGCTTCCAGGACAATAGCCGCAGGAACCTGCGCCTCGCGATCTACAGCCTGCGGCTGATGGCGCAGATGCGCGCGCAGAACGCGCTCTCCTATGCCTACCAGGGGCGCGGCCTGCTTTCGGTGTTTCGCAGCGCGGCGGCGCGTGCGCTGCGCCTGCGCGAGATCGATACGCTGGCCGAGCACGGACTGCCGCTGCGGATGCTCGGGCGGGACGACCTGCTCGCGCTCGAACCGGCGCTGCAGCCGATCGGCGCGGGGCTGGTCGGCGGAATTCATTACACCGCGGATGAGGGCGGCGATGCGCACCTGTTCTGCGCGGAGCTTGCGCGGGTGCTGCGCGCCGGTGGCGCGCGGGTGCACTGTGGCGTATCCGTATCGGGCCTCGAGCTCGGCGGGCGGCGCATCCGCTGTGTCCGCGTCGCGGGCGGCGAGGAGTCGACGGCGGATGCGTATGTCCTCGCGGCCGGCAGCGACAGCGTGGCGCTCGCGCGCACGATCGGGATCGCCTTGCCGGTGCGACCCGTCAAGGGCTATTCGCTGACGATGCCGCGCGCCCGGGCCGCGGATGCGGCTCCGGCCATAGGCATCGAGGATGCCGAGCTGCACGCGGTCGTGGTGCCGGTCGGCGACGATCGCATCCGGGTCGCCGGCACCGCGGAGCTGGCCGGGTACGATGCGTCGGTCAACGCGCGGCGCATCGACAATCTGCAGCGCCTGCTCGCGCGCCTGTTTCCACGCTTTGCCGAGCGGCTGCAACCCGGGGACCTTGCCGGCTGGGCCGGCCTGCGGCCGATGAGCGTGGACGGTGTACCCTTGCTTGGGGAAAGCGGCATTGGCAATCTGTATCTGAATACCGGACATGGTCACCTGGGCTGGACGCTCGCGGCCGGCTCGGCGCGCCTGGTTGCCGACCGGATGGCGGGAAGGACCCCGGAGCTGGATTCAAAGGACTACGCGCTTGCGCGCTTCAGGTAGGGATATGAAATTCCGATTCAGGCTGTTCCTGCTGCATCTGGCCTCGAGCGCCGCGGTACTGACGCTCGTGCTCGGCGCGCTGTACCTCGGCTGGTACCACTGGCCGGGATGGTACCTGGCGGTGGTCGCCCGGGTCGTCGTCGTGATGGCGGTGGTCGACCTGGTGCTCGGCCCGACGCTGACGCTGATCGTTGCCAACCCCGCCAAGGAGCACCGCACGCTCGCGCGCGACATTGCCGTCATCGTCGCCGTGCAGCTGCTCGCCCTCGGCTACGGCAGCGTGCAGCTGTGGAACGGCCGGCCCCTGTATTACGCGTTTTCCGGGGACATCCTGCAGCTCGTGCAGGCCTACGACCTCGATCCGCAGGAAATACAGCGGGCGCGCGACAGCAACCCGGATTTCGCGCCGCACTGGTACAGTCTGCCGCGCTGGGTCTGGGCGCCCGAGCCTGCGCAGGCCGGCGCTGCCGCGGGCCCGGGCGCCGTCCGGCCGGATTATTCGACGATGCCGCGTTACTACCGGCCCTTGCAGGCCGGGTTCGGCGAGTTGCGCACGAAACTGGCGCCGATCGACGCCTGGAATTTCTTCCTGTTCAACGAGAAGCGGGTCTTGAAGGCGCGCATGCTCGCCGCCGGATTGCACCCCGAGCAGCGCAATGCGGTGCCGATGACGGGACGCGGGCGGCCGCTGCTCGTCGTGTTCGACCCGCCGACGCTGAAGATCCTCGCATACATCAGTCCGAAATGAAGGCTACGGCAGGTCGCTGGTGCGCCAGCCGCCGCCCAGGGCGCTGATCAGGGTGACGCTGGCCTGCAGGCGATTCGACAGTACCGTGAGCTCGGCCTGCTCGCTGCTGAATGTGGTCGTTTGCGCGGCAATCACGCTGCTGTACGGCACCGTCCCCGCCTTGTACTGGTCCAGCGTCAGCGTCTCGGCTTCCTTTGCCGCCTTGACCGCCGCCACCTCGACGGCAGCCTGGTCCTGCAGGATCCGCAGCGTCGCGATCTCGTCCTCGACCTGCTGGAACGCGGCGAGCACGGTCTGGCGGTAATTATCGACGCTGATTTCATACGCGGCACGTGCCTGCGCGACCTGGGCGCGGCGCAGCCCGGCGTCGAATACCGACAGCGCGAGTTCCGGACCGAACGACCAGACGCGGTTGGGCGTCGTGATCAGGTGGGAGATCGAACTGCCGGCATAGGTATCCGAGGCGGCCAGCGTCAGGCTGGGAAAAAACGCCGACACGGCGACGCCTATCTCGGCGTTCGCGGCCGCGACCTTGCGTTCCGCCTGCGCGATGTCCGGGCGTCGTTCGAGCAGCGTCGATGCGACGCCGGCCGGTACCGTCGGTACGTCGCTGCGCATCGCGGTCGGGGCAAGGGAGAAATTCCCGGGCTGGCGCCCGGCCAGCACTGCGATCGCATGCTCGAGCACGGCACGCTGGATCTTGGCGTTGATCTGCAGGGCCTGGCTGGACAGCAGCTGAGCCTCGGCGCTGACGACGTCGGCTTTCGCGGCGACGCCATAGTGGTAGCGGCTCTCGGTGATCTTCAGCGACAGCTGCTGGGCGACGACGGTGTCGTCGAGCAGCTTCTGCAGCTGGTCCTGCGCGCGCAGCTGGAAGTAATCGGTCGCGAGTGTCACCTGCGCGGAGAGGCGCGCGGCGGCGAGCGCGGCCGCGCTCGCCTGTGCGGAGGTGCTGCTGTTCTCGAGCGTGCGTCGCAGCTGCCCCCAGACATCGATATCCCAGCTGGCGTTCAGGCCCGCAGAGTCCGTGATCCGGCTGGTCGAGCCGCTGATCTGCGTGCCGCCGCTCTGCGCGCTGCTGATCTGGTTACTGCGCTGGCGCGCAGCGGTCGCACCGATCGTCGGCCAGAAACCCGCCTCGGACTGCCTGACGATCGCGCGCGCCTGGTCGTAGGCCGCGACGGCCGCCTTGACGTTCTGGTTCGAGACATCGACCTGCCGCTCCAGCTGGTCGAGATCGTCGTCGGCAAATATTTTCCACCATGCGCCGCGCTCGATGCCGTCGGCCGGCGTGCTGGGTTTCCAGTCGCCGATCTCCTTGTACGCGCTGACGGCTTCGACGTCGGGGCGCCGGTAATCGGGTCCGACCGCACAGGCGCAGAGCAGTGCACCGGACAGGGTTGCCATGGCTGTCAGCCTGGGGCGCATCAGAGGCCCGCCTGCAGAGGATCGAGCATCGGCCCGGACGGGTGCGGCACACGCTTCGCGCGCCGGAAGTAGCCCTGGATATACAGGTAGATCACCGGCGTCGTGTACAGCGTCAGGACCTGGCTCACCACCAGACCGCCGACGATGGTGATGCCGAGGGGGCGACGGAATTCGGTGCCGTTCCCGAACGCGACCGCCAGCGGCAGCGCGCCGGCAATCGCGGCGAACGTCGTCATCATGATCGGCCGGAACCGCAGGCTGCAGGCGCGTGCAATCGCGGCGCGAGGATCCATTCCCAGGCTGCGCTCGGCGTCGAGCGCGAAGTCGATCATCATGATCGCATTCTTCTTGACGATGCCGATCAGCAGCAGGATCCCGAGGAAGGCGATCAGGCTGAGCTCGGTGCCGGTCGCCATCAGCGCGAGCAGCGCGCCGACGCCCGCCGACGGCAGCGTCGAGAGGATGGTCCAGGGATGGCGGTAGCTCTCATACAGTATTCCCAGCACGACGTAGATCGCGAACAGCGATGCCGCTATCATGGGCGGCAGGCTGCTGAGGCTTTTCTGGAACAGTTTCGCGGTGCCGTAGGAGGCGCCGTGGATCGTGGCCGGCACATGGATCTCGTTCATCGTGCGCTGGATCGCGGCGAGCGCAGTGTCGATGGTCCCGCCTTCCGGCAGGTTGAATGCGATCGAGGTGGACACGGACGTACCGGTGTGGTTGACGCTGACCGGGGTCGTGCTGCCGCCAAAATGACTGAATGCCGAGAACGGCACCAGGGTTTCCTTCGCGACGCTGATCGCGGATCCGGTGGAGGTGTTGCCGCGACCGGCGTTCGCCAGTGAATTCGCCGCGAGGTTGCGCGCCGTGTCGGCGGCGACCGCGGCCGCGGCCGCGCCCGTCGCGGTCGACAGCTTCGCGGTCCCGGCCACCGCCTGGGTGGCCTGCGTGCCGGACACCGCACCCCCCGACGTGCTGACGTACATCTGCCGGAGGATGGCCGGGTCCTGCAGGAATTCCGGAGAGATTTCCATGACCACGTGGTATTGCTGCGGGCTGTACGGATTGTAGATCGTCGAAACCTGCGCCTGCGCAAAGGCGTCGCCGAGCGCGTTGTCGATCTGGCTCGTCGTCAGGCCCAGCCGCGAGGCGCTGTCGCGGTCGACGATCAGGTCCGCTTCCAGGCCGCCGGGCTGCAGGTCCGAATCGACGTCGGTGATTTCCTTGACGTCCTGGAGCGCGGTGCGCAGCTTGCGCGACCAGGTCTGCAGTTCGCCGAGGTCATCGCCGAGAAGCGTGTATTGATACTGGGAGTTCGCCGCGCGGCCGCCGCCGCCGCCGCCGAAATCCTGCACGGCCTGCAGGAAGGTCTGCACGCCCGCTACCTGCGCGAGCTGCGGCCGCAGGCGCGTGATCACCTGGTCGGCGGAGACATTCCGCTCGCTCAGCGGCTTCAATGCGACGTTGAGGTTGGCCTGGCTGCCGCCGCCGCCGAACGGGCCGAATCCGCCGGCGCCGACGGAGCCGGTCACGGTGCGCACCGCAGGGTCCTTCTGGATGATGGCGGCGACCTGTTGCAGCTTGCCCTTCATCAGCTGGAACGATACGGTTGCGTCGCCTCGCATGCCGCCGCGCAGCTGGCCGGTGTCCTGCTGTGGAAATAGCCCCTTCGGGATGACCACGTACAGGAAGACATTGAGGCCGATCGTCGCGACCAGCACCAGCAGCATCGTGCGCCGGTGATCCAGCGCCCATTCGAGCGTCCTGCCGTAGTCCCGCCGCAGGGATTCGAAACCGCGCTCGAAGCCCGCCGCGAAGCGCGACGGCTTGCGGTCCCGGTCCCTGCCAAGCAGCAGCGAGCACATCATCGGCGTCGTCGTCAGCGATATGACCAGCGAGATCAGGATCGCCACCGACAGCGTCATCGCGAATTCGCGGAACAGGGCGCTGACGATGCCGCCGGTGAGCACGAACGGGACGAATACGGCGACCAGCGACAGGCTCATCGAGACGACCGTGAACCCGACCTCCCGGGCCCCGAGCAGCGCCGCCTGCATGCGCGTCATGCCGGCCTCGATGTGCCGCGTCGTGTTTTCCATCACGACGATCGCATCGTCGACGACGAAGCCGGTCGCGATGGTCAGCGCCATCAGCGAATAATTATCGAGCGTGTAGTTCAGCAGGTACATCGCGCCGAAGGTGCCGATCAGCGAGACCGGCACGACGACTGCCGGTATCAGCGCCGCCCGCGGGCTGTTCAGGAAGATGTAGACCACCAGGATCACCATCGCGACCGCCAGCAGCAGGGTCTGTTCGACCTGGCGCAGCGAGGCACGGATCGTGACCGAGCGGTCGAAGGTCACGAAGAGGTCGATGTTCGGGTCGATCGCGGCCTTCAGGGCCGGTAATTCCGCCTTCACCGCGTCGACCATCTCGACGATGTTGGCGCCCGGCTGCTGGAAGATCTGCACGGTGATCGCCGGCTTGCCGTTGTACAGGCCGTAGGTCCGTGAGTTCTCGGTGGCGCCGTTGTCCATGTCGAGCACGGTCGCCACGTCGCCGAGGCGCACCGTGGCGCCATTGCGGTTCGCGATGATCAGGTTGCGGTAGGGTCCGGCGCTGCGCGCGTTGTCGTTGGTGTAGATCTGGTAGCGCAGCCGGGCCGATTCGATCGCGCCTTTCGGCGCGTTCGCGTTGGAGTTCGAGATGGCGGCGCGCACGTCCTGCAGGCCGATGCCGTACTGGTTCAGTGCGAGCGGGTTGACCTCGACGCGCACGGCGGGCAGCGCGCTGCCGCTGACATTGACGCCGCCGACACCCTGGATCTGCGACAGGCGCTGCGATATCACGGCGTCCGCCGCGTCGTAGATCTGGCCCTGGGTCAGCACCCCGGAGGTCATGGTAATGGCCATGACCGGGAACAGGGAGCTGTTGATCTTGCGGTATGAGGGGTTCTGCACCAGCGCGGAGGGCAGGTCCGCATGGGCGGCGACGATGGCGGCCTGAACATCGCGGGCCGCGCCGTCAATGTCGCGGTTGATGCCGAACGTGAGCTGGATGCTGGAGGTGCCCACGCCGCTGGTCGAGGTCATGTCGTCGACGTCGGCGATCGCGCCGAGATGGCGCTCGAGCGGCGTGGCCACCGTCGCCGCCATGACTTCCGGGCTCGCGCCCGGCAGCTGCGCCGAAACGAAGATGGCGGGCACGTCGATCTTCGGCAAGGGAGCCACGGGGAGCAGCATGAAAGCCGCGGCGCCGCACAGCGCGACGCCGATCGTCAGCAGGGTCGTCGCAACCGGCCGGGCGATGAATGGCGCGGATATGTTCACGGCGGACTGTCCGCGAGCGCTGCGTGGCCCGGATCCGCGCCCGCGCCGCCGCCGGCGATCGCGCCGCGCAGCCGCTTCGCGAGGCGGTCAAAGGCGAGGTAGATGACCGGTGTCGTGTACAGCGTCAGCACCTGGCTGACCAGCAGTCCGCCGACGATGCTGATGCCGAGCGGGTGGCGCAGCTCGGATCCCGTGCCGGTGCCGAACATCAGCGGCAGCGCACCGAAGATCGCCGCCACGGTCGTCATCAGGATGGGGCGAAAGCGCAGCAGGCACGCCTGGTAAATCGCCTCCCGCGGCGTCAGGCCCTGATGGCGCTCCGCCTCGATCGCGAAGTCGATCATCAGGATCGCGTTCTTCTTGACGATGCCGATCAGCAGCACGATGCCGATCAGCGCGATGATCGTCAGGTCATCGCCCGCCAGCATCAGCGCGAGCAGCGCACCGATACCGGCCGACGGCAGGGTCGAGAGGATCGTGATCGGATGGATGAAGCTCTCGTAGAGCACGCCGAGCACGATGTACATGACCACCACCGCGGCGACCAGCAGCAGCAGTTCGTTCGTGAGGTTGCTGCGGAATGCGAGCGCCGCGCCCTGGAAGGTCGTGCGGATGCTCTCCGGCGTGCCGATGCCGTGCTCGGCCTCCTCGATGGCATCGACGGCGGCGCCGAGCGAGGTTCCCTCGGCCAGGTTGAATGACACCGTCGTCGCCGGGAACTGCGCCAGGTGGTTGATCAGCAGCGGGCGCTGCTGGATGTCTACCTTTGCGATCGCCGACAGCGGCACCTGGCCTCCGGCGGCCGACGGCACATAGATCGACGCCAGCGCGTCGACCGAGCTGTAGGTGGCGGGATCAGCCTCGATGATGACGCGATACTGGTTCGACTGCGTGAATATCGTCGAGACGATGCGCTGGCCGAAGGCATCGTACAGCGCATTGTCCACGGTGCCGACGCTGATCCCCAGGCGGGCCGCGCTGTCGCGGTCGATCGTGACGTAGGCGGCCAGGCCGTCATCCTCCTGGTTGCTGACCACGTCCGCGAGCTCGGGGCGCTGGCGGAGGGCGGCCACCAGCTTCGGCGTGAAGCTGGACAGCGCGACCGGATCGGCGCTTTCCAGCGTGAACTGGTATTGCGTGCGGCTCACGGTGTTGTCGAGCGTCAGGTCCTGCACCGGCTGCATGTACAGGGTCACGCCGGGCAGGTTTGACGTCTCGTCGCGCAGGCGGCGGATCACCGTGGCCATGGTGGCCGTGCGGGTGCCGTGCGGCTTGAGATTGATCAGGAAGCGGCCGCTGTTCAGCGTGACGTTGTTGCCGTCGATGCCGATGAACGACGACAGGCTGGCAACATCCGGGTCGATCAGGATGGCGGCCGCAAGCAGCTGCTGCTGCCTGGCCATCTCGGCGTAGGAAATCGACTCGCTGGCCTCCGAAACTCCCTGGATCACGCCCGTGTCCTGCTCCGGAAAGAAGCCCTTCGGAATCAGGACATACAGAATTGCGGTCACCGCGAGCGTGCCGATCGCGACATACAGCGTGATGCGCTGATGCTCCAGCACCCAGCCCAGCGTGCGGCCGTACCAGCCGACGAGCTTCCTGAACCAGTCCTCGCCGCGCCGCGATACGGGCGCCGGCGAGTTCGAGTGCTTCAGCAGCCTCGCGCACATCATCGGCACGAGCGTCAAGGACACGACGGCGGAGATCAGGATCGTGACCGCGAGCGTGACGGCGAATTCGCGGAAAAGGCGTCCGACGACATCCTGCATGAACAGCAGCGGTATCAGCACGGCGATCAGCGAAACGGTCAGCGAAATGATCGTGAAGCCGATCTGGCCGGACCCCTTCAGCGCCGCCTGCAGCGGCGAGTCGCCGAGCTCGATGTAGCGCGCGATGTTCTCGATCATGACGATGGCATCGTCGACGACGAAGCCGGTCGCGATGGTCAGGGCCATCAGCGACAGGTTGTTGAGGCTGAAGTTCGCGAAATACATCACGCTGAACGTGCCGATCAGCGACAGCGGCACGGAAAGGCTCGGAATGATCGTGGCCGGAACGTTGCGCAGGAAGACATAGATCACGAGCACGACCAGCGCGACCGCGAGCGTCAGTTCCATCTCCACGTCGGCGATCGAGGCCCTGATGGTCGTCGTGCGGTCGGTGAGGACGGCGATGTCGACGCCTGCCGGCAGCGCGGCGCGCAGCGACGGCAGCAGCTCGTTGATGCGATTGACGACGTCGACGACGTTGGCGCCGGGCTGGCGCTGCACGTTCATGATCAGTGCGGGGGCCTTGTTCATCCAGCCCCCGAGGTTGGCGTTTTCCGCGCCGGCGACCAGTGTCGCGACGTCGCCGAGCCTGACGGCGGAGCCGTTCTTGTAGGCGATGACGATCTTGCCGTATTCGTCGGCACTCGCGATCTGGTCGTTGGTATTGACCGTGTAGGCGTTGCTCGGCCCGTCCAGCGTGCCTTTCGGGCCGTTCTGGTTTGCGTTGCTGATCGTGGTGCGCAGGTCGTCGAGGTTCAGCCCGTAGGCGGCGAGCGTACGAGGGTTGACGACGACCCGCACCGCGGGCCGCTGGCCGCCGCTGATGCTGACGATGCCGACACCCTTGAGCTGTGAAATCTTCTGCGCGATGCGGATGTCGGCCAGGTCCTCGACCTGGGTCAGCGGCATGACCTTGGAGGTGATGCCGAGGGTCAGCACCGGCGCATCGGCCGGGTTGACCTTGGCGTAGATCGGCGGGGCCGGCAGGTCCTGCGGCAGCAGGCTCTGCGCCGCGCTGATGGCGGCCTGGACCTGCTGTTCGGCGACGTCGATCGACAGGGCCAGGTTGAACTGCAGCGTGACGACCGACGCGCCGCCCGAGCTGGTCGAGGACATCTGGTTGAGGCCGGGCATCTGGCCGAACTGCTTCTCGAGCGGCGCCGTGATCGCCGATGTGATGACTTCGGGGCTGGCGCCGGGATAGAAGGTCTCGACCTGTATGGTCGGATAGGCGACTTCAGGCAGCGCCGAGAGCGGCAGCTGCAGGAACGCCAGGATGCCGACGATCAGGATCGCGACCATCAGCAGGGTCGTCGCGACCGGGCGCAGGATGAAGATGCGCGACGGGTTCATGCGTCGTCAGGGCGTCGGGGCGGGTTTGGGTCGGTGCCGGCTCCCGTCCTTCTTGCCGGCGGCCGGGCCGGAGGCGGGCGTCGCATGCACCGGGGTTGCGCCCGGCAGCTGGACCGTGGCGCCGTCGCGCAGGCGATCGCCTCCTTCGGTAACGACGATGTCGCCGGCCGCGAGCCCCCTGGTCACGGCAACCTGGTCGCCATCGACGATGCCGGTCGTGATGGGCCGCACCGCCACGGTGCTGTCCGGATTCACGAGATAGACAAAGCTCGTCAGCACGCCGTTCGGCGCGCCCTGGTGCACGGCGGAATTCGGGATCGATGACCTGGTCGTGCAGCACCGTGACCAGCAACTGGATGTTGACGAACTGGTTCGGAAACAGCGTGCCGTCCTTGTTGTCGAACTGCGCGCGCAGCTTGACGGTGCCGGTCGTCGTATCGATCTGGTTGTCGACGGTCAGCAGCTTGCCGTCGGCGAGCTTGGTGCTGCTGGTGCGGTCGTAGGCTTCGACGCTGAGCGTCTCGCCGGCGCGGATGCGCGGCATGACGCTGACGATGTTGTCCTCGGGGATCGGAAATATCGCCGTGATCGGCTGCGAGCTGGTTGACGACGACGATGCCGTTGGCATCGCCGGGCGTGACGTAGTTTCCCTGGTCGACCTGGCGCAGGCCGACGCGCCCGGTGACCGGCGACACGATGTGCGTGTATTGCAGGTTCACCTCGGCCGTGCGGACCTGGGCCTGATCCGCCTCGACCGTGCCGATGTACTGATCGACGAGCGCGCGCTGCGTGTCGAGCTGCTGGCCGGCGATGGCATCCTCCTTGATCAGCGCTTCATAGCGCTGCAGATCGAGCTTTGCGTCGACCAGCAGCGCCTGGTCGCGGCGCAGGTTTCCCTTCGCCTGTTCGAGCGCCGCCTCGTAGGGGCGCGGATCGATCTGCACGATGAAATCACCCGGCGTGCACGATCTGGCCTTCCGTGAACGCGATCTTCTGCAGCTGGCCGCTGATCTGCGTCCGGACGGTGACCGACGCCAGCGGGGTAATCGTACCCAGTCCCGGGATGCGGACCCGGATGTCGCCGGACGTCGCGGTCGCGACCGCCACGGCAACCGGCCCGCCCGATCCGGCGCTCCCGCCCGGACCTCCGGGCCCGCCGGAAGGCAGATGCGTCTGCTTGCTCTGCAGGTTGCGCACGATCAGGATCACCGCGACGAACACCAGCACGAGTATCGCGACGAGGATCCAGCGCTTGCGCCGATACCACGGCGGCGCCGGAATGTCGCTCGTCATCGTGGACTGTTCTTCGTCATGGGTCACTGCGGTCACCGTGCGCCGGCAAAATGGGGACTATAGCCGCAAAAACCGGCCCTGTATGCGAAGAAACGTCAAAGGCCGTCCGGGCCGGCGCAAGGCTTCGTCAAGAATGCCCGCGAGCCGCGGACCCGCAATTTGCCGCTGCCGGCGCGCGGCTCATCGGGCGATCAGGTCCGAGTATTCGGGGTGCCGGCGCAGGAACGCGGCGGCATAGGAACATTGCGCCTGCACGCGCCAGGCCCTCTGCCTCGCGAACCCGAGCGCGGCGCGCGTCAGCTCCGCCGCGATGCCCCGCCCGCCGATCGCGTGCGGCACGCCGGTGTGCAGGATGTTCATCGTATCCCCGGCGCAGCGGTATTCGAGCACGGCGCGATGCCCGTCGACCTCGGCGAAGAATACGCCGGAACCCTCGTCGTGCTGTATCGCGGGCGTCACGGGTCGATTTTAGCAGCAACGCTGATAAACTGGCTCCCGGCTGACCTTGATAGTGAACAACAGGGAAGGGGAGTGTCATTCCATGAGCAAGGCAATATCGATTCATCCGTCCGTCGATCATGGCATCAAGCCGGCGGCGAAGGGCTTCGCGGGCGGTACGCTCGAATGCAAGTGTTCCGACAAGCCCGTCCGCATCTCGATCGGCACGCAATCGGCGTTCAATCACGCCTGCGGCTGCACGAAATGCTGGAAGCCGAAGGGCGCGCTGTTCTCGGTGGTGGCGGTCGTTCCGCGCGACAAGCTGCGAGTGACCGAGAATGGCGACAAGCTGCAGGTCGTTGATCCGAAGGCGACGATCCAGCGCTACGCGTGCAAGGGCTGCGGCGTGCACATGTACGGCCGCATCGAGAATACGAAGCACCCGTTGTTCGGGTTCGATTTCATCCATACGGAGCTCTCGCCCCAGGGCGGCTGGTCGCCGCCGGGATTTGCAGCCTTCGTGTCGTCGATCATCGAGAGCGGCGCCGATCCGGCCGATATGGGCGCCGTGCGCGCGCGCCTCAAGGAGCTGGGGCTCGAGCCCTACGATTGCCTGTCGCCGGAACTGATGGACATGATCGCCACCCATGTGGCGAAGGCGTCAGGCGTCCTGAAGCACTGAGGCGGCGGGGCGGTCAGGCGGCTGCCGGGCTTTTCGGCCCGGCAGGCTTTTTTGCCGCGGGGAGCGCGGCAAGGCGCGCGGCGGCGGCGAGCGACAGCTCGCTGAGGCCCGAATCGCCTTCCTTCGAGTGCTGGACCAGCTTCTCACGCATGCGGCGTGCCCAGAAGCGGCTGATGTGGCTCACCATGCCCGCGATCGCATGCTCCCGGTCCGGGTCCGTGTGGTAGAAGCTGGCGATGTCGTTGGCCATGCGCACGATCTTGTCTCGGTCTTCGCTCATTGCCTGTCCTACTTCCCCGTGAATACTTCAGCGGCCGGCACCACGTTCTGGGGGACCTCGCTGAAGGCGCGGAAACGCTTCTGCCACTGGCCGGGCTGGCTGACGCGGGTCGCCTGCACGGCCGTGACCTTGTACTCGGGGCAGTTCGTGGCCCAGTCCGAGTTGTCCGTCGTAATGACATTCGCGCCGGATTCGGGGAAATGGAACGTCGTGTAGACGACGCCGGGCTGGACGCGCTCGGTGACCCTGGCGCGCAGCACGGTCTCGCCGGCGCGGCTGACGACCCCGACCCAGTCGCCCTCGGCGATGCCGCGCTCGGCGGCATCGTGCGGATGGATTTCGAGCCGGTCCTCGCTGTGCCACTGGTTGTTCTCGGTGCGGCGCGTCTGCGCGCCGACGTTGTACTGGGTCAGGATCCGGCCCGTCGTCAGGATCAGCGGATACTTCGCGTTGACCTTCTCGGCGGTCGGCACGTATTCGGTGACCATGAACTGGCCCTTGCCGCGGACGAACCTGCCGACGTGCATCGTCGGGGTTCCGGTCGGCGCCTCGGCATTGCAGGGCCACTGGATGCTGCCCAGCTCGTCGATCCTGTCGAAGCTCACGCCCGCGAAGGTCGGCGTCAGGCGCGCGATCTCGTCCATGATCTGCGACGGATGCGAGTAGTTCATCGGGTAGCCGAACGCATTCGCGAGCATCTGCGTGACTTCCCAGTCGGCATAGCCGCCCTTCGGCTGCATGACCTTGCGTACGCGCGAGATGCGGCGCTCGGCATTCGTGAACGTGCCGTCCTTCTCGAGGAACGTCGATCCCGGCAGCAGCACGTGCGCGAACTTGGCGGTCTCGTTCAGGAAGATGTCCTGGACGATGATGCATTCCATCGCCATCAGCGCCGCTGCCACGTGCGTCGTGTTCGGGTCGGACTGCACGATGTCCTCGCCGTTGACGTACAGGCCCTTGAACTCGCCGTCCAGCGCCGCTTCGAACATGTTCGGGATGCGCAGGCCGGGCTCATTGCTGAGCGGGGCGCCCCAGTTGCGCTCGAACACGTCGCGCACCGCATTGTCTGACACATGCCGGTAACCGGGGAACTCGTGCGGCATCGAGCCCATGTCGCAGGAACCCTGCACGTTGTTCTGGCCGCGCAGCGGGTTGACGCCGACGCCTTCGCGCCCGACGTTGGCGGTCGCCATGGCGAGATTCGCAATCGCGAGGACCATCGTCGAGCCCTGGGCATGCTCGGTGACGCCGAGGCCGTAGTAGATCGCGGCGTTGCCGCCGGTCGCATACAGGCGCGCCGCGGCGCGCACCTGCGCGGCCGGCACGCCGGTCACCGCCTCCATCGCTTCCGGCGAGTTGTGCGGCTCGGCAATGAAATTGCGCCAGGCCTCGAACGCGGGAATCTCGCAGCGCTCGCGCACGAAATCCTCCCTGACGAGGCCCTCGGTGACTATGACATGCGAGATGCTGTTCATCAGCGCGACGTTCGTGCCGGGGCGCAGCTTCAGGTGATGCGCGGCCGCGATGTGCGGCGAGCGCACCAGGTCGATCGTGCGCGGGTCGGCGACGATCAGCTTCGCGCCCTGGCGCAGCCGGCGCTTCATCTGCGATGCGAACACCGGGTGGCCGTCGGTCGGATTCGCGCCGACCACGAAGATCACGTCCGCCTTCATGACGGAATCGAAGTTCTGCGTGCCGGCCGACTCGCCGAGCGTCATCTTCAGCCCATAGCCGGTCGGGGAGTGGCACACGCGTGCGCAGGTGT
Source organism: uncultured Gammaproteobacteria bacterium (assembly GCA_963706815.1). Classification (GTDB taxonomy): domain Bacteria; phylum Pseudomonadota; class Gammaproteobacteria; order Steroidobacterales; family Steroidobacteraceae; genus Bog-1198. The sequence continues at coordinate 675,249 of CAVPNS010000002.1, forward strand.
CGACATTGTTGTTGCCGAAGCCGGCGCGGATCAGCTTCTGGACGATGTAGACCTCCTCGTTGGTGCAGCGCGAGGAGGTGATTCCGCCGATCGATTCATGGCCGTATTTCGCCTGGATGCGCTTCAGCTCGCTGGCGGCGTGGGAAATCGCCTCCTCCCACGACACCTCGCGCCATTCGTCGGTGATCTTCGCGCGTACCATCGGCTTCGTGATGCGGTCCGGATGCGTGGCGTAGCCGATCGCGAAGCGCCCCTTGACGCAGGAATGGCCGTGATTGGCCATGCCGTTCATGTTCGGCACCATGCGCACGAGCTCCTCGCCCTGCATCTCCGCGCGGAACGAACAGCCGACGCCGCAATAGGCGCAGGTCGTGATCGCGCTGTGCTCGGCCTGGCCCTTCTCGATCAGCGTCTTTTCCGACAGCGTCGCGGTCGGGCAGGCCTGCACGCAGGCGCCGCAGGAGACGCACTCGGAGTCCATGAACGGCTCGTTCTGGCTCGCGGCAACCTTGGAGTCGAAGCCGCGGCCCTCGATCGTCAGCGCGAACGTTCCCTGGCGCTCGTCGCAGGCGCGTACGCAGCGGGAACAGACGATGCACTTCGACGCATCGAACGTGAAATACGGGTTGCTCTCGTCCTTCTTCGCGTCCAGGTGGTTCGCGCCGTCGTAGCCGTAGCGCACCTCGCGCAGGCCCACGGCACCGGCCATGTCCTGCAGTTCGCAGTGGCCGTTCGCCGGACAGGTCAGGCAGTCGAGCGGGTGATCCGAAATATACAGTTCCATGACGCCGCGGCGCACATCGGCGATCTGCTTGTTCTGCGTCGTGACCTTCATGCCCTGCGCGACCGGCGTCGTGCAGGAAGCGGGCAGGCCCTTCATGCCCTCGATCTGCACCAGGCACAGCCGGCACGAGCCGAACGCTTCCAGCTGGTCCGTCGCGCATAATCTGGGGATACCGAGACCCGCCTGCGCCGCGGCGCGCATCACCGAGGTGCCCTCGGGTGCCTGCACCTCCTGGCCGTCGATGGTGAGCGTCACCATCCTTGCGCTTTCGCGCCGCGGAGTGCCTGAGTCCTTTTCGACGATGGACAACATAAGCGAACCTCTCTGAATTTACCCGGGCGCCTGCGCGCGCTGCCGGACAGCGAAATCTTCGGGAAAATGATCGAGTGCGGACACGACCGGGTAGGGGGTCAGGCCGCCCATCGCGCACAGGGACCCGTGGATCATCGTCGAGCACAGGTCGCGCAGCAGGACCTCCTGCTGCGCCGGATTCTCGCCGGCCAGCATGCGGTCGATCACTTCGACGCCGCGGACCGAACCGATGCGGCACGGCGTGCACTTGCCGCACGACTCGACCGAACAGAATTCCATCGCGTAGCGCGCCTGCGCAGCCATGTCGACGCTGTCGTCGAACGCGACGATCCCGCCGTGCCCGAGCATTCCCTTGATCGCGGCGAAGGCTTCGTAATCCAGCGGGGTATCGAACTGGGATTCCGGCAGGTAGGCACCGAGCGGTCCGCCGACCTGCACGGCCCGTATGGGGCGGCCGCTCAGGGAGCCGCCGCCGACATCGTAGAGCAGTTCGCGCAGGGTGAGACCGAAGGCCTTTTCGACCAGGCCGCCGAATTTGATGTTGCCGGCGAGCTGGATCGGCAGTGTCCCGCGCGAGCGCCCGAGCCCCAAGTCCCGGTAGTGCCCGGCGCCGCGGTCCAGGATGACCGGTACCGAGGCGAGCGTGATCACGTTGTTGATCACGGTCGGCATGCCGAACAGGCCCGCAATGGCGGGCAGCGGCGGCTTGAAGCGGATCTGGCCGCGCTTGCCTTCGAGGGACTCGAGCAGCGAGGTCTCCTCGCCGCAGATGTACGCACCGGCGCCGAGGCGCACTTCCAGGTCGAACTGCCTGCCGCTGCCCTGGATGTCGCTGCCCAGGTAGCGGTTCGCGTACGCGGTGGCGATGGCTGCATTCAGCGCCTTGTGGGCGTCCGGATACTCGCAGCGCAGGTAGATGTAGCCGCGCGTCGCGCCGGTCGCCAGGCCTGCGATCGTCATGCCTTCGATCAGCACGAACGGGTCGCCCTCCATCAGCATGCGGTCGGAGAACGTCCCTGAATCGCCCTCGTCGGCATTGCAGACGACGTACTTCTGCGCACCGGCGGCTCCCAGTACCGTCTTCCACTTGATGCCGGCCGGGAAGGCCGCGCCGCCGCGTCCGCGCAGGCCTGAATCGGTCACGCAGGCGACGATGTCGGCCGGCGACATCTGCAGCGCCTTGCGCAGCCCGCGGTAGCCGTCATGGCGCAGGTAATCGTCGAGGCTCTGCGGATCGGTGAGTCCGACGCGCGCGAACGTCAGGCGCTGCTGGTTCCTGAAATACGGAATGTCCGCCGTGGGTCCGTGCGAGAGGGCATGCGCCGCCCCGGTCGTGAATCCGGCGGCAAACAGGCCGGGCACATCGCCCGCGCCCACCGGCCCATAGGCGATGCGCCCCTGGGCGCTCTCGACCTCGACCAGCGGCTCGAGCCAGAGCATGCCGCGCGAGCCGTTGCGCACCAGCTGGACGGCGATGCCGCGCTGCGCGGCGTGCAGCGCGACCGCCGCGGCGGTCTCATCGGCGCCCATCGAGCGCGCGGCCGCGTCGCCGCTGACGAAGATCCTCACGGTGCTCACGGCTTCTGCCTCGCACGCACAATCAGTGCATCGAACCGTTCAGGGGTGAGCCGGCCGTGCAGCCGGTCGTCCATCATGGCGGCAGGACCGAGCGCGCAGTTGCCGAGGCAATAGACGGGTTCGAGCGTGACGGCGCCGTCGGCCGTGGTGCCGTGAAAATCGATGCCGAGACTGCGCTTTGCGTGCTGTTCGAGGCGCGCCGCGCCGAGCGACTGGCAGGCTTCGGCACGGCACAGGTGCAGCACATGACGGCCGGGCTTCTCGGTGCGAAAATAATGATAAAAACTGATCACGCCGTGCACTTCCGCCCGCGACAGGTTCAGTTCGCCGGCAATCAGCGGCACCGCATCCTTCGGCACATACCCCAGGGCGCCTTGCACATCGTGCAGGATCGGCAGCAATGCCCCGGGCAGCGTCTTCAGGCGTGCGCAACTGTCGAGCACGGCCGCCCGGTCCGCCGCGGACAGGCTGCTCGGACGCTCGACTTTAATCGGGATTACGCGCTTAGGCGATTGATTGGACATGGAAAACTGGCGTCCTTGAAAATGCGCTTTGACGTAGATATATCATACTACCAAACCCGTCGGGCGATCGCGGAAAATATCAGGAATTTATTATGAAAAAAGGCATTCTGGGTACGAACAGGGATCCTCGCGGCCACTGGGTCGGGAACGGCTTCCCCGTCCGGACACTGTTCTCCTATGATGATCTCGCCGCACAGCTGTCGCCCTTCCTGATGCTCGACTATGCGGGACCGGCGGATTTTCCGGCAACGCAGCAGCCCCGGGGAGTCGGGGAGCACCCGCACCGCGGGTTCGAGACCGTCACGATCGTCTACCAGGGCGAAGTCGCGCACCGCGATTCGGCGGGCAACAGCGGCGTGATCGGCCCTGGCGATGTGCAATGGATGACCGCGGCGGCCGGGGTACTTCACGACGAATTCCACTCCCCCGAGTTCACCCGTCGCGGCGGTGCGCTCGAGATGGTGCAGCTGTGGGTCAACCTGCCGGCGCGGCACAAGATGTCCGCCCCGCGCTACCAGGCGATACTGGACCGGCAGATTCCGGCGGTCGCGCTTCCCGAGGCTGCCGGCACCCTGAGGGTCATCGCCGGCGAGTACGCCGGGCAGCGCGGACCCGCGGCGACCTTTACGCCGCTCAATGTCTGGGACCTGCGGCTGGTCGCAGGCAGGAGTGCGACTCTGCAGGTCGCGCCGGGGCATACGGCGGCGGTCGCGGTCCTGCGCGGCCAGGTGCTGGTCAATGGCGTCCAGCGTGCGGGCGATGCCGAACTGGTGATCCTGGACCTCGCCGGCACCGAAGTGAACCTGCAGGCCGATGCGGACACGAAGCTGCTGGTGCTGACCGGGGAACCGATCGGCGAGCCGATCGTCGGCTACGGGCCGTTCGTGATGAATTCGCGCGAGGAGATCGAGACCGCGGTGCGCGACTTCCAGGCGGGGCGCTTCGGGCGCATGCCGGCGGCCGCGGCGCGCTGAAGCGCGCGGGCGGATCACTGGCCGGTGCGGAAGCGCGTCCATTCGCGCGTGACCGTGCGCAGGTACTCCGGCGGCGCCGCGACCAGCGAATGCAGCCGTGCGCGTATCTGTGCGTCCGGATAAATCGCCGGGTCCTGCCGCAGCGAGTCCCTGACGAGGCTCAGCGAAGCGCGGTTGCCGTTTGGATACTTGACCGCGTTCGTGATGCCGGCCATCACGTCGGCGCGCATCAGGTAATTGAGCCAGCGCTCGGCGTTTTTCGGGTGCGGCGCGTCGGCGGGGATCGCCATCATGTCGACGATGATCAGGCCGCCTTCGCGCGGCACGAAATAATTCAGCTTCACGCCGTTGCCGGCCTCCGCAGCGCGCGCGCGCGCCTGGATGATGTCGCCGGACCAGCCGATCACCGCGCACATGCTGCCGTTGCTGAGCTCGCCGATGTACGCCATGGCTTCGATCGAGCGCACGAACGGGCGGATCTTCATCAGCGCGTCGGCGGCGGCCATGATGTCGGCCGGATCGCGGCTGTTCGGGTCCTTGCCGAGGTACATCAGCACCGAAGGGATGATGTCGATCGGCGAGTCGATCACGGTGATGCCGCAGTCCTGGAGCCTGGCCGCGTTCTTCGGGTCGAGGATCATCGACCAGCTGTCGGGCACGGCCGCTCCCAGGCGTTCGCGTATCTTGTCGACGTTGTAGCCGATGCCGGTCGTGGTCCACAGATACGGAGTCGCGTATTGATTGCCGGGATCGTGGACGGCCAGCGCCCGCATGATGTCCGGATCGAGATTTCCGCTGTTCGTCAGCGCCGACCTGTCGAGCTTGCGGAACGTGCCGGCCTGCAGCAGCCGTTCGAAGAACGTATCGGTCGGGAGCACCACGTCGTAATTCGTATGTCCGGTCAGCAGCTTGGTTTCCAGCACCTCATTGGACTCGTAGATGTCGTAGCGAACCTTGATGCCGGTCTCGCGCTCGAAATTGGCGACGGTGTCGGGCGCGATGTAGTCCGCCCAGGAATAGATGTTCAGGGTTTCCTGGGGCGGGCCCTGCGCGCCGTGATTGCCGTGGCCGCCGCAGGCACCCACCGCGACGGCCGCCGATAGGCCGGCGGCGAGGCGCTGTCGTCGCAGCATCAGGGAGGCGCGGGAATTCACGCGAACAGTTCCTGCACCGCCCGGTGAGCCTGGTCGATAGCGACGTGCGTGTAGGCATCCCAGCCCGAATCCGAATTGGCGATCGTGATGCGCCCGAGCCTGCGCCGGGCCAGCGCTTCGATCCGCGCCTGCTGCACCGGTTCGTCGTACAACGGTGTCGGCGTGTAGGCATAGCCGTGCGGCCAGCGATTGACCGTGATGGCGCCGACGTCGCGGTCGAAGTCGAAACCTGCGGGCCCCAGCATGCGGCCGAGCTCGTCGCGCATTTCCTTCTCGTAGTCGGCGAAGCTCATCGCATACAGCTGCGCGTGCCCGAGTCGATACTGTTGGCGCATGGTCAGTCCCCGGCCGGGGCTGGTCGGCATGTACTGCAGATGCAGGCAGACCGGTTCGGAGGGATCCGCGGAGCAGCGATAGCCGCCCATGCTGACCGGAAAGTCCAGCTTCGCGGCGAAGGTTCCGCCGGGATTATCGATGTAATGCACGCCGAGCCTGTGCCACGGCTGCCAGTTGCGCACGGCGACGTTCGCGTAAACCAGCGGTGCGCGGACGTTCTCATGCAGTGCCGCGCGCTGGTCGGCGGCGAGCTCCGGCGCCAGGTACGGGATCATCGCCTGGTAGCAGGCCAGCACGCAGTCGCGCGCGGCGACCCGCGCGAGCTGGCCGTCCCTGACGTACGCGACCTCGACGCCGCCCGCGACATTGCGCACGTCGACGGCCGTGGAGTTCAGGCGGATCCGCACCGCCTGGTCGTCGCCGTCAAGCCGGCTGTAGTCCATGCGCGCCAGGACGATGTCGTCCATCGTCCGGCCCGCGGCCAGCCCCTTGATCATCCGGCGCGCCAGCATGCGCGCGATCGACGCATTGCCGTCCGGGAAGTGATAGATGTAGGGTTCCGGCCGGTCCTCGAAACTCGTGCCGAGTACCGCGAGCTGCGCCTTCAGCCCCGGCATCGTCAGCGCAACACCGGGCGGAATCGCGTCGATGCCGACCGCCCATTGGTCGAGCGTCCGGGTCTGCAGGAACTTCACGACTTCCTCCCCGGCATTCCAGTAGCGCACGACGAAGTCGCGATAGCTCATGTGATCGAGGATCGCGCGGCGTTCGGGCAAGGTCTTGCCGGCCAGTACGTCGCGATCGGACCAGATCATCTCGAACAGCGTTGCCCGCGCCGTTGCCGACAGCGGCATCTGCTCCACGTACGAACGCAGCGAGGCTTCGTCGTGCGGCAATTCGTCCGGATCGTTCCAGTCGCCGAACGGACGGCGCACCAGGCGATCCTCGCCGAACGCTTCCTTCTTGAAGAACGTGGCGCGCTGCAATCCCCAGTGCCCGTAGAAGCCCTGGTCGAATGCCGACTCGAAGCGCTTCAGGTCGATGCCTATTTCATGCAGCAGGCCGCGCGCCACGCTGCTCCACCTGTGCGCCGGGGAATCCACGGACTCCGTGCCGCCATAGGCGAGCAGGGTCCTGCCGTCCACGGTCAGTTCGTTGCGCTTGGCGTGGCCGCCAAAATCGTCGTTGGTTTCGAGGATCAGGATGCGGGCGTCGGGCCTGCGCTGGCGATAGTAATGCGCGCTCGCCAGTCCGCTGATGCCGCCGCCGACGATGATCAGGTCGTGGCGTTCGCTGACCGGCGCCGTCGCGGCGTCGTACTTCACGCCGTCGCGCAGCGAGTGTGCGATCTCGAACGAGCCGGCATGGCTGCCGCGCAATCCGGTCAGGCCGGGCGGATAGAGCGGCGGCGCCTGTGCCGCCGGCGCGGACCTGGCCGATGCGCTGCCCGCAATCGCCAGCGCAACGCCATTGAGAAAATCCCGACGCGTGATGTTATGGGGCATGTGAACCGCTGATCCCTTGCCTCAATTTAGCATTTATTCGATGCAGCGGCCCGGGTGATGTAAATTGGATGCCTCGGATCGGCAGCCATGAGGTCATCGCATGAACAAGCCACTGATTGCGGGCGCGGCGGCGATCGTCGTCTGCGGCCTCGGCCTCTGGTATTACCTGGAGAGCGGCGGCACGTCGCCGCAGGGTGTCCCTGCGCCCGCGGATGCGCCCTCGAATGCGTCGGGACCATTGCCCCCGCCGGCGGCGCCCGCCGTCGCGCACCCCTTGCCCGCGACGCCCGGCGGCGCCGGGGCCGGTGCCGCGGCGCCGGCTCCCGACATGGAAAGAAGCGATGCCGAACTGCAGTCGGCGCTGCCGGCCGCGATCGGCGCCGCGGCCGTCAAGGATTACCTGGAGCCCGAAAACATGATCCGCCGCATCGTCGTGACGGTGGATAACGTTCCGCGACAGAAAATACCGGTCGAGCGGCGCCCCGTGCGCAGGGTCGGCGGACTGTTCCACGCCGACGGCGACGAACTGCATGCGACGCTCGATGCGAGCAACTATGCCCGCTATCAGCCGTACGTCGCCGTGATCCGCAATCTCGATGTCGTCGAGCTGATGAAGATCTATGTGCGGTTCTATCCGCTGCTGCAGCTTGCGTATCAGGATCTTGGCTACCCCAAGGGATACTTCAACGACCGGCTCGTCGAAGCGATCGATGTGTTGCTGGCGGCGCCGCAGGTCAGCGGTCCGATCGACCTGGTGCGTCCCAACGTCATGTATGAATTTGCCGATCCCGCCCTCGAAGCGCGGCCGGCGGGGCAAAAGCTCATGATCCGCATGGGCCCCGACAATGCCGCCACCGTCAAGGCGAAGCTGACCGAGTTGCGGGCCGCCCTGACCGCGGCGCCGGCGCATTGAATGCCCGGCGGACGTCGCGAGTTTCGTTACAAACGCTTCACCCGGGTAGACCCGGGACGAAGTGTGACGTTGTACCGGTTATAGCGGGCATTCGATTGCGTACAGTGTCCCGTGCCTGGCGTCGGAAACATAAGGTGGCCCCATGACAAGATTCAGTACCCGCCCCATTCTCACGGTGTTCGCTGCCGCGGCGCTGTTATCCGCCTGTGTCGTGCAGGAGCGCGTGTACACCCCGCCGCCGCCGCGGCCCTATTATCCGCCTCCGCCCCCGCCGGCCGCCGCCCCGGCGGCTGATTTCGAGGTCCAGGCGTCCGAGGCCCCGCCGCCGCTGCCGGAGTATGAGCAGCCGGCCTGTCCGCAGGAAGGCTATATCTGGACGCCGGGATACTGGAATTATGCCTATGGCGGCTATTACTGGGTGCCCGGCACCTGGGTCAGCCCGCCGCAGGTCGGATTCCTGTGGACCCCGGGCTACTGGGCGTTCGTTGGCGGCGTCTACGGCTTCCATGCCGGCTACTGGGGCCCGCACGTCGGGTTCTACGGCGGCGTCAATTACGGATTCGGGTACGTCGGCGTCGGTTATGCCGGCGGCCGCTGGGATGGCAATCGGTTTGCCTACAACACGTCCGTCAACAACGTCAACGTCTCGGTCGTGCACAACACCTATAACGAAACGGTGATCAACAACACGACGGTCAACCGCGTCAGCTACAACGGCGGTCCCGCCGGCGTGCAGGCGCGGCCCACGGCCCAGGAAGCCCAGGCGATGCACGAGCAGCACGTGCCGCCGACACCGGTCCAGGCACAGCACGTGCAGGAAGCGCGCGCAAATCCGTCGCTGGCGCTGCATGCCAACGGCGGGCATCCGCCGATCGCCGCGACGCCACGGCCAGGCGCCTTCAACGCGCCCGGCGCGGTTGGCGCGCGCGGTGCCGCTCCGATGACGCAGCATCCGTTTACGCCACCCGCCGCGCAGCCGGCCATGCAGCATCCGAATCCGGCTCCGGCTGCGGCCGGGCGAGCGCCCCAGGGGCAGGCTCCGCAGGCGCAGCCGCATGCGCCGGCGCCGCCGCCGGGTGCCAGGCCGCCGGCCCCGAAGCCGCCGGCCCCGAAGCCGAAGGCGCCGACGCCGGAGAAGCGTCGCGAGCCGGAGGCCTCGCGTTAGCGTGAGGGCCGGCTTCGCGCCGGCCTGATCAGGCGAGCGCCGCGCGTACGGCCCGGATATCGGCGGGCGTCGTGCGGCAGCAGCCGCCAATCAGGCGCGCGCCCTCGCGGCGCCAGGCCGCCGCCGCGGCTGCGTACGCCGCCGGGTCCGCATCGCCGTGCCAGCACTTGCGGACGGCGTCGAAGCTTTCGCCGGAATTCGGATAGACGAGCAGGGGTTTGTCGGTGCAGTCGCGCAGTTCGCGCAGCAGCGGCACGATGAACCGCGCCGCCGTGCAGTTGATGCCGACCGCGGCGACCTGTGCGAAATCATTCAGCGGCGCCACGCAGTCGCGAATGCGCTGGCCCTCGCAGGTGTGCGCACCGTCCCTGCAGGAAAAGGCGATCCACGCCGGGATCGGCGCGAGCTCCTGCACCAGCTGCGCGAGCACGAGCGCCTCGCGCGCGCAGGGCACCGTTTCGATCGCCAGAAGGTCCGCGCCCGAACCGGCCAATACCCGCAGCCGAGGTAGGTGAAACGCCCGCAATCCGGCATCGCTGAGCGCGTAGTTGCCGCGATATTCGGAGCCGTCGGCCAGGGTTGCGCCGTAGGGGCCGATCGAGGCGGCCACCAGGGGCCGAAGACGTCCGGCGCGATTGGCCGGATCGGCCCAGAATTCGTCGCGCGCCGAGCGCGCAAGATCCACGGCGGCGCGCATCAGTGCAGCGGCCGCGGCGGCGTCGATGCCGCGCCTGGCGAAGCCTTCGAAGCTCGCCTGATAAGTCGCGGTCGTCGCCACGTCCGCGCCGGCGCGGAAGTAATCGAGGTGCACTGCGCGGATCAGGTCCGGCTGCTCGATCAGGGTCTTTGCGCTCCACAGCTCGTCGAGCAGGCTGGCGCCGCGCGCCTCGAGCTCCGTAGCCAGCGCGCCGTCGAGGATGATCGTGCCGCTGCGCAGTGGCGATGAGTCCAGATATTCGGCAATGGGGTTCATTAGCGGGTATTCTTACCGAAATTCGTCCAGGGTTGCGCGAATTGAACCTGGCCTGCTGCATCGCGGAGAAGATTATGCTGACAGCGCAGACGATCAGACACAATCATGCGGATGTCTTCACGTGGCTGAGCGGCGACATGGAACGCGCGGCCGCCGAGTGCCGCGTTCCGGCCGAAGCGTGCGGCGACAGCCTCGTCTTCGTCAGCGACGAGGACCAGCTCGCCTGCGTGACCGCGCGCAAGCCGGCGATCGTGATCGTGCAGGCGAAGCTGGCGGGGCGCCTGGCCGCGGACGCCGACGGCGCGAGTTGCTGCTTTTCGGTGCGCAATATTTCGATGGGCATGGCGCTGATCCTGAAATATTTCGACCAGAAGCGCGTGCGCTTCGAGCAATGGGGCGAGCGCCATCCGACGGCCGTCGTGCACGAGACGGCCAGCATCGGGCGGGGGGTCTGCCTCGGGCCGTACTGCGTGATCGGCGCCGGTGCGCTGATCGGCGACGGTTGCCTGATCGGCACGCACGCCGTGATCGAAAACGGCGCGTGCATCGGCGCCGCGTCGATCATCCATCCGCACGTGTTCATCGGCGCCGGCTGCCGGGTCGGCCAGCGCTGCGAAGTCCATCCGCATACCAGCATCGGCAGCGACGGCTTCGGCTATGCCCTGGACCCGGACGGCAGGCCGCGCAAGATCAGCCATCTCGGCAATGTGCAGATCGGCGATGACGTCGAGATCGGCAGCAACTGCGCGATCGACCGCGCGACGCTGACCTCGACCTACATCCGCTCCGGCGCCAAGCTCGACAACATCTGTCACATCGCGCACAACTGCGACCTCGGCGAGAACGGCTTCTACACGGCCGGCTTCATGATGGGCGGCTCGACCAAGATCGGGCGGCAGTTCGTCACCGGCGGCAATTCGGTGGTGACTGCGCACGTCACGATCGCCGACAACGTCAGCCTCTCCGGACGCTCCTCGGTCACGAACGACGTGCCGCTGCCGGGGCACTATGCGGGCTATCCGCTGCAGCCGCTGAAAGAGGCCATGAAGACCGCGGTCAGCATCGGCCAGCTGAACGAGATCCGCAGGAACCTGCGCCGCGTCATGAAGCATCTGAAAATCGACGATGAATCCCCGGGCACGCCCGTCAGCTGACGCCATTCTGCTGCCGGTCGCGGTCCTGATCCTTGCGATGGCCGGTTTCCAGACCGGCGCGGCGCTGGCCAAGACGCTGATTCCGGTGGTCGGCGCATCCGGCGCCGTCGCGCTGCGCCTCGCGTATGCGACGCTGATGCTGTGGCTGGTATGGCGTCCGTGGCGCATGCGCGTCGACTTCAGGGCGGCGCGCACGATCGTGATCTACGGGATTGCGCTCGGCTGCATGAACCTTCTCTTCTACCTGGCCCTGCAGCGCATCCCGCTGGGCATCGCGGTCGCGCTGGAATTCACCGGGCCGCTGGCCGTAGCCGTCGCCGCGGCGATAAGGCCGCTCGATTTGCTGTGGGTCGCGCTCGCGGTTCTCGGCGTGCTGATGGTGCTGCCGCTGGGCGGTGCGTCGCAGGCGCTGAACCTGGCCGGGATCGCCTACGCGCTGGGCGGCGGCGTCTGCTGGGCGCTTTACATCGTGTTCGGCCGGCGTGCCGGGATCCAGAGCGGCGGGCAGACGACGGCGATGGGCATGCTGGTCGGCGCCATCTGCATCGTACCGTTCGGGGTCGCGCAGGCGGGTGCGCTGCTGCTGAAGCCGGAGATACTGCCCACCGCGCTCGGCGTCGCGTTCCTCTCCAGTGCGATGCCGTATTCGCTGGAGATGTATGCAATGACCCGCCTGCCGGCGCGCACGTTCGGCGTGCTGATGAGCCTGGATCCGGCACTGGCGGCGGCTTCCGGACTCGTGCTGCTGGGCGAGCGCCTGTCGTGGATCCAGTGGACGGCGATCGGCTGCATCGTGCTCGCCTCGGCGGGCAGCGCGGCGACCCATCAGGCCGAGACCGCCTGATGCAGGGTATATTATCGGGATTGCATCAGGAGAGCGGTACATGAGCTACGATTCCTATCACAAGCGCAAGATCGGCAAGCGCGTGCTTAAGCCCGAGACCCAGATGATGGGCTACGGCTACGATCCCTCCCTGTCCGAAGGGTCGCTGAAGCCGCCGATATTCCTGACCTCGACGTTCGTGTTCAAGAGCGCCCAGGACGGCAAGGACTTCTTCGACTACACCTCCGGCCGGCGCGTTCCGCTCGCGGGGCAAAGCCCGGGGCTCGTCTACTCCCGCTTCAACAATCCGAATCTCGAGGTGCTCGAGGACCGGCTCGGGCTGTGGGAGGGCGGCGAGATGGCGGCGGTCTTCTCGAGCGGCATGGCCGCGATCTCGACGACGCTGTGGGCCTATGTGCGGCCGGGCGATGTCGTGCTGACGAGCCAGCCGCTGTACGGCGGGACGGAAACCCTGATAGAGAAGATTTTGCCCGACTACGGCGTGCAGCACGTCGGCTTCACCGACGGCTGCAATCCTGCCGACGTGGATGCGGCTGCGACGCGCGCGCTGGAGCGCGCGGCGCAGCGTGGCGGGCGGGTCAGCCTGATCTTCGCGGAAACGCCGGCGAACCCGACCAGCAGTCTCGTGGACCTGAAGCTGATGCGCGAGGTATCGGAGCGCATCGGCGCCAGGCAGGCGGGCGGCAGGCCTCCGGTCGCGGTCGACAACACGTACTTGGGTCCCGTGTACCAGCGGCCGCTCGAGCATGGGATCGACATCGTCATGTATTCGCTGACCAAGTACGTCGGCGGGCATTCCGACCTCGTGGCCGGCGGCGTCGTCGGTACCCGGGACGCCGTCGCCCCGATCAGGAAACTGCGTGGCGCGCTGGGCACCCAGCTCGACCCGCACAGCTCGTGGATGATCATGCGCTCGATGGAAACGATGTCGCTGCGCGTGCAGAGGGCGGCGGCCAATGCGGCGAGCGTGGCGCAATTCCTGCGTTCGCATCCGAAGGTGGCCGGCGTTAATTATCTCGGGTTCCTGACGCCCGGGGATCCGCAGTATCAGGTGTTCAAGCGCCAATGCGGCAGCGCCGGTTCGACGTTCGGGTTCAGCATCCGGGGCGGGGAGGCGGAGGCGTTCCGCCTGCTCGATCATCTGCAGCTGATCAAGCTCGCCGTGAGCCTCGGCGGCACCGAATCGCTGGCGTCCCACCCGGCGAGCATGACGCATTCGGGCGTGCCGAAGGAGACCCGCGACCGGCTGGGCATCAACGACGCGCTGATCCGAATTTCGGTCGGCATCGAGGATCCCGACGACCTGATCGCCGACCTCGGCGAGGCCCTCGACGCCGTCTAGCGGTGCACGGGCCCCCGCTCGGCGCCCGCTACAGCGCTGCCGAGAGGCCGAAGAACACGCCGCGCCGCGGGCCGTATTGCGGTGCGCCGACGCCGACGCCGGTGCCGTTGCGGATCTGGTAGCCGGCGTCGAACAGATTGATCACGTCGAACCTCGCGGTCAGCCTGCCCGCGGAGCCGACGTCGAAGGCGCGGGTCAGGCCCAAGTTGACCTGCGTGTAGTAGGGCAGGTGCTCGCCGTTCGGAATGCCGGTTCCGCCGTAGGGCGTCGTGACCCCCGGCGGCAGCGGCAGGTCCGCGCGCAGACCCGAACCCATCAGGAAATCGGCGCTGAAGCGCGTGCCATGCCACAGGTACGACGCGCCGCCGGAGGCGGTGTGCTGCTGCTCATGGTCCAGGTGGATGTAGTTGTTGGCGATGTACTCGAGGTCCGCCTGCGAGAAGTTGAATTGCGCCGAATCGATCTGCTTGCCCTTGGCGCTTTGCACCGACAGGTTCAGGTACGCAGTCAGCTCCCGGGTCGTGTAGTTGGCGGTGAGTTCGACGCCGTACTGCTTGCCGAACCGGTAATTGAACGGCGTCAGGATGATCGGCGCGCCGAACTGGCCTTCGTCGATCAGGTTGATCGACTGCTTGTAGTAGGTGTCCAGCCCGAGCGTGAACGCCGGGCTGATTTTCTGCTGCACGCCGATGTCGTAGTAGTTGGCGCGTTCCGGCAGCGGCGCGCCGGCGAGCGGCGACAGCGCCGGCGACGTGGTGCCGGCAAACAGCGCGATGTCCTTCGCGCCGACGAGCTCGAACGGCGGCGGCGACAGGTAGCGCGAATAGCCGGCATGCAGTGTCGTGTCGGCGGCCGGTTGCCACACGGCATTCAGGCGCGGGCTGGCCTGGCTCGCCGCGGTGTACGCGGTGAAGCGATCGAAGCGCAGGCCGTAGTTCACGGTGAATTCAGGCCGGAGCTTCCATTCGTCCTGCAGATACGCGCTCTCCAGCCATTCGGTCGCGGAGCGGTTGTCGACGATGGTCGAGCGGCATGTCGGTCGGCTGGCCCGCCTGGTTCGTCTGCTGACCCATGGCATTGAGATAAAAGATCGATGAGCTGGTCTGGCTGATCGAGTGGTCGGTCTGCAGGAACAGGCCGGCGCGGACCGTGTGCGCGTCGCCGAGCTTGTACGAGGCGTCGCTCTGCGCGGCGTAGGCGACGTTCTGCTTGAACGCATCCTGGGCAATTCCCGTGAACAGCAGGTCGCCGACGGGATCGGGCACGAAGTTCAGGCTCGAGTAACGGGCAATCAGCGAGCTCTGCACGTTGAAATCGCCCGCCGAGTGCTGCCAGCTCAGCGCGCCGAACTGCGTGATCTCACGCTGATTCTCGTTCAGCGACTGGCTCGGGAAGGCGCTGACGCCGTTGACCTCGAGGCCCAGCGCGGGCTGCTGCCCGTACAGGTCCGGAATCTGGAATTTGCCCGACGGAACTGCCGAGCATCAGCGCGATGCGATTGGAATCGTCGAGGATGTCCTCGATATAGCCGAAGCCGTGATACTGCGTGGTATGGTCATGGATCGGGTTCGAGCTGCCGTCGGGCGATTCGATCCCGAGGTCGTTGCGCAGGAAGTCGCCGGAGACGAAAATAGCTGAGCGATCCGGTGCCGCCGCCGTAATTGATGCTGGGCTGCACCGTGCCGTGGCTGCCGCCATAGATTCCCAGGTCGCCGCTCTGCTGCTGCACGCCGCTCTTGGTCGTCAGGTCGATGATGCCTGCGGTTCGCAGCCCGTACTCGGCGGGCAGCGCCCCGGTGATCAGGCTCATCGAGGCGATCAGCCGCGGATCGAGCGACTGGCCGAACACGCTGATGCCTTCCGGCAGGATGATGCCGTTGAGGCGATACTGCAGGCCGTTGTGTTCGCCGCGCACGTGAAACTGCCCGAACGAGTCCTGTGCCACGTCCGGCGCCTGCATGATGACCTGGTTGAGCAGGGTATTTTCGCCGCCCGGCGTTGCCGCGATGGCCGCGGCGTCGATGACGTAGGTGGACGCGCCGGTCTGCGTCTGGATCGAGTTGCGCGCCTCGTCCAGGTGCCGGGCGATCACCACGATCGCATCCAGCGTCGCGGTGGTGTCCTCAGGGGCATCGACTGCCGCGCGCGCCGGCGCGGACGCGCTGATCAGCGCGCAGCCGACGATGAACGCCGCGAGCGCCCCGGGCGCCGGTATCAACTGAAAATTCAACATGAAAATTCGCTCCCCGAATGGCAAAACACCTGGGGCCGT
This sequence comes from uncultured Gammaproteobacteria bacterium, assembly GCA_963706815.1. Lineage (GTDB taxonomy): Bacteria > Pseudomonadota > Gammaproteobacteria > Steroidobacterales > Steroidobacteraceae > Bog-1198. The sequence continues at coordinate 691,079 of CAVPNS010000002.1, forward strand.
CACGGGCACGACCGCAAATCAACGATCAGGCGGTTTGTGCCAGGGGCGGAGCGCGCGAGCGGAATCCGAGGATCGGGCCGCAGTCGAGTATCGAGACGAGGCGGGGCGCGGGCAGGCCCGCGCTCATCAATCCGGCCAGGGGCGGCAATGCGGCGGGCGCCCCCGCCGATGCCAGCAACGGCGCATAGGCCAGGCAGTCGCTGCAGGCGCCATGGCCGGCCTGGGACGTCTGACGCGGCATATCGGGAGCGCCAGCCTCGCGGTGCGCATAGGTATGCAGCTGGGCGCCGAGCTGCGCGACGATGAGCATCGCCAGCGCGACAATCGCGCAACTTCGCTCGAATTTTCGTCGCAATGGGGCCAAAATGACTACCTTCCGGGACGCCGGCATCCTACCAGCCCTCCGGAACGCAGGGAACCGGGAAATATCGTCAAATTCCCTGTCCACCAACCGCGGGGAACCGCGTTATTCATTGCATGGTCTAGGCTGTAGGATCGGTGCATCGTGACGCTTAGACGGGCTTGCTAACGGAGAGTTGCAGTCATGAAGACGAAAATCGGACGCTTCGGCCTGGCGATCGGCGCACTGGCCGCGGTGATGGCGGCCGCGGCGCCGGCTTTTGCCGAAAGTCATGGCGGGGGCGGTCATGCGTCAGGCGGGCACGGCGGCGGCGCTCACGCGGCACGGAGCGCAGGCCATGGATTTGCCGGCGGCCATGCGGCCCATGGCTATGGATACGGCGGCGCCGGCAGGGGGTTTGCCGGCGTGCAGCATTTCGCCCCGGGAGCGCGGGGCGCGTACGGCGGCGGCTGGGGCGGCGGTTGGGGCGGCGGGTACGGGCGCCTGCACGGGGCCGGCGCGTACTGGGGCGGCGGCTACTGGCGCGGCGGGTACTGGCCGCGTGCCTGGTATGGGCTGGGGTTCAGCTGGTTCCTGCCGATCCTGCCGCTCGCCTATGCCACCTACTGGTGGGACGGCATTCCGTACTACTACGCGAATAACGTCTATTACACCTGGAACCCGGCCTACGATGGCTACGTCGCGACCGATCCGCCGCCGGTGACCGACGGCGAGGGTGGTGCATCGGGCGCGCCGGCAACCATGCCGGGTCCTGCGCCTGCGCCCGCGGAAGCGGCTGGAGGCAGGGGCCAGATCTTCATGTACCCGAGAAACGGGCAGAGCGACGCCCAGCAGGCAACCGACCGCAACGAGTGCCAGCAATGGGCCAGCAGCCAGGCGGGCGCCGGCGCTGCTTCGGACGAGTATCGGCGCGCGATGACGGCCTGCGCCGAGGCGCGCGGATACAGCGCTAAATAGCGCTGATCACGGCCAGCACGGCGGGCTGGCCGTGCCGGTCCCGGTGGACGTGTAGTTGCCGGTCGAATCCAGTGAAAAGGTCGCGCAGGCGGCGTCCTTGGTCTGCGACCCATAGGCGGTGGCGGTCCCCAGGAAATACGCCGGCGTTCCGGCAGCCGCCGCGGTAATGGTCGGCACGCTCAGGTAGTAATAGCCGTTGCCGATCGAGAACGTGGCGCCGAAGGCCGTCAGCGTTTGCGAATAGCCGAGCAGTTCCGGATTCGCCGTGTAGCTGTTCGTGACGCTGAAGTAGCGCTGCTCGCGCCCCGCGAGGTCATTGAGCGCCGTCTTGGCGTCGGCCCTATGGGAGGTCAGCACCGAGGTCTGGTAACTCGAGACCGCCATGACCGTCAGGATCGCCGCGATCGTCACCGCGATCATCAGCTCGATCAGCGTAAAGCCCCGGGCCCGGCGGGCATGAATCGACTTTGGTTTGCTCATGGTGATGGGCCCCTTATCGCAGTTCTTTCCAGGTCAGGCGGGTCGTCTGGGCATTGCCGAGCGGATTGACCGGCACGACCGTACCCGTTCCCGAACTCGTCTGCGTGACGAGGAAGGTGCCCGTCACCGGACTTAAGGCGCCGCCCAGGGTCAGCACCGAGACGCTGCCGGTGCCGTTCAGCTGGATGCCGCTGATGACCGAGGTCTGGCCCGTCGTCGCGTTGGTGTAGTTATTGAACTGACCGCTCGAGTTGCCGAAGAATGTCGTCGACGTGCCGCCGCCGGTGGTCGGGTTGATCGAATACGTGAACCCGGTCGGGTTGCTCGATGTGCACGCGTACGGCGTGATCACCGCCGGTATCGTCGAGTTGACGATGAAATTGCCGAGCTGAAGCACCGGACTGTAGACGATCTGCTCGTTCGTGCCGGGCAGGTTCATGTACCAGCCCATCGACGTGTTGCCGGACGAGCAGGAGGTGCTCGAATACCAGCAGACCGGATTGTCGCTGATCGAGGTGACCAGCTGGGCGACGCCGGCGCCGTTCGTGATCGAGCCGAGGACGGTGATCACCTGCTGCTGCAGGTCCGAGGTGCTGATCACCGGAACGCTGCTGCCGCCGTACGTGTACGAATTCGCCGGCACGCTCGCGAGCGATGCGTACTGCGTCGACGAGAGCGCGTTCCAGGCCGCCATGTTCCAGTCCCAGATGCCGTAGATCCCCTGCGTGCCGGTTGCGTAGGCGGTCGCAGTCGAGATGGTCTGCGGGGTCTTCTGGCCGGTGCCGAAGGACACGATGACGCGGTTCGCGCCGCTGGAATTCGGCGTCGAGGCGACCGTGACCTTGGTCGTGATCGGCTGGCCGCCGGTCGAGAACAGCGGGCCTCCCGTCGAGACGGCCCAGTTGCTCGGGTTCTGGCTGGTCACGTCGAAGCGCCACAGGTGACCCTGGAGGTCGCCGGCGTAGATGTAGTCGACGATGTGATCGCCGTCGAGATCGGACGGCGATGTGTACGCGATGCCGTTCGGCGAGCTCGTCGAACCGGTGTGCGTGGACAGATAATAGAGGCTGAACGTCGGCGTCGTGTCCGCCGGATTCACGGTCATGATGTAGACGCCGGCATCGCCGGAGCCGCTGCCAAAGCCGTTGCCGAACACGATGCCCCAGCTGCCGTTGTGGAAGCGCCGGATCTGCGGCACTCCGTAGGTGTCCCCGAGGTTGTTGCCGCAGGCCGCCCCGGTGTTGGTGCAGTTCGGCAGCGTCACCGAGGTCCATTCGCCGATGACCAGCGAAGCCGCGTTCGATTCCGAGAAATTGGCCGGATTCGTGCCGTCCAGTATGAACAGGCCCTGGCCGCCCGGACCGAAGCCGCTGACCACCCAGGTATGCCAGGCGCCGCCGTAGTACAGGTCGCCGCTGCCCGGCGGCGAGTCGATATACCAGTTGTGACCGTAGTTCGGGCTCGTGAAATCGAGCGCGGTCGTGACCTGGCTGTCGTGGATCGCATCGACCGTGGTCACCGAGGTGCCGTCGTTGAGTACGGAACCCGGTATGTAGGCAATCAGCTCCTGGCCGGTATTGAGATTGCCCGAGCTGCCCGTGGTGTTGAGCGTCGTGTTGTACGTCGTCAGGTTCGAGTAGCTGCCCGCCGAGAAGCCATGCATGAGGCCGTCATTCGCGCCGACATAGACGACGTTGGTTCGCGTCGCAACCGATGCCGCCCAGATCGGATACTGGTTCAGGTTGCCGGTCGTGGCGGTATTCTCCGGAAAATAGCTCGCCGCGGCGCCCGGATATATCGAGTCGCTGAACGTGCCCCCGTAGGTGCCGATCGGCGGTCCGACCCAGGTCGGGCTGGAGTCGACGATGTCGCCGAGCACGCTCGCGCGCGCGCGGAAATAGGTTTGCACGGTTCCGCCGCTTGACGGCGTGACCGGGAAGGACGTGCCGCCCGTCTCATTGGTGCGCACGCCGCGCAGGTAATTGACGCGGTCCTGGCCGATCGTCGTCGAGCTGCCGCTCTTGTTCGCGGCGCAGGCTGAATTGGTATAGACCGTGCAGGCCGACTCCAGGGCCGTTGCCTGCGCGCTGCTCAGGTACGTCGTACCCGAGGATCCGGCCCACTCGAACGGTACGCCGGCCTTGGTCGCCGTGTTCCAGGTCAGGATCTGGCGCCCGCCGGCGGAGGAAGCCGAGGTGTTCTGCGCCGCGACGTTGAACAGTCCCGTCGACGGACACAGCGAGATCGCGGTCGATCCGCCGGGCAGGGTGCCGCCCGTCAAGGTGCAGCTCGCATCCCAGACCGGCGTGCCGATCGACACGAGGTAGGTCGACGAGTTGACGGTCAGCGGATCGGCGGTCATCGAGCCGGCCCACGTGTTCGGGTTGTAGTACGCGAAATACACCTGCGTGCCGAGCTGGATTTCCGAGGACTGCTTTTCGTTCAGACCGGCGGAACTCGAGGAACTCGTCGTCGGCTGTGCCTCGAAGCACAGGACCTCGTGGATGTTGCTGGATCCACCGGTCGAGCCTGCGAAGCCGAACGCGTACACCGCCGGCAGCGGAAACTGGCCGCCGTTCGTGATGTCCGTGTTCGAGATCACCGACGTATTCGCGCCGCCGTTGTACGAGTACACGAGGTTCATCAGTCCCGCCGACGTGATCGTCAGCGTGTACTGGATCGGCACCGCGTAGATGCCGCTGTTGGTCGGCGGGAAACTGCCGGCCGTGTAGCCGCGCTGGGTCGCGTTCTCGTTCGCGAGCAGGCTCGTCGTGGGCAGCGAGACCCCGGCGAGCCAGTTGTAGTCAGGGGCCGGCGTCGTCGTCTGGTATCCAGGAACCAGCGGGTTGCCGTAATTCCAGTAATAGCCGGTCCGGCACGTGTTCAGAACGGCCTGGGCCTGCGTGCCGTTCGCGATCGATCCATTGCCGAGCGGCAGCGAACTCGGATACCAGGAGCTGTTGTAGGCGTGCAGGCTGTCCCAGGCCACGTCGCCGGGGCCGCGCACTGCGATGGAGCTCGGCAGGTACCCGGGGCCGCTCGCGGTGTTGTCGTTCCACGAGGATCCGCTCGCGCCGTTCTGGAAGTTGCCGTACTCGTCCATGCCGACCGCCACGTAGGCGTGCCGCACGCCGTCGAACCCCTGCGGCGTGGTCGTGCCCGGGTGCAGCGTGGTCTTGTAGTTGCCGGTCTCGTTCGTGCAGGTGTAGCCGAGGCTGCCGCCGACCGCGCCGATGTCGTACGGCGTCCACGTCTGGGTGGTCGCGTTGTAGGAAGGAGCATAGGTCGGGTCGATCAGGAAGAAGCTCATGCCGTCGGCGCCGTCGCCGATCGCCCCGCCCGAGTCGCCGTGGTAGCTGTAAGTCGTGAACGTGACCTGCAGGCCGGCGCTGCTGGGAAAGGTGAAGTTCGAGATCAGGCCGCCGTCCTCGTCGTTGTAGCCGTTGCCGTTCGACAACCGCAGCGCGCCATTGCCGACGGTATCCGGCAGGCCGTTGCCGGTGAAGCCGCCCGCGAAATTCGGACCGGTGATGCCGTTGTAGTAGGCACCGGTTGCCGTCAGGCACATCGTCGACACGCCGTTGGCGCATACGCAGGCCGGGACCGTGCCCGAGCCGTTGCCGGCCGTCAGGCACGCGCCCTGCAGCGGCGTCCATGAATAGGTCGTGGCCGCTCCGGTGAAGTTGTCGGAGATGGTCTGGGCGAAGCCCAGCGCAGGCGACAGCAGCAGGCCGGCGGCCGCGAGACGAACCAGGAACGTGTGGGTGGTACGCATATGGATTGCTCCCATTCTCAATATCAGCAGGATAAACAAGTGATGCCGGTGGACACGAGATAAGTGCTCTCGACGACCGCGACGGTGTTCGGATCGCCGCCATAGCCCCAGGCGTCGATCTGGTAGATGTTGCCCTGCTCGCCGGCAGGCGCGGCACCGAGCAGCGTGATGTAGAACCGCGGCGGTTCCCAGAACGTATTCAGGGCCGCCGTCGTGCTCGCGGTCATTCCCGGCGGCGTGTAGGCAATGCCGACTTCGCCGCCTGAACCGGCGGTCCACGGCACCGTCGTGACGCTCGTGATCCCGGAGATCGAGGTCAGCGCGTTCGTGCAGACGTGGCCATCGCCGACGTTGGCGTTCAGCAGCCCGCCGCTGCAGGTGATGATGTTGTTGATGTTGTTGCCGCTCGTCAGCCACCACTCGCCGTACTGCTGGGCGCTCGTCGCCGACTGCAGCGCACGATCCTTCTCGCGCAGGCTGCCGGCGATCATTTCCTGCATGCCGACGCTGCGGAACATGCTGAGCGCGAGCAGCGTGATCACGACGAGCAGCAGCATGCTGAGGACCAGCACGACGCCGGACTGGTTGCGTGGCGCGAATGCGTGACGTTGCATCATGTGGAGTTGATCCCCGCGCGATTCATCACGTCGACGATGCGCGTAATCTGGATGAAGGGCTTCTGCTGCGGGTAGCGCTGGCTGAACGGCGCGGTGGCGCTGGCGCTGAACAGCGGGTTGTTGAACACCAGCGAGATGCGCACCGACAGCACGTTGTTCCAGTTCGCGGCCGTCATGCTGCTGGCGTAGATGTAGCTGTCCACGGGGTTGCTGCTGTGGGTCGTCGTATTGACGCCGTACACGACCACCATGTCCGCGAGGCCCGCCACCAGGATCACCGGCGTGCCGATCGTCGTGACGCCGGCCACCGTGGTGCTGATCGTGCAGGTCAGGTTGCCGTTGGCGTCGATCGCGAACGTGTTGTAGATGATGCCGACGACCGCGCTGGTGCTGCCGTCGCAGTTGACGAGGCTGTCCAGGGGGCCCGCGTTGTAGCGCACCGTGAACGAATCCTGCGGCGCCGGGGTTGCGACATGCGTGCCGAAGACCCCCTGGTCGGCCGCGAAAGTCAGCGCCTGCGAGCCGACCGTGAGGGTCGCCGCCGGCAGTGCGCCGCCGGGCGTCTTCGTCAGCTGCGAGGTGTAGTAGCCGGTCTGCTGGACCACGTCGCCGAGCCGCGTCATCGCCAGGCGCTCGTTGTCCTGCAGCTGGGCGAGCGAGTTCTGGTTGTTCGAGACCAGCAGCATCGTCTGCACGATCGTGAACAGCCCGATCAGCAGGAACGAAGTCACCGCGAGCGCGACCAGGATCTCGACCAGCGTCATGCCGCGCTCGCCGCGGGCGGTCACGGAAAATGCGTGGTGGCGTTTCATGGCTCGACGTACAGCGTATAGGTGGGAAGGTTGAATCCGGAGATGCCGCTAGCGGTCGACGCGTTGGCCCCCTGCGCGTTCATGGCCACGGAATTTTCGCCCCACGACATCTGGATCGTGCACGTCACGGGTACGTTCACGGCCTGCGAACAGCTGATCGTCGTGACCTGGAAGGGCAGGACCGGGCTCAGCGAGAGCGTCCCGGCGGCGCCGACGCCGCCCGGGTTCGTGTAGCTCGGCGTACCGTTGACGTCGTTCGCCCATTGCTGCAGGTCGTAGGCAGCCACCTGCGTCGGCGTGCACGGAGCGCTGTTGCCGGTCGATCCGGCGAGGCAGTTGACGGCAGCGCCGAGGGCGGTGCCGGTGCTTTGCGTGATCGTCGTACCGGTGACCGTGATCGTCGCCGGCGCGAGTCCCGAGCCCCAGTAGCCGCGGTTGTCATGCATCGCGGCGGCGAGGCTCGAGGCTTCCAGCGCGGCGATCGAGCGCTGCTGCGCGACGCCGGTGCTGCCGAGCGCGACCGACTCCATCTTGGCGATGCCGAGCAGGCCGATCGCGATGATCACGACGGCAACCAGCACCTCGACGAGGGTGAAGCCGGCGTTGCGTGAAAGGGTTTGCCGGTTCATCAGCTGCAGGCTCCCGTACCGGCTTTTTCACTGAGGACCTGGCCGTTGATGCCGACCTTGATGCAACGGGTATTCTGCGAATTCGCGGGGGACGCGTGCAGCGTCAGCGTGACGTCCGCGGTGTTCGGCGCCGTGGCGGTGGTCACCGGAAAGCCTTCCCGGTTGAAGGTTATGCCGGAAATCGTGCCCACCAGCGTGTCGGTGCCGGCAAATGCCTGCTGGTCGCGCAATTTGCCTTCGCCCGCGACGAACTGTCCGGTGCCGCCCGTATCGCTGAACACGATCCAGCCCGTCGCCCAGTTCGTGGAGACGGAGCAGGTCGGCGACGCCGCCGTCGGGTTCGCGGAACTGCAGATCGTCACGGTCTGGCCCTGCTTGATCGCGGAGAAGCGCGCGAACTGCAGGTCGCCGAGCAGGCCGTTGATCTCGTTGGCGATCCGGTTCGCGTTCGTGATGTACTTGAAGGACGGAATCGCAAGCCCCGTCAGGATCCCGATGATCGCGACCGTGATCATGAGCTGTACCAGCGAAAACCCGCGCAAACGGCTGCGCAGACTGGTACCCGGACGATGGCGAGCGGCCTTTTTCATGGGAACCATCCTATCGGGATAAACTTGCTTGAAGCTGACGATTTGCACATCCGCGCGGCGGAAAATGTGATTGTCCTCACGGAAACAGCAGCGCGACCCTCGTGCCCCGGCCGTCGGCGCCGGCCTCGATGCGCAGCTCGGCGTCGTAGAGCCGGGCAATATCCTCGACTATCGCCAGCCCCAGTCCGCTGCCGTGGCCCGGTGCGCCGGGCAGGCGCACGTAACGCTGGCGCACGCGTTGCCGGTCCGCCTCCGGAATTCCCGGACCGTCGTCCTCCACGCACAGGAACGCCCGGCCCTGGCGCAGGCCGGCGCTGACCGTCACGTGCCCGCCGCGCGGCGTGTATTTCAGCGCATTGTCGACCAGGTTGCCGATCAGGTCATCGATCAGCGCCGCGTCGGCCGACACCGTCGCCGGCTGCAGGTCCGCACCCAGGTCGATGTCCGCCTGCAGCGCGCGATCGAAGAACCCGGCGACCGCCTCGCCGGCGAGCTGCGCCAGGTCCACCGGCTGCTTCCTGGCGGCGCCGCTGACGGCCGCATCGGCGCGGGCGAGCGAGAGCAGCTGGTTGGTCGAGTGCGACAGCTGCCGGACGCCGTCCTGCAGCATCGCCAGGCGGCCTTGCAGCGGCCTGGCGGCGGGCTCCGCCATCAGCAGGTCCAGTTGCGCCAGCATGCCGGTCAGCGGCGTGCGCAGCTGGTGGGCCGTGTCGGCGATGAATTGCTGCTGCGACTGATTCGTCGTACGCAGCAGTCCGAACAGCCGGTTCAGCGTCGCGGCAAGCGGAGCGATCTCGCGCGGTACCGAGGTCTCCGCGATCGGGCGAAGATCGAGCGGCGAGCGTGCGGCGATCTCCTCGCGCAGCCTCGTCAGCGGCCGCAGGCCGACCTGGATCCCCGCCCAGATGAGCACCAGCGTCAGGTCCAGCTGCACGAAGTCCCACAGCAGCGTGCTCATGAAGCCATAGCGGGCCGCCGGCTCGCTGCTCGACAGCTCGTCGGCGACGGTGACGACGCGCGCGCCACCGGCGGTCTCGATGCGCGCGCTAAGCAGGCGCAGCTTGTGCTGGTCGATCTGCTGGGTCGCGTAGAGCGGCTTCGCGCCGTCGGTGCGGGGCGCCGCGGGCAGGCGCGCATCGCCGGCGATGAGGCTCCGGTCCGCGTCGCGCACCGCGAAGCGGATGGAGCGGTCCGTGGGCTGGAACGTGGCGACTGGCGGGGCCCCGTCCTGCATGGCCGCGATCAGTTCCGTGCTGGCCTGTTTCAGCCGGTGATCCGCGCTGATGACCTGCGGGGCGAGATTGTTGAAGTAGTGCACCAGTACGCCGGCGAGCGCCAGCAGCGTCAGCGGCACGGCGAGCCACAGGATCAACTGCCGGCTGATCGAGGCATTCACGGCGAACGGCTCTCCTCGAGCCGATAGCCGAGGCCGCGCAGGCTGCGGATGGTCGCGGCGCTGCCGATCTTGCCGCGCAGGCGCGAAATATGCACTTCCACGGCATTGGCGGTCAGGTCGTGGTCGGGACTGGCGAGCACCTGCAGCAGGCGGTCCTTCGAGACGATCAGTCCGGTGCGCCGCACGAGGCATTCGAGCAGCAGCCATTCGCGCGCGGTCAGTTCGATTTCCGATCCATCGATGCACAGGCGCCTGCCGCGCAGGTCCACGCTGAGGCGGTTCAGCCTGACGACGCCGTCGAGCGCGCCCTGCGCGCGGCGGACCAGGGCCCGGCAGCGGGCGACCAGCTCCGCGGGTTCAAACGGCTTGCTGAGGAAATCGTCGGCGCCGAGGTCGAGTGCCAGGACCTTGTCGTTGACGGTGTCGCGTGCGGTCAGGATCAGCGTCGGCAGCGGATTTCCGGCGCGCCGCAGGCGCCGCACCAGCGCGAGGCCATCGGCTCCGGGCAGGCCGATGTCGATGACGGCCAGATCGAATGCGCCGGTAGCGAGGACCTCGAAGGCGGCCTCGGCATCGCGGACCCGCTGCACGCTGTGCGCGTCGGCCTCGAAGCTGCGCACGACGGCATCGGCGACGAAGTCGTCGTCCTCGACGATCAGCAGGCGCATCGCCGCGCCACGCTATGAATCGCCGCCGAAACTCCCGCGGCGTGACGGACCGAGCTCGCGCATTTTTGCCTCGAAGTCCCTCGCGAAGGTTTCGGCGAACAGGTGCGGGAAGCCGTCCGGCGAGCGCTGCGCCAGCGTCGCGTACAGTTCGGCGTACATCTCCCAGTATTTTCCCTTGCCCGGCGCACCGAATACCCCGCGCCTGGCATTGCGCTCAAACCGTTCCTCGAGCTCCTGCGGCGCGAAGCGCGCCAGGACTTCGCCGAGCGCCGACTGCATCGCCGCGACCATGGCCGCGTTCTGGGCCTTCAGGTCGCGGAATTTGTCGCGCATCGCATCGACCGAGCCGGCGCGCGTGGATACCCGCGACAACAGGCGCACCAGGATCTCCTGCACGCTGCCCTGCGTCAGGTTCATCGAGGAATCGGCCTCGTCCGCGCCGCTGGTGCCGACGTTCAGGCGGTTGCGCAGTTCGGCGCGCCCCTGCTGCAGGTCCATCAGCCCAAGAACCGCCTCGCGCAACAGCTGACCGGCCAGCTGCATCGCGGCACCGCGCGCCTCCGGCGGCAGGCTGCGCGGGTCGATTCCGGCGCCGCGGCACAGCGCGGCGAGGCTCGCCTCGACATCCCCGTCAAAAACGGCCGCGCGCGCCGGCACCGCCGCGGTGCGCTCCGGGGCCTCGGGGCGCTCGATCTTCACCGGGCGGGTCATCATGTGCCACGCGGCAGCCGCTTCGGCGGCGGCAGGGCCCGGCGTATCGGGAAGCACCGTCTGCCCGTAGATGTTGCGGATCGGGATCTGCGGCTGCGCATCCGCCTGGCTGCTCGCCTCCAGCAATTCGCTCAGGTCGAGGTCCGCGCCCAGGTCGTTGGCCGTCGTGGTCCTGACGGCGGCGTCGGGCGGGCCGCCGTCGTAGGCGACCATGGCGTTCGCGTCCGGCGGAAAATCGTTGGTCGCGTCGATACTTACGCGAAATTCGTAGCTCCCGAGGCGCAGGAAATCGCCGTCCTGCAGCGTATATTCGTGGAACTTGCCCAGGGGCTCGCCGGCGTCATTGACGTAGGTGCCGTTCGAGCTGGTGTCGACGATGACATAGGAGCCGGCGCGAAAATCCACGCGCGCGTGGCTGCCGGACAGGTAGCGGTCCGGGTCGGGCAGGATCCAGTCATTGTCGCGTCCGCGACCGATGCTGCCGCCATGCACGCCGAACACCTTGGTCGCGGCGTCGCCCAGACTGGCAGCCTGATCGCCGACAATACGCAAGCGCAAGGCCATATTTACCCTCCCCTAACGAGTCCGAGGAATTGCGCGCAGTGCACGTATAATATGGTCAAAGCGTACCAATGTCTGGAGCCCGTAAATGGCTGCGAGTCACATTTTCAAGGTTCTGTTCATAAATCAGGGCAAGGTCTACGAGATTTATGCCCGGAAGGTGGGTCACGGCAGCCTTTTCGGATTCATCGAGGTCGAGGAACTGGTCTTCGGGGAGCGCACGACCGTGGTCGTGGACCCTGCGGAAGAGAAGATCAAGGCCGAGTTCCATGATGTCAAGCGGACCTACCTGCCGATGCATTCCGTGCTGCGTATCGATGAGGTCAAGAAGCACGGCGTGAGCAAGATCGTCGCGCTGGAGAGTTCGAACGTCGCGCAGTTTCCGGTACCCATCTACACCCCGGGAGGGGACTCGAACGCGCGTAAATGAGATGGCGGCCTTGATGTTCAGCCTGCCGGGCGCCGCCGCGCTGTCGCAATTCCGCCTCGATCGCCTGGCCGCGCAGCTGCGCAGCGTGGACGCGCGCGTCACCGGGGTCGAGTCGCGCTGGGTGCATTTCGTCGACGCGGCTCAGGCGCCCGATGCCCGGCAGATGCAGCGCCTCGAACGCCTGCTGGGGGAGGTGGCGCCGGACCCGCAGGGCCGGGGACATACGCTGACGGTGACGCCGCGGATCGGCACCGTATCGCCGTGGTCGAGCAAGGCGACCGACATCGCGCATTCCTGCGGGCTCGATTTCCTGCGCCGCGTGGAGCGCGGCTGCAGCTACTTCCTGCGCACCCGCGCAACGCTCAACGGGGCGACGCTGCAGGTCCTCGGCGACCGCCTGCACGACCGGATGACCGAGTCCCTGTGGAGCGCCGTCGTCGATCCGCAGGCACTGTTCCAGGCCGGCGCGCCCCGCGTGCTGCGGCGCGTCGCCCTCGGCGCGGAGGGGCGCGCCGGGCTCGAGCGCGCCAATCGCGACTGGGGGCTCGCCCTGTCGGACGCCGAGATCGACTACCTGGTGGCCGCGTTTCGTGCGCTGGGCCGCGATCCGACGGATGCCGAGCTGATGATGTTCGCGCAGGCGAATTCGGAGCATTGCCGGCACAAGATTTTCAATGCCGAGTTCATCATCGACGGGGCGCCGCGCGCCGAGTCGCTGTTCGACATGATTCGCGCCACGTACCGCGAAAACTCCGCCGGCGTGCTGTCCGCCTACCGCGACAATGCCGCCGTGATCGAAGGCGGCGCGGCCGAACGGTTCTTCGCGCAGGGCCCGGCGCAGCGCTACGCCGGCTGCCTCGAGCCCGTCGATATCCTGATGAAGGTCGAGACGCACAACCATCCGACCGCGATATCGCCGTTTCCGGGCGCGGCGACCGGCGCCGGCGGCGAGATTCGCGACGAGGGAGCGACCGGCATCGGCGCGAAACCCAAGGCCGGCGTCTGCGGATTCTCGGTTTCCAATCTGCACATCCCCGGACTGCCGCTCGCGTGGGAAGAGGACAACGGCAGGCCGGAGCGCATCGTCTCGGCGCTCGAGATCATGCTGGCCGGGCCGATCGGCGCAGCGGCCTTCAACAACGAGTTTGGCCGGCCGAACATCGGCGGCTTTTTCCGCGTGTTCGAACGGCGCGGCATCGAGGACGGCCGCGACATCGTGCGCGGCTACCACAAGCCGATCATGGTTGCCGGCGGCCTCGGCAACGTACGCCGCGGCCACGTCGAGAAAAAGGACGTGGTGGTCGGCGCGCCGCTGATCGTGCTCGGCGGGCCGTCGATGCTGATCGGCCTCGGCGGCGGCGCAGCCTCTTCGCTCGGCAGCGGGCAGAGCACGTCGGACCTGGATTTCGCGTCGGTGCAGCGCGGCAATGCGGAAATGCAGCGCCGTGCGCAGGAAGTGATCGACCGCTGCTGGGCGCTGGGCGATGACAATCCGATCCTGCTGATCCACGACGTCGGCGCGGGCGGGCTGTCGAACGCCCTGCCCGAGGCGATTGCGCACAGCCGGCGCGGCGGCCGGATAGACCTGCGGGCGATCCCGAGCGCCGAGCCGCAGCTCTCGCCGATGGAGATCTGGTGCAACGAGTCCCAGGAGCGCTATGTGCTGGCGCTGCGGATCGGCAGCGTGGAGGCGTTCGCGGCGCTGTGCGCGCGCGAGCGTTGCCCCTATGCCGTGGTTGGCGAGATCACCGGCGATGGACGCCTGCTGGTCAGCGATCCGCTGCTCGGCGCGACGCCGGTCGACGTGCCGATCGAGTTGCTGCTCGGCAAGGCGCCGCGCATGCGGCGCGTCGCCGTGTCGCGCGAGAAACCCGTCATCCCGCTGTCGACGGCGCACACGACGATTGCCGATTCGCTCGCGCGCCTGCTCGCGCTGCCGACGATCGCGGACAAGTCCTTCCTGGTCACGATCGGGGATCGCAGCGTCGGCGGGATGATCAGCCGCGACCAGATGGTCGGTCCCTGGCAGGTGCCGGTCGCCGACGTCGGCGTCACGCTCAGCAGCTTCTGCGGTTACGGCGGCGAGGCGATGGCGATGGGCGAGCGCGCGCCCGTCGCACTGCTCGACGCGCCGGCGTCCGGACGCCTGGCGGTCGCCGAGGCGATCACGAACATCGCCGCCGCGGACATCGGCCGGCTGCAGGATATCCGGCTGTCGGCGAACTGGATGGCGGCCTGCGGCGAGCCGGGCGAGGATGCGGATCTCTACGCGACGGTGCGCGCGGTCGGCATCGACCTGTGCGCCGCTCTTGGCATCACGATCCCGGTCGGCAAGGATTCGCTGTCGATGAAGACGGCCTGGAGCGATGCGCGCGGCGAGCACCGGGTGCTCGCGCCGATTTCGCTGATCGTGACGGCATTCGCGCCGGTCGGGGACGTGCGCCGCACGCTGACGCCGCAGCTCGACCGCTCGCAGGCTTCCCTGCTGCTGCTGCTCGACCTGGGAGGCGGCAGGAACCGCCTGGGCGGCTCCTGCTGGGCGCAGGTGCACTCCCGCGCGGGCGGCATCCCGGCGGACCTGGACGCGCCGGAGCGGCTGGCGGCATTCTTCGCTGCCTTGCGCGAACTGAAGGAGTCGGGCCTCGCGCTCGCGTATCACGACCGCTCGGACGGCGGCCTGCTGGTGACGCTGGTGGAAATGGCGTTTGCGTCCCGCTGCGGCCTGGACGTCGACCTGGGAGAACAGGCCGACGCCATCGCCGCCTGCTTTGCCGAGGAGCCCGGCGCGGTGGTGCAGATCCCGGCAGCGCGTCGTGACGAGGCGCAGGCGGTGATCCGGCGCCATGGCCTCGCGGATGCGGCGCGCTGGATCGGGCAGCCCGTCGAGGCGCAGCGTCTCGAGCTGCGTTGCGGCGGCGAGCCGGTCTACGGCGCCTCGATGCGCGAACTGCACCGGCGCTGGAGCGAGGTGTCGTTCCGGATGCAGGAACTGCGCGACCATCCCGGGTGCGCGCGCGAGGAATACGATCGGCTGCTCGACGAGACGGATCCGGGACTGCACGCGCGCCTGACTTTCGATCCGGCCGAGGATATCGCGGCGCCGTTCATCCTCGGCGGCGCACGCCCGGCCATCGCCGTGCTGCGCGAGCAGGGCGTCAACAGCCAGACGGAAATGGCGGCGGTGTTCACGCGCGCCGGATTCGACGCCTACGACGTGCACATGACGGATATCCTGCAGCGGCGCGTGCGCCTGGCGGACTTTCACGGCCTGGTCGCGTGCGGCGGATTCTCCTACGGCGACGTGCTCGGCGCCGGCGAAGGCTGGGCAAAGTCGATCCTGTTCAACGCGCATTCGCGCGACGAGTTCGCGACCTTCTTCGCGCGCCCCGGGACCTTCACGCTGGGCGTCTGCAACGGCTGCCAGATGCTCGCGGCGATGCAGGAGCTGGTTCCCGGCGCCGACGGCTGGCCGCGCTTCCTGCGCAACCGCTCGGAGCAGTACGAGGCGCGCCTGGTGATGGCGCGCGTCACGCCGTCCGCCTCGCCGCTGTTCGCCGGCATGCAGGATTCGGTGCTGCCCATCGTCGTCGCGCACGGCGAGGGGCGGGCGGACTTCGCTTCCGGGACGGGCGCCGCGACCCTGCTCGCGCAGGGCGGTGTCACGCTGCAGTACGTCGACAACCGGGGCGGACTTGCGCAGCGGTACCCGTTCAATCCCAACGGCTCGCCGCTGGGGATAGCGGGAATCTGCAACGCCGACGGCCGGATCACCGCGCTGATGCCGCACCCGGAGCGCGTGTTCCGCAAGGTGCAGAATTCCTGGGCCCCGCGCGAATGGGGCGAGGACGGCGGCTGGACGCGCCTGTTTCGCAACGCGCGCCGCTTCCTCGGCTGACGCCGGCCGGCGGGGGCGTACCGCTAGCTCTCGCGGGCGAAGACATCCGCCGGCGAGTACGAGGGCGCCGGCGCGAACGACGGCGCCGGCGAGACGAAGCGGCGGAACGTCATGGCCTGCAGCAGCCGCTCCTTGCGCACGAACGTCTGGTACAGCATGTCGCGCATCACTTCCAGCAGCACGCCGGCGGTCTCGGCATCCAGCAGCGGCTGATGCGGCCACGGATCGCTGTCGTTGCCGAACAGCACCGAGCGGACCGTCCCGAGCGTCGCATCGTCGAGCGCGGCGAGCGTGCGTATCTCCTGCAGCGTATCGAACATTTCCAGCTTGCCCGGCTCGCCGAGTTCGCGGAACAGGGACTGCGCGGTGCGCCGGCACATCGCGCCAAACGCATTGAAGCAGCTCGCCGAGTAACAGCCCAGCGCCTCCCTGAACAGCAGTGCGGCCTCTTCCGGCAGGTACGTGAGCGGGAAACTCTCGCGCGGGCGCTCTATCTCGGTGAAATTGCCGGACAGCTCGACGCGCTGGGGGCCGTAGGCCTTGGCGGAGAATTTCAGGAACACGGGCTCCGCGCAGGCATCGCAGCGGAACACGACGCCGACATTCTTCGGCCGCAGGTTGCAGAGCTGGGCGAACCGCGGCGCCGCCTGCGCCGTCAGGTGCGTCAGCGTCTGGCAATGCGGGCAGACGAGGGATATGCCGTGGGGTTCGGCCTGGAACAAGTCCTGGTTGTCGATGTAGATGGTCATGGTCAGCCTGCCAGTGGTTTGTAGCGGATGCGATGCGGCTGCGCCGCGTCTTCGCCCTTGCGCCGTTTCAGATCCTCGATGTATTCCTGGTAATTGCCCTCGAACCACATGACCTGCGAGTCGCCCTCGAAGGCCAGGATGTGCGTGGCGATGCGGTCGAGGAACCAGCGATCGTGCGAGATGACGACCGCGCAGCCCGGAAAGGCGACCAGCGCCTCTTCGAGTGCGCGCAGCGTCTCGACGTCCAGGTCGTTGGTCGGCTCGTCCAGCAGCAGCACGTTGCCGCCGGACTTCAACACCTTGGCGAGATGCACGCGGTTGCGTTCGCCGCCGGACAGTTCGCCGATCAGCTGCTGCTGCTGGGCGCCCTTGAAGTTGAAGCGGCCGACGTAGCCGCGCGACGGGGTTTCGTAGTTGCCCACCCTGATCAGGTCCAGGCCGCCGGAGATCTCCTGCCAGACGCTGTTCCGGTCGTTCAGCGACTGGCGCGACTGGTCGACGTAGGCGAGCTTGACCGACGGCCCGATCCGGATCTCGCCGCCGTCCGGCTTCTCGGCGCCGGCCAGCATGCGGAACAGCGTGGTCTTGCCGGCGCCGTTCGGGCCGATGATGCCGACGATGCCGCCGGCCGGGAGGCTGAAATTCAGCTCGTCGATCAGCAGCCGGTCGCCGAACCCCTTGCGCACATTGGTGCATTCGATGACCAGGTCGCCGAGCCGCTCGCCGGGCGGGATGTAGATTTCGTTGGTTTCGTTGCGCTTCTGGAATTCCTGCGACGCCAGTTCCTCGTAGCGCTGCAGGCGCGCCTTCGATTTCGCCTGGCGCGCCTTCGGGTTCTGCGCGCACCCACTCGAGTTCCTGTTTCAGCGACTTGGCGAGGGCGTCCTGCTGGCGCTGCTCCTGCGCCAGCCGCTGTTCCTTCTGTTCGAGCCAGGAGGAGTAGTTGCCCTGCCAGGGGATGCCGTGGCCGCGATCGAGCTCCAGGATCCATTCGGCGACGTTGTCGAGGAAGTAGCGGTCGTGGGTGACCGCGACGACGGTGCTCGGGTACTCCTCGAGGAAGTGTTCGAGCCAGGCCACCGATTCGGCGTCGAGATGGTTGGTTGGTTCGTCCAGCAGCAGCATGTCGGGTTTCGACAGCAGCAGCCGGCACAGCGCGACGCGGCGCTTCTCGCCGCCGGAAAGCGTGCCGATCAGCGCCTCCCAGGGCGGCAGGCGCAGCGCGTCGGCGGCGATCTCGAGCTTGCGCTCCAGTTCCCAGCCGCCGACCGCGTCGATCGGGTCCTGCATCTTCGCCTGTTCGTCCATGAGGCGGTTCATCTCGTCGTCGGACATCGGCTCGGCGAAGCGGTCGCTGATCGCGTTGAACCGGTCGATGAGGCCCTGCACGTCGCCGACGCCTTCGCCGACGACCGCGCGCACCGTCTTGCTCTCGTCGAGCAGCGGTTCCTGCGGCAGGTAGCCGACCTTGATGCCCGGCTGCGGGCGCGCCTCGCCCTCGATGTCCTTGTCGATGCCCGCCATGATCTTCAGCAGCGTCGATTTGCCGGAGCCATTCAGGCCGAGTACGCCGATCTTGGCGCCGGGGAAGAAGCTCAGGCTGATGTCGCGCAGAATGATGCGCTTGGGCGGCACGACCTTGCCAACCCGGTTCATCGTGTAGATGAACTGAGCCATCGGTGTCCTGTGTTGGGAATCGCCGCAGATTATCCGCGACTCGCGCCGGCTTGTCACTGCCGTCCGGCGCGGATCTCGTGTACCCGGCTTAACATCGGCTACAATTGCAGGCTAACCCTGTGGAGGCCCGACCATGTTCAGCAAGAAGATGACGATTGCCGGTTTCGATCCTGAGCTCGCGAATGCAATGGCGGCCGAACTGGCGCGCCAGGAGGATCATATCGAGCTGATCGCCTCGGAAAACTACACCAGTCCACGGGTGCTCGAGGCGCAGGGCTCGGTGCTGACGAACAAGTATGCGGAAGGCTATCCGGGCAAGCGCTACTACGGTGGCTGCGAGTTCGTCGACATCGCCGAGCAGCTGGCGATCGACCGCGCCAAGCAGCTGTTCGGCGCGGACTACGCCAACGTGCAGCCGCATTCGGGTTCGCAGGCCAATGCCGCCGTGTATTTCGCGCTGCTGAACCCCGGGCGACCCGATACTCGGCATGAGCCTCGATCATGGCGGGCACCTGACGCACGGCGCCAAGGTGAATTTCTCCGGCAAGCTGTTCCAGGCCTTCCAGTACGGGGTCAAGCCGGATACCGGCGAGATCGACTACGAGCAGGTCGAGCGGCTGGCGCGCGAGCACCGGCCGAAGATGATCGTGGCGGGCTTCTCCGCCTATTCGCGCGTCATCGACTGGGCGCGCTTCCGCGCGATCGCCGATTCGGTCGGCGCGTACTGTTCTGGTCGACATGGCGCACGTCGCCGGACTGGTCGCCAGCGGGCCACTATCCGAATCCGGTGCCGTTCGCCGACGTCGTCACGACGACCACGCACAAGACGCTGCGCGGTCCGCGCGGCGGCCTGATCCTGGCGCGCGCCGCATCCCGAGCATCACAAGAAGCTCAATTCGCATGGTGTTCCCGGGCACGCAGGGCGGTCCGCTGATGCACGTGATCGCGGCCAAGGCGGTGGCGTTCCTCGAGGCGCTGCAGCCGGAATTCAAGGTCTATCAGCGGCAGGTGATCGCCAATGCGCGCGCGATGGCCAAGGTCGCTGGCAGCAGCGCGGCTACAAGATCGTCTCCGGCGGCACCGACAATCACCTGTTCCTGCTCGAGCCTGATCGACAAGGACATCACCGGCAAGGACGCGGATGCGGCGCTCGGCCGGGCGCACATCACCGTCAACAAGAACGCGGTGCCGAACGATCCGCGCCCGCCGATGGTCACGAGCGGCCTGCGCATCGGCACGCCCGCCGTCACGACGCGCGGGTTCAAGGAGCCCGAGGCGCAGGTGCTGGCGGGCTGGATCGCGGACGTGCTCGGACCACATGGGCGATGAAACGCTATGTCGAGCGCACCCGTGCCCAGGTGGCTGGCCCTGTGCAGGCGATTTCCCGGTGTATGCGTGAGTGAAGCCTCGTAGGCCGCCAATGCATTGTCCCTTCTGCAGCCATATCGAGACCAAGGTCATCGACTCCCGTCTCGCCGGCGAGGGCCGGCAGATTCGCCGGCGCCGGCGAGTGCCTCGCGTGCGGCGAGCGCTTCACGACCTTCGAGACCGCCGAGCTGCGTGCTGCCGATGGTGGTCAAGAGCGACAGCAGCCGCGAGCCCTTCGACGAGAACAAGCTGCGCGGCGGCATGCGCAAGGCGCTCGAGAAGCGCCCCGTCAGTCCCGAGGCGATCGAGGAGGCCGTGGCGCGCATTTGCCACAAGCTGCTGAGCCTCGGCGAGCGCGAGATCCCGTCGCGCAGCGTCGGCAGCCTGGTCATGGAGGAGCTGCGGCACCTGGACGAGGTAGGTTACGTCCGCTTCGCGTCTGTTTACCGAAGTTTCCAGGATATCGAAGCGTTTCAGGACCGAAATCGACCAGCTTCGCCACCATCGGCGGCGCCGCGAGCCCAACCAGGATCAGCTGCCGCTGTTGCCCGGCGCGGTGCGTGGCGAGGGCGCGAAAAAGAAATGACGGCAGCCACCGGGGTCCCTGATCAGGCACACATGAGCCGGGCGCTGCAGCTGGCCGCGCACGGCCTGTACACGACTGACCCGAATCCCCGCGTGGGCTGCGTGCTGGTCCGGGACGGCAGCGTCGTCGGCGAAGGCTGGCATGTGCGTGCCGGCGAGGCCCATGCGGAGGTGCTGGCCCTGCAGGCGGCGGGCACGGCCGCGCGCGGTGCAACCGCCTACGTGACGCTCGAGCCGTGCAGCCATACCGGCCGCACGCCGCCATGCGCCGATGCGCTCATCAGGGCCGGCGTCGCGCGGGTCCTGTGCGCGACCGCGGATCCGAATCCGCTGGTCGGCGGCGCCGGGATCGCCCGCCTGCAGGGTGCCGGCATCGAGGTGTCGGTGGGCGCGCTGGCCGGCGCGGCGCGGGAACTCAATGTCGGATTCTTTTCCCGTTTCGAGCGTGCCCGGCCGTTCGTGCGGCTGAAGCTGGCGATGAGCCTGGACGGGCGCACGGCGCCGGCCGGCGGTGGGCCCGCCTGGATCAGCGGCGAGGCGGCGCGCGCGGACGTGCAGCGCTGGCGCGCGCGAAGCTCCGCGGTGCTGACCGGTGCCGGCACCGTCAGCAGCGACGATCCGCGTCTCGACGTGCGCCTCGACTATGGCGGCTGGGTGCGCCAGCCGCTGCGCGTCGTGCT
Organism: uncultured Gammaproteobacteria bacterium; assembly: GCA_963706815.1. Lineage (GTDB taxonomy): Bacteria > Pseudomonadota > Gammaproteobacteria > Steroidobacterales > Steroidobacteraceae > Bog-1198. The sequence continues at coordinate 712,020 of CAVPNS010000002.1, forward strand.
CGATCCGGATCTGCGCTGCGACCACGCGGCGCGGATCTTCCAGGGACACGGGGCGCTGGTGTTTGCCGCGCCCGAAGCCGTTGCGCGCGACGGCGGGGCGCGCGAGGGCGGCGCCGTGCGCGTGCAGCGCGTGCGCCGCGACGACGCGGGCGTGGATCTGCACGCGGTGCTTGCCGCCCTGCAGGAGCTGTCGGTCAACGAGCTGCTCGTGGAGTGCGGCCCGCGCCTCACCGCTTCGTTCATTCGCGCAGGTCTCGTCGATGAGCTGATACTGTATGTCGCGGCGCGCATGCTGGGGGCGGATGCCCAGCCGCTCGCCGCGCTGCGCCCGTCCGGCGAGGGCGGTCTGGCGCCGGCGTTCGAATTTCACGACATGCGGCGCGTCGGCGCGGATTTGCGTCTGCTGCTCAAGCCGAGGTCAGTTCAATAATGTTCACCGGGATCATCGTCGCCACCGGCCGCATCGCGTCCCGCGAGGAGCGGGGCGGCGACCTGCGGATCGGGATCGACGCCGGGCAGCTCGACCTCGCGCGAATCGCGGCCGGGGACAGCGTCAGCGTGCAGGGAGTCTGCCTGACCGTGACCCGAAAGGAGGGCACGCGCTTTTTTGCCGACGTGTCGCGGGAAACGCTGGAAAAGACGACGCTCGGCGCACGCCAGGTGGGTGCGCACGTCAATCTCGAGCCGAGCCTGCGCGCCGGCGATGCGCTCGGAGGGCACCTGGTCAGCGGTCACGTCGATGCGGTCGGGCGCCTGACGGGCCTGCACCAGGACGCGCGCTCGTGGCGGTTGCGCTTCGCGCTGCCGCCGGCGCTTGCCCGCTTCGTCGCCCCCAAGGGGTCCGTGTGCGTTGACGGGGTCAGCCTGACCGTCAACGAGGTCGATGGCCCCAACTTCGGGGTCAATATCATTCCCCACACGCACCAGGCGACGACGCTGGGAGAGCTGCGCGAGGGCGATGGCGTCAACGTGGAAATCGACGTCATAGCGCGCTACGTTGCGCGCCTGATGTCAACAACGTAGGTGAACAGACCGATGTCCGGATTCAACACGATCGATGAGATTCTCGCCGACCTGCGCCAGGGCAGGATGGCCGTGATCATGGACGACGAGGATCGCGAGAACGAGGGCGACCTCGTGATGCCGGCCGCCTGCGTGCGCGCCGAAGACGTGAATTTCATGGCCCGCTACGGCCGCGGCCTGATCTGCCTGACGCTGACGCGCGAGCGTTGCCGGCAATTGCGCCTGCCGCTGATGGTCAGCGACACCGACAGCCTGCACAAGACCAATTTCACGCTGTCGATCGAGGCGGCCGAGGGCGTCACGACCGGCATCTCGGCCCACGATCGCGCGCACACGATCCGCACCGCGGTGGCGAAGGACACGAGACCCGAGGATCTGCGCCAGCCGGGACATGTATTTCCGCTGATGTCCCAGCCCGGGGGCGTGCTGACCCGCGCCGGCCACACGGAAGCCGGCTGCGACCTGGCGCGTCTCGCCGGCTTCGCGCCGGCGGCCGTGATCGTCGAGATACTGAACGAGGACGGGACGATGGCGCGCCGGCCGGACCTGGAGCATTTCGCCAAGACCCACGGCCTGAAGATCGGCACGATCGCCGACCTGATCCGCTACCGGCTCAAGAACGAGCGCTCTGTAGAGAAGATCTACGACGCGCCGATCGACACCGAGTACGGCGTCTTTCGCCTGTGCTGCTACGAGGATCACGTGAACAAGACCGTGCACGTCGCGCTGGTGCACGGCGTGCTGAACGCGGCGGTGCCGCCGCTCGTGCGCGTGCACATCGAGGATTCGTTGCGCGACGTGATCGGTGCGCGCAGCGAAAAGCTCGGCTGGCCGCTGCGCTCGGCGATGCGCCGGGTCGCCGCCGATACCTCGGGCATAGTCGTGATCCTGCGTCCGGAGGAGAGCCCGCGGGATTTCATGGACGGCGTGCGCCAGCTCGACGCCAGGCCGGCCGGCGCGCGCCCGGTCGGCGCGACCGTGCTGCGCACCTACGGCATCGGCGCCCAGATCCTCAAGGACCTGGGGGTGACGCGCATGCGCGTCCTGAGCGCCCCGAAGCAGCTGCAGGGCATCGCCGCCTTCGACCTCGAAGTCACCGAGTACATTGACAGCGCAGAGTGATTATACTGCGGCGAACGGTCGCGTAAGGAATCGAGCAGTGTCAACGGATCAGCCGCGAATCATCGAGGGAGACTTGTCGGTCCGCGATCTGCGGATCGCGTGCGTAGCCGCGCGTTTCAACGACCTGGTCGTCGAGCAGCTGGTGCGCGGCGCGCTGGACGCGCTGAAGCGCCATGGCGTCGCCGAGAAGCAGGTCGAGGTCGTCCGCGTGCCGGGCGCGTTCGAGATTCCGCTCGTGCTGCGCAAGCTCGCCCTGTCCCGCCGCTACGACGCACTGATCGCGCTGGGTGCGGTGATTCGCGGCGACACGCCGCATTTCGATTATGTCGCCGGCGAATGCGCCGCGGGCGTCAGCCGCATCGCGCTGGAGACGGGCATTCCGATCGCGTTCGGCGTGCTGACGACGGAGACGGTGGAGCAGGCGATGGATCGGGCCGGCGGCAAGGCCGGCAACAAAGGCGCCGATGCGGCACTGACGGCTATCGAAATGGTCAATCTGCTGCGCCGGCTCGAGCCGTGAACAGCAGCGCACGGCGACCCGATGCGGGCCGTCGCGCGCGCAGCCTGGCGCGGCGTCTGGCATTGCAGGCGCTGTACCAGCTGCAGCTGAACGATCAGTCCTGGCAGGATACGCATCAGCAATACGCCGCGGATCCGGAAGCGGAACGGGTCGACCGCGACTATTTCCGCGACCTGCTGCTGGCGATTTCCGGCATCCGCGACGAACTGGACGCGATCATCGCGCGCTGCAGCGAGATTGCGCCGGCCGAGCTCGATCCGATCGAGCACGCCGTCCTGTGGCTGGGTCTGTACGAACTGCAGTATTGTCCCGAGCTTCCGTTTCGCATCGTCCTGTCCGAGGCGGTGCAGCTGGCGCGGCAGTTTCGGCGCGACCGACGGGCACAAGTTCGTCAACGCCGTGCTGGATCGCGCGGCGAAGCAGCTGCGGCCCGCCGAACATGGCACTGCGCCGGGATAGACGCTGCCGATGGCGGGCCTCGGCGAGTTCGACCTGATCCAGCGCTTTTTTGTGCGCAGCACGCCGGCTGCAGCTGCGGCCGCGGATGTCGAACTCGGCATCGGCGATGATGCCGCCGTGCTGCGCGTTCCCGCCGGGGAGGATCTCGTCGCGGCGGTCGATACGATCGTCGAAGGCCGGCATTTCCCGGCAGGCAGCGATGCGCGCTCGATCGGACATCGTGCGCTGGCGGTCAACCTGAGCGACATCGCGGCGATGGGTGCGCGGCCCGCGTGGGCCCTGCTCGCGTTGACGCTGCCGGCGGCGGATCCGGTCTGGCTCGAGGCATTTGCCGGCGGTTTGCTCGCGCTGGCGGATCACCATGGCGTGGCGCTGGTCGGTGGCGATACGACCTCGGGGCCGCTGACGGTCAGCGTGCAGATGCTGGGTCTTGTGCCGCGGGGAGGCGCGCTGCGCCGCAGTGGTGCCCGGGAGGGCGACCTGCTCGCCGTGACCGGAACCCTGGGTGACGCGGCCGCGGGACTCGCCATTTTGCAGCGCCCGGCGGGCGCGCCACCCTCGACGCCCTTGATGACTGCCGAGCAGGAACTCGTGCGCCGGTTCGAATTCCCGACGCCGCGTGTCGAATTCGGGATTGCGGCGCGCGGCATTGCCAGTGCGGCGATGGACCTGTCGGACGGGCTTGTGGGCGACCTGCCGAAGCTCGCTGCCGCAAGTGAACTGGCCGCGCAGGTGGCGATCGAACGGCTGCCGCTGTCGACCGCACTGCGCGCGCGGGTGCCGCCTGGCCAGGCGCGCGAGTGGGCACTGGCCGGCGGCGATGACTATGAGCTGCTGCTGGCGGTATCGCCGCAACGATATCAAGAGCTTGCGCATGCGGCAGCGCAGCTGGACGTGCCCCTGGCCGTGATCGGTGAATTGCGCCGCGGCGGCGGCGTGAGCTGGACCCAGGAGGGGGTAAATCAGGAAATTGTGGGCCACGGATTCGATCACTTTCGCTGAGCTTGGAACCAAGTCACAGAATGCGCCGGGGCGGACCGGTACCCTGTCGCCCACTGGTTCCCATGAACATGCAATCACCCACATCCGCCGTCCGCTCCGCCAGTGCCCGGGCTGAACTGCCCGAGAAGATCGGCAAGTACCTCATCATCAACGAGGTCGGCCGCGGCAGCACCGGCACCGTGTACCTGTCGCACGATCCTTACTACGGCCGTGACGTCGCGATCAAGGTCTACAACATCGATGCCGAGCGGCGACGAGAACCGCAAGCGCATCGCCCGCAAGATGTTCCTGTCCGAAGCGCACATGGTCGGCATGCTGCAGCACCCGAACATCCTGCCGATCTACGACGCGGGCGAGGAAAACGGCCACTGCTACATCGTCACCGAGCATGTGCATGGCGCGCGCACGCTGGCGGCGTATTGCCGGCCCGACAACCTGCTGCGCATCGACGACGTCGTCGAGATGATGTTCAAGTGCGCCAAGGCGCTGCACTACGCGCATTCAGCCGCGGCGTCATCCACCGCGACATCAAGCCCTCGCAACATCATGCTCACGCTCGACAGCGACGTGCGCATCATCGATTTCGGCATCGCGCTGGTTGCCGACTCGGAGATCTCGCGCATCGAGGGCATCGCCGGCAGTCCCTCGCTACATGTCGCCGGAGCAGGTGCAAGTCTCGAGCTGACGCAACCGCTCCGACCTGTATTCGCTCGGCGCCGTGATGTACGAGTTGCTGACCGGGACGCGGCCGTTCCGCGCCGGCAACCTGCCCAAGCTGCTGCACCAGATCGTGTATCGCGACGCCGCCGCCGATCCACACGCTGCGCGCCGACGTGCCCGAGGAGATGGAGAACGTCGTCGGCGATGGCGATGCAGAAGGATCCGGCGCAAGCGCTACCAGCACGCGGCCTGGACTTCGCCGCCGAGCTGACGCGCGTGCACCAGAAGCTGCGCGCAGCAGAATTCACGCATCGACCAGCAGGAACAGTTCGCGCTGCTGCGGCGGCTGAAGTTCTTCCACGAGTTCTCGCACGCCGAGATCTGGGAGGTGCTGCGCGCCAGCCACTGGCAGGACTATGCCGAGCGGCGAGGAGATCGTCAAGGAAGGCGAGATGGACGATCGCTTCTACATCATCGTCGCCGGCAACTGCACCGTCGAGCGCCACGGCGCGCGATCGGGCTGCTCTCGAGCCGGCGAGTGTTTCGGCGAGACCAGCTACGTGCAGGGCGCCAAGCGCACCGCGACGATCACGCGCCGGCCGACGGCGTCACCGTGCTGAAGGTCAGCTCGACGCTGCTCGAGCAGGTCTCGGCCTCCTGCCAGCTGCGCTTCAACCGGGTGTTCCTGCGCGCCCTGATCGGGCGGCTGCAGAACGCCGAGCGGCGCCAGCCTGCCCCTGCGGTTCAGCCGTTACCTCGATTCCTTGTCGTGCTCGATCATCGCGTACGCCGAATGATTGTGGATCGACTCGAAATTCTCGCTCTCGACCACGTAGGCGCGCATGCGCTCGTCGCGGTTGAGCCGCACCGCGACGTCGCGCACCATGTCCTCGACGAATTTCGGATTGTCGTAGGCGCGCTCGGTCACGTACTTCTCGTCCGGGCCGCTTGAGGATGCCGTACAGCTCGCACGAGGCCTCGCTCTCGGCGATGTCGATCAGCTCCTCGATCCACATGTGCTCGCTGCAGCCGCGCCTTGATGGTGACGTGCGAGCGCTGGTTGTGCGCGCCGCGCTCGGAGATCTTCTTCGAGCACGGGCACAGGCTGGTGACCGGCACCACGACCTTGACCCACATGTACGGCCTCGCCGTCGCAGATCTCGCCGATCAGCGACGCCTGGTAGTCCATCAGGCTCTCGACGCCGGACACCGGCGCGCGCTTCATCACGAAATACGGGAAACGTCATCTCGATGTGGCCGGCGTCGGCGTCCAGGCGCGTCGGTCATCTCGGCCAGCATCGAGCGGAACGAGTCGACCGAGATCTCGCGCTCGTCGGTGCAGGATCTCGACGAAGCGCGACATGTGCGTGCCCTTGAAGTTGTGCGGCAGGTTCACGTACATGTTGAAGGTCGCGACGGTGTGCTGCTCGCCGGCCGAGCGGTCCTTGACCCTGACCGGATGGCGGATGTCCTTGATGCCGACGCGGTTGATCGGAATGCGGCGCGTGTCGGCGCGGCGCCTGCACGTCCTCGACCGACACGACGTTGGCGGCCCGGCGCGCTGCTGACGATGCTCATGGTGCGGTCACCTGCGGTGTCAGTGGGCTCGACGCCGCCCGCTGCACTCAATTTGGTGGCGGCACGGGCCAGCTTCAAGCCAGGCACCTCGGCCCGCCAGCGCTCGATGCGCCGCGGCGATGCCGGCCGGATCCAGGCCGGCCTCCAGCAGGCAGTCATCGCGGCTGCCGTGCTCGATGAAGCGATCGGGAATGCCGATGTGCAGCCGCGGCGATCGTCAGGCCCTCGGCATCCAGCGCCTCGGCGCAGGCGCTGCCGGCGCCGCCGGCGACGACGTTCTCCTCGAGGGTGACGATGCCGGCGTGGCTGGCGGCGATCGCGCGCGAGCAGCGCCACGTCGAGCGGCTTGACGAAGCGCATGTTGACGACGCGTGGCATCGAGCCGCTCGCCGAGCGCTAGTGCGGCGGCCGCAGCATGGTGCCGAAGGCGAGCAGCGCGAGGCCGCTGCGCCCTGCGGCGCACGCTCGCGCCGCGCCCGACGGGCAGCGCGCGTCATCTCAGCTTGCGATCGCGCACGCCCGGGCCCGCTGCCGCGCGGGTAGCGCACCGCCGCCGGACCGTCGAGCGTGGTGGCGGTGTAGAGCATCTGGCGGCACTCGTTTTCATCCGCCGGCGCCATGATCGACCATGTTCGGGATGCAGCGCATGAAGCGACAGGTCGTAGCTGCCCTGGTGGGTGGCGCCGTCGCTGCCGACCAGGCCGGCGCGATCGATCGCGAACACCACCGGCAGGTTCTGCAGCGCCACGTCGTGGATCAGCTGGTCGTAGGCGCGCTGCAGGAAGGTCGAGTAGATCGCCACCACCGGCTTGCAGCCCTCGCAGGCCAGGCCGGCGGCGAAGGTCACGGCATGCTGCTCGGCGATGGCCGACATCGAAGTAGCGCTCCGGAAAGCGCTTGCGAGAATTCGACCATGCCCGAGCCTTCGCGCATCGCCGGCGTGATGCCGATGATGCGCGGGTCGCGCTCGGCCATGTCGCACAGCCACTGGCCGAAGACCTGCGAGTAGGTCGGCGTCGCTGCGCTTTTCCTTGAAGATCGTGCCGCTGGCCGGATCGAACGGGCCCGGGCCGTGCCAGGTGATCGGATCGGCCTCGGCCGGCGCGTAGCCCTTGCCCTTGCGCGTGACCACGTGCAGCAACTGCGGGCCGCTGCAGCGTCGCGCATGTTGCGCAGCGTCGCGCACCAGCGCCTGCAGGTCGTGGCCGTCGATCGGGCCGATGTAGTTGAAGCCCATCTCCTCGAACAGCGTGCCCGGCAGCACCATGCCCTTGACGTGCTCCTCGGAGCGGCGCGCGAGCTCCGCATACCGTGGGCATCTGCCGCAGCACCTTCTTGCCGCCTTCGCGCAGCGTGCGCATAGAGCCGCCCGGAGAGCACGCGCGCCAGATAGTTCGACAGCGCGCCGACATTCTCCGAGATCGACATGTCGTTGTCGTTGAGCACCACCAGCAGGTCGACCGGCAGGCTGCCGGCGTGATTGAGGGCCTCGAAGGCCATGCCGGCGCGTCATGGCGCCATCGCCGATGACCGCGACCGCGCGGCGCTTCTCGCCGCTGCGCGCGCGGCGCCGATCGCCATGCCGAGCGCGGCGCTGATCGAGGTGCTCGAATGGCCGACGCCGAAGGTGTCGTACTCGCTCTCGGCGCGCGTCGGGAACGGCGCCAGGCCGCCGTGCTGCTTGATCGTGTGCAGCCGGTCGCGCCGGCCGGTCAGGACCTTGTGCGGATAGGCCTGGTGGCCGACATCCCAGACCAGGCGGTCATCGCGGCGTGTTGAACACATAATGCAGCGCGATCGTCAGCTCGACCGTGCCCAGGCCGGCGGCGAAATGGCCGCCGCGTGTGCTGACGGTGTGGATCAGGAACTGGCGCAGCTCCTCGGCGACCGCGGCAGGTCGCGCGCGGGCAGCGCGCGCAGGTCGGCCGGGGACTCGATGCAGGGCCAGCAGCGGAAAGTCAGCGGCGAGCGGCATGGCGCGGCTAGTTTACCTTGACGGGTGGCTAAACTCGACGATCACGACGTAGCGCGGCCAGCCAGGCCAGTACCCGTGCGCGCGTCCCCGAGGATTTCCAGATGCCCGCAGGCCCGGCGTCTTGAGCGTTCCGGCACGCTCCTTGGCCCCTTCGAGCCCCAGCAGGCTCGTATAGGTGGGTTTCGCCAGGGCGGCGTCAGCGCCGACGGTCTTGCCGAGAACCAGCGTATTGCCCTCGACATCCAGAATGTCATCCTGGATCTGGAAGGCGAGGCCGATGTCCTGTGCATAGCCATCGAGGGCGCGTCTGCCGCGGCCGGCAGATCCGCTGGCGCACAGCCGCCGCCATCTCACGCTGGCCTGGATCAGCGCGCCGGTCTTGAGCCGGTGCATCGCCTCGAGTGCCTGCAGATCAAGCACGCCCAACGGCGGCAAGATCGATGGCCTGGCCGCCGGCCATGCCTGCGGTGCCGCTGGCGTCGGCCAGCATCGGCATCATCTCGCAGCCGGGCATCGGCGCCGAGCGTGGCCGTTGCGTCCCCGGCCAGCAGCGAAAAGGCCGCGACCTGCAGCGCATCGCCGGCCAGGATCGCGGTGGCTTCGTCGAAGGCACGGTGGCGTCGAGGGCCGGCCGCGGCGCAGGTCGTCGTCATCCATCGCCGGCAGGTCGTCGTGGACCAGGGAGTAGGCATGGATCAGTTCGACCGCGGCTGCGGGCGCATCCAGCTCGCGGTGTCGACGCCAAGCGCCTCACCGGTCAGTACACCAGCAAGGGCCGCAGGCGCTTGCCGCCACCCAGCACGGAATAGCGCTGCGCGGCATGCAGGCGCTGCGGCATGACATCGGCGCCGGGCAATGCCGCCTCCAGAACGTCCTCGATGCGTGCCTGATAGGCGCGCATCCGCCGTTCCATCAGATCCGGGTTCACGGCTGCGGGATGCGGCGAATTCAACTTTCTTCGGGATTGAACGGCTCGGGCGCCGATTCGCCGGATTTCTTGAGCAGTATCTCGACTTTCTGTTCAGCCTCCTTGAGCGCGACCTGGCAGGTCCGCGTCAGCATGATGCCACGTTCGAACGCCGCCAGTGACTCTTCGAGCGGCAGGTCCCCCTGTTCCAGGCGTTCGACGATCTGCTCGAGGTCGTGCATCGCCGCTTCGAAATCGACGGGTTTGGGTTCTTTTTCGGCTTTGCGGCTCGACATATTCTTTGAACGGTACACAGCCACCGCGGTCCGGTCAAACCGGGTTACTGGATGAGGGCCGCTTTCGGGTAACATGGGGCCGGAGAAGACTTATGCCTGCAATTCGTCAATCCAGGATTTTGCTGGCTCTCGCGGGCGCGGGGCTGCTCGTGCTTGCAGGCTGTAAGCCCCCGCGCGAGGCGCCTCTCAGCGTCGAGGATCTGATGGGCGACCGCGTCGCGCTCGACGGGATTCTGCTGAAATGCAACGACCCGGCATTGCGGGACAAGGCCGGCGCGAACTGCGAAATTGCGCGCATCGCGGTTGAGCGGCTGGCCAAGCAGAAGGAGGCGGCCGAGGAAGCCTTGCGCCAGCAGGAGTTCGAGCGCAACCGGGAAAAACTGCGGCTCACTGACGAGCAGCGTGCGGCGCAGCAGTCCGCACAGAAGAAGGTGGATCCCTATACGATGCCGGTCGTTCCGGTGGAGCCGGCTGCGTCCGGCGCCTCGTCGGCAGCTCCCCAGTGAGATGCGGGTGCTGAAGAAATCGGCGGTCATGCCGACGGCGCAGCAGGCGCTTCCGGGGCGCAGCACCGCGATGGCGGTTCCGGAGCGGCATTTCGTATCCGGAAATCGAATGATGCCCCCGTTCCCGCAGGGCATGGCCGTGGCGCTGTTCGGCTTCGGGTGCTTCTGGGGAGCGGAGCGAAAATTCTGGGCGGTTCCGGGCGTTTATTCGACCGCCGTCGGTTATGCCGGCGGCATCACGCCGAATCCGACCTACGAAGAGGTCTGCACCGGCAGGACCGGCCACAACGAGGTCGTGCAGCGTCGTGTTCGATCCTGCCCAAATCGGCTACGACAGGCTGCTGCAGCTGTTCTGGGAGGCACACGATCCAACCCAAGGCATGCGCCAGGGCAACGATGTTGGCACGCAATATCGTTCCGGCATCTACGCACCGATGAAAATCAGCGGCGCCTCGCCACTGAATTCGCGCGAGGTCTATGCGGCGGCGCTGCGCCGGGCGGGCCACGGTGCGATCACGACGGAAATCATCGCTGCGCCGCCGTTTTACTACGCCGAGGATTATCACCAGCAGTACCTCGCGAAGAATCCGAACGGGTACTGCGGGATTGGAGGGCTGTGGAGTTCCCTTCAAACTCGCGGAGTTACCGGTGGGGGAGAAGGCGTAGTCGCTGGTTAGGCGAGGGTTCTCTCAACGAACCAGAGGGTTACCAGCTGACGCCTTCGAAGATTCCCGCAATTCTGCAGGAAAACGCCAGCTGATTTCGGCGCCGACGTCTACCGGAAGTCTACCGGTGGTCTGGTGTCAGGAAAGTCCTCGGGGAAGCGCCGTTCGCGCTCGGATCAGCACAGCAATGCGAAGTCTTCGGCACAAATCTGAATAATCGCGACAGAAATCCCGGCTGGAATCCCGCCTATGAAAGGCGTATTCCTGGTGACACGATTGCGCAGGTGGCACTCTGGCACATGATTCGATTGCTATCGAATTTCGGCGAACTGACAGCGGATGCCAGCCCGTCCGCCCGCTATGGCAGTCACCGCCGAACGAGTCGGTCAATTCATTCTGATTATCCGGCGCCAGCGGGTCCTTCTCGATGAGGACTTGGCTGCGCTCTACGGAGTGGAGACTCGTAGCCTGTTGCAGGCCGTCAAGCGCAATCTGGGGCGCTTCCCGCCGGACTTCATGTTTGAGTTGTCCGCTGCCGAGTGGGCGGCTTTGAGATCACAATCTGTGACCTCAAAACCCGGTCGCGGTGGTCGACGCTATGCCCCGTACGCGTTTACGGAGCAGGGTGTGGCGATGCTGTCATCGGTGCTCAACAGCGACCGTGCCATCGCGGTCAACATCGAGATCATGCGATCGTTCGTGCGAATTCGGACTCTGCTGGAAGGGGATAAGGCCCTGGCCCGCAAGTTCGACCGTCTCGAGCGAAAACTTGCATCTAGGACGCGTACGCGTCGTGCTCCGCGCTCGGTAGGCGCAAGGCTTGAAACGTGTACAGCCGGTTGACAAGTGACGATTGTCAGCGTACATATCTGTTTCGATCGCGAGGTCCTGAAGTGATCATCAGTTTCCGGCACAAAGGTCTCGCGCGCTTGTACCGGCGGGCAGAGCGCCGAGGGGTCGCCGCTGATCTGTTGCCGAAAGTTGAGCGCATTCTTGCGCGACTGGACGTGGCAACAAGTGCTGGGCAGATGGATCTGCCGGGATGGAAGCTGCATCCATTGAAAGGGAAGATGAAGAGATTCTGGTCGGTCTGGGTGTCTGGAAACTGGCGGATCATCTTTCGGTTCCATGGGACCAACGCCGCTGAGGTCGACTTGGTTGATTACCACTGACGGAGAGTGTGCTCATGCCGATGAAAGTAACGCCCCACCCAGGATTGTCTGTGCGCTTTGATTGCCTCGAAGCGCTGGGACTTACCGTGACGGCCGGCGCGAAGGTGCTGGGCGTCACTAGGCAGGCGCTTAATAACCTTGTGAACGAACGGGCTGGAATTTCAACGGAAATGGCAATCCGGCTTGACAAGGCATTCGGAGGCACCGCAGAGGCGTGGCTGGCACTGCAGACAGCATACGATCTTGCGCAGGCACGGAAGAAGGTGTTCGCGAGTGACGTGAAGCGGTACGCGCCGAAAATTCGCAATGAGCGGTTGCGCGCTGCGTAACCACCGAGTGGTAGAACTGTAGAATCGCTTGGCATGTCCCTCGTAGGACAAATGACGCCGTCAACTTCTGTTAACGCATTCGAGGATTTCTTGGAGGGCCGCGGCGGGGCCCTTCCGGACCTTACCGCGCGCACGGGCGTCGCGGAGATGCTTGCCTTTTACGAAACCGTTTTGCCTATCGGTTGCGCCTCTCAGAACGGTGACATGCTGCTGTTTCAATGGGGAACGTACGACTGGGGCGACGGAAAGCAATTCGAAATCAACCTGACGCGGCAATTCATAGAGTCGGCGGCGGAAGATGACGACGCGATCAGCCAATTGCAGTTGGTCTTTAGGTTTGCGCCGGACAAAGACAGGTACGCACTTGGCGCCGGCAATCGTTGGTGCAACTCGCAATCTGACATCGACACATTTCGCGAATTCATTTTGTCGAATCCGGTGTTCCGCGCTGAGGCAGATTCAAATCCCCCGAGTGTTTCGTTGCACCACGAGTACGTGTAGGACTTGATGAATACTCCGGTGAGTACCGATCGGATCGGCTGACCGAGATTGGGCTCGTCGCCGGTCATCTGAACGTTGAACTTCGACACTGCGTCGATTGGGCACTCGCCTGGTCTACCGGTAGATCTGCGGCAACGTCTACCGAAAGTCGACCGCTAAGGTATGCACGTGGAGATAACGGAGTGATTTCAGTGGTGGAATCCACTTCAGCGCCGACTATCACCAGCAATATCTGGCGACGAATCCGGGCGGGTATTGCTGCCTTGGCGGATGCGGAATCGCCTTCAAATCCGCGGAGTTACCGGTGGGGGACAAGACGTAGTCGAGGGTTCGCGGAGGGTTCTCGCGCGGAACCAGAGGGTTACCAACCGGTCACTTCGTAGATCCACGAAACTCTGCAGGAAAAAGCCAGCTGAATTCGACGTCAACGTCTACCGGAAGTCTACCGGTGATCTGGAGCCAGGAAAGTCCGCGGGGAAGGATTCGCGACCCGTCTATTCGCTGACGACTTCAAGGCGCCATCTCGCAAAGTGACAGTAGCTACGATATGTAGCCACAATGCGCCATGTTCAAGTGGGACGAGCCCGAGCGACGGGCGAATCTCCGCAAGCACGGCATCGATTTCGTGGACGCGCCAAAGACATTTCAGGGACTTACGTTCACGGCTGAGGACGATCGCGAGGCCTGCAGTGAACGCCGCTTCCTGACACTGGGGCTGTTGGAAGACCAGGTCGTATCGGTAGCGCATACCGAACGCAGTGACGGAATCCGGATCATCTCAATACGCAAGGCTACGAAACATGAAGCGCGCTTCTACTTTTCGCAAATCACGAACTGATCTGAGCCGTGTGCGTCAACTGACCGACACGAACGTGGTGAAGGACGGCGACGCACCCGAATGGACACCCGCAATGTTTGCGCGTGCGGTGGCGCGAAAGGGGCTGAAACCCGTCCCGAAAAAGGCGCTCCTCTCGCTTCGCATCGATGCCGACGTGATTGACTGGTTCAAGGCCCAGGGGGCCGGATATCAGTCACGAATGAATGCCTTGCTGCGGGCCTTTATGGAGGCCCACAAGTGAAGTGACCACGCGGTCCTCGTCTGAGGAATCGCGATCGCTGCCCATCGTGGCGGGAGTTTAATCCTGTGTTCCCCCTTTTTCGTTGTAGAACGCCGTGACCATTCGTATTACGCGAGATCGCGTTGACGCTCGCTGTCTGGGTGCGGCGTTCCGCTTTTTAGTTTAGAGGAGGGGAGAATGGGGAGTACATCTACTCAGGCGCCATCGATTTCTACTAGACACGCTGAGCGTCGAATTGAATTCGTGCGGCCTGTGAACTCCAGTTTGACGTCGAGATCGTCGATTATCACCAGGTGGGAATAGGGTTATGGCAGCGCGGAAGATCAAGCTTACGCACCCGGGCAAGATTCTCCGGGAGGAGTTCCTGGAGCCGGTAGGTTTGAGTGCGTATGCGCTGGCTAAGGCGCTGGTCGTTCCGCTGCTTCGCGTGAACGACATCGTGCGCGAGAAGCGCTCAATCTCGCCGGAAATGGCTGTGCTGCTCTCGGTGTACTTCGCCACGTCCGATTGTTATTGGATCAATTTGCAGGCGCACTTCGACTTGGAAACGGCCAAAGACAAGGTCGGTGAGCAGGCGGCCCGGATCAGCCCTCATCCTCACGGCGCAGATGGCAGCTTGCAACCAGTCTGAGGCCCGTGCCGGTCTACCGGTGGAACGACTGCGAGGTCTACCGGAAGTCGACCGAATGTATTTCTTCATTCCTTTGAAAGCGGCGTAGATCGCGATGGCGTGCCCATGCCCGAGGCCGTGGTCCTTCTTGAGCCAGCCCACAATTGCCATGGCCTTGACGCCCGGCTTCGGCGTTCATTTCGTCTCGGCAAGCTCCTTGAACTCGTCGGGCGTTTTCCCCGTCTTCGCTTTGATGTTGTCGATGTATGCCTGAAATGACATGGTTGGCCCTCATGCCGCTGCCGCGCAGTTAACCATCCACGGAATGTCGAACTTATCGGTACACATCCCGAACCCAGGCGACCAGAACGTCTTCTGGAACGCCATCTGCACCGTCCCGCCTTCGGACAATCCTGTGAAAAGCCGCTCCGCCTCCGCCGGATCCTTCACCTGGACGGATACGCAAAAGCCCATGGGTTTCACCTTTTTTCCCTGTGGGTGGTCCGCCCCCATCAGGTTCCCGCCGCCTGGCATCTCCAGACTCGCGTGCATGATCTTGGCTTTCATCTCCGCGGGCACCTTGTCCCCCATCGGGGATTCTCCCTGAGTCATCATCATCGTGATCTTTCCACCGAGCGCTTTCGCGTAGAAGTTGAAAGCCGCTTCGCAATTTCCGCTGAAGTTCAGATGGGTTGCAATTTGCATGGGTTGTGTCTCCTTCCATCTAGTGACGAAACGGGAACAGCGCGCGCAGGCGCTCGTCCCGCAAGTAAAGCCCACCCCAGGCAACGAGCCCAAAGTAGACGCCAAACAGAATCGAGCTGAACAAGGGGTCTTCAATGCGAATTTTGCTCGCCACCGCACCACCATAAAACCCCGTCAGGAGCACGGCGCCCAGAATGGCCGTTCGTGGGATTGCGTACAGAATGGTGCAGAGCAGGGCAATGACACCGATGGGCCGAATCGCGCCCAATGGGTAACCAATGCTCGTGGTCGCATCCACCACGTGAGATTCGAGCGCCAGCTTTCCGCCAGCGTCGAACAGCATGAATAAAATCGTGAGAATGCTTAAAGCCCAACCGAAGCGCGCCTGGGTTTTTCCCGTGGCTGGCGGTTCGCTAGCCGCTGATCCCGCCGCGCCTGTAAATGAGTTCATATTGCCTCCTTCTTGTTCTCCATGGAACTAGACGGTACAGTACGCTATGGCAAAGCGATGCGCGTGTCAAGTACCGTACCGTCTAGTTCCGTAAAATGGGGCAATTGGCTATGAAAGCAGTCTCTGAAAGTCAATCGGATCGGAAACACAAAGCCATGGTGGACGCCGCCAGAAGCTTGTTTCTCAAGCAGGGGTACGACGGAACCAGCATGGAGGAGATTGCGGTGAAGGCCGCCGTG
The DNA here is from genome assembly GCA_963706815.1 of uncultured Gammaproteobacteria bacterium. Lineage (GTDB taxonomy): Bacteria > Pseudomonadota > Gammaproteobacteria > Steroidobacterales > Steroidobacteraceae > Bog-1198. The sequence continues at coordinate 727,819 of CAVPNS010000002.1, forward strand.
TCTAAACAGACGGTCTACAAGCACTTTGCGGATAAAAAGCGTCTGTTTGAGGATATTGTACTGGCGACGACCAGCCAGGTAGATCGGGTAGTGAGTCTGGTGGCAGGCCCGCTGGTTGAAACACGAGATTTAAAGAAGGATCTCACCCTCCTGGGCCGGCAATTCATCGCGGCGCTGATGGACCCGCGACTGCTGCGCGTGCGCAGACTGGTTATTGCCAATGCGGGCCGAATGCCTGAACTCGGCCGAACCTGGTATGAGCAAGGATTCGAGCGAGTGCTGGGCACGCTCGCCAACAGTTTTGCAGCGCTATCCAAGCGTCGTCTGCTGTCGCTCGAGGATCCACTCATTGCGGCCCACCACTTTGTGGGTCTGCTCCTCTGGATTCCGGTGAATCAGGCAATGTTCACCGGGAACGATGAGCCCTGTACGAAGGCCGCACTGGATCGCTACGCGGATGCAGCGGTGAGCGCGTTCTTGGCTGCCTACAGTGCACGAGGCATCGGCGCTGTGAAATCGCCTCGCTGACGGCCGCTGCTACGTGCTCAATTCATCATCCCACACCGGTCACTCACCACGGGCAGGGGTGGGGCAAACTCGCACCATCGCTGGCAGTACCTCGCGAAGAATCCAAAAGCATACCGCAGCATTGGGGGCTGCGGAGTTCGCTATAAACCTGCGGAGTTACGGGTGGGGGAGACTGCGATAGGACTGCGTTTGGATTTATCCGTGGATTGGTGGCAAAGTCCGGCAGATGTCGCAGCGTCGCCCGATGATCGCGGCCAGCTTGCGATTCGACGCGTCGGGCGCAAAAGGTGATTTCACGAGCCGATGGAGGGACACCGTTGGGTCCCCGGCTGGGCGCTGTCAGACCTCCACCGTCTGCGCTTCACCGGCATCGCGACCGGGGTGAAAGCTGAACAGCAGCCGCGCCGGCGGCTGCCATGCGAGCACTTTTCCCCAAAAGATGTTCTTCGCCGGCTTGTCCTTGAATTCGCTTGCGTAGGCGACAACGGAATGCGTGGCAGCGGGCCACCACACGCCGAAGTCGGCGGTGAAGTAGCGGAGCGCCTCTTCTGGCGTACACGCCACTGTCACGGTCTTCACGACTGGCTCAATCGAGGCTGACTAGCTTGCCATACGCTATGGTTCCGTTTTGTTGCTGGTCGTGCCGGTGCGGGCCCTGGCTTTCGCCGCGCCCCTGTGTTCCGCCACATGGGTGGCGAAGGCGTTGAGCGCCTCCTGCCACATCGCGTCGGCATACTCCCGCAGGCCGGAGAAGCCGACGGGATTGAGGCTGAAATAATGCCGCGCGCCGTGGCGGTGTTCGCGGACCAGCTGAGCCTCTTTCAGGATCTTCAGGTGTTGCGACACAGCCGGTCGGCTCACCGGCATCTGGCGCGCCAGCTCACCCACAGGCAATGGCTTGCGCCGCAACAGCTCGAGCAGCGCTCGACGGGTCGGGTCCGCCAGGACCGCAAGCGCGGAAAGGTCGGGGAATTCTTGGTCATTATGGTAAGCCATGGCTAACAGTAAGCAGTTACTTACCAAATTGTCAAGGATCCGGTGCAGGCGCTCGATGTCACGATCAAATCAAGGACGCTGTCGATTCCACGCTCGGGTGCTTCAGGTACTTGCGTTCAAAGGCGAGCATGCGCTTGACACATGCCCCAGGGGCAACTACGTTTCTCCCGTACACCGTTTAACATCGTTGCGTGCCGCGAATTCATTTCCGAGCGACGCAGGCGCTGCGTCATGAATCTCGCCGACAGCCGCAGAACAAGGGGGAGAATCATGGACGGCAGAAACGTCTCGGGGGCAACGTTCGCCCCAGCCGCGACATTCGCGGCGCTGTGCTGCATGCTTGCTTCAGGATACGCATCGGCTGCGCCGCATATACGCATCCTGGGGATGGCACGCTCCGGCGCCGGACCCGCGCCGACCGATGAGTTCTGCCGTATGGTTGGATTAAGTGTCGGCAATCAGGGCACGGCACCCTGCTACTCGCCGCAGGAGATGCGCCGGGCCTATGGCCTCAATGGACTCATCGATGCGGGTATGGACGGCGCGGGGCAGACCATCGTGATTATCGATTCCTACGGCAGTCCGACGATTGCAGCCGACCTTCGCACCTTTGACGAAGGCTATGGCCTTCCCGACCCGCCATCGTTCACCGTCCTGGCGCCGATCGGCGAGGTGCCCTGGAACCCGACCCTCTATCCGGATCAACCCGGGTGGGCGGGAGAGGTAACTCTCGATGTGGAATGGGCACACGCCATGGCGCCCGGTGCAGACATTGTTCTGTTGACCAGCCCGGTCGACGAAACGGAAGGTGTGCAAGGACTTCCCGAGTTCCTGGCACTGGAAAAATACGCGCTCGATCACCGCCTGGGCAAGATCATCAGCCAGAGCTGGGGCGCGACGGAAAACACCCTGTTTGCCGGAACTGCCGGGTCGCAGGGGCCGCAGGTGGTTGCGGACTACGAGTCGTTTTACGCGCGCGCGGTGCAGGAACACGTCACGGTAATGTGCGCCGAAGGCGACTCCGGCAGCAGCGACGTCGAAAGCGACGGTGTGACGTACTATCCTTATCCCGTGGTGGACTTTCCCTGCACGTCACCGTACGTGACCTCGGTCGGCGGCACGAGTCTCTACCTGGATACGTCCGGCAAGTACCGCTACGAAACCGTGTGGAACGACGACATCGGCGCCGGCGGCGGCGGCATCAGCCAGCTATTCCAGGAGCCTGACTATCAGAGACAGGCGCTGCCCGAAAGCGTTCAGGCGGAGCTGGGCGGTATGCGCGGTGTTCCCGACATTTCGTACAACGGGGGTTGCTACACCACGATAATCACCTACTCGAGCTTCCCTGGCGGCGGTGAACCGGGCTGGTACTACGTTTGTGGAACGAGCGAAGGCGCACCGCAGTGGGCGGGCATTATCGCCGACCTCAATCAGTACGCCGGCAGGCCGCTCGGACTCGTCAACCCGGTGCTCTACGCGCTGGGCGGTGCAGGGCTGTTCGGCGAGGTTGGCCGCGATATCAAGATTGGCAACAACGCCTTTGTCCCTGGCGTACCGGGGTACTCGGCGACGCGCGGATGGGATCCCGCGAGCGGCTGGGGCACGCCCAACCTGGTCGATGTCCCGTATCGGCCGCTCGTGTTGCTGGATCGCTAGCCCGGCACAACGATTGGCTGATTCCGCGCCTGTACGCCCACCGTAACAATGCGCATGATCCATATCCGGAGCTTCCAGGGCGCGAACATGACAAAGTCGGGAGAGGGCCAAGGCCAGCCGGCATCGGAGCTGCATCTCGGACAGGATCGCCGAGCTCGGGCGACTGGCGCGGCGAAACCCTCAGCCGGATGCGCAAACTCATCAAGGAAGCGGACCCGGACGTCGTCGAGGAGTGGAAGTGGATGGGCACTCCGGTCTGGTCGCACGACGGCATCATCTGCACCGGCGAATCCTACAAGAAGGTCGTAAAGCTGACTTTCGCCAAGGGGGCGTCTCTGAAGGATCCGGCCCGTCTCTTCAACTCGAGTCTTGACGGAAACGTGCGCCGCGCGATCGATATTCACGAAGGAGAAGAGATTGACGGGCCCGCTTTCAAGGCGCTCGTTCGCCAGGCGGTCGCCCTCAACAGTTCCGGCAAGTCGAAGTCGTTCGAAGAAGGCGAATTCCTGAGGGACGATTCCATCGTTACGAATAGGGGAGCTGAGCGATGAAGGGACGTGTAGCGTTGGTGACCGGCGGTGGCAGAGGGATCGGCCGCGAGGCGGCGCTGCTGTTGTCCGCGGCCGGAGCTCGCGTGATGATCACGTCGCGCAGCGCGACGGAATTGGCGGCCGTGGGCCTCGAATACGTCGCGGCCGACCTCGGAACCGCCGGGGGCTGCGCGCTGGCCGTTGCCGAGACGGAGCGACGGCTGGGTCCGATCGACGTGCTGGTCGTGAACCACGGCATCGGCTCGGCCCACGAGCGGCTCATCTGGGAGCAGGATCCGGCGGTCTGGCGCGAGACCATGAGCATCAACCTCGACGGCCCGTTCGAGCTGGCGCGGCTGACGGTCGGCGGCATGTGCAAGCGCGGCTTCGGCCGGCTCGTATTCACCAGTTCGACCGCCGGCGAGAAGGCCGAACGCTCCGGCAGCGCGTACACCGCGTCCAAGCACGGAGTTATCGGGCTCGCCCGTGCGGTCGCCCAGGATGCCGGCCCGTTCGGCGTCACGTCCAACGCCGTGCTGCCCGGCTGGGTGCGGACCGAGATGGCCGAGCGCTCGGCGAAGACGGAGGCGGAACGGCGCGGGATCAGCACCGATCAGGTGTGGCGCGAACGCGCGGCCACCTACCCGCAGAATCGCGTGCTCGAGCCGCGGGAGGTCGCCCAGGTCATCGCGTTCCTGTGCAGCGACGCTTCCGGCGGCGTGAACGGCGAGGCGATCACCGTGGCGCTCGGCGGCCTGTGGTAAAAAGGATTGCGCTAGCGCCAGTCGTGATGATGGTAGTAGCCGCCGCCACCACCGCCACCTCGGACCCCGAACCCGACACTGCACGCGCTCAGAAAACTACTGAGGATCAGAACTGCAACTGCCAATTTAAGCATCATTGATCTCCTGTATCTGGCCGCATTTCACCGGCTTGCCCGCAGTCATGCGGGCCACGGACTGGAATGCGCATGGGTTAATCCTGGCGGTTCGCCCACCAGCGCCTGCATGGTCCCGTGACGGCGGGGCATGGGTGTGCGGCCCTCGTGTCAATGCGTCGCCGGGTGCGCATAATCCCACGCCAGAAAGCGCGCGGTCTGTGCATCCGTACGATCCGGCAGGCAGCAGCGGGAAGTGGCGATCTTATCGCCTCTCATCTCGCGAATGCCCCACAGAACAATGCGCTCGACTCCGGCATTCTGGATGGTGGCACTGCGGGCTTCAAAGCGCGTCACGATGACGTCGCCGGAAACATAGGTGTTGAGCACGGTGACGCGACGGCTCTTGTCGGCGACGTATCGCTCGAAGTCCTTCTGAATCGCCGCCTTGCCTGTGCAGGGGGATTTCGAGCAGAAGCCGCTCTCCGTATCGATCACCGCGTCGTCGGTGAACAAGGCGAGCGCGGCATGTACGTCGCCCTGCGCCAGAGCATCGTATAGCTGTTGCTGGACAGCGACTGGATCAGCCTGCGCGACCCCACTGCCCGCTACGGCCAGGAACAGCACCGCTGCGAACCACTTCTCTATGACATGGGCAAAGGATTTTTGCATGACGGACCCCTCGAATACGATGCAGAACATATCTACGCGCGGGAAAGATACCGCCGCACCTGCGTCGGTTCCGTTCGATATCGCACATACGATCCAGAAGCCTGGGCAGCTGTTCATGCGACCGGCGCCGTGGCTGCGACCGCCCGCGCGGTGCAGCGGGCGAGTGCGTTCATGGCAATTCCCGCGCAGGCCGGAAAAATCAATGAAAACAATATATTGGCGACGCGCAGTGGGTGCTCGACGGAATGGCGGCAGAGGGGTCGCCGGTTGCAGGCGGTGACGGATATACGGTCTTGCCCGATCGGCGGCATCTCGTAGGGAGATCTTGCAGCAATGACCGACATCCATCAACGCGCCGCCGTACAAATCCGGCGAGGTCAAACAGCTGGCCTACTCCATCATGACCGATCGCCAGACGGCTTCGTTCGAGGAGACGATGGAATCGAACCTGTCGCTGTCGGTGGAAGGAGTCGGGTGCTTCGCTGAACCTTCAGGGCGTCGTTGGGCACGCAGCATTCGCACAAGTAAGCGTGACGTTTCTCTCTGCCGCCATGACTGCGAGGCGCCATGCTCGTGCCCGAAGTCACGCCCGGCTATTTTCTTCTCTGCGCATCGCCCCAGACCCGCGCCGCCTTTGGCAGCACCTGGAAATCCTCCGACGATACGGCAAGGCCTCCCTTCCAGAGCAGGCTCGACATGCCGACAACGTGTATCGATCCGTCGTAGCCCTGAAAGATGCGGCCGTCCTGCAGGGGCACATAGAGGCTCGAAATGAAGTTGTTCGTGATCCCGAGCTGCGGGAATTTGTCCGCCCTGACGAAGAACGCGTTCCAGCCGGTGCATACGCAGAGCTCGTAGCCCTTCTGCCGGCCGAGGTCGATCAGCGCCAGCAGTGAACAGCCCTGGTTGACCTCGAACGAGCGGGCCTGGATGAACAGGACGTCGTTCGGTATCGTTGGATTGAATTCGATCACGACGAGTTCCGGAGCATATCGAGCCAGCGATTCCCAGATGTAATAGTCACATCCGTCGACGTCGATCGACAGCAGGCCGAAGTCACGCGGCGCGCCATACTCGTCGAGCAGTTCGTCGAGCGCATTGGCGCCTTCGAAATCCACGAACCGGTTGGCTGTCGCGACGCCCTGCTGTCCGGCATAGGTCTCGACGAGCTCGCGGTATTTGTCCTGGTTCGCCTCGATCATGAGGCCGCCCCAGCCCTTGTGCTTGAGCAGATTGAAGCAGTTCGAGAACAGTCTTCCGTCCCAGGCACCAAATTCGACGCAGAACTGCTGGGTCGGGCGCAACAGTTCCATGATCCTCTCGATGATGCCGTCCTCGCCGGCCTGAGAGGCGACGTTGCCCTGGAACTGGAGCAGCGGCGAGTCCAGCTCGAAATAGCGACGAATTTCCTGCTTCATGCCTTCTCCGGGACCTAGGGGCCGCTGCGCCACCGCCGCCGTAGATTACACCACGGGCCCGGAACGGCTTAAAATTGCCGAAAACGGCGGCGGCGGCGTGGTGCTGATTCCGGCTGGTGTGCCGCCCAAGGACGGATGGCCCGTGATTGCCTGGGCGCACGGGACCACCGGCGTCGCTGATCCAACCGTTCCGATCGGCAGCGTCAGCGCGAGCGTGCTCTACGCGTGCAGCATCGGACTGGCGGTCGAGTTCCTGCACCGGCCGGGGCTCGATCACGATCAGGTCATGTACGAGACGACTCCCGCCTTGCTCGGATGGGGGCGCGCGATCGACTGGCCGGCAAGCCCTGGGAGGGCAACTGCGGTCCGCTCTGAGGCTGGATTTGGCGCGATGAGTGAATTATCCGCCGCATGGATGGTCGATACTAGGCGGATGGACATCAGGAGCTCAACGCATGAATGACTCAATCCCGTACACGCCACCGAAAGTCTGGACCTGGCACAAGGAGAATGGCGGCCGGTTCGCGAACATCAATCGCCCGATCGCCGGGCCGACGCATGACAGGGAGTTGCCGGTAGGCCGGCATCCGCTGCAGCTTTATTCGCTCGCGACGCCGAACGGCATTAAAGTCACGATCATGCTCGAGGAGCTGCTGGCGCTGGGCCATCGCGGAGCCGAGTACGATGCATGGCTGATCCGGATCAGCGACGGCGATCAGTTCGGCAGCGGCTTCGTGGCCGTGAATCCGAATTCCAAGATCCCGGCGCTGATGGACCGCAGCGGGCCGACGCCTTTTCGTGTGTTCGAGTCGGGTTCGATCCTGCTGCACCTCGCCGAGAAGTTCCGCGAGTTCCTGCCGACCGATGCGCCGGCGCGCGCCGAGTGCCTGTCCTGGCTGTTCTGGCAGATGGGCGCCGCGCCCTATCTCGGCGGCGGTTTTGGCCATTTCTACGCCTACGCGCCGACGAAGATCGAATACGCCATCGATCGATATGCGATGGAGGTCAAGCGTCAGCTCGATGTGCTCGATCGCAGGCTGGCGCAGTCCGAATACCTGGCAGGCCCCCGGATCACGATCGCCGATATGGCGGTCTGGCCCTGGTACGGCGGGCTGGCAAAGGGCGAGGTCTATGGTGCCGGGGAATTTCTGCAGGTGCAGGAATACAGGAATGTGCAGCGCTGGTCCGACGCGATCGCGAAGCGCCCGGCCGTGCAGCGGGGACGCAAGGTCAACTGCACCTGGGGCGAACCCTCAGGCCAGCTGCATGAGCGCCATGACGCCAGCGATTTCGACACGAAGACGCAGGACAGGATCGGAGACGGCACCGCTGCGGCCGCCCGGTGATTGAGGGCCGCGGCGGCTCAGGCCGACGCCAGGTCGAACGGCAGCTTGCGCAGCCGCTTGCCGGTCAGCGCCGCAACCGCGTTCGCAATGGCCGGCGCAATCGCCGGAACGCCGGGCTCGCCCAGGCCCGTGGGTGCATCGCTGCTTGGGACGAAATGCACTTCGGTCGGCGGCGCGTCGGTGATTCGCGGCGGCGGGTAATCGGTGAACTGGCTCTGCTGCACGATGCCGTCCTTCAGCGTGATCTCGAAATCAGGCATCGTCATGGCCAGCCCGAACACCACCGCGCCCTGTATCTGCGCTTCGGCAGCGCTGGGGTTGACGATCTGGTTGGCGTGAACGCCGGCGACCACGCGGTGCACGCTGGGCCGTCCTTTGACGATGGACACGTCCACGACGTACGCGACGACCGAGTTGAATGATTCGTGGACCGCGACTCCCCAGGCATGTCCGGCCGGAAGCGGGGCGCCATAGCCCGACTTGTCGACGGCCAGCTTCAGGGCCGCGATGTGGCGCGCATGCGTCTTCGCATCCAGCCTGGCCAGCCGCCATGCCACCGGATCGGTCCCGGCCGCTCGCGCGATCTCGTCGACCATGGTCTCCATGACAAAGGCGGTATGCGTATTGCCGACCGATCGCCACCACAGCACCGGGACCGCCACATCCGGGTGGGTGACGCGCAGGCGCAGCGGTAGGGCGTAGTGGTTCTCGGCCACGCCTTCGGTCATTGTGCTGTCGACCCCGTCCTTGATCATCATCGGTGCGAATGGCGTGCCATTCAGCAGCGATTGGCCGACGATCACGTGATCCCAGGCAACGACGCTGCCATGCGCGTCCAGTGCCACATCGACGCGGTGCAGGTGGGCCGGACGGTAGTATCCGCCCCGGATGTCATCTTCGCGGCTCCACATGATCTTCAGTGGGCCGGCCAGCGCACCCTGGCGCTCACCCCAGGCCTTTGCAATCCGCGCGCCCTCGCGCAGGTAGTCGGACGTGGGTACCGCGCGCCGGCCGAAGCCCCCGCCGGCCGGAAGCGTGTTCAGCGTCACCTGGGCGCTCGTGAGGCCGAGTGTCTCCGCGATCGCGCCCTGATCGATGGTCTGGAACTGCGTGCCGGCCCAGACCGTCGCCCCGTCGGGTCGGATCACAAAGGTGGCGTTCAGCGTCTCCATCGGTGCATGCGCGAGGTACGGGAACAGGTATTCGCCGCCGAGGTGCCTCGCCGCCGTGGCGGCGGCACTCATGTCGCCGTTGACGGCGGTCAGGCCGGGATTCTTTGCCGCTTCGCGGTACGAGGCGAGCAGGGCGTCGCTGCTGACCGTGCTGCCGACGCCTGCCTTCCACGTGACCTGCAGCAGATCACGCGCCTGCTTTGCCGGCCAATAGCCATCGGCAATGATGGCAACGCCGGTGCCGCCGCGGTCGGTTGCGACCTGGAACACATCGCGTACGCCCTTGATCGCCTTAGCGCGACCCGCGTCGAAGTTCTCCACCTGGCCGCCGAAATTCGGTGCGCGCAGCAGCAGGGCCACCTTCATGCCGGGAAGGCGCATGTCGATACCGTAGTTTTTCCGGCCCGACGCGGCGGCGAGCGCGTCGAGTCGGTGTTTGCCCTTGCCGATGATCCGGAAACCTGTGGACGGCTTCAGGACGACCCGGTCCGGAACAGGAAGCTTCGCGGCCGCTGCGGACAACGAGGCATACGTGGCCGACTTCGCGCCGGAGCGCACCACGCCGGAGCCGGTGGTGCAGGCTGAAACCGGAACCTGCCACTGAGCGGCCGCGGCAGCGACCAGCATCATGCGCAGCGCGGCACCCGTCTCGCGGTACTGGACCCACGAATTGGGAACCGCGCTCGATCCGCCGGTCATCTGAATACCAAAGACGGGGTCCTTGTAGGCATCCCCCGCCGGAGCGAGGCTCGCCCTGACCTGGTCCCAGTCGACATCCAGTTCCTCGGCCAGCAGCATCGGCAGCGCGGTCAGCGCTCCCTGGCCAAAATCGAGCCGGTTTACGATGATCTCGACGGTGTTGTCCGCGTTGAGCTTGACGAATGCGCCCGGGTCGGCGGGTTTGCGGGCGGTCGGCGGGGCCGAGTCATCGGCGGCCAACACTGCGGGCGCGGTCCAGGCGGCGACCAGACCGCCGCCGGCGAGTGCGGTGAGCCTGAGGAACTCGCGGCGATGCAGCGCGGGACCGGTCGTGGTCGGCGCCTGGCCGGAGAGGCGCTGGGCGATAAGCATGGCGTTCATTCGGAACTCCTCAGGCCAGGTTCCTGGCAGCGTCGTGAATGGCGGCGCGTATCCGCTGATAGGTACCGCAGCGGCAGATGTTGCCGGCCATTGCCGCGTCGATCTCGACATCGCTCGGCTTCCGGTTGCCCTCGAGCAGGCCGGTCGCGCTCATGATCTGGCCGCTCTGGCAGTAGCCGCACTGTGCGACGTCGTGCGCGATCCAGGCGGCCTGCACGGCCTTGCCGACGCGGCCGCCCGAGATCCCCTCGATGGTCGTGATCTTCTGACCCGCCACCGCCGCGATCGGCGTCACGCAGGAGCGGGCAGGCTGGCCGTTGATCAGCACGGTACAGGCACCGCAGGCGGCGACCCCGCATCCGAACTTGGTGCCGGTCATGCCCAGTGTGTCGCGCAACGCCCACAGCAGCGGAGTTGCCGGATCGACGTCGGTCTCCAGGGCCTGGCCGTTGATGTTAAGTGTGGTCATGTCTCCCACCTTAGGATTGATTGGCTGGGGTCAGTTTCGAGGTGTGCGCTGATTCTGAGCCTGGAGCGCGTGCGGTTGCAACTGTCCTTGCGCCAGGCGCCGCGCGATGCCGCCAGGGGTGGGGCAGCAGCCGGATTTTCCCGGCGTAGCCGATTTACGAACCGCTGGTGCAGGAACCTGGAATAAAATGGGTCCGCCGAGAGTCTCCTTACATCAGCCAGGACAGGTGGGACGCCGTGAGGCCAGTGTTCGGTCGCATCGATGGATGACAGGCGCGGCCGGTTCGAGGCGCAGGTCATGCCGCATCTGGACGGCGCCTATCGGTTTGCGCGCTGGCTTTCGCGTTCGCCAGGGGACGCGGACGACATCGTGCAGGAGGCGATTTTGCGCGCGTATCGCGGATTTGACTCGCTGCGGGGCTCCGATGCGAGAGCCTGGCTGCTCGCGATTGTGCGCAATTGTCATGCGACCGCACTCCGGCAGCAGCAGCGACGCGCTTTTGTGCCGCTGCCTGATGAGCACGATGCCCGGGACGGCCAGGCCCTGATCGCGACCTCGCCGGACCCGGAATGTGCCTCGATGCGGTCCGATGAAGCGCGCACGCTGGACACGCTGATAGCGGAGCTGCCCGATGACTATCGCGAGATCCTGATCCTGAGGGAGATCGAGGAGCTGGATTATCGCGAGATCGCCGCGGTGATCGACGTCCCGATCGGAACCGTGATGTCCCGGCTGTCGCGCGCACGGGCCGCGCTGAAGCAGGCCTGGCAGCGCCACGGCGGGGGAGGGGCGCATGGAGCACCCTGAATTGCTGCGCGTGGAGGCGTACTTCGACGACGAACTGGACGCAGTCGGCGCAGCCGCCCTGGAGCGGCATGTGGAGCAGTGCGCCGAATGCCGCGAACGGCTGCAGGACCTGGAGCAGACGCGCGCAGCGTTGCGGCAGGAGCTGACGTATCTGCGCGCGCCGCCGGCGCTGCGTGCGCGGCTCGCCGCCGCGCTCGATACGCTGGATACGGCGGGTGCCGGAGTCGCGTCGGAACCACCCCGCCGGCAGCGTCTGCGCTGGCTTTCGCGGCCGTTCTGGGCGGGTGCGGCCGGCGGCGGGATGGCCACCGCGCTCGCCGCGGCGCTCGCCGTCATGCTATGGATGCCGGCGTTCACGCACCGGATCGATGAGGATCTGGTGAGTGCCCATGTGCGTTCGCTGATGTCGGGCCATCTGATCGACGTGGTGTCCACGGACCGGCATACGGTGAAGCCGTGGTTCGCGGGCCGCACCGACGTCTCGCCGGTGGTGGCGGACTTCGCGGCGCAGGGTTATCGACTCCTGGGCGGCCGTGCGGACTACGTGGATCATCAGCGCGCGGCGGTGGTCGTCTACCAGCACGGGGCTCACGTCATCAACGTCTTCAGCTGGGCCGGCAGCCAGCCGGCCTTGCGCAGCCAGGTGACGCACAACGGCTATCGCCTGGTGTTCTGGCGGTCGGGGGACCTTGAATATTGTGCGGTCTCGGATACCTCGTCGCAGGAGCTGCTCGCCCTGGTGCGGCTGTTGCAGGGCCTGGGCGCGGGCGACGCCGGGGAATAAAAACGCGGGCATCGAAGTCTTCTCTGCCGGACACCAACCCGAGGAGAGGCACATGTCGGATGATCGCCCGCTTTACTCCCGCCGCGACGCGCTGAAGTGCATGGCTTACGGCGGCACCGGAACTCTTTTCGCGCTGTCGGGAGGCGTGTTCACGCCAGTCGACCTGGCAGTTGCCGACGCGTATCAGCATGACGCAGCCGGCGCAGGCAGGCCGCTTTTCGTGCAGATCAGCGATACCCACATCGGCTTCAGCAAGGAGGCCAATCCCGACGTCAACGGGACCCTGGCGCAGACCATCGACCGGGTCAATGGGCTCAAGGATCAGCCCTCGCTGATCATCCACACCGGCGACATCACGCATCTGTCGAAGCCCGCTGAATTCGATCTCGCGCAGCAGATGCTGTCGCGCCTGCGCCCCTCGGAGCTGCACGCCGTGCCGGGCGAGCACGATACGGCCGATGCGACGGTCTCCGAGTACTTCAACCGGTTCGGCAAGGCGTCGGCAGGCAAGGGCTATTACAGCTTCGATCATGCCGGTGTGCATTTCATCGCGCTGGTCAACGTGCTGCAGTTCCAGCCCGGCGGGCTCGGCGCCCTCGGCGCCGAACAGCTCGACTGGGTGGCGGCCGATCTCAGACACCGTTCCGCCAGCACACCGGTCGTCGTCTTCGCACACATGCCGCTGTGGACCATCTACGAGCCCTGGGGCTGGGGCACCGGCGATGCGGATCAGCTGCTGAATCAATTGCGGCGCTTCGGTTCGGTGACGGTGCTGAACGGGCACATCCACCAGATCGTGCAAAAAGTGGAAGGCAACATCACCTTCCACACCGCACGCTCGACTGCCTATCCGCAGCCGCCCGGCGGGGAGGGGGCCGGGCCCGGCCCGCTGAAGGTCGCCGCCGATCTGCTGCCCCGGATGCTCGGGATTACCAGCGTGTCGATCGTGACGCATCCGCGGTCGCTGGCGCTCAGCGACACGACCCTCGTCTGAGGAGCTACGGGCCATGCGGGCGACAGGAATTCGTGCCGCGATCGGCATCGCGATGCTGGCACTGGCAGCGGGGCTGCAGCCGACGAACTCGCGCGCATCGGATCAGGCCAGGGTTCTGATCAGGGACTTCATGTACGTGCCGATGTCGCTGAATGTAAAGGCGGGTGCGACCGTGACGTGGGTCAACATGGACGATGAACCCCACAATATCGTCAGCGACTCGGGGCTGTTCCGATCCGGCGGCGTGGATACGAATGAGACATTCTCGTTCAGGTTCGACAAGCCGGGCACCTACCGCATCGTCTGCTCCATCCATCCGCGCATGGTCGCGACGATCGTGGTCGAGTGACGGGCATGCTGCGCGCCGCGTATTTCGGCCTCGGCGTCGCGGTCAGCGCGGCGCTAACGGTGATCGGTGCCGCCGTGTTCATTGGCTCGGGCGCTTACGACATCGGCGCCGATGATCATCACACCAGGCCCGTGCTGGCGGTCATCGAAGCATTGCGCGAACGCTCGATCAGCCGCCGCGCCGGCTCGATCGACGCGCCGAACCTCGAGGATCCGGCGCGAATCGCGGCCGGTGCCGCGCGCTATGCGGCGCTTTGCGTCGGCTGTCATCTCGCTCCCGGGGTCATGAAGTCCGATGTCCGTCCGGGACTGTACCCGCATCCGCCCAATCTCGCGCAGCAGGATATAGAGGACGCGCGCAGGGCGTTCTGGACCGTCAAGCACGGCATCAAGATGAGCGCGATGCCGGCGTGGGGCAAGAGCCTGGATGACGCAGCAATCTGGGACATCGTGGCGTTCGTGCGCCAGATGCCGACGATGCCCGCGGAAAGGTACCAGACGCTGACCGATGCACGCTGCAGCGGCGTCAACCGCGGGCCGGGGTGCGCGTTGTAGACTACGTTGCCGATTCCGGCGCCCGCCGCAGGAAACAGCCCATGAATAACGTCAGCTCCGCTCATCACCTGCGGCTTGCCCTCGGCGGCACCGCGGTACTGTTCGCACTGTGCACCCTGCAATCTTCCCCCGTCCTGGCTGCGGATGTGCTCGGCCTGTATGTCGGCGGCGCCATCGGCCAGGCCCAGGTCAACGCCGATGGCCTGCCGGATCCGTTCTCGGGCACGGCGCCGGGTTTTGGCGACTTCCGCGAGAACCACGCAGCGTACAAGGTCATGGCCGGCGTGCGTCCGCTGTCGCTCGTCGGCGCCGAAGTTGAATACATCGATTTCGGGCATCCGGGCGGAATCGTGGGCGTGATCCCCGTCGGCCTGTCCAGCAGTGCCCAGTTTCCCGTCTTTGAAGACGTGCGCATGCAGGGCACGGCGGCATTCGGCGTGCTCTACCTGCCGGTGCCGGTCGTGGACGTCTATGTAAAGGCGGGTCTCGCGCGCATACAGGCGACCGGGTCAGTCACGTTCACGGAACCGGCCCCGTATGCCGCGTGCGTGAGCGTGGCGGGTCCAAATTGCCGGTTTTCGCTGCCCTACTCGGTCACGAATACCGGACTGGCCGGGGGCGCGGGGGTGCAGGTCAGGATCGGGTCCCTGGCGCTGCGCGGCGAGTACGAGCGCTTCAGCGCGGCAGGTGCGAATCCTGGACTGTTCTCGGTCGGCCTGCTGTGGACATTTCTGTAAGCACGCGCGCGTAATCCTCAGGCGTGTCCAGGTCCGTCGTGAAGCGGTCGTGACCCGCTTCATACCGGTGCACATCGTCCGGATATTCATTGGCCAGCTTCTTGCAGCCGATGTGCCGCTCGCCGACCGCCACCTCATGCATGAATCCGGACGCAAACAGGATCGGGTTGCCGCGTTGTCCCTCGAAATACGGTATGACGATCGACCGGTCGGTCTGTTCCAGGTATACGTTGACCAGTTCGGTATAGTCAGCCGGCTCGAGCCGTGCCATGTCGCCGAGGCACATCATCACGGCGTCGGTTGCCCGGGTCAGTGCACCGACGCCCAGTGCAGCAGAGGTCATCTGTCCCTCCAGATAGCGCGGATTGGACTGTACGCTGACCGGCAGGTTCGCCAGTGCGGCACTGACGTCGCGCCCCTGAAAGCCGGTGACGACGACCAGTTCGAGCGGGCCGGCGGCCAGGACCCGCTCGACCGTATGCCGGATCACGGGCTTGTTGCCGAGCGGCAGAAGCAGCTTGTTGCGGCCCTGCATGCGCGAGGAAGTTCCGGCGGCCAGGATTACCGCTGACCATCTCACGACGCAATCCTCGCCGCTGGCGAGGCGCGTACGGTCGCAAATCTTGCCGGATCCGACAGGAAGGTCTTCCAGCAGCCATCGCAGCAGAAATAGTAATCCTCGCCGGCATAGCGCTCGACGTGCGCGGCCTGGGATTTCACCACCGTCATGCCGCACACCGGATTGACGAACGTACCGGCTGTCGTGTCAGGCGGCACCGACGCCGGCGCGGACGCCGCACCGGTCGGTGCCCGTGCATCTTGCATGTCGGGCTTGCCGCGGATCGAGGCGAGCACGCCCGCCACGGCGGCCAGGGCGATTTCGCCGGGTGTTTTAGCGCCCACGTCGGGGCCCGCCGGAGCCTGGAAGTGCGACAATCGATCCTCCGGGATCCCTCTCTGGCGCATCTGCTCGCGCAGGCGGTTGGCCTTGAGCCGGCTCGCGATCATCAAGACCCGCGGTGCGGGACTCGCGAGCGCGGCGGCAAGCGCCTCGGCATCGCCGCTGCCCTGCGTCGCGATGAGAACTACGGCGGCCGCGTTCACGTCCGCTACCACCCGGATGCCCAGGCGCTGGGCCAGGAAGCGGGCCTCATGGGCGGCCGGCGTATCGCCCAGCACGCAGAGCGAGGTCGCGGCGCCATGCGGCTGGACAAAGAATTCGATCGTGCCGCCGCTCGCGCAGCGCATCGGGTGATGAACCACGTCCGTATCGCCCTGGCGCTCGTCGTTGGCGATGCGCACGAGCGCCGGCCTGCCTGATGCGATGGCCTCGCGCGCCGATGCAATCACGATCTCCCGGGCGCAGCCGCCGGCAATCCAGCCATGCAGCGTTCCGTCGCGCAGCACGATGGCCTGCGTGCCGACAAAGGCCGAGGAGGGCGCGCCCACCCGCACCACCGTGATCATCGCGAAAGGCTCGTCGCGCTCGTTGAGACTCATCGCCAGGTTGATCAGTTCCTTGTCGGTCATTGCAGCGACGCCAGGATGTCGGGCAGTACCCGTCGCAGGCTGTCGAGATCGGCGCCCGGCGCCAGCAGGTCCAGGTGCGGCAGCGCCGCCTGCATGGCGGCACTGGCCGGGCTCCACCCGGCACGGGTCATCAGCGGGTTGATCCAGATGATGCGGCGAGCCTGGCGACGCAGCCGGCGCAGCGCCGCGGACAGCACTTCCGGCGGCCCGGTGTCATAGCCGTCGCTGACGATGATGACCGCGGTGCGCCGGTGGACGCGGCGCGGCAGGTACACGCGATTGAACTCGCGCAGGCATTCGCCGATCCGCGTGCCGCCTCCCCAGCCGGCCGCGAGCAGATGCAGCTTCTCCTGCGCCCGCCACGGGTCCGGATCGCGCAGCGCTTCGCAGATCGGCGTCAAGCGCGTGTGGAACACATGGACATCGATGTCGGACAGCTCCGCGGCGAGGGCCCGGGCCAGTCGCAGGTACAGGAAACTGTACGGACTCATTGAGCGGCTGACATCGAGCAGCAGCAGCAGGCGCGGTCGCACGCGGCGCCGGTTGCGCCAGGCCACGGCCAGCGGAACACCACCGTGCTCGACGCTGCGCCGTATGGTGCCCGGGAAATCGATGCGTCCGCGGCGCGTGGAACGCGCCTCGCGCCGGATCTGCAGCCGTTTCATGCGCCGCGCAAGCCGGCGCATCAGGGCCTCGATCGCGCGCATCTCGTCCGCCCGATCCAGGTCGCGGAAATCCGCGGCGGCGAGTGCTTCCTCGCGGCTGGCGGCGTGGCGCGCGGCGGCGCCGGCCGGGGGCCGCGCATCCGTACCGGGTCCGGCCTCACCCGCATCCGGATTCTCCGCAGGGCTGGGGCTCGCGTCAGGAGCCCTGGCGCCGCTCCCCGCGCCGAATACCTGGCGGTTCGGGCGCAGGAAGTAGGCATCGAAGAGCGCGTCGAACCGATGCCACTCGCTCGCCCGGTGGCACAGCAGCGCCCTGAGGCTCCAGCGCAGCAGTTGTGGCTCCAGGATGCCGACCTGGCACGCGCTCGAAATTACGTGCGTCGATTCCGCGGCGCCGAGGTCATAGCCGTTGGCCGCCAGGAAGCCGCTGAACCCCGCCAGCCGCGCGCGCAGGTCCCAGGCCCAGTCGGCGGTCTCCGCCCGCTGCAGTGCGCTTCTCAGCATGCGGCCGCCATCCGCTCGACGACATCCCGCGTGAATGCGGTGCGGTCCTCCCGCGTCTTGATCAGCGCGGCCAGTGTCTCGAGGATCGCCTCAGAGGAGTCCTGGCCAAGCGCCGTGACGCCGAGTCGCAACAGCGCGGCGGTCCAGTCGAGCGTCTCGGCGACGCCGGGGCGCTTCTGCAGGTCCATGCGCCGCGTGTCCTGGACGAACTGGACCACCTGGCGTGCCAGCAGCCCGACCGCCTCCGGCGCGCGCAATTCGAGTATGGCGAGTTCCTTCTCGAACGACGGGTAGTCGACGAACTGGTACAGGCAGCGGCGCCGCAGGGCGTCCGAGAGTTCGCGCGTGCCGTTGGAGGTCACGACGACGAGCGGCACGGTCAATGCCGTGATCGTGCCCAGCTCGGGGATCGACATCTGGAAATCGGACAGCAGCTCGAGCAGGTAGGCCTCGAAGGCTTCATCCGCGCGATCGACCTCGTCAATCAGCAGCACCGGGGCAGTCGCGCAGCTGATGGCTTCGAGCAGCGGGCGCCTGAGCAGGTAGCGCTCCGAGAAGATGTCCTGTTCCTTGGCGGCAACGCTGCGCTCGTCCTGTTCCAGCAACTTGATCGCCAGCAGCTGACGCTGATAATTCCATTCATACATGGCGGAGTGCGCGTCCAGCCCTTCATAGCACTGCAGGCGAATCAGGCGCGTGCCGCGCGCCGCGGCGAGCGCCTTCGCCACTTCGGTCTTGCCCACGCCGGCGTCTCCCTCCAGCAGCAGCGGACGCTTCAGCTCGACCATCAGCAACAGCGCCGCGGCAAAACTGCGTTCGGCGATGTAGCCTGCATTCGCCAGCTGCTGTTGCAGCGCCGTGACGTCCGCGAGGCGCTGCGCACCGCGGCTCACGCAGCCCTCTTCGTGAACAGCCCGCGCAGCCAGCTCCTGACGACCGCCCACAGGAGCGCTGCGGCGTTCAGCGGCGCGGCGGCCGGCGCCGGTTCCGGGTTCGCGGAAGCGCCCGGGTTCCTGGAAGCCCCCGGGGGCGCGGCCGGTCCCGGTGGGACCCGCGCCAAGAGCCGCGCGGCAAAATTCAGCCGCAAACTGTCCGAGGATCTGCTCGGCAACCGTATCCATCATGCGCCCCGCGAAGGTCGCCGCCCGGCCATTGATCGCGGCGTCACAGGTGCCGGTCAGCGTGCTGGCGCCGTCGGCGCTCGCGCGCACGACCGCCCTGAGGTCCAGGGTCGCCGCGGACGAACCGGTGGTGTCGGTTCCCCTGGCAGCCAGTACCAGTGTGCGATTCGCGGCGTCCAGCTCCCGGACCTCGAGGTCCCCGCGAAACGTCAGGGTTGCCGGCCCGAGCTTGACCGTTACAGTGCCCTTGAAATGAGTTGCATCGACCTGCTCGGTGATCTTTGCGCCGGGCATGCACATCGCGACGGTCTCGATGCTGGCCAGCAGCTCCCAGGTCGGTGCCGGGCCGGCCGGCATTGGAAAGGTTCGCTCGAGCTGAACCTTCACGCCGGCCTACCGTTTGTTCAGGCCAAGCGCATGGCAACGCTGCCAGACCCGGAACGACGTGTGCGGCATGTCCATGTGCGTGACGCCCAGGTGAGCGAACGCATCCACGACCGCATTCGAGAAGCACGGAATGCCGCCGACATGCGGGGATTCGGCGACGCCCTTGGCGCCAATCGGATGATGCGGGGAGGGCGTGACCGTGAAATCGGTCTCCCAGCGGGGCGTCTCGACTGCGGTGGGCAGGAAGTAATCCATCAGGCTGTTGCCCAGGTGGTTGCCGTTTTCATCGAACGGCACCGCCTGGCCCATGGCTACGGCAAAGGCCTCGGTCAGTCCGCCGTGAATCTGCCCTTCGATGATCATCGGGTTGATGCGGGTGCCGCAGTCATCCAGCGCGTAGAAGCGGCGCACCTTGGTTTCGCCGGTGTATTTGTCGATATCGACGACGCACACGTAGGCGCCGAACGGAAAGGTCATGTTCGGCGGATCGTAGTACTCGGTCGCATCCAGTCCCTTTTCCATTCCATCCGGCAGGTTGCTGGTATGCGCGGCCATCGCGATCTCCTTCATCGTCCGCGTCGCGGTCGGATTGCCCTTCACGCGGAACCGGTCCACGTCCCATTCCAGGTCGCCTTCGCCGACTTCCAGCAGGTGCGCGGCAATCTTCTTCGCCTTGTCCCTGATCTTGCGCGCCGCGCGCGCGGCCGCGGCGCCGCCCACGGGCGTTGAACGCGATCCCCAGGTCCCCGCGCCATAGGGCGCCTTGTCGGTATCGCCTTCCTCGATCTGGATCTCCTCCGATGGCAGGCCAAGCTCGGTGGCAATGATCTGCGCGTACGTGGTCGCATGACCCTGTCCCTGGCTCATCGTGCCCAGGCGCGCAATGGCGCTGCCGGTCGGGTTGACGCGGATGTCGCAGCTGTCAAAGAGGCCGATGCCGAGTATGTCGCAGACCTTGGTCGGCCCGGCGCCGACGATTTCCGTGAACGTGGAAATGCCGATGCCCATGAGTTCGCCCTGCGCGCGCCGGGCGGCCTGCTCCCGGCGCAGCCCCTCGTAGTCCACGGCCTTCAGCACCTTGTCGAGTGCGGCGTGGTAATTGCCGCTGTCGAGCGTCCAGCCAAGAGCCGTCGTGTACGGAAACTGCTCGGCACGCACGAAATTGCGGCGCCTGATCTCCGCCTTGTCGAGGCCGAGCTTCTGCGCCAGCACATCGATCATGCGCTCGATCAGGTACACCGCCTCGGTCACGCGCAGCGAGCAGCGGTAGGCCACGCCGCCCGGCGCCTTGTTGGTGTAGACCGCATCCACGCGGCAATAGGCCTTGGGAACGGCGTAGGAGCCCGTACAGATGCTGAACAGTCCGGCCGGCAGCTTGGTCGCCGATACATGCGCGTTGAACGCGCCGTGGTCGGCGATTGCGCTGAAGCGCAGGGCCTTGATGCGGCCATCGCGGTCCGCAGCCAGTTCGCCCACGCCGTGATAGTCACGCGCAAAGCCGGTCGTGGAAATGTTCTCGATGCGCGACTCGATCCACTTGACCGGCACGCCGGTCACGATCGACGCCACGATCGCGGCCACATAGCCGGGGTACACCGGCACCTTGTTGCCGAAGCCGCCGCCGATGTCGCCGCCGACGATGCGGATCTTGCTCTCCGGTATCCCCGAGAGCATCGCGACCACGGTGCGCACCAGATGCGGGGCCTGCGACGTCATGTAGACGGTCAGTTGTCCGCGTACCTTGTCGAAGGATGCAACGCAGCCGCAGGTCTCGAGCGGGCAGGGGTGCACGCGCGGGTTGAGGATTTCCTCGCGCACCGTGACCGGCGCATTGGCGAATACCGC
The DNA here is from genome assembly GCA_963706815.1 of uncultured Gammaproteobacteria bacterium. Classification (GTDB taxonomy): domain Bacteria; phylum Pseudomonadota; class Gammaproteobacteria; order Steroidobacterales; family Steroidobacteraceae; genus Bog-1198. The sequence continues at coordinate 748,840 of CAVPNS010000002.1, forward strand.
ATCGGTGCCGGCCTTGTCGCCGGCCTCCCAGGTGAAGATGTGGTTCGGATGCGTGCGCGGGCCGTGCCCGACGTTGTCCTTGTCGGCGATATCCTCGCGTATCACCACCGCATCGGGCGCCAGTGCCTTCCGTGGATCGACGATCGCCGGCAACTCCTCGTAGTCCACTTCCACCGCATCGGCGCCGTCGGCCGCTGCGTAGCGGTCGGTGGCCAGCACGAAGGCGACCTCCTGCAGCTGAAAGCACACCTTCTTGTCCGCGAGCACCGCCTGCACGTCGCCGCCGAGCGTCGGCATCCAGTGCAACTTGACCGGTTTGAGGTCATCGGCGGTGAGCACGGCGACCACGCCCGGGACCTTGAGCGCCTTGCTCTTGTCGATGCCCCGGATGCGCGCGTGCGCAAAGGGGCTGCGCACAATGGAGCCAAACAGCATGCCCGGCAGCTTGATGTCGTCGACGTAGCTGCCCTGTCCACGGATGAAGCGCGCATCCTCCTTGCGCTTGCGCGAGGTGCCCACGCCTTCAAGCTTCTGCTCTCGTTCCACGGTTTGCTCGGACATGATGGCCTGCCTCCTTTGCGCTCAGGCTGCCGCCTGCGCTGACAGCTTCCTGGCCGCCGATTGCACGGCCTTGACGATGTTCTGGTACCCGGTGCAGCGGCACAGGTTCCCGGCCATCCAGTAACGGATCTCGGCCTCGGACGGGTCCGGATTCTCCTTCAGCAGCCGGTAGGCGCGCGTAATCATCCCTGGCGTGCAAAAGCCGCATTGCAGCGCATGGTCGAGGTGGAAGGCCTCCTGCAGTGCATGCAGTTCACCGCCCGCCGCCAGGCCCTCGATGGTCAGCACCGATGCGCCGTCGCACTGCACGGTCAGCACGGTGCAGGACTTGACCGACGCGCCGTCCAGGTCCACCGTGCACGCCCCGCAATGACTGGTTTCGCAGCCGATGTGCGGACCGGTATGCTGCAGCTTCTCGCGCAGCGTGTGGATCAACAGCTCGCGCGGCTCCACGACCACATCGACGTCGTTGCCGTTCAGCTTGAACGATACCGCTTGCTTCTTTGCCATCGTTCACTCCTTGGACGGGAAAGTCCGTCAGGCGGCGCGCTGCAGCGCCGTGGTCAGTGCTCTTATGGTCATTTCTCCGGCCATCGCGGTCTTGTACTGCGCGTCGCCGCGCTGATCCGCGCTCGGCGCACAGACGCTCATCGCCAGCGACGCGGCCTGTGCGATCAGTGCGGCGTCGGCCTTCCTGCCGATTAAGGATTGCTCGGCCTTCGTTGCCCGCAGCGGGGTGGGTCCCGCGTTGGTGAGCGCTATGCGCACCGCGTCGGCTTCGCCGCCGCGCAGGTGAATCTGAACGGCCGCCGCGGCCGCCGCGAAGTCGCCGGTCTTGCGTTTGAGCTTGGCGTAGCAATAGCCCGTGCCCTGGGCCGGCACCGGAATCCGGACCTGGGTCAGGATTTCTTCCGGCCGCATCGCGGTCGAATAAGGGCCGAGGAAAAAATCCGCGGCCGCCACGACGCGCTCACCGCCGCTGCCGCACAGCGTAAAGGACGCATCAAGTGCGAGCATCAGCGCCGGATGATCGTTGCCGGGGTCGCCGTGCGCGATGTCGCCACCAATGGTGCCGCGATAGCGAACCTGCGGATCGGAAATCTGCGCCGCACCTTCGACCAGCAGCGGGCACTTGCTTTGCAGCAATGCCGACCAGATGATTTCGTTCTCGGTCGTCATGGCCCCGATCCGCAGGGTATTGCCCTCCTGCCGGATGCCCTTCAGTTCGGCGATCCTGCCGAGGTCGATCAGGTGCGCCGGCTGTGCAAAACGCAATTTCATCATGGGCAGCAGGCTGTGGCCGCCGGCAAGCAGCTTGGCGTCTTCACCCAGCTGCTTCAGGAGACCGACTGCGTCGGGAAGCGTTCGCGGTGCGTGGTAATCAAAAGGACGCGGAATCATTGCTCAGTCCTCCTCACGGCTCGAGACGAGGAACATGAAACCGGCTGCCGACCCCTGGCGCCGCGACGTATTGCGAACGACAGCGATTCTTATTTGCACACCAATCATCAGCCTGCTTGTGCGGCGTGTCAAGCGCATCGAGGGCGCCGCGGGCAGCCGTTAAGGCGAGGAAAAAATAAATAAAAACAAAACCTTGGGATCGCGGGCACCCCGTCCGACCCCGGGAGCCGTCACCTGGCGGTCCCGGTGAAAATCCCGGTGGCCCATGGCCGGTCGGGCTAATGAGCGGGCATCGCGTGCTCGAACGCGTCGAAATCCAGGCGCGACATGCGCCCGTTGTGATCCGCGTCGAAGCGGGCGAAGGCGTTGCGCAGTTCCGGCCAGGTCCTGGCGTCGTCCACGGTGATGAAGCCATCATGGTCGTGGTCGAGTTCCATGAATTCCCGGGCAATCATTTCTTCGTCAACCACGTAGACGGTCGCGAAATAAAGACCCAGCATCATCGCCACCAGCAACATGAACCACATCCAGTCAAGCGCGTACTGACTCGTCACGAGTTGCGCGCTGTCCGGCAGGAACAGCAGTGCGCCCAGCGCGACAAGAAAAGGCGCAAAGACGCTAATGACCACGAGGCTCAATTTCAAAGTCGCCCTGATTCCCTTATTCATTTCTCTGTCCTCCGCGTCGGGTTGCGGGAATCCAGTGAAACGCCCCGGAAGGGCAACGGGCGCGGCATTACGGGGCGCAACGCTGATGCAGGCGTTTAACGTACGCCCGCAAAATGCCCGATGCAAGCGATAATAATTGCCGTTGGCGCCTGTAAAATCATGCGTCGCGGCAAAGTTATTCTGGACGCGCGGATAATGCGGGGATGGCACGAATCATGAGCGGCTCATCCTTGCGCTTCCCTGTGCACGAGGGACAGCGGGTCAACCGATCCGGCCGTGGTGCGTTAAACTCCTTCGGGCTAGCGGTCACGCGGCGGGTCGGCTCATGAAAACCAGAATGCGGCGGCGAAATCCCCTGTCCCGGTGCGCGATGCGGATCGGCGCGCTCGTCGCGACGGCGGCGCTCGGCAGCTGCGGCGGAAGTGCCGCCGTCGACACGGCGCAGCAGGGCGGTTCAGCGCCGGTCACGGGCACATCGTTGCCCACGGCGGTTGCGCAGGCGCATGAATCAGGCACTGCGGTCAATCCGGCGATCACGTCCGCGGACAACGCGTTTGGCCTCAATCTGCTGAACAATCTGATTGCGGGCAACTCCGGAAATATCGCGGTCTCTCCGTTGAGCGTGGCGCTGCTGCTGCAGATACTCTACGGCGGCGCCGCCGGGACCACGCAGCAGGCGATGGCGCAGACCCTGCAGCTCGGCAACCTGGGCGCGCAGGATGTCAACGACGCCAACGCGGCGTTGCAGGGGTCTCTCTATGATCCGGATCCCGACGTGCAGCTGACGGTCGCCAATTCGCTATGGATGCACCTGTCCGATAATCCGGTCCTGCCGTCGTTCACGGCGATGGACGAGACCTATTACGGCGCCACCCTGGGAGACCTGTCGGGCGCACCCGACAACGTCAATGCCTGGGTTGCCGGCGAAACCGACGGGTTGATAACGCAGATCCTGCCGACGGCGCAGCCTGGGTATTACCAGAGTGCGGCAGTCGTCGCGGTACTGGCCAACACCATCTATTTCAAAGGCCAGTGGAACTCGCCCTTCGACGCCACGCTGACGGCGCCGGCGCCATTCGCATTGAGCGGCGGTGGACTGGAATCGGTCGAGATGATGCACCAGAGCGCAGAATTCGGCTACTTTCGCGGTAATGGGTTCCAGGCCCTGCAGCTGCCGTACGGGCAGGGGCGCCTGAGCATGCTGATCGTCCTTCCGGACCCGGGCACCAGCCTGAATTCGCTTGTCGGCGGCATCACGGCGCAGTCCCTGGGCAGCTGGATCGGCCAGCTGCGGATGAGCTATGGAACCGTCGGCTTGCCGCGCTTTACCGCGACCTTCGGCTCGCCGCTCGGCGCTGCCCTGACGGCCCTCGGCATGGGCGTCGCGTTCTGCCCGAACCCCGCCGATTTTTCCGGCATCGGCGCGCTGACGTGCATCGATGACGTGGAGCACAAGACGGTGGTGGAAGTCGATGAGGCGGGAACGACCGCGGCAGGCGCAACGACCGGTACCGTTGGCGTGACGGTTGTGCAGGTCCCGCAGTATTCGATGACGATGAATCGTCCGTTCTTCTATGCCGTCGTGGACGGCAAGACGGGTTCACTGCTGTTTGCCGGCGTTCTTCAGGATCCGAATTCGCCCGGTTGACGGGCGTGTCTGGCCCGTGCAAAGCCTCGAACGACGACTTGGATTCGGCGCGGCGACGACGACCAACATGCTCACCATGATCGGCATCGGGCCGTTCCTGACCATTCCGCTGCTGCTGCAGACGATGCAGGGACCGCAGGCCATGCTCGGCTGGATCGTCGGCGCCATCATCGCGGTAGCCGATGGCCTGGTCTGGGCGGAGCTCGGTGCCGCAATGCCCCGCTCCGGCGGCGCGTATCACTATGTGCTGGAGGCCTACGGGCCGCGCGGCCCCGGGCGTCTGATGAGTTTCCTGTTCCTGTGGTCGATGGTCATCTCCGGTCCGCTGCTGATTGCGAGCGGCGCGATCGGCTTTACCCAGTACACGACTTACCTGTACCCGGCGATGACGGCCGTAGAATCCAAGATGCTGGCAATCGGCGTATGCCTGCTGTCGACCTGGGTGATCTACCGGCGCATCGACCACATCGGGCGCTGGGCAATGGCCTTCGGCGTCGTGGTTCTGGTCGCGTGCGCGTGGGTGGTCGGGGAGGGCGTGCTGCACGCCCGATGGAGCGCGGTGTCGGTGCCGGCGCACGCTTTCGACCTGTCGCGGAGCTTCTGGTACGGGCTGGGAGGCGCGACGCTGTACGCCATGTACGACTATCAGGGTTACAACGTGGTCTGCAGCGTCGGCGGCGAAGTCGTGCGGCCGGAGGTGACGATCCCCCGCTCCATCGTGGTGGCGATTGCACTGGTGGCCGTGCTTTATCTGGCGATGAATTTCTCGATCATCGGCGTGGTTCCGTGGCAGCAGGCGGCGCAATCGAAGTTCGTCGTCAGCGACTTCATCCAGCGCCTGCGCGGCCCCGGGGCGGCCGCCGTCATGACGCTGCTGATCCTCGTCACGGCGCTGGCCAGCCTGTTCGGCGGCATGATGAGCATTTCACGCGTTCCCTACGCGGCGGCCGCGGACGGGCGCTTTTTCCGGGCGTTCGCGCGCCTGCACCCCACCCGGAATTTTCCGTCGTTTGCCGTGCTGTACGTCGGGATAGCCTCGGCCGGCTGTTGCCTGCTCGACCTGGAGACCCTGATCAAGGCTCTGACCGTCGCGATGATCATCCTCGGGTCGCTGTCCGTGGTCGTTGCACCGACGCTGCTGCGCAGGCGCCGCCCGGACATCCCGTTGCCGTACCGGATGTTGCTGTATCCGTTGCCAGGCCTGGTCGCGTTCGCGGGATGGACCTACATCATCGCGACCAGCGGCGCCGCCTACGTGCTGGGCGCGCTTGCCGCGCTGGCGGTGGGGATCGGCGCCTATCTTTGGAGAGCCAGGAAGGCGTCCGAGTGGCCGTGGGAAGCGGCGTCAGCCGTCCAGGCGGCCGGCGCGAAGCCGTAGTGCGTTGCTGATCACCGACACGGAACTCAGGCTCATGGCGGCCGCGGCGAACATCGGCGAGAGCACCAGGCCGGATACCGGATAAAGGACGCCTGCGGCAACCGGCACGCCAATCGCGTTATACGCAAAGGCAAGCGCCAGGTTCTGGCGGATATTGCGCATCGTGGCTTCGCTCAGCGCACGCGCACGGACCAGCCCGCTGAGCTCGCCTTTTACCAGCGTGATCCCGGCGCTCTCGATCGCGACGTCGGTCCCGGTACCCATCGCGATCCCCACGTCCGCAGACGCGAGCGCCGGCGCGTCGTTCACGCCGTCTCCGGCCACGGCGACGATCGCGCCCCGAGCCTGCAGGCTCCTGACGTACTCTGCCTTGCGGGCGGGCGCAACCTCCGCTTCGACGTCGCTGATGCCGAGTTCGCGGGCGATCGCTGCGGCGGTACGCACGTTGTCGCCGGTCACCATCACGATGCGCAGTCCGCGGGCGCGCAGGGCCTGCAACGCTGCGCGCGCACCGGGTTTGAGCGGATCGGCCACCGCGATATAGCCGAGCAGCGCCTTGCCGCGGGAGACGTACATGACGGTCGCGCCCTGATCGCGCGCGCGGTCGGCGCCCGGCGCGACCGCACCCGTATCGACGTGCGCAGCCGCCATCAGTCGCGCATTGCCGAGCGCCACGGGTTCGCCGTCGAGTTGACCGCGCACGCCCTCGCCGGTGATCGATGCGAAGTCGGTAATCACTGCCGGCGGCGAGTGGTGCGCGGCTGCGAAGGCGCGTACCGCCTGGGCCAGCGGATGCTCGCTGCTCTGCTCCAGGTCCAGCGCCACGCCGACCAGCGTATCCTGGCCGACACCCGGAGCGGGATATACGCCGACGACGCGGGGGCTTCCTTCAGTCAGCGTGCCGGTCTTGTCGATGACCAGGGTGTCCACCTTCTCGAGTCGCTCGAGCGCGGCCGCGTGCCGCACGAGCACGCCCTCCCGCGCCCCGCGGCCGACCGCGACCATGATCGACATCGGCGTCGCCAGCCCGAGCGCGCACGGACAGGCGATGATCAGCACCGTGACCGCGGCCACGAGCGCATGGGGCAGGGCCGGGGCCGGTCCCCAGCCGAACCAGCCGATGAACGCCGCCACGGCAATGCCCATCACGGCCGGCACGAACCATCCCGCGACCCGATCCGCGAGCCCCTGGATCGGCGCCTGGCTGCGCTGTGCCGCGGACACCAGGTTGATGATCTGCGCGAGCAGGGTGTCCCCGCCCACTTTTTCCGCGCGCATCACGAACGCGCCGGTGCCGTTGATCGCGCCGCCCACCACGCGCGAGCCGACGGTCTTTTCAACCGGCATCGACTCACCGGTCAGCATCGATTCGTCGACGCTGGTGGCGCCGGATTCGATGATCCCGTCGACGGGCACCCGCTCCCCGGGGCGCACCCGCAGGCAATAGCCCACCTGCGAGGCTTCGAGCGCAATGTCCTGTTCTGAGCCGTCATCGGTCACGCGGTGGGCAATTTTCGGGGCCAGCCGCAGCAACGCGCGAATCGCGTCCCCGGTGCGCGCGCGCGCCCGCAGTTCAAGCACCTGCCCGATCAGGACCAGCACGACAATCACCGCAGAGGCCTCGAAGTAGATGCCGATGCGGCCATGCAAGTCACGCACGTCGGCCGGAAACAGCTGGGGCGCCAGGATGGCGGCGCTGCTGTACAGGTAAGCGGAAATAACCCCCAGCGCTATGAGCGTGAACATGTTCAGCTGGCGCCGTCCCAGCGACTGCACGCCGCGCGCCAGGAACGGCCATCCGCACCAGAACACGACCGGCATCGACAGCGCGAACTGCGCCCATGCAGACCAGGGTGCAGCGGCCATCGTGGCGAGCCCGGGCACGTCATGGCCCATCGCGAGTGCCGAGACCGCGAGCGCAAGCGGTGCCCCGATCCACAGCCGCCGCGTCATGTCGACGAGTTCTGGATTGGTAACGGGTGCGGCCGTCGGTTCGGCGCGCTCAAGGGCCATGCCGCAGATCGGACAGGCACCCGGCCCTTCCTGCCGGACCTGCGCGTGCATGGGGCAGACATACGTTGCCGCTGCACGACCCGCCGGTGCGGGCGGTTCGTCGGCGCGTTCCGCCGGGATCGCGTAGCGGGCCGGAGACGCGAGGAATTTCGCTTTGCAGCCCGGGCAGCAAAAGTAGATGGTCTTACCCTGGTGTTGGGCGACGTTCGGCGAGTCGACCGTGACCTTCATCCCGCAAACCGGGTCCGTCAGCGATGCGTCATTCACAACCCGGCATGGTACTCCCGATCCGCAACGAGCCACCAATGACATCGCGGGGCGCCTGCCGCGGATCGCAGCGTCAATACGTATAAGGCGAATGAGAGAGCCCACCGGGTTGGTCGCATACTGTGCCGTGGGGCAGCCTGCAACAAGGTGCCGGTTCGCAAGGAACACGCTCATGATCGCCACGGTCCAGATTACGCACGCGTTGCCGGCCATCGAACTGCCGTCGCCGATCAGTGGGGCGGACTGCACGGTTTTCGCGGCGCTCGAGCGGCGCAGGACGACGCGGGAAATAAGCGCGGCGCCGCTGCCGATGCAGTTGCTGTCGAACCTGCTATGGGCTGCCGGTGGCGTGAATCGCAGGGAAGGGCCATTTGCCTCTACCGGCAGGACCGCGGCTTCGGCGAGCAACTCCCAGGAAATAGACATCTACGTGGCCCTCGTCCAGGGGGTATACCTTTATGATGCGCCGGAGCACCAGCTGCTGCCGATCGTAGCCGGCGACCTGCGCGCCGGCGCCCTGACACCCGGCCAGCGCGGCATCGAGGCGACGGCGCCGGTCCAGCTGATCTACGTCGCCGATGTGCACCGGCTCACGCACACGATAGGTTTCGAGGAGCCGGGGCTGCACGACCCGGAAATCCAGAAGTCCTATTATTTTGTCGATACCGGACTCATCGCCGGTAATGCGTACCTGTTCGCGGCGGCGCAGGGTCTCGCGGCATGGTTTCACAATTGCGACAAGGCGGGGCTCAAGCAGCGGCTTGGCTTGCGCGAGGAACAGCGTGTGCTGTTCGCCCAGTCGTTCGGCTATCCGGACGCGAGCTGCAGCTGAATGCTGGAACACAGCATCCGTGACCGGTCCGCACTCGGTCCAGCCAGGATCTGGATCTCTCCGGCTTCGAAGACGGGCTCGAGGTCCGAGCCGGGATAGCGCAGGTCCGCGACCTGCACGCGCACGCTGACGGTACCGCTCTCACCCGCGGGCAGGGTGATCCGGCCGAAAGCCTTGAGCTCGAGCAGCGGCCGCGAGACGCTGGCGAGCGGATCGCGCGCGAACACGAACACGGTTTCCTGCGCCGTTCTCGCGCCGGTGTTCGTCACATCGATGCGCACTTCCAGCGAGTCGCTTTCCGTTACGCGCTCGGGCGTCACCCGCAGATTCGACAGTCGGAACCGCCCATAGCTGAGGCCGTGGCCAAAATGGAACTGCGGAGTATTGGCTACGTCCAGGTATTTGCTCGTGAAGGGATCGTGCGGATCCGAGGGTCGCCCGCCCGGGCGCTGCCCAAAGAAGATCGGGATCTGACCGGCAGCCCGTGCCCAGGTGACCGGCGTGCGTCCGCTCGGCGATATGCGTCCGGTGATCACATCGGCGATCGCGTTGCCGGCCTCGCTGCCCGGGAACCAGGCGGCGAGCACCGCGTCGGCCTTTTCAATGAGCCAGGGCAGCACCAGCGGGCGCCCGGTGAACAACACGGCCACGACCGGAATGCCGCGCGCGCGCGCGCACTGCAGTACCGTTTGCGCGAACTCGCGTTGTCGCCCCGGCAGACCCGGATGCGCCCGGCTCGCGGCCTCACCGCTCATGTTCGATGCTTCCCCGACGCACAGGATGATGCCATCGGCGATGCGGCAATGCTGCATCACAGCATCCATGCCGGCCGTGTCCCCGCCCTCGATTGCGACACCCGGGGCATACAGGATCTCGGTGTCCGGCATCGCGATTCGAAATCCCTCGACCACGCTGATCGGCTCGTCTTCGGCGGCGGTGGCCCACCAGGGACCGCGCATCTCGGCGCGGGCATCGGCCAGCGGGCCGACCACGGCAAGGCGTCTGATCGCCCCGGACAGCGGCAGCACGTCGTGCTCGTTCGTGAGCATGACCATCGCGCGTGCCGCGACACTGCGGGCAAGCTGCCGGTGCCGCGCGCGCAATGCGTCGCCGGCGGGACCCGGGCCGCGCCGATATGGGTCATCGAACAGTCCAAGGCGCTGCTTGAGCTCCAGAACGCGGCGCACGGCCGCATCGACCTGCGCGATCGACACGAGTCCGCGCTGCAGCGCGATGGGAAGACCCTGTCGGTAGGCGCCCGCCATCATATCGATGTCGACGCCGGCCCTGAGGGCAAGGGCGCCGGCCTCGGCCAGATCCGCCGCGACGCCGTGGCGCACAAGTTCCGCGATGGCGTTGAAGTCGCTGATAATCACGCCGTCGAATCCCTGGCGTCCGCGCAGCCAGCCGCGCAGCAGCGGCACGTTGGCGCTCATGGGCAGGCCGGCCAGGTCCGTGAATGCCGGCATGATGGCCGCGACGCCGGCCGCAACCGCCGCCGCGAACGGCGGCAGGTGCACCTCGTGCACGGTGCGCGCCGAGATATCGACGGACGCATAGTCGCGTCCCGCCGTGACGGCGCCATAGGCGCAGAAGTGTTTGGCAACCGCGGCCAGGGTGTCGGCGCGCGCGAGATCGGCGCCCTGGAAGCCGCGCACCTTGGCCGCCGCGAATAGTGCGCCGACGCAAGGGTCCTCGCCGGGCCCTTCGGCGCTGCGCCCCCAGCGCGGATCGCGCGCCACGTCCAGCATGGGCGCGAAGGTCAGGGCGATGCCGTCGTCGCAGGCCTCGATGGCCGCGGCGCGTGCCGTGAGTTCCCAGGTTTCCGGATCGAACAGGGAGGCTTCCGCCAGCGGTATCGGAAACAGGGTGCGGTAGCCGTGCAGGACATCGAGGCCGAAGAGCAGCGGAATGCGCAGCCGCGACTCCTCGACGGCAAGACGCTGCATTTCGCGGACATGATCGGCCCCGACCAGGTTGAGCAGGCTACCGACGGTGCCCTCCCGGATGGATTCGGTCGAATCACCGGCGATAATTGGCCCGGTCACGGCGTACCCGGCGGCGCTCATGGTGAGCTGGCCGAGCTTTTCGGCCAGGCTCATTGCGCCGATCAGTGAATCGATCCTGCTCATTTAGGCAACCGGTCGTGGCAACATGACGCTGTAGGGATCTGGAGTGAACGTCACATGATGATAAACCCGCCGAACAAGATAGCCAGCGTCGCGACGGCTGCGGGGGCGGAAGCGCCCGAGGACCCCGAGGCGGGCCTCGTGCCGCAATCGCTGATGATGATCCGCGCCCTGTGGGTCTCGGCCGTGCGCAACGCGCTCATCGTGCTCGCGGTCGCCATTTTCCTCGTCATCGTCGCCACCGCGTACGGACAGATACTGCTGAACCGATGGAACCAGCCATTCTACGATGCGCTGTCGCGTCACGACCTGGCGCAGTTCCTGCACCAGCTGGGCGTGTTCGGGCTGCTCGCCGGTGCGCTGCTGTTCCTGAATGTCGTGCAGCGCTGGCTCGGGGAGATGTCGAAGGTCAAGATGCGCGAGGGCCTGGTGCAGGACCTGGTCGGCAACTGGCTGGTCCCGGGCCGCGCTTTCCGGCTTGCCCACGCCGGAGCGATCGGCGTCAATCCGGACCAGCGCATGCACGAGGACGCGCGCCACCTGACCGAGCTGTCGGCCGATCTCGCGATCGGCCTGCTGCAGGCCACGATCCTGGTCATCACGTTCGTGGACGTCCTGTGGGACATATCCAGCCAGTTTGCCTTTCGCATCGCTGGTCACGACGTCGAGATTCCCGGCTACATGGTATGGGCGGCCATCCTGTATTCGCTGAGCGCATCGCTGCTCAGTTATTGGGTCGGGCGCGGCCTGGTCTCGCGCAATGCGGAGCACTATGCACGCGAAGCGGATCTGCGCTACACGCTGGTACGCATCAACGATCACATCGACGTGATTTCACTGGCGGGCGGCGAAGCGGATGAGGCGCGGCACGTCGCGCTGGATCTCGAGGCGGTACTCGCCGCCATGCGGCGCCTGGTCTACGGCGTGACCAACCTGACCTGGGTGACCGCGGGGTCTGGCTGGTTCACGATCATCGCGCCGATCATCGCCGCGGCGCCGCTGTACTTCGCCGGCAGGATCTCGTTCGGCGGACTGATGCTCGCCTCGGGTGCGTTCATGCAGGTGCAGTCCTCGCTGCGCTGGTTCGTTGACAATTTCAGCTCGATCGCCGACTGGCGCGCCACGCTGCTGCGCGTCGCGAGCTTCCGCCGGGCCATGCTCGGCGGTGACGAGCCTCCGGTTGCCGGAAGCCGGATCACGTACAGCGACGGCCCCACGGGCAGCATCGCCATCGAGGATCTGGCGGTCTTTGCCGGCACCGGCTGCAGCAGAATCGTGGAAGGCAACGTGCTCGTCAAAGCGGGCGAGCGCGTGCTGATCGTCGGTGAATCAGGTTCCGGCAAGACACTGCTGTTTCGGGCGCTGGCCGGCCTGTGGCCGTGGGGCAGTGGGCGCATCGTGCGCCCGAGCGGCGAGGACATCGTGTACATCCCGCGCACGCCCTATCTGCCGCCCGGCACGCTGCGCGAGGTCCTCGCCTATCCCCTGTCCGTTGAGCACTTCGCCGCCCAGGATTTCCGGCGTGCGCTCGAGCGGCTGGAGCTGCAGCGCCTCGTGCCGTTCCTCGATGAAAATCGACGCTGGGGCCGGGAACTGCGCCAGGAGGAGCAGCAAAGCATCGTACTGGCGCGCATCCTGCTGCGCGCACCCGCCTGGGTCATCATTGACGATGCGCTCGGCACGCTGGGCCCTGAAATGCATGAGCGCATTTCGGCAATCTTCGCCGCCGAACTTGCGCGCACCGGGATCATCCACATAGGCCAGGCGAATGGCAGCGCCGATCTGTTCACCCGCTTGCTGCACCTGGTCAAGGGGCCCGACGGCGGCGCGGCGGTTGCCGGACAGGGCCATGATGCCGGCTGATCTGGCGCCGCTCGACCTGGCGGCCCTGCCCGCAGAGGATCTGCTCGAGGCGGTGCAGCGTCGGACCTTCGGATTTTTCTGGAATGCCGCCCACCCGCACAGCGGCCTGGCGCTGGACCGGTGCACGCGCCGGGACATTCCGGGCGACGACCTCGTCGTGATCGCGGGCTCGGGGTTCGCGGTCATGTCATTGATCGTTGCCGTCGAGCGCGGCTGGGTGTCGCGCGACGCGGCGCTCGAGCGCCTTGGACGCATGCTGGAGGTGCTCGGCCAGGCGACGCGTCATCACGGCGTCTTTCCGCATTTCATGAACGGCCGCAGCGGTGCCACGATCCCGTTCATGCGCGACGACGACGGCGGGGACCTGGTGGAGACTTCGGTCCTGTGCATGGGGCTGTTGTGCGCGCGGCAATATTTCGCCCGGGAAGCCGCTCCGGAGTCCCGGCTGCGCGAGCGGATCACGGCCTTGTGGGAGGCCGTGGAGTGGGACTGGTACACCCGCGGCGGGGAACACGTGCTGTACTGGCACTGGAGCCCGATCCACGGCTGGGCGATGAATCGTCCGATTCGCGGCTGGAACGAATGCCTGATCACGTATCTGCTGGCGGCGTCGGCACCGCGGCATCCGGTCGACGCGCGTGTGTACCACGAAGGGTTTGCCGCGGGGCCCGGCTACCGCAACGGCAACGCGTACTACGGGATCGAGTTGCCGCTCGGGATGCCTTACGGCGGGCCGCTGTTCTTTGCCCATTATTCCTTCTGCGGCCTCGATCCGCGCGGCTTGCGGGACCGCCAGGTCGATTACTGGCGGCAGAATCTGCATCACACGCGCATCAATCGCGCGTATTGCATCGCCAATCCGCAGGCTCACCGCGGCTACGGCGAGTCCTGCTGGGGCCTGACCGCGAGCGATGAGCCCACGGGTTATGCGGCGCATGCGCCGCAGAACGACAACGGTACCATCGCGCCGACGGCGGCTCTGGCGAGCATGCCTTACGCGCCGGCCGAAGCGATGCAGATGATGCGCCACCTGCTCAGCCGGCACCGCGAGCGCATCTGGGGACGCTACGGGTTCGTCGACGCCTTCTGCGAGGATCAGGACTGGTTCGCCGACACCTACCTGGCCATCGACCAGGGACCGATCATCGTCATGATCGAGAATTACCGCAGCGGCCTGCTGTGGAGACTGTTCATGAGCGTGCCGGAGGTGCAGGCGGGGTTGGACAAGCTCGATTTCGTGCGCGGCTGATGGCTACCCTCGAGCTGTGGGCCGAGGGACAATTCCGCCGCGCGGCGACGGCCGTGCTCGCGAGCGTCTCGCCGCTGGATGTCGTCAAGCTGAGGCCCGGATTCGGACAGTCGATACGGCCGCAGGCAGGCGCGATAGTGGCCTCGCCGGTACTCGCCGCGTACGATCCTGAGCCCGACTATTTTTTTCACTGGTACCGGGACTCGGCCATCGTCGTGGACGCGCTGCGGCTGTTGTCGCAGGACGCGGGCCAGGCCCTGCCGATGCAGGCGCACTTTGCGGATTTTGTGCGATTCAGCAACTCGCTGCAGCTGCTCGACGGCCGGCTCCTCGCCACGACGCCCGGATGGCGCGCCGGCGTAACCCCCGGGATGAAGAAGTACCTGCGCAGCGATGCAGACCTCGCTGCCGCCTGCGGTGAGCGCATCGCCGGCGAAACGCGCGTCAATGCCGATGGCACGCTCGACATTACCGGCTGGCCGCGGCCCCAGCACGACGGGATTGCGCTGCGTGCGCTCAGCGTCATGCGCTGGGCACGCAGCGCGCGCCTCGATGCGGACCTCGACGCCGCCTGCACAAGGCTCGTGGCCGCGGACCTGGCCTATACGCGTGCCCATTGGCAGGAACCGTGCTTCGATATCTGGGAGGAGGAGCGGGGCTTGCACTATTACACGCTGTGCGTGGCTGCCGCGGCACTGGAGCAGGGCGCCGAATGGCTGCAGCTGCGCGCCGATCACGCGGCGGCGCAGGCATGTCGCGCGCAGGCGGGGTCGATTCTTGCGCTGCTCGACGGCTTCTGGCTCGAGGAGCCGGGCCATTACCGCTCGCGGATCCTGCCGGCCGGGGCAAGCTCGTCCCGGCAGCTCGATATCGCCGTCATCCTGGCCGCGATCCACGCCGGCCGCGGCGCCGACAGCCATTCCGTGCACGATCCGCGCATGCTGGCCACGCTCGCGCGGCTCGACGAGCTGTTCGATGCGCAATATCCGATCAACCGCGATCGTGGCGCTGCGCGCGGGCCGGCGATGGGGCGCTATGCCGGCGACGTGTACTTTTCCGGCGGGGCCTATTATTTCTCGACGCTGGGAGCCGCCGAATTCTGCTATCGCGCCGCCGCCAGGAGCGGAAATGCCCGCGCTCTCGTCAGCCGCGGCGATGCGTACCTTGCAACGGTGCGGGCGTTCACGCCGGCGGGCGGGCAGATGTCCGAGCAGTTCGACCGCAGCACGGGTGTGCAGACCTCGGCACGCGAACTCGCGTGGAGCTATGCGGCGTTCATCTCCTGCATGGCCGCGCGCCGCCAGGTCAGCGCCAGTGGCTGAAGTCGAACGGGCCGCGGTGATGGGCCAATTTCCGTGGCTACGCGCCCATGGGCGGCGAGGATCCGGTGACGATCCAGTCCATCGGGATGTCGTGCGGTTGCGGATAGATCGTGCGCAGCGCCGACGAGGGATAACCGACGCCGATGACCAGGGGCTTTGGATTCAGCATGGCGAGCGTCCGATCGAAGAACCCGCCGCCATATCCGAGCCGGTAGCAGCCGGGGTCAAAACCGACGAGCGGCGCGATGACGACATCGGGAACCAGGACCTCGCCGTCCGCCGGATAGGGGATGTTCCACAGGCCGCGCGCCAGCCTGGTGCGGGGGCGCCACTCGCGAAAGCTGAGCGGCTGGCCGAGTGCAACGGCGAGCGGCAGCGCGACACGGAATTTTCGCTCCGACAGCGTGTGCATCCAGGTACGCAAATCGGGCTCGGCGCGGATCGGCCAGTAGACGCTGACGGTCGGCGATGCCAGCGGATTTTCGGCCAGCAGCTGGTCGATCGCTGCGGCAATGGCGAGTGCCTGCTGCGCGCGGTATTCGGGTGCGAGCGCGCTGCGTGCGGCGATCAGGCGCTCGCGTTCCGCCTTGCGCCATCGCGCCACGTCACGGGACTGCACCGGATCCACGGCGGCCGATCCGTCCGGCCGCAACTCATGCAGCATGCATGGCGAGGACGCCGGCGCGGCGCAGCTCGTTTCCCCCTCAATCGGTGTCTTCACGGAAAGCTTTCTCCTGTTCCCAAAGTGTACTCCGGCACTGCGGAAGCGCCTATCATGGGCCCTGTATCCGGGCCGCGCTGACGCCCGGCAGGCGAGGATCGCAATGCAGGAATCCGGGATGATCACGAAGGCGCTATGGATCTGCCTGCTCCTCGGGAGCGGCACCGGCGGGGTTGGTGCGGCCGCGCCGGAAGCGCCATCGCCGGCCGCTGCGCAGTGGTGGGCCGACATTGCCGCGATCGCGGACGACAGCACCGAAGGCCGGCAGACCGGATCAGGCGGTTATCTGCGCGCCGCTGAATACGTGATCTCGCGCTTCAGGTCCGAGGGACTGCAGCCCGCAGGCACAGACGGCTACCTGCAGCCGGTCGCGTTCGAGCAGCAGCTGATCGACCAGGCTGCCTCGGTTGCGGAACTCGTGTCTGCGGATGGAACATCCACGCCCTTGCGCATGGGCGACGATGCGCTGATCGCCACGGGGGGCGCGCCGCGCCCGCCGCGCATCGATGCGCCGCTGGTGTTCGCAGGCTATGGGCTGCACCTGCCCGGGCAGGGCCACGATGATTTTGCCGGCGTCGACCTGAAGGGCCGCATTGCGGTCGTGATCAGCGGCGGGCCGGCCGATGTTCCCGGAACAGTCAAGGCGAACGCCCGTTTTGCCCGGGCCGAACTGCTCGCGCGTTTAGGCGCGGTGGGAGTCATCAACCTGACCACCCCGCACCAGATGGAGATTCCCTGGGTCCGGCAGAAACTGCTCGCCAGACAGCCGGGCATGTACCTGGCCGACGCGGCATTGCGCGATACGCCGGACGGCTTTTTCGCAGCGACCATTGATCCGGAGAAGGCGGAGTTGCTGTTCAAGGGGTCGGGGCATACGTTTGCCGAGTTGTGCGCCGTCGCCGATGCGTCCGGGGACCTGCCCCGCTTCACGCTGCCGCAGCATTTCACGGCGACCGTTGCCGCGCATCACGAGGCCGTGAGCTCACCGAACCTCGTCGCCAGGCTCAAGGGACGCGATCCCAGGCTCGCCGCGCAATACGTGGCGATATCCGCCCACCTCGATCACCTCGGAGTCGGCGCAGCGGCTGACGGCGGCCGGATCTACAGCGGCGCGATGGACGACGCCTCGGGCGTGGCGGCAGTGCTGGATATTGCGCACCGGCTGAAGGGAGCGGCGCGCCGTCCGCGTCGTTCGATCCTGTTCGTGATCTTTACCGCCGAGGAAAAAGGCCTGCTCGGATCCCACTACTATGCCATGCGGCCCACCGTGCCCAAGGGGTCGATCGTGGCGGAACTGAATTTCGACATGCCGCTGCCGCTGTGGCCGCTGAAGGGCGTGCTGGCGCAGGGCGAGGGCGAGAGCACTCTCGGCGCGGATGCCCGGGTGGTCGCCTACGACAGCGCGCTGACGCTCGTTCCCGATCCGCTGCCGGATCGCAACAGCTTCATCCGCACCGACCAGTTCAGCTTCGTGCGCGAGGGCATACCGGCGCTGGCCTTCAAGTTCGGGTTTGCCAGGGGCACGCCGGAGTTCCAGATCGAGCACGAATGGCGCGCCACGCGCTATCACTCCCCGTCCGACGACCTGCGGCAGCCCGGCATTCTGAAGGAGGAGGCCGTCAGGCTCGATGCATTCGTCGCCGCGCTCGCGCTGCGGGTCGCCGATGCGGATGCGCGCCCCGAGTGGCTGCCGACGAGCATCTTCCGCCACCAGCCATAAGCAGGAGTCGCCATGAACCGCCCGAAACCGCTGCCAGCTGATCCCCGGCTCGATCTGGTCCTCGAGCGTGTGGTCGACGTGCCGCCCGAACGGGTCTGGCTGGCATGGACGACGCCGGATCAACTCAAGAAATGGTTCACCCCGGCGCCGTGGAAAACGGTGGGTTGTGAGATCGACCTTCGCGCCGGCGGCATTTTCCGCACCGTCATGCGCTCGCCGGAGGGACAGGAGTTCGTGAACACCGGCTGCTATCTCGAGGTCGCCGAGAACGAGAGGCTGGTGTGGACCAACGCGCTGGCGCCGGGATTCCGTCCGCTCGGCGTGCCGGTGGTGCCGGTTGGCGAGCACGTGACGTTTGCGTTCACGGCGGCGATTTCGCTGGCGCGTGAAGGGTCCGGGACAAAGTACACCGCCCTGGTGATGCACGGTGACGAGGCGGGGCGCGGCCGCCACGAGAAAATGGGTTTCCACCAGGGCTGGGGCACGGCACTCGACCAGCTCGTGGCGATGGTGAAGCGCCTGTAGCCGGAACGCGCTTCGGCGCAATGGCCTCGATGCTAGCCCGGCATGAACATGCGCATCGCGGCCGCACCCATGATTGCCGTCGCGATCCAGCCGAGAACGATGGTCGGCCAGCCTGCGGTGAATTTCCCCATCACCGATTTCATCGAGACCAGCAGGATGATCACGGCCATCAGTGGCACCGCGACGACACCGTTGATGACGGCACTCCAGAACAGGGCCTTCATGGGGCTGATGGGCGAGTACTGGATGATGAGCCCGGCGAGCACGCTGACCGCAATCACGCCGTAGAACGCGCGGGCATCGGTGGCTTTTCGTTCCAGGCCCCAGTGCCAGTTCATCGCTTCGCACAGTGCATAGGCGCTCGAGCCGGCGAGCACCGGTACGCCGATCAGGCCGACCCCGATGATGCCCATCGCGAACAGCAGGTAGGCCAATTCGCCGGCGAGCGGCCGCAGGGCGCTGGCCGCCTGCGCCGCGGTATCGATGCTGGTAATGCCCGCCACGTGCAGCGTAACCGCCGTCGCCAGGATGATGAAGTAGGCCGTGATATTGGAATAAAACATGCCGCTCCACGTGTCCCAGCGGATGCGGCGCAGTTCCGGCCCGGCCGCTTGCGCATTGCGCCTCAGCGCCGCGCTGCCCGTGGCATGCATGTCCTCCACCTCCTCGGAGGCCTGCCAGAAGAACAGGTAGGGGCTGATCGTGGTGCCGAAGACGCCGACAATGACCGCCGCCGCGGCTGCATTGGGCGTGAACACGGGCCAGACCGAGCGCAGCGCCACCTGGCCCCAGGGAACGTGAACCGTGAAAAGCACGGCTGCATAGGCAAGCAGCGACAGCGTCAGCCACTTCAGGATGAATACATAGCGGTGATACGGGATGAACACCTGCAGCAGCAGCATGGCGACGACGAACAACGCCGTCATCAGGTGACGGTTGAACCCGGTCACGAGCTCGGCCACCGCGCCCATCGCCGCGACATCGGCGGCGATATTGAGCGTGTTGGCGACCAGCAGCAGGAACACGACCGCGTACAGGATGACCGGCGGAAACGCGGTCTTGATGTTGGCGGCGAGTCCCTTTCCGGTCACCCTGCCGATGCGCGCGCACATGGACTGAATGGCCGCCATCAGCGGCAGGGCGAGCGGCATCGTCCACAGCATGTCGAGGCCGAACTGCGCGCCTGCCTGCGAGTAGGTCGCTATTCCGCTCGGATCGTCATCGGCTACGCCGGTAATCAGCCCGGGTCCGACACGGGACAGCGGATGCTCCTTGAGCCGGTTCCACAGCCGGCGAACGGTCAGGGCCAGCGGTCGCGTCATTCAGCGCGCATCAGTTCGCCGGCTCCAGCCGCAGCACGCGGCCGTCCGCCTCGTCCGTGCACACATACAGAAACCCGTCCGGCGCCGCGCGTACGTCGCGGATGCGCCAGTGCAGGTCGTTCAGCAGCATCTGCTGGTCGACGACGTTATTCTGCGCATCGAGATGCAGCCGGCGCAGGTGCCTGTAGGCCAGCGCCCCCGCGAACAGATCGCCTTGCCATGCGGGGAATTTGTCACCGCGGTACACGGCGAGACCCGACGGCGCGATCGACGGCGTCCAGTAGATCACCGGCTGTTCGAGTCCGGGACGCTGCGTGTACGGAGACACATAGGCCCCCGAGTAATCCATGCCATAGGTGATCACCGGCCAGCCATAGTTGCGGTGCGCGACGATGATGTTCAGTTCGTCGCCGCCGCGCGGGCCGTGTTCGGTTTCGTACAGCACGCCGCGCTGCGCATCGAATGCCAGGCCCTGCGGGTTGCGATGACCCCAGGTATAGATTTCCGGACGGACGGCTGCCTGGCCGATGAACGGATTGTCCTGCGGCACGCTGCCGTCGTCGTTGAGCCGCACGATCTTGCCCAGGTCCGACGCCAGGTTCTGTGCCTGCTCGCGGTACTCGAATCCCTCGCCGATCGTCAGTGCGAAGGTCCCGTCCGGCAGGAACGCGAGGCGCCCGCCGTAGTGGTTGTCCGTATCCTTCAGCGGCATCGCCCTGAAGATGACCTGCAGGTCCCGAAGCGCGACGCCGTCGAAGCGGGCGCGCGCCACCTGCGTGCCGTTGGCAGACTTCGTTCCGGCCGCGTAGGTCAGGTAGAGGAGCTGGTTCTGCGCGAAATGCGGGTGCAGGACGACGTCGAACAGTCCTGCCTGCCCTCCGGTATGCACCTTTGGCACGCCGGCGATCGGCTGCGGCGCCAAGGCGCCGTTCCTGATCAGCCGCAACCGACCCGCGCGCTCGGTCACGAGCATCGAGCCGTCCGGCAGGAATGCCATCGACCACGGGTGGGCGAGTCCGCCCGCGATCTGCGTGACCTTGTATCCGCTCGAGACCACGGCGGCACTCTGGGGCGCAGGCGGCGGCGCACGCAGGGACTCGGGCGCCGCGCCAGCCCCGGCCGCCGCGGATATTGCCGCGGCAGCCATGGCGGCAGGAATCGACCCGGCGAGGCACCTTGAGATCTCCATTTGGGACGGATCATCCGTTAGGATGGCAGCAAAGGGAAGGGTGGGAGAGAACCCGATGCTACGCCGGACAGCCGCGTTTGCCGTCGCCATCGCAATCATGGTGACCATTGGATCGGCCGCGCATTCGTATTTCGTGCAGCAGGCGTGGTCGATGTCCGCGGGCTGGGCCGGGGGGGTGGGCCAGGCGGGCATTCCGCTCGCCGATCGCATGACCTGGGCCGCGCACGATCTCGTCGGCATGATCCGCTCCTACGGCATCCTCACGTCGATCGCCCTGTTCACCGCATTCCTGGCCGCGGGCGCGGTCAGCCGCCTGACCGGGCATCGCACGATCGTCTTCGGCGCCGCCGGCGCAGTGGCGATATACGTGACCTTCACGGCATTGAGAGCGCTGCAGGGTACGGTGTTCATATTCGGCGCGCGCGGTGCGGCCGGTCTTGCGACGCAGGCCGCGATCGGGCTGGTGGCGGGCATCGTATTCGCCCGACTCTCGGCGCCGCCGCCGTCGCGCGCGGCGATGTGAACGCGCGCTCCGGGAGCGTCTTCGGCCATCCCCGGGGGCTTTACTTCCTGGCCTTCACGGAAGCGTGGGAACGCTTTTCCTTCTATGGCATGACGGCTCTGGTCGTGCTGTACATGGTCGATCAGCTGCTGCTGCCGGGCCATGTGGAACGCATTGCCGGATTCGCGGCATTCCGTGCCGGCATTGAGTGGCTGCGCGGCCCGCTCGCGACTCAGGCGCTCGCCTCGCAGATCTACGGCCTGTATGCCGGCCTCGTTTATTTCACCCCGGTGCTCGGCGGAATCATCGCCGATCGCTGGATCGGGCAACGCAATGCGGTCGTGATCGGCGCGCTGCTGATGAGCGCGGGTCACGCGGCGATGGCCTTCGACCAGTCGTTCCTGCTGGCCCTTGGCCTGCTGATCGCAGGGTCCGGGTTTCTGAAGGGCAATATCTCCGCCCAGGTCGGCGCGCTTTATCCGCCCGATGACCACGTGCGCCGCGCCCATGGCTTCACCCTGTTCAGCACCGGCATCAACGTGGGCGCGGTCTGCGGGCCGCTGCTGTGCGGCGTGCTCGCCCAGGCGTATGGCTGGCACTATGGCTTCGGCGCCGCCGGGCTCTTCATGCTGGCCGGACTCGCCACGTACCTGTATGGCTACCGCTACCTGCCGGCGCGCGTCGCGCGGCGCCGCACGGAGGCTGCGCAGCTGACGGCTGCGGACTGGCGCGTGATCGGCGCGCTGCTCGCCGTCATCGGCATCACGGTTTTCCAGTCCGTCTCCTACCTGCAGAACGGCAACGTGCTGCTGGTCTGGATCCAGCAGCACGTCGAGCTGCGCGCCGGCCCGTTCGTGGTGCCGGTTCCGTGGTTCGAGTCGGTCGATTCATTCGCCAGCATCCTCGGTGTGCCGGTGCTTTTCTGGCTCTGGCGATGGCAGGCTGGCCGCCGCGGCGAGCCCGGCGATCTTGCCAAGATCGGCATCGGCGCCGGCCTCGCCGCCGCAAGCAACCTGATGCTGGTGCTGGGGATACTCGGCTCAGGGGGCGGACGGCTCAGCCCGGTCTGGCCGCTGCTGTACTGCACCGGCATGGGCATCGCATTCCTGTACTACTGGCCCACGCTGCTGTCGCTGATCTCGCGCGCAGCGCCGGCCAGGGTGAATGCGACGATGATCGGCATCGTGTTCCTGAGCCTGTTTCTCGCGAACACCCTGATCGGCTGGCTCGGCGGATTCTACGAGCCGATGGGTCCGCTGGCCTTCTGGGCGCTGCATGCCGCGATTGGCGGAATCGGTCTGCTGCTGGTGCTGATTTTCGGCGGGCAGCTCAGTACCCTGCTCGATGGCGGCGCGTGCCCGGACTGAGTGCTAGCGGCCCCCGGCGACGTCCAGGATGGCGCCGCTCGTGTACGAGGAAGCATCGCTCAGCAGCCACACGATCGCTTCCGCAACCTCGTCGGCCTTGCCGGCACGGCCGATCGGTGTCGTCGCCCCAAGGCGCCGGGCCCGGTCCGGCTGGCCACCGCTCGCATGAATATCCGTTTCAATGAGCCCCGGTCGCACCGCGTTGACCCGCACGCCCTGCGGCCCGAGTTCCTTGCTCAGTCCGATGGCCAGCGTGTCCAGGGCGGCCTTGGATCCGGCATAGTCGACGTACTCGAACGGCGATCCCAGACGCGCCGCAGCGGACGACACCAGCACAACCGAACCGCCCCGGCCGCCGCGGTCCTTCGCCAGGCGACGGGCGCCTTCGCGGGCACACAGGTAGGCGCCGTACACGTTGATCTCGAACATTCTCCTCAGCCGCTGCGCAGTCATGTCGGCCAGGGGCATCGATGCGCCGACGATCCCCGCGTTGATCACGATTCCGTCCAGCTTCCCGTGCACCGTCTCGGCCGCATCGAACATCGCGACGACTTCCGGCTCGCTCGCGACGTCGGCTCTGACCGTCGCGGCACGTCCGCCCCGCGCATCGACCGCGCGGGCCGTATCGAGCGCGGCGCTTTCATCGCGGACAAAGTTGATCGCGACGGACCATCCCCTGGCGCCGCAGAGCAGCGCGGTCGCACGCCCGATTCCGCGGCTTGCTCCGGTGATCAGGACGCTGCGCATCTCATCCGGCCGCCGCGCGCAGCGCGGCCAGATCGAGCTTGTTCATCTGCATCATGGCCTGCAGCGCCCTGCGCGAGCGCGCCGGGTCGGGGTCCGACAGCAATTTACCGAGACCCTCCGGTACGACCTGCCACGAGATGCCGAAGCGATCCTTGAGCCATCCGCACCGTCCTTCGCTGCCGCCATCCGCTATCAGCCCGTTCCAGTAGTGATCGACCTCGGCGGCGTCGCGGGCGCTGATCGACAGCGAGAACGCCGGCGAATGCGCGAATTCCGGTCCGCCGTTCAGCGCCTGGAAGCGTTGCCCGGCCAGCCTGAAATCCACCATCAACGCGGTGCCGGCCGGAAACGGCGCGCCCGCGCCGTATCTCGAGACGGCCGTGATCGCGGAGTCCGGAAACAGCGACACGTACAGGCTGGCGGCCTTCTCCGCTTCGCCGTTGAACCACAGGCAAGGCGCGATCTTCGACATGTTGCATCTCCTCAGCGTCGCGGACCCACCAGCGCAAACCTTGCGCCCTGCGGGTCACGCGCGTGAACGATCCACGCACCGCCGGGCACTTGGTGTGGATCATCCGGCGCCGCACCGGCATTGGCCTTCACTCGTCCGTGAGCCGCGTCGATATTGTCGACATTGAAATAATACAACCAGTAGGGGCGCGGCGCGCCGGCGTCGTTCATGATCCCGCCGACCCCGTCACCGCTGCCGTAATTGAACAGCAGGTAGGTCCCCATCGGGCCCATGTCCATCGCCTGGAATTTGCTCCACCCGAATTCCGCCCCGTAGAAAGCGAGCGCGGCCGCCCAGTCGCGGGTGCGCAGCTCGTGCCAGCCTCCATGCCCGCTCTTCGCCGGCGCGAAGGATGTTGCCGGGCCGGGGCCAATCGGCGCCATCACATAGATGCTTGCGCCCTGCGGATCGGCGACCATCGCCATGCGTCCGACGCCGGGCACGTCCATCGCGGGCATGTGCACGGCGCCCCCGGCCGCCACGATGCGCGCAACGCTCTGGTCGACGTCGGCAACGCTGACGTAGCCGAGCCAGCCCGGCTGCATGCCGGCCCGGGCCGCTTCGGACGGCAGCGTCATCAGGCCGCCGACGGCAACGCCGTTCATCGTGATGATCCGGTAGTCCATGCCGGCCTGACCGGAATCGTTGACGGCCCACCCGAGCACCGCCCCATAGAAAGACGCTGCCGCGTCGGCATCACTCGTCAACAGCTCATACCAGATGAAGCTGCTCGCCATCGCCGGGCTCCTCAGTATGGTGTCCCGTCCTTGTGTACGAACGCGCCCTTGTGCACGCTGCGGATCGACGTGAACATCAGGTCAATGTCCGGATAGTCGCCATGGTCGTCCTCATGGCGTGAACCGATGACCAGGATGGTTGCATCGGCTGCGGTGCGGTTCTGCAGGCAGTGTCCGTTGCGGTCGCCGGCCCGGAATCCGGCGCTGTCGCCGCTGCGCAGCGTCTCCTCGCCCTGGTCGGTCACCAGGATGACTTCTCCGCCCAGAACATAGACGAACTCGTCTTCATGCGAGTGCCAATGACGCTGGCTGGACCAGCAGCCCGGCGCAAGACGCAGCAGGTTCACGCCGAACTGCGTCAGCCCTGCCGCATCGGCGAGGCGCAGCCAGCTGCGATCCCGGCAGGGTATGTCGAACGGCGCGGGGTAGCGCGTGCCGGAGCCCCGCGGCGCCTCGGCCTGGTTGATCTTGGGCATGTCCGCTCCTGCGCTATTCTAGGTTTGCGTAAATCCGGATTTCAACTATTCTGGCGCCCATGATACTCGTCGGCATGCTCGATTCGCCTTACGTTCGCCGGGTGGCGATTTCGCTGCAATTGCTCGGGCTGGCATTCGAGCACCGGCCTTTGTCGGTGTTCCGCACGTACGAGCAGTTCCGGCAAATCAACCCGGTCGTCAAGGCACCCACGCTGATCTGCGACGACGGCACGGTGCTGATGGATTCGGGCCTGATCATCGAATACGCCGAAGCCGTGGCGAACAAGCCTCGGAGCCTGATGCCGGCGGCGCCGGCCGGACTCCAGCAGGCGCTGCGCCTGATTGGCCTCGCCCTGGCGGCCTGCGAAAAAAGCGTCGCCATATACTATGAGCGCAGCCTGCGTCCGGCGGAGAAACTGCATCAGCCCTGGGTCGATCGCATCACGACGCAACTGCTGGCGGCGCACCAGGTGCTGGAGGCGGAACTCGTCGCGCAGCCGCTGGTCGCCGACAGCGCGAGCATCGGCCAGGCGGGCGTCAGTGTCGCCGTGGCCTGGCATTTTACGCAGCAGATGCTGCCTGACGTCGTTCCGGCGGCGAATTACCCCGCCTTGCGGCAGTTTTCCGCCAGCGCGGAGCGCCTTCCCGAATTCATCGCGGCCCCGCATGGGCCGGCTACCTATCGCGGCAGGGCCTGAGGCCCCCTTGAATTAAGTCCCGCCGGCACCACGAACGTGCAGGCGCGGCGCGCATCGCCGGTACCCGGCAATATTTCCGCGCGCTGGCCGTCTATCCTCCTATGAACGCGTCAATTTCGCTTTCCGCACCGATACGCGACGAGAACGATCGCATTGCGGCGACCGTGGCGGCCCAGGGGCCGCGGTTGCGGGCGTTTGTGCGCCGCCAGGTCGCGGATCTCAGCGAAGTCGACGATATTGTCCAGGATACGCTGGTCCAGTTCGTATCGGCCTACCGGCTGATGGAGCCCATCGTGCATGTATCGGCGTGGCTGCAGCGGGTCGCACGCAACCGCATCATCGATCGCTTCCGGCGGCGCTCCCGCGAGCAGTTCCTGGCGGATGCGCCGGCGTCGCGCGAGGGCGCCGCCGGCACCGACCGGAACGATGTCGCAGCCGAGTGGGTCGATCCTCCCGGTGCGGGGCCCGAACTGCGCTATGCGCGTGACAGGCTGGCCGAGAGGCTTGTCGAGGCGATCGATGAGTTGCCGGATGAGCAGCGCGCGGTGTTTGTCGCGCACGAACTGGATGGACGCAGCTTCCGGGATCTCGCCGCCGAAACGGGCACCGGCGTCAATACGCTGCTGGGGCGCAAGCACGCCGCGGTCCGGTATCTGCGGCGGCGGTTGCAGGGAATACGGGCCGAAATGGACACCGGGGAGTAAGTGATGAAGCGATTCTGGATTGCAAAAGGATTGAAAATGCTGGCCTTCGCCGCACTCGCGATCGCGGCGCTTGGTTATGTCGTCATGGGGCTCTGGAACGCCGTGTTGCCCGCAGCGGCCGGCCTGCACTCGATCGGCTTCGTGCAGGCGCTGGGCCTGCTGGTGCTGGCGCGGATCCTGTTCGGCGGCTTTCGCGGCCGCGGGCACCCGCGCTGGCATTGGCGCTCGCGCATGCAGGCGCGCTGGCAGCAGATGTCGCCGGAAGAACAGGAGCGCTTGCGCGCGGCCTGGGCTTCCCGGCGCCGCTGCGGCCCGGCCTGATCCAACGGTTGCGCGAGGGTCAGAACACCGCGCGAAAGAACGCGAACAGCGCGCCGGCGAGCAACGCGGACGCGGGCAGCGTCAGAACCCAGGCCAGCGCAATGCTGCGCACGGTGGCCCATTGCAGGCCGGAGCCGTTGCTGGCCATCGTGCCGGCAATACCGGATGACAGCACGTGCGTCGTCGAGACCGGAAGTCCGAGCACATCGGCCATGCCGATGGTCATCGCGGCCACGGTCTCAGCTGCGGCTCCCTGGCCATAGGTCAGGTGCGTCTTGCCGATTTTCTCGCCAACCGTCACGACGATGCGCCGCCAGCCGACCATCGTGCCGAGCCCGAGAGCCATGGCGACCGCCACCTTGACCCATTTCGGGATGAACCGGGTCGCCGTATCGGTCGACTGGTGGAACGCCACGATCGGCGCGAGTTCATCGCGGCTCAACGGGACCACTTTCTTCTTGTCGAGCAGCTTCAGCGACTCACCGATCACGTACATGTCGTTGCGCAGGTTGCCGACTTTCTCGGCCGGAACGGACGCGAACGAGTCGTAGTGCAGCACCCGGTCCTGCACGTCGCGGATATAGGCGCTCAGCGCGGCGCCGGTTTCGGGCTTCCACTGCTTCGTTCGCACGGTCTCATCGACAACGGTCCGTGCGTTGGCGAGCGGCGTGGCGCCCTGCGGAAAATGCCGGTCGAGTACCTGGACGACCGCGCCCGCATTGGTGCGGAAGCTCGTCAGCATCGACGGATCCGGCGTCCGGTTCAGCGCGAAAGCGGCCGGCACGACACCGACCAGGATCAGCATGATCAGGCCCATGCCCTTCTGGCCGTCGTTCGATCCGTGCGCAAAGCTGACCCCGGTGCACGTCCCGATCAGGATCGCTCGAATCCACCACGGCGGAGCCCTGGTCGGGTCCGGCTCCTTGAACAGCGCCGGGTTGCGGATCAGTGCCTTCAGCAGCAGCAGCAGCAGGCCGGCCGCAACGAATCCGACGATCGGGGAAACCAGCAGCGAAATGCCGACGTCCCGGGCCTTGGCCCAGTCGACGCCGCTGGTCACGGCGCCCGATGCGGCGAGAAGCTGGTTGGAGAGGCCGACGCCGATGATGGAGCCGATCAGCGTATGCGAACTCGACGCCGGCAGGCCCAGCCACCAGGTGCCGAGGTTCCAGATGATCGCCGCGGCCAGCAGCGCGAAGACCATCGCCATGCCGGCGGTGCTGTTGACCTGCAGGATCAGCTCGACCGGCAGCAGCGACACGATCCCCCAGGCAACCGCGCCGCTCGCGCTCATGACGCCGATGAAGTTCCACATGCCGGACCACATGACCGCGTATTGCGGAGCGAGCGACCGCGTGTAGATGACGGTCGCCACGGCATTCGCCGTGTCGTGGAAGCCGTTCACGAACTCAAAGCCCAGCGCGATCAGCACCGCGAGCAGCAGCAGCACCCAGGGCGCCGCCGCCACCGAGGAACTGACGTCCTGCACCAGCTGGTAGCCGATATAGGTCAGGCCGCCGAGCACGATCGCGATCAGCAGCAGGGTCGACACGATGCCGGGCCGCTGCTGGTCGAGCAGCGGATGCGGTGCAGCGCCGGGCAGTGTCATCGTCGATTCGCTAACTGTGCTCATGGGATCACCGGTGGTTTGGGGTTCAGTAAATGGAGGGGACGAACATGCTGGCGGGCACGGGTGCACGCAGGTATTCGGGGTTGTGGACGCGGGCCGGAAGCACGACCGGCGCCCGCGGGATATCCTCGTACGGGATCTGGCCCAGCAGGTGGTGTATGCAGTTCAGGCGCGCGCGCTTCTTGTCGACCGCCTCGACGATCCACCACGGCGCTTCCGGAATGTGCGTGCGCTCGAGCATCGCTTCCTTCGCCTTGGTGTAGTGTTCCCAGCGGCGGCGCGACTCGAGGTCCATCGGGCTCAGCTTCCATTGCTTCAGCGGTTCCTCGATCCGCACCTTGAAGCGCAGGTGCTGCACATCGTCGGTGATCGAGAACCAGTACTTGATCAGGATGATCCCGGACCTGACCAGCATGCGTTCGAATTCGGGCACGCTGCGGAAGAATTCCTCGACTTCGGCCTCGGTGCAGAATCCCATGACGCGCTCGACGCCGGCACGGTTGTACCAGCTGCGGTCGAACAGCACGATCTCGCCGCCGGCCGGCAGGTGGCTGACGTAGCGCTGGAAGTACCATTGCGTGCGCTCGCGCTCATTCGGAGCGGGCAGGGCCGCAACGCGGCAGACGCGCGGATTCATCCGCTGCGTGATGCGGCTGATCGCGCCGCCCTTGCCGGCCGCGTCGCGTCCCTCGAACAGCACCACCACCCGGCGCCTGCGCGCGACGACCCAGTCCTGCAGCTTCACCAGTTCGCGCTGCAGGCGGAATAATTCCTTGAAGTAGCGGTGGCGGGCCGCCTGCTCCTCGGTGTGACCGGTCTCGTCAAGGAGCTGCGCGATGCGCTCATCGTCGAGCTCGAGTTCCAGTTCCTCATCGAAGCTGTCGGCGACTTCGTCGCGAATGAACGCCGAGCGATTGACGATACCAGTATCCGGCATGCGGCATTTATCCAGGGTGGCGCGGCGCGCGAGGCCCGCGGATCGTTTTATTTCGCTTGCGGACGGCATCATATGCCGGCATATGTGACAGTCCCGTTACAGCTGCTACAGTATGCCGAGGTACCGGCAGCACCCGGGAGAGCGCATGCGCTGGTTGATCGTTTGCCTGTTCCAGCTGGGCACACTGCAGGCCTCGGCTGCGGCGGATGTCGAGGTCCTGGCGCCGGGCCGCGGCATCACCGAAGGCACGATTTTCGTCGGTCGAACGCTGTACTTCGTCGACTATTCGTCATCGGACGTTCTGCGTCTCGATGGCCACAACGCGAATATCGTCTGGCACCAGGATGGATGCGGAGCAACCGGACTGCTGCGGGTGCCGCAGGGCTTACTCGTCGCCTGCTATGACGGCAATGCCGTGGTGCTGATCTCGCTGCGCGGGAAGATACTGCAGACGATCCGCGTTGATGCCGCAGGCCGCCCGTTCAAGGGCCCGAACGATCTGGCGGCCGATCAGCGGGGCGGTGCGTATTTCTCCGCCTCGGGATCCGAGGAGGTGCCGGGCAAGGTCTATTACCGCGCCGCCGGCGGGCAGGCCCGGGAGGTGGCTACGAATCTCAACTATGCCAACGGCCTGGTGGTCACCCCCGACGGGGGAACCCTGTACGTCGCGGAGACTTTCCTGCACCGCCTGCTGGCCTTCGACATTGGCGCTGACGGCGGCCTGGGTCCGCCGCGTGAATTCGTGAAGCTTTCCGATACCCTTGCACCGGGCCGCGAGTACCTTCCGGACGGCGTGCGCATCGACCGGCACGGCCGCGTATACGTGGGTCTCTACGGTGGCGGCGGTTTTGCGGTGATCGGATCCGACGCCCGGCTCATCCGGCAGGTCGATATCCCGGGGGATCGTCATGCCAACCTGGCGATATCGCCGGATGGCCGCTTTGTCTACGGCACGACGGTCCGGGACGGGCCGGCCGGGCCCCGGGGCGAGTTGTACCGGACGGCAAATCCGCTGGCCGAATAACCGCGCGATTTCAATCGGCAAGGCCCAGCAGGCGGCGCAGATGCTGGCGTACGTCCGGCCACTCTGCGGCGATGATCGAGTAACGCACGGAATCGCGGGCGGTGCAGTCCGCGGCGAGCCGGTGCGCGCGCAGGAAGCCCTCGTATTTCGCGCCGATGCGCTCGAGCGCGGCACGCGAGCGTGCGTTGCGGGCATCGGTGTGAAAGCAGACGCGCAGCACCTGCCAGGTCTCGAAGGCGTGGGCCAGCATCAGGTATTTCGCTTCGGTATTTGCCACCGTGCGGATCGCCGCCGGCGACAGCCACGTGTAGCCGATCTCGCAGGCGTCCGGGTGTTCGCGCGCCGCGCGTGCGTGGCCCTGCGGCCACGACCATCGCTCGATATTCCAGAAGCGGGTGGAGCCGATGATGATCCCGTCCTGAACGCGCCGCGTGGCATACGCTATCGAAGTGCCGGCCGTGCGCCAGGAGGCCGCGGTGTCGATGTAGCGCTGCATGTCTGCGGGCGTACGCGGCACCGGGCTCCATTGGTAGAGCCCGTCGCCCTCGGCCGCGGCCGCCACCAATCCGGCCGCATGACGCGGGCCGAGCGGCTCCAGCCGCACATGCAGTCCGGTCAGCTCTGCCGGTGCGGCCGGATCAGGCGATTGCATCCAGCAGCCCGCGTTCCGCGAGCCATGCCCGATTGAACAGCCGCGACTGATACCGGGCGCCGCCATCGCACAGGACGGTGACGATCGTGTGGCCCGGCCCGAGCTGCCTGGCGAGGCGCAGCGCACCGGCGACATTGACGCCCGAGGTACTGCCGACCAGCAGCCCTTCTTCGCGCAGCAGCCGGTAGACGGTACGCAACATCTCCGCATCGCTGATCCGCATGGCATCGTCGATCGGCGCGCCGGCCAGGTTCGCGGTGACCCGTCCCGTGCCGATGCCCTCGGTGATCGACGAGCCGCCGTCCGATTTCAGTTCGCCGTCCTTGATGTAGTGATACAGGGAGCTGCCAGGTGGGTCGAGCAGGACGATCCTGACGGCACCGGATCTGGATTTCAGGTATCGCGCGACGCCTGCCAGGGTGCCGCCGGTGCCGGTCGACGCGCAGAATGCGTCGACCTTGCCGTCCGTGTCGATCCAGATCTCGGGCCCCGTGCTCTCGATGTGCGCGTCGCGATTCGCGGTATTGTCGAACTGATTTGCCCAGATCGCGCCGGGCAGTTCCTGGGCAAGCCGCGCGGCCACCTTCTGGTACTGGTTCGGGTTGCTGTACGGCACGGCCGGCACCTTGCGCAATTCAGCGCCCAGGGTTTCGATGATCTGGTATTTTTCCGCCGACTGGTTGTCGGGCATGACGATCACGCAGCGATAGCCGCGGGCATTGCACACGTGCGCGATGCCGATGCCGGTATTGCCGGCGGTGCCCTCGACCACGGTGCCGCCCGGAAGCAGCAGGCCGCGCCGTTCGGCATCGAGCACGATCCATTTCGCGGCGCGATCCTTGACCGAGCCGCCGGGATTCATGAATTCCGCCTTGCCGAGGATTTCGCAGCCGGTCTCCTCGCTGAGCCGCGCCAGACGGATCAGCGGCGTATTGCCGATCGAACCGGTGAATCCGTCGCAAACGCTCATGGGGCGCATAGTGTGGCGCATTATCGCACGTGACCCGGGGGAGGAGCCATGCACCCGCGCGGCCTCGAGAGCCCGATGATGGACAAGCGGGTGGATCGAGCATGTAATTGCCGGGTCCGGATTTCCATAACAATCAACAACAGGGGAATGCACATGACTCGTACACGTACCTGGAGCCTGATCGCCCTGGCGTCGCTGTTCTGCGCTGCGCCGCTGCGGGCGCAGCAGGTTGCCGACGCGACCGGGAAGGCCGTCACGGCGCTGGAGTACCAGTGGCTGCAATCGCAGAAGACGAACAATCCGGACCTGGTGGCCCCGCTGCTGGCCGACAGGATCGTCAGCACCGGCGAGGACGGCAGGATCATGAACAAGGCGCAGATGCTTGCCGACGCGAAGGCAACCCGGTATGCGTCCGCCGATTACGAAGACGTGAAGGTCACCGTGTTCGGCGATACCGCCATCGCGACGGGCGGCTTCAGGGCGGTGGGCACCGATGCGTCCGGCAAGCCGATGAAGGTGCATGAACGCTGGACCGATACCTGGGTGAAGATGCCGGATGGCAAATGGCAGATCGTTGCCACGCAGGGTTCGGCGCTGAAGGATTAGCCGGCGGGCACTTCATCGGGAATTCGCGCTAACCGCCGGCTTCGGTTGCCGCGCGCTGCGCCGAATCGATGGCCGCGTGCGCATACGCCATCCACGCGGAATCGGTCCCGGCGAAGTGGATCCTGCCGAGCGGCATGCGGCTCGCGGCCTCCTCACGATCCGCGGCGGCCATGTCATCGTAGAGCGGATTGGGATCGTAGGCATAGCCGTGTCCCCAGCGGTTGACGGTGATCGCGGCGATGTCGCGGTCGGCGTCGAAACCGCCCGGTCCAAGTATCCGCGTCAGCTCATCGCGTGCGTGCGACTCGAATTCCTCGAAACGGCGGGCGTACACCTGCGCGCGCGCGGCGCGCCATGCGCTGCGCAGATCCCTGACCGTTCCATCCGGCCAGGGCACGTGCACGAGGTGCAGGACGATCGGCTCGTCCGGGTGCGTCGGGCAGCGGTAGTCGCCGAGGCTCACCGGATAGTCGAGCTTCAACTGGGAGTAGAAGCCGGCGGGATTGGCGACGTTGTGCACGGCGCGATTGACCCACGGGCGCCAGTTGCGGACCGCGACGTTGACGTACGCCAGGGGCGCCCTGACCTGATCCGAGAGCGCCTTGCGTTGCGCCGGGCCCAGTTCCGGGCAGACGTAGGGGAGCATCGCCGAGTAGCCGGCATAGACGGCGCGGTCCGCGGCAACCCGCGTGAGCTTGCCGCCCTTCGAGTACAGCACGTCCACCCCGGCCTGGGCGTTCGCGAGCGCGACGACGGTCGAGGCGAGCCGCAGGCGCACGCCGCTGTCCGGCCGGTCCAGCTGGCCGTAGTCAAATCTCGCGCTGACGATGTCATCCATGCCGTGCCCCGGCGCCACGGCCGGAATCAGTTCACGCACGAACAGCCGCGCCAGGGACGCGTTGCCGTCGGGAAAATGGTGAATGTACGGGTCCGACGTCATGGTGCCTTCCCTCGGCCTGCGCAGGCCGAGGCCCTGGAAACCCGGATACTCGTCTTCCCAGGCATCCAGCGCGGTGACGGAACCCGCCTTGCACCCGGTGTAGTCGAGCGTACGCCCGTCGAACATGGCGAGCGCACGTTCATCGAGACCGAAGTAATGCTGCAGGTAATCGTGATAGGAGGTGGTCGTGAGCAGATGCACCTTCTGCGCGTCGCTCTTGCCCGCGAGCACATCGCGGGTGTCCGCATACAGCGACAGCAGCCGCGCTTTCTGGCCGTCGTCGATCGGCCAGTCGGCGATGAAGGCGGCGGCCGGCCGGCCGTGATGCAGGCGCGCGGGCACGTCGCTCGGCAGGGAGCGCACCGGATCACCGGTCACGAGCCGGTCGGCTCCGAAGATCTCGCGCGGAAAGAACAGGCCCGAGGACAGGCCAAGGCCCGGATACAGGTCCAGGTTGAAGGCGGTCTCGAACCGTTCCAGGTCGACGCCGAGGCTGGCGATGCAGGCGCGCGCAGCCGGGCTCCAGCGCTTCGGGCCCTCCATCGATTCGCTGCCGCCGTAGCCCAGCAGGAAGCGGCCGTCGACGTTGAATTCGTTGCGCCGCGCGTGACCGCCAAAATCGTCGTGATTGTCGAGGATCAGGATGCGCGCTTTGGGGCGATCCTTGCGCACGTAGTGCGCGGTGGCGAGACCGCCGATGCCGGCGCCGATCACGACGACGTCATGACGCTCGGCGACCGGTTCGCTGCCGAAGTGGTAGCGACGGCCGTCACGAATGCCGTGCGCGACCGAGAAATCCGCCGGACCGCTGCCGCCGTACCCGGCGCGCGCGGGCGGATAGGCGGCACCGGATGCCTGCGCATGGACCGATGTCGACAGGGCGCCGCCTGCAACGACCGCGCAGGCGAACCCGTCGATGAACTCCCGCCGCGTAATGCCTTGCGCCATCATGTCCCCCGGTCGCCGTCGTCGGCTGGTGCCGCGCGTTTACTATATAGGTATCGAGCGTCGATTCGATAGGGTAAATTGTCCGCAGGCAGAGGATCAATGCATGAACATGACGACGAGCCGGTTGTTCGCACCCATGCGCATCGGCAGCCTGCAATTGCCGAATCGGATCGTAATCGCGCCGATGTGCCAGTATTCAGCCGACGAAGGCTCGGCCAGCGACTGGCACATGATGCATCTGGGGCACCTGGCCCTGTCGGGCGCCGGCTTGCTGGTCGCGGAAGCCACGGCGGTGTGTGCCGAGGGCCGCATTACGCCGCAGGATCTTGGCCTCTACAGTGACGCGAACCAGTCCGCACTGGCGCGCGTGCTGGCGGCCATCCGCAGGTACTCGCCGATTCCGCTCGCGGTGCAGCTCGCGCATGCCGGCCGCAAGGCCTCGAACCAGGTCCCGTGGAAGGGCGGTGCGCAGATAGCGCCGCAGGCGCCGAATGGCTGGCAGAGCGTTGCGCCCTCCGGCGTGCCGCTCTCGCCCGGGCAGGCGCCGCCGCTGGCGCTCGACGCCGCGGGGCTGGCGCGTGTGCGCGACCAGTTCGTCGCCGCCGCGCGCCGCGCGGTGCAACTGAAATTCGACGGCATCGAGCTGCATGGCGCGCATGGTTACCTGCTGCACGAATTCCTGTCGCCGATCGCGAACCGGCGCGGCGACGAGTACGGGGGAAGCCTGCAGAACCGCATGCGCTTTCCCCTCGAGGTATTCTCTGCGGTGCGCGCCGCGGTCCCGGACTCCGTGCCGGTCTGGATGCGGATTTCGGCAACCGACTGGATGCCGGACGGCTGGGACATCGACGAAGCGGTGGTGTTCTGCGAAGCGCTGGAACAGCAGGGCTGCGCCGCGGTCCACGTGTCGAGCGGCGGCATCTCGCCGCAGCAGCGCCTGGTGCCCGCACCCGGGTACCAGGTGCCGTTCGCCAGGCGCATCAAGGAGCGCGTGCGCATTCCGACGATCGCGGTGGGCCTGATCACGGAGCCCGCGCAGGCCGAATCGATCATTGCCGAGGGCTCCGCGGATGCGATAGCGCTCGCGCGCGGGATCCTCTACGACCCGCGCTGGCCGTGGCACGCAGCCGCTGCGCTCGGTGCCAGCGTCTGGGCACCGCCGCAGTACCTGCGCTGCCAGCCGGGCGGGCTGAAGCGCCTGTTCGATGCCGGGAGCCCGCTCTGATGCCGGCGCGCGCAATCCGGCCCGCCCGGCACGCTGCCCTCATCGGGCTCATCGCCGCACTCGCCGGGCCTGCGTACGGCTTATCAGGCGCTGCGGAACTGGCGGTGCCCGCGGGCCTCGACGCGGACGGCATGGATCCGTCCGTCGCACCGGGGGATAACTTCTTCGCCTACGCGAACGGCCGGTGGCTCGAGCAAACGCCGATCCCCACCGACAAGGGCGGCTACGGAACCTGGGACATCATCGATGACCGGACCGAAGTGCGGATCGCAGCGGTCGTGCAGAAGGCGGCACAGTCCGCTGCGCCGGCAGGGTCCGACATGCGCCTGATCGGCGACTACTATGCGGCCGTCATGGACCAGGACGGCATCGAGGCGCGCGGCCTGCTTCCGCTCGATGCACTGCGCACGGCAATCTATGCGATCAGCGACCGGCACGAACTGGCCCGCTTCCTCGGCGAGACGCTGCGGGCCGATGTCGATATCCTGAATTCGACCAACGTCGTCACCGACAATCTCCTGGGCCTTTGGATCGCGCAGGATCTCGAGCATCCCGAGCGTTACGTGCCGTTCCTGCTGCAGGGCGGCCTCGGCATGCCCGACCGCAGCTATTATCTCGACGCCTCGCCGGAAATGGCCGACACCCGCGCAAAATACGCGGATCACGTCGCCGCGATGCTGGCGCTTGCCGGTCTGTCGAAGCCGGCCGCGCGGGCCCGGCGCATCATCGATCTGGAACAGCGCATCGCCGCGGTCCACTGGACGCGCGAAGCGACCGAGGACATCCTGAACGGCAACAACCGCTGGCAGCGCAGCGAGTTCCACCGGCGCGCGCCGGGCCTCGACTGGGAGGTATTCTTCACCGCCGCGCGACTGCCGCTCGCGCAGCGCGACTTCATCGTCTGGCAACCCAGCGCCGTCACCGGCATCGCAGCGCTCATCGCCAGCGAACCGCTGCCCGCCTGGAAGGATTACCTGCTGCTGCGCGCGATCGAGCACCGCGCCGCGGTGCTGCCCAAGGCGATCGTGGATGAGCACTTCGCGTTCTACGGCACGGCCCTGCGGGGCACCCGGGAACAGCGCGCGCGCTGGAAACGGGCCGTGGATGCGACGGATGAGGCGCTTGGCGATGCGGTCGGCAGGCTCTACGTGACGCATTATTTCCCACCCGAGATCAAGGCACGCGTGGAGGCCATGGTCGAGCAGATACGCGCGGCATTCGCGCGCCGCATCGACCAGATCGAGTGGATGGCGCCCGCCACGAAGGCCAGCGCGCAGGCAAAGCTCGCCATCATCAAGGTCGGCGTCGGCTATCCCGATCAATGGCGCGACTATGCCGGTCTGAAGATCGCGCGCGACGATGCCTACGGCAACGCCGAACGCGCGTCATGGTTCGAGTATGGGCATCAGCTCGCGAAGCTCGGTCGCCGCGTGGACCGCGCCGAGTGGGTCATGCGGCCGCAGACGGGCAACGCCGTGAACCTGCCCGCCATGAACGCGATCAATCTGCCGGCCGCGGCGCTGCAGCCGCCGCTGTTCGATCCCGACGGCGACCCGGCCGTGAACTACGGTGCGATCGGAACGATCATCGGTCACGAGATCTCGCACAGCTTCGATGACCAGGGCGCCAGGTTCGACGCGGCCGGCCGCCTGCACAACTGGTGGGCGGACGCGGACCTGGTGCATTTCACCGCCGCCGGCGAACGCCTGGTCGCCCAGTTCGGCGCATACCGGCCCCTGCCTGACCTGGCGGTGAACGGCCGCCTGACGCTCAGCGAGAACATCGCGGACCTCGCCGGTCTGCTGGCCGCGCTCGACGCGTATCACCAGCAGGTAAAGGAGCACAGCGCCGAGCGCATCGGCGGATTCAGCGGCGATCAGCGTTTCTTCCTGGCCTATGCACAGCGCAACCGCGGCAAGCTGCGCGAGCCGGCGCTGCGCCTGCGGCTGCTGACGAACGAGCATGCGCCGTCCGAATATCGCGCGAATGCGGTGCGCAACGTCGATGCCTGGTACGAGGCGTTCGCGGTGCGGCCGGGACAGGCGCTGTACCTGCCGCCTGCGGATCGAGTCCGGATCTGGTGAGCCGGTCAGGGGCGCTTCTGGCTGACCCACTGCTGGACCGAGGCACGCGCCCACTGCGCGCGGGCATATTGCCCGACGCGGGCCGGCAACTCTTCGCCGTTCGCGATCAGCCGGTACAGCATCAGCGCCAGATCGGTATCGGCAATGCACCAGTGCCCGAACAGGCAGTCGCCGCCATGCGCGAGCAGATCAGCCGTCGCATCGACCAGGATCCGCACCGCGGCTCTGGCTGACTCGGTGAGCGGGAGAGCCGGACGCCGGTAGAAAATGACGTCGGTCGGCCGTTCCTGGCGGATCGGCATCAGGTCGCTGCGTAGCCAGGCCTGGATCTGCCGGGCCCGGGCGCGCTGCCGGACGTCCCTCGGGTACACGCGGATCTCCGGGTGCGCCTCGTCAAGGTATTCCGCTATGGCGGACGATTCCGACAGCGCAAAATCGCCTTCGATCAGGGTCGGCACCCGGTGCGTCAGCGATGCCCTGGCAAAGCCGGATTCATGGTTCCTGCCCGCCTCCAGGTCGACGGTGTGGATTTCGAACGGCAGGCGTTTTTCCTGCAGCACGACGAACACGGACATTGCATAGGGCGAGGTGTAGCGGGAATCGACGTAAAGCTTCGTTGCAGGCACGTGGATCTCCTTTGGGCGAATTATAGCTGTTATTCTCTGCATCGCATTCCAGGGAATGAACATGAATACGCCAGACCTTTCAAGGCTCATCGCCCGCCAGGCGCCGGGCCACGCGCTGCAGCGCGAGTTCTACACCGACCCGCGGATATTCGACGCGGATATGGAACGGATGCTGCTGCGGCATTGGTTCTGCGTGGGCCATCGCAGCGATCTGCCGCATGCCGGGGACTTCCTGGTGGTCGATCTGGGCGCCGAGTCGATCATCATCGCGCACAACCGCAACGACGAGATCACGGCGCTGGTCAACGTGTGCCGCCACCGCGGCTCGCGGGTGTGCGCGGCGAAAACCGGGAAGGCCGCGGCCGGCCGGTTCACGTGTCCCTATCATGCGTGGACCTATGACCTGAACGGCCGCCTGCTCGCCGCCCCGCAGATGCCCGAGGATTTCGACCGCGGCCGCCACGGCCTGAAGGTGCTTCCGGTCCGCGTCGTTGCCGGGCTTATTTTCACGACGTTTGCCGACGAGCCGCCGGATTTCGCCGGCGCCGAGGCCGCGCTCGCGCACACCGCACGGGTGCACGGCTGGGCGCAGGCGAAGGTGGCGCAACGCCAGATGTATTCGATCCAGGCCAACTGGAAGCTGGCGATCGAGAATTACATGGAGTGCTACCACTGCCAGCCGGCACACCCGGAATTCGCGCGACGCCATGTCTATGCCCGCCCGGCCCGCCAGGTCGAGGCGCTCGAGCACGCGGGGCGCCGTCGCGCCGAAGCGCTGGGCATCGTCATTCCGGATATCGATCAGTACGGTTGCGCCACGCCCCGCGGCGGCGAGTCCGTGTCGGTATTCCGCAGCGCGCTCGACGAGGGCGTCGACAGCGCGACGCCCGACAGCCGGCCGATCGGCCGGCTGATGGGCCAGTTCGCGCGCCACGACGGCAACTCGACGTACTTCGATATCGGACCGATCAGCGATTTTCTGGCCTACGCCGATCACGGCGTCATTTACCGGTTCATTCCGCGCTCGGTGCAGCAGACCGACATGGAAGTCGTCTGGCTGGTCCACGAGGAGGCCGTCGAGGGACGGGACTACCAGCTGGAACGGCTCACGTGGCTGTGGCACGTGACCAGCCTGGAAGACAAGAAGATCGTGGAGATGAACCAGGCGGGCGTGAACTCGCGCTATTACGTGCCGGGTCCTTACTCGATGCAGGAGCCGTTCCCGCGGCGCTTCGTCGAATGGTACCTGCGTGAACTGACGGAGAACGGCATTGAGTCTTGAACGATTCGACAGCGCCGAGCAGCTGCTGCGTCGCAAGACGAGTGATACGCCGGTGTTCTGCTTTTATCCGGGGCGGCTGCGCGCGGCGGCGCGGCAGTTCGTCGCCGGTTTTCCGGGCGAGGTGCTCTACGCGATCAAGGCCAACCCGCATCCGGACGTGTTGCGCTGGCTCGTCGAGGGCGGAATCCGCTCCTTCGACACCGCCTCGGTCGCCGAAATGGAATTGGCAAATAAAGTCCTGCCCGGCGCGCATTGTTCGTACAATCATCCGGTCAAGCCCCGCGCGGCGATCCGCGCCGCCTATCACGATCACGGGATCCGCGATTTCGTCGTCGATCATCCGGCTGAACTCGACAAGCTGTTTGCCGAGGTCGGTACCGGCATCGTGGTGCAGGTACGGGTGGCGGCGCCCAATCCGCACGCGACGATCAGCTTCAACTCGAAGTTCGGCGCGAACCCGGCGGCGGCGCTCGCGCTGCTGCGTGCGGTGGCCGCACGCGGCGCCACCGCGGCGCTGTCGACCCACATCGGCTACCAGACCACGGACCCGGATGCGTTTGCCGAGGCGCTGCGGCTGCTTGCCGGGCTGGCGGCGCAAGCGGGGATCCGGCCGGCGTACATCAACCTGGGCGGCGGGTTTCCGAGCGTGCTGTTGCCGGAGGGCGTCGTGCTCGGTGATTTCTTCCAGGCGATCCGGGCCGCACGCGCGCAGCTGCCGCAGATCGCCGCTGTGCCGCTGCGCTGTGAACCTGGCAGTGCGCTGGCGCATCCGGGCGGGGGAGTGCTCACGCAGGTGGTGCTGGTCAAGGAGGATGCGATCTTCCTGAATGACGGCGTGTATGGCGCGCTCGTCGAGCTGATTCATTCGAAGATCCAGCCGCCGCTGCGGGTGTTGACGAGCGCCGGGCTCGAGCGTACCGGCGATGCGCGCCGCTTTACGGTCTTTGGCCCG
This sequence comes from uncultured Gammaproteobacteria bacterium, assembly GCA_963706815.1. Classification (GTDB taxonomy): domain Bacteria; phylum Pseudomonadota; class Gammaproteobacteria; order Steroidobacterales; family Steroidobacteraceae; genus Bog-1198. The sequence goes on from CAVPNS010000002.1 coordinate 789,587, forward strand.
ACGTGCGACTCCTTCGATGTGGTGCCCGTGCCGTTCACGCTCCCGGCCACGATCAGCGAAGGCGACTGGCTCGATATTTCAATGATGGGCGCCTACTCGAACGTTCTGATCACGGATTTCAATGGCCTGGGGCAGCATGACTACGTTATCCTCGGCGAGGACGGCTAGCGCAGGCAGGGCGGCAGCGAACATGGATCACGACCCTGATCACGATCATCGCCACGATCACAGCGAACTCGGCGAGGTCGAAGGGCGCGTGCGGGCGCTCGAGTCGGTGCTGAGCGCCAAGGGCTACGTCGACCCGGAAGCGCTTGACTTGCTGATCGATACGTACCAGACAAAAATCGGGCCGCGCAACGGCGCGCGCGTGGTGGCGCGCGCCTGGGCAGATCGCGCGTTCCGCGAGCGCCTGCTCGGCGATGCCACATCGGCCATTGCCGAGCTCGGGATAGGGGGGCGCCAGGGCGAGCACATGGTCGCCGTGGAAAATACCCCGCAGCAGCACAATGTCATCGTCTGCACGTTGTGCAGCTGTTACCCCTGGCCGGTGCTGGGGCTGCCGCCGGTCTGGTACAAGAGCGCGGCGTATCGCGCGCGCATCGTGCGCGAACCGCGCGCCGTGCTGGGCGAGTTCGGCGTGCAGCTGCCGGCGACGACGGCGATACGCGTCTGGGATTCGACCGCCGAGGTGCGCTACCTGGTCATTCCGATGCGCCCCGCGGGTACCGACGCGCTTGACGAGGAAGCGCTGGCGGCCCTCGTGACCCGGGATTCGATGATCGGTACGGCGATATGCCATACGTAAGCCAGGCCGATCTTGGCGGCCAGGGCGGCTTTGGCCCGATAAGGCCGGATGCCGACGACGCCCTGTTCCATGGCGAGTGGGAATCGCGGGTGCTTGCACTGACGCTCGCGATGGGCGCAACCGGCTGCTGGAACCTCGACATGTCGCGATCGGCCCGCGAGACGCTGCCGGATTACCGCGATATCAGCTATTACCGGATATGGCTCGCGGCGCTCGAGAAGCTGCTGGTCGCAAACGGACTCGTGAGCGGCGAGGAGCTTGCCGCCGGACGGGCGCTGGCGCCGGCGGCGGCGATACCGCGGGTGCTGCGCGCTGAACGGGTGGATGCCGTGCTCTCCAGGGGCGCACCGACGAGGCGGGAATCGCACGGCACCGCACGCTTCCGCTGCGGGGAACGGGTCCGCACGCGCTCGCTGCCGGTTGCGCACCACACGCGCCTGCCCGGCTATCTTCGCGGCAAGACCGGGGTGATCGAGCGGATCCATGGTGTCCACGTGTTTGCCGACAGCCATGCGCAGGGCCTGGGCGAGAACCCCGAATGGCTGTACACCGTGGTGTTCGAGGCCCCACAGGTATGGGGCCCGGGCGCGGATGCCGGCGACAGCGTGTCGTTCGAGGCCTGGCAGCCCTACCTGGAGCGCGCGTGAGCGCCTTCCCGCAGGAGCCGGTGTTCTCGGCGCCGTGGCAGGCACAGGCATTTGCCATGACGCTGGCGCTGCACGAGCGCGGCGTGTTCACGTGGCCCGAGTGGGCGGCCGCGCTGGCGGCCGAAATTCGCCGTGCGCAGCAGGGCGGCGATGCCGATCGCGGCGACACGTACTATCTGCATTGGCTCGCCGCACTGGAAGCGCTGGTCGCGGCGAAGGGCGTCGCGACGAGCCTCGAACTCGAACGCTACCGGCGCGCCTGGCACCACGCCGCGCAGCGAACCGCGCACGGCGCGCCCATCGAACTGCGTGCGCAGGATCTCGACGCTCACTGATGATCGCGCGGAATCGCTTCCTCCCAGCTTCTGGTGCGGTACACGATTCCGTCGCGCAATAGCGTGCGCGTGTATTTGTAGAAGAACGTCTGTGCGTCGCTGGAGACGTCGAGCCGGCCGATCCAGGTGAGGAGATGGTCGGGCACGGCCTGGTCGTACCGCGAGTCGCCCTGCACGCGCGCGGCCTCGGGGTGCGCATCGTCGATGTCGTACGTCAGGCGTTCGCTGTGGTCGAATCGCCCCCACGGATACGCTGCGCTGGTCGAGCCCTGCCACACGACGGTGCTGCGGCCGTGGACCTCGTCGCGCAACTCGGTCCATTGGCCGGGCCATGATGCACCTCCGGCTGCGTTGCCGCTGCGCCAGGCGGGAACCTCGATCGGTTCCGGCGGCGCAAGCGGGGGCGCTGCCTCGCCATGCAGCGGCACGCGCGGCAGGACCAGGCGGGATGCCTGTGCACCCCCCAGCAGCACGCTGCTGGTCAGCGGATAGGGCGTCGGCCAGTTCATCGGCCACAGGGCATTGGTCAGCGCGACGCGAATGCGATGACCGGCCGGAAAGACCCAGGTTGCGAGGTGCAGTTTGACCGCCAGCGAATAGGGCTGGCCCGGCGTCAGGTCCTGCGGCTGCGACATCGAGCGGCGCTGTGCGCCGTTGATGCCGGCTCCCGTGACCAGCGTGACCTGGCCGTCGGGCGCAACGTCGGAGAGGCGCACGAACCAGTCCGCGAGACGAGCATCGCTGATGGCCTGCAGCGTCACCTGCGGCAGGCCCATGATCGCCAGGTCCTCGGCGAGCGGCGCCGAGTCGTAGGTCAGGCTGTAGGCATCGATCGATCGCTGGTCGGCATTCAGTTCGCCCCACCAGAAGCCGGCCTCGACCCCCACGGACGGGGTGTTTCGCAGTGTGTCGCGCCCGCTCGCCGCGGGCTCGGGCGCCAGCCGGTGATCGGGTTGCAGGTACAGCGCGGTCGGCGCGAGGCCGGCGGGCGGCCAGCTCTCCGAGCGCCATTCGCCGGGGATGTCCTGCGAGCGGGAACCGGGCGGATGCCAGTGCTGCTGGTAGATGACGAGGCGCGGTTCGCGCATGACGCCGTTGTCGCGACCCTTGAGCCAATGGTCAAACCAGCGAACCGCCTGGTCGCGCCACTCCACGAGGGGTCCGTAATCGGCCTCGTTCGGAAAGCCGTGGTTCCAGGGACCGATCCAGGCCTTCAGCGGCGCCTTCACCCGCTCCAGCATGCGTACGATGCTGTCGCGGTAGCCGTCCTGCAGGCCGCCGATCAGCAAGGCCGGAACCTGCAGCTGCTCGATCGGGCGCAGCGGCGCGCGCCAGAATTCACCGTCGCGCTGGTGTCTCATGTAATCCAGCGACCACGGCGTCGAGTCCATGCGCGGCGCGAGCACCGACTCATCGAGACTGAAGTCCGGCGCTCCCGGGCGCCCCTGGTCCAGGTCCATCGTCAGCTCGAATTCGTCGACGTGAAAGATTCCATCCATGTAATGCACGTCTTCCTTGAACAGCTCCTCGGTGGCTGCTGCGGCGATGATGGCCTTCAGCGCCGGTGGCCTTCGCAGCGCCATCTGGATCGAGTTGAACCCGCCCCAGGATATGCCGAGCATGCCCACCTTGCCGCTCGACCAGCGCTGGCGCGCGAGCCAGGCGATGACCTCGTCGCCGTCCTGCTGTTCCTGCGCGGAATACTCGCGCCCGGGCGGCGTGCCCTCGCTCTCGCCGAAGCCGCGGATGTCGACGCGCGCGCCGACGTAGCCATGCCTCGCGAAGTAGCTGTGCGTACCCAAATCGCGGGCCGCCTCATCGTCATCCTTGCGGTACGGCAGGTACTCGAGCAGGGCCGGGAAGCGCGCGCCGGCCGGCGCGCCGTCCGGCATGTAGAGCGTCACCGCAAGGCGAACGCCGTCGTGCATCGGGATCCAGGCCTTCTGGATGCGTACGCCGTACGTGGGGGCGGCGACGGCGGCAGCGGCCGCGACGATCGATAAAACCATGAGACCGAATGCCCGAAGCCACATGCCATCCGCTCCTTTGAATTATCAGCCGTGCTATATATACACCGCAAAGTCCACGCACACACGCCGGAGCGCTGCCTTGACGGATGAAATCAGCCCATGACCCGAGCCGTTTTGCGGAAATTCCACGCGCACCAAGCCGGTCGAGCGCATGGCTGATGCGGACGAGGAGGTCAGCAGCGGCGGACTGGGGCGTACGCTCGGGCTGTTCTCGCTGACGATGATCGGCGTCGGCGCGACGATCGGTACCGGAATCTTCTTTACGATGGTCGAGGCGGTCCCGAAGGCCGGTCCGGCCGTGATCGTCTCGTTCCTGATGGCGGCGATGACCGCGGGCCTCACGGCCTTGTGCTACGCGGAACTCGCCGCGCGAATTCCTGCGTCCGGATCGTCGTACTCGTTCGCGTACGCGACCGTCGGCGAGTTCGCGGCCTTCATCATGGCGGCATGCCTGCTGCTCGAATACGGGCTTGCGGCGAGCGCGACGGCGATCGGCTGGTCGGCTTACCTGAATAATTTCCTGCAGAACGCGATCCACTGGCAGATACCCGGCGTCCTGCGAACGCCGATGCTCGTCTCCGGCGAGCACGGGGTTGAGATTCATCCGGGACAGTTCAACCTGCCGCCGGTCGTGCTGGTGGCGATGTGCGGAATCATGCTCGCCCGCGGCACCCGGGAGTCGGCGACGATGAATGCCGTGATGGTGCTGATCAAGCTCGCGATCCTGACGTTCTTCGTCATCGTCGCGTTTTCCGGATTCGATTCCAGGAATTTCGTGCCGTTCTTCAACACCGACAACAGCAGGGGCTTTGCCGGCATGGTCGGCGTGACCGCTGCCGCCGGCACGGTGTTCTTCTCCTTCATCGGGCTCGATACCGTCGCGTGCGGCGGCGAAGAGGTCCGGAATCCGAAGCGCAACGTCCCGATCGGCATCATGGCGGCGCTGACGATCGTCACCGTGTTCTACCTGTTCGTCGCGGTCGCCGCGCTGGGCGCACAGCCGGCGGCGAAGTTCTCGGGCCAGGAAGCGGGCCTCTCGGTCATCCTGCAGAGCGTCACCGGCAGCACGTGGCCGGCCATCGTGCTGTCCGCCGGTGCGGTCATATCGGTGTTCAGTGTCACGCTGGCGACGATCTACGGCCAGACGCGCATCCTGTATGCGATCAGCCGCGACGGCCTGATGCCCCAGGTGTTCCAGAAAATCCATCCGCGCACGCTGACGCCGGTCGGCAACACGGTCATCGTCTGTGTCGCGGTCGGACTCGTGGCCGGGCTCGTGGACTCGGAGTACCTGTGGGACATGGTCAGCATGGGAACGCTGACGGCGTTCAGCGTGGTCTCGATAGCGGTGCCGGTATTGCGCTACAAGCAGCGTGCCGCGCCGCAATCAGGATTCCGGCTGCCGTTCGGACCGTATTTCGTGCCGGGCCTGAGCGTTGCGGCCTGCCTGTACATCATGAAGGACCTGTCGATCACGACCATGCACGTCTTCACGATCTGGATGACCTGCGCGATCCTTATTTACCTGACCTATGGGCTGCGCAACTCGCGCCTGAACCGTCCGGCGTATTAGCCCCAGCCCATGGCCTGGCGGGGCAGGCGCAAGCCATCGCGAGCCGCCGTCGGTGGGCAGATAAAAACTTGCAGATGACAGCCGGGCATCTGACTAAAATACATCGTACCGGTACACGTCCTCACCGATTCGGCATATAAGTCCCCTAACTATATGAAAAATCAACGTAAACAGTGGCGCTGGCGCGCATTCGGGCTGTTGCTTGCCGCGTCGGCCGGCCTTGCCGCGCACGCCAGCGACATCGTGCTGCGCGTTGACGCACACGACGTGGCGCGTAACCGGGTCCACACCGACCAGACGCTCAGCGTCAGGCCCGGACCGCTGACACTCGCGTACGCGAAGTGGATACCCGGCGAGCACGGGCCAAACGGTCCGCTGGACTCGATCATTGGGCTCGAGATCAGGGCCAACGGCGCGCCCCTCGCCTGGACGCGCGATCCGCTCGACGTGTACACGCTGCGCATGACCGTGCCGCCGGGTGTCGATCGCCTGGAGCTGAGCATTGAATCGGGATTGCCGACCGAGGGGCTCATCTACACCTCCGGGCAGACCAATTCGGCAAGACTGGCGATCATTTCGTGGAACGAGTTCGTGCTGTATCCGAAGGGAGTCGATGCGGAGCGGCTGTCGGTCGATGCGAGCCTGGTCGCGCCCGAGGGCTGGACGATCGTGTGTGCCCTGGAGGGGAAGCCGGGGGCGCCCGGCGGCGCGGTCCAGTTCGAGAGAAGCAGCCTTGCGCGGCTGATCGATTCGCCGGCGCAGATGGGCCGCTACGCGAGGCTCATCGAAATCAGGGGCGCCGCACCCGCGCCGAACCTGCCGCACGCCGTCTCGATCATGGCCGACAGCGAGGCGGCGCTCGAAACGCCCGAGGATTTTGCCCGGGGCTACGACCGGCTGGTCAGCGAGAGCGGCGCACTATTCGGCTCGCGCATGTACCGGCATTACACGTGGCTGGTGTCGCTGTCGAATCATATAGCCCACTTCGGGCTGGAGCATCACGAGTCCAGCGATGACCGCGCCGCCGAAGGCATGCTCGGCGCGCCGGAGCTGCGCATGGAGCTTGCGGGCCTGCTCGGGCATGAATACGTGCACAGCTGGAACGGAAAGTACCGCCGTCCCCGGGGCCTGCTCAGTCCCGACTACCAGCAGCCGATGGACGGCTCGTTGCTGTGGGTCTACGAGGGCCTGACGGATTTCCTCGGGTTCGTGCTGCCCGCGAGGGCGGGACTGGTCACGCCGGAGTATTACCGCGAGCGGCTCGCGGCGTCGGCGAGCACGCTTGAACTCGAGGTGGGCGCGCGCTGGCGGCCGCTGGCCGATACGGTAGCCGTCGCTCAGCTGCGCCGCAGCGCCGTGTGGCAGTCGAGCCGTCGCAGCACGGATTACTATGCGGCATCGGATTACCTGTGGCTGGACGTGGATGCGGAACTGCGGGCACGCACCCAGGGACGCGCGACGCTCGATGATTTCGTGCGCCGATTCTGTGCCGGCGCGAGCGGTGGGCCGCAGGTAAAGCCCTATGTGGAACAGGACATCTACGACACGCTGGCGGCGCTCGCACCCGGCGACTGGCGTTCGTTCGTGCGCCGCCACCTGGACCAGACCGGCACCATGGCGATGTTCGGCGCGCTCGACCGGACCGGCTGGAAGCTCGGCTATACCGCCGAGCGCAATGCGGCACTCGCGACCGACGACCGGCGCCGGCAGTCCACGAACCGCCTGGCTTCGATCGGCTTCACGCTCGACTGGGACAATCGCATCGTCGATGTGATCGACGACCGGGCCGCGGCGCGCGCCGGAGCGGGCCCCGGCATGAAGATCGAGGCGGTCAATGGCCAGAAATTCACGACGACCGTGCTCGACGACGCGATCGCGACGGCGCAGAAGACCCGCCAGCCTCTCGCCCTGCTGGTCGAGAAGGCCGACTACTACCAGACGCTGATGGTCGAGTATTACGATGGCCCGCGCTATCCGCATCTGGTTCGCGTCGAGGGCCGCGCCGATAACCTCGCGGCGATCCTGGCGTCGCGCGCGCTCAACTGACCACGATCTGGAAGTCCTCGCCCTCCCAGGCGCCGAGCGTTGGCCAGTAGAAGGTGAAGTTCACGGTTTCGCCGGCCGCGAGCGCGCTCGTCGGCACTCTCGCGAGGTGCGCGAGGCCAAGATCCTCGGTGGGCATGTCGCGCGGATTGCGCCAGCCATTCGTGCCCCAGTGCACCTGCGCCGGCTCGCTCAGCAGGATCCGCAGTTCGTGTCCCGCGGGCAGCTGCGGCGTGCGCATGCGCGGCAGCCACAGCGTGTAATCGGGGCGCGGCCGCACGCCCTGGTAGCGTGCCGCCGTGCGCGGCGGCCGGTCGACCGGCGTGCCCAGCGCGAGACTCAGCGCGAGCTTGATGAATTCCGCGTGCGCCCAGACGAGCGGCATCGCGGCGCCGTTCGGCCGGCCCGGATACAGGCCGCGCAGCGCGATCGGCTCGCTGTCCCAGACCTGCTCCGGCAGGAGTCCGCCTTTGCCGCGCATGCGGGTCATGGTCTCGACGTAGGGTCTCGCGTCCTGTTGCGCCAGCAACGCAAAATGCCCGCGCTCCCCGGTCAGCAGCGGCCAGCCGCGACCCTTGCCCCAGCCGTCGAACGGAGCGCCATCGGGATGCTCGCCGTAGCCGTCGCCGTTATAACGGTGCCAGACCGGACCGTTGGGCGTCTCGGTCTGCAGCAGGGCATCGATCGCCCGGACGCTCGCCACCATCTTCGGATCCTCGGCGCTGCGCAGCCCGTAGCGGGCCAGCTGCAGGCAGTCGATGGCCAGCTGTTCATCGGCCGCCGGGTCGAACTGCTCGCTGTGGTTGCGCACGTTCAGACGCGCGTGCTTGGCGCCTTCGCGAGTCACGACCTCGACCGGCGCGTTGCGAATGTAATAGCCGGGAACGCCGAGCTCGCGCGACAGCGCGGTGTCGGCTGCCCAGGTCCACTCCTCGAGCCGGGCGTTCCAGGTGTCGGCGAGCATCAGGGCGCATTCGGCCGCCCGCGGCTCGAGAAAGCGGCTGCCTTCCACCAGCGCGGCGATCGCGACCGTGACGGTGAAGGTATTGACGCCGGTGTCTTCCTCCCATCGGTCCTGCCCGGTCACCGGGCCTTCGCGTGCAATGAACGCCAGTGCGCGCATCACCATGTCCGTGATGCGCACCGCGCCAAGCGCGTTGTTTTCCGCCAGGGAGCTCGCCAGCAGTACCGGGAACGCCGTTTCGTCGAGCTGGATGCCGTCCCAGAACGGCTTGCCGCCCAGCCATTGGTTCTGCAGCCAGTGGCCGTCGGCCTGCTGCGTGCCGATCAGGTATACGAGGATGCGCTGTGCATCGGCCAGGCATCCCAGGGCGATGAGTGCACCGGCTGTCTCCACCAGGTCACGGGCCCATACCAGGTGATAGCCCCCGCGGCTCGTGCTCGATTCGCCCCAGGGTACGGAGAGGCTGGCGACGTAAGCGCCCGGGAAGCTGCGGTCCTCGTGGCACTTGATGACGACCGCGGAGCGACGCAGCAGCTGCTGCGAATCGCTGCTGATCAGCGACGGCAGCGCGGCAGGCCAGCGGATCGCCTGCAGCCACGCCCTCCAGCCGGCGGCGCAGTGGCTCCACGCCGCTGCGAACCCGGACGCCAGCGACTGCAGCGCGAGCGTTGCCGCCGATTCACGGCTGGTCGACAGTCCCAGCGCCAGCGTGCCGCCGCGCGACAGGCGTGCGGTGAGGGCCACCGAGCCGGGTCCGGCTTCGGCATAGTGCCAGCGCATGCCGCCATGCTGCTGAAAATCATGCCAGCCATCGCTGACCCCGGCGCAGCCGACGGAGCGCTCGAGCAGCGCAGGTTCACCGTCGCGATCCGCGGCGACAATGGCCAGGCCAAAGGGCCCCTGTTCGGCCCACAGCACTCGCTGACCGACCCAGACGTCCGCCGAGGCCAGGTCGGCCGCAGAATCGCCGCCCAGCCGCGGTGCGGCCAGCATGTACAATCGCAGCGCCGCATCGCCGTGCAGTGAAAAATCGATGAGCAGCACGTCGCGGATGCTGTCGGCGCAGATCTTCGTGACCAGCGAGAAACGCGCGTGCCGGTGCGTGATCGTGATGGCGGGAATGGCGCCATCCAGCCACTCGACGTCGTAGTCCTCGACGCGCCGGACCTCGCTCCAGAATCCGGCGTCGTCGGCGACGATGAATCCCAGATCCTTCAACTGGGGTATGTCGGGGCGGGGGTGATAGACCTCGGTGACGATGCCCTGCGCAACCGTGAACCACAGCCGCGAACTGCCGAGCGCGGTGCCGACGGCATCCTTCGCGCCCGGCGCCCAGGTCGCGTAATCGTCACCCGCCGGAGGCGCCTTACCGCGCGGCGGAAACGTGTCCGTCGGATTCATTTTGATTTCGCCTGCGCATTATCAACCCGCCTGACAAAATGTGGGAATCAGATCACGCACGTCCATGCCGTTAAGGGTGATAAGGGATCCCGATGATGGCAATCGATGGGCGATCCTTAAGATTGTCTCATGACATCCGCTGCATCACAGCATCCAAGCACAGTGGCCAATGCCGCACGCCAGCGATCAAGATACCAAAAGTTCCTACCCGCGCGCCCGGCATGCGCACGTTGCGCATTGGATCCATAGCAATCCAGACACGCATACCCGAGGTTAAATTCCATGGCTAGCGGCAGGAAGCGGTCGAAGGCTGAGGCCCCGCAGGGCAATGTGCACGCCGGACTCGTCGGCCAGATTGCGGCGATCAGCCGCTCCCAGGCGGTCGCGGAATTCGACATGCAAGGCAGGATAACGGCGGTCAACGACAACTTCCTGCGCCTGACCGGCTTCGCCCGCGAGGAACTCATCGGTGCGCACCAGGGCGTGTTCGTCGATGCCGCGCGCGACGCCGCCGAGTACCGGCAGTTGTGGGAAAAGCTGGGTCGCGGTGAATTCGCATCAGGCAGGTTCCGCAGCGTCGGCAAGGGCGGGCGCGAGATCTGGATCCGTGCCAGCTTCAATCCGATCCTCGACCAGGACGGCAAGCCGTTCATGGTGGTTCAGTACGCGGCGGACATTACCGAGAACAAGATCCGCGAATTCGAATGGCAGGGTCGCCTGGATGCAATCGGCAGGTCGCAGGCTTCGATCGAATTCGGGCTCGACGGCACGATCATCACCGCGAATGAGAATTTCCTGACCATGTTCGGCTATTCGCTCGAGGAGATCCGCGGCAAGCACCACGACATGTTCGTCGAACCGGCCTACCGGGACAGCGCCGAGTACCGCGAGTTCTGGAGCCGCCTCGGCCGCGGCGAATTCGATGCCGGGCAGTATATGCGAATCGGCAAGGGCGGCAAGGAAGTCTGGATCCAGGCGAGCTACAACCCGATCAAGGACCAGAACGGCAGGCCCTACCTGGTGATCAATTATGCGGCCGACATCACCCGGCAGCGTCACCAGGAGATCATGAACGCCGCGTTCACGGGCGCGCTCGACAAGCTCACGTCCAATGTCATGGTCGCGGATTCGAACCTGAACATCATCTACCTGAACAAGACGATGCGCGAACTGATGGCCGCGGCGCAGGCGGACTTCCGCAGGGAGCTGCCGAGCTTCGACGCGAACCGCCTCATCGGCGCGAACATCGACGCGTTCCACCGCAACCCGGGCAAGCAGCGCAAAATGCTCGCGTCGCTGACCAGCACCTTCACGACCGAGTTCAGGTTCGGCGGGCGCACGCTGCGGATCATTGCCAATCCGATGCTCGACAGCGCCGGCAAGCGCATCGGCACCGTGGTCGAGTGGGAGGATCGTACCGTCGAGATCGCCGTGGAGGCAGAGATCCAGAATCTCGTCCGCAGCGCGAACGCCGGCGACCTGACGCAGCGCATGGCAATCGAGGGCAAGACCGGCATCTTTGCCGAGATCGGCACCGGCATCAACGAACTGACGGGCCACATGGCCGAGATGGTCAGCCGGGTACAGGTCGCTGCCACCGAGGTGTCACGCGGCGCCGAGGAGATTTCGGAGGGCAATGCGGACCTCAGCCGGCGAACCGAACAGCAGGCCGCGAGCCTCGAGCAGACGGCGTCGTCGATGGAGGAGATGACGGCGACCGTCCGGCGCAACGCGGACAACGCGAGCAAGGCGAGCCAGCTTGCGAGCGATGCGCGCGACCAGGCCGACAAGGGCGGATCCGTGGTCAGCCACGCGATCCGCGCGATGAGCGAGATCAACGACTCCTCGAAGAAGATTGTCGACATCATCGGCGTCATCGACGAGATCGCTTTCCAGACCAACCTGCTCGCGCTCAATGCCGCGGTCGAGGCGGCGCGGGCGGGCGAACAGGGCCGCGGCTTCGCGGTGGTCGCCAGCGAAGTGCGCAACCTCGCCGGGCGCAGCGCCACCGCCGCCAAGCAGATCAAGGGGCTGATCCGGGACAGCGTGACGAAGGTCGAGGAAGGATCGACGCTGGTCACGCAATCCGGTCAGACGCTCGACCAGATCGTCACCGCCGTCAAGAAGGTCAGCGACATCATCGGCGAAATTGCCGGCGCCAGCCACGCGCAGTCGGATGACATCGACCAGGTCAACAAGGCCGTCATGCAGCTCGACGGCATGACGCAGCAGAATGCGGCGCTGGTCCAGGAGGCGTCGGCGTCCAGCCAGTCGATGGCCGGACAGGCGCGCTCCCTGATCGACATGATGGACAAGTTCGAGGTGTCCCCGGAGGTCCGGGCGGCGGCAGCGGCGGCCGTGGGCGGGCGCTGACCCGCACCGGCAGGAGCACTAGCTCCCGCGCGTCACGCCAGGTCGGCGGCCAGTGACCGGCGGGTCGCCGCGCTCGCCAGCACCCGGTGCCGATAGGCCTCATGGTCGGTGCCGAGTTCAACGGCGGCGCCGCCCTTCAGTGCGGCGCAGGCGCCCGGGCTCAGTTCGAAGCGCAGGAAATGCACCGCGGAGGTCTTGGTCTCGTTCTCGCGTTCCAGGTCCTCGTCCGCGATCGCAAAAAAGCGCTCGGCGCCGACCGCGAGCCAGCAGCGCCTCTCGAGTCCCTTCAGGCGCTCCAGAGCCTCGCGGCGCTCGTCCGCATCCGTGTATTCGATCAGCAGCGTCGCCTTGAGGTTGCGTGCCGTCGGGGATCAGCGGATTGTAGGACTCGAGTTCCTCCGCGATGCCCTCGGGTTCGAATATGCGCTCGGTGCGCAGCATCTCCTGTATCTGGTACTGCACCGTGAGACGGTCCTCGAAGCACCAGGTCGTGTGCGGGCCGACACCGACGTTGCGCAGCTTCTTGTGCTCGATCACGCGCGCGCGAAACGCCGCGCGCGTGCGCGCGTACTGTTCCAGGCTGAACAGGTCGGCGGGTTGCAGGGCGCGGCTGATTTGCATCGACGTCATGGCCGGCTCCTAGATTCCGTAGGCCAGCCGCAGCAGCGACAGCGGGTGGGTCGGCGGCTGATCGCCGGCGATGCCGTTCTCGATCTGGTGGCCCGCCATCGGGCAGTCGCTCGAATAGAAGGCCGGCTCGGCTTTCTCGACTCGCTGCATCACCGGCTTGCCGATCTTCATCGACGTGTCGTGGAATTCCTTCTTCACGGCATAGGTTCCGTTGTGCCCCGAGCAGCGCTCGATCACGTCGATCGTCGTGCCCGGCACGAGCTTGAGCATGTCGCGGGTCTTCAGGCCGATGTTCTGCACACGCAGGTGGCAGGGTACGTGGTAGGACGACCTTGCCGAGCTCGCGCCTGAAGTCCGTGCGCAGCAGCCCGGCCTTGTGGCGCAGCATCAGGTACTCGAACGGATCGAACATGTGATCGCCTGACCTGCTGCACCAATGGCGTCGTCGGCGAACAGCAGCGGCAGTTCCTGCTTGAACATCAGCACGCAGGACGGCATCGCCGCGACCAGGTCGTAGCCGGCATCGACCAGGCGCGCCAGTTCCGGCACGTTGACGTCCTTCAGGCGTTCGACGGCCTTCAGGTCGCCGAGTTCGAGCTTGGGCATGCCGCAGCATTGCTCCTGGCCGGTCAGCGTGACCGGAATGCCGTTGTGCTCGAACACGGCCACCAGATCCGCGTCGATGTCCGGTTCGTTGCGATTGCAGTAACAGGTCGTGAACAGCGCAACCTGGCCGCGCGTCTCCTCGGTGGGCACCACGTCGGCGGCGGGTTTCGCGCGCAGCGCCTCGCGGCGGCGGAAGGTATCGCTGTGATACTCGGGCACCGGCGCGTCGCGGTGCACGCCGAGGGTCTTCTCGAGCAGCACCCGACCCAGCCTTGCGTGGTTCGCGGCGTTGACGATCGTCGCGATGACCGGGATGCCGGCGATCGAGCCGACCTCGTCGGTGGAGGAGAGCAGCCGGTCGCGCAGCGAGGTGTCGCCGCGCTCGAACTTGACCGCCTTGGCCCGCAGCATCAGGTGCGGAAAATCGACGTTCCACGGATGCGGCGGCACGTACGGACACTTCGTCATGTAGCACATGTCGCACAGGTAGCAATGGTCGACGACGTCCCAGTAGGCCTTCCTGGCGACCCCGTCGACCTCGCCGGTGGACGAGGCATCGACGGCGTCGAACAGGGTCGGGAACGCATTGCACAGGCTGAAGCAACGCCGGCAGCCGTGACAGATATCGAACACGCGCTCGAGTTCCCTGAACAGCGATGCCTCGTCGTAGTAATCCGCAGTCCGCCAGTCGACCGGATGGCGCGTCGGCGCCTCGAGACTGCCTTCGCGCGTCCCCAGCGGGGTCTTGTCGTTGGTCATGGTGTTGCCCTGTCAGCCGATGTCTGCCCGATCAGCGGAAAAGTGCATCGGCCGGCGGCGGTACCTGCGCCCCGGCCGATGCGCATTATCCGGATCAGCGATTAAAGGCTGTCCAGCGCCTTCGTGAAGCGGTTCGCATGCGAGCGCTCGGCCTTCGCCAGCGTCTCGAACCAGTCGGCGATTTCCGAGAATCCCTCTTCGCGGGCGGCCTTCGCCATGCCCGGGTACATGTCGGTGTATTCGTGGGTTTCGCCGGCGATCGCCGCCTTCAGGTTGTCCTTGGTCGGGCCGATCGGCAGTCCGGTCGCCGGGTCGCCAACGGCTTCCAGGTACTCGAGGTGGCCGTGCGCATGGCCGGTTTCGCCTTCGGCGGTCGAACGGAACACGGTCGAAACATCGTTGTAGCCCTCGACGTCGGCCTTGGCTGCGAAGTAGAGGTATCGACGGTTCGCCTGGGATTCGCCCGCGAACGCGTCCTTCAGATTCTTTTCGGTCTTGCTGCCCTTCAGATTCATGATCATCTCCTGTAATGGCCCTTGGGTAGAGGTATGTCCCCCCGGGGCAGACAAGGGTACGCCGATCGCCTGACAGACAGAAGTCGGTATTTCCTATCGCGGCGATAGACGCAGTCAATCATCATTCACGATCGTCATGGACTGCGCCGGTTCTGCCGGCAGCGGTGCGCCGCTGCGGCCAGTCGCAGCAGCGGTCCGGCCGCGGCCAGCACGAGAAAGGGCAGGTACTCGAGGAGCTGCAGGGTCCCTTTATGGAACGGATTGCGGGCGAAATCGGCGAGGAAATTCAGCGAGATGTATTCGACGCCGAGGGTACGCAGGAGCCGCCATGAGTTCGGATCCAGCATCGCGCTGATCCGCCTGACCGACAGCAGCGCGAGCAGGTAGGTCCAGAACAGCCCGATCCCGAAGAAGACGAGGGTCCCGGTGCCCGGCCCCTCATGGACGAAATACAGCCAGGCGACGAGGCCGGCATGCGCCAGATGCGCCGCTGCGAACGCGAGCCCGAAGTCCCGTCCGCGCTGCGCCAGGGCCCGGAATCGCTCGCCGAACAGCGTCTTCAGCGCGCCGCCAACAGAGGCCAGGAAGAACCACAGGAAGGACCAGCGCGCCGTCGCACGCAGGGCCCGGCTCAATTTCTCACTGTCGTGACCCAGACCGAGATACGGCGCCCAGTAGACCGCCAGCACGATCAGCAGCGCCACGACCAGGGCCACGCCCATCAGCACCGTGGTCGTTGAGGTATCGCCGGTCCGTTCAGCTGCGGATGCGGATGTTCCCGGGATCATAAAATGGCTCGAGCTGGACATCGACCGGGTGTGCCGCCCAGGCGACTTCCACGCTCCATTGTCCGGACGCGAGCCATTCGCGCGTGACGCCGTCCGGGCAGTGCACATAGCCCATGCCCAGGGAGCGCCCGACGCGATGCCCCCAGGCCCCCGATTTGATCGAGCCGACCAGCACGCCGTCGCGCAGCAGGGGTTCCTCATGAAACAGCAGCGGGGCGCCGTCGGAGCTGTCCTGGAGCGCCACCTGGACCAGGCGCTTCGGCAGCGGCGCTGCGGCCCGTTGCTTCGCGAGGGCCTCGCGTCCGATGAACCCTTCTGGCTTGTCCCAGGCAATCGTGAACGACAGGCCGCTCTCGAGCGGGGTGTCGGCATCGCCGATATCGTGTCCCCAGCTGCGATAGCCCTTCTCGACGCGGCAGGCACCCATCGCGTAATAGCCGGCGTGCGCCAGGCCGAAGGCGGCGCCGGCATCAACGAGGCGCTCGTAGACCTCGACCAGATGCTCGGTGGGCATGTACAGCTCGAATCCGAGCTCGCCGACGTAGGTGATGCGGCTCGCACGCACGCGTGCGTAGCCGAGGTCGATCTCCCGGGAATGCGCAAAGGGATGGACCCCGTTCGACAGGTCAGCGCCGGAGATCTTCTCCAGCAGTGCGCGGCTCGACGGGCCCATGATCCCGAGCATCGCCGTTCCGGACGTGACGTCCGTGGCCACGCAGTGTTCCGTCGGGCCGATATGGCGGCGCAGCCAGGCCAGGTCGCGCACCTGGGCCACCGCCGCGGTGACGACCAGGTATTCGCACTCGCCAAGTCGCGTGACGGTGAGGTCCGCCTCGATGCCGCCCTGTTCATTGAGCCACTGCGTGTAGACGATGCGCCCTGAGGGGACGTCCATGCGGGCGGTCGAGAGGCGGTTCAGCACGCGGCAGGCGTCGGCGCCCTGGACCAGGTACTTGGCGAAGCTCGACTGATCGTACAGCGCGACACGGTCGCGCGTCGCGAGGCTTTCGCGCCGGCAGGCCTCGTGCCAGTACTGCCGGCCGTAGCTGTAGCGGTGCTCGGGCACCTCGCCGCCGGCGGCATACCACATCGGCCGCTCCCAGCCGGCGGTCTCGCCCATGCAGGCGCGCGCGGCGACGATCCGGTCATGCAGCGCGGTGCGGCGGACGCCGCGGGCGGTCCTGCAATGGTAGTAAGGCCAGTGCATCGCGTACAGCAGGCCGAGCGCTTCGACCGTGCGATCGCGCAGGTAATGGCGGTTCCCCTGGAAGCGCAGCACGCGGCGGATATCGACACCGTCCAGATCCGGCGGAGGGCGTCGGTCGCGGATCCATTCGGCGAGGACCTTGCCGACGCCCCCGCTCGCGGCGATGCCGACCGAGTTGAAGCCGGTGGCAACGAACAGGTCGCGCACCTCGGGCGTCTCGCCGATGTAGTAGCGGTCATCGGGCGTGAAGCTCTCCGGTCCGTTGAAGAACAGCTGTATTCCGGCGGTCGCGAGCGCCGGCAGCCGGCGCACGGCAGCCGCCAGGATCGGCTCGAAATGCTCGTAGTCCTCGGGCAGCGTATCGAAACAGAAATCCTCGGGAATACCCTCCATGCCCCAGGGCTTGGCGACGGGCTCGAAGCAGCCCATCAGGATCTTGCCGGCGTCTTCCTTGTAGTAGGCACACTCGTCCGGCACGCGCAGCACCGGCAGACCGGTCGGCAATCCCGCGATCGGTTCCGTAACGATATAGAAATGCTCCGCCGCATGCAGCGGCACCGTGGAGCCGGCCGCAGCGGCCAGGTCCCTCGACCACATGCCGCCGCAGATCACGACGATGTCGGCGCTGATCACGCCGGCCTCGGTCTCCGCTCCCGAGGCACGCCCGCCCTCGACCCGGATGCGCGTGACCCGGGTGTTCTCGAAGATGCGCGCACCGCGCATCTTCGCACCCTGCGCGAGCGCCCGTGTCGTGTCGACGGGGTTGGTCTGGCCGTCCTTCGGCAGGAAAATGCCGCCGACCAGGCCATCGACGTTGAGCATCGGCCAGCGCTCGCTGATCTGGCCCGTGCTCAGCACCTCGACCGCAAGGCCGAAATTCTTGCCCATCGAGGCGCCGCGCGTCAGTTCCTCGAAGCGCGAGGCATTGGTGGCGACACTGACGGCACCATGCTGGCGGAAGCCCGTGGCCTGGCCGGTCTCCGCCTCCAGGCTCGCATACAGCTCGGACGTGTACTGTGCGAGCTCGGTCAGCGTACGCGTGGCGCGCAGCTGCCCGACCAGCCCGGCCGCGTGCCACGTGGTGCCGCAGGTGAGCTGCTTGCGCTCGAGCAGGACGACATCGCGTATGCCGAGCTGCGTCAGGTGGTAGGCGACCGAACAGCCGGCGATGCCGCCGCCGACGATCAGGACATTGGCATGGGCAGGAAGCTTGACTGTCATAGATGCCTTTATGCCCGCAGCCGCAGGTTTTCCGGGTCGTAGAGCGATTCGGTGGCGACGACGGCGCGCCGGCGCTCACCGAGAATCTCCACGCTGAGCGAGGTGCCGGCCACGGCCAGGTCGGAGCGGACATAGGCGAGCGCAATGCTCTTGCCGATCCGGTAGCCAAAGCCGCCCGACGTGACCAGGCCCACCGTCGCATCGCCGTCAAAGACGATCGAAACGGCCGCCGCGTCCGCGTCGGCCGCGTCGACGATCAGGGGCACAAAACGCTCCCTGGGCCCGGTCGCGGCCTCGCGCTGCAGTGCGCCCTGGCCGATGAAGCCGCCGGGCTTGTCGAGTACGACGAACCGGTCGAGCGAGGCCATGAACGGCGTGTAGTCGCGCGTCAGGTCGCCCTTCCAGCCGCGGTAGCATTTCTCGAGGCGCAGGCTGTCCATCGCATACAGGCCGAAGTCGGCGATTCCATGCGCAATGCCGGCGTTCCAGACGCTGTCGTAGACGGCCGCCATCCGCGGCATCGGCACGTGCAATTCCCAGCCAAGCTCGCCGACGTAGTTGACGCGCATCGCCACGACCGGCACACCGGCCACGTCGATGCTGCGCACGGCGAGCCACGGAAATGCGGCGTTGTCGAGGCTTGCCGTCGTCAGCGGGGCGAGCACGTCGCGGCTGCGTGGCCCGACGATGACCAGCGTGCCGAACTCGGCCGAGCGGTTGGCAATCTGCACCGCGCCGCCACCCGCGCTCAGGTGATCGCGCAGCCAGTCCTCGTCATGCCGTTCGCCGGCTGCCGTCGTCAGCAGCCAGTAGCGCCCCGGCGCGACGTGACTGATCGTCATTTCGGAGACGATGCCGCCGTTCTCGGCGCAGAAATAATTGAGCGCCGTGCGCCCGTCCTTCTTCGGCACGCGCCCCGCGACCATGTGGTCAAGCCAGGCGCCGGCGCCCGCGCCGGTCACCTCGAATTTCGTGAAGCCGGGCAGGTCGAGCACCGCGACGCGATTCTGCACCGCATCGCATTCGCGCCGGACGGCCGCGTGCCAGTGCGGGCGTCGGAACGACCAGTCGGGGCCGCCCGCAGGATCGCCGGGCTTCGGGAAATAGACGGCCCGCTCCCAGCCGCCGCGCGCGCCGAAGCGTGCACCCTTGGCCGCCAGCGCCGGATATACGGTCGAGCAGCGCAGCGGCCGGCCGGCCTCGCGCTCTTCCTGCGGGAAGCCGACTCCATACTCGTTTTCGTAGGTCTCGATCGCCTTGGCAAGCGCGTACTCCCGGCCGGCGTAGTCACCGTAGCGGCGCCCGTCGAACGCCCACATGTCCCACTCGGGCGCGCCGTGCACGAGCCATTCGGCCATGCACTTGCCCGCGCCGCCGGCCTGTACGATGCCGAACGTGAACGCGCAGCAATGGAAGAAATTGCGATGGCCGCGGGCCGGCGAAATCAGAGGATTGCCGTCGGGCGCGTAGGGTATGGGTCCGTTGATGACGGACTTGATGCCGACCGTGCCGAGGATCGGCGTGCGCTCGCAGGCCGCCGCGATGTAGTCCTCGATGCGCCCCAGGTCATCGGGAAACAGTTCGTTCGCGAAATGATCGGGAATGCCGTCCAGCCAGTGGGCCCGCGCGGTGTTCTCGTAGGGACCGAGCAGCAGCGCATAGCGCTCCTGGCGCAGGTAATAGCTGACGTCGGGGTCGCGAACGATCGGCACGCGGTTCTCGCCGCGCTCGCGCAGCGCGGGGATTTCCTCGGTGATCAGGAACTGATGCGAGAGCGTCACGATGGGCAGGTATTCGCCGATCATCGCCGCGACCTCGCCGCCGCGGTAGCCGCCGGCGTTGACGACATATTCGGCGACGATGGTGCCCTTGCTGGTCTCGATGCGCCACTCGCCGTCCGGCAGCCGGCTGATGGCGGTTACGCGGGTCTGCCGGTTCACTTCGGCGCCCAGGTCCCGCGCCCCCTTCGCGAGGGCCTGCGTCATCTGCGCCGGGTCGATGTCCCCATCATGCGGATCCCAGAGCCCCAGGCGAATGTCGTCGAGCTCGAGGAACGGGTGGCGGGCGTGGATGTCGGCGGGCGACATCAACTCGAATTCAATGCCCTGCGCGCGGGCCTGGGACGCGACGTGGCGGAACTCGTCGACGCGTTCGGCCGTGTGGGCGAGGCGGATGCTGCCCGTGGGGTGGCGATTGATCTCGTAGCCTACGTCGGCGGCGAGACTGGCATAGAGCCGGGTCGAATAGCGGTGCAGTTTCAGCAGGTTCCACGACGTGGAGAAGTTCGGGCAGTTGCCGGCGGCGTGCCAGGTCGACCCGGAAGTCAGTTCGTCCCGCTCCAGCAGGACCGCGTCCGTCCAACCCAGCTTCGCGAGATGGTAGAGCGTGCTGCAGCCGACCGCGCCGCCGCCGATGATCACTACCCGGGCATGTGTCTTCATTCAATGACTCCTGGACAACCCGTGCATTGTGGCGAAGCGCGCGCGGCAGGTCGAGTGTTTCGCTCCGCCGGGTCGTTTTGCGTTATCCTTCGCGTCCTGCTTCAGGAGTTCGGTTCATGAACGAAGTCGATGCGAAAGTTCTCCGGCGGAGCGCGCGCGAAACGCGGCGCGCAGCCCGTTCGGCGCCCTTGCCCGACAACATTCGTCCGGTCCGTCCGGGGATGTCCGGCGGCAATTACAAGCCCCTGTCGAGCGCCGACGTATTGCGGATCCATCACGCCGCACTCGATGTGCTCGAGAACATCGGCCTTGCGGATGCCACGCCCAGCGGCATCGAATACATGACCCGGGCGGGCGCGACGCTGTCGGCGGAAGGCCGGTTGCTGTTTTCGCGCGCGCTGGTCGAGGATACGGTCGCGAATGCGGCGCGGCATTTCGTGCTGCACGGGCAGGATCCGAAGCACGACATGGAGCCGTGGGGCTCGCGCGTGTATTTCGGCACCGCGGGCGCCGCGGTGCACATCGTCGATGCCCTGACCAGCACCTACCGGGATTCGACGACGAAGGACCTGTACGACATCGCGCGCGTCGTCGATACGCTCGATCACCTGCATTTCTACCAGCGTTCGGTCGTGTGCCGCGACCTGGCGTTGCCGCTGGAAATGGACGTCAATACGGCCTATGCCTGCGTCTCGGGTACGACCAAGCACGTCGGCACGAGCTGGGTGCTGCCGGAACACCTCGAGAAGAGCTTCGAGATGCTGCACCTGATCGCCGGCGGCGAGGACAAGTGGCGCGAGCGCCCCTTCGTCAGCCAGTCGAACTGCTTCGTCGTGCCGCCGCTGAAATTTGCCTATGACGCGTGCCTGTGCCTCGAAGCGGCGGTGCGCGGCGGCATGCCGGTGCTGCTGCTGTCGGCGGGCCAGGCCGGCGCGACCGCGCCGGCGGCGCTCGCCACGGCGCTGGTGCAGGAAGTGGCCGAGTGCCTGGCGGGACTCGTCTATGTCAACTCGATCAAGCGCGGTGCGCCGGCGATATTCGGCACCTGGTGCTTCGTTTCCGACCTGCGCACCGGCGCCATGTCCGGCGGCAGCCCGGAACAGGCGCTGCTGTCATCGGCCAGCGCGCAATTTGCGCAGTACTACGACCTGACCGGCGGGACCGCCTCCGGGATGAGCGATGCAAAATTGCCCGATATGCAGGCCGGATATGAAAAGGCCTACAACCATGCGCTGGTCGGCAATGCCGGGGCGAACCTGATCTACGAGTCGGCCGGCATGCTCGCGAGCCTGCTCGGCTTCTCGATGGAAGGACTGATCATCGACAACGACCTGATCGGCGCCGTGCTGCGCACCATCAAGGGTATCGAGGTCACCGACGAGTCGCTGTCGCTGGAGACCATCCGCAAGACCTGCCTCGAAGGGCCGGGCCACTACCTCGGCGCGGACCAGACGCTGCAGCTGATGCAGAAGGAATACATCTATCCGTCGATCGGCGATCGCTCGAGCCCGAACGAGTGGGTCGAGAAGGGCCGCCCGACCACGGTCGTGCATGCGAGGCGCAAGCTGGAGTCGATACTCTCGAGCCACTACCCGACGCACATCCCGGATTCGGTCGATGAGGCCATCAGGGCGCGCCTGCCGATCCGACTGCCGCGCGAGGCGATGCGCCCCTAGGCACCGCGCCGACCTTCAGACCTCCCATTCGGGATTGTCGCGTTCTTCCTCGACCTTCAGCCGGTAGCCGACGCCGGCCTCGGTGATCAGGTAGCGGGGCTGGCGCGGGTCGGGCTCGAGCTTCTGGCGCAGCGTCTTGATGTAGCTGCGCAGGCCGCGGCTGTCGCCGAGGCGATCGGGCCCCCAGGCCTCGCGGATCAGCTGTTCCTGCGTGACGATCATTCCGGCATTGCGCGCGAGCGAGTCGATCACCCGGTATTCGAGCGGCGTCAGGTGCAGCTCCCCGTCGGGGCCCTGCGCCGTGCGCCGGGCCAGGTCGACCGAAATGCTGCCGAATCGCAGCAGCGGCGGCTGATCGCCGGCGCGCGCATTGCGGCGCAGCGCCGCCCGTACCCGCGCCAGCAGTTCCGGCGCGCTGAACGGCTTGGCGACATAGTCGTCGGCGCCCGCATCCAGCGCCGCGATCTTGTCCGCTTCCATCGTGCGCGCGGACAGCACGAGCACCGGCAACGGCGAGAAGCGCCGGATTTCGCGGATCACCGACAATCCGTCCTGGTCCGGCAGCCCGAGGTCCACGATGACCAGGTCCGGCCGGTGATTGCGCGCTGCGATCGCGCCGCGCGCGGCGGATTCGGCTTCGACCACGCGGTATTGCTGGCTCTCGAGCAGCATGCGCAGCACGCCGCGGATGCCGGCGTCATCCTCGATGACCAGCACCTGGAACATCGCCTGCGTCATTCGCAGTGGCTCGGCGATCGGCATGGCGAACACGAACAGCGCACCGCCGCCGGGGCGCGGCATCGCGGAGATCCGGCCGCCGTGCGCATTGACGATGGCGCGGCAGATGGCGAGGCCGAGACCGGCGCCGCCGGCGTTGCTCTCTTCGCGGCCGCGCTGGAACTTCGCAAACAGCTTCTCCGGATCGCCATCCGGCAGTCCCGGGCCCAGTGTCCTCGACGCAGACGCTGACCGCATCGGCCTCGATGCCGGCGCTGATCCGGATGCGCGTCGCCGGCGGCGTGTGCTTGACGGCATTCTCCAGCAGGTTGACCAGGACCTGCGCGATGAGCGGCGCGTCGACGTACACCGGCGGCAGGTCCGGGGGCAGGGCGACGTCGAGCACGCGATCGCCGAAGCGCCCCTCGAGCCTCGCGAGCGCGGTGCCCACCAGGTCGTCGACGGTCTGCCAGTCGCGGCGCAACCGCACTTCGCCGGACTCGAATCGCATCAGGTCGAGCACGTTGGAAATCAGCTCCGACATCTCGTGCGCCTTGTCGTCGATCGAATGCACGAGCTGGGCGCGCGCCGCCGGATCGAGCTTCAGCTCCGGATCGTTCAGCGCGCTGCTGGCGCCGGTTATCACGGCGAGCGGCGTGCGCAGGTCGTGCGAGATCGAGGCGAGCAGCGTATTGCGCAGGCTTTCGGTCTCGGCGGAGACGCGCGCGACCTCGGCTTCCTCGGCCAGCCGCGACCGCTCGACCGCGAGCGCGATCTGCCCGGCAAAGGTTTCCAGCAGGTGCCGCTGCTCCGGCAGCAGCAGGCGCCGCTTCTGCGTGGGCCGCACCGCGAGCACGCCCATCGTGCCGCGCGTACCGGTCAGGGGCAGGTACTGGGCGGGCGCGGCCGGCAGCGTATCGGTGCCGAGGCCGGCGGGCCGGCCGTGGTCGAATACCCACTGCGCCACCGACAGGTCGGGCTTGGGCAGCGCGCCTCCGGGAGCCTGTCCCCTGGGCAGCTTCAGGTGCCCGCGCTCATCCGGCATCAGGATGGTCGCGTTGCTCGCGAACGTCTCGGCGACGTGCCTGATCGCGACGCCCGCCAGGTTGTCGAACCGGCGCGTCGCCGCCAGCTCGCGGCTCATCGCATACAGCAGCGACGTGCGCCGCTCGCGCGCACCGGCAACGCGGGTCTGCGCGCGCACGTTCGCGACCAGGCTGGCGATGACGAGCGCGATGACCAGCATCACGCCGAAGGTCACCAGGTACTCGAGGTTGCTGACCGCGAACGTGAAGCGCGGCGGCACGAAGCAGAAGGCCAGCGCGGCGACGTTCAGCACCGCGGTCAGGCTCGCCGGGCCGCGGCCCAGGCGCAGCGCCGCGACCGTGGCGCCGAGCAGGTACACCATGACGAGGTTCGTCAGGTTGAAGTACGGGTACATCAGCGCGGCGAGGCCGGTGCAGCCCACCGTGATGGCCAGTGCGGCATAGTAGCGTCGCCACGGGATCTGGCGCGGACCGCTGTCCGGCAGGTGGCGCATCTGCTTTTCCTGCGCGTCGCGCCGGGAGATCACCGAGACGTCGAACCCTGAGCCGCGGCGCACGAGTTGAATGGCCGTCGAGCTGCGAAACAGGCTGCGCCAGCCGGTGCGCTTGACTTCGCCGACGACGATGCGCGTGACGTTGCGCACTCTCGCGTACTCGATCAGCGCATCGGCCGCCGACGGGCCATCCAGCGTGACCGTCTCGGCGCCGAGCGATTCGGCGAGGCGCAGCACGTCGATCCGGTGGTTGCGGTCGCGCTCGGACAGTTTCAGCAGGGCCGGCGTCTCGACCGAGACCACCATCCACTCGGCATCGAGGGCGTCGGCAAAGCGCTTGCCGAAACGCACGAGCTGCTCAGCCTGTTCATCGGGGGCGACGGCGATCAGGAAGCGGTCGCGGGCGAGCCACGGCCGCGAGACCCGCTCCTTGCCCTGGTACTCGAGTGCATCGGCATCGACGCGGTCGGCGGTGCGGCGCAGCGCCAGTTCGCGCAACGCCAGCAGGTTCGGTGTCCGGAAAAAGCGCTCGGTCGCGGTGCCGACCTGGTCGGCAACATACACCTTGCCCGACTTCAGGCGCGCGAGCAGGTCGTCGGGGGTCAGGTCGATCAGCTCGACTTCATGCGCCTCGTCGAATATGCGGTCCGGGATGGTCTCCTGCTGGCGCACGCCGGTGATTCCGGCGACCACGTCGTTGAGGCTCTCCAGGTGCTGGACGTTCAGCGTGGTCCAGACGTTGATGCCGGCGTCCAGCAGCTCCTCGACGTCCTGCCAGCGCTTCGCATGGCGCGGCCGCGGCTCGCCTTCCGCGATATTCGAATGCGCCAGTTCATCGACGAGGACCGTGGCCGGCGCACGCCGCAGCGCCGCGTCGAGGTCGAACTCGCGCCGCGTGATGCCCTTGTAGCGGACCTCGAGGAACGGCAGCTGCTCGAGTCCCTCGAGCAGGCGCTCGGTCTCGATGCGCCCGTGCGGCTCGACGTAGCCCACGACGACGTCGGCACCGCCGGCCTGGGCGGCGCGCGCCGCCTCGAGCATCGAGTAGGTCTTGCCGACGCCGGCGGACGCGCCGAAGAAAATATGCAGGCGCCCGCGGCGGGCGCGCTCTTCCTCGCGCTGCACGTCGGCCAGCAGCTCATCCGGATTGCGGCGCTCTCCCTCGGTCATCGATTCCTCGCCAACGCGGGCTCGGATCGAGTATAGCCGACCTTGGGCTCAAAACCGCTGGGACAGTCCCGCATAGAGCTGCACGCGCGGCGCTGCCCCGTTGAGGCTGAAATTACCGCCAAGATCGAGCTGCAGGTTTTTTCCCAGGGCGCAGGTCAGGGCTTCGTCCAGCGTATAGATCGCCTTGCCCTGGCCGCGGGGCAACTGGGTCGTGAAGGCTTCCGTGAAGAAGGTCCAGCGATTGTCGAGCGGATGGCTGACATTGACCAGGAAATCGAACGCGCCGTGGTAACGGGCGCCCGCGCTGTCCTTCAGGTAGTCTCCCTCCGGCATCACGATCACGGTGAAGCCGCCGGCGACATTGAAACTGACCGGCAGGATCAGGCCGCCTTCGACCTTGCCGTTGCCGAGCGCGGCGTTTGCCGTCGGCAGCTTGACATAGGGCAGCAGCGCCGCCGAGACGTCGCCGCGGTCGTCGCCGAGCACATTGAACTTCACGCGCAGGAACGTATCGCCGATGCCGGACTGGCGCACCGTCATCCCGGCGCTGCGCGTCGTGACCGACTCGTACGGCGTGACCTGCAGTTCGGCATCGATGGTATTGGTCAGCCCGACCTTCAGCGTCGGATCGAGGACGGTCCATGCGTCGGTCGCGACTCCGCCGCTGTCGCCGTGGCCGTACACGACGAGGTCCGTTTCGTACTGGAAGTGACCGGCGTCGACCGTGTAGGGACTGTTGGCCTTCGGCGGCCGATCGGTTTCCAGGCTTCGCAGGTCGGCGTCGGGCGTCGGATTAAAAAGCGTGAAGCCGCTCTTGTCGGGCGCCGGATCGTCGGCGGGCGCCGCGCCCGCGAGCGCAAACAGCGTAAGGGCGGCAACGGCAGATTTCATAGCAGTGTTGCGCGAACTCACCGTGTGCCGGGCGTTGAGATGGACCCTCCCAGCGCCTGAAACAATGCTGCCGTATCAGCATAACGATTGGTTCGCGCCTGCGCCAACGAAACCACTGCCAGTTGGTAGCTCTGTTCGGCATTAATGAGGGCCAGATAGCTGACTGAACCTATTGAAATCTGCTGTCGCGCCACTTCAAGCGATTTTGCCGATGCCGCCTCGGCGCGCGCCGCGGCGGCCAGCGCGTCTGCATCCGTATCAAGCGCATGCAGGGCATCGGCAACATTTTGAAACGCCGTCAGAACTGTCGACTGGTAGAGTGCGCCAGCCTGATCGAGGGCGGCATCGGCCGCGCGCTTTCTATGCAGCAGCGTGCCTCCTGCAAACAGCGTCTGCGACAGGCTGGCGCCGATGCTCCAGAAGCCCGTACCGGCCTTGAAAAGATCCCTGGTCATGGCGGCGGTGCTGCCGAGTCCGCCGGTGATCGTCAGTTGCGGCAGGAGATTGGCGGTCGCCACTCCTACCTGCGCCGTGGCCGCGTGCAGTTCCGCCTCGGCCGCGCGCACATCCGGCCGCCGCTCGACCAGCTGCGATGGCACTCCCAGCGGCAGATCGGCCGGCAGGCGCAGTTCGGTGAGTCCGAAACGCACCGGCGGCAGATCGGCCGGCAGGCGGCCCGCCAGAATCGCCAGCAAATCGTGATTCTGCCGCAGCTGCCGGTTCAGCGGCGGCAAGGTCATTTCCAGCTGCGCGAGCGCTGCGTCCTGCGCAAAGACATCCCCTTCGGCCACGGATCCCAGCTCCAGGGAGCGCCGCAGGACCGACAGCGCGTCACGCTCCAGGCGTATCACGCGCTCTGTCGCGTCTATCTGCGCGCGCAGTCCCGCTTCCTCGAAGGCCGCGGTGACCACGTTGGCCGTTAATGCCAGGTAAGTTGCATCGAGCTGGTCGCGGGTTGCCTCCTCCTGCGCCGCCAGCGATTCTACTGCGCGCCGGGTGCCTCCGAAAACGTCCGGCACGAACGTCACGCTGACCTGGGGTGTGTAAAGATTATAGATGGCCGCACCGGAGGCCAGGTTCGGCGACAGCACGCCCACGGCATCGCGCTCGCGGCTTGCCTCGAAATTCGCCTGCGCGCCCGGGAAATACGCGCCGCGTTGCGCGGCCGTATTCTCATGTGCCTCGCGCAGCGCCGCCTGAGCGGCGTGCACGCTGGGGTTCGCGCGCAGCGCCTCGGTGACCAGCGCGTCCAGCTCCTCCGAATCGAACAGCGTCCACCAGTTGCGCGGCACGTCCCCGCCCGTTAAGAAGCGCTGCGCGGTGCCGCCGACGGTGTCGGCCGAGGCGGTTTCAGCTGGCAACGCCGCTGCGGTAAAGTTCTGGGCCTTGGGCGGCGCGGGACGGTGAAAGCTCGGGCCGACGCACGCGCACAGGCAGGCGGCGGATACCAGACAGGCCGATATACCGTACCCGCTGCCCATCAGCCTGGTTCCCGCGCCTCTTCCGGCGGCAATTCAGAGGCCGTGGAGAATTCCAGGATCAGCACCGGCAATACCAGCAGGATCAGCACCGGCGCCAGCAGCATGCCGCCGACGACGACAATCGCGAGCGGTCGCTGTACCTGGGAGCCGATGCCGGTGGACAAGGCCGCAGGGATCAGGCCGACGCAGGCGACGATGCAGGTCATGACGACCGGCCGCAGCTGCGTACGGCAGGTTTGCAGCATCGAACCGACACGGTCGAGGCCGGAATCAAGGCTGAGATTGAAGTAGGAAAGGACGAGAATGCCGTCCATCGCCGCAATACCGAACAACGCGACGAAACCGATTGCCGAGGAGACGCTGAATGCGGTGCCGGTAGCCCATAGCGCGAAAATCCCGCCCAGCAACGCCATCGGAATCACGCTCGCTGCCAGCAACGCATCGCGCATACTGTTGAACTTCAGATACAGCAATAGCACGATCAGTGCGATCGCGAGGGGCACAACCACGCTCAGACGCGCTATCGCTTCCTGCAGGTTGCCGAATTCGCCGACCCATTCGAGCCGGTACCCGCCGGGCAACAACACCTGCGAATCCACGGCACGCTGCGCGTCGAGCACGGCGCCACCGAGATCGCGTCCACGCACGCTGAACTTGATCGGAACATACCGTTGCTGTTGTTCACGGTAGATGAACGCCGCGCCGGAAACCAGGCGCACATCGGCGACATCCTGCAGCGGCACCTGGATCGATCCGTTGCCGTTGCTCGCCGGCGCGGCGATCATGATGTGCTTGATGGCGTCGACGCTCTGCCGGTAAGGCATCGCCAGTCGAACCATCATGGGGAAATGCCGGTCGCTGCTGGCTTCGTAAAGATCCCCGGCGCTTTGCCCGCCGATCGCCGTTTGCACGACGGCATTGATATCGCCCGGTGCGAGACTATAGCGCGCCGCGCGCACCCGATCCACATCGATACGGATCGTCGGCTGACCGAGAGAGCGCAGCACCGCCAGGTCCTCGATTCCCGGAATCTTCGCGAGCACTGCTGCGATGCTCTTGGCGGTCTTTTCCAGGGTCTCCAGATCGTTGCCGTATACCTTGACGGAGTTCTCGCCCTTGACGCCGGACGCTGCTTCCTCGACGTTGTCCTGGATGTATTGCGAAAAATTGAAATCGACGCCCGGGAAGTTATCGGCCAGCGCACCAGTCATGTTCTTCGTCAGCTTCTCCTTGTCGATGTCCTTGGGCCAGGTATCGAACGGCTTCAACGGCACGAAAAACTCGGCATTGAAAAATCCGGTGGCATCGGTCCCGTCATCGGGACGTCCGTGCTGCGATACGACCGTCTCGACCTCGGGGTAGCTTTTTATCAGCGCGCGCATGCGATTGACGTAGGCATCGCTGCCGTCCAGCGACATGGATTGCGGGAAAGTGGCGCGGATCCACAGATTGCCTTCCTCGAGCTTGGGGAGAAACTCGAGTCCGAGGGACCGTACGGCAAATATCGCCAGTGCTCCGATCAGGCCGACGCCGGCGAACGTGATGATGCGGTTCGCCAGCACGAACTGCAGGGCAGGTTCATAAACGCGCCTGATCCAGCGGACCACGGGGGTTTCCCTTTCCTCGACAGTGTTCGGAAAGAAGAGACACCGAAAGCGCCGGCGCGATCGTGAAGGTCGCTAAAAGACCGCCTGCGATTGCATAGGCATAGGTCTTGGCCATCGGCCCGAAGATATGTCCTTCGATACCCGACAGCGTGAACAGCGGCACGAAACCCGCGATGATGATCGCGGCTGCGAAAAATATCGACAGGCTGACTTCGGCGGCGCCATCGGCGACGGTGATCATCTTGCCGCGAAATCCGCTCGGCGACCGCATGCGATGCAGCGTGCTCGGACCGAGCCCCGGTGCGCCGATGACTTCGGCGAGATGCCGGAAAATGTTCTCGACCATGATGACCGTGGCGTCGACGACCAGTCCGAAATCGATGGCGCCGACCGACAGCAGATTGGCGGATTCGCCGCGCATCACCATGAGGCCGATGGCAAACGACAGCGCGAAAGGAATGGTCATCGCGACGATCACCGCACTGCGCAGATTGCCGAGGAACAGCCCATTGCAGCAGAAATATCAGGACGATGCCGGCCACCATGTTATGCAGCACGGTATGCGTCGTAACGTTGATCAGATCGCTGCGGTCGTAAATGCGTTCGATGCTGTACGCCGGGCGGCAGGATGCCGCTGTTGTTGACCTTGTCGACCTCGGCTTCGACGCGCTTGATCGTGGGGACGCTCTGCGCGCCGCGCCGCATCAGCACGATCCCCTGGACGATGTCGTCGACCTCGTCGTAGCCGGCGATGCCGAGACGCGGCAGATTGCCGATGCTGACCGTCGCTACGTCGCCGAGCGAGACGGGCGCGCCCATGTTGCTGGCGATGAGCGTACGGCGGATCTCATCGGCGGAATGGATCAGGCCCACACCGCGCACCACGGCCGCCTGCTCGCCGAAATTGACCGTCTGGCCGCCGACGTTGATGTTGGCATTGCCGAGCGCCGCCAGCACCTGCGGTACCGACAGGCCGTAGCCCATCAGCTTGTGTTGATCGATCGCGATGTCGTAGGTCTTGGTCTTGCCGCCCCAGCCGGTGACGTCGATGACGCCGGGAACGGCCTTGAAGCGGCGCTCGAGCACCCAGTCCTCGAGCGTCTTCAAATCCGTGACCGAATAGTTGGGCGGCCCGACCACGCGGTAGCGGAAGATCTCGCCGATGGGGCTGGTCGGCGAGATCTGCGGCTGCGCGCCATTCGGCAGCGGCCCGAGCTGCGACAGGCGGTTGATCACCCATTGCTCGGCCTGCTGGTAGGTGAAATCGTACGTGAATTGCACCTTCACGTCCGACAGTCCGAACAGGGAAATCGTGCGGATCGCCTGCACATTGGGGATGCCGGCCATTTGGATCTCGAGCGGTATCGTGATGTAGCGTTCGATTTCCTCGGCCGATTGCCCGGTACTTTGCGTGACGATATCGACCAGCGGCGGCACCGGATCCGGGTACGCCTCGATATTGAGCGCCCAGAAAGCTCGCCACGCCGGCCGCCAGCATCATGACCAGCAAGACGACGATCAGCACCCGCTGCCGCAGCGCGAAAGCGACGATGCGAATTCATGAGGCGCCGGGTGCCGCCACTTGATCGATGAACAGCCCGCCCTCGGTGACGATCTTGCTCGCCCGGCTTCAGGCCATCGAGTACTTCGACCAATCCGTCGTTGTTGCGACCCGTGTGGATTGCGCGGTACGCGATCAAGCCGTCGTCCTGAACGACCCAGACGTGCGCCGCATCGCCTTCGTAGACGACGGCCGCCTCCGGCACTGCCGGCGCCTCGGTCGCGTCGCCGGTCAGGATTCGGAAATTCGCGAACATCTCTGGCTTGAGCGCGCCGTCTCGATTGTCGATCTCCGCGCGGACCGGCAACCGGTGGGTCACGGAATCGACTATGGCGGCGACGTACTCACGTGCGCCTTGAAGACGCGATTCGGATAGGCGAGCACGTGCACCTCGATTGCCTGCCCCGGCCTGACTGACCCGGCGTCGGTTTCCCGCACATTCGCCAGCATCCACACGCTGGACGGATCGGCGATGGTGAATAACGGAGTGCCGGCGCCGGATTGCACGAATTGTCCGGGCCCGACCTGCGCGATCGACGACCACACCTCCGATCGGCGCGGTGAGGCCCACAACGGCGTTGCTCGATATGGAATTTTCCAACTCATCGATCTCGGCGTCGGACTTGTCGAAAATCCTCAGCCGATTGCGCACGGATTGCAGCGCAAAGCCTCGGCTGCAGTCAGGTCTGCCTGAGCCTGTTGCCAATCCTGCAGGCTGCCGCCCTTGGAATCGAATAGCGCATGCTTGCGTGCTTCGTTGGTGCGTGCGAGCTTGACCTGCGCCGCCGCTGCGCTGAGGTCGTTCTGCGCCTGGACGAACTCGGAGGCGGCTATCATGGCCAGCGGCGCGCCCGCTCTCACAACATCGCCGAGTCCTGCGATGACACGCGTAATCCGGCCCGAGTAAGGCGAATAAACGGGAGTGGATCGGTCCGTATCGACCGCGATCTTCCCTTCCGTCAACTCCTCGCTGACAAAATCGTGCATCGCCACCTGCTCGATCGAAAAGGTCTTGAGCTGCTGCTCCGTGGCGCGAAAGGTGCCTGGCGGCGATGCGGGACCGTCGCTTGCCGCTTCGTCCTTCGCGAAAAACCTGCCTGCCGCCCAGAACGCCACGATGAACGCGATCACGATTGACGCGGCCAGCACGGCGACCTGAATCTGGCGATGTCCCGACCAGGCGCGCCGGTCAATTTCCTGCTTGTCGCGTGCGTGCGTCTCCGAACCAGGGGAGGGGGCATCAGTCATGCGAAGATCCCAGCCCGCTAGCGCCCCGGACCCTTGGTGGGATGCGACAGCAGGAATTGAAAATGCTTCAGTTCCTTCGGATCCAGTTCGCCGTCCTTGTTGGTGTCCGCCAGGTCGAACTCGGCTTCCATGAAGTGCATGAACTCCGCCTTCGAGACCTTGCCGTTCTTGTCGGTGTCCATCAGTTGCAAGAGCTGCGCCGTCAGGGACAGGCCCGTTTTCAGGTTTTGCGGCGACGGGGCCATTGCGGCGGCGTCGGCCAGGGCGGCCTGCGCGCCGAGGGTCCCGGCCATGACCAGGATCGCAAACGGCAGCAATTTGCTTGGATGTCCGGACATGGGGTGTCTCCTATTTCAGGTTGTTGCTTGATGAACATGAGGATGGCGGAGTCAAATGGCCGAAAGCCGTCGTCGATTCATGGCAATGCAACTGGCCTTTGGCTTTCCGGTCATGGGCTATAAAGCGGCGCCGTCGGTCTCGCTGGTGCGGATCCGCACGACGCGCGCGATATCGGAGACGAATATCTTGCCGTCGCCGACCTTGCCGGTCCTCGCGGCGCCGACGATCGCCTCGAGCACCTGGTCGAGGATCTCGTTCTTGACCGCCACTTCGATGCGCACCTTGGGCACGAAATCGACGACGTACTCGGCGCCGCGGTACAGTTCGGTGTGCCCGCGCTGGCGGCCGAAACCCTTGACCTCGGTCACCGTCATGCCCGAGACGCCGATTTCCGCCAGCGCCGCGCGCACGTCGTCGAGCTTGAACGGCTTGATGATCGCTGTGACAAACTTCATTCGGCTCTCCCCTTAGAACTTGACCATGACGCCGGCGCCCCAGACCACTTCGCGCGTGCGCAGGTCCGGGAACCAGTCGCCGACAGAGCAATTGCCGGTGGTGGGATTCACGGCGCCGCCCGCGGCGCCGCTGGCCGCGACACAGCTCGCGGGCGAGCCGTTGTTGCCGGTGCTGCCGCCCGAGTAGGGCGGCGTCATGCCGCCAGATCCGGTCCAGTATGGAACGTCGGAATGGCGGAACGTGACTTCCGTCCACCACGTGATCCAGTCCTTCGGCATATATTGGAAGTTCAGCTGCGAGTCCCATTGGTAGATCTTTTGTCCTGGCTGCTGGGTGAAGTACGGGGAACCCGTTGCGGCCGAGGCCCCATTGATCGGCGGCGTCAGGGCCAGATAGCGGCCCGGATTATTCATGAAGCCGCCGCCAACGGTCACGGCGTACAGGTCGTTGTTGAACCAGGTGCGGTCATACAGCATTGCGCCAAAGAAGTTTTCCTTGTTGTTTCCGTTCGTACAGGAAACGCCACCGCCATATTCGCAACCGATGTCAACCGTCAGGCTGAAAGCCATCTTCGATACGCCGGCGCCGCTCTTGCCGTGCGCGTCGTAGTATTTGACCAGCAGGCTGTCGTCTTCGTGGACGCGCGTGACCTTCGACTAGTTGACCGGCGGTCCGGCGCCGACCAGAGAGCCGGCGGACGCATTGAGGTTGCCGCCGTTTTGCGGTTGGCACAGCGTATCGACAGTACCGGTAGCGCCACTTCCCGCGGTCTGGCAATTCAGGTTGTCCTGTCCGATCGAGTAGCTGTTGAACACCAGCTTCAGCGAATCGTTCGGGATCCACAGGATCTGCCCGCCGAAGCCCGGATGGCTGTTGAACTTCGCATTTGATTGCCAGCCGTTGATGAGCCAGGGCTCGATCTTCAGCGTCTGCGTCGGCCACCACTGGACGCGCAGGCCGTTGAAGAACCACGGCGTGTTCGACGACACGAACGAAGGCTGGTAGGTCCAGTTGTCGAAGTTGTAGTAGCTGAACAGGCCGATGTACGAAACGAAAATTCCCATGTCGACGTTCAGGCCGTGGTTGACGTCGAAGTGATAGCCCGCATTCGCTTCCGAGAAATACTTGTACGCTCCCTGGAGGTCCCACTGGCCCACTGCGGCGCTGGCATCATTCGCGGCGTCGTGGCCGTTGAGAACAGGCCCATCATCGACAGGAAGCGGGCCTTGACGTTGTTCCAGTGGAAGTCGCCGCCAAAGCTGACCTGCTCGATCTGGAACTCGCCGGAGCGGAACTCCTCGGTGGAGCCGACGATCGTGTGGTCCTGGGGGTGATTGCCGCTTTGGATGTAGTTCGTGTCGAAGCGGATCTCCGGCGTGAAGAATTTCGTGTCGAAGATCGGCGATTTTTCACGTGTGTTGCCGTTCATCCAGCCAATATCGCCGACCGCAAACGGCGTCTGCGTGTCCACCTCGGGGCCCGGGTCGGGCGCTTCGAGCGCGGTCGGCAGCATATGGGTGGTCCCAGCCGCCACCGGCGGCAGCGCGACCACCGGTACCGGGGCCGTCTCGGCGCCGGCCGCTTCGGGGACGTTCATGACGATGTCGGCACGCGACGCCTTGCCGACGATGACCGTGACCGCAGGCGGAGCAGCGTCCGCGGCGCCATCGATGTGCGAGGCGATGGCCCAGGTGCCGGCGGGCACGTCGGCGAACGAGTACATGCCGTCGCTGCCGGAGATGGTTGCGCGTATGCCGCTGCCGTCGGATTTCATCGCGGTCACGGTCGCGCCGGCCACCGGAGCCTTCGCGGAGTTCGTCACGATGCCGACGATGGCTCCTGCCGACACCCTGACGACGGGCGCGGACAACGTATCCGCCTGCGCAGCCGGCAGCGAGAGCCCGCCGGCCAGGGCGGAAATCAAAAAAGCAATCAGGGGAATTTGTTTACTCATCGGTCCTATTCCTATGCAGATTGTCGAACCTCAACCGGAAATCCTAGAAGTGAATAATGGCGTCCGCCGCGAGCATCAGCTGCGAGTTCCGGCCCATGCCGGGCAAAGCGCTCGGGTTGTCGTACGCCTGTGCATCGCGCGCATGCTCGTAGCGCAACTCGGGGCGCAGCTCGATCGTATCGCCCATCCAGTGCGTGTAGCCGAAATCGAATTCGTAGTAGCGGGTCTTGAATCCGGTGCGCTGGCCGCGCGCATCATTGAAATAGTCGGTGCGCCACGTGACCACGTCGCGCGGCCCGATCTGGTAGTTCAGGTAATTGACGGCTGCCCAAGCATACGAGTAGCAGTACACGAGCGACGGCTTGCAGACGGCCCCGGACGGCGCGCCGTAATTCAGGTACGAATACTGCTGCGCGATGATCGCGGTGCCAAGGTCGCTGCCGCCGGGACCGGTATCATTGTTGACGTTCGGCGTATGCGCTTCCCACATGTACCAGACTTCCGAGTCCATGTGCCACTTCGAATTGAACTTGTGATACCAGGTCATGACCGCGTGCTGGATGTTGTTCCAGCGCCAGTTGCTGTCGTTGAGCCCGTTCATGCACGGATACAGGTTGTCCATGCCGGAATCGGAGGTCCAGATCAGGCAGGCGCGGGCGTCAGATGGCGCTAGTGCTTGTCCCAGGGCGCCGATGTCGTTGCCGGCCGACAGCTCGGTCTGGATCTGCCAGTTCTTGTTGAGCTTGGTGGTCATGACGACGCCGTTCTGCGTATAGGGATCATACGTGTAGAGCAGGGAGTGGCTGTAGGTGATGTTGTTGGGCGCGAGCTGCGCCTCGATGTCCGGGATCGAGATGTAGCGGCCGATGCGCAGGTTCGTCGCCGAGCGCCGCGAATGACGGAAACCAGAAATCGACGTAATACATCACCGGGTCGAAGCCGTATTGCCTCGCGCTGTCGGTGTACTGGTTGCTGAAGATGCCGTTGCTGAACGTGTACTTGTAGTCGGTGCCGTACAGGCCCGTGAAGCGAAAGCCCCAGTCAATGTGATCGCGCTGCACCTCGTCCGCGGTGCGTTCGAAATACAGCGCCGCCTGGTCGAGCTGTATCGTGTTCGGCTCGAACGAGTACGCGGCCGGGTAATTGCCGCCGGTGCCGGTCGAATAATTGTAGCGGGTGTGCGATGTGCTGATGTTGGCACCGGGCTCGACCCAGCCGTAGATCGTGAAGCGGCTGTCCTTGAGTTTCTGGCCGCCGGAACCGCAGTACAGCGCATCCATCAGCGCGTTGTAGTACATGTTCTCGACGCCGATCGCCTGCGATCCGCCGACGTTCCAGGTGGCGTAGGGCCAGGGGGGATTGGACTCGGGGACCTCGCCGCCGCCGACGACGATCGTCGGCGGCGCGTTCGCATCGCCGCCATTCCACGCAAGATGCGATTTGTAGCTGTCCCCGAGGCGCGAGAAGAACCCCTCGTCCTGCGAACCCGCGCTGCAGCCTTCGATCGGGCCGTTTGGACTGGATGAGGCCGCCGTGGCCGGCGCCGCCGACGGCTCGTCGGCAAGTGCCGCGGACGATGCGCACAGCAGCATGGCTCCCGCAAGTGCGACGGAACGGACCGGATGCGGCGTGTTCGCGTTCACGATTCAATATGTCCTCATGATGCAGTGAATGGCTATACGTGGATTCGCGTGCTACTCGACCTTCTCGCCGTGCAGCGAGATGTCCAGGCCCTCGCGCTCCTGTTCCTCGGTGACGCGCAGTCCGATCGTCAGGTCGATCGCCTTCAGGATGATGTGCTCATCACGAAGCCATAGATCAGCGTGGTGCCGACGCCCCACAGCTGCGTGAGCACGGAGCCTTCGGAGCCGCTGATCTCCTTGCTGGCGAACACGCCCGTCAGCAGCGCGCCGATGATGCCGCCGATGCAGTGCACGCCGAAGGCGTCGAGCGAGTCGTCGTAGCCGAGGGCGTGCTTGAGCGAGGTGGCGGCGAAGAAGCAGACCACGCCGGCCGCCAGGCCGATGATCACGGCGGGTGTCGGGCCAACGAAGCCGGAGGCCGGCGTGATCGCGACGAGTCCGGCGACCGCTCCCGAGGCAATGCCGAGCACGCTCGGCTTACCCTTGGTGATCCATTCGGTGAACATCCAGGCCAGCGCGGCGGCGGCGGTCGCGATCTGCGTGACGGCCATCGCCATGCCCGGCGCGACCGTCGGCAGCGACAGCCGAACCGGCATTGAATCCGAACCAGCCCACCCACAGCAGCGAGGCGCCGATCACCGTCAGCACGAGGTTGTGCGGCGCCATCGATTCCTTGCCATAGCCGACGCGCTTGCCGAGCATCAGGCGCTGGCCAGGCCGGCGATGCCGGCATTGATGTGCACGACCGTGCCGCCGGCAAAATCCAGCACGCCCTTGACGGCGAGCCAGCCCGACGGCTCCCACACCCAGTGCGCAATCGGCGCGTACACCACCAGCGGACCAGACCGACATGAAGAACAGCATCGCGGAGAACTTCATGCGCTCGGCAAAGGAGCCGGCGATCAGCGCCGGCGTGATGATCGCGAAGGTCAGCTGGAACATCGAGTAGACCGTTTCCGGGATCGTCAGCGCCAGGTGCGAGACCGTGAGCTTCTTGGCATCCTGCATGAACGCCATGCCGTTCATCAGGAACGCGAGGTTCCGCCAAGCCACTGCGTGCCCGGCGTGAAGGCCAGCGAGTAGCCGAAGAGCCACCACAGCAGCGTCACCAGGCAGGTGATGGCGAAACTCTGCATCAGCGTCGCGAGCACGTTCTTCTTGCGCACCATGCCGCCGTAGAACAGCGCCAGTCCCGGAATGGTCATCATCAGCACCAGCGCCGTGGAGGTCAGCATCCAGGCGGTGTCGCCGGCGCTGATCTTGTCCGCGCCGATCAGTTGCGGCTCGGTCGGCGCCGGCGGTGCGGCATCGGCGGCCGGCGCGGCGGCCGCCGGTTCCGCCGCTGTCGGCGCAGCCGCCGCTGACGGTGCGGATACCGCGGAAGCCGCATCCGCCGCGTTCGTGTCGGCCCAGAGGCTCGACGTGGACAGCGTCAGGACGCCGAGGAGAAGTACCCGAAGCAGTTTGTTAGCCAATTCGAATCCCCATGTTCGCTAGTTAAGATCGACCCGTCGTCAGGGAAGGCTTTAAAGCACGATTCATGCCGGAATCCGGTAAATCAATCAGATCCAATGACTTGTGGCGTTTACCTGGTTTGCAGTGCGATACATCGGTTCACTGGCATGACCGCTGGTGCGAGGTTTTGGCGCACGTAATGAGCGCAATGCATCGTCATGATGCAGGCTCGTCGTGCGCCCGCGCGCAGCCTTCAGCCCATGTTGGTCCGTGCGCGCATCATGGCTCGCGGTCGAGAACGAGATTCAGTTCCATCACGTTGACCCGCGGCTCGCCGAACAGGCCGAGCAGTCGTTCGCGCTGGTGCGCGGATATCAGCTGCTCGAGCTGGGCCGGCGCAATGCCGCGGGCACGTGCGACGCGCGGCACCTGGTAGAGCGCGCCGGCCACGCTGATCTCCGGATCGAGGCCGCTGGCGGAAGCGGTCACGAGATCCACCGGAATCGCCCGCATATTGCCGGGGTCGGCGTCGTGCAACGCCTTGGCATTGCCCTTGACCTGGTCCAGCAGCGCCGGATTCAGCGGCCCGAGATTCGAGCCGGTCGAGGCGAGGCCGTTATACGACTGCGGCGCCGTTGCGGAGGGGCGGCCCCAGAAATGTTTCGGATCCGTGAAATTCTGTCCGATCAGCGTCGAGCCGATCAGCTTGCCATTCTGGTAGACGAGGCTTCCCGCCGCCTGGTGCGGGAAGAGGAGCCGTGCGGCGCCGGTCATCACCAGCGGATACACGACGCCGAGCAGGGCGGTCATCAGCGCGAGCAGGCACAGTGCGGGACGCATGAGTCGTAGCAGCATGGATGTCTCCTTCAGGCCCAGCCGGCCGCGGACAGGATCATGTCGATCAGCTTGATTCCCGGGAACGGCACGATGATGCCGCCCAGCCCATAGATCAGCAGATTGCGCCGCAGCAGCGCGGCGGCGCCCAGCGCCCGGTATTTGACGCCATGGATCGCGAGCGGGATCAGCACCACGATGATCAGCGCATTGAAAATGACCGCCGACAGGATCGCCGACTCCGGGGTCGCCAGGTGCATGATGTTGAGCGCACCGAGCTGCGGATAGGTCGTCGCGAAGGCTGCCGGTATGATCGCGAAGTACTTGGCGACGTCATTGGCGATCGAGAACGTCGTCAGCGCGCCGCGCGTCATCAGCATCTGCTTGCCGGTCTCGACGATCTCGATCAGCTTGGTCGGATTCGAATCCAGGTCGACCATGTTGCCGGCTTCCTTGGCCGCCTGGGTGCCGGTGTTCATCGCGACCGCGACGTCGGACTGGGCGAGCGCCGGTGCATCGTTGGTGCCGTCGCCGGTCATCGCGACCAGCCTGCCCTGGGCCTGGTGTTCGCGGATGAGCTTGAGCTTGGCTTCCGGCGTCGCCTCGGCGAGGAAGTCATCGACGCCGGCCTCGGCGGCGATCGCCGCGGCCGTGAGCCGGTTATCCCCGGTGATCATGATCGTCTTGATGCCCATGTGCCGCAGGTCGGCAAAGCGTTCGCGGATGCCCCCCTTGACGATGTCCTTCAGTTCGATGACGCCCAGCACCCTTGAGCCGTCGGCGACGACGAGCGGCGTCGATCCCTGGCGCGCAACGCGCTGCACGATGTCGTTCACGACGCCCGGGAACTGCGCACCCAGTGAAACGACATGCTTCGCGATCGCATCGGGGGCGCCCTTGCGGATGCGCCGCGCGCCGAGATCCACCCCGCTCATGCGGGAGTGCGCCGAAAACGGCACGAACACGGCCTCCAGCGAGCCGAGGTCGCGCTCGCGCAGGTTATAGCGCTGCTTGGCGAGCACGACGACGCTGCGGCCCTCGGGCGTCTCGTCCGCCAGCGAGGACAGCTGGGCCGCGTCGGCCAGTTCCTGCTCGCTGACGCCGGGCGCCGCCACGAACGCGCTCGCCTGGCGGTTGCCGAGCGTGATCGTGCCGGTCTTGTCGAGCAGCAGCACGTCGACATCGCCGGCGGCCTCCACCGCGCGTCCCGACGTCGCGATCACGTTCGCCTGCATCATGCGGCTCATGCCGGCCACGCCGATCGCGGACAGCAGGCCGCCGATCGTGGTCGGGATCAGGCACACGAGCAGCGACACCAGGGCCGTGATCGTGATCGGACTGCCGGACTTGCCGGCGTCGACGCTGAACAGCGAAAACGGCAGCAGCGTCACGATCACGATCAGGAACACGAGCGTCAGCGCGACCAGCAGGATCGTCAGTGCGATCTCGTTCGGGGTCTTCTGGCGCTTCGCGGCCTCCACCATCGAGATCATGTGATCGAGAAAGGTCTCGCCGGGGTTGACCGTGACGCGCACCACGATCCAGTCCGACAGTACGCGCGTGCCGCCCGTCACCGAGCAGAAATCCCCGCCCGACTCGCGGATCACCGGAGCCGACTCGCCGGTGATCGCGCTCTCATCGACCGAAGCGGCGCCCTCGATGACCTCGCCGTCGACCGGTATCACATCGCCGGTCTCGACGAACACGATGTCGCCCTTGCGCAGATCCTCGGCCTTGACGCGGACCGTGTCCCGGTGGTCGTTGCGCGTCGCATCCTTCAGTTGCTTCGCGAAGACGGTCTGGCGCATGCCGCGCAGCGACTCGGCCTGCGCGCGGCTGCGCCCTTCGGCCAGCGCCTCGGCGAAGTTCGCGAACAGCACCGTGAACAGCAGCCAGATCGTGATCGCGAGGATGAAGCCGGCCGGCGCCTCGCCGTGGCCGCCGAGTGCCTTGACGTACAGCACCGCCGTGACGATCGTGCCGAGATAGACGACGAACATCACCGGATTGCGCCACTGGATGCGCGGATCGAGCTTGCGCACCGACTCGATGAGTGCCGGACCAATCAGTTTGCGATCGAGCAGGGAGAGTTGTTGGCGTGCCATGGCTGTATCTTCAACTATGCAGGTTTCTAGTGGGCGGCGATCAGCATGAAGTGCTCGACCACGGGGCCGAGCGCGAGCGCCGGTACATAGGTCAGGACACCGATCAGCAGGATCGATCCGAGCAGCAGCGAGACGAACAGCGGTCCGTGCGTCGGCATCGTGCCCTCGGTGACCGGGATGCGCTTCTTGGCCGCCAGCGAGCCCGCGATCGCGAGCGCCGCGACGATCGGCCAGAAGCGCCCGAACCACATCGCCAGGCCCGTGGCGATGTTGTAGAAGGGCGTATTCGCCGACAGGCCGCCGAACGCGCTGCCGTTGTTGTTCGCCGCGGACGAGAACGCGTAGAGGATCTCGCTGAAGCCGTGCGGGCCCGGATTGGCGATGCCGGCGATGCCAGCGCCGCACATCACCGCGACCGCCGTACCGATCAGCACGACGAACGGCGTCGTCAGGATGAACACCGAAGCCATCTTCATTTCAAAGGCCTCGATTTTCTTGCCGAGATACTCGGGCGTCCGCCCGATCATCAGGCCGGCGATGAACACGCCGAGTATCGCGAACATCAGGATCGTATAGATGCCGGTCCCGACCCCGCCGGGCGCCAGTTCTCCAAGTTCAATCAGGAACAGCGGCACGAAGCCGCCGAGCGGCATCAGCGAGTCGTGCATCGTATTCACGGCGCCGCAGGACGTCGCGGTCGTGACGGCGGTGAACAGCGCGGAGGCCGCAATGCCAAAGCGGGTCTCCTTGCCCTCCATGTTGCCGCCGGACTGGATCGCGCTTGCGGCCTGGTCGATGCCCTGCGAGGCGATCAGCGGGTTGCCGTGCTGCTCGCTATGGAAGGCGACCAGCGTCAGCGTGACGAACAGGACCAGCATCGCAGCGGTCAGTGCCCATCCCTGGCGCGTGTCGCCCACCATCCTGCCGAACGTATAGGTCAGCGCGAACGGGATCAGCAGGATCGCGAGCATCTCCAGCAGGTTCGTCAGCGGCGTCGGATTCTCGTAAGGATGCGCCGAGTTCGCATTCAAGAAGCCGCCGCCGTTGGTGCCGAGTTCCTTGATCGATTCCTGCGACGCGATCGGGCCCATCGGCAGGGTCTGCGTCTGGGTCGTCGCGGGCTCCGTGACGGCATTGCCGGCGGCATCCTTGACCGGATTGCCGGCCGCGTCGGTCTTCGGATTCTGGTAGCTCTGCAATTCGATCGTCGTCGCGTCCTGGTACGCGCCGAGATTCTGGATGACGCCCTGGCTGGCCAGGACGAGGCCCAGTACAACCGACAGCGGCAACAGCACATAGAGCGCGGCGCGCGTGACATCCGTCCAGAAATTGCCGATGGTCGCGGCGCTGTGGCGTACGAAGCCGCGGATCACGGCGATGGCGACGGCCAGGCCGGTTGCCGCCGACAGGAAATTCTGCACCGCAAGCCCGGCCATCTGCACCAGGTAGCTCATCGTGGACTCGCCCGAATAGCCCTGCCAGTTCGTATTGGTGATGAAGCTGACGGCCGTGTTGAACGCGGAATCCGGGCTGACCGCCGAAAAGTGCTGCGGATTGAGCGGCAGGAATGCCTGCAGCCGCTGCAACCCATAGACAACGAGTGCGCCCAGCGCGTTGAACAGCAGCATGGCGAGCGCGTATTTCGGCCAGCCCATCTCCTCGGTCGCGTCGATGCCGCAGATCCGGTACGTCCAGGCCTCGACACCGCCGCCGATGCGGCGGGCGACGCCGGGCTCTCCCTGCATCACGTCGGCGATGTAGCCGCCGAGCGGTTTGACGCACAGCAATACGATGCCCAGGAATACGATGAGCAGGACGGCGAACAGCATGTTGGCGCTCATCAGAACCGCTCCGCTTTGAGCAGCGCGTAGATGAGGTAGCCGAACAGCCCCAGGGCGAGCAGGCCGACGAGCCAGTACGTGCCGGTCATGATGGCTTGGCCAGGGCCTCAAGCGCCCGGACGAGGCCCCATGTCACCAGGTA
Organism: uncultured Gammaproteobacteria bacterium; assembly: GCA_963706815.1. Classification (GTDB taxonomy): domain Bacteria; phylum Pseudomonadota; class Gammaproteobacteria; order Steroidobacterales; family Steroidobacteraceae; genus Bog-1198. The sequence goes on from CAVPNS010000002.1 coordinate 832,585, forward strand.
CAGGGCCGCGAGAATCAACAGGTAAACCGCATCCATTGCGCGAGACTCCTCACGTCTACGATGCGCGCACTGTACAGAGGAGCGGGTGATAAACCTGTGAAAAAAAGCGCCCCGGCTCAGTCACCCATGTACATGACGTGTACGTAGGTGCCCAGGCGCACGTTGTAGGCGAGGTACCAGCCGATGTGATCCGGATCGTCGTAGATCACGATATCGTCGCTGTCCCAGAGCCAGTCGTCGCAGTAGGCGAAATCGAATACGGCGACCGAGAAGAAAAACCCGTCCAGTATGAAACGGTTACGATCCCCTCCGCCCATGCGCCAGACGTGGTTCGGACCGATGTGTCCCGGGAAGTGCCCGTGTTCCCACGCATGATCCAGATGATAATTCTTATCATTGCGGCCGGTGTCGTGGCCGACCCACTGATCATTGTCCGCATGGACGTGGGGGGCCGCGGGGTGGTTTTCCTCGCCCCTGGCGGATGGAGCTGGCGCCGGCCGCGAGCCGCGCATGGGTGCCGGACCATGCGCCGGTATGTGGCCGCCGCCGACCGGATGCTGGAAGCCGCCACCTGCGCCGCCGTGCGCAATGCCGCCGCCCGCGTGTTCGCCGCCACGCTGCGCGAAGGCGGCGGCTGCGATGACCAGTGACAGGCCAAGAATGATGCCGGGTGCCTTCATGAGTGCCTCGTTCTTGATTTACTGTTTTGGCGGTTCCGTCGTCATCGGCTGCGATTCAAGAGGGTAGGTCCGGGCGGGCTCCGCGGCGGCCGGGGCCGGGGCGGGCGCCGGTGCGGGCCCTGCCGGCGCATCGGCCTGCGGTGTCTGCGAGGCGCGGTCCGCGGCGCGCGTCGACTGTCCCAGTCGCTCCAGGAATCGCTGCGCGGCCGGGGGCGCCGGCGGGGAGCTGGCCGAGAATATCTCGGACGCCATCACGTCGCTCTTGCCGTACAACGCGGCATTCCCATCGTGATCAATCGTAATCACGCTGCCGTCGACGTCGATCCCGCCAAACAGACCGCGGGTCCTCGCATACGAATAGATCTCGGCGGAGAAGGCGATGTCCGTTGCCGCCGAACCCTGCCGCCCGACCGGTCCGGCCGCGACCGACGCATCGGCACCGAGCGAGAGCTTGCCGCCGGCAATGCCTTCGACGCCGCGCCTGGTCGTGAACACCAGGATGATGTCGGAACTCTGTGCGCCGGCCTGGAATCCGAAACTGCCGCCGGTCAGCGTGATCAGCGCCGGATTGCTCCATGCCGAGTTCAGCGTGTCGCGGACGACCAGCACGCCATGGCCGCGACGGCCGCCGAATATGAAGGCCACCTTGGTCACGTCCGGAATCACCGCGATTCCATAGGCGCGCGCCAGCAGGTAATCCGGAATGCGCTGATCGGGCATTCCCTCGACCTCTTCGACGACCTGCATTGCCGTGAGCAGGCGACCTTCCTCGCGGCCGCCGGCGCCAGCGCTCTGGGCGATGCCGAGTGCCGCGATCAGAGCGCCTGCGAAGTACCCCAGCGTGCGCAGAAATTTGTTCATGTGGTTTCGATCTCCTCGTAGAGCATGACCCGCCGGAGCCGGGTTAGTTCCGCTAGCTTAACGCGCCGCCGCCGCATAGAGTATCGCCCATGAGCGGATTGATCGTCATTGCACATCGCGGCGCGAGCGGCGAGCGGCCGGAACATACGCTGGAATCGTACCGCCTGGCAATCGCGCAGGGAGCCGATTATATCGAGCCGGACCTGGTGATGACGCGCGACGGTGTGCTCGTTGCGCGCCACGAGCCGGAGATCGGCGGCACCACCGACGTAGCCCGGCACCCCGAGTTCGCCTCGAGGCGCCGCGCACAGGTCATCGACGGCGAGAGGATGGAGGGCTGGTTTACCGAGGATTTCACGCTGGCCGAGATCAAGACCCTGCGTGCGCGCGAGCGGCTGCCGCGGATACGCCCGGGCAATGTCGCCTTCGACGGGCAGTTCGAGGTGCCGACCTTCGACGAAATCCTGCAGCTGGTCACCAGCGAGAACCGCCGCCGTCGCGGCCGCACCGGCATCGGCGTGTATCCCGAGACCAAGCACCCGGAGCATTTCCGGCAGCTCGGGCTGCCGCAGGAAGCGGCGGTGCTGCAGGCGCTCGAGCGCCATCTTTATGCGGATTTCGGCTCGCCGGTATTTATCCAGTCATTCGATCACCGCAACCTGCGCATGCTGCGCGACATGACCCGGCTGCCGCTCGTGCAGCTGCTCGAACAGGAGATCGGCGATCCGCTCGACATTGCGGGCTATGCAGATGCGATCGGCATCTGCAAGCCGCTGGCCACGGCCGACAGCGTACGCGCCGCGCATGCGGCGGGTCTCAAGGTGCATGTGTGGACGTTCCGGGCCGAGAATGAATTCCTTCCCGCGGATCTTCGCGTGGGCACGTCGGTGACGGATCACGGCCGATTGCAGGAGGAGATCGACCGCTACCTCGCCCTGGGCATCGACGGCTTCTTCACCGATCATCCGCTCATCGGCGTGCGCGCACGCGATGCCTGGGTGGCGAGCCGGTGAGCGGCCGCGCGCCGATCAACAGCCGCGCTCAGAAGAACATCGACAGATACAGCTGGTAGACCATCGCGTCGAACTGGTACAGCGGCTCCTCGCCGGCCGGATAGGCCTGCGTCGCCGTTATCCTGGCCTCGTAGTCGCGGTAGTCGCTGTACTTGAACTGGGTGCGGCTCACGTCGAACGTTGCCGTGCCGCGCTTGAACATCTTCCAGCCCTCCGGCAGGAACGCATACGTGGCCTTGGCGTCGACCATCAGGTTTTTCGAGGCGGCGAGTTCCTTGTCCCGCCCCATGAAGTTCTGGTAACTGGCATACGGGAAGATGTCGCTGTAGAAGCTGGCATGCCCCTGCTCGTAGTAGCGCAGGCTCCCCTCCAGGGTCCAGATGTTGCGGATGGGCTGGGTGTAACCGAGCTCGACGGTCTCGGCCGTGATGCCCCAGGTATCCCGGAAATAGCGGTACGACAGCGAAGCGGCGGCGCGGTAGGGCAGGTAATACTTTGCGCGCGCCTCGACCGCGGTGCTGGTGTGGGTGTCCGGAAACACCGGACTGCCGAACGCATAGCCGCTCGGGGAGCTGTCCTTGAAGCGGATCAGCCGGTACGGGTTCGCGAGGTATCCGGCGTCGGTGATCACGTCGACGGTCACGCCGCCGATCAGGTTGCGGGTGATGATCTGCGACAGGCCCAGCGAATAGCTGTGGCTTTGCGAGTACCCGACCCAGGCGACGTTCGGCACCTCGGCCGTGCCGTTGTTCTCGCCGATCTTGTTGCGCGTGCTGCTGAACCCGAGCGTGATCGTCGTCAGGTCGCCGAACATGTCCTGGCTCAGCGAGAAATGCGGCGTGTTCGAGATGTAGTCCCTTTCGGTGCTGTTCGTGAAGCCGAGCGTGTACGTGGTCTTGTTGCGGATGTATTCGACGCTGACGCTCTTCTGGCGGCGCTCGTCCTTGATCGTGCTGGCGTTGCTCATCACGTCGACCGAGGCGCCGCTGACCTTGTCGATCAGGTAGCCGGCCGTGACGCCGACATCCTCGGTGATTTTTTTCTGCACCTGCGTCGAGTAGCCGGTGATGTCCATGCCGCCGCCGCTGTACTGGCTGTAGAACAGGTCGGCGCGGTCATCGGGGAGCACGGCGGCGCCGGCTCCGTGCGCGAGCATCAGCGCAGTAAGCCCCGCCAGTGCGCCGCGGAGCCGCATCAGTTGCATCCGCAGCCGCCGCCCGCAGCGCCGGTGCCGCCCCGCGAGCCCTCGCGGGATTCATGCACGTGATCAATGTAGGCGGCCGATACCGCGTCGCGATCCCAGGACATGATCGGGTCGGCGAGGCGGTCGCGCTCGTACGGCTTGACCCAGGGCTGGATGCTGCAGCCGCCGAGGGCGAGCAGCGCGAGCGCAATGACCGGGCGGCGGATGCGGTGCATGTCTATTCCCGGATCAGCTGGCGGATGCGATCCTGGTACTCATTCTCATCGCCGGGCTTGTAGCCGCGGTGTATGAAGCGAACGTTGCCTTTGCGGTCGATCAGCACCGTGCTCGGCATCTCATCCACGTGGTAGGCGTTGCTGACCTGGCTCGCCGGATCCAGCAGCACCGGGAAGCTGACCGGCCTGCGCGCGAGCAGCTGCCTGACCGCGGGAGCTTCCTTGTCGACGTTGACGCCGATGAGCGTGAAACCCGCGGGCTTGTACTTGCGGTACATCTGGTCGAGCAGCGGCATTTCCTGCTGGCACGGCCCGCACCAGGTTGCCCAGAAATTCAGCATCACGACCTGTCCCTTGTACTGGCTGAGCGTGCCGGTCTCCCCGCCGAGCCCGTTGAGCGTGAACGACGGCGCCGGGCCGCTGGCGTCGGCGGCCGGTGCCGTCGTGCCGGACAGGCTGCCTGCGGTCAGAACTGCGGCCAGCGCCAGCGCGCCGGTGTATCGCCTGGTTAAACTGATGATGCGATGACTCATGAATCGGTCCTCCGGAAACTCAGAAGAATACGGTCAAGCCAAGCGTCGCTTCGATGTTGTGCGTGTTCTTGGTCACGCCGAACAGGTCGGATTCGAAGATGTGGTCACGTACGTCCAGATGCATGGCAAGCCAGTCGGTCATCAGGATGCGCGTGCCGACGCCGAAATTCAGCGCGAAATGGTCCGTATCGGCAAATTTGACGTCGCCTATCCCGACCGTTGCATACAGCGCGGTATTGAACGCGCGCCCCTTGCCGAGGAACACCTCGCCCGGCAGGAAGTTGTAGCCGACATCGAGGTCGTAGTATGTGAACTGGCGCCCGGTCTCGCTGAGGACCGTGATCTGCGGGAAAGTCTCCTCGAGGCTGCTGGTGCCTGCCTTCGAGCGGGCCGCAAAGCCTTCGAGGAAGATGTCCTCGGTCACGTGATAGGCGCCGCGCACGCCGTACAGCGGGTTCGTGCCGAAATCCTCGATCGACAGGGCCCCGTAGTAGGCGCCGAGCTCGAAGTCCTTGGCCTTGATCCGGGGCGTCTTCACCTCGCGGCGCTCGACCTGCGGCTCCACGACGGGCGCATCCCCCTGGGCCGTCTCCGGCACCACGGGCGGAGGGCCCTTGTCGGCGCGATGGAACCAGCCGCAGCCGGACAGCAGCGCGGCGGCTAAAAGAACACTGCCAAGCCGAATTTCCATTCTTCCAGTTCCTCATTCTTGTTCAGTTTGTTGAACACCACGTAGGATCGCCAGTCGAAGCGCCACATGAAGCGCTCGCTGATGAATCCGCGCGCGCCGAGCGACGCGTACGCCATCTGGTTGCTGTTCTCCAGCGGCGCCGGCGGGGCGACCGCGACGAGGTGCTGGTAGCCGGTGCCGATGCTGGCGGTCGGCGAAAACCACTTCCATTCCGGCAGGAACGTGTGCCGCAGGCCGATCGTGCCGATGGTGCGGTTGTCGAGCGTGCCGAAGGACTCCTGCAGCGCGAGCTCGACATCGAGGCTGTCGGTCAGCCCGAAGTCGGTGTACAGGGTCACCAGGTTCGAGCGGTCGTAGACGCCGTAGCCTGCGCCGATTTCCCAGCGGTGCGTCGCGAAATCCGGATAGGGCGGGATCGGCGCCGGCTCTCCGGATGCCAGCGTCGTGCGCGCAAGTTCCGCCCTGCGCACCCAGCCTTCCTCGCCGCGCGGCGCGCGCACCCGGAACCAGTCGGTGCGGCTGTAGAGCACCGTCACGGTCTCGCCGCGCCCGACCACGTAGAACACCGGGTAGCCGCGTCCAGGGCCGGTGTGCATCTCCAGGTACGGATCGGCAACGACGAGCTCGAGGTTTTTTTCTCTGGCATGCACCCAGCCGCAGCAGGCCTGCAGCATCACGAGCAGCGCAACCAACCGCAGCATCCGCTCAGTTCGCTACCGGTGCAACAAAGGGGTCGTTGTAGAACTGGCCACCTATATCAAGCCATTCAGAGATCAATCTCAGCTCCGCCGGCGTCAAGTCAGCCAAAATGCGTACCACCTGCAGCGAACTCGCCGAAAAACGCGCTTGACGCGCTGGCGCTGCCCGCCGTCAGGGCGCTGGCCAGCGGGACCGGGACCATGATCGTCGTCGGTGCGCCGGTGACCGGATTCGGCGGGCCCGGCTCTGGCACGAGTAAGTTCTGCAATACGCCCATATTAAGCGTCTGTTCGTCATGAGGGAACAACAATTCTTCATAGGAGGTAACGACGGTCTGATCGGCGCTGGATGCGCCGCCGGTCAGATCCAGCTGACCCAGGGGTACCTGGATGGCTTTGGCCGCGTTGACCGGGTTGTGGCACAGGACGCAGGTGTGATCACTGAGCACGGTCACGCCGTCGGCCGCCAGGGTCTGGCGCGACAGGTTCCACACCGTCTGCAGGTACAGCGGCGGCGGTGTCGCCGCCTGAGACAGCGCGAAGTGAATCGTATCCCGGCATTGCGCTGTCCATGGCAGGCAGTTGCCGTTGATGGGCGGCGGCTCCGACAGGCCGACCGCACCGCTTCCGGTCGAGTCGACGCCGTAAGGATAGGAAATGATCGGGTCGGTCGAACCGGTCGGCAGCGTCACGCCGCTCGTCCACACCGGCGTGTAGATCACGTCGGTGCTGAGCACCTGCGAGCACGTCGCGGCGCTCTGCGACTTGGCGGTCGATCCGCAGCTGGCATCCGCGAGGGTGGCGGCCATCGTCGCGCCCGCCGTTGCCGGCAGCAGCGTCGGGGCGGTATTCGGAAATGGCTGACCTGCCGCGGGCGCGCCCGGATTGACCGATGTGGTCAGGCCGGCGCGGCCGTGGGACGGCGTCGCACTCGTGGCCGAGTTGACGTGACAGCCGTTGCAGGTGCGGGTCTCGCCGGGCATCAGCTGCAGCCAGCTGTCGTGCCTCGCCGTGATGCGCCGCGAATTGCCGTCGAGGATGTCGATCGTGAACGGCACGTTGGCGGGAACCTGGATCTGCACCGAGCCGTCGGGCTGTATCGGCGCATAGCCGAGGATCTCGCGCATGCCCATGCCGGCGGGCCCGAACGCGGAGGCGTTGATCTTGCGCACTTTCTCGGCGGGTATTTCCACGGCCTTGACGATGCGGATGAAGCGGTAGGGCCTCGCGTAGTAGCTCGCCTGCATCGGATCGGCGGTCGCGGCGATATCCGGGGTGGCCGTGTCCTTGCCGTCGAAGTCGTACACGCTGGCGATGTTCAGCACACCGACGCCGGCGCTGGCGAGGTTCAGCGGCGTGCCGGTCGTCGGCGCAAAATCCGGGATGAAGGTCGGTGCCGGGGTCCGCGGTTGCATGATCACGGCATCGAGGGTCATCAGGTTCGACTGCGCAGCCAGCACGGGACTCAGCGTGCTGTTCTCGAAGTCGTACAGCCACAGCGTGTACTGCGGCGGCGCCTGCTTGACATTGGCGCCGCTCGTATTGCCCGTCGTGCAGACGTTCGTCGTCGCCGGAGTCACCGTCGTGTCCAGCACCAGGCAGGGCGACCAGCTGACGATCATGCGGTTGGTGCCGTCGTAGAGCGGGTAAGCGGAGGCGAAGCGGCCGCCGAGCGACGGCTTGTTTGCGTCGGTCGTGACGCCGAGCAGCGTCGCGCTCGCCTGGCCGGGTCCGGCCGCGCCCACGCTCGTCAGCAGCGGCTGATTGACCTCGACGAAATTCTCGGCATCGATCAGCAGCGCATCGCCGCCGAGCTGCGTGCCGAGGAACGGCCGGTCCAGGGCCAGCACCTTGCCGTCCGGCCTTTGCCGGGCGCCGAGGAACTGGATGACGTTGTTGTTGGTGCCGGCGATGTTGGCGCCGGTCGCATGGCTGTTCGCGCCGTAATAGAGCTCGAGGCCGGTCCCGTCCGGGTTCACGCGGTACAGGCTGATCTCGTTCGTGCCGTTGATCACTTCCCAGCGGGAAAAGACGATCTGGCCGTTGTTCAGCACCGAAGGCGCGAAATCGTGGTTCGTATTGAACGTGATCTGGTGGATGTTGGTGCCGTCGCCGTTCATGACGTGCAACAGGAAGATCGGCGAGTTGCGGTCATCGGTCTGCGCCGGGTACTGGGGCCGGCCCTCGTCGAGCAGGATCGCCTGCGTCGCGCTCTGGCGCGTCGAGGCGAACACGATGCGCCCATCGGGCAGGAAGCGTGCGCCGACATCGTGGCCGGCCTGGATGGTGTCGTTGGTCAGCTGCGTCACGGCCTTGGCGGTGACATCGTACTGGTAGACGTGCCAGTTCGGCTGCTTCACGTCGTCATTGGCGAGGTTCGGATCCAGCGGCAGGCGCAGCGAGAACACGACCTTGGTGCCGTCCGGCGAGACGTCGAGGTCGCGTACGTCGCCCATGCCCTGCGTGATGCCGCTGGTCACGTTGACTTCGACGCCGGCGGCGCTCGCCTGGCTGCGTATGTAAAGATCCCCGCCCGTCGTCGACGTGATCAGGTCGCGTACGTCGATGTCCTGCGTCGGGAACGGGCGCTTCACATAGGCCATCGGGTAATTGGTCGTCACGGCGACCAGGGTTTCGCCGCCGGCAACCCCGGGCGCATGGCCGCTGGAGGCGCTGCTGCAGCCGGCCACGATCAGCACCGGCAGGATTATGGGCAATAGCAACATTTGCCGCAAAGCGGCCGTGCGGGGCAGCGGTCGAGACAGCAGCTTGTTCATGTTGACCATTCCGATTGCGCAGACGGCGTATTCAGCCATCTTCTCGCGTTATTTGCAGAGAATCTGTTAAGCCACTCACGGTACTCGCTCCGCGTTTACGTTCAACTAGGCCTTGTGGCGAAGCATATAGGTGACGCGTTTCACACTGGAATTGTCGCGGAAAACCGACGTCGGCTGTTTGAGACAGTTCCTACGTACTTGCCGCAATGCCAGTATCGGGCTACGTCGAAATTCACATCAGTCGAGTGGATGGGCAGATGAACCAGAAATCGTCAAGGCATTCAAAGCATCAGGGCGTCGCGGCTGCGCAAGCCGCACTGTTGGGTGCATTGGTCGCGGGCGTTCTGGCCCTCTGGCACAGCGATGCCAGTGCCGCCGGCATCACGAACGACCAGGCGTTGCGCATCTATAACCGGGTCGCCGGCATTCCGGCTCCGGCGAGCGCGCTGACGCAGATGACGGCGGCGGGCGATCCGGTCACCGCTGCGCTGATCGCCACCAACGATCCGTCCTTTTACAACAACACCGTGCGCAACCTGGCCGCACCCTGGACCAACCGCGCGCAATCGGTGTTCGTGCCGCTGAACGATTACACGGCGACGGTCGTCGGCATGGTGCGCGACAACGTGCCGTTCAACCAGCTGCTCAGCGTGGACCTGGTGTACGTGGCCAATTCGAGCCTGGGCCTGCCCGCGTACTCGATCGCCAACAACGACATGTACCAGGCGATGGACGACAACAACGTCGATCTCGGCCAGGGCCTCGTATCGAGCAAGCAGTCCGCGGTCAACGGCCTGCCGAGTTCTGCGGTGGCCGGCGTGCTGACGACGCGCGGCGCCGCTTCGGCTTTTTTCATCAATGGTACCAACCGCGCGATGTTCCGCTTCACGATGATGAATCACCTGTGCAGCGATCTTGGCACGATCATGGATACGACGCGTCCGCCCGACCGCATCCGCCAGGACGTGACGCGCAGCCCCGGCGGCGACAGCAGCCTGTTCCTGAACAACTGCATCGGCTGTCACAGCGGCATGGATCCGATGGCGCAGGCCTTCGCGTATTACAACTTCGATCCGGTCGCAATGCAGATCGTCTACACGGCCGGCCAGGTGCAACCGAAGTACCACATCAACTCAACGAACTTTCCGCAGGGTTTCTCGACGCCTGACGACAGCTGGACCAATCACTGGCGCGCCGGGCCCAATGCGGTGCTCGGCTGGAGTGCGAACCTGCCGGGCAGCGGCAACGGCGCGAACTCGCTGGGCGTCGAACTCGGCAACAGCGCGGCGTTCGCGAACTGCCAGGTGACGCGGGTCTTCAAGTACGTGTGCCTGCGCACGCCGGCCTCGGCCGCGGACAACACCCAGATCACGGCGATGATCGCTTCGTTCCAGGCGCACGCGTATTCGCTGCGCCAGGTATTCGCCGAGTCGGCCGCCTACTGCATGGGGAATTGAGCATGACGCGCATCATTCGTGCGGGAATCATCATCATTGCTGTCACTATGACGCTCAGCGCCTGTGGCGGCAGCGGCGCCCCGACCAGCGCGAACCCCGGGTCCGCCCCGGTCAGTTCCGCGAGCGCGTACACGGGGCCCGCGCCGGCAACGGCCGACGTGCAGGCGTTCGAGGTCAATTTCTGGAACAACGTGCGCAGCCAGAACCGCTGCGGGCAGTGCCACAACGCGACGACGCCGGCACAGATGCCGAATTTTGCGCGCAGCGATGACGTCAATCTCGCCTACGCGCAGGCCAACCCGATCGTGAACCTGGGCCAGCCGTCCACGTCCATAGTCGTCACGAAGGTCGCCGGCGGCCACAACTGCTGGCTCGCGGATCCGAATGCCTGCGCGCAGATCCTGACGACCTGGATCAGCAACTGGGCGAACGCGACGTCGAGCGGCGGCAAGGGCACGGTCGTGCAGCTGGTCGCGCCGCCGGTCCTGTCGGTGGGGCAGAGCCTGAACTTCCCGACATCCCCGGGCGATTTCGGCTCCACGGTCTATCCGCTGCTGACGCAGTACTGCTCGCGCTGCCATTCGCCGAATGCCTCGGTGCCGCAGTCGCCGTACTTCGCCTCGCCGGTGCTCGCGCAGGCATACCAGGCGGCAATTCCGAAGATCGACCTGAACACACCGACGAACTCGCGCTTTTACGAGCGCCTGGCCAACGAGAGCCACAATTGCTGGAGCAACTGCGCCAGCAACGCGGCGACGATGCTCGCGGCCATCCAGCAGTTCGCCGGCATGCTGACCCCGTCCAGCATCGATCCGAACCTCGTGGTCAGCAAAGCCCTGAGCCTGGCACAGGGCACGGTCGCGAGCGGTTCGAGCCGCTTCGACGCGAACGTGATCGCAAAATATGAATTCCAGACCGGCAGCGGCTATACCGCCTACGATACGAGCGGCGTGGATCCGGCCGCGGACCTGACGATCAGCGGCAACGTCACCTGGGCGGGCGGCTGGGGCCTCAACGTCGGTGCGGGCGGCAAGGCGCAGGCCACGACCGCGTCGAGCTCCAAGCTCTACGAGATGATCCAGGCGACCGGCGAATTCTCGATCGAGGCGTGGGTTGCGCCGGCCCTGGTGGCGGTCAACAACTCCTACATGGTCAGTTATTCGGGCGGCGATGCGACGCGCAATTTCACGCTCGCGCAGACCAACCAGGACTATGACTTCATGCTGCGCAGCTCGAATTCGACGGGTCTGAACGGCATGCCGCAGACCACGACGCCGGATTCGGCGATGCTGCTGCAGGCCTCGCTGCAGCATGTCGTCATGACGTTCGATCCGGTCAACGGCCGGCAGATCTTCATCAACGGCGTCAACGCCGGGGTCGTCGACCCGGAGGCCGGCGGCACGCTCGCGAACTGGGACAGCACCTTCGCGCTGGTGCTCGGCAACGAGGTTTCGGGGGACCGCTCCTGGCAGGGCCTGATCAAGTTCGTCGCGATTCACAACCGTGCGCTGACCGCCGCCCAGGTGGTGCAGAACTTCAATGCCGGCGTCGGCGAGCGCTACTTCATGCTGTTCAACGTTTCCGCGGTCACGGGGCTCTCGCAGGCCTACGTGATGTTCACGGTCAGCCAGTACGACAGCTCGAGCTACCTGTTCTACCAGCCGACGTTCATTTCGCTAGATCCGACCGTCACCCCGAACAACGTTCCGGTGCAGGGCATCCGCATCGGCATCAACGGCACGATCCCGACCGTCGGACAGGCCTACATACCGCTCAGCACGACCGTGACCGCGGCCAACTACACGGCGCAGGGTGAAGTGCTGTCGAACATCGGCACGGTCATTGCGCTGCAGAACGGGCCGCTGACGGACCAGTTCTTCCTGACGTTCGACATCCTCGGCAGCGCGCAGGACGTCGTCGTCGAAGCCGCGCCGGCGCCGCCGCCGCCGCCGCCGACCTTGCCGCCGGTGTCGGATATCGGCGTGCGCACCTTTGCCGAGGTCAACGCGACGATGTCGCAGTTGACCGGGGTGCCGACTTCGAACGCCGCGGTCAGTGCGACCTATCTGAGCGTGCAGGAGCAGCTGCCGTCGACATCGACGCTGGAGAGTTTCCTCGCGTCGAACCAGGTGGGCATCGCGCAGCTCGCGGTCCAGTACTGCAATACGATGGTCAATACGCCGTCGCTGGCGGCGCAGGTCTTCCCCGGCGTGAGCTTCGGTCCGTCGCTGTTCGCATCGCAGGGCGGCATCAACTCGGTCACCAGCGACCTGGCGGCCATGGTGGTCGGCAACGGCCAGTTCCAGAGCCAGCCGGCTGCATCCACGGTCACGACCGAGCTTGGCAATCTGATTGGGATCCTGTGCAGCGGCGGTGCGCCCTGCAACAACACGCCGCGCGTCATGGCGGTCACCGCCGCTGCGTGCGCCGCGGTCCTGGGAAGTGCGGACATGGAGATCGACTGATGAGTAAAGTTCCGAAAGCGAAGGCGCCGAACGAGCCGCTGCGCCACCCCGATCACCCCCGTCCGCGCACCCGGCGCGAATTTCTCGCGCAGGGATTCATCACCGGCACCGCCACGGTGCTGGCGCCGGCCATGTTCGGCCTGTTCGCCTCGCCGCGCGATGCGCGTGCGCAGCTGGCGACCGATATCCAGGCGGCGGTCACGGCCTGCGGCATCACGACGGGGGCGGGACTCGTGCCGTTCATCTGCTTCGACCTGGCCGGCGGCGGAAACATCGCCGGTTCAAACGTACTGGTCGGCGGGCCGCAGGGCCAGCTCGATTTCCTCAGCGTCGCCGGCTACAACAAGCTGGGACTTCCCGGCACGATGATTCCCAATGCCAGCGCGAGCGGCAGTTTCGTCGACAGCACCTTTGGCCTGAGGTTTCATTCCGACAGCGCGCATCTGCGCGGCATGAAGGCGCGCACCGGTTCGCTGGCGATGGCGAATACCAGCGGTACGGTCATTCCGGCGGTGTCGCTGAACGACACCGACACCAACCCCCACAATCCGATGTACGGCATCTGGCAGTTCGGCGCGCGCGGCGCGCTGCTCGACCTGATCGGTACGCAAAGTTCCGTCTCCGGCGGCAATTCGCTGGCGCCGGCCTCGATGATCAACCCGCAGGCGCAGCCGACCAAGGTGTCGAGCTCGGCCGACGTCGTCGGCCTCGTCAACACCGGGCAGCTGGGTACGCTGCTGCCGAACCCTGCGGACGTCACCAACGTGATGGAATCGATGAAGCGCATCAGCGATGCCAAGTATGGCGTGGTCACCGCCTACGCGGATCCGACTGCGGATGCCGCGGCAAAGCAGATACCGGCCTGCAGCTACACCAAGTCCGCATACCTGATCAACAAGTACAGCAGCCCCTCGGCGATCAATCCGGACCTGGATCCGGACGTCGTAGGTCCGAGCGGCATCTTCAATGCGACCGAGTACCAGTCGAACAACGACTACCAGGCGACCGCTGCGGTCATGAAGACCGTGATCGATGGCGATGCGGCCGCCGGCACGATCGAGATGAACAGCTTCGACTACCATGACGGTTCGCGCGCAACCGGCGAGTCGCGCGACTTCACGCTCGGCAACTGCATCGGCGCCTGCCTCGAGTATGCGGCGCGCAAAGGCAAGCCGGTCATGATCTACGTGTTCAGCGACGGCTCCCTGGCGAGCAGCGGCATGATCGATTCCTCGGTCGCGGGGCGCGGGAAGGGCGTCTGGACCGCCGATAATGCCAATGTCGCCTCCACGTACTTCCTCGTGTTCAATCCTTCGGCCAAGCCGGTGCCGGCGCAGTCGAACCCCGAGATGAGCCTGCAGCTCGGCTATTTCGACCCGGACGGATCGGTCAACACGAACGGCAGCCCGGCTGCCAACAGCGTGTTCAATCTGGTGCAGACCGTCGTGCTCAACTACATGGCGCTGCACAGTGCCAGCGCGGCTGCGAACTTCCCGACCCTGTATCCCTCGCCTAACGTCAATAACACGCTGGGCAGCGGTTCAGCGCTCGACGCGTTGATTGCCTACCAACCGCTGGCCGGGCTCGTCAACGGCAGAATCGTCGGTTGAGCCGCCGGATCGCGGGGAGCCGGGCCGTACCTGCGGCGCGTTGACACTGCGCGCTGCAGTGTGCGATTTTGCATAATCTGGGCGACAGCGGGGTGAGCTGAGTGATCGATCTGGTTCCGCGCTGGCGCTTCGGCGGGCGATGGATTGGCCTTCATGTGCCCGCCCTGGCCTTCGCGCTCGCCTTCCCGCTGCTCATGGGTGCCCTCGCCGGCGTGGCCGGCGCCGCCCCGGCGCCCGCAGCCGGGTTGCTCGGCAGGGAAGCGCCGGATTTCACGCTGAAGAGCACCGCCGGCGAGAACCTGCGGCTGTCGGAGTTCCGCGGCCAGGTGGTGCTGATCAATTTCTGGGCGCGCTGGGCCGGGGATTCGCGCCGGGAAATCCCGGCCCTCGGGCGCATTCACGACACGTATTCACGGGCCGGTCTCGTCGTGCTCGGGATATCGATCGAGGCGGACCCGCGCCGTGCCGGCGAATTCGCCGCCGCATTGCACATTCCCTATCCGGTGCTGATCGATACCGATCCGGAACTGGGGAAAGAATATGCCATCGACAAGATGCCGATGACGATCCTGCTCGATCGGGCCGGGATCGTCCGCTATGCCCACGTCGGCTTCGACAGTGCCGACGAGGCCGTCTACCTCGACCAGATACGCGCGCTGTTGCGCGAATAAACGATAGGTTAGTTATGAAGCTGCAAATCCCGGTGATTGCAAACATATGGCAGGCGGGCCTGCTGGCGTGCCTGTGGTCCTGCGCGACCCTGGCCCAGGCGCCGGCGCCGCCAGCGCAGAGCGCGGCCGCCGATGATACGCGGACCCTGGATCAGGAGGTGCAGGGCCTGAAGAAGGACGTCATCGACCTGAACAAGGACCTGTTCGTGCTGGAGGAAGAACTGCTGTTCCCGGCCAACACGCAGGTCGCCGTGTTCCTGTCGATGGATGTCGGCACGTTCTTCCGGCTGGACTCGGTGACGATCAAGATCGACAACAAGGAAGTGACCAACTACCTGTATACGGCGCGGGAGGCGGAGGCCCTGCTCAAGGGCGGCGTGCACCGCGTCTATCTCGGCAACCAGAAGGTCGGCAAGCACGAGCTGGTTGCCTTCTTCACCGGCAAGGGCCCGGACGAGCGCGACTATCGCCGCGGCGCAACGCTGAATTTCGAGAAGGGCGTCGGCGCCAAGTACCTCGAGCTGAAGATCTCCGACCGCGTTGCCAAGCACCAACCCGAGTTCGTCGTCAAAGACTGGGAATGAGGCGTGCCAAGTCCGATCGATAAACTTCGCGGGCTTCTGCTGCCGGCGGCCGGCTGCGCGCTGGCGCTGGCCTGCGCGCCGCTGCATGCCGCGAACGTGAAGCCCGACCCGAACGGCCTGGCGTCGCATCCGGTCGAGGACCTGCACTACGGCGACGTGCTGTTCTATTACTTCCAGAACGACTATTTCGCGGCGATCACGCGGCTGCTCGCCGCGCAGCAGCTGCACCGCGTGCCGCACACGGAAGGAGAGGCCGAGCTGCTGCTGGGCGGGCTGTACCTGTCGCTCGGCGAGCACGTCGAGGCGGGTCGGATATTCGACGCGCTGCTCGCCGGCAATGCGTCGGAGGCCGTGCGCAACCGGGCGTGGTACTACCTCGGCAAGCTGTGGTACCAGCGCGGGTATCTCGCCGAATCCGAGCGCGCGTTGCGCAGGCTGTCCGGCAACGTCGATCCGCGCATCGACGCGCAGCGCTACATGCTGCTCGCCCAGGTCATGCTGCGCCAGGATCGCTATGACGATGCGATCGCGGCGCTGCGCGCCTGGCACGGTGCGCCGGACTGGACCGCCTATGCGCAATTCAACTTAGGTGTCGCGCTGGTGCGCGAGAACCGGCTCGGTGACGCGATTCCCTTCCTGGATACGGTGGGGCGCATCACGACGCGCAGCGACGAACTGCTGGCGCTGAAGGACAAGGCGAATCTCGCCCTGGGCTTCGCCCTGCTGCAGGGCCAGCGCGCCGCCGAGGCGCAAGCCGATCCTGCAGCGGGTGCGGCTGGATGGTCCGTATTCGGACAAGGCGCTGCTCGGAGCCGGCTGGGCCGACGCCATCCAGGGCGAGTACCGGCACGCGCTGGTCCCGTGGCTCGAGCTGCGCAAGCGCAACCTGCTGGATGCGGCGGTCCAGGAATCCTATCTTGCGGTGCCGTACGCCTTCGGCAAGCTGCATGCCGACGGCCAGGCGGCTGACTACTACAGCTCCGCCATCGAGTCCTTCGATACCGAGATGCGGCACATCGACGCGTCGATCGAGCAGATACGCGGCGGCCGCCTGCTCGACCGGCTGCTGGATGCCGATGCGCAGAAGAAGGTCAGCTGGGACTGGCAGCTGCAGAACCTGCCGAACGAGCCCGAATCGCGCTACCTGTACGTGCTGCTCGCCTCGAACGAGTTCCAGGAGGGCCTGAAGAACTACCGCGAGCTCAACTACATGAGCCGCAACCTGCAGGACTGGCGCGAGAGCGTGAGCGCCTTCGATGAGATCCTGGAGACCCGGGACAAGGCCTACGCCCAGCGCCTGCCGAAGACCGATGCGGTGATGGCGGCGACCGATATAGATGCCCTGACCGCCAAGCGCGTCGAATTCGAGTCGCGGCTCGACGAGATCGAGCAGAGCCACGACGTCGCCGCGCTCGGCACGCCCGAGGAGCAGGCGACGTGGTCGCGGCTGCAGAAACTGGACGAGTACATCGCCGCGCATCCGGGCGATGAGGTCTCCGAGGAGATGCGCGAGAAGTTCCGGCTGATGAAGGGCGTCATGTACTGGCGCCTGTCGGAGAGCTTCAAGGCGCGTCTGTGGAACGAGCGGCGCGCGGTGCGCGAACTCGCCGGCTCGCTGCAGGTGACGCAGCAGCGCGCGCTCGCGGTCCGCCAGGCGCGCCAGAACATCCCGGCCGATACCGGCGGCTATGCCCAGCGCGTCGCCTCGGTTCGCGATCGCATGGATGCGCTGCAGCAGCGCCTCGCCGCGGTGGCCGCGCGCCAGAACCGCTACCTGCAGGCGCTCGCGATCGAGGAGCTGGGCGCACAGAAACAGCGCATCGCGACCTATCAGGTGCAGGCCCGCTACGCGCTGGCGTCCATCTATGACCGCGCGGTCGACCAGCAGAACCGGCCGAAGGCGGCGCCGTGAGCGACGCCCCCGCCAGGACGCTTGCCGGCATGCTGCTGCTCGCGCTGTCTGCGGCCCATGCTGCGCAGCCGCCGCAGCCGGCGACGATCAAGGACCTGGAGGGCCGGCAGGTCGAGGTCAAGCCGGATCCGCCGCGCGACGTCGATGCGGCCAAGACGATGGACAGTTACCGGCGCTTTCTCGACCTGAATGCCGGGGACGGCGATCTGCGTGCCGAGGCGCTGCGCCGGCTCGGGGATTTGAACCTGGAGAGCGCGGAGTCGGCGCGCATCGAGGTCGAGCTCGCGAACAACGAGGCGCTGCGGGCCGGCGAGGCGATCGCGCTGTACACGGCCCTGCTGAAGACCTATCCGAAATTCGAACGCAACGACTCGGTGCTGTACCAGCTGGCGCGCGCCTACGAAACCAGCCTGCAGCCGGAGCAGGCGCTCGCCACGCTCGACCGGCTGGTCGCCGCGTATCCGGCGAGCCGCTATCATCGACGAGGCGCAGTTCCGCCGCGGCGAGCTGCTGTTCTCCGCGAAGCAGTACGCGGCCGCGCAAGCAGCCTACGAGGCCGTGATCGCGCGTCGGCGCGGGCTCGCAGTTACTACAACCAGAGCCTCTACAAGCACGGCTGGTCGCTGTTCAAGCAGGGCGAGAACGAGCGCAGCCTGGCCTCGTTCGCGGCGGTGCTGGACTCGCTGCTGGTATCGAAGCGCGATGCCGGGGAACTGATCGAGGTCGAGTCGCTGAGCCGGCCCAACCAGGAACTGATCGAGGACACGCTGCGCGTCATGTCGATCACGTTCTCGTATACCGACGGCGCGAAGACGCTGGATGCGTTCCTGGCGACGATGAAGCCGCGCCCCTACGCCTACGTGCTGTATGCCCGTCTCGGCGACCTGTATGCCGAGAAGGAGCGCTACACGGATGCCGCCGACAGCTATCGCGCCTTCGCCGCGCGCAACCGCAACCACGAAAAGGCGCCGCTCTTGGAGATGCAGGCGATCGAGGCGTACGCGCACGGCGGCTTCCCGAGCTGGTGCTGCAGGGCAAGCAGGAATTCGTCGAGAATTACTCGTTCGGCACGCCGTACTGGCAGGGGCGTGATCCCGAGCACGAGACCCGGGTGGTCACGGAGCTGAAGGCCAATCTGCACGACCTCGCCCAGTACTACCACGCCCAGGCCCAGCACACCAGGGCGGTGGCGGATTACCAGGAGGCGGCGAAGTGGTATCGCAGCTACCTGACCTCGTTTCCGCATGATGCGGATGCCGCCGTCACCAACTACCTGCTGGCCGATACGCTGTTCGACAGCCGCCAGTTCCTCGAGGCGGCGAAGGAATACGAGCAGACGGCCTACGGCTACGGCGAGCATCCGAAGGCTGCCGACGCGGGCTACGCGGCGATCGTGGCCTACGGCAAGCAGGAGGAGGCGGTCGGCGCCGACGCGCGGGCGGCAGATCCACCGCCAGGGCGTCGACAGCTCGCTCAGGTTCGCCGATGCCTTTCCGCAGCATCCGGAGAGCGCCACGGTACTGATGCGTGCGGCCAGGGACCTGTATGCGGCGCACGACTATCCACGCGCGCTCGCCGCCGCCGAAAAGCTGCTGGCGATGCGCCCGCCGGTCGATGCGCTCAAGCAGCGCATGGCCTGGACCGTGATCGCGAACGCCAATTTCGAGCAGGGCGCGTTCGCGCCGGCGGAGACCGCGTACACGAATGCGAAGGCGCTGATGCCGGCCGGCGATCCGGAGCGCGCGGCGATCGACGAGCGGCTCGCGGCCTCGATCTACAAGCAGGGCGAGCCGAAGAACCAGGCCGGCGACCCGGCGGCGGCGGTGGAGGATTTCCTGCGGGTGGCGCAGCTGGCGCCGACCTCGAAGATCCGCGTCAATGCCGACTACGATGCCGCGGCCCTGCTGATCAGCGCGAAGCAGTTGGACCGTGCCATCGTCGTGCTGGAGAGCTTTCGCGGCAATTTCCCGCACAGCGAGCTGCAGCCGGAGGTCACGCGCAAGCTCGCCGTCGCCTACAGCGAGGCGCACCGGCCCGCTGCCGCTGCGGTGGAGTTCGAGCGGATCTCGCAGGCAGCGGGGGAGACGCCCGACGTGCAGCGCGAGGCGACCGAGCGCGCGGCAGCGTTGTACGAAGAGGCCGGAGACGTGCCGAAGGCGCGCTCGATGCTCGAGACCTTCGTGAAGCGCTATCCGCAGCCGCTGGATGCGGCGATGGAGGCGCGCAACAAGCTCGCCGGCATGGCTGAAAGGGCCGGCGATGAGCCGGGCCGGGCGCACTGGCTGCGCGAGATCATCGCCGCAGACCGCGCCGCCGGTGCGCAGCGCAGCGAACGCAGCCGCCTGCTGGCCGGAAACGCGACGCTGACGCTCGCCGTTCCGGCGCGCGAGGAGTTCCGGCGCATCAAGCTGGTCGCGCCGCTGAAGAAGTCCCTGACCGCAAAGCGCAATGCGCTGGAAGAGGCGCTGAAGGCCTATTCACAGGCGGCCGATTACCAGATCGCGGCGGTGACCACGGCGGCGACGTTCGAGAGTGCCGAGCTGTATCGCCAGCTGGGCAGGGACCTGATCGATTCGCAGCGGCCGAAGAACCTCTCGCCCGACGAGCTGGAACAATACAACGTGCTGCTCGAGGAACAGGCTTTTCCCTTCGAGGAGAAGGCGATCAGGCTGCATGAGGTCAATACGGCGCGCACGACGGATGGCATCTACGATGAGTGGGTGCAGAAGAGCTTCGCCGCGCTGGCCCAGCTCAATCCCGGCCGCTACGCCAAGGTCGAGCTCGACGCCGTGCCGGCCGCCCGTGATGCGGCGCCGGCCTCGCAGCCGGCGCCGGCACCCCCGGTGCCCGAGGCAATCGCGGCGAACGAGCAGGGCATTGCCCAGCGCAAGCTCGGCAAGTTTGCCGAGGCGGATGCCGCCTATCGGCATGCGCTCGAGCTGGATCAGAATTTCGCGCCGGCGCACCTGAATCTCGGGATCCTGTGCGACCTGTACCGCGCCGAACCCCAGGAAGCCTTGCTGCAGTACCAGCAGTACGTCGCGATCGCCGGCGAGAACCGCCGCGTCAACGGCTGGATCGCCGAACTGCGCAAGCGGCTCGGCGTCGCCGCACCAACCCCGAACCCCGCGCCGTCCGCGACAGCGGAGCCGACCACGGCGCCGGCCGCCACCCAGGAGTCCCCATGAACAGCCCTTTCGTCGCCGCGCTGGGCATTTTGCTGTTATGCAGCATCACCAGCCCGGTGAGCCGTGCCCAGCAGGCTGCATCTCTGGCGCCTGCGGCAGTGCCAAAGAGCGCCCAGAGCGAGGCGGGCGAGCCGCGGGCGCACGGTCTGGAGACGCCCCAGGGGGGCGGGAAAGCTGCCGACCAGCGTACCGATCGGGTCGAGCTGGGCGTGACCACGGTGACCGGAAACAAGGAATTACCCAAGGTTATGTACGTTGTGCCCTGGAAAAAGTCGGATATCGGCGACCTGGTCGGCAAACCCATGAACAGCCTGCTCGATGAGGTGCTGGCGCCGGTGGATCGCGACGTTTTTCGCCGCGAAGTGACGTATTACAACGCCGTCAGGGCCGGGGCGGGCCAGAATTCTGCCCCGGCGCCGGCGCCGTCTCCTCAGGGTGAGAAGTAAGTCATGGCTCATTTTACTAAATCTGGTTGAATTGGCTCGGGATTTCACAGGAGCGTGCAGATGAATTCTTTCAATACGGCAGTCAATTTCTTCAAGGACGGCGGGTTGTTTCTGTACCCGCTGGCGTTGATCTTCGTCGTCGGCGTATCGATCGCGATCGAGCGGTTCGTGTACCTGACGCGCGAGACCGCGCGCAACCGCAGCCTGTGGAATTCACTGGTGCCGCCGCTCGGCGCCGGAAACTTCAAGCAGGTCGCTGCGCTGACGCAGAGCTCGAAGGCCTCGATCGCCACGATCCTGAACTACGGCCTCGCCCGCATCGCGAATTCGCGCCGGCGCGACGACGTCGAGAAGGCGATGGACGAGAGCCTGCTCGAGGTCATCCCGCGCATCGAGAAGCGCACGCACTACCTGTCGTCGCTCGCGAACGTCGGACTGCTGATCGGCCTTCTAGGGACCATCACCGGGCTCATCGGCGCGTTCAGCGCCGTGGCATCGGCGAACCCGGCGGAGAAGGCCAGCCTGCTGTCGCTGGCGATCTCGGTCGCGATGAACAACACGGCGTCGGGCTTAGGCGTCGCGATCACGCTGCTGCTCGCGCACATGTTCCTCGAATCCAAGACGACCTCGCTGATCGACAGCCTGGAAATCGCCTCGCTCAAGTTCCTCAACTCGATCGTCGAGCGCCCCGTCCAGGCCGAGCGCCCGGCCCCGGCCGAGCGTGCGGCGCAGACCACGACGGCGCGCACTGTCGCCTGAGGGGCCATGAAATCCAAAGCCATCGGCCGGGTCCGCCGCAATCACTCCCGCTATCATCAGGGGCGTGACGATCTGAACATCGTGCCGATGATCGACATGATGGTGATCCTGGTGTTCTTCCTGATATTCACGGCCGTGTTCTCGAAGACCAGCATCCTGGAGCTGAACCTGCCGTCGAACAGCCAGGCGGTGCCCGAGTTGCCCAAGGGCCTGAAGCTCGAGATCATCGTCCATCCCGGCGATATCGTCGTCAACGACCGCAACTCAGGTCCGCTGAAGCTGCTCGCGAACGGCGCCGCCGGTTACGACCTGGACGCCCTGTCGCTGTTCATGCGCCAGGTCAAGTCGCAGTTTCCCGATATGACCGACGCGAGCGTGCTGCTCGGACCCGACGTGCCCTACGATGTGCTGGTGCAGATCATGGACACGGTGCGCGTCTACCAGCTCCCCGTCGCGCCGTTCTCGAAGGCCGAACTGTTCCCCGACATCGCCGTCGGAGATGCGCCGATATGACGCCCTACCGCATCCGCAGGCACCGCCAGCGGCGCCACGGCGCCAGTCATTTCGCGCTGATACCGTTCATCGACATGATGACGATCCTGGTCGTGTTCCTGCTCGCGCACACCGCCGAGACCGACATCCTGCCGAACTCGAAGAACATCTCGATCCCGCTGTCGAACTCCGAGCGCAAGCCGCACGCCGCGGTCGTCGTGATGGTCACGAAGGACACGGTATTCGTCGACGGCCAGCGCGTCGGCGCGATCTCCGAGCTGGTCGCAGGCCCCGGGCCGGTCATCGGCCCGCTGAAGCAGGCGCTGCTCGCGCAGAACGACACGATCATCGGCGCGGCGCAGAAGTCGGATATCGCCAAGCGCGAGGTGACGATCATGGGCGACAAGGACACGCCCTACAGCGTGCTGAAGAAGATCATGTTCACGTGCAGCGATGCGGACTACGGCAAGGTATCGCTCGCGGTGGTCGAGCGCGAACGGGCGGCAAGTTAAATGCAGGCCGCAAACCCCGCAGCTGACACCATGGCCGGCATGCCGGCGCCGTTCTTCCGGCGCTTCGACCTGCCGTGGTCGCCGAGCGAGGAGATGGAGCGGCGCTTCCGCTCGATCCTGCGCAACCTCATCATCGTTTTCGCGATCCTCTCGGTGGCGATCCCGTTCCTGCCGACCCACAAGGCGGTGGTCAATACCGACTCCCTGCCCGAACGCGTCGTCAAGCTGGTCATGGAACCGCCGCCACCGCCGCCGCCACCGCCGCCGCCGAAGGTCGAACCGAAGCCGCTGGAGAAAGTGCCGGTCAGTCCGGTGCCGCAGCCGAAGCCCGTCGATCCGCGCGTCAAGGCCTCGAAGAGCGGCCTGCTGGCGAACATGGATGAACTCGCGGCATTGCGCGACCAGAATGATCTCGACAAGTTTGCGAAGAACCAGACCAAGACCAACGATCCCGGCGACGTCGCGACGGTGCAGCGCTCGATCCTGACGTCCAAGGCGGGCGGTACCAGCGGCGGCATCACGACCGCTTCCCTGAGCAGCGGCCTGGCGGCCGGATCCGGTTCGCTGAACGGCATCCGCACGGCGCAGGTCAGGGACCCGACGCTCGCCGCCGGCAACGGCGGCACCACGAGGCCAGGCGGCAGCGGCAAGGCCTCGCGCAGTGCCGAGGAAGTCGCGCTGGTATTCGACAAGAACAAGGGCGCAATCTATGCCCTGTACACGCGCGCGCTGCGCGACAACCCGGCCATGCAGGGCAAGGTCGTGGTCGAGATCTCGATCGCGCCGAGCGGCGACATCACGGCGGCGCGCATCGTCTCCAGCGAATTGAACGACGCGGAATTCGAGGCTAAACTTCTGGCGCGTATCCGCCTGTTCAAGTTCGATGCGAAGGACGTGGCGCCGCTGACCACCACCAAACCCATAGAGTTCTTTCCCGCCTGATGAACATACAGTCCGAAATCGAATTCTTCAGCGACCTTGGCGTCATCGACAAGGCGCGCTTCATGCTGAACGTGGCCGCCGAGATATCCGAGGAGGCCAAGGTCGGGGCAGCCGCCGGCGAGCTGGTGCGGCTGAAATTCGCGAACGAGATCACGCAGCGCCTGGCGCGGTTCGCGAACCAGCTGATCTCGGAGGATGCCTCGCGGCCGCAGGATGACGTGATCATCCGCATGCTGCTCAGTGCGCGCCTGGACAAGGAAGCCGAGCGCGTCGTGCTCAACGCGTACGGACGCGTGCTGAACAGCTTCGAGAGCTTCGACACGACCGTCTTGCTGAATACGCGCTGAGCGCCCGCGCGGGCCTTGCGTGCGGGCCGCGGATCCGGCTCAGCACTCCGGGACGTTGACCGCGAGGCCGCCCTGCGAGGTCTCCTTGTAGATCGTCGACATGTCGATGCCGGTCTGGCGCATCGTCGCAATCACCTGATCGAGCGAGACCTTGTGCGATCCATCGCCGCGCAGCGCGAGCCTGGCCGCATTGATCGCCTTGACCGAACCCATCGCGTTGCGCTCGATGCAGGGGATCTGCACCAGCCCGGCCACCGGGTCGCAGGTCAGGCCGAGGTTGTGTTCCATGCCGATTTCCGCGGCGTTCTCGATCTGTGCGTTGCTGCCGTGAAGCGCGGATACGAGTCCGGCGGCCGCCATCGAGCAGGCAACGCCGACTTCGCCCTGGCAGCCCATCTCGGCCCCGGAAATCGACGCGTTCTGCTTGTACAGCATGCCGATCGCGGCCGCGGTCAGCAGGAACCTCGTCACGCCTTCGTCGTCGGCGCCGCTCTCGAAGCGCCGGTAGTAGTGCAGCACGGCCGGGACGATGCCGGCGGCGCCGTTGGTCGGCGCGGTGACGACCTGGCCGCCGGCGGCGTTTTCCTCATTGACGGCCAGCGCGAAGGCATTGACCCAGTCGATCGCGTGCATCGGGCCCGACGCGTCCCCGCTCAGCAGCTGACGGGACAGCTTGGGGGCGCGCCGTCGAACGCCGAGCACGCCCGGCAGCAGGCCCTGGGCCTCGAATCCGCGCCGCACGCAGTCCTGCATCACCTGCCAGATCCGCGCCAGCCCTGCGCGCAGCTCGGCGTCGCTGTACCAGGTGCGCTCGCGCGCGATCATCAGTTCGTGAATCTCGAGCCCCTGTTCACGGCCGAATTGCAGCAGCTGGTCCCCGCTGCTGAAGCGGAACGGCGCCGCGGAGCGGACGTTGGCGCTGCCGGCCTCGTCGCCGGCACGGATCACGAATCCGCCGCCGATGCTGTAGTACTCCTCGCGCGCCAGGAGCTGGTCGGAGACATCGTGGGCGCTGAAGCGCATGCCGTTGGAGTGGCCCGGCAGCACCTGATCGACGTGGTAAAGCAGGTTCAACGGTTCGTCGAACGCGATCTCGTGACGGCCGAGCAGGCGTATCCGGCCGGTACCGCGTATGCGCCGCAGGTTCGCCTCGATCTGCGACGAATCAACCGATTCGGGGCTCTGGCCCTCGAGCCCCAGGAGGATCGCCCGGTCGGTGCAGTGGCCGCGCCCGGTGAGCGCCAGCGAGCCGTAGAGTTGCGCGGATACCTGGGTGGTCCGTTCGAGCAGGTGGCGCCCGGCCAGCAATTCGACGAAACTTCGGGCGGCGTTCATGGGTCCCATGGTGTGGGAACTTGACGGCCCGATGCCGATCTTGAAGATGTCGAAAACGCTCAGATCCATGCCTAAAGGTCCAAAGGTGCGCCAGACGGAGATTAGCGCCATGATACCCGGGTGCATCGCCCGGTTCGCGCCAACTTGGGCCCTCTGCCATGCTGTCCGATCCAACGAATAAATCCCAGAAGGAGCCAGCCGTGAAAACCACTCTTCCAATCATTGCCGCCGCAAGCCTGCTTGCCCTGTCGGTCATGGCCAAGGCCGGACCTGCCGCGCCCATCCCGGCGAAAATCGCCGCCGCAGTCGCAGATCCCGGGCGTCCGGCGAGCGACCGGGAGCGCGACGTGCACCGCCTGCCGGCCGAGACGATCGCCTTTGCCGGGGTCCGCAGCGGCAATGCGGTCGGGGAACTGCTGCCGGGCGGAGGTTATTTCACCCGTATCCTCAGCAAGGTCGTCGGCCCGCACGGCCACGTCTACGCGCTCGCGCCGCCGCTGCCGCCGAATGCCCCGGCCGACATGAAGGATTACTCGGCCCCGACGCGGGCGCTGGCGCAGGAGCCGGCGTATGCCAACGTGACGATCGTGGCGCAGCCGCTCAGCAACATCACGTTCCCGGCGCCGCTCGATCTGGTCTGGACGACGCAGAATTACCATGACTTCCACAACAGCGCCAAGATCGACGTTGCCGTGCTCAACAAGCAGGTTTTCGACGCCTTGAAGCCGGGCGGGGTCTACCTGGTGCTCGACCATGCGGCGGCCCCCGGAGCGGGCGCATCGGTGACCAATACCCTGCACCGCATCGACGTGGAAACGGTCAAGAAAGAGGTGCTGGCCGCGGGCTTCAAGCTCGAAGCGAGCAGCAATCTGCTCATGCACAGCGCCGATAACCACACCGCAGCCGTCTTCGACCCGTCGGTCCGCGGGATGACCGACCAGTTCATCCTGAAGTTCCGCAAGCCGAAGGCCAAGGGCAAATGACGCGAACCTTTGGGCCCGGGGGGTGTCAACCGTCAGTGCAGTACTTGCGTTATAGACGTGGTGGATTAGTGTCTTCAGGAGTTCTACGTTCATGAATCTGGCATCTTTGAGATTGGCAATTCCGCTCGGCTCCCTGTTCCTGCTCGGCGCCTGCGTACAGCAGCCCGTGCGGACGGTCGCCGTGCCGGCTCCCCAGGCCGTAATGCCGCGCATGTTCGTCTATCCGGCGAAGGGTCAGACCGAGGATCAGCTCGAGCGCGACCGGTATGAGTGCCATACCTGGGCCGTGCAGCAGTCCGGATTCGATCCGAGCCGTTCGGACGGGCAGGGCTACCGCAACGTTGTCGTAGCGCCGCCGCCCGGTGCCGGCACGGCAACCGGCGCGATCGGCGGCGCGATCCTCGGATCGATCCTGGCCGGACCGCGCGACAGCGGCTTTGGCATGCTGTTCGGAGCCGCGACCGGTGCGATCGTGGGCTCCACGGTGGATGCCAATAACCAGGCGCAGGCCGCGCAGGCCCAGCAACAGCTCAACCAGCAGGCGGCGGCCGACAGGGGACGTGTCCAGGCCTACCGGCGCGCCGTCAGCGCCTGCCTCGAGGCACGCGGGTACACGGTAGGGTAAGCCCATGAAGATCATGAAACGACAATCGACGATGGCATTTCTGGTGGCGGCCGCGGTGGCCGTTGCGGGGCTGCAGGCGGCGCTGCCGGCCCGGGCCGAGGAGGGCCGGGGCGGCGAGATGCGCGGCGGCGAGATGCACGGCGGCGCCATGCGCGGCGGTGCGCGCGATGGCCGGGGCTATGTCCTCGACGGGCGCTACAACCATGGCCATTATTATCCGGCGTTCGGCGCGCAGATCCGTTTCCTGCCGGAAGGATACCGGCCGTATTATTTCCGCGGCAGTCCGTTCTATTTCTATGGCGGCATCTGGTACGCACCGGGCGGGCCGGGATTCGTCGTGGTCCGGCCGCCGATCGGCCTCGTGATCTCGGTATTGCCGCCGTACTACTCGACCGTCTGGTTTGGCGGCATTCCGTATTACTACGCCGACAACGTCTATTACACGTCCGGGCCCGGCGGCTACGTCGTCGTCGATCCGCCGCCCAATGCCGATCAGCCGGGTGCACCGCCTCCGCCGATGGCGCAGGGTCAGGGCGACCTGATCGTATACCCCAGGAATGGCCAGACCAAGGAGCAGCAGGCAGCCGATGATTACGAGTGCCACAGCTGGGCCAAGGGTCAGTCGGGCTTCGATCCGTCGCAGGCCATGAGCGGCGCAGTCGGGGGCGGGAGCAGCAACTACTATCGGGCTAAGTCCGCGTGCATGCAGGCGCGGGGCTACGAGGTCAAGTAGGACGCGTCCCGGGTGACGCGGGCTGCGCCTGGCGCAGCCGTGCGGCGTGAGTGTAGACGTTGCAGTGGCGCTCGCGCAGGAATCCGACCAGCGTGAGCCCGGCGACGTTTGCAAGGTTCACGGCGAGGCTCGAGGGCGCGCCGATCGCGGCCAGCACCGCGACTCCGGCGCGCAGCGCCTTTTGCACGAGCTCGAAGCTCGCGCGGCCGGAGAGCAGTGCGATGCGGTCCGTCAGCGGCAACCGTCCCTGCAGCAGATTCTCGCCGACCAGTTTGTCGAACGCGTTGTGACGGCCGACGTCCTCGGCAATGGCGAGCATCGTACCGCCGGAATCGAACAGGGCTGCCGCATGGATGCCGCCGGTATCGCCGAATCTTGACTGCGCGGCGCGCATGCGATCCGGCAGCGCCAGGAGCACCGGCAGTTCCAGCGACACCGTGGCGCTGATGCGCGTGGCCGCTGCCCGTGCGATGGCGGCATCGAGACTCGTCGTACCGCAGACCCCGCAGCTCGAGCCGGCGGAGAAGCGCCGCGCAGGCGCCTCGAATTCCATCGCGACCGCCGGATCAAGGCGTACGTTGACGACGTTCGGGCGGCGCGTGCTGGTCTCTATCGCAACGATATCGCTGGCGCGATTGACGATGCCTTCCCCGTACAGCAGTCCTGCGGCCAGGACCTCATCATCGCCCGGGGTGCGCATCGTGCCGCCGAAGGAAACCGGTTCTCCTCCCAACGCCGGATGATGCAGCTGAAATTCCAGCGGCGCCTCGACGACGACCCGATCGTCCCGTTCCATGCGCTCGCCGGGGCCCGCGCGAATCACGCGTACCGTCGCGATGCCGCCGGCAGCGGTTGGAGGATGGTCAGCCACAGCGCCTCAGTTTTGCTCAAAAAGCCCGGCAATGATACCGTTCCGCCTATCGAGCCCACTAATTCCGAGGAACCAGACATGTCCAAATCCACCGATCTGAAAGCGCGCCAGACTGCCGCCGTGCCGGCCGGGGTCGGCACCAAGGGAATCTTCGTCGCAAAAGCCGAGAATTCCGAGCTGTGGGACGTGGATGGCCGCCGTTTCATCGACTTCGCCGCCGGCATCGCGGTCGTCAACACCGGGCATCGGCACCCGCGGGTGATGCAGGCGGTCGCGAAGCAAAGCGAGCTGTTTGCGCATACCTGCTTCCACGTCGCCTCGTACGAGTCCTACATTGCGCTCGCCGAGCGTCTCAACAAGCTGGCTCCGGGGGACTTCGCTAAGAAGACAATCTTCTTGAACTCTGGTGCGGAAGCTATTGAAAATGCTATAAAAATATCCAGGATATTTACCAAACGCAGCGCCGTGATCGCGTTCGCGGGCGGCTTTCATGGGCGCACGCTGCTGGCGATGGGCCTGACCGGAAAGGTCAGCCCCTACAAGAAGGGCTTCGGGCCGTTCCCGGCGGATATCTTTCACGCCGACTTTCCGAACGCTTACCGAGGCGTCTCGGTTGAAGATGCGCTCGCGAGCCTCGATCAGCTGTTCCATGCCGACGTGGACCCGAAGTCGGTCGCCGCGATCATTATCGAGCCGGTGCAGGGCGAGGGCGGGTTCAATATCGCGCCGCCGGAATTCCTGCGCGCGCTGCGCCGGATCTGCGATGAGCACGGCATCGTCCTGATCGCCGACGAAGTGCAGACCGGCGTCGCGCGCACCGGCAGGATGTTCGCGGTCGAACACGCCGGCGTCGTCCCGGACCTGATCACGGTCGCGAAGGGCTTAGGGGGCGGCTTTCCGCTGTCCGGCGTCATCGGCCGCGCGACCATCATGGATGCTGCGCACAGCGGCGGCTTAGGGGGCACCTATGGCGGCAATCCGATCAGCCTCGCCGCCGCGCACGCGGTGCTCGACGTCATCGAATCCGAAGGCCTGTTCGCGCGTGCCGAGCGGATTGGCGCAACGATGCGCAAGCGCCTGGATGAACTCGCGAAGCAGCTGCCGTGCATCGGCGAAGTGCGCGGGGTCGGCGCGATGGTCGCGTTCGAGCTCGTCAAGGATGCGAAGACCAAAGAGCCGGATGCGGCGCTGACGAGCTCGATCGTGGCGCACGCGGAGAAGCGCGGACTGATCCTGCTGTCCTGCGGAACGGCCGCCAACGTCGTGCGGCTGCTGTCGCCGCTGACGATCCAGGACGGCGTGCTCGAAGAAGGGCTGAATATCCTCGCCGAGTCGGTCCGGGCCGCCTGCGGCATCCCGGCGGAGGCGCGCGCGGTCGCCTGAGATCCCGCGCTGTCGCCTGGTCTGCAGGCGACGGCGCGCCTCCCTTACTGCTTGAACGTCGCCGTGATGCCGAACGTGCGCGGGCGGAACGTGAAGTCATTCTCCTGCGGCCGCACCGGCCCGGCGGGATTGAACGAGTCGTTCTGCACCAGCGCGTAATTCGATATCGTGTGCGAGTCGAACAGGTTGTCGATGAAGGCCGATACCTGCCAGTTGCCGAGCTTGACGCCGCTGCGCAGCGACACGAAGCTCGTCGACGGCAACGAATACGAGAACTGGTCGTACTGCGCGCTGGCGGGATCCTGGACCGGCGCCGGCCACGGGTTCTTGCTGGTGTATTCCCAGTCGAGCCGCACGAAGGCATCGCGATCCATCGCGCGGAAATCGAAATTCGGCCCCACCGCGATCGTCCACGGCGCGTTCGTGCCGGGGCTGTAGTTGATCGCCGCTTCGCCCGAGATCGCGTCGCCGGCGATGGCGAGGCCAGCCAGTGAATTCTGCGTGAACCGCGCGCTCGTGTAGCCGACCGATGCCTCCAGCGACAATCCGCCGCCAATCGCGGCGTCGGCCTGGAAGTCGAAACCCTTGGCAACCGCCGTTCCCAGGTTGTCGGTGAACTGCAATCCGCAGTTGCCGGCCACGTACACGTTCTGCTGGATGCCATTCCACTTGATGTAATAGACGCTGGTGGCGATCTTGAGCCGGTCATTGAAATTGTTCTTCGAGCCGATCTCGTAGCTTTGCGTGGTATCGGATTTGTAGGTCGGCGGCGCCTCGCCGCTCGCAAAGCCGTCCTGGACCAGGCCCGGGCCGCAGAACAGCGGCGGCAGCGGCGGATTGGAGCCGCCCGGCCGGAAGCCCTTGGCATAGGTGAAGTAATACAGGTTGTGATCGTCCGCCTGGTAATTCAGGCCAAGCTTCGGCGTGACCGCGACTTCCGACTGCGACCCGCTGGACAGTCCCGGCCCGTAGTTCTCGTAGCCATTCGCGTAATGCGACAGCGAGAAGCCCATCTTCGCCACGCGCGCGCCGGCGGTCACCGACAGCGTGTCCGTCAGCTTGTAGTTCAGCTCGCCGAATCCGGCGAGCTGCCGGTCAAAGCTCTTGTTGTAGTTGTAGTAGATGTCGCAGTTCGGAATCGGCGCCGAGGCCGGCTGCGGGGTGCTGCCCGGCGCCCCGGTGCAGTTGTAGTACGCGCCGAAAATGCTGTTCGCGATGTTGGCGGGGGCGCTGGCGCCGGTGCCGAAATACGAGTCGAACGTGGGACCGCCGTACAGCGCCGACATGAAATTGCCGATGTTCGGATCATTGAGCTGCTCGATCGAGACTTCCTGGGCCAGCGACCAGAACGCGCCGAGCGTCCATTTCAGCTTGCTGTCCTTGTCGCTTGACTGCAGGCGCAGCTCCTGGGTCCAGGAGCGCTGCTGGTTCGTGATCGTGTTCGGCGTCGCGTAATTCTGGAATCCGGCCGGCAGGTGGACGCCTTTCGAGTCGAGCAGCGGATACCACGAACAGGGCTCGGTCGTCGCGGTGGATGACGAGCCGCAGCCCAGCGGATACGGATAGTTGTATGCCGTGTTGCCGAGCGCGCCGGCCCACCCCAGGGCCTGGTAGAACGCGAGGTCGTACACGGTGCCCTGGTAGGAATCCTGCTGGTCCCGATGATAGTACGAGGAATTCGAGATCAGCGTCATGTGCTCGAAGTCGACCTGGATTTTCAGCGCCGGCAGGTAGTACTTGTCGGGCTGCGGGATCAGTTCAGGCGTTGCATCGTTGAATTGTCCGCCGCCGGGATTCGAGTAAGCCGGCCAGTAGGTCGAATCGTCGTGCTGCTGCTTGTCCTGGAAGGCGATGCTCGGCGTGATCCTGACGTTGTCCGCCGGCTGGTACAGCAGCGCGAAGCGCAGCGCCGTCGTGGTCGCCCTATTGGCATTCTTCTCGGTGAGCGCACCGGTGGTCTCGTCGACGCGATTGATCCAGCCGCCGTCGAAGCGCGACCAGACGCTGGCCCGGTAGCCGAGCACGCCGTCGATGATCGGGCCGCCATGCGCAATGCCGGCCTCGTAGTTCGGCGAGCCGTCCTGCGTGTACGAAAGTTCCGTGCGCGCATAGGTCGACTCGGTCGTGACGCTCGGCTGCGCCATGATGTAGCGCACGGTGCCGCCCTCGGAGCCGGCGCCGAACAGCGTGCCCTGCGGCCCGCGCAGCACCTCGACCCGGTCGAGGTCAAAGGTCTTCGGCAGCGTGTCGTCCGGGTTGAAGCCGAGCGCGCGCATCTGGATCGGCGTGTCGTCGATGTAGATGCCGGTCGTGCCGGCTCCGCCGGAGGAGGAGATGCCGCGAATCGAGATCGCGTTCGTGCCGGAGGTGTCGATCGAGACGCCGGGCGTGAAGCGCACCATCTCGGAAAAATCCCGGATGCCCTTCTGGTCGAGATCATCCTGGGTCAGCGCGGTGATGCTGATCGGCACCTTGCTGATGCTCTCCTCGCGGCGGGTTGCCGTGACGACGATTTCCTCGAGGCCCCCGACGCTTGCGGAAGTTTCGTCCGGCTTGTCCGCGGCGACGGCGCTGGTGCCGGCGAGTACCGCGAGGCTGATCGCTGCGCCGAGGCGGCGCGGGCTGCGGATAATTTTGGACATCGGCGACCCCCGGTCTTTAATATAATGCATGTAATAAATCTTATATCCGACGATAACATTGTGCCAAAACCAATGCAAACGGCCTTGATTAACCGGGATTTCGCAAACTATACGGACATATAGCCATGAGCGGCACGCACCTGCAGAATCCCGATCTTCGCGCCGACCCGCTCGCGCGCGACGCGATCAAGGACGAACTCGTCGACGTGCAATTCGCCGCCGGCGCCGGCGCCCTCGCGAGTGCGGTGGGGCTGAACGCGTACGCGGCCGGCGACGCGCTGCTGACCGGGTCCACCGGGGATCGCTGGAGCGTCTCGAGGGACCGCTTCGATGCGAAATACCGTCCCGAGGCGCCGACCGTCGCGGGGCAGCCGGGGCGTTACCGCAACATCCCGGTGCCGGTGCGCGCCAGGCAGATCCCGTTCGCGTTCACGATCGAGCGCTCGGCGGGCGGGGACCGCCTGCACGGGGAACCCGGGGACTGGCTGCTCGAGTATGCGCCCGGCGACCATGGAGTCGTCGCGCGGGCGCGGTTCGAGAGCGTCTACCGGCTGATCTGACGGGCCGATTTAATTGCTGCGGTAGGTGAAGGTCAGGCCCATGGTCCTCGGCCGGAACGTGAAGTCGCGTTCCAGGCGGCTGTACGCGGGGTTGCCCGCCGCGTTCAGCACCTGCGAATTGATCGAGAACTCATAGTTCGTGATCGTGTGCGAGTCGAAGAGGTTGTCGACGAACGCGGCGATCTGCCAGGGGCCGAAGTTCATGCCCGCCCGTGCCGAGGCGAAGGTCGTCGATGGCAGCGTGTAGTTGACCGGATCGCCCTGCAGGGTCGCCTGGTCCTGCTGCGGGGATGGCCACTTGGCGCGGCCCTCGTACTCGTCGTCGATGCGCACGAACGACTCACGCGCGAACGCCGTGAACTTGTATTCGAGGCCGATCGTGATCGTGACCGGCGAGGTCGGCTGGCCGCTCTGGCCCACGATCGCATCGCCGCTCGCGACGATCGGCTGCTTCTCCGCCGCGGTCAAGCGCGAGTCCTGCGTGTAGCGGCCGTCGGTGTAGCCGGCGGCCAGTTCCGCCGTGAAGGCGTCCGTCACGGCCCATTCGGCCTGGATGTCCGCGCCCTTCGCAGTGGCCGCGCCCAGGTTCGCGATGAACGAGATCTGGCAGATCGGCGGAACGACGGTCTGCTGGATGTTGCTCCACTTGATCACGTAGATGCTGCTGGCGATTTTGAGCCGGTTGTCGATGTTGTTCTTGGCGCCGACCTCGAAGCTGTTGACGCTGTCGGAGCTGAACGTCTTCGGCGCGCCGGTATTCTCGATGCCGAAATTCACGAAATCCGAACCGCAGGCCGCCGCCGGCACCGGATTGTTGCCGCCGCCCGGGCGGAAGCCCTTCGCGTAGGTGAAGTAATAGAGGTTATGCGGGTCGTACTGGTAGTCGACGCTGACCTTCGGCGTGAACGAATTCTCCTGGATGCCGGCGCTGCCGGTCTGCGGCTCGAGGAACAGCTGCGGCCCGCCGGTCAGCGTATTGAACGAGAACTCGGTCTTCGATTCGCGCAGGCCGACGGTCAGTTTCCACTGGTCCGTGAACGCGTAGGTTCCCTCGCCGAACCACGCATACTGCTTGTCCTTCGAGAACGTCTGCAGGTAATACGAATCGTAGGCGAACGGCCCCGAGGTCAGCTCGTTGATCGGGTTGCCGGTCGCGTACGACGTGAAATAGGTCTGGTACGGATTGCCGGTTGCGGCCAGCGACAGCTCGTTCAGCAGCGGATCGTGGATCTGTTCCAGGTAACTCTGGCGGTTTTCGGAGAAGAACAGGCCCGTCGTCCAGGTCAGCTGGGAGTTCGGGTCGTTCGACTGCAGCCGGATTTCCTGGGTGATGTTCTGCTGGCCGTTGTCGACCGAGGCGGGCGAGCGGTAGTTCGTCGCGCCGGCCGGCAGGTGCAGGCCGGTCCCGTCGAGGAACGGAAACGAGACGCCATTGCCGAGGATATCGCCGATCGGGAACACCGGCGTTGCGCCCTGCGCGGCCTCGGCCGCGGTGGGCTGCGTCAGGTAGAAGCCGAGGTTGTACAGCGTGCCGTCGTAGCCGGTCTCCTCCTGGCGGTGGTAGTACGAGGTGTTCGAGATCAGCTTTACGGCGCCGAAGTTCGCTTCGATCTTCAGCGCCGGGATGTAGAACGTATCCGGCACCGTTCGCTGCGTCGGGTTGGCGCTGACGAAATTGTCGTTGCCGGGATTGGAGTAGATGCCCCAGTAGCTCTCGACGTCGTTGCGGTACCGGTCCTGGTAATAGAAGCTCGGCGTCACGGTCCACGTGTCCGACGGCGCCCAGATCGCGGCGACGCGCACCAGCTTGGTCTGGTCGTAATTGGCGTTCTTCTCGACCGTGTCGAGCGTAACCGGATCGATCCGGTTGATCCAGCCGCCGTCCTGGCGGTACCAGGCCGACACGCGCACGCCCAGGGTGCCGTCGATCAGCGGGGTGCCCGCGGCGACACCGGCCTCATAGCTCGGCGCGCCGCCCTGCGTATACGAGATCTCGTCGCGGCTGTACACGCTGGTCTTCGTCAGGCTCGGCTGGGTCGTGATGTAGCGGACGGTGCCGCCCTCGGAGCCGGCGCCGAACAGCGTGCCCTGCGGGCCGCGCAGCACTTCGACCCGGTCCAGGTCGAAGGATTTCGGCAGCGCTTCGTCCGGATTGAACGCGAGCGCGCGCATCTGGATCGGGGTGTCGTCGAGGTAGATGCCGGTCGTGCCGGCGCCGCCGGTGGAGGCGATGCCGCGAATCGAGATGTTGTTGGTGCCGGAATTGTCGATGTTGACGCCGGGCGTGAAGCGGGCCACGTCCTGGAAGTCCTTGATGCCGCGAACGTCGAGCATTTCCTGGGTCAGCGCCGTGACGCTGATGGGCACCTTGCTGAGGCTTTCCTCCTTGCGCGTGGCGGTGACGACGATCTCGGCCAGTGGCCCCAGGCTGGTCTCCTCGGCGGCGGGCTTGTCGTCCGCCGCCGCCAGGCTGGCGATGCCGCATGAAAACAACACGACGCTCGCGCATCGACGCAGGATTTTGTGGGGCTGGTTGGCCATCGCGACTCCCGTTCTTTATGCTTGTTGCCGCGAAAAAATGCGGCCTCCCGGACACTATCATTGCGCCAATTCATGCGCAACTGTGGACGGCGCGCAACGCCCGCGCGCGAGTCCTGCCGTTATGGGATCATGATGGCATGAACCAGTCTGCCGAGCGTCCGCGCGCGAGGACCTTGAGCCCGCTGCGCGCGCTGGTCCCGTTCCTGAGGCCCTACCGGGCTGCGATGTTCGCGGCGATGGGCGCGCTGCTGGTCGCCTCGGCGGCGATGCTGGCGCTGCCGGTGGCGCTTGCGCCAGCTGGTCGACCATGGCCTCGCCGGCCAGGATGCGAGCACGATCAACCGGTATTTCGTCGGCTTTCTCGGCGCCGCGGTCATCTACGGGGTATTTGCGGCGCTGCGTTTCTACCTGGTGACCTGGCTGGGCGAGCGCGTGGTCGCGGACCTGCGCACGGCGGTGTACCGGCGCGTCGTGCGCATGGACCCGACTTTCTATGAAGTCACGCGCACCGGAGAGGTGCTGTCGCGCCTGACCGCCGATACGACGCTGGTGCAGGCGATCTCGGGCGTCAATCTGTCGATCATCCTGCGCTCCTCGCTGAGCCTGATCGGTGCGCTGGTCATGCTCGGGCTCACGAGCGCCAAGCTCATGGGTGTGATCCTCGTTCTGATCCCGGTCGTGGTCGTGCCGCTGATCCTGATCGGGCGGCGGGTGCGGGGCCTGTCGCGCGCCTCCCAGGACCGGCTCGCCGACACCAGCAGCCTCGCCGACGAGACGCTGAATGCGATCCAGACGGTGCAGGCCTTCACGCTCGAGGAACTGCAGAGCCGGCGCTATTCGCGGGCCGTCGAGGAGAGCTTCGTACGGCCGTGCGCCGCTCGCGCGTGCGCGCGCTGTTGACCGGCGGTCGGCATCACGCTCGTGTTCGGCGGCATCACGTTCGTGCTGTGGATGGGCGCGCACGCGGTGCTCGCGGGCGAGATGACCGGCGGCCAGCTGGGCCAGTTCCTGCTCTATGCGGTATTCGTCGGCACCTCCGCGGCCGCGCTGACCGAGATGTGGGGCGAGATGCAGCGCGCCGCCGGGGCGATGGAGCGGCTGTCGGAGCTGCTCGCGGCGCGGCCGAAGATCGCCGCGCCGGCACGGCCTCTGCCGCTGCCGACGCGGATCCAGCGGCCGGATCGGCTTCGACCAGGTCACGTTCCGCTACCCATCGCGTCCCGAGAGCGCGGCGCTCGATGAGTTCAGTCTCGAGGTCGCGCCCGGCGAGACGGTCGCGTTCGTCGGTCCTTCGGGCGCCGGCAAGAGCACGACGTTCCAGATGCTGCTGCGCTTTTACGATCCCCAGGGAGGCGCGCGTGCTGATCGACGGGCTGTCGCTGGTCGGACCTCGTCCGGTGGCCCTGCGCCGGCAGATCGGGCTCGTGCCGCAGGAGACGGTGCTGTTCGGCGCGAGCGCGCGCGAGAACATACGCTACGGCCGCCCCGATGCGAGCGATGCGCGAAATCGAGGCCGCGGCGCAGGCGGCGGCTGCGGATGAATTTCTGCGCAAGGCTGCCGCAAGGCTACGACACGTTCCTCGGCGAGCGCGGCACGCGCCTCTCGGGCGGACAGCGCCAGCGCATCGCGCTCGCGCGGGCGATCCTGAAGGACCCGCCGATCCTGCTGCTCGACGAGGCCACGAGCGCGCTCGACGCCGAGTCGGAGCGGCTCGTGCAGCAGGCGCTGGAGAAGCTGATGCGCGGACGCTCGACGATCATCATCGCGCACCGCCTGGCCACGGTATTCAAGGCGGACCGGATCGTGGTCATGGATCACGGTCGCCGGGTCGCGGTCGGCACGCATGCCGAACTGCTGGAGAAGAGCCCGCTGTATGCGCGGCTCGCGGCCCTGCAGTTTGGCGTCGTCTAGGGTGGCGCTGTCTGGGGTGGCGCCGTCAGGGTTGGCGCCGTCTGGGTTGGCGCGGCCGGCGGAAAGCGGATGCGCCGGGCAACCAGGAAGCCGCGTGCATACGGCTCGCGCTCCAGCGTGTCGATGCGCACGAAGCCACCCGAGGACGGCGCATGGATGAAGCGCCGCTCATCGAGCGCGATGCCGACGTGCAGTTCCTTGGCGGCCAGGTGCAGGAACACGAGGTCGCCGGCACGCAGCTGTTCGCGCGGTACGGGGTCGCCGACCGAGAGCAGCTCCTGCGTCGTGCGCGGCAGCCGTGCACCCGCATCCCGGGCCGCGAAGACCACCAGGCCGCTGCAATCGAAGCCGCCGGGCTGGGCGCCGCCAAACCGGTAAGGCTGGCCCAGCATGGCCTGCGCGCGCTCGAGGAAGATCGCCGTGCCGCCCGCGGGGGTCGCTGCGCCGGCGGGGGTGCTGGGCGGCGCCGGAATCACGCCGGAGGCGGCGCCCGGAAGGGGCGCGATGCGCTGCGTCGCGCAGCCACTGAGCAGCACCGCGAGCAGCGCCGCGCACGCCGCCAGGGCATTGCGCGTGCGGCTTTCGGGATGCCCGTATTGAGAAGCAGTAGGCGTCCTGATAGAAGGCTCCACGACTTACGTACCTCACTGTTCATATAATAGCGCGGAGCTTGTTCACGCAGGACCGATCCGGGAATCATGAAAGTAGAAGCAAAAAAGATCGAAATGGCCACCAGCGGCAGCCCCACGCGGCGCACGGTGGCGTTGCGCGGCGGGATGCTGCATGCGGTGCTGGTCGAGCGGATGACGCGGGAGCTCGGGCGGGACCCGGCGACGGCGACGGCGCGCGACCTGTACGATGCCCTGTCGATCGCGGTGCGCGAGGAGCTGACGCTGCGCTGGCTGGCGACGCAGAAACGTATCGCCGCGACGCGCAGCAAGCGCGTCTGTTACCTGTCGGTCGAGTTCCTGCCCGGCAATTCGCTGATGAACGCGCTGCACAGCCTCGGCGACGACATCCTGCGCGAAGCGCGCGAGACCCTGCGCGGCATGGGTCACGAGCTCGAGGTCGTGGCGCGCGAGGAAGTCGATCCCGGCCTCGGCAACGGCGGTCTCGGCCGGCTCGCGGCCTGCTTCCTCGATTCACTGGCCACGCAGCAGTACGCGGCGGTCGGCTACGGCATACGCTACGACTACGGGATCTTCACGCAGGTCATCGACTCCACCGGCGCGCAGCGCGAGATCGCCAGCAGCTGGCTGCGGCTGCGCAATCCCTGGGAGCGGCCGCGCGGCAACCTGCAGTACACGGTGCGTTTCGGCGGCCGCAGCCTCGGCACGGCCGCCGGCGGCGATGCCGCACAGCCGCATCGCTGGGTCGACACCAGCGATATCCTCGCGATCGCCTTTGACCAGCTGGTTCCCGGCAACCGCTGCGAGTCGGTCAATCACCTGCGACTGTGGTCGGGACGCGCGCTGACGCCGTTCAAGATCGATGCGTTCAACACCGGCGATTATGCGGCGGCCGTCCACGACCAGGTCGAGGCGAAGAACCTGTCGCGCGTGCTGTATCCGGACGATTCGACGCCGCAGGGCAGGGAGCTGCGCTTCAAGCAGCAGTATTTTTTCGTCAGCGCGAGCCTGCAGGACATGCTCGCGACGCACCTGGCGGAGCGGCGGGCGCTCGAGTCGCTGCCCGAGGCGCTCGCGATCCAGCTCAACGATACGCATCCGACGCTGGCGATCCCGGAGCTGATGCGGCTGCTGGTCGATGAGTACCTGGTGCCGTGGGAGTCGGCCTGGCGCATCACGGGCCAGGTATTCTCCTACACGAATCATACCCTGCTGCCCGAGGCGCTCGAGGCCTGGCCGGTGGCGATGTTCGAGCGATTGCTGCCGCGCCACCTGGAAATCATCTACCTGATCAACCGGGACTTCCTCGCGATGGTCGCGGCGAACCACCCCGGCGACGTCGAGCGCCAGCGCGATTTATCGATCATTACGGTCGGCGACAACCGCCAGGTGCGCATGGCGCACCTCGCCATCATCGGCAGCCATTGCGTCAATGGCGTCGCGCGGCTGCATTCGGACCTGATGCGCACGCACGTGTTCCGCGGATTCGCGGAGGTGTACCCCAGGCGCTTCACCAATGTCACGAACGGGATCGCGGTGCGGCGCTGGCTGAAACAGTCGAATCCCGGCCTCGCGATGCTGCTCAGCGAGCAGCTGGGCCACGCCTGGGAGAACGATCTCGGCGTCATCGGCGCATTGCGCGACTCGGCCGACGATCCGCTGTTCCGGCAGCGCTTCCGCGACATCAAGCGGGCCAACAAGGTGCGCCTCGCGACCGCGCTGCGGCGCCGCCTCGACGTCGACGTCAATCCCGATTCGCTGTTCGACGTGCAGGTGAAGCGGATCCACGAGTACAAGCGGCAGACGCTGAACCTGCTGTACGTCGTCGCGCGCTACAACCGCATCAGGCGCGACGCGCACGCGCGCATCGTTCCGCGCACGGTGATTTTCGCGGGCAAGGCCGCCCCGGGTTATCACATGGCCAAGGCGATCATCAAGCTGATCAACAATGTCGCGAACACGATCAATGCCGATGCGGCGGTGCGCGACCGGCTGCGCGTGCTGTTCCTGCCGGACTACGACTGTCAGCTCGCCCAGAAGATCATTCCCGCAGCCGACCTGTCCGAGCAGATCTCGACCGCCGGGATGGAGGCCTCGGGAACCGGCAACATGAAGCTGGCGCTGAACGGCGCGCTGACGATCGGCACGCTGGACGGCGCGAACATCGAGATCCGCGACCACGTCGGCGCGGACAACATCTTCATCTTCGGGCTGACGGCCGAGCAGGCTGTCCAGCGGCGCGCCGCCGGCTACCGGCCGGGGCGGGAAATGCAGGCGAACGAAGAACTGCGGGGCGCGATCGAGCTCATCGAATCCGGCTTCTTCTCGCCTGACAGTCCCGAGGAGGGACGCCAGGTCGCCCGGCGGCTTCTGGCCGACGGCGAACCTTATCTGGTGCTGGCGGATTTTGCGGCGTATTCTGCAGCGCAGGACCGTGTGGATGAGTTGTTCCTCAAGGAAGATGACTGGAGCCGAAAGGCGGTCATCAATTGCCTGAACATGGGATATTTCTCCAGCGATCGCAGCATTCGCGAATATGCCGAGCGCATCTGGAACATCGAACCGGTCCCCTGAGGAACAGCACCACTTGACTGAACAACTAATCACTGACTTCGACCTGTATCTGTTCGGCGAAGGCAAGCACGAGCGCATCTACGACAAGCTGGGAGCCCATCCGCGCAGCGTGGCGGGCGTCGAGGGCACGCATTTCGCCGTCTGGGCGCCCAATGCCGAGCGCGTCAGCGTCGTCGGCTCCTTCAACGACTGGGACGGCCGGCGCCACGTGATGAGCGGCCGCGGCGTCTCCGGGGTGTGGGAGACCTTCGTGCCCGGCGTTGGCGTGGGTGCGCTGTACAAATTCGAGATCGGCACGCGCGACGGGCGGCTGCTGCTGA
The DNA here is from genome assembly GCA_963706815.1 of uncultured Gammaproteobacteria bacterium. GTDB lineage: Bacteria > Pseudomonadota > Gammaproteobacteria > Steroidobacterales > Steroidobacteraceae > Bog-1198. The sequence goes on from CAVPNS010000002.1 coordinate 873,750, forward strand.
AGGCCGACCCTTATGGCGTTCGCGATGCAATTGCGTCCCGATAACAGTTCCGTCGTCACGCGATCGACGGCTACGAGTGGCGCGACCACGACTGGATCGGCTCGCGCGCCGCGGTCGATCCGCTGCGCCGGCCGCTGAATGTGTATGAGGTGCATTTAGGCTCCTGGCGCCGGCCCTGGGACCATCGCACGCCGCCGTTCATGAGCTGGAACGAGGCGGTGCACCAGCTGATCCCCTACGTCAAGGAAATGGGCTATACGCACCTCGAGCTGATGGGCGTCGCGGAGTACCCGCTGGATGCCTCCTGGGGATACCAGGTCACCGGCTATTTCGCGCCGACCTCGCGCTACGGCTCGGCCAGGGATTTCATGCATTTCGTCGATAGCTGCCACCAGGCGGGCATCGGCGTGATCCTCGACTGGGTTCCGGCGCATTTTCCGCGCGACGAGCACGGCCTGGCCCAGTTCGACGGGTCTTCGCTGTACGAGCACGCGGATGCCCGTCTAGGCGAGCACACCGAGTGGGGCACCAAGATCTTCAATTATGGACGCCACGAGGTGCGCAACTTCCTGGTCGCCAATGCGCTGTACTGGATGGACCGGTATCACGTCGACGGCCTGCGGGTCGATGCGGTCGCCTCCATGCTGTACCTCGACTACAGCCGCAATCCCGGCGAATGGCTGCCGAACCGCTACGGCGGGCGCGAGAATCTCGAGGCGATCGATTTCCTGCGCCAGATGAACAACGCCGTGCATCGCGACTTTCCCGGCTCGCTGACGATTGCCGAGGAGTCGACGGCTTTCGCCGGCGTGACCGCGCCGCCGGAATTCGGCGGCCTCGGGTTCAATTTCAAATGGAACATGGGGTGGATGAACGACACGCTGCGCTACATCTCGCTCGACCCGGTGTACCGGCGCTACAACCACAACCTGATCACCTTCTCGTTCATGTACGCCTGGTCGGAGAATTTCATCCTGCCGATCTCGCACGACGAAGTCGTGCACGGCAAGCGCGCGCTGCTCAGCAAGATGCCGGGCGACGACTGGCAGAAACGCGCGAATTTGCGCATGTTCCTCGCCTACATGATCGCGCATCCCGGCAAGAAGCTGATGTTCATGGGTTCCGAGTTCGGGCAGTGGCAGGAGTGGCGCGACTACGAACAGCTCGACTGGTACCTGATGGAGCATCCCGAGCACCTGACGCTGTACGAGCTGACGCGCACGCTGAATCACCTGTACCTGCGCGCCCCGCAGCTGTACGGCAGCGACCGCGATCACGACGGATTCCGCTGGGTCGATCTGCACAATGCCGACGAGAGCATCTGGGCATTCCAGCGCCGCTGCACGGGCGGCGACGAGGGCCCGCCCTACACCTGCGTGTTCAACGCGACGCCGGTGCCGCGCGACCAGTATGCGCTCGGCGTGCCGGAGCGCGGCCAGTACCGCAAGGTGCTGGATACCGACGAGGCGCGCTTCGGCGGCTCGGGATACAACCGGCAGGCCGCCGTGGAGGCACACGATCAGGGATGCCAGGGTTACCCGTACTCGATACGGCTGAACCTGCCTCCGCTCGGCGCGATGTTCTTCTGCGGGCCAGCCTGAAGTGAAACGGTTAGCGGCGGGCGCGGCACGGCCTCTCGGCGCGGCGCTCGCCAAGCGCGGCGTCAATTTTGCGCTGTTCTCGAGCCGCGCGAGCCGCGTGCAGGTGTGCCTGTTCGATCCGGTCGGCGGCGCGGAACTGGAGCGATTCGACCTGCCGGCGCGAACCGGGGACGTCTGGCACGGTCTGGTGCCCGCGGCGCACGCCGGCCCCGGCACGCATTACGCCTTTCATGTGCACGGACCGGAATCGCCGCAGCCCGGCGATCGCTTCGATCCGGCGATCGCACTGATCGACCCGTATGCGCGGGCGCTGAGCAGGACCCTGCCGCTGCGCAGCGTGGTCGTCGATGCGCCGTTCGACTGGAAAGGGGACCGGCCGCCGGCGGTGGCCTGGCGCAATACGGTCATGTACGAACTGCACGTAAAGGGCTTCACGGCCCTGCACCCGGGCGTCCCGGAGCCCTGGCGCGGAAAGTACCTGGGCCTCACGGTCGCGAGCGTGATCGAGCACCTCAAGTCGATCGGCGTGACGGCGGTGGAGCTGCTGCCGTGCCAGGCGTTCATCAGCGAACAGTTCCTGCTCGAGCGCAGGCTGGCCAACTACTGGGGCTACAACTCGATCGCGTGGTTCGCGCCCGCGAACGAATATGCGGTGCTCGATGCCGTCGCCGAATTCAAGGCCATGGTCAAGGCGCTGCACGCCGCCGGCATCGAGGTCATCCTCGACGTGGTCTTCAATCACACCGCCGAAGGCAACGAGCACGGCACGACCTACCAGCCTGCGCGGCATCGACAACCCGGTCTACTACCGGCTGATGCGCGAGGAGCCGCGTCACTACGAGAATGTCACCGGCTGCGGCAACACGGTCAACTGCGATCATCCGGCGGTGCGCGCGCTGATCATCGATTGCCTCAGGTACTGGGTCGAGGAGATGCACGTCGACGGATTCCGCTTCGACCTGGGAACCGTGCTGGCGCGCGACGACAACGGCTTCAACGAACACTCGCCGTTCTTCCAGCGCGGTGCGCGTCGTGCCCTCGCTCGCGCATGTGAAGATGATCGCCGAGCCCTGGGATATCGGTCTCGGCGGCTACCAGTTGGGCCGCTTTCCGGCCGGCTGGGCCGAGTGGAATGACCGCTATCGCGATACGGTGCGTTCGTTCTGGCGCGGCGATGCGGGCAAAGTCGGCGAACTCGCCGAGCGCTTTGCCGGATCCAGCGACATGTTCCGCCACAACAGCCGCAAGCCCACCGCCGGCGTCAATTTCGTGACCGCGCACGACGGCTTCACGCTGCGCGATCTGGTGAGCTACAACGATCGCCACAACGAGGCGAATCTCGAGAACAACAACGACGGCCATGGACACAACCTGAGCTGGAACTGCGGCATCGAGGGTCCGACCGAGGACGCCGAGGTCAATGCGACGCGGCGGCGCCAGATGCGCAATTTCCTCGCCACGCTGTTCTTCTCCCAGGGAGTGCCGATGCTGCAGGCGGGCGACGAGTTCGCGCGGACGCAGCGCGGCAACAACAACGCCTATTGCCAGGACAACGACATCTCCTGGGTCGACTGGCGGCTGCGCGAGCCGCGAACGTCGACCTGCTCGCGCTTCATGCGCCTGATCGCGCAGCTGCGCCGGCAGCACGCCGAGTTCCGGCGCGATACGTTTCTGCTCGGGGCCCCGGTGCACGCCGGCGCCAAGGACGTCACGTGGCTGCATCCGCGCGGCATTGAGATGACCCAGGGTGACTGGGTGCGACCCTCAACTGCGTACGCTGGGCATGTGGTACGGACGCGGCAGCAGCCCGGTGGGGCGGCTATTGCTGCTGGTCAATGCCGACGCCGCGGCGCAGCCGTTTGCGCTGCCGGAGCCGCCGCCGGGCGTGCCGTGGATCTGCCATTTCGACACCAGCGACGATGTTCCCGCCGTCAAGAGTCTCGGCGCGATGCGCAGCTATCCGCTCGGCGGGCGCAGCATCGTGCTGCTGGAGTGCTGAACCGATGGATGACGCATCGCTCGAGCGGCTGGCGCGGCTTCGCGGCATCGGCGATGCCTATTACGATTTTCGCGGGCAGCTGCGCTATTTCAGCCTCGAGACCAAGGCGGGGATCCTGCGTGCGATGGGCGCGATCGACGCGCAGGGGGCTCACGCGGGCGAGGGGGTCGCAGGCGAAGCGCCTGCTGCCGCCGGTCGCGGCCTCGAACAGTCATCGCATCGGGTTCGACCTGCTGCTGTCCGGCGCCGAACTCGGCCAGGCGCTGAACTGGACCCTGCACCTCGAGGACGGCCACCGCCAGCAGGGCTCGCTCCCAGGCTCGGCTTGCCCCGAGTTGTGGAGCGGCGACGTCGACGGCGCCTGGGCGAGCCGGCGCCGGTTCGAACTGCCGGTCGAACTGCCGGCCGGTTATCACGATCTGGAGGCAGCCGTCGGGGAAGGGCCCGCCGCCCGGTGCCGGCTGATCATCGCCCCGGCCAGGTGCTACGAGCCGTCCGCGATCAGCGCGGGGGCGCGCCAGTGGGGCGTGACCGTGCAGCTCTATACGCTGCGCTCCCAGCGCAACTGGGGGATCGGCGATTTCGGCGACCTGACGCAGATGATCCGCTGGCTGGCGCCGCTCGGCGCCGGATTCATCGGCGTCAATCCGCTGCACGCGCTGGCGCCGGCCGCCCCGGCGCAGGTCGAGTCCCTACAGCGCCTCGAACCGGCATTTCCTCAACATCCTGTACATCGCGGTGCCGGAGGTGCTGGAGTTCTCCGTCTGCGGCGCGGCGCAGCGCAAGGTCGCATCGAAGCGCTTCACGGCCCGGCTCGCGGAGCTGCGTGCCGGCGGCCTGGTCGACTACGCGGCGGTCGCCCGGCTCAAGCTCGACATCCTGCAGTACCTGTACGACGAATTCCGCTCGCGTCACCTCGTGAACGGCACGCCGCGCGCGGCGCGCTTTCGCGCCTTTGTCGAACAAGGCGGCGAACTGCTCGAGCGCCATGCGCGCTTCGACGCCATCGACACGTTCCTACGCGATACGCGCAAGTGCCAGTCCGGGTGGATGAACTGGCCCGAGGAGTACCGCGATCCGCAGGGAGCGGCCGCGGCGCATTTTGCCGCGGCGCACGCGCAGCGCATCGAGTTCTTTCTTTACCTGCAATGGCTGGCGCACGAGCAGCTGCACGAGGCCCAGGCGCTCTCGCGCGCGCTCGGCATGCCGATCGGCCTGTACGGCGACTATGCGGTCGGCGCGAATGCCTCGGGGTCGGAGACCTGGGCTGAGCGCGCGAGCTACCGGCTCTCCGCCGAGATCGGCGCGCCGCCGGATCCGCTCGCGCTGAAGGGGCAGGGCTGGGGCATTCCGCCGCAGGATCCCGTCGACGATGCAGCAGACGCGGATGCAGGGCTTCATCGCCCTGGTTCGCGACAACATGCGTCACTACGGCGCGATGCGCTTCGATCACGTGATGTCGCTGTTTCGCCTCTGGTGGGTGCCGGCCGGCATGTCGCCGACGGACGGGGCCTACGTGCATTATCCGCTGCACCTGATGTTCGCGGTGGTGGCGCTGGAGAGCCAGCGCAACGCCTGTCTCGTGGTCGGCGAGGATCTCGGCGTCGTGCCCGACGAGGTGCGCGCCGCCATGCCGCAGTATGGCCTCTTTCACTACAAGGTGATGCTGTTCGAGAAGGACGGACGCCGCTTTCGCCGGCCGGCCGAATACCTGCGGCCGGCGCTCGCGACCGTCACGACGCATGACCTGCCGACGTTGCGCAGCTACTGGGGGAGCGAGGACATCGTGCTGCGCGAGCGGCTGCACCAGTACCCGAGCGAGGCGGTGCGCGACCAGGTCCGGCGCGAGCGCGACGCGGACCGCGCCGACATCCTCGACGCGTTGCGCGACGAGGGGCTCGCCCCGGCGCAGCCCGCTCAGCGGCGGCGAGCCCTTCACGCCCGCGCTCGCGCAGGCGCTGCACCGCTACCTCGCGCGCTCGGCCGCGGCGCTCGCCTCGCTGCAGCTCGAGGACCTGCTCGGCATGATCGAACCGGTCAACGTGCCCGGCACCCACGATGAGTATCCGAACTGGCAGCGCAAGATGAGCGAGGATCTCGAGACGATTGCCGATCGCGCCGACCTGCGCGACGCGCTGCTCGCTATCGGTCGGGAGCGCGCTGGGCACGCGCCGCCAGGCACCACAGGACACCACTGAGCAGCACCGACGCCGGCACGATCTGCACCGCCTGGCCCAGCGAGGCGGCGTCCGACAGCGCACCGATCAGCGGCGGCGAGAGTGCATCGCCGAGCAGGTGGATCGCGAACACGCTCAGCGCGATCGCGGACGCCCGCTCGAACGGCGAGACCACGTTGATGATCGCCGCATTGATCGGGCCGGTCGACAGGAAGATCAGGAACTGGGCGATCACCATGTAGACGGTATAGGCGGTCGGCGCCGCCGTATTGAGCGCGGCCCACACGAAGGGGGCGGCCAGCAGCACCGAGATCCCGCACAGCCACAGGTAAGCCTGGCGCGAATAGCGCGTGCAGTAATCGCCGAGCCAGCCGCCGGCGAAGGTGCCGGCAAAGCCCGTCACGACGACGATTGCGCCGAAGCTGACCGTGGCCTCGGCCCTCGGCATGCCGCGGACGCGTTCGAGGAACGCGGGCATCCAGGCGCCGAGTCCGCCGACCGCAAAGGTGTACGCCGCGTAGCCGAGCACGGTCAGCGCATAGGACCCGGTTACCGAGCAGGCGGCGATAGGTCGTGCGGATCCCGGTGTCCGGCGGCGTGCCCGGCGGAGGACGCGGCATCCTGCGCGCCGCGCGGCGGATCCGGCAGCAGCAGGCACAGCGCGGCGAGGGCGATGCCGGGAGTGCCGGCGACGAAGAATGCCGCCCGCCAGCCGAAGTGCGCGTCCACGAGGCCGCCGAGCACATAACCGAGCGCCGAGCCGACCGGGATCGCGCAGAAGAAGATCGCCATGACGCGGCCGCGCCGGCTCCTGGGAAAGTAATCGGAGAGCAGCGCACGGGGCGATCGTGCCGTACGCGGCTTCGCCGACGCCGACCGTGGCGCGCGCGGCGACCAGCGCCAGAAAGCTGCCGGCGAAACCCGACAGCGCGGTGGCGATGCTCCAGCAGGCGACGCCGAAGCGCGATCAGGCGCGGCCGGGAGCGCCGGTCGCCGAGCGCGCCGAACACCGGCGCGGACAGCATGTAGACGAGCAGGAAGCGCGCTCATCAGCGAAGCCGAGCTGGCGATCGCTCAGCGCGAGCGTCGAATGCTTCAGGCTCTCGAACAGCGAGGCGACGACGAAGCGGTCGAGATAGTTGAACAGGTTGATCAGCGTGAGGATCGCGAGTCCCCAACCGGCGGAGACGAGCCAGACTCTGGGCTGCGCGGCGGTCATGTCGCTTGTATAGTAACCCGCTGCATGTCGAACGCACGCTCCAATCGGTACCTGGCGCCGGCCGCCGCCCTGTTCACGGTGCTGTGGTTCGCGCTGCTCGCGGGGCGGCCACTGTACGATCCGGACGAGGGGCGCTACGCGGAAATACCGCGCGAAATGCTCGCCGGCGGCGACTGGCTGATACCGCACCTGGACGGCCTCGTGTACCTCGAGAAGCCGCCGCTGCAGTACTGGCTCTCGGCGCTCACGTTCGCGGCCTTCGGGCAAAGCGAGGCGGTGGCGCGGCTGTGGACCGGCGTGTTCGGTTTCCTGTCGCTGTGCCTCGTGTATGCGATTGCGCGGCGCCTGTGGGGCGTCGATGCGGCGCTGAAGGCGGCCACGCTGTTGGCCGGTTCCATCCTGTTCATCCTGCTCGGGCACCAGCTGACGCTCGACATGAGCGTCAGCTTCTGGCTGCTCGCAAGCTTAGCGTGCTTCCTGTTTGCGCGGACCGCGCCGGCCGCGCAGGGCGGGCCGGCGAGCCCGGGCGCGGGGCGTGCGTGGATGCTCGGCTGCTGGACGGCGATGGCGCTGGCGGTGCTGACCAAGGGACTGATCGGCGTGCTGATCCCGGGAGGGACCCTGGCGATCTATGTGCTGTGGCAGCGCGACTGGGCCTTGCTGTCGAAGCTGAACCTTCGCTGGGGCGTGCCGCTGTTTGCGCTGATCGCCGCGCCGTGGTTCGTTCTGGCGAGCCGCGCGAATGCGCAGTTCCTGCATTTTTTCTTCATCAGGGAACATTTCCAGCGGTTTTTGACCCCGATCGAGGAACGCAGCGAACCCTGGTGGTTTTTCGTTCCGGTGCTGCTGGTCGGCATCCTGCCGTGGGCGACGCAGGGCGTGCGCGCACTCGCCGTCGGCTGGCGCAGCACGGCCGTGCGCGGCCAGTTCGATGCCGCGCGCCTGCTGTGGATCTGGTCGGCATTCGTGCTGCTGTTCTTCTCGGCCTCGAATGCCAAGCTTATCCCCTATATCCTGCCGGCGCTGCCGACGATCGCGCTGCTGTGCGCCGGTCCTGGCCGGGGCGATGAGCGGCGGCACCTGCTCGCCGGCGCCTGGCTGTCGGTCGCGTTCGCGATCGGCGTACTCGTGTACAGTAGCGCGATCTGGAGTTCCGCCCAGGGCGCGCTGCTGGCGGTGCGCCTGCGCCCGGCGCTGTTCGTGCTCTCGGCCGTGCTCGTGGCCGGCGCGATGCTGTGCCTGCGCCGGGTCCGGCAGCGGCGCCCGCAGGGCGCGCTCGCCGCCCTGTGCGCGGGCTGGTTCGGCGCTGCGATCGCGATCACGGCCGGTGCCTGCGAGGTCCAGGACCTGTTCAGCGCACGCGACATCGCCGCGCGCATCCGGGGTGAAGGCGGGGCCGGTACCGAGGTGTTCTCGGTGCAGAATTACCAGCAATCCCTGCCGTTCTACCTGCGCCGCACCGTGACGCTGGTCGATTACCGCGACGAGTTCAGCTTCGGGCTGCGCCAGGCGGGCGAGCCGGGGTTCGGGAGCCTGGATCTGTTCGCGGCGCGCTGGCGCCTGCTGGACGAGGGCCTGGCCGTGATGCCGGGCGCGACCCGCGAGCGCCTCAGCGCAGCCGGCGTGCCGATGCGCGAAGTGGCGTGCTTCGCGAGCCGGCTGTGCCTGATGAGCCGCAGATAGGCTCCCGGGCGGGGACAGGCATAGTAAGATCGAGGGCAGGGGAAGCGCCGCTTCGCGAGTTTAGGAGAGATCGTTGGCCAAGCCGAATTACCGTCACGCGAAAAAACAGAAAGAGGCTGCGCGCAAGGCCCGACAGGACGCGAAGCAGCAGCGGCGCGCCGCCGTTCCGGGTTCGCCTGGCGCAGAGAGTGCTGCCGTCGAAGAGGCGGTGGCACCGCCCGCCGACGGGGCCAAACCCGTCGTCTAGGGGCTGGTCAGGATCGGGCGGCGGTCGCCGGCATCGCCGCGGCCGCATCCTGCAGCGCAGCGCGCTGTTGCGCGAATTCCACGACCTGGCCCGCCAGGATCGACAGCTGCTTCGACAGTGCGGCGTTGGGCGGGGAATGGTCTTCGCCGAAGCGACCCTCGCTGGTGTTGATGGCCACGCCGAGGGGCGTGGGCCAGCCGCGCAGTGCGTGCACGATCGAGCGCAGCGCGGTCAGCGTCGCGCCCGTCGCCTGCCAGCCGTGGGCGCAGGCGATCAGGCCCACCGCGCGGCCGTCGAAGTAGGGCCGCTCGTCGTCGCGCATGTCCTCGGCGTAGTCCAGTGCGTTCTTGATCAGCCCGGACAGGGAGCCGTGATAGCCCGGAGAGGCGACGATAATGCCGTCGGCGCGGCGCAACACCGCGATCAGGTGGCGGGCCGCGGGATTGCGTTCCATCGATTCCGGGGTGTAGATCGGCAGCAGGATCTGGTCCCCGACCAGCAGATCGGTATCGGCACCGAGGGCGCGGGCCCGGGACAGCGCGAATTGCAGCGCGCGCTCGGAGGTCGAGCCCGGTCGCGTCGTGCCGCCGATGCCGACAATCAAGGGTCGCGCTTTGGAGACAGGTGCCATTAACCTAATCCTAACAAATCAACAGCATAATTGACGTTCGGCGGGTCAAATTGTTTTATTATTGAGACATGGGCATCCGTGCAGCATGTATTCAGTTAAATCAGGCGGGCAAATCATGAAGCGTCTGGTGCGGATGGCGGCGATCCTGGCCTGCGTCGCGCTCTCGGCCTGCGATGGCACGGCCCTGGTGACGCTGACGGCGACGCCGGCGACCGTGACCCGGTTCCTGAGCTATCGGGTGACGCTGGTATCGGTCGCGCTGCAGGAGTCGAGCGGCAGTGCCTCGCAGACGGTGCTCCCGTCCGGCATCAGCATCGACCTCGCGCAGGCGACGAATTTCAGCGAAATCATCGGCTCCTCGTCGGTTCGCAAGGGCACCTATACCGGCGCGACCGTGACCGTCGATTACACCAACGCCACCCTCGTTGCCGACAACGGCACGCCGGGCGGTGTGCCGCTGACGCCCCAGGATGCGAACGGCAACGGCGTCGGCCAGGTGTCGCTGACGCTGGAGTTCGACCCGGCCAGTCCGCTCGTCATCACCAAGGGCAATACCTCGCAGCTGTCGCTGGATTTCCTGCTGTCGGCGTCGAACTCCGTGAACCTGACGGCCGGCACCGTGACGGTGACGCCGGTGATGGCCGCCAGTTCATTGCCGATCGACACCAAGACGGCGCGCCTGCGCGGACTGCTCTCCGGCGCGACGGTCGCCGTCAGCAGCGCGAGCACCGGCACCAATACGACCAGTACGACGACGGGCACCTACACGACGGGCATCAAGCCGTACGACGGACTCGTCAGCGGCGCCGGCTCGATGTCGGTCGCGCCGACCCCGACGACGGTGTTCGAAGTCAACGGATCGCCGTTGATCGGCACCGCGGGCATGCACTCCTTTGCGGCCCTGGGCACAGGTTCCTGGACGGTCGCCTACGGGACACTGGCGTCGACGACGAGTACGACGAGCGTGCCGGTGTCGACGACGTCGGGCACTTCGACTTCATCGGGGACCTCGACCGGGCTGTTCGGGACCTCGACCAATACCAGCGCGACCTCGACCGCGACGACGTTCACGACCGCGACCAACGTGTCCTTCACGCCGACGCTGATCTGGGCGGGCAGCAGCGTCCAGGGCGGCGGGCTGGACCGGATCTCGGGTGTCGTGACGGCCATCAGCGGCAACACGCTGACCGTGCCGAGCGCAACCTGGACCACGAGCGCCGGCGTCACCTCCTTCGTCAGCGGTGCCGCGACCATTGCGCTCGGCGCCGGGACGGTCGTGATCCTGCCTGACCAGGCGGGCGCGCAGAGCAATTCCATTGCGCAGGTCTCGGTGGGCTCGACCATCGATGCGTTCGGGACCGCGACCGAGGGTACGAGCGGCAGCGTCGCGCTCGATGCAACCGCGGGGCGCGTGCGCCTCGAGAACACCGTCGCCTCGGGCCTGGTCACGGTCCAGGGCAGCGGCTCGCTGACCGTGGATCTGTCGACGCTGGGCGGCAGGGCCGTGTTTCCGCTCAGCGGCAGCGGCGCGGGCCCGTTCGACTTCAGCGGGACGGGCGGACCTTCGGGCGTTGCCTCGAATCCGGCGCAGTACCAGGTCTTGACCAGCGGGCTGGACCTGTCGAACGCGATCGTCGGGGCGCCGGTGGAGCTGACCGGGCTTACCGTGAACTATGGCGCTGCGCAACCGGATTTCACGGCGACGCTCCTGCAGGATACGACGACGATCGGTGCCGAACTGGTGCTCGACTGGGGCAGTGCCGGATCCGCGATGCCGTTTGCATCGATCACGTCCACCGAGCTCGACCTGCTCGACACCGGGATGGTGCCCGGCCTGCCGCACCAGGTTGCCGTCGGCGCGCAGATCGTCGACCTGACGACGCTGGGCGCTGACCTGCTGATCGAACCGTCGGCCACGACGACGCTGGTCTACTCGATTGCGCATGCCTCGACGTCGACGGTGGAGAATTTCAATACCTTCGCGGCGTTTGCCGCGCAGCTGCAGAGCGAACTGAACGGCACGACGCTGGTGTCGCAGATCACGGCCGAGGGCATCTACACCGCGGCCGGTTCGATCCTTGCGGCGACCAACGTCACGGTCTACCTGAACATCTAGCCAGCCGGCCTTTAGGACAAGCCATGGATATCGCCATGATCGGCCTCGGGCGCATGGGCGCCAATATGGCGCAGCGGCTGCTGCGCGGCGGGCACCGGGTCGTGGGTTACGACCCGGCGCAAGCCGCGCGCCGGCTCATCGAGGACAAGGGCGCCGAATCGGCGGCCTCGCTCGAGGAGCTGGTGGGCAAGCTGAAGGCGCCGCGCACTGTATGGATGATGGTGCCGGCGGGTGCGGCGACCGATGCGACGATCACGGCGCTCGTGCCGCTGCTCGGCAAAGGCGACACGCTGATCGACGGCGGCAACTCCAATTACCACGACACCCAGCGGCGCGCGCTTGCCGTTGCGGCCGCCGGCATCGAATTGGTCGATTCCGGCACGAGCGGGGGCATCTGGGGACTCACGGAAGGCTACAGCCTGATGATCGGCGGTTCGGAGGCGGCGGTTGCGCGGCTGAGGCCGATCTTCGAGACGCTGGCGCCGGCGCCGGATCGCGGCTGGGGCCGCGTCGGCGTGGCCGGCTCCGGTCACTTCACCAAAATGATCCACAACGGCATCGAGTACGGGATGATGCAGGCCTACGCCGAAGGATTCTCGATCCTGCAGCATAAAACCGAATTCAATCTCGACCTGCACCAGATCGCGGAGATCTGGCGCTACGGCAGCGTCGTGCGCTCGTGGCTGCTCGACCTGAGCGCGGATGCGCTGCAGAAGAACCCGACGCTCAAAGGCATTGCCCCCTATGTCGCGGATTCGGGCGAGGGACGCTGGACCGTGGCCGAGGCGATCGAGCTCGGCGTGCCGGCGGTCGTGATCACCCAATCCCTGCTGAGCCGCCTCGGCTCGCGCGATACCGATTCGTTCTCGGACAAGCTGGTCGCCGCGATGCGCAACGAGTTCGGCGGGCACCCGATCAAGGCCGAATAGCGCTAAACCAGCTCCTGGGGGGCGGCCTGATACTGGCTGACCGCGGCGCCGTCGCTGTTGCGCAGGCGCACGAACGTGACCGCGGTCAGCATCATCCATGCGCCGATGACGAGAAAGGCCCGGTGAATGCCCTGGATCATCTCCGGCGCGCTCGCGTGAAAGCGATCCGGCACGAACAGCGCCGTCACCAGCGATGCGGCGGCGATGCCGAAGCTCAGCGACAACTGCTGGACCGTGCTGGAAATCGAACTGGCGTTGCTCGCCTGCGCATCGTTGATGTCGGCGATCGAGAAGGTCTGCAGGCTGGTGAACAGTATCGACTGCATGAATCCCAGCGCGAACACCATCGGCACTATGAGCCACAGCGGCGTGCGCGCCGTGACCATCGCAAACAGCGTGAGCGTCAGCCCGAGCATCACGGTGTCGGCGAGGAACACGCGCCGGTAGCCGAAGCGGCGCAGCAGCCGCGGGATCACGAACCGCAGGCTCATGGCGGCGAAGGGCAGCGGCATGATCAGCAGGCCGGACTGGATCGCGTTGTAGCCGAATCCCACCTGGTACAGCAGCGGCAACAGGAACGGGATGCCGCCCAGGCCAATGCGCGTGACGAAGCTGCCGACGTTGGAGGCGCGGAACGTGCGCAGGCGAAACAGGCCGAGCTGCAGCATGGGGTAGGCAATGCGCGCCGAATTGAGCCCATAGGCGCCGAGCAGGACCGCCGACAGCAGCAGCAGCCCGAGGATCTGCGCCACATCGAGCGTGTGCTCGCCGAACACTTCGAGCACGTAGGAGAGCAGCGCAATGCCGGAGCCGAACAGCACGAAGCCGACCCCGTCGAGCGGGCATTGCTGCTCCTCGCGGTAGTCGGGCAGGTGGCGGTACACCATCCACAGCCCGGCGAGCCCGATCGGAATGTTCACGAAGAAAATCACGCTCCAGTGAAAATATTCGATCAGGAAGCCGCCGATGGTCGGACCCAGCATCGGCCCGATCAGTCCCGGGATCGCGACAAAGGACAGGGCGCGCATGTACTCGGACTTCGCGAAGGTGCGCACCATCGTCAGGCGCCCGACGGGCAGCATCATCGCGCCGCCGCAGCCCTGCAGGATGCGGCACACGACCAGCACCCGGATGCTGCCCGACAGCCCGCACAGCAGGGATCCGAGCGTGAACAGCCCGATGGCGCCCGCGAACACGCGCCGGGTGCCGTAGCGCATCGCGACCCAGCCGCTGACCGGAATGAACACGGCCAGGCTCAGCGTGTAGCTCGACAGCACCGATTTCATGCTGAGCGGCGCCACGCCGAGCGCGCGCGCAATCGCCGGGACGGCCGTGTTCAGGATCGTCGAATCCAGCGCCTCCATGAAGAACGCGACCGCGACCAGCCACGGCAGGATCCGTTTGGCGGCGGCGGCGGGCCCGCTGTCAGGCGCCGGCGATGGCTGCATCCACGATGATCTGTGCTTCGCTCAGGATCCGGCGCAGGTGCTCGCGGCTGCGGAAGCTCTCGCCATAGATCTTGTAGATGTCCTCGGTGCCGGACGGGCGCGCCGCGAACCAGCCGCCGGCACTGCTGACCTTGATGCCGCCGAACGAGGCGCCCACCGCGGGGGCCTTGTCGAGCACGGCCGTGACGGGATCGCCGGCGAGCTCAGTGATCCTGACCTCCTGCGGCTTAAGCTTCGAGAGCTTGCGCTTTTGCGAGGGCGTCGTCGGTGCCTCGACACGGTCCGCATACACCTCGCCGAGCGAGGCGGCCAGCTCGCGATACCGCTCGCCGGGATCGCGGCCGGTGCGCGCGGTCATCTCCGCCGCGAGCAGTCCCGGGATCAGGCCGTCCTTGTCGGTGGTCCAGACGCTGCCGTCGCGACGGCTGAACGAGGCGCCGGCGCTCTCCTCGCCGCCGAAACCGAGCGAGCCGTCGAGCAGCCCGTCGACGAACCACTTGAAGCCGACCGGCACCTCGTAGAGCCTGCGCCCGAGGCTGGCCGCGACCCGATCGATCATCGAGCTGCTGACGATCGTCTTGCCGACGCCGGCGCCCGATTTCCAGTCGCCGCGATGCCGGAACAGGTAATCGATCGCGACGCTCAGGTAGTGATTGGCGGGCAGGAGGCCGGCGCTGGAGGTGACTATTCCGTGCCGGTCGTGGTCGGTGTCGCACGCGAACGCGACGTCGAAGCGGTCCTGCATGCCGATCAGGCGCTGCATCGCGAACGAGGAGGAGGGATCCATGCGGATCTTGCCGTCCCAGTCGAGGGTCATGAAGCGAAAAGTCCCATCGACCACCTCGCTGACGACGTCCAGGTTCAGCTGGTACTGTTCGGCGATGCGCGGCCAGTAATGCACGCCGGCGCCGCCCAGCGGATCGACGCCGAGGCGGATCGTCGAGGCGCGGATCGCGCCCATGTCGATCACGGAGCCCAGGTCCGCGACGTAGGCGCCGACGAAGTCATGCAGGTGCGTCGTCGCGGCGCGCCGTGCCGCGCTCAGGGGAATGCGCCGCACCCCAACGAGGTCCGCCCGCAGCAGCTCGTTCGCGTGCGCCTCGATCCAGCCCGTGATCTCGGTATCCGCCGGTCCGCCGTTCGGCGGGTTGTACTTGAAGCCGCCGCTGTCGGGCGGGTTGTGCGAGGGTGTGATCACGATGCCGTCGGCGAGGCCCGTCATGCGTTCGCGGTTATAGCTCAGGATCGCGTGCGAGATCGCCGGGGTCGGCGTGTACTCGTCGCCGGCGGCGATCATCAGCTCGACGCCATTGGCGGCGAGCACTTCGAGCGCCGTGGCGAACGCCGGTGCGGACAGGCCGTGCGTATCGAACCCGAGGAACAGCGGGCCGGTAATGCCTTTCTGGTGGCGGTACACGCAGATCGCCTGGCTGATCGCCGCGACATGCGCGTCATTGAAGCTGCCGTCGAACGACACGCCGCGGTGCCCGGACGTGCCGAACGCCACGCGCTGCGCCTGGTTCGCCATATCCGGTCGTTCGGTGTAATACGCGGTGATCAGGCGGGAGAGATCGACGAGGACTTCAGGCGGCGCCGGCTTGCCGGCCAGGGGGTGGAAGCTGTTGCTCATGGTTTTTTCAGCGCGGTGCTCTTGGCCGCTATTCTCTCCAGTAGTTCATCCCAGGATTTGACGAAGGCCTGCGCCCCGTCCTGTTGCAGCTTGATCGCCAGCCGGTTGATGTCGATGCCGGCACGCGCGAATTCCTGCAGCACCGGCTCGGCATCGCCGCCGTCCGCGGCCAGGGTGCCCGACAGAGCGCCGCTTGCGGCGAAGGCCAGCAGGGTCTTCTCGGGCATCGTGTTCACGGTTGCCGGCGCGGCGAGCGCCTCGACGTAGAGGTTCGGCGATGCGGCCGGATCCTTTACCCCGGTACTGGCCCACAGCAGGCGCTGCGGCTGCGCGCCGGCGGCGGCGAGCCGCAGCCAGCGCCGGGAGGCGAGCAGTTCGCGGTAGGCGCGATAAGTGCGCTTCGAGATCGCGATGCCGAGCCGGTTGCGCAGGTTCGCCGGCACCTGGTCGGCGACCGCACGGTCCCAGCGGCTGACGAACAGGGAGGCGACCGAGGAGATGCGCGGGTCGAGCCCCTCCTCGAGGCGCCGCTCGATGCCGCGCAGGTAGGCATCGGCCGCCGCCATGTAGTGCTCGCGCGAGAACAGCAGCGTCACGTTGACGGGGACGCCGAGGAAGATCGCTTCTTCGATGGCATTGATGCCCGCGGCCGTACCGGGGATCTTGACGTACAGGTTCGCGCGCTGCGCGAGCCGGTGAATCTGCAGCGCCGCGGCGACGGTGCCGGCGGTATCGTCGGCGAGCAGCGGCGAGACCTCCATCGACACCCAGCCGTCGATGCCGCCGCTCTTGCGGTGGATGGGCGCAAAGATGTCCGCCGCGCGGCGCAGATCCTGCAGCGCGATCTCGATGAACAGCGCCTCGCCCGACAGCCCGCTGCGGCTGGCGGCGCCGATCGCCGTATCGTAGGCCGAGGTGGAGCCGATCGCTTCGTCGAAAATCGTCGGATTCGAGGTCAGCCCGGTGATCGCCAGCGTATCGACGTAGCGCTGCAGGGTGCCGTTGTCGAGGATCTCGCGCGTGATGTTGTCGAGCCACAGGCTCTGCTGCAGGGCGTGCAGGCTTTCAGCGGCGTTCATGGAAGGCCATCTCCCGTCTCAGGGCGGCGATTTCCTCGAGCAGTTCGAGCGCCAGCGCGACGCCGGCGAGGTTGATGCCGAGATCCTGTTGCAGCCGCAGCGCGGTGCGCGCGCGTCGCAGGCTCGAGGGCGCGAAGCGCCATTCCCCGCGGGCCTCGCCCTCGACGTCGAGAATTCCTTCATCGACGAGCTCGACGATCCGCTGCACCTCGACCGTGCACAGCCGTCCGAGTTCACTGGTCGTCAGGACGGTGACTTCCTCGACTATCGTTCCGGTCAGCATCGACCTATACCCCCAGATCCGCGCGCGGGTTGAACGGCACCGCGGCCGCAAACGCGGCATACGCGGCGCGCGCCTGCGCATCGTTCGCCAACGGCAGTGCAATTTCCAGCACCACGTAAAAATCGCCGGGAGGCGATGCCGGGATGCCGCGACCCTTCAGGCGCAGTTTACTCCCCGCGTGCGATCCGGCCGGGACTTTCAGGTCGACGAGGCCGCCCGGCGTCGGCGCCTTGACGGTGGCGCCGAGCGCCGCCTCCCAGGGCGCCACGGGCAACGTCAGGTACAGGTCCCGGCCATCGATCCGGTACAGCCGGTGCGGCTGGAAATCGACCTCGATAAAGAGGTCCCCGGATTTGCCGCCCGGCGCCTGCGTTCCCTGGCCGGCGAGGCGGATGTGCTGGCCGGCGAGGATCCCTTTCGGGATCTGCACGTTCAGCGTGCGCTCGCGGGTGTGCAAATGACCCTGGGCATCGATTTCCGGCAGGCGCAGCGTCAGGGTGCGCGCGCCCCCCTGGAGCGACGCGTCGAGGTCGAGCAGCACGCGGGCATGGTGATCCTCGCCGCGTCCGCCCTGGAAGCCGCCGGCCCGGCCAAACAGGGTTTCGAAGAAGTCGCTGTAGGCGCCGGCGCCCGCTCCGGGGCCGGCGCCGCTGAATTCGAAGCCGCTGTCCCAGTCCGGCGGCGGGCGGAAATCCTCGCCCGGACGCGGCCCCTGGCCCAGCCGGTCGTAGGCGGCGCGCTTTTCCGGGTTCTTGAGGACCTCGTAGGCTTCGCCCAAGTCCTTGAAGCGTGCCTCGGCGTCCTTTTCCTTGCTGACGTCGGGATGGTATTTGCGCGCCAGCTTGCGATACGCCTGCTTGATCTGCGCATCGGTCGCATCGCGCGCGACGCCCATGATCTGGTAGTAGTCCTTGAATTGCACGGGGGACATAGTATGGGCGATTCAGGCGGAATCAATCGCCCGCGGCACGACGTTCACAGCTGATAGCCGACCGTCAGCAGCAAGCCTTCGGCCAGGTCGCGCCACAGGCCCGGCGGGCGGCTCTCGAACGGCGTTGCCTCCGCGATCAGCCCGCTGATCCAGCCCGCCAGCCACTCGAGGTCCTTCGTGCCGTAAAAGACGAACGCGGACTCGTAATTCAGCAGCAGGCTGCGTGAGTCGAGGTTCGGCGAGCCGGACAGGGCCAGCGTCGAGTCGAACACGACGCCTTTCGCATGCACCATGTCGGGCAGCAGGTGAAAATGCACGCCGGCGTCGGCCAGTACCCGCAGGGTGCGGCCGCGCGCGAAATCCGCGAGCACATGGTTCGAGACGCGCGGCAGGCAGATGTCGATGCGCACGCCGCGCCGCGCCGCCAGGCGCATCGCGGTGGTGAGCGCCGCGTCCGGCAGCAGGTACGGGGTCACCGCGAGTACCCGGTGCTCGGCACGGATGAACGCGGCGATCAGCAGCGCGTGGACCGTATCCTCGCTCTGGTCCGGGCCGCTCGGCAGGAACTGCGCGCGCGATCCAGCGACCGCCGGCACGTCGGGGACCAGCACCTCGGCCGGCTTGCCGCGCGAAGCGCACCAGTCCGCCTCGAACAGGCGGCCGACCGCGACCGCGACGCGCCCTTCGAAATCGAACGACAGGTCGCGCCAGGGCCCGATGCCCGCCTCGCCGGTGAAGTATTCGGCCGCCAGGTTGCGCCCGCCGGCCCAGACATAGCGGTCGTCGGCGATCACGAGCTTGCGATGGTTGCGCAGGTTGCGCGGCCCGCGCGTCTTGCGCGCCAGCAGCGGGCTGAAAATCGCGGTCTCGACCCCGGCGTTGCGCAGGCGATGCAGGCGCCGGCGCGGCAGGCGCAACGCGCCGACCCCGTCGATCAGCAGTCGCACGCGCACGCCCGCGTGCACGCGCGCAATCAGGCGCTCGGAAACTTCGTGGCCGAACGGATCGTCGCTCAGGATGAACGTGCACACATCGAGCCGGCGTTCGGCGCGATCGAAGACCTCGAACAGGGCGCGCCGCGCCTCGATGCCATCGGCGTGCCAGCGGACGCGTGCATCGGCGGCGCCCGCGAGGCCGAAGCTGTCGATCAGTTCCTCGGCCCAGTGCGCCGGCGGCGCGGTGCCCGCGAGGCGCGTCGCGTTGCGGCGCCTGAGCTTGCGCCGCCCGAACATCAGGTAAAGCGGCAGGACCGCGTAGGGCAGGGCGATCATGCCCAGCACCCAGGCGATCGCGATCGAGGGCGGGCGGCGTTCGCGCGCGCTGCGCGTCGTCAGGATATAGGTGAGCAGGCTGAGCACGACCGCCAGCGTGTGCAGCGTCAGCCCGGGAACCCAAGCGACGATCGCGCGGATCAAGGCGCCGGCGCCGTGTTCAGGCGTGAGGTCCGAAGGCCGCGCCCACGGCCGCGGTCAGCGTCATCGCGAGCGCGCTCCAGAATGCGACGCGCAGCGCGCCCACCAGCGGATTGGCGCCGCCGATCTTCGCCGCCAGCGCACCGAGGCCGAGCAGCGCGGCGAGCGAGCCGACGACCGTTGCCGCGATCAGCTGCGCGGGCGGGACGAACGTCGCGATCAGCAGCGGCATCAGGGCGCCGAGCGCAAAGCTGCCCGCCGAGGTCAGTGCCGCCTGCAGCGGGCGCGCACTGAACGTGGCCGAGAGTCCCAGCTCGTCGCGGGCATGCGAGCCGAGCGCATCGTGGGCCATCAGCTGGTCGGCGACCTGCGCGGCCAGCGCGCGATCGAGGCCGCGGCGCACGTAGATCTCGGTCAGCTCGTGCCGCTCGCCGACGAAATCGGTCTCCAGTTCGCGCCGCTCCTGCGCGAGCGCGGCGGCCTCGGTGTCCGCCTGCGAGTACACCGACACGTATTCGCCGGTGGCCATCGACATCGCCCCGGCGACGAGTCCGGCAAGTCCGGTCAGCAGGATGTTCGCGTGCGAGACGTGCGCGAAGGCGACGCCGACGATCAGGCTCGCCGTCGAGACGATGCCGTCGTTGGCACCCAGGACCCCGGCACGCAGCCACGCGGTTCCGTCGAGGTTATGACGCTCATGGCTGCGCGAGCGGACGGTGGCGATCGTGGCGGCTGCTCCGGCAATTACATAATTAATCGAACAGTTTAACGGGTTTTGCCGCCCATGCGCCCATTGACTGTATAAAAATACAGTCAGGTGAAATCCGGTGTTGCGAAGCGCCGCACGCCGCGTATCCTTACCCGCCCGTATGCACAGTTCACTCGCCTGGATTGAATGGCTCGATCGCCTGGATCGCGTGCTGCAAAGCGCCAGAGCGGACGTTGCGGCCTACTCCCGTTCCGGCAGTGCGCAACGCCTCGCGGCGCTGCAGACCGCGCATCGGCAGCTCGGCGCGCTGCTCGAGCAGCTGCAGTGGATGGATCCGCGGGTGCTCATGGGCGAATCGCTGCCGGCGGCCGACGATATCATCGAGCGGCTGCGCCTGGTCATCGGCACCGTGATCCTGCGCCTCTCCAAGCTGTCGAGTGCCGAGAGCCCCGTGTCGCCCCAGGAGCGCAGCAAGGTGCTCTCCACGCTGGACAGTGCGCTGTGGGACGGCCGCTACGAGGCATCGCACCTGCTCGCACCGCGCCAGCTGACCGCCTGAACCTGGCCCCTAGAGCAATAGCGCAATCCCGGTCACGGCGCTCAAGCCAAGCGCGAGCTCTTCGAACAGCCGCTGGTTCATGCGCGTCAGCAGCCAGCGCCCCGCCAGCAGGCCGATCACGACGGCGGGGACCAGCACGGCATCGAAGCTAAGGCTCGGCAGCGAGACGAGCCCGAGATGCGCCATGAAGGGCAGCTTGAACAGGTTCAGCAGCGCAAAGAATATCGCCGTGGTGCCCACGTATTCCATTTTCGGCAGGCGCATCGCGACCAGGTAGATCGCCATCAGCGGACCCGCGGCATTCGCGACCAGCGTCGTGAACCCCGCGAGGATGCCCATGCACGCACCCAGGAACCAGTGGATCCGATCGGGGCGCGGACCCTCCGCGACGCCGGCGGACGGCAATGCCCGGAAGCGGCGCCAGTAGCTGAGCACGGCCAGCGTCACGATGATCGCGCCGACCAGCGTCTTGATGGTGCGATCCGAAAAATGGCCCATCGCGAAGTAGCCGAGCACGACGCCCGCGGCGGCCCAGGGGAACAGCCGGCCGAGATGGCGCCATTGCAGGTGGCGCCGGTAGACGCTCACGGCGATCCAGTCGCCGACGATGATCAGCGGCAATACGACACCGCTCGCCTGCCTCACGCTCGGCAGCACCAGGGCAAACAGGCCGACGAACAGGCCGTTGACGCCGGCGATCCCGGCCTTCGCCATGCCCACCGCCATTGCGCCGAGAATCGCCGCGCCCCACTGGTAGAGCGCGAGCGAGGGCAGGTCATTGAGCATCGTGCGGCGCCGGCAGGTTATATTGCAGCCCGTTATGATGGACGCAGACCTTGAACCTGTACAGCGACACGGCAGAGCCCGGACCCCCCACGCCGCCGCTTGAGGGCGAGCGGCGCACCGACGTCGTCGTGATCGGCGGCGGCTTCACGGGACTGTCGGCGGCGCTGCACCTCGCGATGCGCGGCGTTGGCGTCGTGCTGTTGGAGGCCGGGGAGCCCGGCCACGGCGCCTCGGGGCGCAACGGCGGCCAGGTCAACCCGGGCCTGAAGCCGGATCCGGATGAGGTGCTGCGCAGGCATGGCGCGGATCTCGGCGCGCGCATGCTAAGGTTCGCGGGCGCCGCGCCGGACCTCGTGTTCGATCTCATCGCGCGCCACGGGATCGCGTGCGACGCACGCCGCTGCGGCACGCTGCGCGCCGCCGCGCACCCGCGCCATGTCGCCTCGGTGCGCCGCACCTGTGATCAGTACCAGCGCCTGGGCGCCCCCGTGGAATTCCTGTCGCGCGACGAGGTCGCCGCGGCCACCGGCACCGCGCGTTATCACGGCGCGATGCTCGATCGGCGCGGCGGTGTCGTCGAGCCGCTGAGCTATGCGCGCGGCCTGGCGCGCGCCGCGCTCGGCGCCGGGGCGGTGCTGCACGTAGGGACGCGCGTGACCGGACTCGAGCGCGCCGGGGGGCTGTGGCATGCGCGCACGGCGAGGGGCAGCGTCGCCGCGGCGCAGGTGCTGATCGCGACCAATGGCTACAGCGATGAGCTGTGGCCCGGCCTGCGCCGCTCGATCGTGCCGGTATTCAGTTCCATCGCGGCGAGCGCGCCGATGCCGGAGAGCATTGCGCGCACCGTGATGCCGGGCGGACAGGTGCTGTACGAAAGCGGTGCGATCACGGTGTATTACCGCGTGGATCGCGCCCGGCGGCTGCTGATCGGAGGCCGTGGGCCGATGCGCGAGATCGGCCGGCCTGCGGACATCGGCTATATGTTGCGCTATGCGCGCCGGCTGTGGCCCGCGCTCGGATCACTCGCCTGGACGCACGCCTGGGGCGGGCAGCTCGCCATCACGCCGGACCACTACCCGCACGTGCATGCGCCGGCGCCCGGCGTGTGGATCTGTCTCGGCTACAACGGCCGCGGCGTCGCGCTCGCGAGCGCGCTCGGGGCGCAGCTCGCGGGCCGCATGGCCGACCCAGGGGCGGAGCTCGACCTGCCGGTCAGTCCGATCCGGCCGATCCCGCTGCACGGGCTGTGGCCGCTCGCGGTCAAGGCGGCGGTCGCGCACGGGCGCATCAGCGATTGTCTCGGGTTCTGATCCGCCCCGGCGCTGTTCTAGTTATCGGTGTAGAAGCGGCGCAGGCGGTGCAGGTCGATGATCACGTCAAAGTGCTGCCCCGAGGGCAGCTTCGGTCCGGTCGCGAAATCGTAGCGCGACTCCAGGTTCGGCACGTTCGGGCGCAGATCGTGCATCGCACGCTTGAACATCTCCCGCGGTACCCATTCCGAATTCGAGGACAGTGAACCGAACTCATCGTGATAGATCGACTCGGTGGAGCGATCCGCCGGGGTCGAGGCAACCGCGAAGATGCGCGGCTTGCGATCGCCAAGGCTCACGTGCTCGGCGCCATCCACGATCAGCTTCCACTCGTTGCCCTGCGTGACCGCGATCAGGGCATACGGGTGGTACTGGGCGCACGCGAACGCGACCAGGATCACGATGCCGGCGATGGCCTTGCGCACGCCCTGGGACAGGTGCGCCGTCAGCGCATTGGCCGAGGCCACCATGAAGCACAGCAGCACCGCCGTCATCGCGAGGATGGTCCGGTAGGTCGCATAGCGCTCGGAGGCGATCAGGCTCACCGTGAACGCGAACATCGGCAGCGTCACGAGGCCCGCGAGCCAGATCAGGCCGCGCGCGCGGCCGTGGCGGCGCCATTCCATCACGACGCCTGCGGCCAGCAGGAGGCCCGCGAGGGCGGCGCAGGTGAAGTACAGGCCCTGCTCGAGGTGGTTGTTGTCGTTCAGCACGAACAGGCTCAGGGCATTGGGGAGCGGTTCGTGCACGAACCAGACGAATTTATCCAGCCAGTGCTGTTCGAAGGCGATGCGCCCGGACTTGACGAAAAAGCCGATCGCATACAGCACGCTCATCAGCGCATACGCGACACCGAGCGCCGCGGCGACCAGTCCGGCGTGAACGGCGGCCCAGCGCAGCGTCTGCCGGGCGCTGCGCTCCCGCTGCGCGATCAGCGAGGCGGTCAGCGGGACGGCGTAGAACATCGCGCTCGGCTGATAGATCAGCACGCTCGTGATCATGAGCCCGAGGGCCACGGCCCACTGCGCAAGGCTGCGATCGCGCGTGTTGTCCGCGGCCATCGCGCCTTCCGCGGCGAAAAAGCCGGCAACGCCGAGCAACGCGGCCAGCGCGTACGGCCAGCCGACCGCCCAGGCCGCGATGACCTGCGAGGAAGGCACCAGCGCGACCAGCACGGCAAAGCATATGGAGGCGTTCCTGGACCAGCCCAGCGCCCGCAGGCTGCGGAAACTTACCAGCGACAGCGTCCCGAGCAGCAGGGCGGCCACGAAGCGCATCCACTGCAGGTTCTGCACGCTCGTCGTCTGGCCGTAGGAGGCCTGCAGCAACAGGCCATACAGGGGCCGCGCGTGCGAGGCGCAGAATTTCAGGACCTTGCCCGGCTCTTCATGCGCTTCGCGCAGGTTCGAGTAATCATCGCGCAGTCCGTAGTCATGGAACGTGGTCGGCGCATACGTCAGCAGCGGCACGAGGAACAGGAACGCCGCGAGGACCAGCGCGCGCCAGGACACGCGCCGCGATGCCGGCACGGGGATCGTGGACGCGGCCGCGCGGAATTCGGGCACGGCCAGCGAGGGCGGTGCCAGTACGGCTTTGTCGGTGCTGAGGTCGCTCATAGAATAATTGTTGCGTCGCGGTAAAGTCGGTTCCTGCATTAGAATAAACACACGATAGCCAAAAATCTGTGGGCCATTTAGCCAAACTTCGTTAAATCTCCGTTAGTTACGCTCCCTTGCAGCCGCGTACAATCGGCCCCATGTGCGGCCGCTATGTCAGTCCCGGTGCCGCGGCGATTGAACGCGAATTCAGCTCTACGCCGCGCGAGTGGCGCTTTGAGCCCAGCTTCAACGTCGCCCCCAGCCAGCAGGTTCCGGCGATGCGCCAGGGCCCTGAGGGGCCCGAGGGCGTGCTGCTGCGCTGGGGTCTCGTGCCTTTTTTCGCCAAGGGCAAGGTCGGGCCCTACAGCACGATCAATGCGCGCGTCGAATCCGTCGAGACGAGCGCGAGCTACCGCACGCCGTGGAGGCGGGCGCAGCGTTGCCTGCTGCCGGCCCTGGGGTTCTACGAATGGCACCTGAACGAGGACGGCTCCAAGCAGCCCTATTACATCCATCTCGGCGATCAGGCGATATTTGCCTTTGCCGGCCTCTGGGACCGCTCGATTGCGGACGACTCCACAGTAATCGAGTCCTGCACGATCATCACGCTGCCCGCGAATGCGTTGATGGCCAAAATCCACAACGGCAGGGCGCGGATGCCGGCCATCCTGCCGCGGGACGAGCGCCAGACCTGGCTGTCGGGCAGCGCGGACGAGGCCCGGGAGCTTTTGCGTGCCTACCCGCAGGAGCTCATGGCGGCCTATGCGGTCGGCAAGCGGGTCAACACGCCGCGCAACAATGATGCCCGGTTGATCGAGCCGCTCCCCCCCGGGGATGCCCATCCGGCGATTCCTTGAGCCAGGTCCCACTCCCGGCGCCCCGTTCCGGCTAGGCTGCCGGGTAGAGGAATCCGTGCATTATGTTATCCAGACTTCCTGTGACGCTGCTTATTGCGCTGCTCGTCCTGCCGGCGGCGTTCGCACGCGCCGAGGTCAGGATCTACACGTTCATCGATGAGGACGGCGTCCGCCATTACACGGATCACCCCGACGACAACCGCTACCGGCTGATGATCAATCCGCTGCGGGAGAGAACCCACAGCGGGGAGCATTACGATGCCCGGCTGCTGGCGCGATCGTCCGTCTATGATCCGATCATCGAGCACGCGGCCGCCTCCCAGGCGATCGAGGCCAACCTGCTGCGCGCCGTCATCGTGGTCGAGTCCGGCTTCAATTCCCGAGCGGTCTCCCCGCGCGGCGCGGTGGGCCTGATGCAGCTGATGCCGGCTACGGCGCGCCGCTTCGGTGCGTCGAACCTCTATGATCCCGGACAGAACGTCGTCGCCGGGGCCTGTTACCTGAAGTTCCTGATGCACCGCTTCGGCAATGACCTGCGCCTCGCGCTCGCCGCCTATAACGCCGGCGAGGACGCGGTCGATCGCAGCGGCGGGCGGATCCCGGCGTTCTCCGAAACGCAGGCCTATGTGCCGCGCGTGATGGGAATTTACCAGAAGCTCATCGCCCAGACCCGCCCCACGTAACAGCGCCGGCTTCGCGAGAGCGCCGGCGGCGCGTTGATTTTGCGTGGCGCGGCCCCATCAAACGACGGCGTGCAGCTGCGCGCGATGCTAAAAGGGCGGGCATTTGCACCAGGAAGCCGAGCCGGAGGCTGAGCTTGCGCCGGTCACGGTATTTCGTGGTTCGCGTCCTGCCTGCGATGAACTGTGCCTGGTGCTCGAGGCCACGGCGCTGCCATATGACCTGACCCCGGACGGCGTCGACTGGGTGGTGAACGTGCCGGCCGAAACGGCAGTACGCGCCCGCCAGGAACTTGATCGCTACGCGATCGAGCGGGCGAGCCTTGCCAGCCAGCAGCGCGAGCGCCAGGGCCTGCAGGCGCGCAAGCCCTTCGGGGGCACGCTCGCCGGAGCGAGCGGCTATGCGCTCGTGCTGTTCGTCATTGCCTACGCCGTCGGCGCCTCGCCGTTTGGCCTCGACTGGATCGCTGCCGGCGCGTTGCAGGTGCCGCCCTCCGGGCACCCCCTGGACTGGTGGCGCTCGGTCACGGCGCTGACACTGCATCAGAACGCCGAGCACCTGCTCAGCAACCTGGTGTTCGGCATCGCCGGGGGTGCGCTGTGCACGCGGCTGTTTGGCTTTGGAATCGGCTGGCTCGGCATCCTGGTCGCCGGCGCCCTCGCCAATGCCGTGGAGATGGCGATCGGCCCGGTCGGCCACGAGGCGATCGGCGCCTCGACAGCGGTCTTCGGCAGTGTCGGCCTGCTGTCGGGCTATGCCTGGCGCCAGCGGCTCACGCTGCGCGAGCGCTGGCTGTATCGCTGGACCCCGCTGATCGGCGGCGTCTCGCTGCTGGCATTACTGGGTGCGGGCGGGGAGCACATCGACGTACTGGGACACCTGCTCGGCTTCCTGGCCGGGCTCGTGCTGGGCTGGGGCTATGCGCTCGCCGGAATACCCCGGAACCGGCGGGCATTGCCCCAGAACCTTGCGGCCGGTGCTGGCGCTGCCCTGATTCTGGCCGCCTGGGGCGCTGCATTATGGTCGGCCGGGGCGTTACATTGACGTGCGTCATGGTTGGCGTACGGGTTTAGAGGTAGGATTTCATTGATCATGACACTGCCACTCATCAATTCTTACTGGGTCATTCCGTCGCGCCTGTTGGCCGGCGAGCACCCGTTTGGCGAGGATCCGCTGGATGCGCAGAACCGGTTCGCCGCATTGCGTGATGCCGGCATCGATTTTTTCCTGGATCTCACCGAAATTGGCGAATGTCCCGCGTACCAGCGACTCCTGCATCGTAGCGCCGCCTATGTGCGCTACCCGATCGTCGATCGCGGCGTACCGGCGGACGATGCGCACATGCACCAGATCCAGGCCGTGATACGCGAAGCGCTGACGCAGAACCGGAACCTGTATATCCATTGCCGCGCGGGCATCGGACGCACCGGTCTCGTCGTCGGCTGTTATCTCGCGGACGAAGGGCTGGGCGGCAAGGCGGCGCTGAAGCGGCTGAACCGGTTCTGGCTGCAGAGCGGGCGTTCGAAAACCTGGCCCAGTGTGCCGCAGACCGACGAACAGGCCGATTACATCCGCCGCTGGTCCGAACTGCGCAAAACCGGCTAGGTGGTTAAGTATGATCGTGCGTTTGGTTGCCCAAGCGGTGGTATGCTTATCGCCGATATGGGTAAGACCTTGAAAATTAAACCATTGATCGTCTGTGCGCGGGTGCTGGCATTGGTGTTTTTGGCGTTTTTCATCGCCCCTGCGGTTTGGGCCGCGGATGCGCCCGCGACCAGCGCGGTTTCCCCGGATTACCTGATCGGCCCCGGCGATACGCTGCAGGTGTTCGTGTGGCGCAACCCGGACCTGTCGGTGACGGTACCGGTGCGCCCGGACGGCAAGATCTCGACGCCGCTGGTCGAGGATATGGTAGCGGTCGGCAAGACGCCGTCGGGCCTCGCGCGCGATATCGAGAAAGCCCTGTCGGAGTACGTGAAAGCGCCGCAGGTCAACGTCATCGTCACGATCCCGGTCAGCGTGTTCAGCCAGGTCCGGGTGATCGGCCAGGTCGTCAAGCCTCAGGCGCTGCCCTATAGAGAAGGCATGACCGTGCTGGATGCGCTGCTCGCCGTCGGCGGACTCGGCCAGTTCGCCGCCGGAAATCGCGCCCATATCGCGCGTACCGTCAACGGCAAGGAACAGGATATCAAGGTCAGGCTCGATGCCCTCGTCAACGGCGGCCAGATGCAACAGAACATCAAGCTGCTGCCGGGCGACGTGCTGGTCGTGCCGGAAAGCCGGTTCTGAATGATCGCTGTCACTCCATGAATCCGGTCCTGGATCATCTGTTCGACGAGATCCGCTGCGCCTGGCGGTTTCGCTGGGTTGCCTTCGTGGTGTCCTGTACGATCGCTGTGATCGGCTGGGCAATCATCTTCGCGCTGCCCGATCGCTACGAGGCGTATGCCCGTGTGTTCGTTGATACCCGTACCGCTCTCAGACCCGCTTTGCAAGGCCTGACCGTCGATCAGAATGTCGACGCGCAGATCAACTACGTGCGTCAGTCGCTGCTTGCGGGTCCGCAGCTCACGCAAATCGCCAAGGATGCCGGCATACTGGCTCCTAACATTACCGATGAGCGTCGACGCGATGTAATTCTGAGGGAATTCACCAATAGAATTTCGCTCACCGTTTCGAATGCTGGTACGCAGGAAGATCAACGCAGCATCGCCGGCACGATCTATAATTTCGACTATCAGGACAGCAATCGGGCGCGTGCGCTGCGCGTCGTCGATATACTCGTGAACAACTTCGTCGAGCGTACGCTGGGCGGCAAACGCGAGAGTTCGGAAAGCGCACAGAAGTTTCTCGAGACGCAGATCAAGGATTATGAGGAGCGCCTGGCAGTGGCTGAAGGCCGGCTGGCGACGTTCAAGAAACAAAACGTCGGCCTGATGCCGAGCGAACAGGGTGGCTATTTCGCCCAGCTCCAGAATGAGGTTGACGCCGAAAAGAAAGCTGAGACCGCATTGTCGATCGCGATGAGCCGTCGCGATGAGCTATCGAAGCAGCTGCATAGCGACGCCGCGGTTTCCGCCGCCGGCGCTTCGGGCCCCGTCGTTGGCGCCGCCGGAGTTAGCAGTGGTGGTGACACATTGAGCCGTATCCAGGAGACGCAGGCCCGGCTTGATGAGTTGCTGCTCAAGTACACCGACAAGCATCCCGACGTCGTAGCGACGCGAGCGACGCTTGCGGAATTGAAGCAGCGGCGAATTGCGGAAATGGAGAGTCTGCGACGCGGCGATGCGAATGCGGTAGCCTCGAGCGGCGCGGGCAATAATCCCGTGTACCAGAGCATCCAGCTCGAGCTCAATAAGCAGGATGTCGAGATTGCGGCGCTGCGCCGCGAACTGGCGCAGCATCAGGGCACGGTCGCGGAATTGCGTCAGCGCCTGAACAGTGCACCGCAGGTTGAAGCCGAATTCCAGGCGCTCAATCGCGACTACGATGTCAACAAGGCGGAGTACTCCGCGCTGCTCGAGAACTACCAGAAGGCGCGTCTCGGCGAGAAAGCAGACAATGCGGGTTCGGTGCGCTTCGAAGTGGTTCTGCCGCCGACCGCACCACTCGAGATCGTGTGGCCCCGCCGGACGCTGGCCCTTGGCGGCGTGCTGATGATCGCGTTATTCGCGGGCGCGGGGGCTGCGTATGGTCTGCACGCGCTTCGACCGGTCGTCTCATCGGTGCGCAGCATCGCGGCACTGACGGAATATCCGGTGCTTGGCGCCGTCGGCATGGCATTCCCGACCCGACACAGCGAGCAGTTCCGGGCAGGCGTCTGGCGATATGCCATTGCTGTATCCGGTTTATTGCTCGCTCTGGTGCTCGTGTTATCACTGAATTGGTCCGGCGTCCGGCTGAATCTGCCGTTGCCAGGCAGCGTGGCGGCGGCAACATGAGTCTCGTTGAACAGGCCATTGCCAAGTTAAGGGAAGCCGCAGGACCTCAGAAGGTGGCGGCGCGTTCGAACGCCGTTCCCGTGGCACGGGTGACGGCAGTTTTGGCAGAGGAGCTCGAGCCCGCCACGAGGAACCATAAGGTCCTGGCGCTCGATAGCGCGACGATGCGCGCCAACGGATACCTGCCCGAATTGTCGAGGGAACGCCAGTTCGCGGAGCATTATCGCCAGATCAAGCGGCCACTCATCGAGCGAGCGCTGTCCGCGAATGGCCGTGACGGCGATTCCGATGCGCGGATCATCATGGTGACCAGTGCGCTTCCCGGCGAAGGCAAGACTTTCACCAGCATCAACCTGGCGTTCAGCCTGGCGCGGGAGCGGGACGTATCGGTGCTTCTAGTCGACGCGGACACTCCGAAGCCGCATATCAGCGAGATATTCGGCGTCCGACAGGATGCCGGATTGATGGATGCGCTGCTCGACGAAAAGCTGCCAATCGAGTCCTTGATCATATCGACGAACGTCAAAGGTCTGTCGATCCTGTCGGCCGGGCGAACGAGCGAAGGTGCTGCGGAATTGCTGGTCAGTAACCGAATGCGACAGATCCTGCGCCGTCTGCTGACCGAGAATCCGCGACGCATCGTACTGCTGGATTCGCCGCCAATTCTCGCAACCAGCGAAGGGCGCGCGCTGACCAAGGTTGCGGGGCAGTTCGTTCTGGTCGTGCGTGCGGGCCGGACGCCACAGGCGGCCGTCAGGGATTCGCTTGCGCATATCGAGCCCGCAAAAATGGGTGGAATCGTACTCAATGACGCGCGTTTGAGCCTGACCGAGAGTTTTTATGGCTATGGCGCTTACGGGAGCTCCGGTGATGAAACGGCCCCCAAGAATTAAGCGGCGGATCACGGCAATCGCCGCATTCATGGCGGGGGCGACTGCCGCGCATGCCGATGGGTTCAACTACGGCATCGATGCCGGTATAGGGGAGACAGACAACGTGACGCTGGTCGAGTCCAACAAGGTCAGTCAGACAATGGCTGTGGCCGATCTCGATTTTGCGTCAAAGGAAAAGGGCAGCCGGCTGGACGAGGACATCACTGGCAATTTTACGTACCTGGATTTCCTGCAGCACGCGTACGGCAGCGAGATCCTGGGCCGCCTAAACGGTGACGTTCGTTATGCGCTGGTTCCGGAGAGCCTGACGTGGACTTTGCAGGACAACTGGGGGCAGACGCAGGTCAATCCCTTTGGGCCGCTGGTTCCGAACAACCAGGAAAACGTCAACTATCTTGCGACCGGGCCCGATTGGCATGCGCGTCTGGGCAGCACGGCTTATCTGGATGTCAGTGCGCGTTACGCACGTGCCGATTACACGGTGACACCGATCAACAGCAATCGCTATAGTGGCACAATACAGTTTGGCCACGATTTGTCGGCTCTTTCCAGCGTATCGATAAACGGCAGCGTCGAGCGCGCCCTGTACGATGATACCGTCATCAATACGAATTATGACCTGACCAGCGTCTTCGGACGCTATGAATTGCATGGCGCGCGGACGGATCTTTCGGTGAACCTTGGTGTCAACAAGGTCACTGCGGGGGGCGAATCGAACTCCGGATTTTCGGCACAATTGCAATTAACTCGCAAGCTATCGCAAGCGGCAAAACTCACGATAACGGCCGGCCGTGAGCTTACCGATGCGGCCAGCGGGTTCAATACACTGCAGAATGGTAACCTTGGCAATATCGTCAACGTCAATAGCTCAGTCAATAATGCCCCCGCGCCAGTGACATCAAGTATTTACACGAGCAACTACTTGCTGGCCGTGTGGCAGTACGAGCGCAACCGAACGACGCTCGGATTCAATGGTCGCGTGGAAAAAGACGTCTACGTCAACCAGCCGCAGTACGATGGTTCGCGCGATCAACTTGGCATCGATATCGAACGGAAGCTGACTCACGCGTTGAGCGCGCAGGTTTTTGCCAACGTTTATCAGACGCGTTATGACCACGACCAATTCCTCGCGAACAGCGCAGGTTATACCGACCGCGACGGCCTGTACGGTCTCACATTAACCTTGCGCGAGGGACGCGGTCTCGAAATCAAGCTGCGTTTCGAGCACATGTCCCGCGATATATCATCTGGTGTGGAGAATGGCTACCAGGAGAACCGGATATTCCTGACGATGGGGTATCGGCCGCAGCCATCGAGCTAACCCACTTTATTTCTTACCAGACCGCTCAATCAGTAGGACCGGGGCATGCGTCAGATCTAACTCGCAACGCCGACCTTCTGATGGTCTTCGTAGAGTCGTACAAAGTCGCCAAATGTGACCGGAAATTTGACCGCGGCATCGGTGTCAAACGGATCGAACCCCAGTGCATCCTCGAGACGCGCGACGATAAGGGCAAAGCTGAGCGAGTCGAGACCTGAATCAAGCAGCTTTAATTCATCCGAGAGCACGGCGAGCTTGCGGTTTTGTTCCTGCGCGACCTGTTCGAATTGCGCGGCGATCGTGGATCTGAATGACATGCAAAGGCCTCCGGGCGTTATGGACTACTGAAGTATAGGAATAAGCGCTGTCAATTGCACGGCCGCGGTGCGATAAATCGGACGCACATCGCATTATGTTCCGGCCGGGTTCCTGTGCTCGATCAGAACTGAAACGGCGCAGGGGACTTTCAGCAGCGATCGCGAGGGCGGTGGTCGCGGCCAAAAAAGGCACGACGTTGCCTCAGCATAGAATCCAATAAATAGTACCGGCGTTACGGGTCCGCCATCGCTCAAGCAGCTCGGCACGACAACCGGGTGACGTCCGTCGGTGCGAGTATTCCAAGGCTTTAGCCCGTATCAGCTAACCAAAGGCCGCTACCCCGATATTTGCCGCGCACGTTCCCCGTTAGGGGGTACGCAACCTCGCCTATTCCCAGTGCGTGCTGACAGGGACGCTTTCACGGGATCCAGCTACACCCGCGTCGAAGCGCAATCGCGTGACCTGCCTGTTGCCATTCGGCGACGTGGGCGCTTGGCGACATCTTGGTGCATTTGACAAAACGTACCAATGTGTCATCGCGCCGACATTATGTCTGATTGCCGGTGCGTAATTTGAGATGGGCATCACAGTTCCCACGACGGAGACGCAAAATATGGTTTCAGTAACTGGCAGCCGCCGCCTCGCATCCGCATCCGCCGTAAACGCGCATCCGAACGGTAACGTCGCCTGCGATCGCGAGGGCGAGTCCGCCCGTAGTGTGGCGCGCCTGTGGCGCTTCGCTGTCGGATGCGCGGCGGTTGCGGCTCTTGCCGCCTGCAGCCAACCGGATGCGTCGGTCCCTGTGGGCAGCGCAAACGCCACCACAGCTGTCGCAGTTGATCAGATGCAGTCGGAACGTGGCAACGTCACGCCGGCACCCACAGTGGTCCTGACCGCTTCCCCGACGACGATCAGCAGCCATGCCAGCTCCAGTATGACGTGGACCACGACCTACGCGACGGACTGTTGGGCCAGCGGGAGCTGGCAGGGGCAGGGCGAGGTGCCGACCAGCGGCACCGAATCGACAGGCAACCTCTCCACCACGACGGAATACAGCCTGACCTGTAACGGTCCGGGCGGCACGGCCACCCAGACGGCAACCGTTACCGTAGCTGCTTTGCCGCCTGCGGTTTGGATCCAGGCCAGCCCCAGTACCGTGAGCTCAGGCGGCTCTGCATCGCTTACCTGGTCCAGCCAGAATGCGAACTCCTGTTCCGCCTCTGGCGCGTGGTTGGGCAATCAAAATGCAAGTGGCACCCAATCCACGGGGCCGCTCACGGCCAGCTCGGTCTATACGCTGACCTGCACGGGCAATGATGGCAGCGCAACGCAGTTGACGACGGTCTCGGTGACCCCGCCCGCCCACACGGCGGTATTGACGGCGAGCCCGCGCACGATCGCTAGCGGCAACAGCGCCGCCTCAAAAGTGACCGGCGGCAACGCCGGCGAGTCGGCGATGGTCTCGGCCTCCTCCTCCACTCCTGCTCCCTGGGTCAGATTGACTGCCGACCCGAGTTCCATCCCCAAGGGCAGCAGCTCCGAGCTAAGGTGGACAACGACCAATGCAACCTCCTGTACTGCTTCTGGCGGTTGGTCCGGCAGCAAGCGCGCGGGCGGGGGTGCGGCGTCCACCGGGGCAGTGACCGGCAATACCACCTACACGCTGACCTGCGCCGGGGCAGGCGGCAGCGCGGCGCAATCGACGACGATCACGGTGTCATCGGCGACGCCCGCGGTCACTCTGAGCGCGAATCCCACCACGGTCACGAGCGGTCATACCTCGACGCTGACGTGGTCCTCGACCAACGCGACTTCCTGCACCGCATCGGGCGGCTGGAGCGGCTCAGAACTCACCATCGGCTCCGAGAGCACCTCAGGGCTGTTAGCGACGACCAAATACACGCTCGCCTGCGCAGGCACCGGAGGCACTGCGTCTCAATCCGTCACGGTTACTGTGCCGGCGGTTCCCATCGTATCGTTAAGCGCGAGCCCCACCAGTATCGCGAGCGGTGGCAGCTCGACCATGACCTGGTCCTCGACCAACGCCACGTCCTGCACGGCCTCCGGCGGCACGTCGGGGGCCTTGGCGACCAGCGGTTCGCAAACGACCGGTGCACTCAGTGCGACGACCACTTATACGTTGAGCTGTACGGGTAGCGGAGGCTCGGCATCGCATAGCGCCACGGTCACCGTAACACCCGCCGCCACCGGAGCGGTGACACTGTCATGGGTCCCCCCGACGACGAACTCCAACGGCACTCCTGTCACGCCGCTAACCGGATATACCATCTACTACGGCAAGTCAGCGAGTTCCCTGACGCAATCGATCGTGGTCAGCGGAGAGTCGACGACCAGCTACACGGTCACGGGGATTGCATCCGGTACCTGGTACTTCGCGCTGGACGCTGACGCGTCGGATGGCACGCAGAGCGCGTTGAGCAACGTCGCATCGAGAACGATATAACGTTCTCGGTGTTCGGTGAGCAGTGGTTCGGCGGCGGGGTCAGGCCTCTTTAGCCTGCGTGCGCTTGATGTGGGGAGCGCCGCTCAGATGAGCCAGATACCACTCCATGGCTTCCGACAGTCCGTCGCCGATGGTGTGCGTGGGCTCATATCCGAGGCAACGACTGGCTTTGCTGATGTCTGCGAGCGAATGGCGAACGTCGCCAGCCCGGAAATCTCGATAGACAGGCTTGAATCCGGCCAAATGCGCAAAGCGGGGGGCGAGCATCATGCGTAAACGCTCAAATAGTTCATTGAGCGAAGTTCGCTGCCCTACGGCGACGTTGTATACCTGGTTTACCGCGGCGGGGTCGGCGGTGGTTGCCGCCAGCAGGTTGGCCTGCACGGCGTTGGCGACGTAACAGAAGTCCCTGCTGGTCTCGCCGTCGCCATTGATGTACACCGGCTCATCTGTGAATCATAGCCGCGATCCATTTGGGAATCACGGCCGCATAGGGCCCGTTGGGGTCCTGGCGGGCACCAAAAATATTGAAATAGCGCAGGCCAATCGAGGGGAAGCGGTAGGTGCTCGAAAAGACATCAGCGTATAGCTCATTTGCGAGCTTGGTGACCGCATAAGGCGATAGCGGTTTGCCAATCAGGGATTCGACCTTGGGCAGACCCGGATGATCGCCATACGTGGACGAAGAAGCGGCATAGACAAACCGCTTTACACCTGCAGACCGCGCCGCCACCAACATTTCAAGGAAGCCACCGACATTGACCGAATTCGTGGTGATCGGATCTTCGACCGAGCGCGGAACACTTCCGAGTGCCGCCTGATGCAGGACAAAATCAACCCCGTCGCAGGCCCGCCGGCAGGCATCGGGATCGCGTATGTCGCCTTCGATAAAGCGAAAGCGACGCCACTTCGCCGGCACCACGCCGTGTTCGACCTCCTGGAGATTCCTGTGGTGCCCGGTCGCGAAATTATCGAAACCCACCACATGCTGGTCGAGTTCGAGCAGAGACTGCAGAAGGTTGCTGCCAATGAAGCCAGCGGCCCCGGTAACTCAGCCACTTCCGTGGGGCATTGGCAAGGTCCATGCGCAGCTGCTCATAGCGCATCACAGCCTCCACATGCGGAATCCCGCCGCGTTGATCGCGTTTCGGTCAAACGCTGATTTGACGTCGATAAATACCCCGTTCTTTTTCAACCGGGACAAGAGTTCGCGCAGGGGCATCGAAAGATAATTTCTGTGAGGAACGGCTGCGACAATGGCGTCGGCTACAGCTGGCAGCTGGTCCCAAGGCGTTAGCGCCACTCCGTACTCGTGCACTGCATCTTCGGAGTCCGCAAGCGGATCGTGAACACTGACCTCGCAGCCGAGTTCCTTCAACTCGCGAATCACATCCGCGACTTTGGAGTTGCGCAGATCCGGACAATTCTCTTTGAACGTGAGTCCCAGCACGATCACCTTCGCGCCCGGCACCGGACTTCCGTTCTTGATGAGCTGCTTCAGCGTCTGTTGCGCAACGTGTGCGCCCATGCCGTCGTTGATTCGGCGCCCGGCCAAAATGACCTGTGGGTGGTATCCCAGCATTTCAGCCTTATGTGTCAGGTAGTAGGGGTCGACCCCGATGCAATGGCCGCCGACCAGGCCTGGCCGGAATGGCAGAAAGTTCCATTTGGTGCCGGCTGCCTGCAAAACCTCCAGGGTATCGATACCGATACGATCGAAAATCAACGCCAGCTCGTTCATCAGTGCGATGTTGAGATCGCGCTGGGTATTCTCGATGACCTTGGCGGCCTCCGCGACTTTGATGGAACTGGCCTTATGTACCCCGGCCGTGATGATGGACGCATAAAGATCAGCGACTTTGGCCAACGTCGGATCGTCATCACCGGAGACCACCTTGATGATCTTTGACACCGTATGCTCCTTGTCGCCGGGGTTGACCCGCTCAGGGGAATAGCCGACATGAAAATCCTGCTTCCAACGCATAGCCCGAACACCGTTCCAATATGGGGACGCAAACTTCCTCGGTAGCGCCTGGGTATACCGTGGACTCGTAGACGACGATGGCACCCTTCTTCATATGCGCGGCAACCGTTGTTGATGCTCCAATCAAAGGGGAAAAATCCGGAATGTGCGCGACGTCCACCGGTGTCGGGACCGCGACTACGATGAAATTGGCCCGACGCAAGTCAGAAGGATCGCTGGTTGGCGTCAATCGTGAGGCGGATCGCAGGTCTTCGCTCGATATCTCCCCCGTGGGATCGTGATATTTTCTATAGCTTTCGATTTTGGCGACCGATAAATCGTAACCAATGGTGTCGAATTTCTTGCCAAATTCCACAGCGAGCGGCAGGCCCACGTATCCGAGCCCGACAACGGCGATTACGTCACTCATCTCTTTCACTTCCTTTGATGATCATGCCGATGGCGGGAAAAGCGCGCACCAAACTATTAGTATAAATGATCGCCCACCTTGCCGATCAGCGAAATACGTCGCAATTCGAGCCCATTTGGCTTCGCATGGGCTCTTGGGCGAGTTTCGGCAGGTATTGCCCTTCCGTGTATTGCCGGTGGTTGCGCTGTGCGCCGCTCAATCAAACTTCTTCAGGTATGCGCAAGGAACGTCATCAGGGGCGCATATCGGTGGGAGAATGCACAGCGTGGAGTATTTCGCGGACGAGTCATTCAATTTGGCTAGCAACGCGGTAACAGATTCGGCCATACCGCACCATGGTCAAAACCGGTATAAACATGGATGCTTCGGCGAGTCTGCAAGTCCTGCGGCGCAAATCCTGACTGCCGTTGATTTATGCCAGCTTATTGCTGCCGCCATTTGCGTCTTCGTCGTCGCTTTTTTCCGCTATGGTTTTCATGAGTTGTGGACACGAGCGATGGAGATTCAAATATGCGGCGCCAAAACTGTTGTGCCAGATCGTCTGCCTGTACAGGTTACCGGTATGCACGCGAGTGCGGTCGTCAACCCCGCAGACCATCCGTGACTCGCCCAATGACGCCCAGTCTCGCTCGCCCGCAGCGGGCGGCAGTGGTCGTGATCAGCCGCATTCGGCTTATGACGAAGCCTCACGGCGAAAGCTGGTTCTTTGCGGTCGCCTGCAGGATGGTTTAGCCGAGGCGAATTTTCGTGCGATGGTCAGCGGCAGGGTCAGCGCGGAGTGATATGAAGGGAAGAAAGCGCAACGCGCGCCTGGAGCAGAAAGCACGAAAGTGATTCGTGGCGCATTGCATGTCGAGCAGCTCCTCTGTAGTTAGGATTCCGATCTGGGCGAAGTGCAGTTGCACTCCAATGCAGCTGGAGCGAAATAGAAGCACCAAAGCATGCGGCACATCCGAGTTCATATCAGCGCTGGTGGCCGGTGGTGCCGTCTAGTAGCGGATTCAAGGCCCTGGGACCGCTGTGCAAACGCTGTGGACAAGCTTCGAACTGCGGAATGCGCGAAGAGATTGGACATGTACCCTGGCAATATTACCTATCTGCCACCACTGTCAAAGCGTTTGGCTTGTTGCAACAGCCGCCTAACGTTATGTTCGTCACTTAGCCACATAGCATGAGCATGTTAATATTTGTGCATTGGAGGGGCGAGCAGCGACGTTTACCGCACTGGTCTGATGGCCGCCGCAACGCCTAGCCAAGTGGTCGGCGGCCTACCGTTCCGGCGATTACTGGGTTGAGAGGTGTTATCTTCCCCCACTAAATTCCTTTGACGCTCAGGGGTTTGGGGCTATATGGCTAACGGGCCCAAGTCTGTGCGCAGCAAAGTTTTCTGGGACCGCGTGGAATGAGGCCAATGTCTGCATGAGAACTCAAGCGCTATAATGCCCTTTACGGTTTCGCACATTGCTGCGGTCTTGCCCTTGCACAAGCCGCTCCGTCGCTTTGGCTTGCTCTCGGCAGCTGCGATTGGCGCCATGGCGCCGGACTTGGATTTGATTCTGCCGATCCGTGTTATTCGCGAGCAGACACACGGCCGCTTAGCCCTGCTGACCTTCTGCTTGCCCATTGGGCTGGCCGTCTGGGCGCTGTTTCAGGCGCTAATCAAGCCAGCGCTAATGGAGGTTCTGCCCGATCGAGTGTACGCACGGCTGTGCGCGGAGCATCTTGGACCCCGGCTCGGAAGCGTGAAGGCGTGGTTCTTCGCGGCATTTGCGGTGTTATTTGGAGCGCTAACTCACATCATCTGGGATGGATTTACGCATGAAGACGGGCGCGGCGTACGCATGCTGCCGGTATTAGGAGATCGCGGTCCGGAGTTTGCTGGTTCTACATGGCAGCTGTATCGTTGGCTGCAGCACGGCAGTTCGGTGGTTGGCGTGGCTGCCCTATTTATGACCTTGTGGCTATGGGTCCGTCACGCCAAGCTGCCCAATCCGCCGCCGGAGCGGCGCCTACCGGCGCGTGAGCGCCATCGTTGGGTCGCATTCTATATCCTGATTCCGGTACTGCAGGTCGGGGAAGCGGTAGCACAGACCCATCACAACGGCTGGCCGCCGCTTTGCTCGACGGCGGCGCTCACTCTTTTTGCCAGCAATGTGATCAGTGGCGCCGTCCTCGGCTTGGTTTTTACCAGCGCGCTCATTCAGCGCCGGCTGCTTATTCGCGGTGCACGGCGCTGCTTGCTTGATGCTTGAGCAGGATATGTCAATGTCTTTGAGGCGCGAGGGACGAAGTATTTAAGGATCTGTGGATGGCGATGAAGTGGTCCCGGTTTGCGCAGCGCCGAAAAGGCCAGGGCGTGCACGCAACGATTCCAGCCACTCGACCGCAATTTGTACCAGTTCCTGCTGCGCCGCGCGCGAAGCCAAGGTGTGATCGGCCTGGGGTAGGTACAAGCAAGAGATCCTGTCGGCGATGCCGTGGCCCTCGAAGCTGTCGCGATACTGGCTTGCGTAGTTGTAGCTATCGGGAAATCCTCCGGAAT
The DNA here is from genome assembly GCA_963706815.1 of uncultured Gammaproteobacteria bacterium. GTDB lineage: Bacteria > Pseudomonadota > Gammaproteobacteria > Steroidobacterales > Steroidobacteraceae > Bog-1198. The sequence continues at coordinate 913,507 of CAVPNS010000002.1, forward strand.
AGACGATCTTGATATCTACGCCACGGTCGAACAGGCGCTGCAAGCCAGCGGCGTATTCCGCAGCGGGCGGAATGTAGCTGCGCCCGAAGCGAATCGGCGGCGCAGGCGCTTCTTCACCCAGTGTCAGCGATTTTCTCCGCTCGAGCCGTGCACGCAATGTGTGTGCACCCGCGCGCAGCGTGCGGTGCAAGGCATCCGCCAATCCGTGTTCCCGGATGATATTTCGAAAGTGCACGACCTTACTCTTTAGAGTCGGATAGATATACGGATCCCAAAGAAGCAGGCCGGAAAGGCGCTCGTCTTGCAACGCCGTCCAATACGCATCGTCGGCACCGGAACAAAACCCGATCATCGCAAAACGGTGCACGCCATGGCGCGCCTGCGCCTCGTCCATGGCCAAGCGCGTGTCGAGTATCGATTGCTGCTCGGCCGGAAGCGGCCTGCTTGGCCGTCCGCTGTCGCCAAGACCGCTCTTGTCGAATCGAATGCTCGGCAGGCCGATGTGCGCCAAGGTCCGCGCCAGGGTGACATTGATGCCGTGGAGCCCGGTGCGTGCGATCACCCCGGCATTGGTCAGTACAACTGCAAGGTCGCCGGCTTCGCCCGCGGCCTCGTCACGGAAGGCGAGTGTTCCGATGAGATTTCGGTCCGGGCCAAAGTAGGCGGTCAATTCCCTCATCGGCGCCCTCCCGAGGCGAGAACCGCGCGCTGCACCTCCTGCGGTGCTATTGCGGTTCCGTCCGCGTCGTCGGTGGACCAGTCGATCGGCGAGACGATCGTGATCCGATCCAAGATTGCGTCCTGCGGTAACGCCGCTTGCTCAAACTGGTCAGATTGCAGCGCGAGGCTTAAGCGCTGGCCTCCCTGCAGCAGGGTGGCTAGTGGCAGGGGTTCCATTGCCTCCAGATCCGACGCCATTGCCGGCCCCACGTCGAAACCAAGCACATTGCCCGGCAGGGTCGGTTCGGGTTCGCCGAACTCGTGGCACAGGCGCGACCAGGAAATGCGCAAACCTTCGCTGCGAGTCTCGCGATGCCGTGCCAGCAGGAATTGCCCATACTCGATCCCGTTCAGAACAGGATCCCAGAGCATGAGTTGATCGGGTCGCCGTTGCGCCTGCAACGCCGCCAGAGCGGCGATGCTGGCACCCAATCGCAGCCCGAACCAGTATACCTGCACCGCCACCACCGGCTGACGGCTACGAAGCCAGGCATCGGCCGCAAGGAGGTCGATGATCCAGCTGCCTATCGATTGGTCCGCCAGATTCCCTGGTGAGTCGCCGGTGCCATGAAAATCAAAGCGCAGCGTCGCGCAACCCTCTCGTGCCAATCTTTCGGCCAGTATGCGGTATAAGGGCTTGCTGCGGATGGCATCCTGGCCCCACGGATTGCATAACAGCCAGGCAGCACGAGCGGGCGACTCGTCCGGCAATGTGAGGATACCGAGCATCTCGCGTTCGGGCGCGCCGAAGCGGGCGATCAGTCGTTCCATACGGCCATGTGCCGAACCCAGACAAAACGGTTCAGCCTTCGAGTATGGAGGGTTGTTGGCAACATGATTCGGAATAGTATCCGAACAATGATTCCCCCGCACGGTTGGTATGTGTTTCGCGACATTTCTTCGACAAGCGGACTTCTGATATTTAACGGAACGTGCCGCCATTCGACGGCTTCGTCCGGGAGTGCGCCATCGTGACGTACAAGTTTTCCCTCAGGCAACTGTCTCGGAACTATATGCTGAACGACTCGATGTAAGCGTTCTCGTCTGGCTTGCCAGGTCGGACAAATGATAACTGCACTATTGGCTGAAACGCCCAGACATCAGGCATCTGGCGCGCGAACTCTGGGCCGTGATCCACGGTGACGGATTCTGGAAGTCCGCGTGTGTCAGCTAGCCGTTTTTTGATCGCATTGCCCAGAGCTGCGTTGATCGACGTTTCGACCCCGCCCTTACACCCGCTACGCCTGCGACACCCTCATCCGGCATATATTAGCCTTCCACTTGTGGACGGTCATCTCTGGGATCCCCTGCCGCCGGTAAAGATCCCTCTGACTTCGCTCCGGCCTCCGACTCATAAAATGCCCCGATAATCTGCCATTCGCCAAACCTCTTGCGTTCCATGCTCCTAGCAAAGGGTCTGACTGTACTACCATTCGGGATTAAATTTGAGTGTCAGGTCGCAGTCGGTGCGATGGTTTGTTCGATATGATGTCGGTGGGCGTTTAGCCGCGCCCGGCACGGTACGCCTAGGATAGTTCATTTGTCGGTTCATTTGTTGTGGAAAGGCCCTTTGTGAATGACCCCCAAACAGCTCCGCTGAGCCTGACGCAGCAGGAGATGCTGTTACGGCAGGATTTCGTCGGGAGTCAGATCTATATCATCGGCAACGTCACGTGGCTCGACGGGCCCTTGCGCGTCGATTTGCTGGACCGGGCCATGCGCGACGTCATTGCTGCGGAGCCGGTGCTGCGCTCCATTGTGCAAAGAGATCCGGACGGCGCGCATTGGTCGATCCGGTCGGACTTCGATTTGCGAATACCGTACATCGAATTGGCGTGCGGCTCGGACGAGGCAATCGATGCTGAGCGAAAAGTGCAAGCTTATGTCGAAAAGATCAAGCGCGAGGGCATCGACCCCTATGCGGCGCCACCATGGCAATTCGCCTTGTTGCGAACGGGCCCGCTACGGCACGCGTGGATTAACTTTTACCACCATATCCTGATCGACGGCTTCGGCATCCAGCTTGCGTGGCAGCGCATGCGCGAGCGCTATGAGCGATTGCTGGCGGGGGACCGCAATCCGATCGTTCAAGGACCGCCCGGGGATCGTCTGGCTACTCGACAGCGCGAGTACCAGCAGGATTCATTGCGCGTGGGGCGGGATAGGCGATTTTGGGAGAGGCGGTTTGCGCCGGCACCGGATCATGTGCCGCTGCCTCCCGCCGAGGTGCGCGACCTGCTGCCCCGCTTGGTTCAGATGCGGTGGACCGTGCCTCGGGAACGATGGCAGCGTTTTGAGGCCCTCGCGAAGCGCATGGATGTGTGGCCGCTGCAGGCCATGATGGCACTCGTCTCAGCCTATGTAGCCAGGGTCACACGGCAAGAGGCGATAACTGTTGGCATGTTCGTACACAATCGCCTGCAACAGGACGACCTGCAAGCGCTCGGCCTATACGTCAACACCTTGCCTGTGCGGGTTCCTCTGAGCGCGCAAACAACTTTTGCTGACCTGACCCAAGTGCTGGCCCGTGAAATCATGCTAGCTCTGGCTCATCAAGAGTATCCGCTGAGCAAATTGTTGGCGCAGCAGCCGTCTTGTGGCGGCATTGCCGGCATGTACTACGACCTGACCGTGTCGACGGAACGCTTCGATTACGGTGGGACATTCGGTGAAGCACAAGCGCGGGTCGTCCCATACAGCGGGCACCCAGCCTTGTCACCGGTGGCAGTGTACATACGCGCCTATCGCGATGGCGGGGATTTGCCGTTGGATTTTGTCATTGACCCGCGCTCCGGACCGGCGCTGACCGAGGCCGATTTTCTCGCAGCGCGGCTTGATTGCCTGCTGGACGGCGTGCTTGACGATCCCAAGAAGTGTCTGTGCTCGATGGTTCTGCTCGGCAGCGCCGAAAGCGACCGCATGCGATTGATCTTCAACAACACGAGTTCGGCACTTCCCGGCGAATTGTGCATCCATGAGTTAGTTGCCCTCGAGGCTGGGCGTAGACCCGAAGCCATTGCGGTACGGTCTGGAGACAGCACCCGGAGTTTCGCAGACGTGCAGGCCCGCGCCGATTCTCTTGCGCGCGTATTACGTGGGCGTGGGATTGGCCGGGGGCGACGGGTGGGGCTGTGTTTGCGACGCGATGCGGACATGCTGGCGACGATGCTGGGTGTGTTGAAGGCCGGGGCCTGCTACGTGCCGCTGGATCCGAGCTATCCGCAGGATCGGCTGGCCTACATGGCCGGCGATGCGCGGCTGATGGCCGTTGTGGTCAGCCACCGCGAGCTGCAGGGCTTGTTCGACGGCGGCCAGGTTCCCACGCTGTGCCTCGACGATAACGGTCTGTGGGAGAACGTACCGTCAACGGCGCTGGAGCTTGATGCGCAACTCGATGCGCGTCCCCAGGACCCTGCCTACATGATCTACACGTCGGGATCAACCGGTCGCCCCAAGGGCGTGCTGGTGCCGCACCGTTCGGTAGTCAACTTTATGTCGAGCATGGCAAAGACTCCGGGGCTGTGTCGAGATGATCGTCTGCTGGCGGTGACGACGCTGTCGTTTGACATCGCAGTGCTCGAACTGCTGCTGCCGCTGTGCGTTGGTGCTCAGTTGATCATCGCTGATACGGAGACGGCGCGCGACCCGTTCGCTCTGCGCGCGCTGCTCGAATCCAGTGGCGCCAATGTGATGCAGGCCACGCCATCGACATGGCGAATGCTGTTCGACGCGGGCTGGGCCGGAAGGCCGGATCTGCGTGCGCTCAGTGGCGGTGAGTCTTTGCCCGTTGAACTGGCCGAGCGTTTGCTGGAAGCCTGCGGTGAGGTCTGGAACATGTATGGTCCGACCGAAACCACGGTCTGGTCGACTTGCTGGAAGGTTGAGCGGCCACGTGAAGGCATCTCTATTGGCAGGCCCATCGCCAATACGAGCATCTGGGTGCTTGATGCCAACGGGCAGCCTTGCCCGATAGGAGTGCCTGGGGAAATACACATCGGCGGGGCTGGTGTGACTTCAGGATATTTTGAACGGCCTGAATTGACAGCGGAGCGCTTCATACCTGATACGTTCAGCGGCGAACCCGACGCCCGCCTGTACAAGACCGGAGACTTGGGGCGCTGGCGCCACGACGGTCTACTCGAACATATGGGCCGGCTCGATCACCAGGTCAAGGTACGTGGGTTTCGCATAGAGCTGGGTGAGGTCGAGGCGGCGCTGCTCGAACAGCCCGGCGTCAAGCAGGCGCTGGTTACCACTGCTACCCTGGCCGAGCGCGACGGCGACGTGCGGCTAGTTGCTTACGTGGTGCCAGACGCGCTCGATGTGGCCTATTTACGCGAGCGGCTACGCGCCCGCCTGCCCGACTACATGCTGCCCCAGCATGTGGTGCGGCTGAAGCAAATGCCACTGCTGCCCAATGGTAAGATCGACCGCAGCCGCCTGCCGGCGCCCGACGCCGGCCAGAGCGTCACGGCGACCGCACGTCAACCCGGTCGCCCGCTTACGCCGCAAGAAATGGTTCTCGCGGAAATCTGGTCGGAATTGCTGGGAATGGGGAACATTGCCCCCGCCGACAATTTCTTCGACCTTGGAGGCCATTCGTTGCTTGCCATGCAAGCCATCGTCATAGCCGAGAAACGGTTGGGGATACGTATACATCCGCGCCGCATGATCTTCGAGACCCTCGAGCAACTCGCACCGACCGACGCGGTGCAAGCGGGGCGGGCAACGGGGCCGGCGCAGGCAAATGGAATTGTGGCAATCGCCGCAGGTGCCAATCCAGCCGCTGAACCACGCAAAGGCCTTATCAAGTCGATCGCAAGCCGCCTCGGGTTTACGCTGACGCGCTAGCGTTCCGTGCGAGCCGTTATTTGACCGGGAGCAAGAGCTTTGTTGTGCGGTTCTTCGCTCTGAGCTGCGTTCCAAACGGCGCATTCTTGCAGCGATTACGCGATTTGCATTCAAATGCCGTTCGAACACCAGTCGACACTCAAAACTACCCGGCCGATCGCCTATCCGGATCAGGGGGAAAGAATAACGAATCCTCACCGTTAGCTGTATATCCCCCATCAATTACTTCCCAGTCGTTTATGCGGCTGTAAGTGTGAACTCCGGCCAAGCCGGGCCTCCAGCCAGCGTCCACGCGGGCAATTACTCTCTCAGAATAACTCTCACCATCTAAGCAAAGTATTTCGTTAAAGAGCAGCGCTCGCCCATAGGACAGCGCACAATCTTGGCTGGGGCGAATCAACCTGGTGTCATGCGAAAATATTGGACCAGCTCCACGCGCATTTTCCGCACTTGCGGCAACTGGACCCGCCGGATGCACGAGCCACGGCCCCGTGAGTCGACGCGCGCTGAACAACCATGAGATAGCGGCAACCCCTTTCACAATTTGTGGCGAAACTATCATCCACCATCTATCCTTCCATCTAAAAACGGTTTGGTCAACGCATGGAAAGTCGATTAGGCGCCTTTCGAGTACCCAGTTGTCGGGAAAATGTCGCGCGCGAAACAGGCTGACTCCGCCAGCCTCTTCGGACTCCGGGATCAGGAAGATCTCACCCTCCTCCTCAAGCAGCTGTGGGTAAGATAAGTGATACGGTTGTCGCAAACACGGCCTTACATCCGAAAGGGAACCGTCTTGTCCAAGCAGTCCGCGCCAGATTTCCCCTTTGGTTACGCCCATCTGCCACTGCTCAAAAAAAAGCCAATTTGACGAACCATGCTTAAACAGCATCGGATCGGCCCAACTGTGGCCGCGCGCGGCCGGCAGCCAGCGGAACTCCGTGAGCACTTGGCGGCTCGTGTTGACGTACAGTGGAATCGCACTCTTGCGAATGGCGAGCCGCCAGGTCAACGCTTGGTTCGGGGATGTCCTCGCGCCGTGGAGACGCCTAGTAATTTTCTTCCCCAGCCACATTGCTATCGACGCGCCACTAGGCAAGCGCCCGTTTTTGGCAATGATCGGAATGTCAGAAGATTGCATCCGCTCGCGCTCTACTGCCGGACCGAAGCCATGGAGCTTCCAGAGCTGCTGGATCACGAAGTGCTGCGCGCTCCAGACCGGACCAAGTCGGTTAATTAATCTCGACGAGTACGGTTCGGTACTAAACTCCGCGCGGCAAAGCACGTTATCAAAAGCACGATCAGGTGCAATATTATTTAGCTCGACGGCGGTGAGGGCTTCTCCATCAATAATCTCGCGTAGGAATCCGGAACCGTCCGGGTACTTCCTGCCGTCCCCAAAGTGAAATCGCCAGAATCCATACCGCGGAACGGTGCAAAATTCGCCACGCAGTGCAGCCGACGATAAATCTACCACGACATCCGGATTCAATTCGTGCAACCGCGAACCCAGCTCGGCCGAGTCGATGCCCATCTGAACCGACTCAGGTGCGATACCGTGGAATAACCCATCGCAGGCAATCACTTCAAGCGGATCTGGTGCCGCTCGGTATCGTGATTCGACATATTTGCAAAACAGCCGAAATACCAACCCGCTCGAGCGCTGCCTCTTGCGCTGCAGCTGAGTTGTTGATAGCCGAAGTAAGCCCACAATCTGCACGAAGTCCGCTCGAAGCAGATCGTCAATAACCGCACCGCCATACCGAGGTACGCCTTCCTCATCGAGGAGCACCACGAGCCTGAGCTTGGGGCCAGTCCCTTCAGACGAAAAAAATGGCGTCGATATTGACGGCATAGTCGCCAGGTCTGAGGATGAGTGCGCAATTTTCATCTGATTGGCTAGTCGGCGAGCAGCGCAACTCGGGCGTGAGTCATCTGCCCGCAATGGAATTGAAGTGGTTCATCGGTCAAAAAATTCGTAAGGTATAGTTTGATTAAAGTGCAGCGACAAAATCTGTGCTCCAACGCACAACGTGACAATCTGGGCAGTAGCATGCACACTGCGAGCGTCGGCAGTAGAGCCTGATACCGAAACCTTCAGACGTCGATCCGCATTTTCGTTGCCGCCACCAAGCGGGGTCTAGTGCATTCAGGCCACTTCTCCCGTCACGTCATGGCCGCTGTACCGCTGGCACTTGGTCTCAGTGCGTCGCTCTGTTCACAATACACGATCGTTAGGCGTATAAATCGAGTGTCCTATTAAATAATTTATTACGAGCCCAGCTACCCGAATCCCTTGACATAACTTACACGAATACCCAACCTTGAAGCGATTGACTGTACATCGGCTGCTTCGACGACACCTGTCCGCAGCAGTATTATCCCGTACGTCAAGACGCCAAAGATCGATGCGGCAAGACTCACCCAAAGTGATCGGTAGGCGTAAATTAGATCCAAACCCACGAGCAGCGCTACGGATGCCGCGACCACGATAATTAGAAAATCACGCGGTCGAGTCGCCATTGGGTAATACCGCTGGCTGATTGTTCTGATAGTCAGGAAGAGCGCCATATTGGTCAGCGCAGTTGCCACAGCTGCGCCAATTACACCAAAGCGAGGGGTGAGGAGAAACTGCAGGGCTATGGCAATCACGGACACCAGACCAGCGGCCAGAGGTTTCATCCACGTTTTCTTGGAAATCAAAATACCAATGTCGGACAGAGTCGTCAGAACATTAAATATCCAAGCCAGTGCAATTATTGGCACCAGGCGCGATGCAAAGGCATATTCAGGTTGGGCCAAAAAGGAGACGCCAATGGGCGCTGCAAGGCTGACACCAAGCGCCATAAATACATACATTGCGACGAACTTGGTATACAGAGCACCGATTTTCTTTGGGCCATTTGCATCGCTAAAGACCGACAGAGCATAAGGGGACCAGACGTTATCTATCGGCCCTGCAAAAACCATGAGAGCCAGCTCTCCAATTTTCGCGGCCAGCGCCAGGAGCCCCAATGAAGCTACCGCGCCGAAGTGGATCAAAGCTAGTCGATCCGCGTTGCCGATGACGTAGAAGAATACAACCGTCGGAATATAAGGTAACCCAAAGGTAACCACCTCCTTGAAAAACTTAGTGGATATCTGAAGGCCCGCCGACCGAAGCAGCACAGTCGCAGCGAGTAAACCCGATAGCACTGACGCCGATAGATTGCCGATCAGCGCTCCATTAAGGCCAAGATGAAAGACTTTCAACAGCATTACGTTAATAGAGATCAGCAAAAGCAAACGGCTCGATTGCGCGATTACAAACTTCCGAGACTGCATTCGAACCTGCATATATGACAGCCCGATCATGTACGTTGCCTCGAACGCGATCCAAAGCGCGAGCGCGGCGCTTCTCAGAACAGTAAGTTGGTTGGCTCCAAAATAACGACCGGCTAATGTAGTAAGCGTCAACAACGGAAACAAAAGAAGAATTGCGACGGCAAAGTTCGCTAGTACTACAGTTGAAGTTAAAGCTCGGTTTTGCGTTGTTGTTTGCATGTCGAAATACAGTCGCTGATAAGCTTGACGCATACCTAGAAAAGCGACGCTCATGCACATCGTCACAAATCGCAGGATCGTATCCAGCAGACCAAAATCGGTGGTGGACAGCGTGTGCGTATAGACGGGCAGCATCAGCACGCCCCCGATAACGGAGATTGCACTGCCGACGGTGTATATGAGCGAGTGCCGAGCAACTTCGGCGCCGGAAGAGGAGTTCTTGATCACTGGGTTCTTAAATTGGCCACTATTGTGGCGCCATTTCGCTAATCATTCAGCGCGGCGGCGCCCACTCAAGTTATGTGACCGCGATAGATAATTCAACCACGATAGAAAATTAATGTTCCACACGCGGACAACTTACTCAGTCGCGCGGTTTAAGGAATGGCTTATGCAAGGCCTGTCAAAAGCCGACGCGACCGCTCGTGCGGCAATTCTAGCTTGAATAGGTCAGGAAATGCGAGTTTGCATGTAAGCGCTCGGTCCCGGCATCTGGAGCGCTGTATTCTGATTGAGTGATCCTTGCGCGCGCCAATATTGCCGCGAATGGGCATGGTAATGGAACAGCGGTGCGGATTAGCGGCACTTGGTGACGTGGTCGAGAGGGAGTGGCAATTTCACGTTTGTAGGACGATCGGGCGGAGGGCGGGACATAACGGAGACGCGTGTGGCCGGCCGCTTTGTGGTAACCGTCCGGTAAATACACGGCTCCGCCGTCGCAACCTATCCGAGCAGGTCCTGCCGCTGGAGGGCGGCAAACAGCTTTCTCCCGACGTCCTCACATGAGTCCTTCGGGGACGAGCTCGACTCGAAGCTGGCTCCAAAGATTCGTGAGACAGCGTGCGCTGCATCTGTTGCCGATTTTATACGCGGTATTTCCGTAACTAAGGTGGCTATCTCGCGGTCGAACTCGTCGCGTGGCGCGTCGCCGGCCAAAAGCCCATATGGATCCCAGCCTCTGATTATTTCGGCGGTGACGTCCCTCATCCGCTCGTACTTCTTTCGTCCTGCGGCCTTTGGGTTGGTAGATTTCATCTGCGACGTGACGGGTTCTATTGCGTATTTCTGGGCTGCCAACGATGCGGAAGCAGTTCTCCAAGTCGACTGGCGGGCTGGGTCGGTAGGCGCTCGAGGACGTCACTGAGGTAGCGATACGGATCGTGTCCGTTGAGCTTCGCTGACTGGATCAGGCTCATGATCGCGGCGGCGCGCTGGCCGGCGCGAAGAGATCCGGCAAAGAGCCAGTTCGATCTTCCGAAAGCGACTGGCCGGATCCGGTTTTCGATACGATTGTTGTCGATGGGCAGCTCGCCGTCATCGAGATAGCGGATCAACGCGGCCCAACGTCCCAGGCTGTAATCGATGGCTTTACGTGTCGCAGAGCCATCGGGGACCTGGCCACGCTGGCGGACTAACCATTGCCGCAGTGCTTCGGCGACTGGTTTTGAACGTTGCTGACTGGAGTAGCTGGCGCCGACCATCGGCGTTCATTTTCCGCTCGCGCGCTTCGCGCTCGATCTCGTAGAGTTGCCGTCGCCGCTGCCGATCTCAATAGTATGCTGTTGGAGTTGCTTCGGCGTGATGGCGATCTCTTCCTTGAACTGATGAGCAGACTCGACCAATCAGTCGAGCAGGTACCGATCCCCGATTCCTACACTAAGGACGTCAGTGCCTGAAAGCCCATGCGCTAACGCCGGGTGCTAACCTTTCGGTCACTTGCTGCTCCGCCTGGAAGGCCTATCGCTTCCTGTCATAGCAAAGCTCGTCGCCGAGCGACAGCAAAGGCGGTATATACGCGGATATCTCACGCCAGCCAACGGCTTCGTGGGGAGTATGGCTAGCGAATGTACTTTGTCCGAGGGTATGCCGTTTCCATTAATCATGGCATTCGCGTGCAGCGGACGCGATTCCCTGCTTTACCGGGGCAAATGACGTTAGAGGGGGGGTTGTTGCTTTTGCTACTGCGTGCGCCAATGACTCGCCCGAAGTGAGAGACGCTTCATAACCGCAAACAGTGAATAATTTAAAAAACACCAACATGATTCGATGAGATCCATTTTAAGAACCGCACGATAAACCATCCATTGCCATTTGGCCGCGGCGCGTTTGTCAGCAGAGATTGACGAGCTCCGAACGGTGTAGAAGCAAAGTGGCTCGTTAGTCGGAACACGCAAAATTGACCGGGCCTTTCGTGCGGCATCCAACCAAAAGACGTAGTCTTCATGGCCAATGCGCCGAAATTTGATGTCGGTCAATAGTGACCGCCGCACCATTGCTGTCAGGTTTCCGATTCGATTTGATTTGAGCATCATTCGCCAGGTAATCACCGCCGGAGGCCGGACGAGGCCTATAGGCCGATACAGCTCATCGACCCGGAAATAGTCCATAGCCGTCACATCGGCATCGGAGTTTTTCATGAACTCGTATTGTACAGCTAGTTTGTCGGGCGCCCAGCTATCGTCGGCATCAAGAAAACAAATATACTCGCCTTCTGCGTGGGCTAGTGCAAGGTTCCTGGCGTCGGAAACACCGCCATTGCAGGGAGCCTTAATCAATCGAATACGCGAGTCATCGCAGACTTCGGCACGAAACGCGGCGTAAGTGTTATCGGTCGAGCAATCATCTACGATAATCCATTGAAAGTTGATATTCCGCTGGGATAAAACCGATTGACTCACGCGCCTGACATATTTCTCGGCATTATAGGCAGGTGTGATGATGGTGACGGTAGGTGAATTAGCCATGGTTTTTACCGAGAAAGCGGCAATCGTACCCTGCATGGTTGAGCTTTGGACTTTTGCCGGTAGTATGCAGGTATCTCGCGTCGGTGCTCAAAACCGAACGGGCGGGGCCTAGGTGAATGTGCACAAATACCGCTGTCTATACCAGTTGCCTCGCGTATATCTTACAGGCGTTGGACATAAAGGGCGATGATTGCAATGAGGTGGCTCCCCAAAATCAACAGTTAGCGCAGCAAGCTCATTCGCCCAAATAATTGGAGAGTGATAGGTTACGGTATCTACTGAGCTTGCGCGCGACGTTGCAAAAGGCCGCGCCCACGCAGGCCGGTGATTACCTATGCATGGATTTACGGGGATATTGGCTCGAAGCGAAGACTGTGATGCAAGCAGTTCGGAAGGAAGTTCTTATAGCCGAGGAACCGCTGCTGTCATTTGGTGAGACTGCTACTAGGCTGCATTGAATAAAACGGCAAGGCGCCTGCGGAAAAGTTGCGGTAAAGAAATAATTCCTCGAGGCTTAATGAGAAAGGATTCGGATCACGCAGGCTGCAAGTTTTGACGGATTTATTCCCTGGTAGGCCTCATCAAGAGGAAATCCGTTTTTGAGGAGATCGAGGGATTGCTGATCGTGAAATTCTTTCCAGTTGAGGATCTGATGCCCGGCTTCGGAATAAATGCGCCGATAGTCGTCTGCACGCAGACGGTTATGGTAGGCGAAGCGATTGCCAGCTAGGCGATCCCACTCGCTCTGCGGATACTGCAGAAAATTTATAAATGAAATCGAGGAATCGTCGTGAGCGTAATGGTCTGACAGATCGACGTGGTGCAATGCGACACCGCGCTTTCCGAGCAATCGGGACGCCTCTTTTAATATACCGACTAGGACGCTCTGCGGTATGTGCTCGAATACTGTGTAGGAGGTATGAATATCGATCGAGTCCGACGCCATTATTATATGTTGGGCGTCGGCAGGTGCCAGATAGCTAATATTGGTTGCACTAAATACGTCTTTGAGCGATCGGCAGGCAATCAAGCGTTCAAAACGCGCTTCAACCTCTTCTCGTGAGCTGGTTGACTCGAATAGGCTAAGTATATCTTTCGAACGTTCTTTCATGGCTCGAATGGAGCCCATTACCAGTTCTGGCCTGAGGTACCGATTGAGGTCAACAGTAATGACGCTGGCGGCTCCCGCCAAGTAGAAACCCAATGGGATGTCTATTCGCCGTCCCGTGCCCACTTCCATTACACGGGCGCCGGCGACTTCGTGGCCTGCAGTCTTTAGATCCGAGACCAGGATGGAACATTCTCGAAGCAATCGGCTCGGGTCGGGAACCCGACGCAGGCTACCGAATTGGCGCTGTAGCATGAAGTAGAGAGTGTTGCCCGCTGGCAGGCGGGAGCACACTCGTTGGATTAGGGCCTTATGTTGCCACTGCATATTATTGATGGTAGGCCATGCTCACTTGGCGTGACAAGCTCGAAATACATCCTGCGTAACTCTTGGACTGTATCGGAAAACGCCCGATATCAACGATGATCCGTAGCGGCTTTCGAGGGCAAAAGGTGAGACGTTGCTTGTATTGCCCGGGCTGCTCAGCTTTGGCAGCGGCCTACTGACGTCGGACGAGGCCGTGATGAACACGCTCTTATCGGCATTTAATGGCTTCGCCGCCCAGCAGCCCTAAGGCGCTATAACGGCGACTTTCATGCCACCCCATTCCGCGGCAGAACGCTCTTCATTTCAAACATACTGGTCAATTCAAAAATCGAGTTTTCCGGTGCGAAATATCCCATCTACGATACTGGAACTTCCATCAGAAATACATCCAGTCGCGACCCGTTAAGCATATTGCTTCCGAACAGCACAATTCGCCCGTCCGTTGACTGCGTCGCGTGGGCCTGGGACCAATAGCTATTCGTTGTAGTCGGCGGCAATACGCTGTAATGATGACCCAGCACGGCAGTGCTGCCGTTATCGCAACGCACGAAAACCAATCCATACTGCATCGACGTCGTCCATCCACTGGAAGGTGCGTCGTCCATCGAATAAAGGATGTACTGGTCGAGCCCCGCGGACTGTTTCCAGTGACCGCAGGAGTGATATTGCCCGTAGTAACCCTGCAACTTTGAGATCTGTGCGTGGGAGCCATCCTCATTGATCTGGAAAATTGGCATGGTCCCGAGGCCGGTTATAGAGTCAATGGCAATCCAAAACCCACGCATCGAGGGGACATGGTTGACAGTGCCCATATTGCCGTACGGAAGCCCAAGGGACGTTAGAGTATTGGTATCCAAATTCCACACGTAGCCTGCCGATGCACCAGAACCACCACTATCGCAATTGATGAGAGCCACGTTGTTATAGCCCGAATATAGTTCATCTATTCCAGTGAGTGTCTGAGTAATCACCTTACCCGTTGCCGTGTTGACAGCGGTCACTGCACTGTCGTTTGGATTGAGCCCGGTCGCCCAAGTCTCAGCCTGATTGAGCTGCAGCCAGCAGTTGGGGCCGGTATCTGTGGACCACGCGATCGGAAAAATGCCGTTATTGGCGGTGGAATTTGTAGCAGTGTTGTACTTGCTGAGCTGAGATCCACTTTGAACATACATGATCTGCGCCTGCCCGGCGAGCCGGGAAAACGACACGCGTCCTGCTCCGCCAGGTCCGTTTCGATAGTTTGTTGTCGATCCTCCCACTGTATAGTCGCAGAGATAGACTTCAGCATTTGAGTCATTGATAAACGCAAGCGTATATTGGTTGAGGTTAGGGCCCCATGGCTGACTGATCTGAAGACCCTGTGTCGAATAAATGGTGCAGAATTGGCCGGACGTGGGCGTACCGCTTGCCGTTACTTTGACTGTGCGGGTGCCAGTGACCGGATCGCTAAACGCGGTGCCGGCTGTCATGCCGGGGACGTTAAGGGCCGTATACGCCGCGGGGTTAGGCGGAGCAACCGCCGGAAGCGCGCCGATATTGATATTTGAACCAGGAACCATAGTACCATTTATCGACTGCAGCACGGGTACACCGGGAGTTTGCGCTCGCGCAGCGAAAGGTGCTGCTAACAACAATTGCGTCACCTGCCGTCGATTTAACATATGAATTTCCTCGCAGCGACCGCTGCCTCTCTGCTGGCAACAAACCTGCAAACTACGTTTTCGTATCTGGTGCTAAGGTTCATTTAGCACCCAACAATTCTCCGACTGCACACAGTCTACAGCACCTTGAAAACGCTTTGCTATTGTCGCCTTTCGGCTACACGGGCAGCGCCTATCTTGGGGGCGCACCGAAGCATTCTGTTGAAGAATGCTGCACATCATGCAGACTAGCGGACCTAGGTAATGCGAGGCTGGACGGAACCGCGGTAGCGACATTCAGCCTGGCGGGTCATTCAGCGCCCCTTGAGCTGGTTGATGGGTCTCTCGATCGATGAGCTGGTGAGGGATCACTCGAGGTTCTCCAAGAACCTGGAGTGGCTGATCGAGGCGAAGGTAGCGATTAATCTGCTGCGCCTCTTGGGCGCAACCCCGAGGCCGTAAAGAGGCCCTCCGGCATGCATTTTAGCATTGACAGCATGCAGATCGTCCTGAGTGCTTCGGCACTGGATGCACGCACCGCGCGACATCCCAGTTTCGGGATCAGTCAGCGGATCAGAATGCACATCGAGAAATGCATTGCCCCGGCAATAATGGCTAGCCGCTGCGCAAGATAGAGGTTACTGGCAAGGCCCAGTTGATGCTCACTATGGGCTATCATGCACTGCTGCATCTCGCCAAGCTGCTCGCTGAGCCACCATTGCCGCCTGCGTAGCATTCGTGTCGGCCGAACCCGTGCCAATGCCGTATCCATGGACTGACTTAAGTCCATGTCCCTGTTTATATCAATCACGGAACGTACCAGAGGCTGGGGTGGAGCTTCGCTCCACAGTGTTGGCAACACCAATGACGGACTCCTGTAGAATAATTGTCTGCATGCTTTGATGGGGAAAATGATGCGAACTATCTTCCGGCCTGGTGCCCAACACCCCAGCATAGTCCAAATCCAAAGACCATTCACTTTGTGATTAGCAAGATCCGTCGATTGAAAGGGCGATCCTTTACGGAATTGCGCTTTCGTGGATTGCAGGCCATAAATGCGCGCGTTGAACGTCTCCGTATGTGTGCCAATCTGCCGTCCTTCCCGGATTCCGACCGCACGAGGACACTTAAGGCGCGCTCGCTCTTCGATGGTCTGCTTGATCATTCCCGCGTGAACTCAGATTGTGTGCATCAGACAGCGATGACCCTGGCAACTGACGATCAGGCGCTGACGGCGGATCTCAGAAGGAGCACCGCGGATATACGGGGAGGTCGATTTTCGTTGATGGGACTAGGGCCAATGCAGTTTGGTAATCCGCCGGAATGGCACCGCGATACCCAAAGTGGCATTGTTGCCCCGAGGCTCCATTGGAGCCGGATTTCCTACCTGAGTCACTCATTGGTCGGTGACCACAAGATTGTTTGGGAAGTGAATCGCCATCAATACCTTCTCATTCCTACACTTCTCTGGACCATAGACCGTCATGCGGACGATTTCACACTCGTACAGAGCCACTTGGCTTCATGGCTGGATAGCAATCCGACAAGCCTGGGAATTAACTGGTGCAGCAGCCTTGAAGTGGCATATCGCGCAATTACCTGGTGCTGGCTGCTTTCCTTGCTTCCAGAGTCGCTTTGGAATCATGATGTGCGGGAACGGGTCATCTGCGCTCTGGAGCAGCATGGCCGGCACATCGAGCGGTATATTTCGTATTACTTTAGCCCAAATACACATCTGACAGGTGAAGCCCTAGGTCTCCTTTACATTGGGCACGTGATACCCGGGTCGCACTTTGCCAATCGCTGGCGCGATCTGGGGGCCCACATTCTGGAATCATGGCTGCAAAGACAGGTATATGATGACGGTGTCTACTTTGAACAGTCCACCCAATACCAGCGCTACACAGCCGAAATCTATCTTCACTACTTACGAATCTCGGAATCGAATGGCAGGGGCACCCCCCCAGCAATCCGCATATCGCTGAACAAGCAATTTGACGTTCTCAGAGCCATGGTCGATGGACAGGGCAAAATGCCTTTAATTGGTGACGACGATGGCGGAGCACTGTTCCCGATTGATCAAAGGTCTCCCGAGGACTTGCGTGGCCTGCTTCTGGCGGGTGCTACCGCACTAAACAGGCCCGAACTGGTTCCGCCCGGGCAATTGCACCCGGCAATGTCATATTGGTTATGCGGAGTGGATACGACCAAGAAAATACTGGCCAATACCGATTCGACCCCACGCGTAGGCACACGCTATTTTGCAGCCGGCGGTCTCGCTGTGATTCGTGACAGCTGGCGTGCGGACAGTGCAGTTGCGGTTATTGATGCCGGTCGGCACGGGAAACTCAACTGTGGACACGCGCACGCTGACGCGTTGTCATGCACTCTGGCTCTTGGCGAGCGGCCGCTATTCATCGATCGCGGCACTCTTACCTACATGGGACTTGAGCGAAATGAATTTCGATCCACGGTTTCGCACAATACATTGGAATTTGATGGTGAATCCTCGGTAACACCACTCGGTCCGTTTCAATGGGGCCCACGGCCTAATCGTCCCACAGCTGCAATCCGCCACGGCGGCGAAATGACCATCTTTCGGGGGATGGCGTGGGGCCATGCTGGCGCCGCTCCGATGTCGACGCATTCAAGAGTTATCGTCCACGCGCCAGCCAGCGCATGGGTATTTCTGGACCGGGGATTCAGGTCTGAGGGCTCGCGCGTAGTTCTGCGGTGGCAACTGGCGCCCGGACTAGTGGCCAGCAGCACTGGTGACGATTCATTTGACATAAAAGACTTTGAAGGCGAATCGGTTGCCCATGTGGCATTGCCCGTCGCGGGCTCGATTCACATGGAGGCGCGTGATGTGTCGTCGCGCTACGGCCAAAAATCCTCTGCAATCGTCCTTGAGGTGCTTGCGGACGAACACTTTCGGGTACTTTCTCTCATTTTGCCTGCAACGTCGTTGCCAATCATGGGATCGACACGTGAAAATGGCGATTTTGAAGGCAACTCATTGAAACGACTGTCCTGGAAGGATGCGCTGGGCAGTCACCATATTGGTGTTCCCAAGAGTCCCGGCGCGACCTATATGCTTGCGGGCTGGGAGGCCGACGCCGAGTTGCTTTGGATTATGGAGCGTGCTCGCCGTCGGGCCGACACCCGTATGCAGCCTGACCTCGTAGTGGCCATCGGAGCACGGCGCCTGGTGCCGCCTGGAGGTGCACCCGTCTTTACTTGGGAATCAGAATCGGGCGGCGGCGACATTGTCTTTAGCAATGCATCAGGGTCATGGACAAACCTTGCGCTGCGTGAGTCACAACTGGGCCAGGAGCACGATTAATGTGTGGAATTTGTGGAATCGTGAGTGCACGACTGTCTTACGTGCCGGACCGGGCATTAATTGAGCGCATGCGCGATACGATGACGCACCGCGGGCCGGATGGTGCTGGAACGCACGTTGGTCCCGGCGTGGGACTGGGGCACCGCCGACTGAGCATCGTCGACGTGGCACACGGTCAACAGCCGATGTACAGCAATGATGAGCGTTACGTGATTGTCTATAACGGTGAAGTTTTTAATCACCCAACGCTGAAGCCGGAGCTCGAAGCAACTGGGGTCCAATACCGAACTCGATCAGATACAGAGACTGTGCTTCACCTGTTTGAGAAATATGGCGACGCAGCTGTCACAAAAATGCGCGGTATGTTTGCGATTGCCATTTGGGACAAAGCGACCCGACGTCTATTTTTGGCTCGCGATCGCTATGGCGTGAAGCCGCTTTACTACATTCAGCAATCCGATGGCTCACTAATATTCGGTTCGGAAATAAAGTCGCTCCTGCCAGCTCTTTCTGCGCGTCCGACCTTGAATTACGCTGCGCTGCCCGATTTCCTCGCCAATCACGCGCCTTCGGGTGATGAGACACTGTTTTCCGGAATAAGACGTGTGCCGCCTGCTCATACGCTGGTTTGGCAGGACGGCCGAGTTAGCATAAAGCGCTACTGGGACCTTGAATATGGTGACGCCGCCGCAGCTCCTCCGGCCGGCTCAGTGGCGGAACGTGCGCTGATCGAAGAGTACACGCAGCGATTTACGGAAGCTGTGAGTATACGCCTGATGAGCGATGTGCCCCTTGGCGTCTTCCTCTCTGGCGGCATTGACTCTGCCGCCATTACGGCGACTATGGCCACCCTGATCCGAGATCCGGTCCGCACGTTTTCAGTTGCATTCGCAGAGCGCGAAGCTAACGAGTTCGCTTATGCGCGAATGGTCGCACTGGCGTATGGCACAGAACATCGAGAAGTGCTCGTTACCCCCCAGCAGTTCTTCGCAGAATTACCCCATCTCATCTGGCATGAAGATGAGCCAATTGCACATCCCTCAAGCATCGCGCTCTATTTTGTATCGCAGCTTGCCTCCAAGCACGTCAAGGTAGTGCTGACAGGCGAAGGCAGCGACGAGATGTTGGCCGGTTACAATCGCTATCGCGTCACGGAGTACAACGTTCGCCTGGGTGCGGCCTACGAAAAGTACGTGCCAAGCTTTGCCAGGCGCGGTACCGCGCGCGTATTGGCGGCGCTGCCCTTGAAATCAAGGGTCCGTCAAATTGCCTCGCGAACCTTCCTAATGCGGGGTTCGAATATCGACGACCTCTATTTTGACAACTTTGCGGTATTTCCGCGGGCTTTGCAGGACCGTCTTTTAACCGAGCATGCAAAGGCAAGGGTGACTGATATAGACCCCTACCATGCGTACCACGCTGCGCTGGGACGGGTCCGCGGCAAGCCCTTGCTTTCGAAGATTCTCTATGCTGACGTAAGTACTTACCTGCAAGAGCTATTGATGAAGCAGGATCAGATGAGCATGGCGGCCTCAATCGAGAGCCGGGTACCATTTCTCGATCATCCTCTGACCGAGTGGGTTGCCAAACTGCCGGAGAGCATGAAATTGCGCGGCACCACCACAAAGTGGATATTGCGCGAGGCGATGAAGAACATACTGCCCGCTCCGATATTGTCCCGCAAGAAAATGGGTTTTCCGGTACCGGTCGGCACTTGGTTGCGTACCCACTGGCGGACGCTGCTGGACGAATACGTAACCAGCGACCGCGCACATTCCCGAGGAATATTTGATCCCGACGCGGTCAGGCGTATTGTTTCCGAGCACCTCTCAGGGATTAACCACTCTGAAAGGCTTTGGGCATTGCTGACGTTCGAGGTCTGGGCTCGAATATTTCTTGATGGCGATGCACCGTGGTCACTCGATGCACCGCTTTGCAACGTCGCATAGTCCATGCGAATTCTCTGGATCAAAACCGAGTTACTGCATCCCATCGACAAGGGCGGGAAAATCCGCACGTATCAGATGCTTCGCTCGCTCGTACGTCAACACGAGATTACGTACCTTTGTCTCGATGATGGCAGCGCGCTACCAGCGGATCGAAAAAGCGCAAGCGAGTACTGTACAAAGCTGGTGACTGTGCCGTTTCACCCAGCCAAGAAGGGGAGTGCTGCTTTTTTTCTGGATCTTTTTAAAAATGTATTCTCAAGACTCCCGTACGCTGTGTCTCGCTACCGTTCTGAATTTCTGGCGGAAGAAGTGAAAAAACTTGCTCCCCAACACGATCTTGTGATTTGCGACTTCTTATTTCCATCGTATGCGGTGCCAAATGGCCTGCACGTACCGACCGTATTGTTTCAGCATAATGTGGAGGCAATGATATGGGAGCGGCGCGCGTCAGTTCCTCAAAATTTCTTTAAACGAATCTACATGCGCGAACAGTGGCGGCGAATGCGGCGCTTTGAAAGCGGGGAATGTCGCCGGCTCGATCACGTTGTGGCTGTTTCCACGAGCGACGCGGCTATTTTCCGAGCCGAATATTCGGTTATCTCGGTGTCCGATGTTCCGACGGGAGTAGATCTCGAATACTTTTCACCTCGGGCGCTGCGACCCGTGGGCAACCTGGAGTTGATTTTTGTCGGCTCCATGGACTGGCTTCCCAACGAAGATGCTGTCTGCTGGTTCTCCGCAAATGTTCTCCGCCGTGTCCGTGAGCAGGTGCCAAACGTTCGATTGACGATCGTCGGTCGGTCTCCGGGGCCGGCAGTGCGCAAACTTGCGGAACAAGATCCGGGAATCGAGGTTACCGGGACGGTCCCTGACGTGCGCCCCTACCTCGAGCGCGGGGCTGTATGTATCGTACCTCTCCGCATTGGTGGCGGCACGCGCCTAAAAATCTACGAGGCGATGGCAATGGGGATACCGATAGTCTCGACGACTGTCGGCGCGGAGGGATTGCCGGTGCGTAACGGCGAACACATCTTGATAGTAGATACTCCTGAGGAGCAGGCGACCGCGATTACGCAGTTGCTTCAGAATCCACATATTGCATCCGGGCTCGCAACCAATGCGCTTAGATTGGTGAAAGAGCATGGCAGCTGGGATTCGGTAGCATATCGTTTTTTAGATAATTGTCGCGACGCCCAGACGTTTAAAGCGCGAGCGTAAAGGAATATTTCCAATGAGTGTATCAGTTAGCGTATTTGGTTTGGGGTATGTTGGATGTGTCTCGGCGGCGTGCTTCGCCGGGGAGGGGCGCCGTGTTATCGGGGTGGACGTCTCCCAGGCGAAAGTTGATCAGATTAATGCCGGTCGCAGCACGATCGTTGAGGAGGGGATCGCCGAGATGGTCGCCGCCGTAGTTGGCGACGGCCGGCTGACTGCTACAACGGATGTACGCGCGGCCGTGATTGCCAGCGATATATCGTTGGTTTGCGTTGGAACGCCTAGCCGCGCCAACGGCAGCATCGATCTCACTTACATCCTAAGGGTTTCTCAGCAAATCGGCGCGGCATTGCGCGAAAAGCGGAAATGGCACACTGTGGTTATTCGCAGTACCGTGATGCCTGGCACGATTGATACACATGTGATTCCAGCGATTGAAGCGGCGTCGGGATTGAAGTGTGGCCAAGATTTTTCGGTTTGCTCGAATCCGGAGTTCCTAAGAGAGGGAACGTCTATAAAGGACTTTAAGGAGCCGCCATTCACGATCGTTGGGGCCATGACGTCCGTTCAGGCGGGGCCGGTGCTTGATCTCTATGCGAACATAGCGGCAGCCAGTTACGTGGTTCCTTTGCGTGTTGCCGAAACGGTTAAATATGCGTGCAATTGCTTTCACGGACTGAAAGTGGGATTTGCAAACGAGATCGGAAATCTCTGCAAGGTGATGGGTGTCGACAGCCACGAAGTAATGCGGTTGTTTTGCGAAGATAAGAAGCTGAATATATCCCCTGCCTATTTAAAGCCCGGATTCGCCTTTGGTGGGTCTTGCCTTCCAAAGGACTTGCGGGCGATTGTGCACCGAGGGCGCATAGAGGACGTCGCGATGCCGATTCTGGAAGCAGTGCTGACAAGCAACCGAAACCAAATTGAACGCGCCTTTCACATGGTCATGGCTTCGGGAACGCGGCGCATCGGGTTGCTCGGACTTGCGTTCAAGGCGGGCACCGATGACCTCCGAGAGTCGCCCTGTCGTCGGATTGGTCGAGATGCTGATTGGCAAAGGCTGCGATATCCTGATTCATGATCGGGATGTCGCCAAGGCCAACATTATCGGCGCAAATCGGGAGTATGTTGAACGAGAGATACCCCATCTATGGTCGTTAATGCGGGCGACAACGGCTGAAGTCATTGACGCGAGCGAAACCATTGTCATTGGAAATTCCTCCAAGGAGTACAGAGAATTGGGGGATGCGTTGAATGGGCGGGTGGTTATCGATTTGGCCAGAGCTATCCCCAATCGAGTATCAGGAGACCACTACCGGGGACTTTGCTGGTGATGGCCCTGGACACTACGCGGTCCCTAGTACCAACTGATGTGCGGTATTGCGTATCAAACGGGCCATAAGGCTCCGGTGGATGTGACAGTGGCCGACCACAGCGTTGTCCACAGTACAGCTGGCGACACCAATATCGCCGCCAATGATTACACGCAGCCCTTAATAAGGGTTTTCTGGGCAAGCACTGCGGGCGTTCAGTGATTCGAGCGGACAGACAGGTATTCACGGAACGTCGCACCGAGAGACTCAGCATTCCGTTCGAGATGATAGTTTGACAGGATCTTGGTGCGTCCGGCAGCACCAATGCGCCTTATCAATTCCGGATCCCCCATCAGGCGTTCGACGGCATCTGCTAGTGCAATCGGGTCGGCTGGTGGAACCAGGAGTCCATCGACGCCATTGTCGATCAGTTCGGGAATCCCCGCGATCCAGGTCGCAATACAAGGCAGCTCCATGGCCATGGCCTCCATCAGCACGACCGGTACCCCCTCGGCGAAACTCGCGAGGATAAAGGCATCGCTGTTTCGATAGAAATCAGCCACTTTGTCATGGTTGCAGGCGCCGCTCAGCTGCACATGCGCGCTCAAGTCGCGCTCTTCAATCAGCTTCTCGAGTGCCGGTCGGGTCGGGCCATCGCCCACCAGTGTCAGCAGTACATTCCGTCCGCGGTTGCGCAGCAGCGTAACGGCCTCGATCAGCATGTGCTGCGCTTTGACAGGTGCCAGTCGACCGACGAACACGAGGCGGAAGGCATCGCCGGCGTGCCTAGCCGGCAGCGCCCGTGGCGGAAACGCTTGCGGATCTACGCCCAGCCGCAGGGTTCGCACCTTATACCAATGCACGGGATCGCAAGCCGCCATTACCTGGCTCGACCCATAGTGGCTAATCGTCGCGACGAATGTCGCCGATGCCAATTTGTCACGTATGTGAAAGCCGACGACATCGGCGAATTCGCCAGGGCCATGCAGGGTCATGGAATAGCGGACTGGAAATATGCGGGCCAAAATCAGTAGTACGGTCGAGGAAAAGTGCGTATGAATAAATGCGACGCCCTGGCGCTCGAAAAAATCTCCAGCTATTACTGCCTGAATGAAGTAGGCACTGTAGGTGACCAACAGCCTGGGGGTACCTCGGCTCAGCCGCCACGCGTACGCCAGGGCGCGTGCATAAGCGATTGGGTGGCGCAGCAACGAGCGCAGGTTCGCGCGCACCCCGTGCGCCAACCCGGCGCCGAGCACGCAAAACGTACGGCGGTATTCGTCGGCCTCATCTGTACTGAGAATTTCCGCGGCCCTATCGCTGGGGCGAATCGACACTGTGCATAGGTCGAGACCCCCTTGCCGCAGCGCCAGCACCTCACGCAATATGAACGTGTGGTTGATCGCCGGGTACTGGCTGATTAGATATCCAAGTTTCAAAGGGCGCATCCCGCGTCCTGCCGGCACATGTCCTTGTTGAGCGCCAGTGCTGGCGCGACCGCCGGCGGCTTTGCCATAGTGGTGCTATTCCTTCAATATTGTGGCGTTCGTCGCTGCCTTGCCCAACAATCGACACTAATGGCGTGCCGAACGTGACGCTGCACACGACGCCCTCATATCCCGAACCTATATTATCATGGGTGATGTCATCACT
Source organism: uncultured Gammaproteobacteria bacterium (assembly GCA_963706815.1). Taxonomy (GTDB): domain Bacteria; phylum Pseudomonadota; class Gammaproteobacteria; order Steroidobacterales; family Steroidobacteraceae; genus Bog-1198. The sequence continues at coordinate 937,910 of CAVPNS010000002.1, forward strand.
TGTGAGTAGCTTGCTTGAGCGGGATTGCCAGAAGAATTCGCGTCGCCTATTGCATTGACTCGTTCGTGGTTGGTGGCACTGAGCTCAATGCAGTGCGCACCGCCGAAGCGCTGGACTCCCATGCCATCGAGCTACGGGTCTTTCACCTGGCTGCCGACGGTCCATTGCGGGCGCGATACGAGGCGCTCAATCTGCGGCTGAGCCACGTGCCCATCGTTAACCTCTATTCACCGAAAACGGCCTGCCAGGGTTGGCATTTTGCCCGAGCCCTGCGGGAGTGGGGCGCTGATCTCGCCCACACGCACGACATCTACACAAATATCTTCTTCGCGCCGTGGGCGCGGATAGCGGGACGCTGCCAGGTGCTCGCCAGTCGACGCTGGTGGTACGATGCGCCCAGGCCGGGCTTGGTTACCCTCAATCGCCTTTGCAATCGCTTTGCCAATCGCCTGCTGGCCAATAGTCCTGGTGTTGCCCGACTGCTCGTGGGCGAAGAAGGAGTTGCTGAGAAGAAGGTGGTTGTGATTCCCAATTTCCTCGATCGACGCGCTTTTGACCGATTGCCGGATGAGCGGGTTGGGCAGCAAAGGGCGGACTGGGGCATACCGGCTGGTGCGTTCGTGCTCGGGGCGGTGGCGCGGCTCGCACCCGTTAAGAACCACGTACTGTTGCTTAATGCGCTGGCGCTGCTGCCAGCTGATATACGCCTGGTACTGGTGGGCGATGGCCCTTCCCGAGGCAGTCTGGAGCGAGAGGCGGCGGCGCTGGACGTGCTTGACCGCGTGCATTTTGTTGGGGAACTGGTGACGCCGGTCAATCTTCACCAATTCTTTGACGTGAGCGTATTGTGTTCGCTGAGCGAGGGGTTTCCAAACTCGATCATCGAGGCCATGGCAGCTGCACGGCCCGTCATCGCGACACCGGTCGGCGGCATACTCGATGTGGTCGAAGACGGGGTAACGGGCTTGCTCAGGCCCAGCAACGATCCGGCGGCGATGGCTGAGGCCATCGCCCGGCTGCGCACCGACCCGGCATTCTGCCGTCGCTTGGGCGAAGCGGGGCGCGGTTTCGTCAGCAGTCGCTATGGCCAGGATCAGGTGATAGGGATACTGATGGAAGTCTATCGGTCGATGAGCGGTAGGCGGAGCCTATGACAAAATGCGATCCCTTGGGCGGCACCGCGCATGTGCCCCAGCCGGTGGCTCTCACCCGGTCAGATCAGGCGGGCTGGAGTCTGACGACGAGCGAGTTGTGCCTATTTGCCGCCGCCAACGCCACGACGCCCGTACCCCTGGGCGATGCAGGCATGGCCGTCGCGCCTTTGCGCATGCGCAACGGGCGCTCCAGAATTGTTATGCCAGGTGACGTCGGCACCTACCTCGCGTTTACCCTGTGCGCGCTGATGGGTGCCTACATGATGTGGATTGCACGCGCCCTGATCTGTTTCCTGGTCAGTGCTATTTTTGGAACGCACATTGCAGACACTACGCTTTACCTGCTGATTGGTTTGCTTGCCTGTGCAAGCGCGATGTCGCCGTCCTCGCGCCCGGCAGCGTCATTGGCAGTAAAAGGGAAGAACTAAGGTGTGTGGTATTGCAGGGTTTGCCGGCGTTGGGCTCGGGCGGGAAGAGAGCGTAGTTCGCTTGCGTACCATGTGCGATGCCATATTGCATCGAGGGCCCGATTCATACGGCTACTTCGTGGCCGATGGCATTGGCATGGGCATGCGGCGTCTCAGCATCATTGATGTGGCGGGCGGCCGCCAACCCATCAGCAACGAAGATGGTGATGTGACAGTCGTGTTCAACGGGGAGATATACAACCACCACGTGCTGCGTACCGGGCTTGAGTCGGCGGGTCATCGGTTTGCAACCCGCAGCGACACGGAGGTGCTGGTGCATCTCTACGAGGAATACGGCACCGACATGGTTGGCCATCTCAAGGGAATGTTTGCTTTCTCGATCTGGGATGCGCAGCGGCAGCTGCTGCTGATTGCGCGTGATCGCAGTGGCATGAAGCCGCTCAGCTATCGCTCGATGGACGGTGGTATCGTTTATTGCTCGGAACTCAGATCGCTGTACGCTTTCGACGCAACTGCCCTCCAGGTGTCGGCGCCCGCGGTCATGCAGTATCTGGCCTTTGGATACGTGCCAGATCCTAACAGTATATTTGCTGGCGTGCGAAAGCTCCGAGCAGGGCACCTGCTCACCTGGCAGCCGGGCCGGGATATCGAAGTACGCCGCTACTGGCAACCCCCGCACCCTACGTGTGACCGGCTAGATGAATTCGAGGTTGTGGAAGCCATTCGCGAAAAGCTCGATGCGGCCGTGGCCTCACATCTTGAGTCGGAGGTGCCACTTGGTGCCTTCCTGTCTGGTGGCCTGGATTCTTCGACTGTAGTAGCGCTTATGAGCCGACATGCCGCCGGGCGGGTCAAGACGTTCTCCATCGGGTTTGCGGAAGAAGAGTACGACGAATCTGCTGCCGCCCGGGAGGTTGCCGCGACCTTTGGCACCGATCACACCGCGCTCGTGCTTCACCCGAACGTCGAAGAGATGTTCGAGTGTATTGCGACGATGTTCGACGAGCCGTTCGCTGATTCCTCAGCAATCGCGACCTTTCTGGTGGCGCAATTGGCGCGGCAATCCGTGACCGTGGCACTGTCCGGGGACGGTGGCGATGAGCTTTTCGGGGGTTACACCCGCTATGGAGATTCCCTACGACGGGACGCACGGCGCAGCCGGCGATTGGCCAGGCTCTACGCAGCCGTGGGCCTGATGTTGCCGCACTCGTTTCCGGGCCGTAACCGCTTGGTTGACCTGGGCAGATCAAGGTGCGGGCGCTATGCAGCAACGGTTCTGCAGCCGGTTCGCGTGGACGAGGGAGGCGCAGGTTCAGCATCCCAACCGGGTGGGCTGACAACCATCGACGACCAATTGAAGGAGTGGTTTGCAACGGACCTCGGCCATGACTATGCGGCGGCCATGATGATGGCCGATTTCGAAACCTATCTTCCGGGAGATATACTGACGAAAGTCGACCGAACCAGCATGGCGGTGTCCCTCGAAGCTCGTGTGCCATTGCTGGATTTCGATCTGGTGGACTTCGCCATGGCGTTACCCGGTCATCTGCGGGTCACGCAAACCGAGAGCAAGCGGCTCTTTCGCCGCGCAATACGTGGCCTAGTGCCCGATGCAGTGCTGATGAGGCCCAAGCGGGGATTCGAGGTGCCGCTCGGGCGCTGGTTTCGTGGTCCGTTGCGACACCGAATCGAGGAGCTGAGAACGCGCCGTTCCGCAATCGAAACGTTTGTCGATCGCGGTGCGGTGAACAGGTTGATCACGGAGCATTCGGTTGGTCGACGCGATCACAGCAGCCAGCTCTGGCGACTGATAGTGCTCGACTATTGGCTGGCCGCGCTGCATTCTGGGAGCCTTAGCAGGCCGCCGGCAATACCACCTGCGCCGACTGCCCGCTGACAGGCAGGATAAACCACTGCCACCGTGGCGACCCTCGGCAAGCGCCAGGCGGGCATCGCATTGATGATCAAACCTTGATTTTCACATGTGCGAGGTTGGCGGTGTCGAGATCAAATCGGATCGGATCGAAGTTGCCGCCTGACCAGGCGATATAGTGATCGCGCTCTTTCATGGCCCGGTTCAGCGACGACCAGGAAATCTGTGCATCGGTAGCGCGTATTCACGGTGCCGTAAAAGGGTGGAACACCCGCCTTTTTTAAGTGAGTCGCGCTTGCTGCGGCAATGCCTATTGAGGTCTGGCTTTGAGCCAATCCGCACGCGCCGCCGTTTCACGCATCATGGGTCGCCCGGCCAGGGCCGCGCGGCCTTCGCGCCTGAACGTGGCCGACATGTAACCCAGAAGCGAGCAATTGATCGCGCAATTGAAGAAAAGGCGATTCGATGCATAGGAATGTGAGGAAGCCGACGCCCACAGAGAGTCCCACCGCGATCAGATATCCCGCCGCAAAGGACGCATAACCTCGGCCGTCTATGTGCAACGCGGGTAGGAGGTGAGGCATCAAGTAATACATGACAATCAAATGGTTCAGGTACATCGCGTACGAGAGCTTCGACAGCACGTAGAAAATGTGGTTACCGGTTACTCTGCTGACCGGCGACTGGTCACGAATGGCAAACAGCGCCCAACCACCGAACACTAGAGCTAGACCAGTGAAGGAGAAGAGATCGCGATTGAGCTGCCTCAGCACGATACCTGCAACCGCCAGGGCGAGTGGCAACAGCAAATTAGCCCGGAGCGCGCGTCGCTCGATCATCCGCGGGAAGGCGACTGCTAACCATGCAAGCATAAGGCCGGCAACGAGCCCATCTGCATGCGTGTGAAACGGGTTGTAGATCAACGCACTTGCCATGCCCTCGTGAGCATGCGGCCCGAGCTTCGATACCACAGCGGCGCGGGAAAACGGCAGCGCGCACAGCGCAAGAGCTGGGAGTACCCAAAGTCTTGAAAATGGCAATACCAAGATGCCCCCAACCATCAGCAAGGGCGTCAAAACATAAAACTGTTCCTCGGAGGATAGTGACCAGCCACCGCCGACCTGCCCGGGAACATAGTTTGAGTAAAAAAACATATCCGGAAAGAACTTGATTAAGGGCGTCGATTTATGAAAGAGGATCAGAAAGAGTATGAAGGCATAGTAGTAAGGCCAAATTCGTAGGCCGCGTCGAATGAGAAACCGCGGAATATTGAGCGAACCCGTCTTATGTAGCTCGCGCCACAGCGCATGGCCAATCAAATAGCCGCTCAACACGAAAAACAAATCGACGCCGGACCAGCCAAAATAAAACAGTGGAAATTTCTCCACAGCTAGGTTGCTTGGCGTGGTGCGTGTAAAAAAGAACCAGTAATGGTCCGAGATTACCAGCCATATGGCCAAAGTCCGCAGTGCATCCAGGCCGGGAAGGGTGTTAGTGGGGCTACGCGCCAAATCCGAAAACCCATGGCGCAGTATCGACATTAAGCTTGCGCGTAGAGATGCCCTTATCGTTGGAACAGAGGGTACAGGCAGTGCGCTTTCATTATTCATGCGAAATACAATCCATTGCGATCTCGGTTCGTTGCGCCGTGTGCCATAAAGACGCGGGGCGAGAGGCAACTACAAACAATTTAAAAAAATCCCACCCTCCATTACGTGCACGTGGCTAAATTGCTCTTGCCAGCCAACTCCTCCTCATGAGTTCATTAATTTGTGAGCGTTAATAGCTGCCTTTCCCTGCTACACCCCACAATCCCGCCCTTGTCCCTAAGGGTGATCGCCCCGGATCAATCGGCGATAACGCAATCAGTTCGCCTGAGGCAATCCGCGATCAAACATACCATTCACTGGGCTTGCGGGCCATAACTTCATTCGTCGCAGGTGGCAAAGGGTAGACCATCAATATGGTGTTTGTGACGCAGGACGATATGTCGCGGTATTGGGCGCGTTGCATGCGTCGGTCTCCAGAGATTCGGAACCAGAACACCACGCTGGGATAGATAGCGGCCTAATGGTTCACTTAACTGCAGCCTCAGCACCCCGAGTTTTTCGTGCGTCGGCGCTGTCGCCAGCGGTCGTGACCGCGCTTTGACTATTTACTATGCGCGCTATGCGCGACGATTGATGCCAACGCGCATGGAATAACATATTGCAGGACAAAATATGTACTGCGCTCGGCGGAATTGACGGTCGCTCCCAATGCGTAGGCGACCATCGATGCCTCGAGCGCCAGCAATCCCATCGCCCAACGGGCTCGATCATCCGTTGGCAAGATTATTCTTCTATTCGCTCGGCAAAATGCAATTGACGCCAATACATACAACAGCACACACAATCCACCTCCAAGTCCAGTTTCCGCGGCCGCGCGAATATAAGTGCTATGAGCATCACGCTCGCCGCGCTCGTCTCGTCCAATAGACAGATCCCCTTGCGCTATTCTCGCATTTTCATAGGAATACGCACCGAGACCGATGCCGAAAACTGGATTGTTCAAGGCGACGTGCCAGGCGAGGCGCATAAGCGTGGAGCGCCCGGCAGCAGACCCTTCGGGGTCAACCAGAGACATGTCGCCTGTGGAGAGATTCGAAAGTCCGGCTACGCGATTCCAGACGCCGCTTGGCGTCGCAGCAACTGCGAGCGCACACAATGCGCCAATGGCCACCAATGTGCGGATCTTGCGCTTGTTGTGCAATGCAAAATACAAAAAGCCCGCACCTAGGGACAATATCGCCCCTCGCGACTGGGTAAGCATTTGAACACCCATGATCACGACGATGCCAACCCACGCCGAACGTCGTATCCATTTGTTTTTTTCCACGAATATCACATAGGCGCAGAGCCCTAAAGGAAGAAAGCACGCCAGCGCCAGGTCGTTGGGGTTGCGGAAAAAAAAGTTCCAAGATATACGACCAGCCTCCGTGATTTCGTGAACGTAGTTATAAAGTGCTCCGCGCACGGGGTAGAGTGCGAACAGTGCCAAATACCACACCACAAATGTTCGGCCGGATCGGGGCGTAGAAATGACGTTGCAGGCCGCAATCCCGATGAGCGCGATCTTCATAACCTCGAAGAGTTCGACCGCCACAATACCCTGATAACGAGTTGTGGCCATGCCAACCGCACCTATGACGATATAGACCAGGTACCACCGGTAGTAGGGTGGGATCGTGAATCGCTTGCCTCGTGAGGCCGCAGCAATAATGGCCCCTGCTGCCGAAGCCTCGCCTAGCGGCAATTTCTGTGAGAATACGACAAAGCAGAACGTTAGCAGGCAGAAAACCCCGAATGTAGGCGCAAGACTGTCTTCAGCTTTCGTCTGAAGGCGCTTCACGTCGACCGGCCGAGGGCCCACGGGAAATGCGCCCTTCGGAGATGCCCTGGTTTCCCGCTCGGTCATAATCTGGTACTCCTCTGGCCGATGTTACTGCGACATCCGGCGCAGGACTGTATGGAGCAACACCGACTGGCATCGCCAATGTCCGTCTGCACATTATTCACCGGAGGTGCCCTACGCGACACTCGGCGGCATGCAGAACCGCAATCTTGTGCGGACAAAGATGGGCCAGGCTCAATAACCACCTGCACGCGGCTGCCCATCCGAGAAATGCACGCTTGTGGCGCGTGCCATTTGGCGATGCGCATGACATGCTTCGGCCCACGCAGGCGACAGATGCACGGAAGCATGTACCTCGCGCCGGGTGGGTTCAGGCAGCTACGGCCGTCACTGTGGCGCGACGTCGCGATTTCGCGACATTCGGTTCGACCGCACTTTAGATTTAGAGTCAGTGTCTGGGTGCTTACGCTGAGCAGTTATTGTTAAATATAGTATCATGATGAAGTTATTACCGGCATTGGTTGCAGTCGCCATGCTTTCGGGCTGTGGTGGCGGGGGTGGGTCCACGCCTGCCGGCGGAGGTGGGGCCGTGCCTGGTAGCTCTGCCGCCGCAGCCGCCTCACCTAGCATCGGCGGCATACCGGAAGCCTCTGTCACGGCCGGAACCGAATACTCTTTCCAACCGACGTCCAGCGATCCCAACGGTGATGAACTCAGTTACGCTATTACTAACAAGCCGGTGTGGGCGACGTTTAGCGCAACCTCCGGGCTCATTAGCGGGACTCCCAGCGTTGCGCAGGTGGGTTCCTATTCGGGTATCGTAATCAGCGTTAATGCCGGTGGGGTAGGATCTTCATTGCCGGCTTTCTCGATTAACGTCATCGCGCCGGCCATTACGCCACCGACGATAAGTGGCACGCCTCCAACTACAGTGATAGCTGGAGCGACGTACAGTTTTGCACCGACGTTTGGCGATACCGGTGGCGGTTCTCTGATGCTCAGCATCCAGAACATGCCCGCGTGGACGACATTCAACACCAGCACAGGTCTGCTGACAGGTACTCCCGCTGTTGGCGACGTTGGCACATTCTCGGATATCATCATCAGCGTAAGTGACGGGCCGCTGAATATCTCGCTTCCCGCCTTTAGCATCACGGTCAACCCTGCCACAGGGCCGGCAACTTTGACCTGGTCAGCGCCCACATTAAATACTGACGGTACAACGTTGAGTGACCTAAGCGGCTTCAATATCTACTACGGAACAAGTCCCACCTCGCTGACCCAGAAGGTGTCCGTCTCCTCGCCAAGCACAACAAGCTACACGCTGAGCAGCGTGCCAGCCGGCGTTTTGTATTTCGCGTTGACAGCCATTGACTCCGCCGGAGATGAAAGCGCGCTGTCAAATACCGGCGCAGTCGTCATTTTATAATGTAGTCTGGACAGGGCGCGGCCCGAGCCTAGTTGCGCTTACGCATGATCGGGGTCTCCTGATCGGCACGGACTCTGGGCTCATTTGCTCCTTGATGCTCCCGGCCCTATATTATCCAGACTGTGGTGAGTTTGGCCTGCGACCGCCCGTCAACGCTGTCTAGTTACGCGGCGGTAAGCCGCATTGCACCGCGCCTCCCATCCCGGGCGGCGTTCGAAGGCTGGATAATGGGCGGCCGCGCAATTTCGGACCTCGTTGACGTCTTGGCACATTCGGCGATCGAAGGAACGCTTGATCCGGCAATTTATTCGGGGACAGAATGGACGTCGTCGCTGCGACCGTAATTGCGTCCCTGATTAACGGCGGGCAGAGTCTAAAGTTATGATCAAACGCTATACGGTGACTAGACTCACGCTCGAAGTCATCGCTTTGCTGACCGGAGGTTTAATAGTAGTCCCGCCGGCTCTGACAATGGCAGCCTATATCCAACGCGCTTGGCAGTTTCCGAAACTAGTGGATTTGAATTCCAGACTCGGGCATCACTTTTTGTATGCTTCTGAGGCGCATTTTGTCTCGACTGGAGACGGCGGCATACTGGTGGAGCCCGATCGCGGGCATTGGCCCGGCGTATCGCTGGAGGAGGTCTGGCCAGACTGGCGTGGCTACTCAACACTTGTTATCGACCTGACCAACCCAGGTACGCAGTCGTTCAGGATCTTCGTGCGTATCGATGATCGCCGTCCTGAACCTCAGTACAAAGACCGGTACAACCAACAGTTCGAGCTTACGCCTCAGAGTCGGCGGGTAATCCGCATACCTTTGGCAGAGATCGAGTTTGCACCAGGGGGCGCCGAAATTGACCTGGCTCATATGCAGAAGATCATTTTGTTTGAAGACGGCGGCGCATCAACCCAGGCTTTTTATCTGAATTCGCTGAGACTCGAGCGCTGACGCCGCCCGCATATGCCGCCCGGTCGGCCAAAATTGAATCATTTTCGCCGGCTGGACGCATCGGACTCCTCGAGGGCTGCGAGAGTAGCGCACGCAACGCCATTTGACCGGCCGACGGTCTGGTTTGACACTCAGCGAATCATGCTTAGGTGCTGCAGCATGTAGCGAGGCGCGGGGTCCCCGAAATCAAAGACGAAGCGCCCACCTCCCGGCATGAACATATGCCAGCTACCAAGCGCATTGCCGAAGATATCAATCGCCCGCTCTGCAACCTCGCCGTGTACCGAAATCAACAAGCCATGGTTTCAGTGCGTGTTCTGGCCGACGCAGATCGGGGGTGTGCCGCGGCTTAGCCGCTGAAAGTGAGGTGCGCTTATCTCGATGATTAAGCGATCCATGGTGGACAAAGAATGAACACCGGAGCAAATGCTCCACCCGAATTGCGGGCAGGTCGCACGCAATGAACACGAATTTCCACCTTACTCGACGGTAACGCTTTTTGCGAGGTTGCGCGGCTGATCGACGTCCGTGCCCTTTAATATCGCGACATGGTAGGCGAGCAGTTGCAGGGGAATGGCATAGACGGCGGGGGCCTGGAAATACGAGACGTGGCGCGGCATTGATATCACGGTCACCCCATCGCCGTCCTTGAACCCGGCCTCTGGGTCCGCAAATACGATCAGCTCGCCGCCGCGGGCGCGCACCTCCATCAAGTTCGACTTGAGCTTTTCGAGCAGGTCGTTGTTCGGCGCAACTGTGATTACGGGCATGTCGGCGTCGACCAGCGCAAGCGGGCCGTGCTTGAGCTCGCCCGCGGGATACGCCTCGGCGTGGATGTACGAGATTTCCTTGAGCTTGAGCGCCCCTTCCATCGCAATCGGGTGCAAAGCGCCGCGGCCGAGGAAAAGAGTGTGGTGCTTGTCGGCGAAGCGTTCCGCTAGCTTTTGGACCACGGGATCAAGCTCGAGGGCGCGCTCGATAAGCGCGGGTAGCTCGATCAACCGCGAAACGAGGCCGCGCTCGCGCTCGGCATCCCCATCGTGATGCTTTGCGAGCGCGATGACGAGCATGTCGAGCGCGGCCAGCTGCGTCGTGAATGCCTTGGTCGATGCGACGCCAATCTCGGGGCCCGCGCGGGTCAGCATAACGAGGTCCGACTCGCGGACGAGAGAACTTTCGGGAGCATTGCAAATCGAGAGCGTGGCGAGATAGCGCGACTGCTTGGCAAGCCGCAGGGCTGCGAGCGTATCGGCCGTCTCGCCGGACTGCGAGATGGTCACGAACAGGGAGTTGCGTGGGACAAGCGGGTTGCGATAGCGGTACTCGCTCGCGATCTCCACCACGCACGGCAACCTGCAGATCTGCTCGATGAAATAGCGCGCTACGGCACCCGCGTGATAGCTTGTTCCGCATGCGATGATGTGTACATTCTCTGTGCGCGGGAAGATCTCGGCTGCACCGGGGCCGAACGCGGCCTCCAGTAGGTGGCCACTTACAACGCGCTCCTGGAGCGTGTCGGCGACAGCGCGGGGTTGCTCGTGGATCTCCTTTAGCATGAAGTGGCGGTACTGCCCTTTTTCCGCGGCGTCCGCGGAAAGTTCGCTTTCGCGGACGGCGCGATCTACGATGTTGCCTGCCCGGTCGATGATGTCTACCGAGGCACGGCGGATCTGCGCGACGTCTCCTTCCTCGAGAAAGACGAACCGGCGCGTTACAGGCAGCAGCGCCGCAACGTCCGAGGCCACGAAGTTCTCTTCGACGCCGAGCCCGATGACCACCGGACAGCCTTCGCGCGCGAGGATCATGCGATCGGGATCGCGCTCGCTCACTACGGCAAGCGCGTAAGCGCCCTCGAGCTCCGCAACCGTGGCGCGCACCGCCGCGAACAGATCGCCAACTGTCTTGAGATGATGGTGAATTCGGTGCGCGATGACCTCGGTGTCGGTTTCCGAGGTGAACGAGTAGCCCTCGCGCTCTAGGTCGCCGCGCAGCTTCTCGTGGTTCTCGATGATTCCGTTGTGCACGATCGCGAGACCATCCCCTGAGATATGGGGATGTGCGTTGCGCTCGCTCGGCACGCCGTGGGTGGCCCAGCGGGTGTGTGCGACGCCAAGCGTGCCATGGCAGGGCGTGTGGTCGAGCGCATACTGCAGCGCTTGAACCTTGCCGACCGCACGAAGGCGCACCAGGTGGTGCGAACTGTTGACGACGGCGATACCTGCCGAGTCGTAGCCCCGGTACTCTAGGCGCCGTAATCCCGCCATCAGGATAGGAACAACGTCACGTCCAGCAACTGCCCCGACGATTCCGCACATGATTATCGATCCTCCTACCCTCTGCAGTTGGGGCCCACGGCTGGTGGTATCGCTCTAGTGTAGCGTGGCCCGTCTGCGGCTGATGCGCGATTGCGGTGAGCATGACCGGAATCCCAAAATAAAATCAGTTAACCGTTGCGGTCTATTTTACGGCCGCTTGGTTTTCCAATTCCGGCAACATATCACGACGGCGACACACCGCGCGTAACCGGGACGAATATTCAAGCCAATTGGCCGAACAGCCGCGATAATCGTTTGGCAAATGCCCGCAATAATCATGCCACCATGATCGCCAATAAAAATTTTGCACAATATTTTCTAAAAAAATGCGACGCGTGTCCGCTATGCTGCGCAAATTCCAGTGGATATTAATCAGTATCTAAAAATATCCGCGGGCGAATCTGCTATGCGTCTGTGCTCGGAGTCCGCCCATGCGTCGATTCGGATTGAAGTGAGGTTTTGTGCCGCTCGCTGCAGATGATGTTGCAAATTCCGAGCGTGACGTCGGCGGAGCAAAACTCTTTATTTCAGCGGTTTTCTGATGGCGTTACAGGTCACATGAGGATAACCAATTGAATTTGCTATGAAACGTGCGGCACACTAGTGATATACTTAATTATTATCTGACAATCGGCTCATCTGGGGTGAGTTTTAAGGCGAACCAAACGGCGTTTCCTAATCAGCCGCTGTGAACTGCTTGGCGTAACAGGCCGGAACGGTCAGATATATTCTTTCGGTGGTTCCAGGCTCGTACCTCTACGGGCGGGTTGCCTGGCGGTGTTGTAACTTATTTTTTCGAGGGCGCTCAGAACCCGAAAAACAGGGTTTGCCTGGTGGAGCTTTATGCGGGTTCGGCTGTTCGGCCATCACATCCCTCTATCGATCGCGATGCTCGCGATGCTCGAGGCCGCCACAGATTTCTGCGTGTTCATTGCTGTTGTGTTCCTGCACGATCCCGACGCGACCGGCTACGGCCGGGGACCGATCGGGGCGGGCGCTCTTCTGTTCACCAGTGCGACGTTCGCCTGCACGATGGCGTTCGGGCTTTACAGCGCGCGTCAACGTGCGCGCACGATAGGCGTCCTGGTCCGCGTGGTCGCTTCCGTCGCCGCGGGAGTGGCAGTCACGGCCGCGGGTTTCTACCTGATTCCCCATTTGTGGTTCGGGCGATCCATGCTTGCGATCGCAGGCCTGGTAGTAATCGCTGTAATGTTGATGATCAGGCTCGGTTTTTCACGCCTGGTAGACGATATATCCTTTAAGCGCCGCGTGCTCGTATATGGCACTGGCCAGAGCGCAGTGCCGATCGCAGGATTGCGACGCAGTTCGGACCTTCGGGGCTTCATGCTCGTGGGCTTCGTACCATGTCCTGGGGGGGAACTCGCGGTGCCGCCGGAGCGCGTGACGCAAATGGATGGTACGCTTCGCGACCTGTGCGAGCGTCACGAAGTGGATGAGATCGTGATTGCCATGGACGAACGGCGCAATGCGCTTCCCATTCGCGAACTGCTTGACTGCCGCTTGGCCGGCATTGATGTGACGGAGCTTCTCACTTTTCTCGAGCGTGAAACAGGCCGTGTCCGCATCGATGTCTTGAACCCAAGTTGGCTCATTTTTGGCGAAGGGTTCAAGCGTGGCTCCTTCCGGTTGCAGAGTGCACGTGTACTCGATCTCCTCGCGGCATTGACTCTTTTCTTTCTGACCTGCCCGTTGATGTTGGCTACGGCCGTGGCCATCAAGCTGGAAAATGGCTGGCGCGCACCCCTATTTTATCGGCAGGAAAGGGTAGGATTCGGAGGACGGATATTCAAACTATTGAAGTTCCGCAGCATGCGCGTCGATGCGGAGGCGGCGGGCCAGGCGATATGGGCACAGAAGAACGACTCGCGCGTTACCCGGGTCGGTGCCGCGATCCGCAAATTGCGCATCGACGAATTACCTCAGATATTGAATGTGCTAAAGGGCGAAATGGGCTTGGTGGGGCCGCGTCCGGAGAGACCGCAATTTGTCAAGGAGCTATCCGAGAAGATTCCGTACTACGTGGAACGCCTCAGCGTGAAGCCCGGGATCACAGGCTGGGCGCAGCTATGCTACCCCTACGGCGCCTCGGAGCAGGACGCGCTGGAGAAACTGCAGTACGACCTTTACTATGTCAAGAATCGCAATCTGCTGTTCGATATCGCAATACTCGTGCAGACGGCTGAAGTGGTCCTGATGGGCAAGGGTGCCCGCTGACGTTTCCACGGCTTTTCATCCTCGGGTATTTGGAAGCGAGAATTGTTGCGCGTGATTATGCGCGAGGCGCCGTTTGGTCGCGATGTTGGGCGGTGCGGTCGCACTATCTCACGACTGGGGTATCGAAGGCGTCGGGCAAGTTTATCGCTCCGCATGCAAACCGGATGCGTTTCTCGCCCGAAGACCGAATCATCAATTCACCGCCGCGGTGTACCTGATGCCTTGCAAACTCCATGACGCTGCGCAATGTGCACCATGAATGCGCCGGGCAATTGCGCATCCGCCGGATTATTGCGCCGCTGGATTGCAGTGAGTCGTGCGATACGGCAAAAGGCGGTTTCGTGACAACCACGGCTTCTGCAGCAAAATTGCTGATATACCCCGCAATCTCAACATTCAGCCGTGGAAACCTGGCTTTTTGTCTGCCTGGAGGGCAGGCAGATATTATGTGGGGATACTCCGAAATCGATTTCCCGGCATTGGGGCGCGGGCAACGTTAAACGCAGCCCGGCCAACGTGGCGCGGTACGCATCGTGGTCTCACCAAAATTGCCATTGATCGCCGAGTATTACCAACGCGGCTAAAAGACCGTTGGTTGTGGCATGCGCGGCAATGGATTCGCCAATGCGTCCGGTATGGCAAACCAGCCATCCGTAGAACCAGCCCGCAACAATCCCCGGCGCCCACATCACGCCATGATTTACACCAAAGATCACCGAGGTCAACAGCAATATGGGCCAACGTACCGTAGCGAACGACACCGATTCAAAATCTGCACTGATCCAGCGCCGCAGCAGGAAACCTCGGAAGGCCAGTTCCTCGGCAATCGGAACAACGGCAATTGCCGTCAGAGCACGGCTTGCAATCCATCCGGAGCGCAGCATCGGCGACAGACCACTCAGCGATTGAGGCATTGCAGATGGCGCGAGCCAAATCCTTGCGGCCAACACCCATACGACAAAAATCATGACCCCGACCAACGGGCCGCGCCAACTGTATCGCCAGTCCAGCCCAGTCAACCGCATACGATAATAGAGCAGCGCGGCCACACCAGCCGCCAGCCGCAATGAATACAACGCATCAAACCCGCTGGACACGGCATGGACAAGTATTCCAATGGCCAGCATCGTCAGGAATGGCATCAGATAGGCGGCAGTCGGGTTATCCCCGCCAACATCCCTGGCACTCGCGCATCGGTTTATCCAGCGACTGCGTCGACTGAGCAATACCACCGCAACGGCAGCGCAGTTAAAGCCAATCCAGCCTGCCTGTGTATGAAATCCGTACATGGCAACATCCGGATATCCCGCATGCCCGATCAAGACCATGGCCGCAATGCGGACCGCGTTCAGAGCAAAAACGAGCAGAAGGCCAATTGGGATTAGTACCAACGCACGGGGAAAGCGATATTCCGCACGGAAAAACAGAAGCCAGCCACAGCAAAACGCCAGCATCAGGCCCACGCCTTCCAGGCCAGAGCAGCCGTCAGAAATCGCGACGCCAAAGCGATTGGTCGTCAGTATTAGAGTCGCTGAATCCGCATTTATATTCGGCAAGAGCGGTAACAGCATAAGGCGCACCAACTCAAAGGTCAGTGCCGCAGTTGGGCGCCAAAGCCTTTGTGTCCAGGGAAACGCCCACGTGGCCGCAGCGGCCACCGGCACCGCATAAATCCAAAGTTCGCCGAGCCTGCTGGCGGCGCGTCGCCAGGTGGACCAGGGGGCCATGGCCCGGAACGCCGCGATCACGGCCGCGGCGGCAAAAAGCACGCACAGCGCTGCGAGTGCGGCAAATCGTGGCTCAATGCCAGGGCCGCGGTACAGAAAAAATGCCAGCAGGGCCACTGCCAGAACCAGCAGTGCGTGGATGACCAGCCACGGCACGCGGATGTCCGCCGTCGCCCTGGCCTCAAAAACGCGAAATCCGGTATCTGCGGATCGCACATACGCGAACAGCACCAGACAAACGAAGCCAGTACCAACGAAATGGAATGCCTGAGACTGAACATCCCTAACCAGCGCGGCCAGGCCCTGTGCACTCTCCGCGCCTGGGATGTCGATCAGGAAATGAAGTAGAAGTTTTTCTGAAAGGAGAATCGCTGCCAGAATAGCGAGCCGTAAAGGCAGGCTTTGCAGGCGCTCATGCAACGACGTTCGTGCGTCTACGCTGACATTCATTTGTTCAGTATAGCAATAGCCCAAAGCGAAGCGATCTGTCTGATACGGCTTGTTGACGCACCGCACGCCGGCCATGCTTATCGTTAGGATGGGGTTTTTCCTATCTCCTGACCTGCAATTGCAGATGCGCCTGAACTCATTTGGTCTTGCGGGCGATCCTGCGTCTGGTTCGCGTCTAGAAAGTGGCCTTGCATTTCGATTGTGTGCCGAACCGTACTTCCTGCGTGAGCCTTACCGCGCGGCGACGAAGGCGCACCCGCAAGTTCGGCAATCCTTCGACTCTGACTGATGGGCAATTCCATGCCGTTCTCGCGGTGTTTTCGGAGCAAAGCGCGTACCCGGTCAAACAGCTGCGGCAGATGGCGCGGCCGCGTTCTCAAGTCGCGATGCAATCGGTGCGCAGCTTCAAGGCAACAGCGGAAGTAGAGCGGGCGTTCCATAGGCGAACAGCGCCATCAAGTCATGAGGGATCGCCAATTTAAATTGTCGTCGAGCCGATAATGCTCATCGGACTCTGTGTTGCATCTGCTGCATTTGCCGCAATCTCAAAGTACCAGGTTCCGGAGGCAAGGCCGGTAATGGTGTAGCTTGTAGTGGTTGCTCCGGTAACAACGACCGAGTTCGTCATCGCGTCGGACGAATTTCCATAATAAATGGTGTATCCGACGATCGGCGTGACCGGGCTGCTGCCGTCCGTGTTGGCCGCTGGCGGTGCCCACGTCACTGTGGTACTGCCGCCGCCGGAGCCTGATGCCGCGGAGACCGTAATGCTAAAGGCTGCCAGGGAGGCAGTCGTCGTACCGTCGGATACGCTGATGATGATGTTGCTGGAGGTTCCGGCGGCCGAAGGGGTACCGCTCAATACACCGGTTGCGGTATTGAAAGATGCCCAGGTCGGCGGGTTCTGGACGCTGAAGGTCAGCGTTGCACCAGTGCCTCCGGTCGCTGTTGGCGTGAACGAGTAGGCGGTACCAACGGTCGCCGTCGTCGCCGGTGTCCCTGTGATGGTCGGCGGTACCGTGACTGTCGTGCTGATCGATCCAGAGCCCGCCGAATTGGTGCAGGTCAACACATACGTCGAGTTGCTGGTGATGCCACTCATCGTCTGCGAACCGCTAGTTGCCAGCGTGCCCGACCAGGCGCCCGATGCCGCACAGCTCGTTGCCGTCGTAGACGACCAGGTCAGTGTGGAACTGCCGCCGCTTGCAACTTTGCTCGGACTCGCGCTTAAAGAAACGGTCGGTGCGGTCACAGTGACCGACACTGTGGCGGAATTCGATGCCGTGCCGCCGGCACCGGTGCAAGCCAGGATGAACTGCGTTGTCGCGCTCAATGCGACCGTGGTCTGGCTGCCACTGGTGGCTTCGGTGCCAGTCCATCCGCCGGAGGCTGTGCAGGATGTCGCGTTGGTTGCGGACCACGTCAATGTTGAGGTGCTGCCGCTATTGACTGTGCTGGGGCTTGCCGCGATCGTCACGACCGGCGCCGGTGTGGTCACGGAGACGGTTGCCGACTGCGTGGCGCTGCCGCCGGCTCCTGTGCAAGTCAGCGTATAGGTTGCGCTGGCCGTAAGCGCTCCCGTCGAGGAGCTGCCGCTGACGGGCTCGGCGCCATTAAACGCGCCGGAGGCGGTACAGGAGGTCGCATTTGTCGAGGTCCAGCTCACTGTCGATGAACCGCCGCTCGTGACCGTGCTCGGGCTCGCACTGATTGTCACGGTCGGCGCTGGGGTGCTGACCGAAACGGTTGCCGATTGCGAGGCGTTGCCACCAGCGCCCGTGCAGGTCAGCGTATAGGTCGTACTTGCTGTTAGCGCGCCCGTGGACTGAGATCCGCTGACCGCCATCGCGCCACTCCAGCCGCCGCTGGCGGTGCACGAGGTGGCATTGGTTGCCGACCAGTTCAGGGTCGAGCTGCTGCCCGACGTGATCGCGCTGGGGCCTGCACTCAACGTGACCGTCGGCGTTGGGGTCGAGACAGTGACCGTTGCGGTTTGCGCGGCGCTGCCGCCGGGCCCCGTGCAGGTCAGCGTATAGGACTGGTTGCTGGTCAGATTGCCGGTTGAGGCCGAACCACTGGTCGGCTCGCTGCCGTTAAAGGCGCCGGAGGCGGCACAGGTGGTCGCGTGCGCCGATGTCCATGTCAAGGTCGAGGCGCTGCCGCTCGTGACCGTACTCGGGCTTGCCGTGAGTGTCACCGTCGGCACCGGCTGGGTCACCGATACCGTCGCCGACTGTGAGGCGGTGCCGCCGGTCCCAGTGCAGGTCAATATGTAGGTCGTATTAGCGCTCAGCGCGCCCGTTGACTGCGATCCGCTGACGGCCAGATTGCCGCTCCAACCGCCACTCGCCGTACAGGATGTCGCGTTAGTCGCAGACCAGGACAGGGTCGCGCTACTGCCCGAGGAGATCGATGTCGGGCTGGCGCTTAAAGTCACCGTGGGAGCGGCCGCCGAGGCCGTGACTGTCGCCGTTTGCGATGCGGTGCCGCCGGGCCCTGAGCAGGACAAGGCATAGGATTGATTGCTGGTCAGGTTGCCGGTCGAGGCGGAGCCGCTGGTCGGTTCGCTGCCGCTCCAGGCCCCGGAGGCCGTGCACGACGTCGCATTCGTCGATGTCCATGACAAAGTCGCGCTGCCGCCATTGGCGACGGTGCTGGGGCTTGCCGACAGCGTGACGGTCGGCAGCGGCTGAGTCACCGACACCGTGGCCGACTGCGAAGCACTGCCGCCTGAGCCTGTGCAGGTCAGAGTGTAGGTCGTATTGGCCGTGAGAGTGCCGGTCGATTGCGTGCCGCTGACGGATTTGGCGCCGCCCCATCCACCGCCAGCGGAACAGGAGGTGGCATTGGTCGACGACCAAGTCAGATTTGAGGTACTGCCGGAGCTAATCGCGCTGGGGCTCGCACTGATTGCGACTGTCGGTGCGGGTGTCGATACCGTAATCGTCGCCGCCTGCGTTGCGCTGCCGCCGGGGCCGGCGCAGGTCAGGGCATAGGTGTGGTTACTGGTCAGAACGCTGGTCGCTACATAGCCGCTGAGACCCACATTGCCGCTCCAGGCCCCCGACGCGGCGCAGGCCGTTGCGTTGGCGGACGACCAGGTGATGGTCGTCGCGGTATTGGTCGGGATCGTACTGGCGCCCGCCGTAATACTCACCGTTGGTACCGGCTGCGTAACCGAGACCGTGGTCGATTGGGATGCCGTGCCGCCAGGACCCGTGCAGGCCAGGCTAAAGGTCGTATTGGCCATTACCGGGGCAGTTGTCACCGTGCCCTGGGGAAGTGCCGGGGTATCGCTCCAGCCGCCCCCTGAGGCGGTACAGGCCGTTGCGTTGGAGGCGGAATATTGCAGCGTGACCGGGCTGCCGGCCACCGTGGTGCTGGGGGTTGCGACCAGTTGCACAACGGGGGGGCTGCCCGCGACCGTAACGGTGACTGATTGTGTGGCCGAACCACCCCAACCGGTGCAGTCCAGGGTGTATTCGGTGGTGCTGGTCAATGGTCCCGTCAACTGCGAGCCGCTGGTCGGCATCGGGCCGTTCCAACCATCGCCGCTGGATGCCGTGCAGCTCTTGGCGTGGGAAACACTCCATGTCAGCGTCGTTTCTGCCCCACTGGCGATGGTCGTTTCGGCGGCGGTCAGCGTGATTTTCGGCGCCTCGTGCCGGGCGAGGACCTGGGTCTTGGCAATACTTGACCCGCTGGGACCGCTGCAGGTCACCGCAAAGGTCGTTGTCTCAGTAATGGTCGGAACGGGTATGGTTCCATTGGTTGGCACGGAGCCGGTAATTCCGCTGGTGCCGACGCATTCGGTCGCCGCTGTGCTCTGCAGGATCAGCGAGGTTCCACTGCCGATATCCACGACACTTGCCGTTGGCGTCAGCGAAACCGTGGGGCCAGCATTGCTGCTCGATTGGCAGGCCGCCAGGGCGGTCAAAGTGACAAGGCCAAGGGCCAACCGCAGCGTTGGATAAGATAATTTCTTCAGGAATTGGCCTCGACCTAATGACTTCATACCCAGCCCTCTCGCGAGCGACGCGTCGGGCGGCAGGGCCCGCGCTACATAACGTCGAACGCTTGTGAGATGGCATAATCCATCGGGTCAATAGGCAGGCCAATGTGTCGCAATTCACGAACGTCGCTGAATTGCGTCAGTAATAAGCCAAATCAATGCCGGCGGCGGAACACCGGATCGTGGTACGAGCTAACCCCTATCAAATTTCAAATAACAACGGCAATTACGTATTGGTATCGGTGTTGCGATGGCATAGAGGCCAAATCGATGTGCGCGAGGCGGATCACGCCTAATGGTGGGAAATAAAGGGCTTGAAGCTCGGCAACGATCTGTTCGGGGGCGGCCGAACTCAGATCTGCAACTATCGATCCGGGAAACCGCGTTTTTTTGCAAACGCGGTGCCAGATCAAGTAACAACTAATACAAACTAGCTGTCTGGTCGTGGTTACGAATCTGGTAACTGCAGGCGCCTTGAACCGGCGGACCGCGAGCCGAGCAGCTCAAGATTTGGCGTTACGCTGTTGGCAGGTGCGCGGCCCGGGTGCTGCTGAGCGTACAAGCTCTTCCATTCTGGAAACGGTCGCCTGAGGAGTCCGGCCAGCTCTTCGGTCTGACGCTGCTGCAATGGCCGCAGAAATGCACGGACCTCCATCGTGTTTGCCTCGACCGGCTTCACGGGCTGGACAGCGAGACGCCGTCCGACAATTCGCGCCCAGCCGGGGACGAAGGGCGCGACCCGGGCATATAGCGATGCATGCCTGAGGTAATCGAGCAGTCCGAAGCCGCGCACCTGCTCGACGACTTCGGGGAGCACGTTGTCCGGAACCCCCAGCAGCGAGGGTCGAAACGAACGATCCACGCCGAGCCAGGAATACAGCCGGAATAACTCCCCAACCGGGTCCGCGACAAGCGCTTCGAGCGTCAGCATGTAAACGCGCTTGCGCTCGACGTGGCGCAGATACGCATGCAGCTGCCGTGCGTAGTGACTCACGGCGGTGTACAGATGATCTTCGCGGACCGCAGTCAGCATCGAGCGGCGTTCGCCCCACCATCGCACCCGGTGCCAGTAATGACTGATGGTGCGCTCGACCGGATCACGCATGATGTAGATAAAACGAGCATCGGGATTAAAGTCCAGAATTCGCTCGGGAACGTGGGCGAAAAGTGGCGCCTTGCTATAAAACGTGCTCGCCTCGCCGATGACCGCGGCGTCGCCCGCCGCAGCAAATAACTCCAGGTAACGTTCCTTGCTGCGCCAGTAACCCCGCTCCCACGCAACACGCCAGACTCTGCGCAGGACCTTTTGATCGACGAAATGACATGGCTCCTTGGGCGAGCACATAAAAACCGCCGGGTGTGCCGCGAGCAGCTTGTTTAGGTAACTCGTCCCCGACTTCATCGAGCCAATTAGGAACAGATTCGGCCGTAAGCTCTTCGTTGTCATGGAGCGGGCGCGATGTCGCGGCTTATATTCACGACGGTGGAGACGCCATAATAGGGCGCGGCTTGGCCGGAGCTGACGCTCGATGCACGGACCCCGCCGTCCTGTTGGC
Source organism: uncultured Gammaproteobacteria bacterium (assembly GCA_963706815.1). Lineage (GTDB taxonomy): Bacteria > Pseudomonadota > Gammaproteobacteria > Steroidobacterales > Steroidobacteraceae > Bog-1198. The sequence goes on from CAVPNS010000002.1 coordinate 959,433, forward strand.
GGCGCCGCATCTCGAGAATTGCTACCGTGGATCTGTTGAATCGCAAATGGCGCATGGCCTTTGAACCCTATTGTTCAGGCTGTCGATTATTCCAAACCTTTTAAGCCTTTAGGAATTACCTTTATCGAATCAATCATCGAGTGCGTTGGACACTGCAATCACCGGCTAAAGGCTATCGCCAATTGCCATAATTGGCATGGTATGGTTCGCAGTTCAGGCAGATATTGCTGCAAGAATCGGAAAAATCGCCTGTCAGGGTGTCTCCTGGCGCCGAAGAGCATTGCCGCTTTCGGCCGGGAGCCCATGTTGACGTGGCTCTGCCAAAACCACTGCGCTATGCACAGATCGGCGCTATGCGTATGCGGACGTGACATAACATAAGCGACCATAGCGTTAAAGTAGGGTCGGAAGGGGTGAATCCGGTATGGTCTAAGATCAAGGATCGGCGCGAGGGTCTTTGTATTTCCTGTCCCCTCTGTGCAAGCCATGCGATCAAGAGTTGACGTCGGCCGTGATGGAACTCGAGATCAGCGCTTTAGTAATTTTTCTCTTGATTCCAAGCAGATTTAGAACGAGAACTGGCGGTAGACTTGTGATTAGCCTATAAGCCAGCGGGCCCTTGAACTTCTTCAGTTCTTCCCTGGCCTGTTCCAGTTGCCCACCATTGAGTAGAAGCTTGATTCTATGGAGACGCTTGAGTCCCAGGAGCCTTTTATAGGATGATTCATGCTTGCTCATAAACCCCAGATCTTCACCCCAAACGCGTTCCAAAACCTTGAGTCTCGCAGTTGAAATCTGCAATTGGTCTGCATCTGTCAGTCTTGGTCCCCGATGCACGTTCTGAACGGCCAGTTCGCAGTCGAGATATGCTGCCGGACCAACCCTGGCTATTCGGGCAAGACATTCCCAGTCCTCCAATAGACGGCTATCTTCTGGGAACTGGAACAGGTCGCCCGCCAGTCGTTTGCGGACAACCGCTGAGCAAATCCAGACGTAAAGAACCTCCATCAGCGGCAGATACATGTCTCCGACATGGACATTGAAGTCCGTGCGATTGGGCGGAAGACTATCAAGAGAGGAGAACGGTACACCAGCACCGAGATATCCGCGCAAGTGCGCCGGAGCGAACGGCGAGCCCACCGTCCAGCTTGCTTGTCGCCACAGATCCAGGATGTCGTGGCGGACCTGTCCGGTTGGGAGCCGGGAAGAGAAGTTGCTGAAACAGAATACTATGTCTGGAAATCTGTCCATGACCCTGCGCTGAAGTTCGAGCTTCTCGGGGGCCCATTCGTCGTCGGAATCGAGAAACGCCACTAGCGGGCATGTGGCCAACCGAATTCCCGCATTTCTGGCAGCGGAAGGGCCGAAGTTCTCCGTACGTACGTATCGGATGAATTTGCCGAAACGCTTTACTGCTTCCGGCGTGCCGTCCGTGGAACCGTCGTCAATAACCAGAATTTCGTCGCCGGCGGAGATCGCGGTTAGCGCTGACTCTATGGCTCTTCCGACAAGATGTGACCGATCGTAGGTCGGGATGATCACGCTGATACGGTCGTGCATGGACTCCCACTCGATCGGAGGAGATTGAGGATCGTGATGCAATTCCCCCAGACGAAAGAATACGTATTGGTTGGCGGAGAAACCAACGAACAGTTCTCAATTTGAGGCCGCCTTACAGATCATCGCGAATGGCTTTGTCTATGAGCGGCAGATCAATTTGTCTTTTCTGAGAGCGGTCGTCACGGCAGGCTCCTCTGGGAGATCAACAGAGGAATTTCAATTGTTGGCCTGGTGCGCGGATATTGATGGCCGATAAGGACAAATGTGACCTGCTGGCGGTACGCGTACCGCGCCGCACGGCGATCGTCGTGCTGTCGTGCGAATTGCGTCACGCCCTATGTGAATCGGAACGAGCAATATCGCTCGCATCAATGACAGTCCGAGCACTTATTTCAGTTTGCTGCAAGGAACAATTGGGCAGGTAATCGCGATGCGGAGGAGACGCTCATGATCAATATGTCTGTTTGCCGATTTCGCCACATCGTGACCGATTTGAGTGACTGTGAAGACGCGATAGACGAACTGTTCGACGGCGTCACCGACGATGGGCAACCATTGTCCGATGATGAACTTCGCGCGGCTCAACGGGTAATCGTCACTTGCATTAGAATTGTCACGCAGGTCGCTGACCTAGCGCAGATTCCCGCGGACCTTGACGAGGTCGAGCAGTCGGTCGACGCCGTGTTGCGGCAGGCGAACAGCGCTCCACTCGGGGCTCGCTACAATGCCCGCGACGCGCGCATATTATTGTCGGCGGCCGTAAAATGAAAACAGCCATCAACGTTGTTTGCCGCTAGGTCGAAGCGCGCGTAAGTGGCCAGCCTGTTGACACGAGACATTGAAATCGGAGCTGAAAGCCCGGGCCCGTGGAATCCGATGATGTGGCTCTTCGTGCGGTTCGCCCTTCTGATCCTAAAACGGCGCTTCCGATGCGATTAGTGCCCGGCTTTAGCAGCTTCGACCGCTGCGCCCAATTCTTTCATCGCCTGTTGCAGAAGATCCTCGGCCTTCTGGGCGTGACCGGAACTGTCATAGTGATGCGCCGAACCTGCGCGTTCTAATTCTTGAGTGGCGTCCCAAACATGCTGTTTCGCGGCTTGGAGAACTTCCCAATTGTGGATGTCGTCGGCCAAAGTGAGCGAGCCCGTTCCTAGCGAAAGAACGGCGACGGATATTGGTAATATCTTTTTCATAATTTCTTTCCTTACAGGCAAGAGAATTTATTAATACTTGCCCAACGGAGGCTCGTGCTCCCACATCGGGCTGGCATCTAACCGCACACTTCCTATTATGCACAGCAAGTGCGGGAAAAGCGACGGTGGGGCCCCAACTAGGGCGAACGCGGGATCGCTGTCGGACAGCCTGCGTGCAGCGCGTTCTCATCCAGAATTCGATGCCGCAATCGCTGTGGAGTCTTGCCCATGTATGCGGCGAAAGTCCGTAAAAACCTGAGGGATTGGGTCAATCACCATAGGGTACCTTATCAGTAGCGGAGGAGGGACGCCTAATGGTCCGTCGACCGGTACAGCCCCACCAACAATGAGATCACGGTACCCGCAGTTCAGGTCGGCGGGACTGTGTATACCAAAGTAGGTGCTACCGTTGGAAACCTGGTTTCGGCTGGCAGTGTTACCGGTGTGGACCGTTTCGGCGGAGACATCAATGGTCTTAAGCAGATGACGATCCCGGCAGTCAATGTGATCGGGGAGACGGTCTATTACGATGCTTACGTAACGCTTGGCAGCATCGTAAGCATAAATGGCGGAATGCCGGCCTGTGACGACGATCAATGCTGTATGCCAGTGATCGACAATTGAACATTGTCGGCGCGACACGGGGCCTAATCGACTAGCAGTCGCAGGAATCAAGATTCAAGACCGGCACCATGGACGCGATCGACCGGCTCAACGTCGCCTGAGGGAAAAGCACGGGTCGCACGCAATGCGTACCGGGGCGAGCAACGGCCTGCGATCCGTGCGCTACTGCGAACCATACGCCAGCTACTTGAGACTCGGAGGCGGCATCCGGTAGTCACAATCGCCGCCTAGAACCGCCTCAGGGCAGCCCCAGGGCTGCAATTGAGGCCGTCGAATGGCAGCTTTGTGGAACGCCAAACGGCAGTTCCCGGCCAGGAGCCGGGATCGAGGTCGCCGAAATCGCTACCCGGAAGCGGCCAGTCAATTTCCGCAGTACACTGGCCCCGCAGGGGGATCGAAAACCACGAGCCACGCACGAGGGAATACATCATGAAACATTCGCTTGGGCCAACCTTAGTATTGATAAGCACCATCGGCATAGTCGTCTCTGTTCATGCTGCACAACCGCCAGACGTCGTGACCAGCGACAGCAATCTTAATTCGGCAATGGGAACGGATGCTTTGCTTTATCTCACGACGGGCACTGAAAATACCGCGGCGGGTGACGCCGCAGCACAAGGAAACCAGACCGGTAGTTGGAACACCGCATTTGGGACTGAAGCACTTTTCGGCAATACATCGGGTGAGGGTAATACCGCGACTGGTGCTTTCGCGAGCAGCCAGGACAACGGAAACTACAACGCATCTTATGGCTATCGTGCGTCCGGCGCCGGCAGCAAGAGTGGTACGAGCAGTTACAACACGAGCATTGGGGCGTATGCGCTTGAGAGCAATAACGGCAATTACAACACTGCGCTCGGCTATAAAGCGGCAATCAACCTGACTACCGGCAGCAATAATATCGAGATCGGCAATAACGGTGTGGCTGGGGATAGCGCAGTGATACGCATTGGCACCGCCGGAACACAGACAACGGCGTACATTGCGGGAATTGAAAACTCCAAAGTGACCGGCTCTGCGGTCTATGTCACGAGTAGTGGCCAGCTTGGCGTGACGGCTTCCTCGGAGAGGTACAAGGTGGCGATCGCTCCGATGGGTGCGAAAACCGATAAACTGCTGCAGCTGCGACCCGTGTCATTTCATCTTAAGATTGACCCAAATGGTGAGTTGCAGTACGGATTAATCGCTGAAGAAGTCGCCAATGTGTACCCGGAACTCGTGATCCGCGATGAGAGGGGCCAGATCGATGGCGTGCGGTATGACGAACTCGCGCCAATGCTGCTGAATGAAGTGCAGAAGGAGCGAGCCACTGTCGCAACACTGGTCGCGCAGCACGAGGCTGACGCCGCGAAGATCGCTTCACTTGCGCGGAAAGTCGCCGAGGTGGACGATCTGAAGCAGCAGCTGTCAGCGGTAATTCAGGAACTTAAGGGGCGGGGTAAGCTGGTCGCGCAACGCTAGGACACTCCCACTGGCGAAAAATTAGCCCGGCCACTTGTCCCGGGCTTTTCTTTTTTGCGCTGACATGGCGAGGATTTCACTACCCGATACCTACCGCTCGCGACCGGCAGGAACGGGGTCAAACGGAGACATTCGCCTTGATGAAATGGCCGCCCGGAAGCAGTCGCTAAAGCCTTAAGGTGAGCTATGGGAGCGCCAACCAAGGGCCAGTCAATTACCATGAGAACTCACAGCCAGATTAGCTCGAAGAATCAACCCTAGGTCACTCCGCGATGCTGAAAGGAACTCGCTCAAGAAGTCGTCACTTGCTTCCGGATTATCGTGGAATATTTGTCTTTCTGCGCCGATAAGAGCGGCACAACGGAACTCGGTCTCGCGTAGTTTCTTTTTAGTTGCCTCCAACATTGTGCCTCTGGATTCGCACGGTACTTCTATGCAGTACCGCGTACGGCAAGAATTTTTCGCATCGTCTATTTTTCGTGCGTGCTCGAATCTTTGCCGTACATTTGCCGTACGGAGCGCGTCACACGTTGCTAAATCTTTGATTGTGGTGGGCGGTACAGGGATTGAACCTGTGACCCCTGCCGTGTGAAAGCAGTGCTCTACCGCTGAGCTAACCGCCCCGATTGCGGACGCGAATTATGACATCGGCCTCGGCGTAAGACAAACTCAGCCCAGCGACGTCGTAGGCGCCTTTGCGGATCGCTCTGCTAAACTGCGCGCCCATGACTGTACGCACCCGTTTTGCCCCCAGCCCGACCGGTTTCCTGCATATCGGTGGGCTACGCACCGCCTTGTTCTGCTGGCTATATGCGCGGCGACATGGCGGCGTGTTCGTGCTGCGAATCGAGGATACCGACCTTGAGCGATCCACGCCTGAGGCCATCCAGCAAATCCTGGATGGCATGGAATGGGCTGGCCTGGTTCATGACGAGGGTCCGTTCTATCAGACCCGTCGGTTTGATCGCTACAAAGAGGTCATTGACGAGTTGCTCGCCAGCGGCCATGCCTATCGCTGCTATTGCACCCGGGAAGAGCTCGAGCAGATGCGCACCGATCAGGTGGCGCGGGGGGAGAAGCCCCGGTATGACGGGCGCTGGCGTGACCGGCAGGATGCGCCTGCCGGACTGCCGTCGGTGGTGCGGTTCAAGAATCCGCAGGCCGGCGAAGTCGTGGTGCAGGACGTCGTTCACGGCCCGGTGGTGTTCCAGAATACGGAACTCGACGATCTGATCATCGCCCGCTCGGACAGCACTCCGACCTACAATTTTTGCGTGGTCGTCGACGACATGGACATGGAAATCACGCATGTCATCCGGGGCGACGATCACCTGAACAACACGCCGCGGCAGATGAACATGTTGCTGGCGCTGGGACGCAAGCCGCCTGTATACGCCCATTTACCGATGATTCTCGGTGCCGACGGTACCAAGCTCTCCAAGCGCCATGGCGCTGTCAGCGTGTTGCAATACCGCGATGAGGGGTTCCTGCCGGAGGCGGTGCTGAATTACCTGATCCGTCTCGGCTGGTCGCATGGCGACCAGGAGATTTTCTCGATCGAGGAGATGATTCGCTTGTTCGACATTGCGGATGTCAACAAGTCGGCGTCCGCATTTAATTTTGAGAAGCTCGCGTGGCTCAATCAGCAGCACATGATGCATGCACCGCCAGGTCGGATCGTGCCGTTGTTGCGCTGGCATCTGGAACGGGACGGCTTTAATCCGCCTGATGATGCGCAGCTGGAACAGATCGTGGTGTCGCAGCGCGAACGGTCCAAGACCCTCGCGGAAATGGCTACCAACAGTCAATTTTTCTTCAGAGCGCCGGTGGCCTACGATGAAAAGGCGGTGCGCAAACATGTGACCGCCGAGATCCCCGCGCTGCTGACCGAAGTGACCGATCAACTGGATGCACTGGGTGATTGGTCGGCACCGGCGATTCATGCTTTGGTGGGGGCGCTGGCTGGCGCCAGAGGACTCTCGTTGGGCAAGCTCGCGCAACCCATTCGGCTGGCTGTTTGCGGGGGAACGGTCTCGCCGCCGATCGATGCGACCCTGGCGATTCTGGGCAAAGGGGAGTCGGTGGTTCGGCTGCGCAGGGCGGCGGTCTTGTGGAGTTCCCGGCCGGTATGATGCGCCACTTCATAGTCCATTCATTTTCTTGACGAAATGCGCGGCCTAGGGTAACGTGCCGCGCCTCCATGTGGGGCCATAGCTCAGCTGGGAGAGCGCTTGCATGGCATGCAAGAGGTCGGCGGTTCGATCCCGCCTGGCTCCACCAGATTTATCGTCAGTAAATGATTGATTTCGGCCTGCGTCCCCATCGTCTAGAGGCCTAGGACACCACCCTTTCACGGTGAGAACCGGGGTTCGAATCCCCGTGGGGACGCCACTGAGCTCGGGGTCTGTACCGGGATGACTGAAGCCTACCGCGGCACGAAAAACTCGGCATAGCTCACGATCCGCCCATCCCGGATCTCGACCAAGTCCACGAGTTCCGTCAGTACGGTAGTTCCCGTCACTTTTGAATTGATGTTCACGCGCCAATGCGCGGATGCTTTGGGCGATTCCACGACCAACGACAGCATCTGGTAATCGCTCAATCGGAACACCTTGACCATCATCGCGAGCCATGGGCGGAACGCGGCCAGGCTCTCTTCGCGAATGCCGATTGGCTTATCGGCGCTGGCGCCGGCAATACTGAACGCGCCGCGGTCCGCGAACAGGCTGCACATGCCGGCCAGATCGCTGCGCACGCGTGCCGCGTGTAGTTCCTGGATGAGTTTTTCAGCGACCGCGCGCTCGTTCATTATCTGCAGCTCCTTCAACCCAAAGCCGCCCGCAAGTCGGCGCCGATTTGCCCGACCGCGATACGGGCATACGGAATGACGCCTCCCAGGGCATAAAAAAGATGAATCATACCGGCATGGCAAGTGTACGACAGGGCGCTGCCGGTATGCTCCAGTCGTTCATAGTATGCCCGGCCCTCGTCGCGCAGCGGGTCGTATTCGGCGGTGTGGATGATGGCCGGTGGCAGCTTCCCGAGATCCCGGGCGCGCAGCGGGGATATCCGGGGATCCGCTGGGTCCATGCCGGGGGGCAGGCAGTGCCGCAGGTCGTGTGTCAATGTTGCTTCATCGACCAGATAGCCATGCGCGAACTCCCGTCGCGAGGCGCTGACGCTGCCATAATCCAGAATGGGACATATCAGCAGCTGCAGGGCGAGGGCAGGGCCGTTCATATCCCTCAGGGACTGGCAGGCGGCCGCCGCGAGGGTCCCGCCCGCCGAATCCCCGCCAACCCCCAGCCTCGCCGGGTCAATGCCAAGATCCTTGGCGTGAGCGGCGACGTACCGGATGGCCGCCTGGGCGTCCTCCAGGGCGGCCGGGTAACGGTGCTCCGGGGCCAGCCGGTAGCCAACCGAGACAATGCGGCACAGGCTTGCTGCGGCGAGCGCCCGGGCAAAGGCGTCATGGGTGTCAATGCTGCCCGCGACCAGGCCGCCGCCGTGGAAATAGACCAGGCCGGGAAGGAGGTCGTTCGTGCCAGAAGCCGGTGTGTAGATCCGGATTGGCAGCTCGCCGGCAGGGCCCGGTAGCGACCGGTCGTCGACCGAGGCGATTGCAACCGGTGTCCCGGCGAGTTTCATGATCTCAGCGAGGGACGCCCGACGTTGTTCGACGGGCACATCCAGCGCATCGGGCGGATTACTCGCCGCCAGTGCATCCAGGAATCGTTTGACGCGTGGCTCCAGCGGCATCCTGCCTCTACATCTAGGGGTCGATCAGAGCAGCAGCGCCTGGCGCGTGTGGGCGGGCCAGCGGGCCACATCGAGTCCATGCACGGCGAACAGGGCCACTGCCAGGCGGTCGACACCGAAGGCGACACAGCTCGTATGGGCCTTCTCGCCCTGGACATCGTGAATGCCCCAGACGTTGCCAAAATGCTCGCGATGGTAATTGAAGCTCATGCACGCGGTCGGTGTTGCTTTCGCGTGATAGGGGATCAACAGCTCAAATTTCAGCGCCTGCTGGCGCTGGCTGACTGCCATGACCTGACCGACGCGCCCGAAGAAGGGGTCGTTGGCGACGTCGATCGTAAAGGGCAGGGCGAGGTCTTCGGCGAGGATCGGCGCGCGCGCGATCCAGCGCTCGCGGAATTCGAGGATCTCCTGCGGCGAGCCGATGCGCACGAACTCGCGCATGCGAAAGGATTGCAGCCGGTCGAGGCTCAGCGAGGGCTCGTGCCGGAATACATCGGCCTCGATGTCGAATTGCAGGCCGCCCGCGGGCAATCGCCCGCCACGCGCGGCCACGATCGGATACAGCGGATAACAGGCGGCCGGCGACAGCACGAGGTCCGAGGAGCTGAGCGCGGCCGTCCAGTCGCCACCCGTCTCATGGCGGTCGGCGGCGGCGCGAATGGAGGCTTCGGATCCGTGCAGCGCGCAGACGCAGCCGAGCAGGTTCGGGAAGCTCTTCAGATAGCCTGATTTCTCCAGCTGCGCGCGGCTCATGACCGGAGGGAAACGCATGATCTCGACCGTGGGATCGCGCTGGCGCGTGATGTACTGGTCCAGCCGGTCGCGCACCGCGAGATACATGGCCGTGCGCGCATATACGCCGTCGACGCCCATCGGCAGGAACAGCGCTGCGGCTATGTGTGCGAGCGGATCGGCCGGCGAGGCCGGTTGGGCGGCGGGTATTTGTTCCATCGCTTTGGACATGTTCTACGATCCGATTGAAGTTGGCAGCGGCGTCATCAGCGACGTCGACGCGAGGTTGGCGAGGATGCGATCATTGCTGATCATGATCGGCGATGACAGGACGTCGCGCAAATGCCGCCCGATGCTGAACTCGGTGTCGTTGCGATAGCCGGAGAGCCCGCAGGCCCGCATGGCGTGCATGACGGTGGTCGCGGCCAGTTCGGACGCCTGCACCTTGGTCAGCGTGATCATCGACTGGAATTCCATCGAGGTAATGGCCTTTTCGTCGGACATCGCGGCCTGGTAGCTGTGCAGGGCCGATGCGAGCACGCCGCGCAGGGTCCGCAGGGTCGATACCGCCTGCGTGAAGTGCGGCGCCCCGGGCGGTAGCTGGCCATTCGACTGACGCATCGCGTGGCGGATAAAACTCTGCGCCTTGCCGGTTGCCGCGGCGGCAATACCTGCCCAGACGGAGCCCCACAGCAGGTGCGCAAACGGGACCATCGATTGCGCATGGATGCGCTCATACGGCTCCGGCATGATCTGCTCTGCCGCGGCACGCGCGCGCAGCGTGAAGCCCTCGCTCGCCGTGCCGCGCATGCCGAGCGTATCCCAGGACTGCAGGCGCTCGAGCGTATAGTCGGATTTCAGCAGGACCAGCAATACCTGGTCGCTCGCCGCCGCATCGGCCGCGCGCCGCGCCGTCGTGACGATGCCATCGGCATCCACGGCATAGGATATGACGGTGGCTTTTCGTTCGAGCGTCACGTGCGCGCCATCGTGAACGACCGGGGCTTCGCTCGCACGGACGTTGCCGCCGGCCTGGCCTTCGGTCGTCGATGAGGCCATCAGGAATTGTTCCGCGGCAATCCGGCACAGGATGCGCTGGATCGCGGCGTTGTCCCTCACGTGGCGCACGATGCAGCCCATCTTGACCTGGTGCATCGCGTAGATGAGTCCGGTCGAGGCGCAGGCCTGCCCCAGCATGAAACAGATATCGGCAATCGCCTCCAGCCCCACGCCTTCGCCACCCAGTGCCTGCGGCACCATGATGCCAAGGAGCCGCTGCTTGCGAAGTTCGGCAAAGGCCTCCTTCGGGAAACGCGCCTCGGCATCGACTGCCGGGGCATTGGCGCGGGCGACTTCTGCGGCCGACCGGGCCCGCGCCATCAAATCGTCATGAAGCGCGGCGGAGGCGCCTGTGCCGCCAATAGTGGTCGTTTGATGATCTGATGCAGTATTCACGGGCACCTCGAACTGAAATAAAAGCCAGAAAGCATTATGATGGCAGTTGAAAAAGGCGCAAAGCCCTATCTTTCATCGATAATGTGACCGCGGTCGGCTTTTGGGAAGTTCCGGCGGGCCGAGTGGCCGGAATCCCGATGGCACCGCCCGTATGTCGGGTCGGTCACGCCGTCGCCCGCGAGCGGCGGCCTATGATGGCGAGCCCGTGATGGTGGAGAGTCGACGAGTGCAATCCGCGAGTAATGAGTTGAGTGACCGGCTGATCGGGCTGGTGCAGGCGATGCTGGGCGCCAATTCAAAGGTTCCGCAGCCGTTTCCGCTCAATCAGCAGTTGAGCGAACTGGGAATCAGTTCGCTGAAGATGGTGAATCTGATGCTGTCGGTCGAAATGGCCTTCGACATCATGATTCCCCAGGCCGATATCACGCCCGAGAATTTCTATTCGGTGGCGACCATCCAGGCGCTCGTCGAGCGCTCGCTGCAGGCGAAGTCCTCGACCTGATCAGCTCGCGGCATTCAGGGCCGCGATCAGCTCCTCGATATCCGCGAGACTTGTCTGGCCATGTGTGGCGCAGATGCGTACGGCATCGCGGCCTTCGGTCTGCGTCTGAGCGACCCAGGCACGGCCGGATGCGACGACTCGCCGGACGAGCGCGCGTACCTCGCCAAGGCTTTGCGGAGGGACGACGTCGAGAACCGCAAACGGTGAATCATTGATGACGGTCCAGCCGGTGGCGACGAGTCGGTTGCGCACCTGGTCAATGACCTCGCAGCTGCGCTCGACATGGGCGCCAAGACCGTCCCACCCGGCGCTCGCGAGCTCCAGGAACAGGCGCAGGCCGAGAAAGCGCCGTGACCATTGCACGCTGTTCACGTACGGATCCACGTCCGCGACATTCGACGGCATGTAGCTCGTCGAGCAGTGAAACATCTGCGACAGCAGCGGCGCATGGCGCGTCAGGAACATCGCGCAGCCCATGGTCGTTGCCATCCACTTGTGCGCATCGATCGTGATCGAGTCCGCGCGTCCGATGCCGTCGAGCAGGGGCCGCAGACGCTGGGAGGCAAGCGCCGCGCCGGCCCAGGCTGCGTCGACGTGAAACCACAGATCTTCCCGTTCGGCGATATCGGCACACGCATGCAGAGGATCCAGCATGCCGCCACAGGTCGTGCCGGCCGTTGCGACCACCATGACCGGCGTAACGCCGTCGGCCCGATCGGCCGCAATCATCTGCGTCAAAGCCTGGGGATCGAGGCGCCCGTGGCCGTCGGTATCGACCAGGCGCAGCGCGCTGCGTCCTATGCCGGCCTGGTGCGCGATCTTGAGCCACGCAATATGGCATTCGCGCGAGGTATAGAAGGCGACGGGTCCCGGAAATGCGCGAGCGCCGTCCTTCGCGAACTGCGGATGCGCATCCGTCAGCGCGCACAGCAGGGCAGTGTAGTTGGCCTCTGTCCCGCCCGTGGCAAAGTGTCCGCTGGCGCGCTCGGCGGGAAATCCTGCGCGCATGCCGACGGCGCGAATCACGTGATTCTCCAGGGCAACCGGCACGGGTGAGGAGGCGGAGCTCGCCAGTTGGGGGTTGAACAGGCCCGAAATACGGTCCGCGCATTGCGCCGGGAACGCCGCTCCCGGATTGAACAAGCCGAAATAGCGCGGATTGCCCATCTGCACGATCCCGTGCTCCAGGCGTTCGATGGCCCATCGCAGCGCCTGCTCGAGCGGCATCGGGCGATTGAAGTCGAAGCCGTTCAGCTCCTCGCGAAATGCGGCCATGTCGATGGTCGGCGTGACGGGGCCCGCCTGCACGCGCGTCGAGGCGTCCAGGAGCGCCCGGGTGAGCCAATCCTCGATCTGCAGACGCTCAAGGACGGGCGGAAACAGCGCCGCGGCGGCGCTAGGTAATGGTGGCGGCATCCAGGGCCTGGGACAGATCGTCGATGATGTCGTCGATGTGTTCGATGCCGACGCTCAGGCGTATGGTGCCCGGTCCGACGCCCGCCGACAGCTGCTCGCTCGGCGTCATCTGCCGGTGCGTGGTCGAGGCCGGGTGACAGGCGAGCGACTTGGCGTCGCCCAGGTTCACGAGGCGCTTGAATAGTTTAAGCGCGTTGTAGAACCTCATCCCGGCGGCCATGCCGCCGCGGATCTCGAACGTCAGCAGCGAACAGGCGCGACCGCCCAGGTATTTCTGCACCAGGTCATGATAGGGACTGTCGGCGAAACCGGCATAGTTCACCGATTCGACGCGCGCATCCTGGCGCAGGAACTCGGCGACCTTGCGCGCGTTCTCGATGTGCCGGTCGAGGCGTACGGCCACGGTCTCGATGCCTTGCAATAACAAAAACGCATTCATCGGCGCGAGCACCGCACCGACCGTGCGCTGATAGACGCTGCGGCACCGGCCGATGAACGCGGCCTTGCCGTAGTGCTCCGTATAGACGAGGCCATGGTAGGACTCGTCCGGATGGCAGAACATCGGGAAGCGTGCCGCGTGGTCCTGCCACGGGAACTCGCCGCAGTCGACGATGATGCCGCCGAGCGTCGTGCCGTGCCCGCCCATGAACTTGGTCAGCGAGTGGATGATGACATCGGCGCCATATTCCTTGGGGCGCACCATCATCGGCGTCGGCACGGTGTTGTCGACGATCAATGGAATGTGGTGCCGGTGTGCGACGTTCGCGAGGGCCTCGAGGTCGCAGACGTTGCCGGCCGGATTGCCGACGGTTTCGCAAAACAGCGCACGCGTATTCTCGTCGATCAGGTATTCCATGTCCGCAGGTCGGTCGGAGGTCGCGAAGCGAACCTGCACGCCCTGGCGCGGCAGGATGTGCGCGAACAGGGTGTAGGTCGTACCGTAGAGCTGCGGGACGGACACGATGTTGCGGCCGATCTCGGTCAGGTTGGATGCCGCGTAATAGAGCGCGGTCTGGCCGGAGCTGACGCTCAGTGCGCCGACCCCGCCTTCCAGCTGGCTGACCCGGTCCTCGAGAATTGCGGTCGTCGGGTTACTGATCCGGGTATACCGGAATCCCTCCACCTCGAGATTGAACAGCGCCGCACCATGCTCGGCGCTGTCAAAGGAATAGGCGGCCGTCTGATAAATCGGCACGGCCACCGCCTTGGTGGCGGGATCGCAGTCGAAACCGCCATGAATCGCGATTGTTTCTCGTTTCATAGGTTAAATTCTAGCTCGAATGGCCGTGATCGGCGTGGTACGGTTCGCAATTCATGACGGATATTGTCGCCAACAACGCAAAATCGGCCCGCCAGGCATGGCTCCGGGCCCTGGAACGCACGGCCTCGATCGACCGTGAACCCACCCTGACGCTGCCCGCCCTGATGGTGCGCCTTGGGGAGCAGTTTGGGGAGGCACCCGCGCTCGAATCGCCGGAAGAGACGCTGAGCTTTGCGCAGCTGGCGAGTCGCTGCAATCAATATGCGCGCTGGGGTCTGGCCCAGGGGCTGCGCAGCGGCGATGTCGTTTCATTGCTCATGCCCAATTGCGCCGAGTATCTGCCCGTGTGGCTCGGCCTCTCCGGCATTGGCGTCACGGTGGCCCTGGCCAATACGCATCTGCTTGGCGAGCCGCTGGCGCATTGTCTTCGCATTGTATCGCCGCGGTCCATCATTGTGGGTGCCGCGCTGGCCGACACGCTGGCCTCGGTCCGATCGCGGTTGCCGGCCGGCCCGGCCCTGTGGGTCCAGGGTTCGTGTGCACTGGATATCCCGCCGCTTGCTGCCGAGCTTGCGCGCCAGTCGAGCGCTGCACTGTCACCGGCCGAATTTTCGCCGCCGACGCTTGATGCCACGGCGCTGTATATCTATACGTCCGGTACGACGGGGTTGCCGAAGGCCGCCGCGGTCAGTCACCACCGCCTGATGCAGTGGAGCCAATGGTTTGCCGGCATGCTGGACACGCGCCCATCGGACCGGATGTTCGATTGCCTGCCCCTGTACCACAGCGTCGGCGGCGTTGTGGCCACCGGAGCGACCCTGGTCGGTGGCGGTACGGTCGTCGATCCGCCCGCGATTCTCGGCATCGGATTTCTGGCGCGATGTCCGCGATTCCCGCTGCACGCTGTTCCAATACATCGGCGAGCTGTGCCGGTATCTGGTGAATGCGCCGCCGGGTCCTCTACGACACCGCGCATTCGTTGCGGATCGCCTGCGGCAACGGGCTGCGGCCGGAGGTCTGGGAGGTGTTTCAGGCGCGGTTTCGGATTCCCCGGATTCTCGAGTATTACGCATCGACGGAAGGCAATTTCTCTCTCTATAACTGCGAGGGGCAGCCGGGATCGATCGGGCGCATACCGCCATTCCTCTCGAATCGCCTGCAGGTGAGCCTGCTGAAATTCGATGTCGACCGCGGTGAACCGAGGCGTAACGCCGAGGGCTTTTGCGAGCGCTTGCGGCACTGACGAAGTGGGCGAGGCGGTTGGCTTGATTCCGGCCGATGGGACCCAGCGTGCGGGTCGTTTCGAGGGCTATGCGGACTCCGAGGCGACGAATCGCAAGGTCCTGCGCAACGTGTTTGCCACCGGCGATGCCTGGTACCGGACCGGGGATCTGATGCGTCGCGATGCGCGCGGGTTCTATTATTTTGTGGATCGGGTCGGCGATACCTATCGCTGGAAGGGCGAAAATGTTTCGACGGCTGAGGTTTTAACGGTCGTGACGGGCGCGCCCGGCGTCCGGGAGGGGGTCGTGTACGGGGTCGCGATACCACGGACCGAGGGGCGGGCAGGCATGGCCGCGCTGGTGGTCGATGCCGGTTTTGACCTCAAGGCGTTTCGTACGCATCTGGAGCAAGGATTGCCGGCCTATGCGCGGCCGCTGTTCCTGCGCCTGCTGCCGGCGCTCGAAGCCACGGGAACGTTCAAGCCGAAAAAGCAGGATCTTGAGCGCGCTGGTTTCGATCCGGCGCTGGTTCAGGATCCGGTTTATTTTGACGATTCACGGCTTCGCGCCTATGCGGCGCTGGATGCTGAGCTGCATGCGCAGATCGTGGCAGGATCCTTGCGCCTATGAGCAGAGTAGCTCAGGCCGTATTGCCCGCATCCACGGTCAGGACGCTGCCGGTGACATTGCGCCCGCCTTCACCGAGGAGGTACTCGACGCTGCGGGCCACATCGATGGCTTCCGGCATCCGCTTCAGCGCACTGCGCCGCATGATCCGCGCGCGCTGCTCGTCAGCCAGTTCCTGGGTCATGTCGGTGTCGATGAAGCCCGGAGCAATGGCATTGACGGTCACGTCGAACTGTCCGAGCTCACGGGCCAGCGAGCGCGTGAAGCCGACCAGGGATGCCTTCGTCGCGCTGTAGACGGACAGGCCGGTATAGCCCGTCGAGCGCCACGACCGAGGAGATGTTGATGATGCGGCCCGAGCGCTCGTTCATCATCGAGCGCGCCACATACTTCGTCAGCACGATCGGTGCGATGGTGTTCAGGCGAACGAGGTTCTCGATGTCGTCGAGGCGCATGTTGCTGAGGATCCCGCCCGTGCCGATGCCGGCGTTGTTGACGAGCCCGTAGATCGCGCCGAATTCCTTGCGCAGGCCGCGGACGAATTCGGCGATGCCGCCGAGCGCCGTGAGGTCAAAGGCGCGAAATTCGATCGCTCCCCTGTTGCCGGATTCAGCCAATCGGCTCGCATTGACGAGTTCCGGGGTGCTCTTGCGCGCCACCGCAATGACGCGGTACCCGCTGTCGGCCAGCTGGCTCGCGATGGCGAGCCCGAGGCCGCGGCTGCCGCCGGTCACGATGACGTTACGCATTGGGGCGCACCAGCTTTCCGGCAGCCGTCATTTCGAGCGCCGGGACGATGCGCAGCATCGTCGGGACCTTGTGCGCCGGCAGCGCCTGCCGGCAGGCAATCAGGAGTTCGCTCTTGACCTGCTCGACTGCGCCGTCGCCTGCGGCGTCCGGATTGCGATTCGCCAGCACGATGTCGGCGACGACGACGGCGCCGGTGATCGGATTGCGCCGGGCCCGCACCAGCGACATGCGCACGCGCGGGTCGGCATTCAGCACCGACTCGACCTCCTCCGGGTGCACCTTGAGGCCGCCGACGTTGATGACCCCGCCGCGGCGTCCGCGAAAATAATAGCGGCCATTGATCAATTCAACGAGGTCGCCGGTATCGACGAATCCATCGCCGCCGGCCAGCGGCTCCGCGGCGCTGCCCAGGTAGCGGGCGGCATTGCGTTGCGAGCGGATATGCAGCGTTCCGTTCTCGACCTTCATCTCGATGCCCGCTTTGGCGCTGTTGACGAAATCCGCGGGAAAGCCCGCCAGACCGTCCTCGACGTCGAATGCGACGCCGGCTTCGGTCGATGCAAATGCGTGGGCGATGCGCGCGTGAGGGTAAGCGGTGCGCAGGTTGTCGAGCACGGGCTGATCGGCTATCTCGCCGGAGAGGCGCACATAGGCGGGATCGATGCGCCCCGTAGAGCCGCTCATCAGCGCACGGCGCCAGTGAGAGGGCGTTCCCGAGATATGCGTAACTGCGGCCGCAGCGGCTCTTGAGAGAAACTCATCGACCGGCTCATCGGCACAGGAGAGCACGAGATCCGTGCCGCCGATGACGGAGCGCAGGAAGATCTGCAGGCCGCCATAGCGCCGGATGTCGTAGAAGGTGCTCCACACGACCGGGGTGCCGTTGGAGCGCGGTGGCGGCAGCGTACCCGAAAGGCTCTGCAGCGTATGCGAGACGAGCTTCGGCTTGCCGGTGGTACCCGATGTCAACAGGACCCATTCGGTCACAGCCGTGGCCTCGCGGTTCAGCGGTCCGGGCATGCTCCTGACGACGGGTTGCGGTGTCACCCAGTAGCGTATCGGCCCCGGCGGCGGTTCGATCGCCGCACCGTTCTCCAGCACCACGGCGTCGGCCTGTGCCGCAGTGGCCACCTCGGCCAGTTGTTCAGGAGTCAGGTCGGGCGTGCACAGCACGATGCGTCGCGCGAGGCCATCGAGCTCGACGAGCGCGAGCGCCGTGTGCAGCTGGCCGTGGGTGGCGATCAGCACCGAGCGGTCCCGCAGTGAATCGAGCTGATCGCCGAGCATCGAGTGGGCGCGGAATTGCGCCAGCTCCACGCTGCGCGTTCTGCCATGAAATACGGCGGTCAGGTTTGCGCCGGGCCGCGAGAGGGATTCCCACAGTGAGTTCACGGGGCGAATGGTAATTGTTATTGTGCTTGCAATCTAGCGGCCCGGGCGGCGTAAGCTGACAATGCGATGAGCGTCTCAAATCCAGCGTGCCTGTCTCCCGGGTTCCAGGTGTTGTTCCCCGAGGGCGTTGTTGCCGCGGAATTGCGCGAGCCGGGAGCGGTCGAGCTGTTGCTGAGCGCCGAGGCGGCCTGTCTTGGCCGGTCGGTGCCGCAGCGCCGGCAGGAATTCGCAGCGGGGCGCCTGTGCGCGCGCCGTGCGCTGGCCGAATTGGGGGTTGTGGACGTTGCGATCATCGCCGCGGCGGACCGCCAGCCGGTGTGGCCGCCGTCGATCGTCGGCAGCATTACCCATACGACCGGGCTGTGCGCTGCGGTCGTGGGTTTGCGCAGCCGGTTTCGGGGACTGGGTGTGGATTGCGAACTCGTCGGCCGGGTCAAGGCGGAGCTTTGGCCCAGGATCTGCGTGCCGGCGGAAATTGCGTGGTTGGAATCGCTGTTGCCCGAACAGCGCCTGGCAGCGGCGGCCCTCATGTTCGCGGCGAAGGAAGCGTTCTACAAGTGCCAGTCGCCGGTAACGCGCGAATGGCTGTGGTTCAAGGATCTGCAGATTGACGCTGCAGATTTCGCCGAAGCTTTGGCGCAGGGTGCCACCGGCCTCTTTCGCGCCACCCCGACGCGCCGCATCGCGCTTGCCGGGTTGACAGCGCTGCCGCTCGCGGGGCGCTACCGGTTCGAGGGGAAATTCGTCTCGGCCGGCGTCGCGCTCAGTATGCCCGATCGTCCCTGAATACCTTGATGGCGGTCAACAGGATGATCTTGAGGTCGAGCATCGGGGTCCAGTGACGCAGGTACTCGAGGTCGTAGCGGACCCGCGCCTCCATTTCGTGCAACTCCTGGATCTCGCCGCGGCAGTTGTTCACCTGCGCAAGTCCGGTGATGCCCGGCAGCACCTTGTGCCTCAGCATATATCCCTTGATCAGCTTGCGGTACAGTTCGTTGTGCGCAACCGCATGCGGCCGCGGGCCGACGAGGCTCATGCGTCCCTGCAGCACGTTGATCAGCTGCGGCAGCTCATCGAGCGAGGAGCGGCGCAACAGACCGCCAACCGGCGTGACACGCGCGTCTCCTCGGGTGGCCTGTTGGACATGCCCGTCGTCGTCCTCGGCCACCGTCATCGTGCGGAACTTGTAGACCTTGATTTCGCGCCCGTCGAGACCGTAGCGGCGCTGCACGAACATGATCGGTCCGGGCGACGTGAGTTTCACGACGATGCCGATCAGCACCATGAGGGGCAGGGTCAGCAGCAGGATCACGGTGGCGAAAACCAGATCCGTCAGGCGCTTCGAGACGCCCCGATACCCGTAAAACGGCGTTTCGCACATCGCGACCACCGGTATGCCGTGAATGTCGCCGGAGCGTGCCTGGATCAGGTCGAACACGAAAATGTCCGGCACGTAATAGATCGAGGCGGTCGTATCGCGCAGATCGTCAAGAATGCTCATGACCCGTTTGACATGGCGAATCGGCAAGGCGATGAATATCACGTCGATTCGGTGCTCGTTGACGTAGGCGGCAACGTCGCCGAGAGAGCCGAGCAGCGTCGCGTCCGGCTCGATTTCCAGCCGGTCATGGCTGCGGTCATCGAAGAATCCCTCGACCTGGATGCCCATGCCGGGATTGTCGCGCAGGCGCCGCGACAGCTCGAGGCTGCTGATGTTATAGCCGGCGACGATCGCCCGGCGGCTATTGAATGCGTGAACCAGCAGCACGCGCATCAGCTGCTGCGCCCCGAGGGTGGCCAGGACGAGTGCCGGGGTGGTGACCGCCGCCCAGTACCAGAACAGCATTGGCGGATAGCCATCCAGTACGCGCGTCACATGATGAATGACATAAATAATAACCAGCAGCAGCGCCCAGCGGAACATGACGTCGGCAATCGCCGATACCCGCTCGTTGGTCAGGTGCGTGCCGACGTCACGCGGCGTCTGGATCAGGATCAGGCACAGCAGCGTCACGACGACCCATGAATAGGGATTGAAAGCCTGGCTCAGCCGGCCAACCAGCGCTGACAGGATCAGCAAGGCTACGGCGGGCGGCACGATCGCCTGTATCGCGGTCAGCGCCGCGACCATGAAGCTGTGCTTGACGAGGATGGGTGGGGCCATGGGTCAGATTGACTCGTGATGCGGCCGGTTCGAAGCGACTATCAGCATAAGCGCACAATTATCGACCAATAGAGCCCCCGGCCGAGTGGATCAACATTCCAAAGTGCTATTCTACCGTATCATGACGACCGTTCCCTTACTTGATCTGAAAGCCCAGTTCGCGCAGATCCGTGCCGAGGTCATGCCGCTGATCGAACAGGTCTGCGCCAGCCAGCAGTTCATCCTCGGCGAACACGTCCGCGGCCTCGAGGCCGAGGTCGCGAGCTACTGCGGTTCTGCGCATGGCATAGGCGTGTCCTCAGGTACCGATGCGCTGCTGCTGGCGCTGATGGCGCTCGATATGGGGGCCGGCGACGAGGTATTGACCTCGCCCTTCACGTTCTTTGCGACCGCGGGCACGATTGCGCGCCTGAACGCGCGGCCGGTGTTCTGCGATATCGACCCGGTGACATTTAACATATCCCCGAACAGCGTCCAGCAGTTCATCGACCGGGATTGCCTCGAGCGCCACGGCAACCTGCATAACCGGGTCACCGGCGGCCGGGTCCGTGCGATCATGCCCGTGCACCTGTACGGTCAGTCGGCCGATATGGGCGCGCTGATGGACATCGCGCGCCGCTACCGTCTGAATGTGGTCGAGGACGCGGCGCAGGCGATCGGTACCGAATACCTGAACGGGGCGCGCGTCGGTTCCATCGGCGACATTGGCTGCTTCTCATTCTTTCCCAGCAAGAACCTGGGCGCGTTCGGCGATGCCGGCCTGTGCACGGTGAACGATGCCGATCTCGCCCGGCACCTGCGGGTACTGCGCGTGCATGGCGGCGAACCGAAGTATTACCACGGGTTCATCGGCGGCAATTTCCGCATCGATGAACTGCAGGCGGCCGTGCTGCGCGTCAAGCTCAAGCACCTGGACGGCTGGACCGAGGGGCGGCGGCGCAATGCGGCGTTCTACGACGCGGCCATCCTGAAGGCGGGCCTCGGCTCGAAGGTGGTGACGCCGATCGCGATTCCCGGCTACCGGCATATCTTCAATCAATACGTGATCCGCTGCCAGCGGCGCGACGAGCTGCGCAAATTCCTGGCCGCACGCAACATCGGCACCGAAATCTACTATCCGGTGCCGCTGCACCTGCAGCAATGCTTCCAGTACCTGGGGTATCGGGCCGGGGACTTCCCGGAATCCGAGCGTGCCGCGCACGAGACGCTGGCGCTGCCGGTCTATCCGGAGCTCGATCAGGGGCAGCTCGCGCACGTCGTCGCCTCGATCGCCGCCTTTTATTCCTGAGTCAGGACTTCCGGCTGATTCAGGATTTCTTGAAGTCGTCGGGCAGCAGCTGGTGGCGGCCCAGCAGCTTGTAGAAATCCGTCCGGTTGCGCTTCGCGAGGCGGGCCGCCTGGCTGACGTTACCGCCCGTGACCTGCAGGATCTGCGACAGGTAATTGCGCGTGAATTCGTCGCGGGCCTCATCGAACGAGGGCAGCTTCGCGCCGCTGCCGCCCAGGGATTGCTGCACGAGCTCGGCCGTGATGATCGGGCCGTTCGCGAGCGCGACGTTCTGGCGCACCGTGTTCGACAGCTGGCGCACGTTGCCGGGCCATTCGGCGCTCGCAAGCACTTCGAGCGCCTCGGGCGCGTAGATCTTGCGCTCGGCGCCTTCACGCGCGAGCGTCTCGAGAAAATGCGCGACCAGCAGCGGGATGTCCTCGCGCCGCTGCGCCAGGGACGGCAGCTCGATGTGCACGACGTTGAGCCGGTAATACAGGTCCTCGCGGAATTGTCCGCTTGCGACCAGCGGCTGCAGATCGCGATTCGTCGCGGAAATGAGGCGTACGTTCGGCTGGGTCCCCTCGGCGCCGCCGCTGCGCGCCGCATTGTCCTGCAGCGCGCGCAGCAGCAACACCTGCAGGCGCATCGGCAACTGGCTGACTTCCTCGAGCAGCAGCGTCCCGCCCTCGCTCGTCTCGATCAGTCCCTTGCCGGCGCGCGTCGCGCCGGCAGCGGCGCCCGCATCCGGGCCGAACAGCTCGGACTGCAGCTGGGCCTCGTCGCTCGCGTTGCAGTTGACCGCGGCGAAAGGTTTCTGGCGCCGGGGGCTCGCATCGTGGATCGCGCGGGCGAGCAGGCGCTTGCCGGTCCCGGGCTCGCCGCTCAGCAATACCCGCGCATCGGTGCCGGCCACCATGTTGGCCTGGGAGAGCTTGTCTTCCATCAGCTGGCTGCGGGTCACGATCGGCGCGCGCCAGTCCTCGCTCGCATTCGCGAAACCGGAGAATTTCAGCGCCTTTTGCACCTGTTCCAGCAGTTCCTGCTTCTCGACCGGCTTGGTCAGGAAGCCGAAGGCGCCGCTCTGGGTCGCGTGCACGGCATCGGGGATGGTGCCGTGCGCGGTCAGGATGATCACGCGCAGCGCCGGCCAGCGGCTGTGCAACTCCTTGAGCAGGCCGATGCCGTCCATGTTGTCCATGCGCAGGTCCGTGAGCACGAGATCCGGGCGAAAGCGCGGGCAGGCAGCCAGCGCCGCGGCCGCACCGTCAAACGCCTCGACCTCGTAGTTTTCGGCGCGCAGGCGAATCGTCAGCAGGCGCAGCAGCCCCGGGTCATCATCGACGACCAGGATGCGCGCTTTACGTCGCTGCGGCGCTGAACTGTCGCGCTTGCCGGGCTGCAGGCCGAACCCTAAGGGGACCGTCGCGGCGATGGAATTGGGGTTCATGGCAGATCCTCCCATCGGCTTTCAGGGTTTCGTGGCGCCGGCGCCTGGCGAGCTTCGGTCATTGATCGATCGTTCGATATGTGAAATAGCCTCGAGTTTAGCGCGTGCGTCATCCAGTTCCTTGCGAAGCTTCGCATTTTCGTCAGTCTCTGCTGCCAGGCGGCGGTTGATGCTGGCGAGCTTGTCGCGGGATTCCCGCGGCAAATCGTCCCGCAGGCGCTGGTTCTCGGTGGCGAGCACCAGCTGCCGCTCGACCTGTTTGAGCTCACTTTGCGCCAGATAGCGTTCGATGGGCAGCAAATTCTCCGGTGCCGCCAGCAGTTCCGACAACTGTCGCTGCGCTGCGACGGGGTTGGCCCCGCCATGCCCGGGGGTCGCGAGGGCCAGCGCATATTTGAGCTTGTTGCTGGTCGTTGGCGTCAGCTCGGCCGCATTGTGGGCCGCCTGGAACAGTTCGGCCTGCCGGGCAGGGTCCCGCTGCGGCAGCTCGCTCATCATCTCCAGCGTGGCCATGATCGGGTTCAGGTCGTCGGTCGCCTGTTCGGCCACCGGCGCGGGTGGGTTGTGGTGGCTCGCCAGCAGGCCCGACATGCTGCAGCCGCACAGCAATCCCGAGGCGAGCGCGCCCAGGCCGAGGATCCGCAGCCTAGGCTGCCGCATGCGCTCTTGGCGCAGTGGCGCCTTCGACCTGGCGCAGCGGTATGCGCACGCGGAAATGGGCCCCACCCTCCGGACGCTCGATGATCTCGATGCCGCCGCGGTGCGCATTGACGAATTCCGTGACCACGGAAAGCCCGATTCCGGTTCCTTTGACATGTCCGCCCTGAGGGGTCCTTCCCTGGTAAAAAGCCTCGAAAATCCGGTTACGCTCGTCGGTCGGGATACCTGGTCCGCTGTCGATGACGTCGATGACCAGCTGGTCGCGCTCGCTGCGCGCGTGGATCGCGATGGTACCGCCCCGGGGCGTGAACTTGACCGCATTTGACAATAAATTATCGAGAATGAGACGCAATTTGCCCCGATCGGCCTCGGGTGCCAGATCCTCGATCTTCACGTCGAGGCGCACGCGCTGTGCGATCAGCGTCAGCTGCTGGTTCTCGAGCACGCTCTTGATCAGCGGGCGCAGCTTGAACTCGCTGATCTCGAGCCCGGTGCTCTTCGCCTGCCAGGCGCTGAAGGAGAGCAGGTTCTCGATCAGATGCTGCAGCTTCATGCTGTTCTCGCGCAGGATCCCGGCCACCTCCCGCTGGCTGCTCTGCAACTCGCCGACCGCGCCGTCCATCAGCAGCTCCGTGCCCTCGCGGATGTTGGCGAGCGGCGTCTTCAGTTCATGGGACATGTGGCGCAGGAATCGGTTCTTCTCCTGCGCGAGTTCGAGCAGTCGCTGGCGCAGCCAGTCCAGCTGCGTCGCCAGCTTTTCCAGGTCCGCCGGCCCCCGGATCGCGATCGGGCGCGAGAATTTGCCTCGTCCCAGCTCATTGATGGCCCGGTCGATGGCCCGTATGGGCCGGCCGAACAGGTACGTGAACAGGCCGACGGCCAGCAGCGTCACCGGGACGAGCAGCAACGTCTCCCAGAACAGTTCCCGCTGCGCCCGGTCGGTCGCCACCTGCAGGCTGTCGAGTTCGCCGTCGATCTGGTGGTTGGTGTGCGCGGACAGCCTGGAGGCCAGGTCCAGCAGGCGCGGGTAGGCGTTGATCAGGTCCGTCATCTGCGCCGAACTCGGTGGGGCCTGCTCCAGCGCCTGGTGCAGGCGCTGCGCTTCGGCCTGCATCGCCGCCAGCTGCTCCCGTGATTCGGCATCGGGCAACAGGCGGAACAGTTCGCGCGTCGTGGCCGCCAGGCGGTCGCTGTTGCGCGCATAGACATCCAGCAGGTCGGTGTTGCCGATGATCTGATAGAGCCGGGCGGTGCGCTCGAGCGCGCTGATCTGCTCGAACATCAGCTGGTTGTTGCGCGTTCCCTGCATGCCGTGGACCACGAGTTGTTCGCTGCGGTTCGACAGGCGGCTCATTTGCACCGCCGCATTGACGATCGCGAACAACAGCGGCGCCGCCACGATCGTGAAGCCGATCAGCATCAGGCCGCTCAGCGATTTAGGCCGCAATAACCGCATGCTCGCCATTCTAGCAGCGTGCCCCGGGGCTGCGGGCGTGATCGCGTCGAAGCTGTAGACTGGCGCCCATGAAGGAGGAAACGCCCTATGCTGCGCTGTCGCCCGCGGTGGTTCTCGATGCGCTCGAGGCGATCGGCTACCTGTGCGACGGGCGGGTTCTCGCGCTCGGCAGTTACGAGAACCGGGTGTACCAGGTCGGCATCGATGACCAGGAACCGGTCGTCGTCAAATTCTACCGGCCCGGGCGCTGGAGCGACGTGGCCATACTCGAGGAACACGACTTCGCCCTCGAACTCGCCCGGCAGGAGATTCCGGTTGTCGCGCCGCTGGTGCGGGATGGCGTCTCGCTGCACATGCACGTCGGCTATCGCTATGCGGTGTTTCCGCGCCGCGGCGGACGCTGGCCCGAGCTCGGTACGACGCTCGAGCGTGAGTGGGTCGGCCGTTTCCTCGGCCGCATTCACGCCGTGGGCCGGTCGGGGCATTTCCTGCACCGGCCGCGGCTCAGCATCCAGGACCTGGGCTACAAGGCGCGTGAATCCGTGCTCGACGGCGACTGGATGCCCGATTACCTCGCCGCCAAGTACGCCGATGTCACCGAGGCGCTGCTCAGCGAGATCGAGGTGCGCGCCGCGCTCTGGGGCGGCGCCGCCACGCTGCGCATCCACGGCGACTGCCATCGCGGCAACATCCTGTGGACCGATGCCGGCCCTCATTTTGTCGACCTGGACGACTGCCAGACCGGCCCCGCGATCCAGGACCTGTGGATGTTGCTGGCCGGAAACATGCAGGAGATGCGCACCGAGATGCGCGACCTGGTCGCGGGCTACGAGCAGTTCCTGCCGTTCGATCGCGCGGAACTCGCGCTGATCGAATGCCTGCGCGCACTGCGCATGATGCACTATGCCGCCTGGCTGGCGCGTCGCTGGCATGACCCGGCCTTTCCGCAGGCGTTTCCGTGGTTTGCCACGGCGCGTTACTGGGAGGAGCATTACCGCTCGCTGGATGAGCAGCTGGGTGCCCTCGATGCGCCGGCGCTGGAGTTGTGATCGGTTGGGATATTAGGGATCATAGACCCATGGGAGCTTCTGCATCGCGGGTCATCGGCGCGCCGGTCGCGGGCCTCGGCGTTTGCATTGCAATAGTCCTGCTGGCCGCCTGCCACAGCAAGGAACGCCAGGAAGCGGCCACGGCGCTGGCGGCGAAGAACGCGGCGGCGGCGGCCAAGCACGTCGCGACGGCGGCCGAGCAGACCGCGACCATGGTCGAAGCGGCCACGATCGGCAAGGCGGCGGTGCCGCTCGAGCTGAAATTCGAGTTGTCCGAGCGCCCGGTGGCCGGGAAGCCGTTTACCGTCAGCCTGGCGCTGATACCCGGCATGGCGGCCCAGTCGGCGACGCTGCAGTTCGGCGACTCCCCGGGACTGGTCCTCGCCGATGCGTCCGAGCGTCCGATCGGCCCGGTGGCGCCCGATACGCCCTATCGCGAGGAGGTCCAGCTCAGCGCGGCCGCCGATGGCGTCTATTTCCTGGGCCTTACCGCGACGGTGCGGCACGAGGACACCGTCGACACGCGCACCTACAGCATCCCGATCATCGTCGCGGCCCGCTGAGGGCCCCCACGCACGCAAACAATCGGGCGCGCTGAGCGGAAAGTCGTTATAATGCGCGGTTTCGCGGAACCCCATTGTGACTCAGCAACTTCGCAATATCGCCATCATCGCGCACGTCGATCATGGCAAGACCACTCTCGTCGATCAGCTGCTGCGCCAGTCCGGCACGCTCGATGCGCGCAAGGACCTGCAGGAACGGGTCATGGATTCCAATGCGCTCGAGAGGGAGCGGGGCATCACGATTCTGGCGAAGAACACGGCCATCGAGTGGGGCGATTACCGCATCAATATCGTCGATACGCCGGGTCACGCCGATTTCGGCGGTGAGGTCGAGCGCGTGCTGGCGATGGTCGACTGCGTGCTGCTGCTCGTCGATGCGGTCGACGGGCCGATGCCGCAGACGCGCTTCGTCACGCAAAAGGCCTTCAAGCACGGCCTGCGGCCGATCGTCGTGATCAACAAGATCGATCGGGACGAGGCCCGGCCGGGCTGGGTCCTGGACCAGACCTTCGACCTGTTCGACCGGCTCGGCGCGACCGACGAGCAGCTCGATTTCCCGGTGGTCTATGCGTCCGCATTGCGCGGCTTTGCCGGCCTGGAATCGACCGTGCGCGACGGCGACATGCAGCCGCTGTTCCAGACCATCGTCGCGCACTGTCCGCCGCCGGACGTCGATGCGGCGGGCCCGTTGCAGCTGCAGGTCACGCTGCTCGATTACTCGAGTTACGTGGGTGCGATCGGCATCGGCCGCATCAAGCGCGGTACGCTGCGTCGCGGCACGACCGTCACCGTGATCAACCGCGAAGGCAAGCAGCGCGCGGAGAAGATCACGCAGATCCTGGGATTCCACGGCCTGACGCGCGTCGAGGTCGAATCGGCGAGCGCCGGCGACATCGTGGCGTTTGCCGGCATTGCCGAGCCGAAGGTCTCGGACACGCTGTGCGATCCGCTCAACCCGGAGCCGCTGCCGAGCCTCACGGTCGATGAACCGACCATCAGCATGACGTTCGAGGTCAATACCTCGCCGTTCCTGGGCCGCGAGGGCAAGTTCGTGACCAGCCGGCAGATCCGCGAACGCCTCGAGCGCGAGGCGATCCACAATGTCGCTCTGCGGGTGGAACCGACGTCGGATCCGGACAAGTTCATGGTCTTCGGGCGCGGCGAGCTGCACCTCGGCGTGCTGCTCGAGAACATGCGGCGCGAAGGCTACGAGATGTCGGTGTCGCGGCCGCGCGTCGTGATCAAGCAGATCGACGGGCAGGCCCACGAGCCCTACGAACAGGTCACCGTCGATGCCGACAACGATGCCCAGGGCGACATCATGTCGGCGCTCGGCAGCCGCGGCGCCGAATTGACGGACATGCAGTCCGACGGCCGCGGGCGCGTGCGCCTCGACTACATGGTCCCTTCGCGCGGGCTGATCGGCTTTCAGACCGAATTTCGCACCATGACCCGCGGCACGGGGCTTCTGCATCACGTGTTCGATCACTACGGCCCGGTC